>NZ_UCNN01000022.1 GCF_900473935.1 Synechococcus sp. UW105 | reverse complement strand
TGGAAAAGCAGGGCAGTCAGTGGAGGTGAGGACTGATCCATCCCCCGGCACAACATCACAAAGCCCCGCCAAAGGCGGGGTTTTGTGGTGTTTTTTCAATCACAGCGATAGAGCCGCTGACAAGCTGCCAATGCCTCGCATCGCTATGAAGACAGGGACAGGTGTGATGTCTCATGAAGCGGCCTTAGACATCTCTGGGAGGAGGTGTCGACAAACCACCTAGGCCAAGATCTTGACCAACAATCCTCAAGCAATGCTGAGAGATCTCTGCCCAGCACTCTCCAATAAGACCTACTTCAACTACGGCGGACAAGGGCCGCTTCCCACACCCGCGTTAGAGGCGATCAGCCTCAGCTGGCAGCGGATCCAGCAGCTTGGCCCTTTCACCACAGAGGTGTGGCCTTTTATTGGCCGCGAGGTGAATAGCACCCGCGCATTGCTGGCTCAGCTTTGCGGGGTTGCACCCCATCGTCTTGCCCTCAGTGAAAACGTCACCACTGGTTGTGTTCTTCCGCTTTGGGGGCTGCCCTTCGATCCAGGCGATCGTCTGCTCATCAGCGACTGCGAACATCCGGGCGTGGTGGCGGCCTGCCATGAGCTGGCCCGGCGCCAACAGCTGCAGATCGACACCTTGCCGGTAAAACAGATCCGTGGGGGCCGAGATCACCAGTCCGAAACCGAAACGGCTGTGCTGAAGGCTCTGGAACAGAGCATGCACCCGAACAGCCGCCTCGTGGTGCTCTCCCATCTGCTCTGGAACACAGGCCAGCTGATGCCGATCGAAGCGGTGGCAGCACAACTGCAAAACCAATCACAGCCTCCGTACCTCTTAGTGGATGCCGCCCAGTCGATGGGGCAGATTCCCGTCAAGGCTGCTGCTAAGGCGGCCGACATCTATGCCTTTACAGGCCATAAATGGGCCTGCGGCCCGGAAGGGCTGGGCGGCGTCGCCCTGTCCGAACGGGTGCTATGCGAAGCCAGCCCGACTCTGATCGGTTGGCGCAGCTTGCAAGATGAAAGCAGAGCCGTTCTGGGTGATCCGGACCCCTTCCACCACGACAGCCGCCGCTTTGAAGTGGCCACCAGCTGCGTCCCTCTTCTGGCAGGACTGCGGACATCACTTGAAGTCCTGGAACGAGAGGGAAGCGCTCAGCAACGCCTGGAGCGGATCCAGGCGCTGAGCGGGCAGCTTTGGCAAGAGCTCATGGCCATGCCCACAGTGACCCCGTTGCTCGAGGGGCCCCCACCAGCAGGACTGGTGAGCTTCAGCCTGAACGTTGAGTCAGCGACGAGCACACCGGCCGAACTCGTGAAACGCCTTGGGAATGAGGGGATCTGGATCCGCGATCTGGCCGATCCCTCCTGTCTACGGGCCTGCACCCACGTCTGTACCCAGGCCAGCGAGCTGACAAACCTGGTTCAGGCCCTCGATCAGTCCATCACCAAAACCACGTAATCATCAACGCCTGAAGCGACTCGAACAGACCGGGCAGTCCCATCAGACTGAGTCCTACGCATCACACCAGCCATGCTCTGGATCCTCGTCGCACTCTGTGTGTTCACCATCGGCAGCTGCCACTGGCTGGCGGCCCTGATCTCGAAACAGCCCACCCCAATCCAGATCCGATGGGCCTCTGTGGGTGGAGGTGCAGGTCTGGCCTACGTGTTCATCCACCTGCTTCCGGAACTCGCCAGTGGAGGGCAGACCATCAGTGACGCAGCAGGGATGCAGAGCTTTGTACCCAGCGCGATGACTGAAAGCCTGCTGTTTCTTGTCGCGCTGGTTGGTGTGCTGATCCCATACACGCTCAATGTGATCAGCAAGCAACACCCCAAGAGCACGCAATGGACCGGGGCAGCACGCCTCCTCACCTTTGCACTGATTAGTTATCTCTACGCCTATTCACTACCGTCGCTGCTCAGCACAGGCATCAGCTACGGCCTGCTCTTCACCATTGCCATCAGTGCCCATGTGCTGCTCGCCGATCGCACCTTGGCCGCTGAGCACCCGGTGACATTCCGACGCCGCTTCCGCTGGATTGGCAGCGCCGCACTACTTCTGGGGAGCCTGCATGCCGCAGTCCTCCATCCCGTCTCGGATCTCACCTTGGCAATCGCCACAGCCTTTGTCGGTGGCGGGTTACTGATCAGTGTGTTCCGGGAGGAGCTTCCCGACGCCGGTCAGTCACGTCTGCTCTGGTTTTCACTCGGACTGTTCAGCATGGGGGGCTTATTGCTGATTGCGACAGGCCACGGCACACCGATCCATCATTGAACGAGTCATCCCAACAGAAGAGATCCCAACCCATCAGCCTCCAACTCGACGGCGCAAAGCGATCTCTGCCTGCTCACGGTCATCGAAGTGCACCTTGCTGGTGCCGAGGATTTGATAGTCCTCATGGCCTTTGCCGGCAATCAACACGAGGTCATCTGGACCCGCCACCTCAATGGCTGCAGCGATCGCTGCAGCCCGATCGCACTCCACTGTCAGCGATGTTCCCGCCGGGATCCCCGCCACCACGTCTTCCAGGATCCGTTGAGGGTTCTCCGTGCGTGGATTGTCGGAGGTCACCACCACGCGATTGGCCAACTCAGCGGCAACGGCCGCCATCTGGGGACGCTTGCCTCGATCGCGATCACCTCCGCAGCCAAACACGCAGACCAGCGCTCCGGTCACAAACGGCCGGCAGGCAGCCAGGGCATTACGCAGCCCATCGGGCGTATGGGCATAGTCCACCACCACCGACGGCAGCAGGCTCATGGCCTGATCAGACGGCACCATCACCCGTTCCATCCGCCCAGGCACCCCCTTGAAGCAGCTCGCCGCCTTCAGCAGCAACGGCAGGGGCAACCCGTGCTGCACCAGCACCCCCACGGCCTGGAGCAGGTTCATCAGATTGAAATCACCCACAAGTGGAGACAGGAAGTCGGCGCTGCCCACCGGTGTGACGATCGTGCCAGAGACGCCCGAGGCAGTGAGGCTGAGATCCGTCATCGTCAGCTCAACAGTCTCAGGCTGGCGATCAGGCTTGAGCGAGCAGCGCCAACAGCGTTCACCAAGCTGCTGCGCCAACCTTTGCCCCCAAGGGTCATCGATGTTGACCACAGCGCATGCACCATCACCCACGAGTAACGGTTCGCTGAACAACCTCGCTTTGGCATCGAAATAGGCCTCCATCGTCGGGTGGTAATCGAGATGGTCCTGGGTGAGGTTTGTGAACACCGCCGCAGAGAACTGACAACCCGCAACCCTTCCTTGCTCGAGAGCATGGGAACTCACTTCCATGGCTGCCAACTGGGTGCCACCAGACACCGCTTCTGCCAGCTGAGCCTGGAGCCGATCTGCAAAGGCTGTGGTGTGAGTCGAGGTGATGCTGTGCCCAGGCCAGCGGTTCACCAACGTGCCGAACAGGGCAACAGGGAGGCTGATCTGCTTGCAGAGATGCTCAATCAGATGGGTGGTGGTGGTTTTGCCATTGGTTCCAGTGACACCGATCAGGGTCATCCGCCCCGAGGGGTGCTGCCAAAACGCTGCCGCTAATGCCCCGGCCCAGGCCGCCACTGGATCGGGCACCACCACAACTGGATCCATCCGACCAGGTGGATCGGCCGCCGCCGCCGCCGGACCGATCACCGCAGCGACAGCGCCTGCCTCCAATGTCTGACGCCAGAACGAGCCGCCATCCACCCTCTCGCCAGGGAGACCGAGAAAAAGGCTGCCAGCTCCGGCACAGCGTGAATCACAGGTCAGAGCCGTGATCGGCGCATTAGGCAAACCTTCAGCCAGAGGCAAACCGACTGCATTGAGCAGCGAATGGAGTGTCTGAGCCATTAGCCGACCACCCTCAGTGGTGCAGTTCTAATCCGATCCAAGCGCGCTGGAGCAGGCCCGTTGTAACCAGGCGTACAAACCATCACCCTGAAGTCTTGGTGAGACTCGCGGTAGGGCGATGGAGGCGAAAGCCAACACAGGCACTTCGAGGTCATAGCGAGCCTTCAGAACAGGATCGGTACCCGGCGCATCGATATCGATGACTTCAAGCACCAGAGGCGGTTCGAGAGTGCCGAGATCCAAGCTCCGTAGACGTTGCTCCAGGCCCTCGCACAAACAGCAACCCTGGCGGCTGTAAAGCATCAGCTGCTGGGATTCAGTCAGGGACGGGGTCACAGCCGCAGGGGGTGAAGGGATGGCAACGCAACAACCGGCGCAGTGTGAGCCAGCCTCCTCGCCAGGGGCCATGGCGCTGGATCGCCTCCAGACCGTAGGCGCTGCAGCTGGGGATAAAGCGGCAACGAGGCCCAAAGAAGGGAGAGAACCAGCGACGATAAAAATTGATCAGTGCCAGCATGACCGCTGCAAGGGCGCGGTTAAAAGTGGCGGCAGGGCCGCCAGATAAGATTGTTGATTCGTGCGTCACAAGCCGCTGCGCAAGCCACAAGCCCAGCATGCCTGCTCAGACGCCCGATCGTTCCACGACACACCACTCCCTATGTCTCGTTACCGCGGCCCTCGCCTGAGGATCACGCGGCGCTTGGGAGACCTTCCCGGTCTCACCCGGAAGGCCGCAAAGCGGTCCTATCCCCCTGGTCAGCACGGCCAAGCCCGTCGCAAGCGCTCTGAATACGCAATCCGTCTCGAAGAGAAGCAGAAGCTTCGCTTCAACTACGGCGTCTCCGAACGTCAGCTCGTGCGTTATGTGAAGAAAGCGCGCGCCCAGGACGGTTCCACCGGAACCAACCTGCTCAAGCTGCTCGAGAACCGCCTCGACAACGTTTGTTTCCGTCTCGGCTTCGGCCCCACCGTGCCAGGCGCCCGTCAACTGGTGAACCACGGCCACGTGACCGTGAACGGTCGCGTCACCGACATCGCCAGCTACCAGTGCAAACCCGGTGATGTGATCACCGTCCGTGAGCGCAAGTGCAGCAAGAAACTGGCTGAGGCAAACCTGGAATTCCCTGGCCTCGCCAACGTGCCGCCCCACCTCGAACTCGATAAGAGCAAGCTCAGCGCCAAGATCGTTGGTCGCTGCGAGCGCGAGTGGGTCGCACTTGAGATCAACGAATTGCTGGTGGTGGAATACTACTCACGCAAAGTGTAAGTTTCTTCGACAAGCAAGGGGCTGGAGATTGTCCGGCTTCCTACTCCAACTCCTGCTTCCGTTCCTCTCAACGGTTTGCAGGAGTTTTTTCATGGCGGCAATCAATCCAAAAGCCAATGCGACTGCCAAAAAAGCGGTCGCCTTATCGCAGTCAGACAAGCCAGAGAACGTCTTAAGCACTTGCAGATCAACTAACGTCAACAGCACCTTTAATGAATCAAGCAATTCATCGAGTTCCACATTTTTATCAAGCCTTTCCACTCGCAACCTTCGCTACAAGGCAATAGCTTTCGGGGTGCGCTAAACAACACAAATCGAATCACACAAAACCCTCTGACCTCACTACTTAGAAGCTTCATACTACCGCCGCCAGTCGAAAGCGGCCTACTTAACTGATCTCAGACCAATCCATTACAAGACAAGGAACATCTACCCAGACCTAAAGCAAACCATAAAGGCATCCTAAACTTCTGGCCACGAGATAGCCCAGAACTTGAGCGCGCACTAAAATTGAATTACTTGAACAAGCCACATGTCAGAAGATCAGCTTAATTCGTTCCTTGCAAAACTAAAACTTGACGCCGAGCTCCAAAAACAAGTAAAAGAAGCGTCGAGCGTTGATGCCGTCATTGAGATTGCCAGCAGCGCAGGCTTTACCATTTCGAAAGAAGCGCTCATTAGCGCTGGGCTTGACAGTGAGTGGTCCGAACTGACAGATGAGGACATAGAAGATGTCGCCGGGGGGACTAGACCTCGGTCGAGGTGCCTCGGCACTAATACTTTGGGCTGCACACCACCTCCACCTCCATCAAATCCCCAAGGCGGAGGCGGCTAAGACTTAAGATCGCCAATGCATTAAGATTTGCCTACAGGCGCTCAAAATGCGCAGAATTAATCCGCATCCGCACATTTTGAGTCGATCGATTAAGCATACTTCCTCCTGTCCGCGAAGTGTCCACATTTCGCGAACACTGTCATCGCCTAACTGAACTCCCTACTAGCACTTTATCGATCCTTACTTTGTTGAACCCATCCCTCTGACCATCCATGGGGTACAGCGCAATCTTCTTTGACACCCAATTGCCTGAAAGCCTGATCAGCGAAGCCTGTAATTTTATAGACAATCAAAAGATAAAAAAAGAAACTGCGTCTGTCATCTCAAGCGAAGGCAAAAACTTAAGCGACCCAAAATCCAGGCAATGCAACATCGGCTGGATTGAAGATGAGTGCTGGATAGGAGGCTTTCTTTGGCATTACATAGGCAAAGCCAATAGGTTAAATTTCAAATACGATATATCACATATCGACTCGGCGAGTATACAGCTTACTGAATACAGCAAAGATGATTTCTTTGACTGGCATGTCGACGACTGCATCACGTCAAGAGATGGATGGGATGAGTCCGTAAAATCATCCAACCGCAAGGCAGTACCCGAAGAACGAGAATGGGTCAGAAAGCTTTCTTTTTCCTTGCTCCTTTCAAACCCAGAAAATTTTACTGGTGGAGAGCTTGAGTTATTGGCGCCAACAAAAGACGTCTTTAGCCCCAAGCCAGCCAGAGGGAGATTAATTATATTTGATTCCACCACATTGCATCGGATACGTCCGATCAAGTCTGGCCTTCGCAAGTCCTTAGTGGGCTGGGTCGTTGGCCCTCGATGGCGATAAGTCAGTTCAAGAATGAATTTCGATGAAAAATATCGACCAGAAACCAATCGAGTCAAACAAGTAGATTCAGCGGCTCAAAAGGCCAGCGTTGCACCCAACTCTCGCAAGGTCATCGACAGCACCGGAGAATGAGAACGCGATTAAAACCCCTCCCAACCCTCCTGACCAATACCATCCAGTTCATGCAAAACATGTGAAACCTGATCCGCATTCACCCAACGGATCGCCCCATCATCCACGTCTGCGACCTGGAACGATCGATTCAGCTTTGAATCCTTCAGACCTCCCTCACAAAACAACACTTGCCCCATCCACCAACCCGTATCGGTCGGAATAGAGTGGTTGCGGTTCTCGTTGACAATGACGAACTGCCCAGGCTTTACACGCAAGAAAAGCGGAGCAGCGTTGACAACATTTGAAGGGGGAATCCCTCCTGCACGATGCGCACTCATTGGCCGATCCGTATTAGTACTTACGTTCTAGCCCTGGCGGCGTTGTGGATGCAATGAGTCAAAGCACCTCAAAAATCGTGACCCCAGACTGCACAGGGAATCCCCTCAACCAAGGCTGGGGCGGTGAAGGTCCATGGCGATGGTTTCACCGCAAGAGATGGCGGTCTGACCGTTTCTTAGCCTGAAGCCTCAGAGGCGTGGCAGAACGCGTCATCCCCAACTGACCCGTGGCAAACGACTTCTCTTCCAGACCGCAACCCGCGGCAGCGACCCGTGCCATTCACCACGGCGAGAGTTTTGCCAGCGAAACCGGCACGGTGATGCCACCGATTTACACCTCATCCACGTTTGCCCACGGCAACCCAGGCGGGTTCGACTACACCCGCTCAGGCAATCCCAATTTCAGGATTTTGGAAGGGGTGCTGGCCTCCATTGAGGAATGCAGCCACGCCACCGTGTTCGGCTCTGGGGTGAGCGCCATCACAGCAATCGCCTCCTCTCTCAGCCAGGGCGACCTCGTGCTCTGCGAGGAGAACCTGTATGGCTGCACCGTGCGCTTGTTCGAGCAGGTCTTCGCCAAATTCGGCGTGGAGACTGAATGGATCGATTTCACCAATGCTGCTGCGCTAACCACGATCGCCGCCCGTCAACCAGCGATGGTCTGGCTGGAAAGTCCAACCAACCCCCTGCTCAAAGTGATCGACCTGGAGGCGGTCTGCGCAGCCGCCCATTCCGCAGCTGTGCCAGTGGTGGTCGACAACACCTTTGCCACTCCCCTGGTGCAGCGCCCCCTGCAACTGGGGGCCACCCTCTCCCTCACGAGCACCACGAAATACATCAATGGGCATTCCGACGCCCTCGGTGGAGTCGTTTGCTGCGACGACGCTGAATGGCAGCAGAAGATGCTGTTCGCCCAGAAAGCGCTGGGGCTGATGCCCTCCCCCTTTGACTGCTGGCTGATCACGCGAGGGCTCAAGACCCTTCCTCTGCGCTTACGCCAACAAATGGCCAATGCTTCCGCGGTGGCGAACCATCTCGCCCATCACCCTGCGGTGGCCTGGGTGCGCTACCCGCTTCGGACGGACCATCCCCAACACGCTGTGGCCAGTCGGCAGATGAGCGGTGGTGGCGCGATCGTGACCATCGGCTTGAACGCCAGCCGCGACCAGGCCTATGCCGTCTGCAAGGCCCTGCATTGGTTCACGATGGCCGAAAGCCTGGGAGGAGTGGAAAGCCTGATCTGTCATCCAGCCACCATGACCCACGCAGCAGTGGCGACCACGGTCAAAGAGAAACTAGGAATCAGCGACGGCCTGGTTCGTCTCTCGCTGGGTTGTGAAGACGAAGCGGATCTCATCGCCGACCTCGACCAAGCCCTTTCTCTGCTGCCGTGAGCACCCGCGATCTGCTCATCGACCCCTGTTGGCAGGGGCATGATCTGGGACAGCCCCTACCCGACAGCACGCATGCCGTCTCGGTGGCTCTACCCCGATGGAGCGACGTGATCGCCTACGAGGAGAACGATCCCGCCTGTCGCAACCAACTAAAAGCGGTCTATCCCCGCTTCGGGTTCCACCCTCTGGTGGCAGAACTGGCCCTCACAGCCCTGAGACAGTTCGATGCACCAGCTGATAGCCAAGCCTGGCCGTATCCCACAGCCGCGGCAGCCAAGGCCGCTCGCGAGCACTGCCTGCGCTGCCAGCCAAACGCTTGGGCCTCCATCTCGGTCGTCAACGGCCTGCCCTGCCTAATCACCGATTCCGCCGCCAGCCCTTCAGCGAAGGCCTTCTGGCAGCACGCTGGCTTGGGAGCCAGCTCCCGTCAGGCAGCGATGGCCCTGGGCCATGAAGCGTCGCCAGCCCAAAGCGCTGGCGATCAGGCCCGTTGGCGTATTCAGGAACGACTGGCTGCAATCTATGGCTGCCCTCAGGGTCAGATCAGCCTGCATCCTTCTGGCATGGCCGCGCTGCACAGTGCCCTGAATCTGGTCACCACACTCCATCCAGGCCGTCCCACCCTCCAGGTGGGCTTCCCTTATGTCGATGTGCTCAAGCTGCCCCAGGTTGTGTTTGCCGGCGCCGAGCTGCTCACCGACAGCTCCCCTGAGGCGGTTGCCGCCAGTCTTGACCGCCTCAACCCTGCAGCAGTCGTCGTGGAGTTGCCTAGCAACCCCCTGCTGCAGTGCGTTGATCTGATCACCGTGGCTGAACTGGCCCATCAGCGCGGCATCCCTGTGATTGCTGACGACACGATCGGCTCCGGGCTCAACATCGACGCTCTCCCCTTCTCTGACCTGGTCTTCAGTTCCCTGACCAAAAGCTTCGCCGGCAGGGGAGATGTGCTTGCCGGCACTCTGGTGGTGAGCCCTAGCTCCCCCTGGCGAGACACGTTTTGCAGCGAATTAAGCTTCGCCCCATCAGGCCTCGGCGATGCCGACGCCATTTGCCTGGAGGAGGCCAGCCGTGACGTCCACGCCCGGATTCCACGCCTCAATGCACACTGCAGTGCCCTCGTGGAACGGCTAAGACGACACCCCGCCATCAAACAGGTGTTGCATCCTGACCGCTGCCCCACCTTTCAGGCGCTGATGCGCAGCGGTGCAGGCCATGGATGCCTGCTCTCGTTTGAACTGCATGGCGGAACCCCCAAAGCCCAAAGCGTCTATGACGCTTTGGCTGTCTCCAAGGGGCCAAGCCTGGGCACCCATTTCACGCTGTGCTGCCCCTACGTTCTGCTAGCCCACTACGACGAACTGGATTGGGCCGCGTCCTGTGGCGTTCCCTCTCACCTGCTGCGGGTCTCTGTCGGCCTGGAAGATCCGGATCAGCTTTGGCAGCGGTTTGAACGCGCTTTGGCGACTAAGCACGACAACGCTCCCTGATCAACCCTGGCTTGGATTGGAGCAGAACCGAAGGAGAGTGCCCTCGCCGTTGCGTGGTGAAGCCATCGCCTTGTCAAAGTCTGAACAAGGCCTTAAAGCCAGAGCCCTAACGGGTTGATCTCACTAAGTTGACGGACCTGGGCATCCTGCGTACCCCTCCATGTCTCGCGTTTACGCCGATAACAGCCAAGCCATCGGCAACACCCCTCTGGTTCGTCTCAACAATGTGACCAAGGGCTGCAAGGCCACCGTGCTGGCCAAGATCGAAGGCCGTAATCCCGCTTACAGCGTCAAATGCCGGATCGGCGCCAACATGATCTGGGACGCTGAAAAAAGCGGCGCTCTCACGGCAGGCAAGACCATCGTCGAGCCGACATCTGGCAACACCGGCATCGCCTTGGCTTACACCGCAGCAGCGCGTGGGTACAAGCTGATCCTGACCATGCCCGAGTCGATGTCGATCGAACGTCGCCGTGTGATGGCCGTCCTCGGTGCCGAGATCATTCTCACCGAAGCTGCTAAGGGCATGCCGGGCGCCATTGCCAAGGCCAAGGAAATCGCCGAGAGCGATCCGGCCAAATACTTCATGCCTGGTCAGTTCGAAAATCCGGCCAACCCCGAGATCCACGAGAAAACGACTGGGCCTGAGATCTGGAACGACTGCGACGGCGCCATCGATGTGCTTGTAGCTGGCGTCGGCACGGGCGGCACGATCACCGGCGTCTCTCGCTACATCAAGAACGAAGCGGGTAAGGCGATTGAATCCGTCGCTGTCGAACCAAGCCACAGCCCCGTGATCACCCAGACGATGAATGGGGAAGACGTCAAGCCCGGTCCGCACAAGATCCAGGGTATCGGCGCTGGCTTCATCCCCAAAAATCTCGACCTCTCCGTTGTCGACAAGGTGGAGCAGGTGACCAACGATGAATCGGTGGAGATGGCACTACGCCTGGCCAAGGAAGAAGGGCTTCTGGTGGGCATCTCCTGCGGTGCCGCAGCCGCAGCCGCCATTCGCCTCGCCCAGCAGGATGCCTATGCAGGTAAAACCATCGTTGTGGTGCTCCCCGACCTGGCTGAGCGTTACCTGTCCTCAGTGATGTTCGCTGACGTCCCAGCAGGCATCATCGAACAACCGGTCCCGGCCTGATTCAGTCAAGCTTTCGAACAACCCCGTGCAGTCGCACGGGGTTTTTTATTGTCTACATGTCAGCGGCAAGGCCGTGCGGTCTCAAGCACCGCCTCCGGGGGGATCCACATGGCATCCCCGTAGGAATAAAAGCGGTAGTTGTGTTCAATCGCGCAGGCATAAAGCCCTAACAAACGCTCACGACCGATCAGAGCACTCACCAAAAGCAGCAACGAGCTTTTGGGCAAATGGAAGTTGGTGAGCAGACCCTGCACCACAGCGAAGCGATAGCCGGGCTGGATCACCAGATCCACTGGACCCTTTAACGGCTGCAGACGACCGCCCCCAGCCTGCGCAGCACCTTCAAGGGCACGCACACTGGTCGTCCCAACTGCGATCACCTTGCCGCCGCGTTGACGGCAGGCGTCTACGGCCTTCACCACCTCCGCCTTCACCTCCACCCATTCGCTGTGGAGCGTCAGCTGCGTGAGATCCTCGGTTTCAACCGGGCGAAACGTCCCCAGCCCCACATGCAGGGTGACTCGCGCAATCTCCACGCCCCGTGCCTGCAAGGCCGCCAACAGTTCATCGCTGAGATGCAAACCCGCCGTTGGTGCAGCGACCGCTCCCGGGCGGGAGGCGTAACGCGTTTGATAGCGCGTTTGGTCATCGGCATCGTGTCGAGAGATATAGGGAGGAAGAGGCACTTCGCCAAAACGCTCCAACACCCCCTCAATCTCCAGGGCATCATCACAGCCAGCTGGGAACTGAATCAGTCTTCCCCCTGTCGCGGCATCAGTCGAAAGCACCTGCAACGACAGCGGTTCCTGCTCCAACCCTTCAAGCCAGAGCTGATCACCAGGCCGCAACTTCTTGGCTGGTCTTGCCAGACAAAGCCACTGCCCATCCCCACGGGGTTCCAGCACCAACAGTTCCGCCAAGCCACCGCCGGAGCGACGCACCCGCAGGCGAGCTTTGAGCACCCGCGTGTCATTGACAACCAGGAGATCACCAGGCTGCAACGCCTGCTGCCAGTCCCAGACCTGTTGATGGCAGGCCTTCTCCAGGGTGGCGTCCATGGGCGGCACCATGAGCAGGCGAGCCGCATGGCGAGGCTGCGCAGGCACCTGGGCAATGCACTCCTGCGGCAAGGTGTAGTCGTAAGAACGGAGCTGACGATCCCTGGAATCGGGCACAGATGCCTGTTGCACGGTCATTGCCCATGCTGCCGAATGGCAAGGACGCGCAGGTGCCGGTGGCGTCAATCCACCGGCTGCACAGGCTCCAGTGAAGTGCGCACCACGGAGAACACGTGCGTGCCCTGGGCCGAGAGCGCCCGATACAAGTAGAGAGCCCTCTGGTTGAGCAAAAAGCGATCGAGCAGATTGTCGGGCACAGCTACCGGCATCACAACAGTGGTTCTTCGCTCAGGATGGGTCGTCTCCTGATCGCGAACAAAAGCACAAAACGGCTGAATAACCGAGCTGTAGGGGCTGACCAAAAGCTTGAGCTGTAGATCACCGTTATCCGCTCCCACCAAGCGATCCCAATCAAGGCTGATCTGGCCGGGATCATCCCGATCCCCAACCACCATCACGGCCGTGACCTGTTCAGCGATCGAGCAGGCATACAGCACCGCCTCAAGGGTTGCGCGTGTCAGCCCCCCCATCCAAACAATCGCCTGATGCTGCACAGGCGATGGCACAGGCGCTAGATAGAGAGGCTCAATCAGCGAATCCGGCACCAAGGCAGCAGTCACTTCCCGGTGACGCCGACGAATCGCCGCGAGAGCCCAAACCAGGAGAGGGATCGCGATCACGACCGTCCAGGCCCCTTCCCAGAACTTGCTGATGATGATCACCACCAACACCACAAATGTGGCGCTGGCACCAAGGGCATTCATCAGCATCCGGCCCTGCCAGCCCTCACCACGCTGACGCCACCAACGCAAAACCAAGCCCAGCTGAGAGAGGGTGAAGGCTGTGAACACACCCAGGGCATACAAATTCACCGCCACGGTTGTGTCTCCTTGGCACACCCAAATGATCAGAGCCGTGCCAGCCAACAAAACACCGATGCCGTTTTGATAGACCAGCCGATCGCCGAGCCACGCCATCTGACGGGGCAAGCAACGATCATCAGCCAACATTGCCGCCAAGCGGGGAAAGCCTGAAAACGCTGTATTGGCGGCCAGCACGAGAATCAACAGGGTGGAGATCTGAAGGCCCCATAGCAGCGGAGTGCCAGGCCCAAACACCTTGGCCCCGATCTGGGCCAGCACCGTGACGTTGGGGTCCGGGGCGATGCCGTAAAGGAACCCCATTCCACTCACGGAGAAAACCATCAACGCCAACAGTCCTCCCATCACCAGCAAGGTCTGCCTGGCATTGACGGGAGCGGGTTCGCGGAACACTTGCACGCCATTGGCGATGGCCTCGATACCGGTCATGGCTGAACAACCGGAGCTGAAAGCACGCAGGATCAAGAACAGCCCCAAGGGTTCCATGCTCGTGACCAGAGGCGGTGGATCAGGGCGAAAGCCGTGATGAGCCACAAGATCGTGCAATCCCACCAGGGTGAGCAGCGCGATCATCACCACAAACGCGTAGGTCGGCAGGGCAAAGATGCGCCCCGCTTCCCGCAAGCCCCTCAGATTCGCCCAGCCCACCAGTGCCAGCAGCAGCAGCGTGAGCGCCACCTCATGGTGAAGCAGCGAAGGGATCAAGGAGCTGATCGCCTGACCGGCCGCCATCAAGCTCACTGCCGCGGTGAGGGTGTAGTCGATCAGCAGCGCCGCCGCCGCCACCAGGCCAACATTGCGTCCGAGGTTGTCACGGGCCACCACATACGAGCCTCCACCCTGGGGATAGGCAGCAATCACCTGCCGATAGGAGAGCACCACAATGGCGATCAGCAGGATGATCGCCACGGTGATTGGCAACGACAAGCTGAGAGCCTGGCTGCCGGCAAGAATCAGAACGCCGAGGGCCGCCTCCGTGGCATAAGCCACCGATGACAAAGCATCGGAGGAGAGGATCGGTAGTGCCTGCAGCTTGGGCAGGCGCTCATGGGCTGCGCTGGCCTTGGGGAGCGGCTGACCCAGCAGAACTGAAAACAGATTCATGGAGCAAAGCGATGCTCACCTCCCCCTCACCATGGAGCGTGGATTCGATCGAGGCCTCGCCGCGATCGAATCCAAGGCAGATCAGACGGCCAGGCTCTCCGGACGGGTCTCGATTAATTCAGCCAGATCCTTCAGGAAGGCGGCACCGTCTGCGCCATAAATCACACGGTGATCAGCGGTGAGGTTCACCTGCATCTGACGCTTGACAGAGATCGAACCGTCCTTACCGGCTACCACCGTGGGGCGAGAAGCGGCGACAGCCAGGATCGCACCGGTGCCAGGGGGAAGGATCGCATCAAAACGATCCACCCCAAACATGCCCAGGTTGGACAACGTGAAAGTGCCGGTGCTGTACTCCTCAGGCTGGAGTTGCTTGCTGCGAGAGCGCTTCACCAGGTCTGCCCACTGGCGAGACATCTCATACAGATCAGTGCGGTCGGCCTGTCGCAGGACTGGTGTGATCAAACCTCCGTCCTCCATGGCGACGGCCACCGCCACGTTCACATCGGCGGGATACGCCATCCCAGCCGCAGTGGTGGCTGCATTCACCTGGGGATGACGGGCCAAGGTCACGGCCACCGCCTTGGCCAGCAGCGCCGTCATCGTCACGCCCTTGGGCTTCACCTGCTTGTAAAAAACATCCAACTTGTCCGTGGTGATCGTGTATCCAACGCGGAAGCAAGGAACAGCCAGGCTGGCTTCCATGTTGCGGTTCACCGCGGCCTGGAGAGTGTTGAAGGCCACAGTCTCACCAGGAGCACCGAAGCTATTGCCTGCCTGGGCTGTCGGCACTGCTGGGGCGCCAGCACCAGCCACGATGGCAGCCGTGGTGCCTTCCCCCACCCGCGGAACACTCACAGGACGGCCTGCGGCCCGTTCGACATCTTCTGCCTGAATACGACCATTCGGGCCACTGCCGCGAACGCTGGCAAGATTCACCCCCATCTGAGAGGCGAGCTTCTTGGCCCGGGGGCTAGCAACAAGACGGCCATCACTGACGACAGGCGCCGGAGCCGCTGCAGGCACAGGGGCCGGTGCAGCGGCCACAGGTGCAGCAACTGCTGCGGCAGGAGCCGGGGCGGCTGCCGCAGGAGGCGATGACACAGCCTCTGGAGAGGGAGCTGGGGAGGCTCCACCAGCGCCACCGCCTTTGGCCTGAGCCTCAGCGATCTCAGCTTCGGTCTCCACGATCAAACCAATGGTTTCTCCCACTGGAGCGGTGCTGCCGGCCGGCATGAGCACAGCAGCCAAATAACCCTCGTTAAACGACTCCACATCCATGTCGGCCTTGTCGGACTCGACCACAAGCACCGACTCACCTCGGCCCACCTTGTCCCCTGGCTTTTTAAGCCACTCGACAATCTTCCCCTCCGTCATCGTGGAGCTGAGGGCAGGCATGAAGATGTCGTGGGTCGCCAAAACCTTCTCCAGTGGGGCTGAGTAGCGGAATTTTACGGGCCGGCAGGCCGAGCAGGATCAGCCCTGCTCGATCGACTCGACCACACCGTCGCGGACCACAACAGCGACCTGCATCTTGCTGACCAGGTTGTCGCCGACAGCCAGTTCACAGAAACTCTCGATCTGACCCTGATCGACGATCTCCTCCATCTCGACATCGCGCACCTGCGACTGCTGCTGGAGAAGATTGCGCTTCTGCTCTTCCAGTTCAGAGCGCTTGGCAGCGACCTGCTGCTGCACCTGTGCCACCTGATCCTGCACCCGGGGATCCAGAGGATTGGCGCTCTGACGACGCACCTCCTCAACCACCTGCTGCCCCTCCTGCTCCAGCTGACCTAACTGCTGATCGGTGGTCGCGATTGCGGTGCTGAGTTCTCGCTCCGCTTCTTCCTTCCAAGCCGGCGTCACAACAGCACGGATGGCGATTGTGCGCTTAATCGACAGGGTGGTGCCGTCAGACATGGGTGAAAGGAAAGAGCGCCAAGCGTCTCAGTCCCAGCCTCGGGGGTCAAGCCACCCCGATGGCGGGTTCCCGATCCAGGAGGCTCATCGCCCGTAGAAGCCCTGGATCACAGCACGATCGCGATCAGTGATGCGATCGCGACGTTGCTTAAGAGTTTGCGTCAGCAAACCATTTTCAATCGTGAATGGCTCCACCAGTCCCACCCCGGCCAGGCGCTCATCCGCCCTGGACCCGACGCGTGCTGTCAACAACCGATTGAACTCACCACGCAGGAGACGGCAAATCTCAGCCTGTCCAGGGGATCCACCCAAATCGGCCGCCACACTCACCCCCTGCTCCGCAGCCCAAGCCTGAATGGCGTCCGTTCGAGGGACCACAAGGGCACCAAGTTGACGCTCGTCCTGACCCACCAGCATGACTTGCTCAACCAATGGGCTCGACACCAGCAGCTCCTCCAGCGGCCCCGGTTCAATGTTTTCACCGCTGCTGAGCACGATCGTGTCTTTGGCGCGGCCAGTCAGTACCACGGAGCCATCGGGCAGCAGCATGCCCAAATCACCCGTATCGAACCAGCCGTCGCCATCAAGCACCTTGGCAGTGGCGTCTGGCTTGCCGAGGTAGCCAGCCATCACCTGGGGACCGCGAACCAACACCACGCCGCGCTCCCGGAAGCCGAGGGGTGCACGAGTGTCGGCATCAACGATGCGAAATTCGGTTTCTGGCATGGGAAGCCCCGAACTTCCACGGATATTGCGCCAAGGTCGCCGGCAACTCACCACCGGACTGGTCTCAGTAAGTCCGTAACCCACCAAAAGCTCGATCCCTACCGCTTCAAAGAAGGCATCCACATGGGGGGCAATGGCACCACCGCCATTGATCGGGAACTGCAACTGGCCACCACTGAGCTGCAGACGCAACTTGGGCCAGATCAGCGTCGAGGCGAGGGCATGGGCGGGCCAGCGCCGAGTCATCTCAGCGGCAGCCTTCAGGCGCTGACGTCGCCCCAGGGACTCGAGCATCAGATTGCGATTACGACGGCGGGCCAGGCAGTAGGCGCTGCTATTGGCAAGAGCGGCGCGCAGGAGACGCTGGCGTGAAGCTGGAAAGGTTTTGAGCACATCCTCAAAACCAGCCTGCACTGCCTCCCAAAGACGCGGCACGGTGGCCATCACCACCGGCTTCACCCTGGGCAGATCACGCTTGAGCTGCTTGATAGTTGTGTAGCTCTGTGAGCAGGCGCAGGAAAAGAAGTAGTACTCCGCGCTGCGTTCATAGGAATGCCAGATCGGCAGCACGCTCAGCACAGGCGCTCCTGGAGCTGGATGGGCCACACAGGCGAGGCTGCGGATCTGATGCAACAAGTTGGCGTGGGTGAGTGGCACCCCCTTGGGCTGACCGGTCGTCCCAGAGGTGTAGAGGATCGTGGCCGTCGTGGAGCCTGCCGCATCAAGGCCTCGGCCAACGATCGGATCCGGTGCTGTGCCCAAAGCGCCCATGGCCAAAAAGGCCTCCCACCCGATAACCCCCTCAAAGGCCGGCTCACCTTCCAGCTGGATGATGCAGCGCAGACTTGCCCGCAGGGGCTCCGCAAGGTCCAGCCGTTGCAGCAGCTCAGCGTTCTGCACCACAAGGGCGACCGCTTTGCTGTCCTGAAGGATGTAATGCAGCTCCTGTACAGGAGCGGCGGCACCCCGCACAGCGCTGACAGCACCCGAACGCATCAAGCCCTGATCAACCACAAGCCAGCGCGGACTGTTCTCGGCAAACAACCCCACCACGTCGCCTGAGCCGACGCCAAGGGAACGGAAGGCGGCAGCGGCGGCTGTGATCCGGTCCGCCAGCTGCAGGTAGCTAAAGCATTCGGGATGGGCCGCGTGGGGCGCATCGACCGCCATCACATCCCCATGGTGACTCGCCAACCACGGCCAGATCTGATCCACCCTGCCCAGGTCGTCCACATGGGAATGAGCCTTGAGAGCTGCCTGCTCATGAGGGGTGGGGGTCCAGCTGGAGCGGGCGGCGATGGGCACGGGGATCGAGGGCAGACCGCCCAGGGCTATCACCCCCTCGGCTGGTCGGCAATCAATAAGTGGCTGAATGCGGCACCAGGCCCCTGCCAGCAGAGCCCAAAGCGTTGCCCAAGGGCATCCCGCAGCAGCGGCTGCACATCCTCCACTCTCAGACCCGGGATCCACTCACTCAGTCGCCCCACGGCCTTCCCTTTCAACCCGCAAGGCACAACTGCGTCAAAGCCGCTGAGGTTGCCACTCACATTGAGCGCCAGGCCGTGCTGGGTAATCCATCGGCGGCAGCCCACGCCGATCGCTGCCAGCTTGCGACCCTCCAGCCACACCCCAGTCATTCCCTCAATCCGTTCGCCGGCGAGATCAAGCTGGGCCAGTACATCAATCACCACCTGTTCCAGCTGCCGCAGATACCAGTGCAGATCACACTGGCGCCGGTGCAGATCCAGCACGGGGTAAGCGACCAACTGGCCCGGCATGTGATGGGTGACTTCCCCACCACGATCGATGCGGTGCAAAGGTGCCGGCGGATCAGCAGGATCGAAGAGCAAATGCTGCTCGGAGGCGCCGCGGCCAAGGGTGTAGCAAGAGGGATGCTGCAGCAGCCATACCGCTTCCGGAGGCTGCACGACTTCATGATCGTTTTGAACCGAACGAGTGGAGAAGGCCAACAATCTCTCCTGCCAGTGCTGCTGCCAGCTCCAGGCGACTGGGAACGGCACCAGTTGCCTCGGCTCAAAAAGAAATGCCGAAGGCCTGTGTGCGCCCTGGTTTGACGTCTCTAGCGTGCAGATATCAACCGGCACCGGAGAGATGCCATGAAGCTTCTGATCCATGGTCGCAACCTGGAAGTGACCTCGGCTCTGCGCGACTACACCGAATCGAAGCTTGAGCGGGCCGTTCAGCACTACAACGACATGGTGATGGAAGCGGATGTGCACCTGTCAGTCGCCCGCAACCCCCGCGTTCCCCAACAGACAGCTGAGGTGACGGTGTTTGCCAACGGCACGGTGATTCGTGCCCAGGAACGCAGCGAAAACCTTTACGCCAGCATCGACCTGGTGGCCAACAAACTGAGCCGTCAGCTGCGTCGTTACAAGGAACGCCACAGTGACCACCACCACAGCCATGGCCATCGGGCCAGCTCCACCCCGACCACCGAAGCGGTGATCGACGAATCATCTGTGGATGGCTCACTGCTCGATGGGAAAGAGGCCCACCTCCCTGATCCTGGTGTGCGTCGCAAGTATTTCCCGATGCCCCTGATGCGCGTTGAGGAAGCGCGCCATCAGCTCGATCTGATCGACCACGACTTCTATCTGTTTCGCGACGCAGAGACCAAGGAGTTGCAGGTGATTTATCGCCGCAATCATGGGGGCTATGGCGTCATCCAGGCGCGAGACTGACGCTTCCCACCCAAGCCCATGAACCGCTTGCCCCGGCAGCAAGAGCTGCCGGATCTCGCCCCCTTGATCCATCAGGCCCTGCTGGATCCCCTCCTCAGCCGTGATCGTCTGAACGAGGGCTGCGATGCAGCCCGCCAGCTCGGGCTTGGAAAGTTATGCACCAACCTCAGCCAGCTAACGGCCGTGAGGGAGCGTCTCGGCGCTCCGGGGCCCACGGGCCTGATCGCAGTGATCGCCTTCCCCTTCGGTGCCATCCCCACAACCCTGAAACAAGCGCAAGCGGAGTGGGCCGCTGAGCACGGCGCTGAAGCACTCGACGTTGTGCCTGACCTGACAGCACTGGCTGAAGACCGCCCCAATGCCTTTGCTGAGGAGCTCGCCATCCTGATCAACGTTGGGTTACCGGTCACCGTGATCCTCGACATGGCGAGGCTGGAAGACGCGCAGCTGAAGCTGGCGGTTGAGGCCGCCATTGATGCAGGCGCTGAAGCCGTACAGACGAGTAATGGCTTCGGAGCCGCCACCACCGCCAGCCATGTCCAGCAGCTGCGAAGTCTCACCCGCGGACGATGTGGCATCAAGGCGGCCGGCGGCGTGCACACCCTGGAGCAGTGTCAGCAACTGATCGAAGCGGGCGCCACTGCTCTGGGCACAAGCAGCGGACCGCAGTTGATGCAGGCTCTGCGTACCCCCATCGCCAGCGGCAACGGACGCATCGATGGCTGATCGCCGGCTAGTAGGGCTGGCGTTAAAGGTGGGCCCCCTGGGGGAGCATGACCGGCTGCTGACCCTGCTCAGCGCAGAAGCGGGGGTCATCCGTCTGGCAGTGCCCGGTGCCCGCAGACCACGCAGCAGCCTGGCCGCCGCCGTGCCCCTCACCCAGATGGAGGTGCAGGTTGTGGGCCGTCGCGGTTTGCCTCGGGTGCGTCAGCTCAGGGTGCAGCACAACTTCGGCGCCGTCGGGCAACGGCTGGAAACCTTGGCAGGGGCTCAAGCCCTGGCCGAACTTTGCATGGCCCTGGTGCAAGACGACGACCCCTTAGCAGGCCTCCTTGACACCGTGGTGATCCACCTGGAGCGACTGGAAACGATCAGCCGTGATCAGCAGAGCGACTGCACAGCCCTTGCCAGCAGCGTTCAAGCCTGTGTTCATCTGCTCGCCCTTGGTGGCTACGGCCTACCGCTGCAGAACTGCTGCCGAAGCGGTGACGCCCTGATCCCCCCCATCGGTCAATGGGACTGGCGCTGCAGCCTGATCGTCGATGAGGGCCTGGCCATCGGTCGCCAACCTGGTGCGGCCGTGCAGCTCAATCCCTCGGAGCTGGCCCTGCTCCAGCGCCTGCCCCGTGCAGAACTGCCACGCCGCCGTGATGGCGGCCTGATGGGCCCTGAAGACGTGTGGTTGCGCCTCCTGGCCGTTGTGGAGTGCTGGATCCGCTGCCATCTGCCCAGGCCGGTGCGATCCCTTGCCATGCTGCGGGAGTCAGTGATTGTCTCCGGCCGTGACGGCGCTGGGCGATCATGAGCCGGTCTTCTCTGGCATTTTGAGCGGTCCCTCCATCAACAGCCCGGAGCCAGCCCTCCCCACTGGCGGCAACCCCGAAGGAGGGCGCGGACTTCAAGCAGTCCTGCGCCTGAACGACTTCCGCAAGCTCTGGATCGGCCAGATCTTCTCGCAGCTGGCTGACAAGTTCTACATCGTGCTGATGGTCTTTCTGATCGATCAGCACCTACTGCTGACATCCCAGCAGAACGGTGTCCTGGCCGATGTGGCGTCGGAGGTCGGATTCGACATCAGTACGCGCACGCAGGTGATCACGCTCTTGGCCACCGGCATCTTCGTGGCCAACACGCTCCCTGCGATGGTGCTCGGCAGCGTGGCAGGGGTTTGGGTGGACCGCTGGCCAAAACGGCGGGTGATGGTGGCCTCCAACGGTCTGCGCGCCCTGATGGTGCTGTTCACACCTCTTTTTCTGATCCCTGGTCCGGTGATCCTGGGGCTGCCTTGGGGCTACTGGGGATTGGTGTTGATGACCTTCGTGGAGTCGATCCTCACCCAGTTCTTCGCCCCGGCAGAACAGGCCGCTATCACTCTGCTCGTACCCAGCGAGCATCTTCTAGCGGCCAACTCCCTCTATCAGACCACCAGCATGGGCGCCACGATTGTGGGCTTCGCCCTCGGTGAGCCGATCCTTCGCGGCCTCAACCATGTGTTCAGCACGATTGGCATCCATGGCGGTGAATTCATCCTGCTGCCGTTCTGCTACGGCATGGCTGCCCTCAGTCTGCTGGCCATCCGGCACCGGGAGCAGGCGATCCGCAGCGATGGTCGTTCCGTTTGGCATGAGATTGGCGAGGGCCTACAGGTGCTCAAACGCATCCCGACCGTGCGCAACGCCATGGTGCACCTCGTGCTTCTTTACAGCCTGCTGGCCGCCCTCTATGTGCTGGCGCTCCAGCTGGCAGGGCTAATTCAGAGCCTCGGCCCCTCCGGTTTCGGCACCCTGCTGGCCATGAGCGGCCTGGGCATGGCCGTTGGCGCCGTGGTGATCGCCCAGCTTGGCCACCACTTCAACCGCCGCCGCCTCACTGCAGCTGGCCTCGGAACCATCACGTTCTCATTGGTGCTGCTCAGCCAGTTCAAGGGCTCTTTGAGCAGCACTCTCACCCTCTGCGGAGTCCTCGGAGTCGGAGCAGCCCTGGTAGCCATTCCGGCTCAAACCACCATCCAGGAGGAGACCCCAGAGACCCAGCGCGGCCGCGTGTTTGGCCTTCAGAACAACCTGATCAACATTGCCCTGAGCCTGCCCCTAGTGCTGGCAGGAACGCTGGTGAGCAGCGTCGGCCTGAGTCCGGTGCTGTGGCTACTGGCCCTGTTAGCGATGTTCGCCGCGCTGATGGAGCGTCCTTGGGAGCGCTGCTAACTTGCTTGTTCAGAAGCGGGAAAGGCAGAGCGGGTGGCCCACATCGCCTGGCTGGGAAAAAAATCACCGTTCTGCGGCAATGTCACCTACGGGCTGAGCACGACCGAAGCCCTCAGAAGACGCGGACATCAAACCAGCTTCATTCATTTCGATAACCCTGGCTCCCCTGCGAGCAGCACCACGTCTTTGCTGGCCAACGACCCAGACGTGAGCCTGCCGTATCTGGTCAAATCGCAGGTTTACACAATTCCATCCCCGCGCGCCCAGCGGGAACTGCGTGAATCGCTCGAACGACTGCGCCCCGATCTGGTGCACGCCAGCCTCACCCTCTCACCGCTGGATTTCCGCCTACCGGAGCTCTGCCAGCAACTGGGTGTGCCCCTGGTTGCAACCTTCCACCCAGCCTTTGATGCAGGCCTGCGCAACCTCACCGCCGGCACCCAGCAACTCACGTATCAGCTCTATGCCCCTGCCCTGGCGCGTTATGACCGCGTGATTGTGTTCTCCGAGCTGCAGGCAGATGTGCTGGCGCGGCTCGGGGTGAGTGAAGACCGACTGGCGGTGATCCCCAACGGCGTGGATCAGCAGCTCTGGGCCCCCCCCTGCTCCATGCCTGCCGCACCCAGAACCGATGCAATCCGCTGCCAGGTTGAAGAGAGGCTGGGCAAGGAACGGATCTTTCTCTACATGGGCAGAGTCTCCACTGAGAAAAACGTTGAAGCCCTGCTCAAAGCGTGGAAACTGGTCAATCCTCCCGGTTGCAGGCTGGTGATCGTGGGCGATGGCCCTCTGCGCTCCACGTTGCAGAACGCTCATGCCAACAACAGTGTGATCTGGTGGGGCTACGAGTCCGATCTTGAGACCCGGGTTGCCCTGATGCAGGCCGCGGAGGTCTTTGTCTTACCCAGCCTGGTTGAAGGACTCTCTCTTGCCCTGCTGGAAGCGATGGCGAGCGGGTGCGCCTGTGTGGCGACCGATGCTGGGGCCGATGGCGAAGTTCTGGCCGACGGGGCCGGCATTGTGCTCAGCACTCAGGGAGTCACCACCCAGCTGCGCACCTTGCTGCCTGTGCTTCGGGATCAGCCGGTACTCACCGCTGAATTGGGCCAACGGGCACGTCAGCGGGTGATGGAGCGTTACACACTGAACCGCAATATTGATGCTCTTGAACAGCTGTACCGAGGTCTTCTGGTCACACCAGTGGCCGCCTAATCAGCGCAAGCTGCGACCGTGCTCGGCGGCAGCCACAACAGCTTCGATCAGAGCCGAGCGCAAACCCGCCGCCTCCAACCTGCGGATTGCGGCCATGGTGGTGCCTCCTGGGGAAGCCACCATGTCCTTGAGCTGGGCTGGGTGAAGCTGCTGCTCATGCAATAACGCTGCGGTGCCTGCGAGGGTTCGGTGGGCCAAATGCTGGGCCTGATCGCGGGGCATCCCCACCGCCACTGCACCATCCGCCATCGCTTCGGCAATCATGGCCACATAGGCCGGACCTGAAGACGTGAGAGCAAGAAATGCATCCAAACGCTCTTCAGGCAACTCCAGCACTTCACTGACGGGCGAGAACAAGGCCTGCACCTGAAGCTTTTGCGCTTGCGTCACTCCCTGCCCCCAAGCCAATCCCGTCAGCCCAGCCCGAACCAGCGAAGGCGTGTTGGGCACAGCCCTCACACAAACCCTCCCAGGGAAGGAACTCTGAAGTCGCTCAAGTGTGATGCCCGCCAGAACTGAGATCAGCAGCGGCGACGATTCATCGTGAACCGGAGGCGCTGCAGCCGCCACCTGATCCAACTGATAGGGCTTGATCGCCAGCAATTGCATCGGTGCTCTCCAAGCCGAGAGCGCTTGCGGGTCAGAGGCGGCAAGCAAGGTGAGCTCAGCAGGCAGCTCTGAGGCCAGTCGCGTCACTGTTGCAGCCTGCCCAACGACAGCAATCACCTCGTCAGCGCTCGGGGTCCCCTGCTCCAAGAGGGGTAACAACAAAGCCTGGGCCATCCGGCCCAGGCCAATCACTCCAAGGGAAAGGGTCACGCTGATCAGCCGATCAATGTTCTCAGAGTGCCGCAGCGCTGGCTTCACCCCAAGCCGGTGCCGGAGCAACACTGGCTTCGGCAGAACTTTGTTCCACGTCCTTGGTCACCACCGTTGGGGAAGAAGCCTCGTCCTGACTGGCATTCGTGACGGTGACACAGCTTGGGGCAAACAAGAAGATGCTTTCGCCCACACGCTCTTGATGACCATCGATGGCGAAGGTGCCACCGGCCACAAAGTCAACGGCCCGCTGTGCCTGGTCGGGCTCCATCATCGTGAGATTGAGGATGACGGTCTTGCGCTCGCGCAGCGCCTGGATTGCCCGTGGCATCTCATCAAAACTGCGCGGCTCCATCAACGTCACCTCAGCGGCGTTGGTGCTGATGCCGGGCATGCCGATCACGTTGGAACCACCACTGGAGAAGGGCTCAGCATCGGCGAAAGGGTTACCTGCATCGAGAGGAGCCAACGCCCCACCGACGGCATGGCTGGCACCATGATCCGCTTCAAGCTCTTCGCCAGTGTCGTAATCGAGATCGTCATAGTCACCGTCGAGATAATCATCGCCAGCAACAACAGCACGAAGGCGGGAAATCAACGACACCGGGAGACTGCAAAAACCTTGACCCTGGATAGCGCTCCGACCAGGCCTGAGCAAGCTCTGCAGCCGATTTCAATTATTTCAATTCATCGAACTCATGTTGGGGGAAGCATCGCGTTAGGAGGGGATTGACGGGCACCGAACAGCCCGGAACCCACGCGCACCCAGGTTGCTCCTGCCTCAGCCGCCGCCGGCCAGTCACCACTCATCCCCATCGAGCACTCCTGCAAGCCCAGACGATCCGCCAGCGAACGACAGTCTCGGAAGAGAGCAGGCCGCTCAGCAACGGCCAGATCCAACGGCGCCATGGTCATGAGCCCGCTGAGGTGCAGATTTGGCAACGTCTTCAGCTCGGGCAAAGCCTCCTGCAGCTCGGCAGGATCCCAACCCGCCTTGGCGGGATCAGGCCGAAGCTTCACCTGCAAGAACACCTTCGGCTCCAGCCCCTCCTCAGAGGCAATGCGAGCCACGCGCCGCGCCAACGCAAGGGAATCGATGGAATGAATGACCGCAAAGGCACGGACCACTGGCCTCACCTTGTTGGCCTGGAGGCGACCGATGAAATGCCAGCGCAATTGTTGGAGATCCTCCAATTCACGCTGTTTTGGCAATGCCTCCTGGACGCGACTTTCCCCGAAATCAATCTGGCCTAGTTCTGCGATCTGGCGCACCGGAGCCGCCGGATGCCCCTTGCTCACCGCGAGCAGATTGACCCCCTTCGGCAGGGCGACTTGAAGAGCCTGCCAACGCTCAGTCCTTTCCTGCACTGCACTCACCGTGTGGCCCACCTCGACCGATCAGATAAAGGTCTGGTCAAACAGCTCTTTCCAACGCTGATGCTCGTCCTGACCATCGCGACGGCTGCGAGCGAGATTGATTTCAGCGTGATGGCGCGCATCCTGAAATGGAATCACCTCAAACTGGGCCCCACGAGGCTGGAGAGTGACCAGAAAGAACATGCGCTGGGCATAAAGGGTTGCATAGACATCTCTTCCCTCACCGGCTGGAGCCACGCGATAGAGCATGCCGAAAGTGGGGTGATTGAGATAACGCTCGGCTCCCACAGATCGCAAACGCAAACATTTTCAGAGGGAACCGTACCTCCCACGCAAGCCAACCACCACGATCAGCAGGATGCCCCCCAGCCAGTTCAATGGCCTAACTCCTGCTGCAGAGAGGCTTTCAGGGCGGAAGTGCTCGGATGGCAACCATTGCCCACCGCGAGCGATCAGGGCCTCAGCACCCTGTTCAGCACGCAGCAGGATGTTGGCGAGCAGACGTTCTCCCACCGCCAACACCAGCCCAAACGAGGCTTTCCATCCGAGGCGCTTGAGATTCACCGCCCGACTGGCCAACGCGCGCAGCAGATTCTGCAACTCCTCCTGCACAAGCGGAAGAAAGCGCAGGGCAAGCAACAGCTGAAAACTGAGCCGATCCACCGGCAAGCCCAACGCGGCCAACGGCGACAGCAGCCAACTCAGAGCCCACACCAAATCCTCACTGGGCGTGGTGAGCAGCATCAAGTTGACACTGTGCACCACGGTGAGGATCAGGGTGGAACTGTTGAGGCCGAGCTCGGCAGAACGTCGATTCACGACCAGGGGGCCGAAACTGAAACCTCCAAATTTCAGTGGCCCGAGACGCAGCAGTTCCCAGGCGGGCGTGGAGGGCAGCGTGACAGCCAGCTCTTGCTGGGGACGGTAAGGCAGCAGGGCAGGGGCATCACCGGTGGGAAGCAAGGTGGCCAGCACCCCAGCCAACAGGGCCAACACGGTCACCAAGGCAAGCGAGCGCCACCAGACCCGCACCGACAGACCACTGCAGAAGGTGATCAGCAACAGCAACAGCAGCAACGACACACGCCAAAGCGGCCCGGCCAGAACCGGCGTGAGCAGGAACATCAACACCCAGCCCAGCTTCAGGCGTGGATCCAAACGGCGCAGCCAGCCCGAGTTGGCATCGACGTACTGACCGATGGGAATCTGACGCAACCAATCCATCGGTCAGCTGGAACGGCTCTGCTGCCGTGCCAAATCGCGCTCGGCATCCCGTTGCTGCTTCCCACGCCAAAACAGCTTCAATGGCGTTCCCTCAAAACCAAGGCCTTCACGGATCTGACGCTCCACATAGCGCCGATACGTATCACCAAAAAGCTTGGGATCATTCACGAACAAGGTGAAGCTCGGTGGTCGGCTGGCCACCTGGGTGCCGTAATACAACCGACCCTGACGGCCGCCGCGGGTGGTGGGTGGACTGCGCCAGCTGAGCGCTTCCTTGAGAACTTCATTGACCACGGACGTACTGACCCGCCGACGGTGCTGCTCCACCGCCAGGGCCGCCAAGGCAAAGATGCTGTCGACCCTCTGACCAGTGAGGGCCGATGTAAACAGCATGGGAGCCCAATCGAGGAAATAAAGCTTGGAGCGGAGCTCCTTCTCCATCGCGGGCATGGTGTGGCTGTCCTTCTCCACAGCGTCCCATTTATTGACGACCACCACACAGGCACGGCCCTCATCTTCGATCCGACCCGCCAGGCGCTGATCCTGCTCGGTGACACCATCAAGAGCATCAATCACCAGAACGCAGACGTCACTGCGCTCGATGGCTTTGAAACTGCGGTTGATCCCAAAAAACTCAGGGCCGTAACTCACACTGCGCCGCCGACGGATGCCGGCGGTGTCCACCAACTTCCAAGGGAATCCTTGGCGCTCAATGCTGGTGTCGATCGTGTCGCGAGTCGTGCCACGGATTGGACTGACGATCGCCCTCTGCTCACCGCAAATGGCATTGAGCAAGCTCGACTTGCCCACGTTGGGACGCCCAACAATGGCCATCTGAATCGGCTCATCATCAGTGCCTTCCTCATCCTTTGGGGGAAGAAAGGTGAGCACCAGATCAAGCAAATCACCAGTTCCTGCACCATGGATCGCGGAAATCGGGTGGGGTTCACCCAAGCCCAGCCCCCAAAAATCCGCTGCCATCGCCAGTCCCTGATCTGGCGACTCACACTTGTTCACCGCCAGCAGGGTGGGGCACTTCTGAGTGCGCAGCCATTCGGCAATCGCTTCATCCGCTGCCGTCACCCCTTGCTGCCCATCCACGATCACCAGAGCGACGGAAGCCTCCGCCATGGCCAAGTTCGCCTGCTCACGGATCTCAGGCAAAAACTCACTGTCGTCGTCGAACACCAAACCGCCGGTGTCGACAACTTTGAATTCACGATCACCCCAATACCCATCTTGGTAGGTCCGGTCCCGCGTCACCCCAGGCTCGTCATGAACGATGGCTTCCCTGCTGCGGCAGAGACGATTCACCAGCGTTGACTTGCCAACGTTTGGGCGTCCGATGATGGCAACGACCGGACGCGCCACGACATGCCACGAAATAGGTCCTTTGACCCTACAGAGGCGCGAAAGGCAAAACCTTTCCGTTTGCGACGCACGAGACGCGAGTGAGACAGCTATGGATCGGACAGTTGCCTCCGCCCCGTAAGCGGATCTTTCCATGATCGAACTGATCGCCTCCATGGTGGTGGATCTCTCCGAGCAAAAACTGACGGTGTATGACCACCAGGATCAGATCGTGCGGGTCATCCCCGTCAGCACCGGCAAAGCCAGCACCCCAACGCCCACTGGCATCGGATCAGTGCGTACGAAATACCGTTCGGTGACCATGCGCGGCCGCAACTACGTCGCCCCTGGTGTGCCCTACGCCATGTGCATCACGGCCAACGAAATGATTTGCCTGCACGGCGCCCCCTGGCAGGAAGACGCTGGTCAGGCCTTCGGAGTTCCCAGAAGCAATGGATGTGTTCGCATGCCCACCCATCAGGCACGGTGGCTGTTCGAGAACACACGCAAGGGCACCGAAGTGCTGATTCAGGTCTGAAACTGACGCCGTTCCGGCGTGGTTCTCAGGCTCAACGCACTGGCAAATCTCCAGGGTGGCCACAAACGGGATCCACTGGAGGCTCCAAACGTTCCGGTAGAAGCCCCTCCTCAGCGAGGGGTTCCTGCCGCTCCGCCAGCCAAGCCAATAGCCAGTTCACCACCGTGGCCCTGCGGGTGCGACGTGGATAAAGCTCGCCGATTTTGTAACCCTCAAAGCCAAGCTGCTGCTTGAGCAACTGCTTGAGCGGCTTGGGGACCGACCGAGTCAGGGCCACAGAGGCCGGTCGGGTGGCGATCACTTCTGGAGCCTTCGGAAAGGCCTGACGCCATGTCTCTGGCGTCGTCGGTCCAGCCTGCCAACAGGCCGAGCCATCGTCCTCAGGCAAGCAGACATAACCAAGTCGCTCCCAGACCCGTTCGGCCACGAAACGATCCGTGGTGCGATCCTCGAGAATCTGCAGCAGCAGGGAGCGACTGAGAGGCCAGCAGGTCTCCACGATGACCCATGCGTGACCCACTATCGTTTCACGCCTCCACGACACAGACAGGCCGCCAGCGCCTCCGATAACGTCCAGAGATGTATGTCATCGATACAACCCTGGCGCCAGGCAGCCGCATCAGCCCGGATTCAACCCTGCAGCGACTCGTCTTTGCTCTACCTGCCGCCATCCAGTCCAAGGTGCGCAAAGACCAGCGCAAGCTTCTGGGCAAGGACGCGGCCAAGCAAGCCCCTCTGCCCTGGGACGAACACGGCCTGGTGACCTTCAGCTTCCTCCGAACCTCCCGACGAAGCCAACCGCTGATCTGCGACCGTCGGGATGAGCCCCTGCCCCGCCGCAGCCGAGATCAGCTGCGGGTCGGACAGAGGGTGCGCCTGTCGCTCCGACAAGTCCCCCGTCTCGGGACAGTCGGGAGCACCCGTCTGGAAGTGTTGAAAGTGCAGTTGCCGCTGGTCGATGCCCCCGCCGGCAAAGGCAAACCTGCGAGTCCCCACAGCATCCAAACGGTCAAGATGCCCCTCCCTGTGGATCTGCTTCAGGAGGTGGAACGGCTTGCAGACACCGATGGCTGGTCCGTGTCTGCCTGGTTGCGGAACGCCATCGAATCCCAAGTCAGTCGAGAACAGGGCAGGATCGGCACGAACCGTCCAGCGGCCTGAACACCGCCAAGGAGAATGTCCACCTCTGCTGGAAGCCATGTCGGCACAAACGGTTGAGCGCTTCGCCACCCCTCTTGCCTTAAAAGGGGGTGCCAGCGTGCGACAACTGCGCTGCCGGGTCTTGCAATCACCCCTGGCTGGGGTGAGCGATCGCATCTTCCGCCAACTCGTGCGTCGCTGGGCTCCAGATGCCCTCCTGTTCACCGAAATGGTGAATGCCACCAGCCTGGAACTAGGCCACGGACGGCACAAAGTCGAAGAATTAGCCCAGGAAGCCGGGCCGATCGGAGTGCAACTGTTCGACCATCGCCCCCAAGCCATGGCGGAAGCCGCCCGTCGCGCTGAGGCCGCCGGGGCCTTTCTGATTGATATCAACATGGGCTGCCCCGTGCGCAAAATCGCCCGCAAGGGCGGAGGCAGTGGCCTGATTCGTGAGCCAGACCTAGCGGCGAGGATCGTTGATTCAGTGGCAAGGGCCGTGAGCATCCCCGTCACTGTGAAAACCCGCCTGGGCTGGTGTGGCAGCGATGGCACGGCCTCAGCTGCTGTGCTGTGGAGCCAGCAATTGGAAGCAGCCGGAGCCCGACTGCTCACCCTTCACGGCCGCACCCGTGAGCAACGCTTCAGCGGCAAGGCCGACTGGGAGGCGATTGCAGCCGTCAAAAAGGCACTCACGATTCCTGTGATTGCCAACGGTGATGTGAACAGCCCGGACGATGCCCTGCTTTGCCTAAAGGTCACGGGTGCCGATGGGGTGATGGTGGGGCGGGGAACGATGGGAGCGCCCTGGTTGGTCGGGCAGATCGATGCCGTCCTGTCTGGACGATCGGTACCCGCCACACCCAGCGCCGAGGCACGGCTCCACCTTGCCCGTGAACAACTCGTGGCCCTGGTCGCTGATCGAGGCCACCACGGCTTGCTGATCGCCCGCAAACACATGAGCTGGACCTGCAACGGCTTCCCGGGGGCACCCCAACTGCGCCATGCCCTGATGCGAGCACCCAGCCTGGATCACGCCCTTGCCTTGCTCGACGCCCAGATCAACCAGCTGGCATGAGTTGGTGGGCACTGCTGACGCTGCTCTGGCCGCTCTGGCTTAGCCGTCGCCCAGAAGCCCTCACGCCTCTCTGGGGCCGTCGCAGCCTGATCGTGCTGATTGGCGTCCTCACCCTCCGCTACCTGAGCTGGCGAGTGAGTGCCAGCCTCAATCTGACCAGTGTGATCTCCACCAACCTGAGCCTGGTGCTCTTGATCACGGAAGGCTGGCTACTGCTCAGCGGCCTGATCTCAATCAGCCTTGCCTGGAAACGCGTTCCTGATCGCCGCGGCCAGATCCAGACACTGCATCAGCAATGGCAAATGAGCGGATGGAGGCCTGCGATTGATCTCTATGTGCCCACATGCGGAGAACCGATCGCGGTGCTCGAACGCAGCCTGATCGGCTGCACGCAGCAGAGCTATGCCAACACCACCGTATGGGTGCTGGATGACAGCGGCCGCTTGGAGGTGAAGCAGCTGGCCTCCCGACTGGGATGCCGCTATCTGCACCGCCCAGACCGGTTGCATGCCAAAGCCGGAAACCTCAACCATGGCCTCAGTCATGGCCAGGGTGAGCTGGTGGCGGTGATGGATGCCGATTTCATTCCCCAGAGTGACTTTCTCAGCAGTTGCATCGGCTTTCTTGCCCAACCGGACGTCGGCCTTCTGCAAACGCCGCAGTGCTTTCTGAATGCCGACCCGGTGATGCGCAACCTGGGCATGGAGTCTTGGCTGCTGTCGGATGAAGAGAGCTTCTATCGCTCGATTCAACCGGTACGCGACGGATGGGGTGCTGTGGTCTGTTCCGGCACCGCGTTCCTGGCACGTCGATCAGCCCTCCAGAGCGTTGGCGGTTTTGTGGAGAGTGCCATCTCCGAGGATTTCGTCACCGGCATCGCCCTGCGAGCGAAAGGGTGGCAGTTGCTGTATCTCCCAAAGAAATTGAGTGCAGGCCTGGCAGCAGAAACCATGGCCGATTTCGTGCGCCAGCGGCAGCGCTGGGCGGAAGGCACGCTGCAGAGCCTCACCCTTCCCCAGGGCCCACTACGCAGCCCAAATCTCAGCCCAGGCCAACGACTGGCCTACCTAGAGGGGGTCCTCCATTGGTTCAACAACCTGCCGCGCCTGCTGCTTCTGCTGATGCCACTGAGCTACGGGCTGCTTGGCGTGGTGCCAATCCTGCTCAGCTGGCAGAACGCGCGCGACCAACTGCTGCCGCTTTGGGGGACACTCCTGCTCAGCGTGGGTTGGCTGAACCGCGGTTCCCGTGGAGCACTGATCAGCGAACTGACTGGCTGGGTACTCACAGTGCCCCTCAGTCTCACCTTGATCAGGCATGGCAGCCGCCTACTGCGAGGGCGAACCAGCAATCAATTCCTCGTCACCCCAAAGCACCAGAGACGAGACCGGGGCAGCTGCAGTGCCCAGCTGGTGCTGCCGCTGGTACTGCTCACCCTGCTCACGTTGATCAATCTGCGCGGACTGCTCCTGCCGGCTGCGTCGCTTGATCCGATTGCCCTCAGCGGACGCCCGATCGGCTTGGTCTGGGCCAGCCTCAATCTGGTCAGCCTCTTGATCGCCCTGCGAGCCTGCTGGGACCCGCCAGCAAGCAATCCAGCACCCTGGCAACAACTCAGCAGTGAGGCATGGCTTGAAGACGACGGCGGACACCGCCATCCCTGCCGGATCAACGCCATCAGTGAAACCGGCGTGGAGGTGAGTTTTACGGGTTTTGCACCGGAGTTCGTCATCAGTAGCCGCCTCATCTGGTGCGACAACGTTGCAGCCCTCCCCGTGACCCTGGTCCGCCGCAGGGGACCGCAGCTGGCCCTGGCCTGGGCAGAGCTGACGCAGCACCAACACATGGCGCTAATCCACTGGCTCTACGGACGGCCCGATTGCTGGCCAGACCGAAGGGCCAAACAGGAATGGAGAGCTCTACTGATCCTGATCAGCAGGGTGATCCGACCCGCTGCCCCACCTGGACCACTGCAGCGCAGCATGATGCCCCAACAGCTCAAATGAGCAGATTGCGGGTTCCGCTGATCGCCTGGGTGGCCAGCAGCAAGGCCACCACCAGATTCAGAGCGACATGCAGGCGACGAATGGAGGGCCAGCGGTCGATCTCCGCTTGCAAACCCATCGACAACAACAACAAACCTGCAAGAACCACACCTCCCCAATAGTGCGATTGCCAGAAGGCCGCCTGCCAGGGCCAATCGGCACCGCGCTGCACTTCAGGCTGCGACCCCAGCAGCAACAACATGATCCACGTGCTGATCGCCCATCCCAAGCGCAGAGCAGTGCGACGGCAACGCAACAACGCCACAAATGCTGCAATCACGCCGGCTTCAGCAGCCAAAAACGCAATCAGGCGTGGCAGGGAAGGCGACACGGCAGCAAGATCAGCAACCGGACGCTCAATCCAGGCCTCGGCAACGTCATGGGCAATGGCAATCAGGGACGCAAGGATCACAACAGCCGTCACCCAGCGACCGTGATCAGCGTGCTCCACAGGGACGGTTGGAGCAATCGGGTTGATCTCGAGACGCCGCTCCCGCGCCAGGATTCCCAGCCTGATTGTGGCTCCCACCACGGGGTAGACAAACAGAATGATCAACACTGGATGCACCAGTCCAAGCCACTGCATGGCAGACAGCGAGGGCACGGAAAGCAGGGTCACAATCTCCTCCTATGGCAAGACGACACTGCTGCTTTGACGGACCAGCAGCAATGAGAAATAGGGCCGCGACCCAGCTTGCACGGCGGCCGCAGGCACCACCTGCTGATCACCCCAACCGATCCGCTCAGCAAACAGAGTCTGATCGAGCAGCCCCCGAGCCCGAAGCAGCGGCTGGATCCACTGCCAACGCACCCCCAACTTGATCAGAGCGAGAACAGTGCCACTCTCCTCAGCCTGATCAAGCAAGGCCTCCATCGCTGCTGGTGTTTCAGGGCAAGGACGGATCAGCAAGCCCTCCCGTTGCAAGGCCAGTGGCCAGGCGCCAGCGGCGGCAGCGGCGGACACCGAGGAAATCCCAGGGATCACTTGCAAGCTCACGTCAGGGTGATGGCGCTGAAGCGCCAGCAGCACGTAACTGCCAGTCGCGAACAACGAGATATCCCCCTCACAAAGAAACACCACCCGATGCCCCTGGCTCACTTCCTTGGCGAGGGCGGAAGCAGCTGCTCGCCAGGCCTCCTGCAGAGCGTCAGGCTCTGTGACCATGGGGAAGACCAGGGGTAGATGGCGCTGATTCGGCTGCAGATACGAAGCCACAATCGAAGCGGCCATCCCCACGGCCTCCGGCCGTGCCACTGGATAGGCCACCACCTCAGCTGCGCAGAGACAGCGATGGGCCCGAAGCGTGAGCAGATCAGGAGCACCGGGACCGACTCCGATGAGGACCAGCGGAGACGTTGAGGGAACAACGGGGGATGCAGTAATGCTCAGACCCCTGGGTGCAACTGGGCTTGTTCTAGGTCACGCCGGCCCTGCCCCCAGAATGCTCAACGACCTCGAAGCGGCAATGAGCACACTTCGCATCCATCAAGCCGCCCAGCCATCCGCACCGCCGCTCCTCGAAGCCTCTGATCCAGACCAGATCCAGCAGGAGCTGGCTGAGAGGGGGATTGACTTCCAACGCTGGCCAAGCAACCAACATCTGCCAACCGGAGCCAACCAGCAGGTCATTCTCCAGGCCTACGCCAATGAGGTGGCCAGAGTGCAGGCTTCCGGTGCCTATCCCACCGTTGACGCCATCCGGATCACACCGGATCACCCCGACAAAACAAGCCTGCGTGAGAAGTTTCTACGGGAACACACCCACAGCGAAGACGAGGTGCGGTTGTTCGTGGAAGGAAGGGGGCTATTCACCCTTCACATCGGCGAGGAAGTGCTGCAACTGCTCTGTGAAGCTGACGACTGGATTGCCGTTCCGGCAGGCACCAAACACTGGTTTGACATGGGAAGCGAACCAAACTTCTGCGCCATCCGTTTCTTCAATCAGACCGAGGGCTGGGTTGCAGAGTTCACCGGCGACACCCTGGCCGAACACTTCGATCGATTGGAATGATCAGGGAATGGACTGGGATGAAGGCTCTCAGGCAGCGAGCAGCAGATGAGCATCCACAACGGACTTCAACGCAATTCGGTTGCTGCTGGGAGGCTGCTGCGGAACGGACTCGCCCACCAGCAACGCCGCCTCAAGATCAGAGCACTTGCGCAACAGGTCTTTGACCAAAGGGTTGGCCTTCAGGACATCCCACTGATCATCTGTGGTGCCATTCCGAAGAGCCTGGAGGGAATCAGCAACTGCCACAACAGGTTCAACCATCGCCAGACAAGCAACGACAGGACCAATACTAAAACTGCCCACAGGGCACTGGTCAATCTCTTTGGACTTCTTTTGGACTTTGATTGCGATTGCGTAGCGATTGCAACCCTGGCGACACCGAAACCCAGCAAGAAGGCCACCAGGCAGAGCTCTGGGCAGCTGGCCTGACCACGGCAGGCCAGCTGGATTGCACCGCTCCAATCCGCAGTCAGCTGGCCGTAGCCGACTGCTCCTCTAGCTGCTCAAGCAGCACGTCTACAGGGATCTTGGTGGAAAAGCGACAGGCACAGGTCTCACTGGCATTGAGCGTGCCGTGCTCCCAATACTTATTACTCCCGGTACCGCCACCACAGAAACCGTAGTAATCGCATTGGCTCCGGCACTGAGCCATGCCGGCATTCATATCCTGCTGCAATTGGCGAAACGCTTCCGTTTGCGTTGCATCCTCCAGTGAAAGATCGCGAAGGTTGCCAAGATTGAACAGGCCATAGCGTTCGGTTTCAACCGAGAGCAGCTCCGGGTCAAAGGTTGAGAAATTCCCCGCCGCATCCACACTGAGAATTGAATAAGGGCGATTCATCTCGTTCTGGCGAAGACGTTGCCCAACGCTGATCATCTCCAAAACCTGATCAAACTCCCGCAGCTTGATAGGAAAGCCATCCCGTTGATTACGGCGCCAGAAACGCCGCAAAAACTCTCGGTACTGCTTTTCACGCCTCAACCCCTGCATGGAGGAATGGGCATGAACACCTTCCTGCTCCTCGACATTAAAGCCGACGTGATGAATGCCTTCATCTCGCAGAAATTCATACATCTCATCAGGCTGATCTAGCGCTTCATGGGTAAGCACGGCAATAGCGTGAAAGGGAATACCATGATCTTGAAGGGTGCGAATTCCACGCATCGTGAGTCGATGGGATCCGTTGCCGTTACGGAAGCGTCGATGGGAGTCATGAATGCACTCAGGGCCATCAATACTGACGCCAACCTCAATCTGATTTCTCTTAATACACGCTGCCCATTGATCATTGATCAGGGTGGCATTCGTCTGAATGTGCTGATCAATCACGACGCCCTGCTGCTGCAGCTCAGCAGTCGCTTTTTCAAGGCATTTCGTGGCCTCATCGTAATAGCTACAGGGCAAGGTGAGAGGCTCACCGGCATGCCAGAGAATCGAAAGATGAGGGCCCCAGAAGGGACTCTCGTAAATCCTCTGCAACAACAGCGGCATCTGATTGAGATCAAACTGGTGACGCTTCTGACGATCAGGCAGGTAGCAATAGCTGCAATCAAGATTGCAGAGAGATGTGGCCTGGATCACCACCAGGCCAATAGGACCGTAGTCAGCGCTGTTCACCAGTTTGCGAATCCTCCCCGGTACGCATTACCAAACCCCCCTCCGCCACCATTGGCAAAACCGCGACCACGGCCATTGCCCCAGGCACGTCCACGACCATTCCCCCAGGCCCGCGCCACCAAGGGTGGCGTTTGGGGGGGCTCATGATCTAGGTCGCTCCAGGCTTGATGATCAATCTTTTGAATCCGTTGCTCCAAAGCATTGCTTGCATCAGGCTGACTGTGCACAGCCGCACGACTGGATTCACAGAGCACAGAGCTGGCAGCGAGTGCAGCAGCAAGACTGAGAAGTGTGGTCTTGTTCATGGTGAAGCTCAAAGAAACAGGACGTGATTGCAAAGAGTGCGCAAGGCACTACTTGTTACTGAACTGTGCAGTGGTCGACAGAACCATCCGGAAGAAAGTGCTGATCTTCTGGTCGCTCAGGTCAATGCCACTGTCGCTTCCGATCCAGCGATTGATTTCCGAACGCACCGCAGGATCGTTGTCGATGTAGGCAGAGAGCAGACGACCGATCGCCAGATTGCTGACATTGAGTAAATGGGGCGTTGAATCACCCACCACACAGCCAACGCCTGAGCGGCTGTAGGCCCGGTCAGGAACCAACGCATCATCGGGAGCGGTCGCCTGTCGATTGGCCTTCAACCAAAGACTGTCACCACCGAGGAAGGTCACATCACCATTCTTGAGGCCGGCTAAAGCCTGCTCCGGAGTATCGAAGAACTGAAACTGAGCGTCGTCGAGCGACCGTGCCAACACATCGGCAGCAACCGTGTTCTGGACAACACCGATGGTTTTGCCCTGGAGACTGCCTGGAGTGCCATCGTTCCCCTGGGGGGCCAACACCCGCACACCACCATTCGCGAAGGGGATGGTGAAATCAAGCGTGCGCTGACGCTCCCAACTGAATGCCACACCACAGGCGATATCTGCAGCACCGGAGCGAATTTTGTCGAGCCCTTCTCGGGCTGATGTCACCGCAACCGGTTCGATCGCGAAGCTGTCGGCCTTGGCATGGGGCGCCGTTTTCATCTGATCACGGATCGCCTCCAGCACAACAAAAGACAGGCCGTCATAGTCGTCGCCATTCTTCTGAACCATCGGCAAGGCATCACCGATCACCACGGCCCGCAAGCTTCCGGTTTCAAACGCGTTAGCTGTGGCCTGTGCTGCCTTAGACCCACCATCCGACTCGGCGGCGGGCTTCTGGCAGGCCACCACTGCCATGGCCGAGAGAGCGAGCAATCCGCATGTGGCTGTCTTCCGCAAACCCATTGTGCTGACCTTCGAATGAGATCCAACAGACCTCAGATCTAGACAGAGAAGCCAGAAGCGACCACAGATCAGATCTGAACCAGCACGATCGGGATCAGAACGGCAACCCGGCTTCCGTCAGTTCATGCAGATGAAACGAAGCCCACTCTGAGCACAGGCATCCGGACGCCTTCTCAATACACCCACCAACCTCTCCAGCCATGACATCAAGCATGGTGTGGTGTGGAACCTGCAGTCCCGAGCCGATCGGAAAAGTCGCCAAAGGCACGGACGTGCGCAACAGTTTGCACCAGGGTTATGACTGACCCAACCGCCTCTGGTGTCCATGTCCTTCCACGACTCAAGCACGGCTCAGCAGAAGAAATCCGAGGCCGGGAAAACAGGAGCTGCGAAGCAGAACACACTCCTAGCTCGACCGATTTATCCAGGTACACGCGGAACATCTCACCCTTCTTCCTAATCCAGTGCACTCTTTGGCGAACCAAGTGCTCACCAACCGTGGGCACTTGGTTCGCCTGACCACGGCATTTCGCCAAGCTGCTCCTGCTCACAAGCCAGTCCTTCTTAAATCTCGTGCTTCACGCGGCTGAACGAGAAACCCTTCACAGCAGATGGGCCGGCCAACACAACAAGGCGCCTTTCCCGATGCAATGGGAATAGGCCTTCACAGCGCACCAAGCCGCACTGCCTCAACAGTCCCTCAAGGCCGCAACAACGTATTTAGATCGCGGCACTTTGGAACGAATACTCAGCGAGGCATCGAAACACTTCTTGCTTCTTTTGAAGCAGAAACTCCTGCTCGCTTGGATCACCGCCGCCCCAACCCCTGAGCGCATCGCAGGTCGTCTTGTATTCGAGCCTTAAGGCATTGAGATCGTACGAGAAAGAAGCAACGGTCTCGTCCATGGCACCGAAAAGAGAATGGCCAAATTATTACAAGACGCTTCATCTCCTTGACGTATCAAGGGCGACTCTCCTCGATTCGGGTGAAGGACGATAACTGCAGGCCGCGCGCACCGCGATCCAGCCAAGGTGTGGGTATCTCCGTCTCGGCCAGCAGCCAGTCTTGGCCACAGTTTCTGGGTTCGTTCAGTCGTTTTGACATGACCACCGAAATTCGCAATTGGGCCGTTGTTGCGGCAGCGATGGAAGCCCAAGGAGCCACCCACAGCGAGATGTATCGCCGCGCCAAAGCGCTTGCAGAAGGCCAGGCCGACCCGATGCCGACCAGCTTCCCAGCTGCACCGTTAAGCATCTCCGCCGCTTGAGCACCTCGCAAGCAGCCCACTGGACCGAAACACCTCGAGCTTCGGCTCGGGGTGTTTTTTTGTTGGCCAGCATCGTTGCCTTCGCCAACCCGAAGCCAGGCCCTGGGGCGACCCTTTCCCCACCAGGAATCAAATGGACCGGAAGGGCAATCCAGCTAGAACTTCCATCACCAAGACGGGGCAGCATGTAAAAACTGCTACTCCACAAAAGCTGGAACCAGAGCTAAATTGAATCAAGCCAGACTGGTACTTGATGCAGGCATTGATCTTTCTTGCGCTTGCGCTGTTTAATATCGCCCTAGTCATCCACCTAGGCGAAAAAGTTCGTCAATACATTAACAACTGGCGTCATTACAAGCGCCTAGTCAACGACCATCCCGAGATGAATAGCGTGGATCCAGATCAAGGCTTATTCGTGTTTGAAAGTGATGATGCTCTCCGCGCTCTCGTACTCGACAACGACCAACCCGGGGCAAACGAACCTTTCTACGTCGCTGAAGAAGAGTAGCCGTCAGAAACCACGCCAAGCAAATCGGCTGCACACCCTCAATCAGGCCAAGAGCTCAACATCTGAGCTCTAACCAGCCAGGAATTCAAACATTCCCAGAACGTCAATTCCCCCTCTGACGCACCAAAGGGTCACAAAGGCGATGATCCCAGCATTCAGAGCCAGAAATGCAGAAACAGTTTTCAACTCATCTCTCATGAAGAAATGCTCGCAAAGACCGCAAAACAACCGCGGGTCGAAACCTTTTGCAATGCCAAAGATCTGTCGATTCGACAGGCCTGAGCTCAGGACATGCGGGGCCTCGTCAGAGCCTCACCCCCCCCTACTTGATGGCAACGAAACCAGAGATGTCGTTGGATCTGGAGCCAGCGACAACCTTCAGTCGTCGTGTTCATTCTCGACGACATCAACATCCACAACTTGCCCATCCTCATTGGCCTCACTCTTGATCTCCTTCACTCCACTCAGAAGCCCTTTAACAAGACGGCTCAAGAAGTAGATCGTCAGGGCTAGCCAGAGGATCTTGATCATCAACGCCCAGCCACAACAAGCATCAAGTCTCCACTTTGAGACGCATCACCGCTGGAAGGCAATGAGCATGAAGACGGGTCAGCAGCCGGCTCAAACACGCAGAGCGCCAGACCATCGCGACAGAAGGCGCCCATGACAGCCGACACAGCAGCACAAACACTCTCCACCACAGACTGGACTCGCCGATCAACCGGCCTTCCTGACCTCAATAAAAAGGAGCCCTCCCCCCAGAAGACTCCCAGACTCGACGCACCGACCACCAACAGGCCGGCTAAGTAATTTTGCTGTGCCAGAGCGATACAAAAAGTCGCCAAAAGCACGATCTAGAGGGTTCCTCTACACCAAATACCAAGAGCGCAGGCGGCTGAATTAGGGGCTGAACACCCCAACGGAATGCATGCGAACATCCGCCGGATTCTCCAACTCTCCAGTGAGGATCTGAGCTTCATGCGCGGCCAGCTGCTCCAAACGAGGTATCACGACGGACCGATCCCAACGCTCTTCGCACAACATCCAGTAGAGACCGAAGTGGCGGGCCTCGCTAGCCAGTAACGCTCCATAGAGCTGCCGTAACTCCTGATCAGGACTGTGCTCTGCAAGCAATGCCATGCGTTCATGGCTGCGCGCCTCGATCAGACCGGCGACGAGAAAGGAATCCAGCATGCGGTCCGGCTCGGGCCGGCGCACCTGTTTCGCCAGCTTCGCGCCGTAACCCGGTGAAGGCAGAGGTTCTAGGTAACGCCCTCGTCGCTTGAGCACCGCCAGCACCTGCTCAAAATGCTGGAGCTCCTCGCGAGCAAGTGGGCTCAGGGCTTCCCCAAGGCCAGGCTCACACAGGTATCGAAACATCAGCTGAACGGCCGCACCCGCAGCCTTTCGCTCGCAATGGGCATGGTCGATGAGCACTTCGATCGGCCTGGCATTGGCTTGATCCAGCCATGAGGCACTGGTAGGAGCGGCGAGCCAGCGGATACTGGCGACAGTTTTTTGAAGGCTCTGATCACCAGCCTGAGCAGGAGACGAGAGCACCATCAAACCGCCTCTTTCACACGAGCCCGCAGATGGCTAACCAGTCCATCGAGAGCCAGGCGATAGCTGTCGGCGCCGAAGCCACAGATCACACCGACCGCCTGATCGGCCAAATACGACTGATGGCGAAAGGGCTCCCGTGCATGGATGTTGCTCAGATGCAGTTCCAGATAGGGAATCGCCACTGCCAACAAGGCATCCCGCAGAGCGATCGAGGTGTGGGTGTAGGCGCCGGCATTGATCAAGATCCCATCCACCTGGCCCATCGCCTCATGGATGCGATCCACCAGAGCTCCCTCAAAATTGCTCTGGAAGCAGTCCAGCTCCACGCCGAGATCATTGGCTTGGAGCGCCAGCGCAGATTCAATCGCTGGAAGCGTCGCAGATCCATACAACCCTGGTTCGCGCTTCCCCAGCAGGTTGAGATTGGGGCCATTAAGCAAGAGCAGGCGCATGGCCCTCACGCGGACTGAATTGAATCTGATCGTATCGAGCTTCTGCTTCTTGCCCTGATCAACGAAGAAAACGGCAGGCAGGCTGGTAAATTCTCTGGGTGTGGTTCGGGTCGGTGCCCGAGTGGTTAATGGGGGCGGACTGTAAATCCGCTGGCTCTGCCTACGTTGGTTCAAATCCAACCCGGCCCATCCTCCACATGCCCTTGTAGCTCAGCGGTAGAGCACTCCCTTGGTAAGGGAGAGGTCTCGAGTTCAAGTCTCGACAAGGGCTTCTTCTCCACCCCCCTGGCACCGAGGGTGGCTCCTGTTGAGTGATTCAAATGGCTTGCGTGGGGCATGGCCGTTGAAGCGTTTGCCCCTGTCTCGCGTCAGTGGCAACGCAAGGTTCGGGTTGATGGCGTCCATGCCGACAGCGAAGATCTGAGCCATCGCCTGGATGTCGTCAGTCCGAACAGCCTGAGCCTCCCCTGCCTTGGCTCAACAGCACCGCCGATTGCGGAGACAGTGTCAAGGGTGAAGGCCCAGCGGCCCCGATCAGCAACTCACAGTCGAGTGTTGCGTCTGATCCCTGACGCACAAGCTGAGAATCCAGAGTCAGGACCCGCTGCCGACTGCGGTTGAGGGCAACCGCCAAGCCGGGGGCGAGACCGATCAGTCCATCGCGGCCCTGAGGATGCCAACACAATCCGCCCTGCCTGAGGATGGGGAAGCGACGACGCAACTGCAAAAACGCCTGGATCGCAGAGCACAAGTCATGCGGCCAGGGCTGCCCCCAAGGCATGGCTTCGCGGCACCCAGGCTCCTCACCACCCTGCAATCCTGCTTCAGTGCCGTAATAGATGCAGGGCGCTCCAGGCTGCAGGATCAACAACAACAGGGCCAGGCGCAACGCGGCTGCATCTCCCTTAAGCGTGTGCAATGCCCTGGGGACATCATGACTATCAAGCAGGTTCAGCTGGGCAGTGTTGACCTCAGGCCGGCAGCTGTCCTGGGTGGCCGTCCAAATCGCGAGCAGCGCATCAGCGTCAAGCGGCTCCAGCGGGTATTGAGGGTTGTTGTAGGCCTCTGACAATCGTCCTGCCGCGGCCCAGCAAAGACTGCTCCAACCGAGGCGATAGTTCATCACACCGTCGAACTGATCCCCTTGCAACCAAGGGACCGCATCACCCCAGATCTCCCCAACAATCCAGGCCTCCGGATTGACCGATCGCACCATGCGCCGAAATGAAATCCAGAACCCAGAAGGAACCTCATCAGGCACATCCAGTCGCCAGCCATCAATGCCTCGCTCGAGCCAATGGCGTCCCACTTGCAAGAGAAAATCCTGCACCGGAGGATGCGCGTGATTGAACTTGGGCAGGGCCGGATCATTCCACCAACAGCTGTATCCGCACGACTCTCCGGCGCGGGGATAGGGATGCATGGGCCAGTGGTGGATGTGAAACCAATCCCGATAAGGAGACGTGATGCCGTTTTCCAGTAAATGGTGAAACGCCCAAAAGCCACGGCCGCAATGGTTGAACACGCCATCCAGGATCAAGCGCATCCCGCGGCGATGCAGCTCCGCCAGCAATGCATCGAAGGCCTGATCACCCCCAAGCAGCGGATCCACCTTGAGGTAGTCGTAGGCGTGGTAGCGGTGATTGGCGGCCGAGGCGAAGATCGGTGTGAGGTACAGACAGGTCACGCCCAGTCCCTGCAGGTGATCAAGGCTTTCGATCACGCCCCAGAGATCACCACCTTGAAAGCCCTGGAGCATGGGATCGCTTCCCCAGGGCTGCCACTGCAGCCCAGCCACCTGTCGCTGCTGAGACGCGATCGGCGTCACCTCAGCGCGCCGAAAACGATCGGGGAACACCTGATAGACCACGGCATCCGAGACCCAAGCAGGTGGTAATGCAAACGCATCACTCAAAGCCAACCCCCTTTGCAGGAGCGTGCCCCACCGCTAGCACTTTAAAAACGAGTCGGCCATGGCAGCAACGCCTCTCCTCCTGGCGCTAGACCAGGGAACCAGCAGTTCGCGTGCAGCCCTGTTTGACAGCAGTGGAATGCTGGTGGCAAGCGCTTCTGCCCCCCTCGCGATCCGCTATCCCGCCGATGGCTGGGTGGAACAGGATCCCTTGGCAATCTGGGAGAGCCAGCGCCAGGCCATGGCACAGCTCGAGGCAACGCTGACTGACGAGCAGCGTCGGTCTGTGACCTGCTGTGGCATCACCAACCAGAGGGAAACCACGGTGCTGTGGCAACGCAGTAACGGAGCCCCGTGCGGCCCAGCCCTGGTCTGGCAAGACGGACGCACCGTCGAGATCTGTCGTCAGTGGAAAGATCAAGGCCTCGAAGCCAACTGGTGCCACCGCACAGGCCTGTTACTTGACCCCTATTTCAGCGCAAGCAAGATTCGCTGGCTGCTGCTGCATGAACCAACAGCCCGCGCTGCCGCAGAGCGCCACGACCTCTGCTTTGGCACCGTCGAAAGCTGGCTTCTCTGGCATCTCAGTGGCAGACGCCTGCACTACTCAGACATGAGCAATGCCAGTCGGACCCTCCTGATGGATTTGGAACAGCGCCAATGGATGGAGGCGTTCTGTGATGCAGTGACCTTGCCGAGTTCAGCCCTGCCCGAGCTGGTGCCGTGCCGCGGTGACTTCGGAGCCATCAGCGAGGGGCTGCCCTTTGCCGGCGTTCCGATCAGAGCCCTGCTGGGAGATCAGCAGGCCGCCACCCTCGGCCAGCTCTGCCTCGAACCGGGGGAAGCGAAATGCACCTATGGCACTGGGGCGTTCCTGGTGGTGAATACCGGTTCAGAGCTGCGCCGATCCAATGCTGGACTGCTCACCACGCTGGCCTGGACCGATGCCGACGGCACCCCCACGTACTGCCTGGAGGGAAGCCTGTTCAATGCGGGCACCGTGGTGCAGTGGCTGCGGGATGGCTTGGGATTGATTCGTGAAGCCGCTGAGATCAATGCGCTAGCCGCCAGCGTCGACTCTGCGGCAGGGGTGATGTTGGTGCCCGCATTCACCGGTTGGGGCACGCCCCACTGGGACCCCAGCGCACGTGGCCTACTCATCGGCCTGACCCGCGACAGCCAACCTGGTCACATCGCCCGCGCGGCCCTGGAAGGGATTGCTCTGTCAGTGGCCAGCCTCGTGCAGCTAGCCGAACAATCGATTGGCCATGGCCTGGGGGAACTGGCTGTGGATGGCGGTGCTGCCGCTTCCGATCCCTTGCTGCAGGCCCAAGCCGACAGCACTGGCCTGCGGGTGAGACGTCCTGCCAGCCTCGAGAGCACAGCACGGGGCGTCGCCCTTCTGGCCGGTGCAGAGGCCGGGGTGATCGCAGATCTGCGCGACCTGGTACCCGCCAAAATGGAAGGAGGAGACCTGTTCAAGCCAGGCCTCGACAGCAACCAGCGTCAGCGCTGGTGCGAACGCTGGGATGAGGCCGTGCGCCGCAGCCTGCACTGGAGCGAAGGAGGGCAGGGATGAGCGACCCCCTCGACCTTTTGATCATCGGTGGGGGTGCCAGTGGCGCCAGCGTGGCCTATGAAGCCGTGTGCCGCGGCCTTCGGGTCGCCCTACTGGAAGGAGCCGACATCGGCGCTGGCACGAGTTGCCGCAGCACCAAGCTGCTGCACGGCGGGGTGCGCTATCTAGAACTGGCCTTCAAAACCGCCGACCCGGCCCAGTTTCGCCTGGTGCGCGAAGCCCTATTGGAACGCGGCCACTGGTTAGAACAGGCTCCGTTTCTAGCCCACAGACTCGAGCTAGCCCTACCAACCACCAACTTGGTGGGACAGGGTTATTACCGGATTGGGCTGGGCCTTTATGACGCCCTGGCAGGGCGCACAGGCATCGGCGCCAGTCGCTGGCTGTCCAAAGCGCAACTTCAACAAGCTCTTCCCTTGCTGAAGCCTGGGCTCAATGGTGGCGTCGCCTATAGCGATGGGCAATTTGACGATGCCCGTCTCAACCTTCTACTGGCACTCAGCGCCGAACAAGCCGGTGCACAGCTCCACACAGGTTGCCGTGTGACCAAGCTGGAGAAGACCCCTGAAGGACGCATTTGTGGTGCCATCAGCCTCACGGCTGATGGCCGAGAACAACGTTGGAGCGCGCGGGTGGTGGTCAATGCCACAGGCATGCAATCCGACGCAATCCGGCGCATGGCCGATCCCGACTTAGCAGAGCGCATGCTCACGAGCAGAGGCGTGCACCTGGTGCTGAAGGCCAACCTCTGCCCGGAGGGAGTCGGCCTGCTGCTGCCCGCCACCGATGACGGTCGGGTGCTATTCATGCTGCCGTTCTTTGGCCGAACCCTTGTCGGCACCACCGACACGGCCTGTGACATCGCGACCGCCTCAGCTCCCTCCGCCGAGGAGCAGGAGTATCTGCTCGCTTATGTGCGTCGCTGGTTTCCCCAGCTCAGCGACCTCAGCGTCGGCAGCTGCTGGGCTGGTGGCCGCCCCCTGCTTCGGCCTTCGGGCGACGACCGCAACAGCAGTCGGGTCGTGCGTGAACACGAGGTTGAAACCCTGCCAAGCGGGCTGGTGAGCGTGATGGGGGGAAAGTGGACGACCTGCAGACCCATGGCAATCGATACTCTCGAGGCCGTGGCCGCGCAACTTGAAAGACCGTTGCCGCCCCGACAAGCGCTGCCTCTGCTGGGCTCCGCCACGGTGCCCGGGCAGACCAGTGCCCTGTTGAGCCAGCAACGGCAGGAGCTAGAGGCACTGCTTCCGAACACGGCCTTGCGCACCGCTCAAGCCAACCATCTGCACAGCAACTTCGGCTTGCGGGCCCCAGCCTTGGTGGGTGGCTGGAGCGAGAGCGATCGCCAACCTCTCAGCGAGGTCATCCCCATCTGCCGAGGCGAACTCCATCACGCCATCCACTCCGAACACGCTCGCAGCGCGACCGATGTACTGGCCCGACGCTGCCGGTTGGCGATGGTGGATCAGAGCGAAGCCGAGCGGCTCGTGCCTCTCGTGAATGAGCTACTGGACGACCAGGGGCATGCAGCCGGTGGGCCGAGCCTCAACCTTGCGCACTGACCGACTGGTCCTGCTGGACCGATTCCTGATCGGCTTCCTCATCCACTTCCCCGATCAGCCACCAGCTGAAGCCATGGGCAGGCAGATAAACAAACCAATTCTGATCCGCCTCAGGGAATTCACTGCCCCAGAGCACCTCCCGAGTGCGCTGGCCCTGCCAGCGGCTCAAATCCAAGCGAAGCGAGGCGCCGGCAGCCGAGAGATTGGCAGCCACCAACACGGTCATCGACTCACTGGTTCGCACGTAGACAATGACTGCCGGATGGCTGCAATCCAGCAACTCAAACCCCCCGTGCCGCAAGGCCGGAAGCAATCGCCGACAAGTGAGCATGCGGCGATGCCAATTGAGCAGTGACCCCTGCAATTGCTTCTGAACCTCCACGTTCACAACCCGGTGGTGATAACCAGGAGCCGTGATCGAGGGCAGCACCAGTAAGGGGTCAGGTGCGGTTGAGAAGCCGCCGTTGCGCGCTGGGGTCCAGGCCATCGGCGTGCGATTGGGATCCCGGTCCCGTAAGCCAGGCCAATCGCCCATCCCCAGCTCATCGCCGTAATAGAGGCAGGGCATTCCAGGCAGGCTGTAGATCAGCGCATGCAGCACCCGATTGGAACCGGGATCACCGTTCAGGAGCGGAGCCAGCCGGCGATTGATGCCCCAGTTGAGCCAATGCCCCTGGCCCTGATGCAAGCCAGCTCTGATGGTCTGCACCACGTCATCACTGACCAGGTGACCATCCCCCAGCCAGAGCTCATCGTGGTTTCGCAAGGGCAGAGCCCAGCGACAACCCTGCACAGCCTCCTGTGCTTCATCCAGGCAAACGCGCAGAGCCTCGGTACGACCACTGGCAATGGCCGCAAACAGATGGGCAGTGAGCGCGAAATTGAACGCCCCGTGCAGCTCGTCATCCTGCAGATACGGAGCCGCCTCATCCACCGGCTGGATCGCTTCGGCCAGCAGAAGCACTTCCCGGCTGTGGGCATCCACCCGTTTTCGCAGTCGTTTCAAAAACGTATGCGTGGCCGGCAAGCCCTCACAGCGCGATCCTTCCTCTTCAAAGAGAAAGGGAATGGCATCAAGGCGAAAGCCATCCACACCGCGGTCGATCCAAAAGTCGACCACCTCGAGCATTGCCTCCTGCACCAGAGGGTTCTCGTAATTCAGGTCGGGCTGATGACTGAGGAAACGATGCAGGTAATACTGCTGCGCCACCTCATCCCATTCCCAATTCGAAGATTCGAAATGGCGAAAGAGCACAGGGGCATCGGCATAACGCTGGGGGTCATCGCTCCAGACGTAGACATCCCTTTCAGGACTGCCCTTAGCCGCCCAGCGGGCCCGCTGGAACCAAGGATGCAAGGTACTGGTGTGATTCAGCACCAGATCGAGCACCACCTTGATGCCGTGCTTGTGAGCAGCAGTGAGAAAACGATGGAAGGCTGAAAGGTCCCCCAGGTCGGGATGAATCTCGGTGAAATCGGTGATGTCGTATCCACCGTCCTGCAGGGGCGAGGGGTAGATCGGCGTCAACCACAGAGCATCCACCCCAAGCCAGCGCAAATAGGGGAGACGCCCAGCCAATCCTTGAAGATCACCGATACCGTCGCCATTGCCGTCGGCATAACTGCGCACGATCAGCTCGTAGATCACGGCGCCGTTCCACCAGGGCTGCTGCATTCCGTTCTGCGTTAGCCAATCCCATAGCTAGACCCGGATCAGACCGACGTCAGCCCTTTCGCCCGGATGAATTGCCAGCATGGCGCCGTAACGGTTTGCCCATGACGCTCAGTTCACCGCCTGCACCCCAGAGCTTGCCGGACTTGCCTTCGCTTCGAGGGCCGGTCGCCCATGGTGCAACCCGCGGGGAAGCCTGGCGTCGCAAACAATTGCAGACGATGCGCGCCCTGCTCGATCAACACGAGGGCGAGATCCTCGAGGCCCTGCGGGCAGATCTGGGCAAACCCACAACGGAAGGGATGGTGGAGGTGCTGGCCCTGCGGCAAGAGCTGCGGCTCTGTGACACGCAACTGCGCCGCTGGATGCGCCCACGCCGGGTTCCGGTCCCGCTACCGCTGCAACCGGGCAGGGCCGAAGTCATCCGCGAACCCCTTGGCTGCGTTCTGATCATTGGCCCCTGGAACTATCCCTTCCATCTCACCCTGCAACCACTGATCAGCGCCCTTGCGGCAGGCAACACCGCCGTGGTCAAGCCCTCAGAGCAGGCTCCAGCCACAGCTGACCTCATCGAGCGGCTGCTTGGCAGCGCCTTTGACCCTGAGGTGGTGCGGGTGGTGCAAGGCGACGGGTCCACAGCAGCTGCCCTGGTGGATCAGGGCTATGACCACATCTTCTTCACTGGCGGAGGCAACATTGGTGCCAAGGTGATGGCTGGAGCCGCACGGCATCTCACACCGGTCACCCTGGAGCTGGGCGGCAAGAGCCCCGCGATCGTGCTGCCAGGTGCGGATCTCGCCGTCACAGCACGACGATTGATCTGGGGGAAAGGGCTGAATGCAGGCCAGACCTGCATCGCCCCCGACTACCTATTGGTTGAAGACAGCCTGCGGGATCCCCTGGTCAAAGCCCTTGCAGCGGCCCGAGTCGATCTCTATGGAACGGATCCAGTGGGATCAAGCGACCTCGGCCGGATCATCAACGACCGTCAGTATCAACGGCTGGAGGCTCTTCTCGATGGAGCCCGTGCCAATGGCCAGGTCCTGATCGGCGGCGAAAGCGATGCCAACAGCCGGCGAATCGCCCCAACCGTGCTGACGGTGGACACGCTTGAAGATCCGTTGATGCAAGAAGAACTGTTCGGACCGCTGCTACCGCTGATCGCCGTTCGCGATCTGGCCATGGCGATGGAACGGATCCGCCGCCTGCCCAAACCCTTGGCCCTCTATCTCTTTGGCGGAAAGCAGCAACAGCAGAACGAGCTGCTGATGGGCACCAGTTCAGGCGGTGTGTGTTTTAACGACGTGGTGATGCACGTGGGCATTCCAGACCTGCCCTTCGGAGGCGTGGGGCCCAGTGGGATGGGCAGCTACCACGGCGAAGCAGGCTTCCGCACCTTCTCCCACGAACGCTCAGTGTTGAGACGGCCATTTTTCCTCGATCTGCGCCTGCGCTACCCCCCCTACCGGCTTGGTCGGGATCTGATGCGACGCATCCTTGGCTGAATCGGGACTGGCGCCCTTGCTGAATCACCTTATGGTTTGCCGAGAGGAAATAAAAACATGCGCCGAGCCCTGTTTGCAGCCCTGGCCCTGTCGGCCTTGATGCCGCTTCAGGCCCTCAGCGGCACTGTCACGGTGCGAAGTGGAGACACCCTTTCCGACATTGCCGACCGTTACGGGGTGTCGGTGGGATCGCTGATGCGTTTGAACGGATTGCGCAACTCCAATCATGTTGAAGCAGGGCAACGCCTCAGGGTGCCGGGCCCAAGGGTCACAGCTGGAGCCGGCCGTCACACCGTGGCCCGTGGCGAAAGCCTGAGCACAATTGCCAGCCGTTATCGCGTCAGCGAAAGAGATCTGATCACCCTCAACCATCTCCGCGATGCCAACCATGTTGAGGTGGGCCAACGGCTCCGGCTGCCCAGCAATGCGGTACTGCCCCAACCGAAAGCAGCCAAAACCAAACCTGTGCCGGTCAATCCGGTTCCGAACGCCAACAGCCACACGATTGCCCGCGGCCAAACCCTGACCCAAATCGCCAAGGCTTACGAAGTTCCGGTTGCCTCCCTGGTGGACATCAATGGCCTCACTGATCCCAACAAGGTGAAGGTGGGCACCAAGCTGCTGCTCAGACAGGCACCCTCTGAGGCTGCCACCAGCCTCAGCACCCAGTCGGTGATCGAACCCAGCCCCAGCAACAACAACGCCACCAGCAACGAAGCCATCAGCACCGGCGTAGCTCCAGCGCGGGATGAGCTCACCTCTGCCAGGGAAACAGCGAGCTCCTCTTCCGTCGAAGAGGCCTCCATCACCAGCGCCACCCCCAACGCTGCTGTGCAACCGGCCACCACAGCCAGCAAATCCGACCTCATCGCCAAGGCCTCTACCAAACCAGCTGCATCGGTAGCCCCCAATCAGGCCGACTGGCGCAGCTACGGCCCACTGAAAGTGGACTGGAGCAACTGGCAGACCATGGCGGGCAGTGATGTAGCCCCAACCCTCAATGCTGACGGCAAGCCCTTGTACATCGCTGTGAACTGCGGAGCGCGCAAGATCAACGTCACCGGAGCTAATGGCGCCTGGAAAACCTGGAATGCACCCCAAAGCAACTACGAGCAGGATCTTGTCAAGGACCGATGCCGCCAGGGAAGCGGCGCCTGAGACAGCCTGCCCTCAGGCGACATAGTGCAGCGGCCAAGGCTGGCGCAGAAATCGTCGACCGCTGTCCCTTAAGAACAGCCTCTGGGCCCCGTCATTGCTCTCGCTGATCAACTCTTCCTGGACCATCCGCCTGGTCAACCATCCCCAGCGCAGAGGTTCAACCTCGGCAAGAGTGTCACTGAGGCTGCGGAGATCAGTGCCATGGTCTTTCTCCAAGGCCTGAAGCACGGCGAGAGCCGCTTCCGACCAATCATGACGAGGGAGGCTCTCCTGACATCGGTCACAACGACCGCAGGGCGCAGCCAGTTCGCCGACCGCTAGCAATAACGCCTGCTGGCGGCACATCTCACCTTCCGCCACGGCTTCCATCCGTCGCAACTGCTGCTGCGCCAGTTCCACGCGACTGCGGTCTGCCTGCTGATCGGCCGACGCGTGGCGCAATGAAGCCTGCATCGCCCAACCGAGGCTGGTGCGATCACCCGGAGAGAACAGCACGATGCACTGAGCAGGATGGCCATCACGGCCGGCCCGGCCAGATTCCTGGAGGTACCCCTCGGGGGTTGCCGGCAGATCGAGATGGAGCACAAGCCCCACATCACCTCGATCAACGCCCATACCGAAGGCCACCGTGGCCACCAGCACAGGCCTCTCGGCCTCCAGGAAGTGGCAAAGCGCTTGCTGACGCCGCCCGGGGTCCAAACCGGCGTGATAGGGGATCGCCTCAACCCCATTGGCCTCCAGGCGAACGGCCCAGCGCTCCACCGATCGCCTGGTGCGTGCGTAGATCAACGAGGCACCACGGGAGTTGTCCAGCGCTTTCAGCACTTGATCCAACGGATCCTTGGGACGTCGGCGCATGACGTAATGAAGATTGTCCCGCTGGGCGGAAGCCACCTGCACCAGAGGACGCTGGAGATCGAGCAGGCGAAGGATGTCGGCTCGCACCCGCGGCGCAGCGGTCGCGCTGAGCGCCACCACTGGCACACCCTCACACAGGGCACGAACGTCGCCCAGACGTCGATAGTCGGGGCGGAAATCATGCCCCCAGGCACTGATGCAATGGGCTTCATCCACGGCCAGCGCCACAAGCCGACCTTGGGCATGCGTCTTGGCGATAAGCTCCCGGATCTGCGCCGACTGAAGCCGTTCTGGGGCGAGATAGAGCAAGCGGAGCTCGCCTTCCACCAAAGCACGACAGACCTGTTGGCGATGCTCCGGCAGTAACCCCGCATGCAGACAGGCGGCAGGAATGTCACGACTGCGGAGTTGTCGAACCTGATCCTCCATCAAGGCGACCAGTGGTGAAATCACCAGCACCAACCCCTGCTTGACGAGTGCCGGCAGCTGATAGCAAAGCGATTTACCACCACCGGTGGGGAGCACAGCCAGCGCATCCCTGCCAGCCAAGAGGGCTTCGATCACCGGCCGCTGGCCGGTCCGAAAATCATCCCAGCCGTAGTGGTCATGCAGCGTCGCCAGCAGCGGATCCAAACCACACCAGCGATAGGGCCCTCAGCTTAACGGCCACTACATCTAGGGGACCAACGGCGATTCCAGCTGCTCTGGCGACTCCTCAACCAATTGCAATCGCACCCGCTTGCCACCGGCCAGTTCACCTAACGAGACCCGCATGGTCGCGCCACTCAAGCTCTGCAGCGCCGAGAGCACATCGCGCAGGTAAGGAGTGCTGCTGCCGCTTTCGACCCACAGACGCTCCTGCAGCCCCCCCAACCGACGCCAGGAGGTATGCAACTTGAGAACCGCCGACTCAAGCGCTTGGGCCTGGCCAACGGCATCGGCCAGCAATCCAAGGGCATCCAGGCGCTGCGCCTCCTGCATGGCCTTCTCAAGGTCCAGCTCCCCCTGCTGGAAAGCACGCACGGCCACACCACTCTCGGTGGCCTTCGTGATCCAACGAGCTGTACTGGTGACATCCTTGATCCGGTCGAGTTCAGGCTCATCGCGCAGCACCTTGCGCAGATCCTCCTGCTGCAGTTCTGGCAGCTTTGCGAGCTCCTTCACGAGCGGAGCCACCACTCTGGGTGGCAACAGATTTTGCTGGGTACGCTCGCGAATCTCCTCGGGCAGCAGAGGACTGGTCGCCGCCGTGAATTCATCGGTCAGCCTCCGCACCTGCTTGCGCGTGATCTCCTGGCCCTCATTGGCAGCTTCTGAAATCATCAGCTGCACTTCCGGGGCCGCCTGCGCCGTTTCAAGGAAGGCCCGCTTGGAGAAATGGTTCACACTCTCTTGATCGAGCATGCCGCCCCCGACCAGATCTTCGGCGGATTCAGCAAGCTGGATCAGGCTGTAGGCACGGGTCTTGCTGATTTCACGCTCGCGCAACCACTGCAGAAAGCCAGCACCACGACCTTCGCCACCGCGTTTCTCACGATCGCGAACCGCCTTGAGGATGCGCCCCCTGAGGATCTCGGTCTGGAGGTCGAACCGATCACAGACTGCCCAGGCCTGGTCCAGCTGCTCAAGGAACTCCAGCGTGCTGATGTCATCCCGCTCAGGATCAGGGAGATCCATCTGCAGCATGGGGGGCTCAGGACTGAGACTGGAACTCACAGCGGCATCAGAGAGGGAGCTGGATGCTGCCACGGCGAACGACATTGTGTGACGCTCACGGCGTGGGAGCACCCGCCCGGAGATATCGTCCCATTGCATCCCGTTCCTGCGCAGCGATGGCGATCTCCCGAGGTGACAAGGTGCGCATCAAGCGCCCTGAGTCCTACTGGTTCAACGATGTGGGCACTGTGGCCTCAATCGACAAATCCGGAATCCGTTACCCAGTTGTGGTTCGCTTTGAAAAGGTGAACTACAACGGCCTCTCCGGCTCAGAAGGTGGCATCAACACCAACAACTTCGCTGAAGCTGAACTGGAAAAGGCCTGAGGCCATTGCCAGAACTGCCTGAAGTTGAGACGGTTCGCCGCGGATTGGCAGACCGTCTCAGTTCGTTTCAGATTCACGATGTTGAAATCCTCCGGGACAGGGCCATTGCCAGTCCCGGAGGATCTTCTGTGTTCGCAGAAGGTCTCCGAGGAGCATGGGTCGGTCGGTGGCACCGACGCGGCAAATACCTCTATGCCGAACTGCACGACCACAGCGATGGCGACCAGACCGCCAGTCGAGGCCTTTGGGGCGTGCACCTGCGCATGACAGGCCAGTTTTTATGGCTGGATAGCGAACAGCAGCAGGAGCCCTGCCGCCATACACGAGTGCGTTTCTGGGACCCCAGCGGTCACGAACTGCGCTTTATTGACATGCGCAGCTTCGGCGAGATGTGGTGGGTTCCCCCCGAGTTGCCAGCTGAAGCAATCATCACCGGGCTGAAGAAGCTAGGGCCGGAACCCTTCAGCGACTCCTTCAATGGACGCTATTTAAAGCAACGACTGAAAGGCAGCAGCCGTTCGATCAAAGCGGCGTTACTGGATCAGAGCCTTGTGGCAGGAGCCGGCAATATCTACGCCGATGAAAGCCTTTTTGCAGCAGGGATCGATCCTCACACCACCGCCGGCTCACTCAACCGAGAGCAGCTCGATCGGCTTTGCGACTGCTTGACCGCCGTACTCCAACAAAGCATCGGTGCAGGCGGCACCACGTTCAGCGATTTTCGAGACTTAGAAGGCGTGAATGGCAACTACGGAGGCCAGGCAGCTGTCTACAGGCGAACAGGCAAGCCCTGCCACGTCTGTGGCACACCGATCCAGCGTGAGAAACTGGTGGGCAGAAGCACCCACTGGTGCCCAAACTGTCAGCACTGAGATCAATCAGGGCTATCGCAAGCGAGACGCAGCCGGTGGTGACGCCCCATCAGGATCTGATTGAAGCCATTCAGGATTTGCACCGGCGTGGATGGTGCGACGGCACAGGCGGAAATTTCAGCGTTGTCCTGCACAAGCAGCCAACAACCCTGCTGATGGCACCAAGTGGAGTCGATAAGGGCAAAGTCGAAGCAAACATGCTGATCGAAGTGAATCACAACGGAGAGGTGCTAAGCGGCCTGGGGAAGGCGAGTGCGGAAACGTTGATGCACCTAACCATTGTCGAAACATGTGGCAGTGGTGCTGTGCTGCATACCCATTCGGTAAACGCAACGGTTGTGTCCAAACACGCAGTCAGCAAGGGATTCGTCACTCTCGAGGGATGGGAAATGCTGAAAGGCCTGCGTGGCATCACCACCCACAACACCTGCATTGAGCTACCGGTGATCGCCAATCATCAAGACCTCAAGTTGATGTGCAAGCATGCTGAACCTTTGCTGGCCGATGCACCCTATGGCCTGCTTGTCGCTGGTCATGGCCTTTACGCTTGGGGCGACACATTGAACGAAGCAAGGCGTCATGTTGAAATCCTTGAGTTCCTACTGAAGCTGTACTGGAAAGAACAGTTACTGAGGGTGAGATGACACAAACCACGCACCTACTACTCGATATTGAAGGCACAACCTGCCCAATCAGCTTTGTGTCATCTGTGCTATTCCCCTATGCGAAAAAGCAACTGGATCCCTACCTGAGCTTGCATGCACACAACAAAGAAGTGCAGGCTGTCATCACAGAAGCCTGGCAGGAATGGCGGATTGATCAAGACGAAATAAGCCAAAAGCTCTTACAGCAATCTCCAACGGAAGAGGAAGACACGGCCCACCAAGCCATCAGCAACTATTTTCAGCACCTCATCAGCATCGACAGGAAATCGACCAGCCTGAAGGATCTGCAAGGACGCATATGGGAACAGGGATATCGAGATAGAGCTCTTCAAACCGAACTTTTCCCCGAGGCTCTGCAAGCACTTCGCAGCTGGAACAGGGCAGACTTAAAGCTTGCCGTGTATTCATCTGGAAGCATCAATGCCCAGAAACTGCTCTACCAATACACACCAGAGGGAGATATCAGAGATCTATTCTGCGCTTGGTTTGACACCCATACTGGCCCCAAAAAGGCAAGCGTCTCTTACATCAACATCGCAAAGCAGCTCGGCATTCGCTCCCAGCAGATCACGTTTATCAGCGACAACAAGGCGGAGTGCGATGCGGCTGAGGAGGCAGGACTAAGGACACTATTTAGCCTTCGCGACAACAACCCCGATCAGGATCCAGGCCATCACTGCGTGATCCGATCACTCAACGAAGTGCTTTCACAGCTACAACTGTCGAACTGAGGCGAACTGCGCAGCCAGGCCATGTGTGATGGCTGCGCGGCCATCGCCTTGACTGAAAGCACAAAAAAAGCCGCCCCATCAGGAGCGG
>NZ_UCNN01000020.1 GCF_900473935.1 Synechococcus sp. UW105 | reverse complement strand
ATTCTGCGGAAGGGTCATCCTCTGAGCAAGCTTCAGCCAAGCCTGACCAAAACCTAAGCTCAGCCTCAACGCCAGAAGATCTCATCCTTGTTTGAGCCCTGGCCCCCATCCAGACCTCTGCGCACTATGAGATCAGTGACTTGCGTCGAGATGAAGATGCGGACGTTGTATCTATCAACTGGGTTGGCTTTTGCACTGCTCACAGCTGGCTCTGCCTACGGTCAGCAACCAGCGACCAAACGCTTCGAGCAGCAGAACATCCCGATTAGCGAGATCTTTGCCGAATGGGATCAAAAAGGACTCAGCGCAGAAAAGTACATCTGCAGTTGCCAAAAGCTGATCTGTGACACCAGGCCCTACTGGCCCTTCAGGACTTTCACCGAAGGGCAACCGATCCCTGTCTTAGGAGACTTCAATCGGTCAGTGGCCACAAGCAACGGTTTTTACTGTTTTCGCCGTTAAGGGCTTGGCCAATCAATCAATCAGTCAGTCATCGCGCTACCTCCTGCGTCGACCTAGCCCGATGGCCTGACATTCGCTCGCGGAGAGCTCACCGCGACTACAGGCTCGATCAAGCACCTCCACACGATCAAGCGAGGTCGTTACCTGATGACGCTCCAGCACCGCTCGCACAGCTGGGCTCATCAGTCTCTGCCGCTCCAGGTCTGGAGGAGCGACAGAGACAACGCCAAGAGACTCCGCCTTTGCCACTCTGTCGCCCAAGATCCTTCGAGCCATTTGGACTGCGAGGGAGTGGGACAACCTGGGTTCAGCCAGGTTTTGGCCGCAGATCTTTCGAATCGAACAGCGCCCTGAGGCAAGCCATCAGGGGCTGCGTTCCCCTGGCATCAGTCAAGACGCCACCATCACATCCTCTGACGTCTTAAGACTTGATGGCCTGGTTTGAAGTGACACTGAGGATGCCTAACCTGTTCCCATGACAGGCGACCCAAGCCACTCAGAGTCGATGTCTGAAGCGCTGGTCGAGCTCCACGAGACCACCCTGTGCCAATGCGCCCAGCGAATCGGGGAGGAAAACGTCTGGAGCTTCAGCTCACCAGTTGTGCTTGTCAAAGAGTGCGGAGAGGCTGTCGTCATCCCTGTCAGTGCAATCGGCAATCACCTCACCGTGTGCGAGCACGTTGACCACCCCCTCATCCAGGAGTGGCTCAATCTGACCCTGAATGAAGGCCCCGCAAAAGCACTCGAATCCATGCTTAGCGACACAAACCTGGAGAAGGCCGGTGAGTTCGCGGGTCTCTACGACGCCTGGAGAAAAGACGTCCAGCGCCGAGGCCACGGAACCGTCAGTGCCGGCGACCTGGCTCATTTCGTTTCCAAAGCTCGAGGTTGTTGGCCAGACGAGGTGCCTGTCTTAGCCGTCCTCAAGGAGCAAGGAAAGGTCGAGGTCCTGACCTTCTGTGTCGCAGTGAGCGATCTACTGCGCTGAGTTCAATCACAACCAGAGAGAGCCAGGTGCCCTACTGCTCAACGGAGCGCGACTAACTGCGCTCTACCTCAAGGGCTGTCGCCCGCCAGCTCGTCATTAAAGCCGTGGCCGTCACCGCCGCCGTTGCAGTTCGAAGAATCGAACACCCCATCTGCACTGGAGTCCACCCCAGAGCGACGGCCTGCTGCTGTTCACCCTCGGTCCAGCCCGCTTCAGGTCCGATAGCCATCCAAACCTCGGCTGGGAGAGGGTTGTCAGACGTGATCAGCCTGTGTTCAAGCCAGGTCGACAGGCGGGGCAGCGTGCTCTTGCGTGTTGTGGCGTAACAACGTGCCCAAGCGGGATCGGGCTCACCCCACCAATCAGCCACAGCCTTTGTGGACAGCAGCCGCGGCATCCAAAGACGCTCGCTCTGTTCCACAGCCTCATCGAGGATGACCTGCCAACGATCAGGACGATCCTCAGCTTGGGGCGTACGCCAATGGGACCTGAGCGGTTGGATGCAATCGATGCCCAACTCACACGCCATGCGCATCAGGTCATCCATGCCACGACGCACACCCACCACAGCCAAACCCAAACGAGGGAAAGGAGCGCTCTCGCTCAGGTAAGGATGAGCCTGCGACTGCCCCAGCTCTAGGTGCTCACCATCCACCACTCGGGCGGTCCAAAGGTGGCCCTGTCCATCGACCACAGCCAGAGCATCTCCTGGCCTCAATCTCAAAACTCGACGCAGATAATGGCTTTCCTTCGGCTCAAGCTGAATCCCAGACCCGCTGTCCTGCAGCCGCTCTGGTCTGATTAGCAGACGACGAAGTTCTGCCATGCGGCTCAGTTGGATGAAGGGAAGACGCTGTCAGGGTGCTCTTCAACTGGCCAATCTTCGTTTTCACCACCCACCAACAATTCCTCTAATTGCACGACATCACTGTCCAGCTGGCGCAAGGAATTGATCAGCACATCAAGAGCGAGGGCATCGGTGGTTCCGAGATCCACCCAGCAACGTCCCCATTGCTCGTGGTACTCCAGCTGCCCCATGTTGTGCATCAAGGCAGGCATCGCCGCTGCTGCCGCGTCGTTGTCATAACTCATCCAACTGAGCTGATCCCCTTCTTCTTGGGTCTGCAGGTTTTCGGCATTGAAGCCACCGAGGCGACCCAGCACATACCAACTATCGAAGACGCCATCGACATAGTTACGCTCACCCTGACTGGGAATCTCGGTGAAGCGAAGCCACAGCCAGCAGTTGAACGGGTCAACCTCGCGAAAACGTACGTTCATGGTCGAGCAATCACTCCCTCATCATCGCTGCAGGGGGGCGCTGATCCTTCAAGCTATGGCCACGGAATCCACGCAACCGGCCAAGGCGGGGAACGATGCTTGAACTGAAAAGCCTGCACTACCAACCGGCCACGGCAGCACAGTCGGTGTTGGAAGAGATCAATCTGAAGGTGTCTCCAGGACGCCCAGCGCTGATCTCAGGAGCCAGTGGCAGCGGCAAAACAAGCTTGATCGAGGTGATCAGCGGTCTCTCAGGTGCACAACGGGGCAGTGTGACCTGGCAAGGGCAACAGCTGAACCGCCGGCAACGTCGCTGGCTCTGTGGTGTGGTGTTCCAATTCCCAGAACGCCATTTCCTGGGTCTGAGCGTGACTCAAGAACTGAAGCTCGGGCACCGCCGCATGAGCACAGAACGACTGCATCAAGGTCTACGCCGGGTTGGGCTGAATGATCTGGATCTGAAGCAGGCACCGGAACGACTCAGCGGTGGTCAACAGCGTCGCCTCGCCCTCGCGGTTCAACTGCTGAGGGAGCCTGATGTGCTGCTCCTTGATGAACCCACTGCAGGTTTGGATTGGTCGGTTCGCGACGACGTGCTCGCACTGCTGCAGCACTTGGCCAAAGAGAAGGTCTTGATCGTGGTCACCCATGAACCGGATCTGTTCCATCGGTGGGAGTGCGAGCAGTGGAGACTGCAGGGAGGAGAGCTCCGTGCTCTGTCACCATTGGCCGCAGCTGAGTGATCGCCATGAGTGACCGCCTTGTCCGGGCGACCGCAGCGGGCGGGGGGATTCGACTGGTCGCCGTGTCAACCACGGAAACAACAAGGGAAGCAAGCCGTCGCCATGGGCTTTCGTATCTCACCACCGTGATGCTGGGACGGGCCATGGGCGCAGGTCTGCTGCTCGCTAGTTCGATGAAGGTGAGCCATGGACGCGTCAATCTGCGCATTGGGTCGGATGGCCCCTTACGCGGCCTGATTGTGGATGCCGGTCGCAATGGCACTGTGCGCGGCCATGTCGGCAACCCGACGCTCGAACTGGATCCCGTGCCCGATACGGATGGCCACTTCAGCTTTGATTTCGCAGAAGCCGCTGGCACGGGCTATCTGCATGTGGTGCGTGATGAAGGCAAGGGAGAACCCTTCAGCAGCACAGTGGAACTCGTGAAGGGAGGGATCGGAGAGGACGTGGCCTCCTATCTGCTCCATTCGGAACAAACTCCCTCTGCCGTGTTTGTCGGGGAGAAGATCAACAGCAGTGGCTTGCAATGCAGCGGAGCCTTGTTGGTACAGGTTCTTCCCAAGGCAGCGGAAGAGCCGGCACTGGTGGCGTTACTTGAGGAGCGTTGCCGAGAGATCGCCAACTTCAGCGGACGGCTTTCTGCCTGCAACAACAACCTCGAAGACCTACTCCACGATGTTTTTCCAGATCTTGATCCCCAGCCGATCCCAGCGGGGGAACCAAGCCAAGCGATCAGATTCCATTGCCCCTGTAGCTATGAGCGCAGTCTTGGCGCTCTTCAGCTGCTGGGCGCCGAGGAATTAACAACGATGCTTGACGAGGATGGCGGGGCTGAACTGATCTGCCACTTCTGCAATGAGGTGTATCGAGTCGATGCCAATGGACTCAAAGAGCTCATCAGCGAGGCTCGTCAAGCCGGTTGATCAAGCCAGCAACAGGGCTCCTGCAAGCATCAAAAGCACGGCAGGGAGAGCCTGGAGCTGATCCACTGCCAAAGGCAGTCCAACGGACGCAGCACCAACCAAGCTGAGGATCAAAACACCTAATCCCAAGCCCAGGGCCAGAAGCAGAAGAGTCCAGCCAAGAGAAGGGAGTGGACGACGACCGCGTCGGACCTGGCTCAGGAATAAGCCGATGGTGGAAAGAGAGAGCACGAGTTCGGCCGTACCGGAGGCAACCAGCAGCAACAAGACCGCCAGGCCACCGGCAACGGTTCGTACAACCAGCCCCTGGCCCTCCACCATGGAGAGTTCCGGCATCCAATTAGCGGCGGATCCAGATGGGGTGGGAAGAGAGAACTGACGCAGTCGGGTTAGCACTCCCGAACCACCGCTGGAAGGGGCTGCCTGAGAGTTCACCTGCTGTTCACGCTCGGAGGCACTAGCCGCAGCGATGCTCACACGACCTGATTGACGCTCGCGTAAACGGGCCATCAGAACAGCGTCATAGGCAACTTCCACCTTGGCTCGAGCCTGAGGATCTTCCCCGGCAGCCTCAAGGGCCGATGCCTTGGCCTTTTGTACCGCCTCAAAGCCGCTATCAGGCGTGATGCCAAGGCGTGAGTAGGGATCCTGGGAACCGGAATTTGAGCCGGAATCAACCCCGGAGGCCATAAGCCCTTTGAACGCTAACTAGAGCGTATCGACATAGGCGCCAGTGCGGCGTGCTCAGCCAGCATGTCCAATCAAACAGTGGCAAATCAAAACACCGGTGGGCCGTGCCGGTATCCAAGGCACTTTTCGAAATGATCACGCCGATCACGTGCCTGCAGAGAGCCAAGAGACGACCGAGATTTGATCAGAGGCATCTGGGGAGGAAGGTGATAACCCTCAACAAGCTCAACATCTTCTTTGCAGGAACGAAAACAGACGTAGTCAATGCCTCCATCGGCGCTGGCTCGGTGCAACCAGATGGTGTCGACCATCGCGGTTCGGATTCAGTTCTATGAGTTTGGCGAAATGAAGCCAATATCGCGAGTGAGGTGAGCCTTCAAGCACTGGGCCTAGAGAGAGATGGGCTCCACACCACTCACCACTGGGGCCACCGAACTGAGCTCCAGATCAACGTGCTCTTCCTGCAATTGATTGAGATTCCAGGTGTTCTTGAACAACAGAACCGGTCGCGTCCAAGCGTCTTGCACCGTCTTGCAGTTGAAGATCCGACCGACTTTATCGAGCGCAGGCCAGCCACCATTGACCCAGCGAGCCACTTGATAGCCAAGAGGCTCAAGCCTTGTCTCTACGCCGTATTCATTTTCAAGACGGTGCTGCACCACCTCCAATTGCAACTGACCAACAGCGGCCAAAATTGGATCACGACGGCTCTGATCGGTGTCGTACAAAATCTGTACAGCTCCCTCTTCGCGGAGCTCATTCACGCCTTTCCGGAAATTCTTGAAGGCTGAAGGGTTGGGGTTACGAAGCCAACTAAAGATCTCAGGACTGAAACAGGGAATCCCTTCAAACTCCACTTTCGTACCGGTGTAGAGGGTGTCGCCAATCGCAAACATGCCTGGGTTGTTCAGTCCGATCACATCACCGGGATAGGCGTCTTCAACGACGGCGCGCTCTTGACCGAAGAGCTTCTGGGGGCGGGAGAGACGGATTGTCTTGCCCGTGCGGGCGTGACGGACATTCATATCTTTTTCAAAGCGACCACTGCAGACGCGTACGAATGCCACACGATCCCGATGGCGTGGATCCATGTTTGCCTGAAGCTTGAAAACGAACCCACTGAAATCAGGCCGTAAAGGATCGATCGGGCCCTCACTGCCACTGCGGGCAATGGGACGCTGTGCCATCTCCAGAAACGCATCGAGGAATGGCCGCACACCAAAGTTGGTCATGGCTGACCCAAAGAACACAGGCGTGAGTTCGCCGGCATGCACCATCTCAAGATCGAGTTCTGCGCCAGCCGCCTCGAGCAGATCCATTTCCTCGACTGCCTGCTCCAGCAAGTCGTCTTCCACCAACTCCTTGAGCTGTGGGTCGTCAAGCGCGAGGACCTGCTCCTCCGACTGACGCCCCCGCTCAGCACGACTGAACAGAATCACCCGACGGGTGCGACGGTCAATCACGCCACGGAACTGCTCGCCGCTTCCAATCGGCCAATTCACTGCCCAGGGGGTGAGTCCGAGCTCAGCTTCAATCTCATCTAACAAAGACAGCGGCTCTCGCCCAGGCCGGTCCATCTTGTTGATGAAGGTGAAGATCGGAATCTCTCGCATCCTGCAAACTTCAAACAGCTTGCGGGTCTGTGGCTCAAGTCCCTTGGCGGCGTCCTCAAGCATCACAGCGTTATCGGCTGCAGCAAGGGTGCGATAGGTGTCCTCGGAAAAATCCTGGTGACCAGGTGTATCGAGAAGATTGATGGTGTTGGTGCCGTAGTCAAACTGCAGCACCGTTGACGTAATCGAGATACCTCGCTGCTTCTCGAGTTCCATCCAGTCAGACGTCACCTTGCGCTGCTCTCCGCGTGCTTTAACGGCACCCGCCTGTTGAATGGCGCCGCCGTAGAGCAGCAGCTTCTCGGTCAATGTCGTCTTGCCGGCATCCGGATGCGAAATGATCGCGAAATTGCGCCGCCGATCGACTGCTTGAGCCAGTTCCTCCACAGAGGTGCCTTCTGCCTTTGAAGCGCTGTTCACGTTGGCGGACACCGAGCTCATTCAAGACAGGGAATGGCTATAGCCTGCCAGAGCGGATCAAGGCAAACGGCCAATCACGTCGAGATAGCGATCGCCCACCTCGATCACATCAAGCGTCTGCAGGCCTGCAGTGTTCAGCTGGGCTTGCACCTCCTCTGGGGTGAAGGCTGCATGCAGAGAGGCCAAATAGTCATGACGAAGCACCTCAGGCGCATGCGCGAGGTGACGCTCGCGTAGAGCCAGCGCAGCCGCCGCACTCGATGGCCTGCGCAAGTCTCGATGCAGCACCAAAGCCCCTGGAGCAGCAAGTTTGGCGGTGGCCAGCCAAAGCTGCTGTGGGTCGTGGAGATGGTGGAGCAGGCTATTGCTGATGACGCCAGAGGCAAGCAACCGCGGCTGTTGATCAGTAGCGAAGGCTGAGGGACCCTGATCGGCCAAGTCGCGAAGTGAGAGCTGACGGAAATGGAGGTGGCGGACAGCACCCAAATCCCTTGCTTGCCGCTCTCTCGCCACAGCCAGCATGGTCGAAGCAGCATCAATGCCGATCACATGGCAAGCGGGCCAAACCTTCGACAACCGGTGGCTGATATTGCCAGGTCCGCAGCCCAGATCCAGCAAGACTTGATCCGCAGCAAAAGGACAGTGGTACTGAACACAAAGCTGGCCAAGACGCTCCACAAACGCGTCGTCAGTCCCACTGAAATCAGCGTTGGCATACGCCTCAACCTGATGGAAGTCATCCATCAATTCAGGCTCAGGAATGCGCTGCATCATGGGAAGGGCGACATCACCTGTGAGATCGATGCGGTCATGGCAAAGGCCCTTGGCTGGAAAGCAGTGATCAGCCTCGGCGAAGAGCCTGCTGGCTGAGGAGAAGGTGATTGACATCCACCCACAAGGGTGAGCCTTTCAAGGCGAACGCATGCCCAAGTTCGGTCACCTTATCGAGACAAGCCTGATGCAACTGAAGCGAGGCCAGCTGCATGCCATCAGCGAAAGCTTGCAGGCCGCCAAGTCAATCAAACAAGCAACGTTGAGGGAGAGACGCGCTGACGCCATCTCCGCCCACAGGCACGACCGAGAAAAAGCGGCCCAAAGCGGGTTCAGGCGGAACCGAAGCCAGAAGTGTGAAGGGCACTGCCAATGGTGGCATCGATTACTTGCAGCCCCCATGGGTGGCGTTAGTGTGCGGAGACGCTTGACAATGAGTCCCCTCAGTGACCCTCACACCCAGCCGTGCGACGGACGCACAAACGCTCCATCTCACCAACGGTGACTTCCCGGCCACTGCCCCAGCCGCCAATCCGGTCTTTTACAGGACCTACAGCCGCAAGACCACCACAGGACGGGAAAGCTGGGACCAAGTTGGTCAGCGCAACCTCGAAGGTCTGCGGCAGCTAGGACAACTCAATCAGGACGAGATTGCGCTGATGCAGCGCATGCAGACCGAGAAGAAGGCCTTGCCCTCGGGACGTTGGCTCTGGATCGGTGGAACCCCTTGGATCGAGCAGCAGGAAAATTTCTCAGGCGCCTACAACTGCACATCCACGAATCTGATCGACTGGGAAGCCTTTGGTCTGATGATGGACCTGGCGATGATGGGTTGTGGAACCGGCGCCATCATTGAGCCGAGACTGATCGATCGGCTGCCGATCGTGCGCAACCCGATTGAAGTCCTGGGCGTCAGCGATATCGGCATCACCCCCGCTGGCCAACGCCAGGAGACCACGACCCACGAGATCGTGGGGAACAAGGTTTCCATCAAAGTCGGGGATACGCGTCGCGGTTGGGTCGACAGCTATCAACTGCTGCTTGAGCTTTCAAGCGATGCACGCTTCAACGGTGAACTGGTCCAAGTCACTGTTGACCTCTCCGATGTACGCCCTGTCGGAGAAACCCTCAAGGGGTTCGGCGGCATGGCCAATCCCGTCAAGCTGAAAGATCTCTACGCACGGGTCGCACGGCTGCTGGGCAAAGCCATCAACCGCAGGCTCACCTCGATTGAATGTTGCTTGCTGATTGACGAAGCCGCAGTCACCATCGTGGCCGGCAACATCCGGCGCAGTGCAGGCATGCGCCAATTCGCAGCCAACGACCAGGAAGCCTCATCCGCCAAAGACAATCTCTGGCAACAGGATGACGAAGGCAACTGGCGCATTGATCCCGAACGGGATGCCCTGCGGATGGCCAACCACACCCGCGTCTATCACACACGTCCCAGTAAAGACGTGCTGCGCGAAGCGGTGATCAAGCAGTTCCACAGTGGTGAAGGTGCAATCCAATTCGCCCCTGAAGCGATCGCCCGCTCCAATGCAGACCTGCTGACCACACCTGAACTACGCAAAGAGTTCATCGATATCTACTGCGACCAGGGACGCGAGGAAGCGGCTCGCTGGCTGAGCCTGAACCACGGCCCAATCGAGGCTGCAGAACTTGAGCACCGCTTAACCCGTTACGGCCTGAACCCCTGTGGCGAAATCCTCGGAGCTGATTTCCACTGCAATCTGGCTGAGATTCACCTCAACCAGATCGACCCCAGCGACGAAGAGGGCCAGCGGGATGCCTTCCGCGCTGGAGCTCTGTCAGTGGCCTGCCTGCTGAACCACAAGTTCGAGGTCGAACGCTATCGCCAAAGCAGAGATTGGGATCCGATTGTGGGCGTGAGCTTCACGGGGCTGTTCGATTTCTTCGTGCATGCCTTCGGCACTCCCTGGCTCAACTGGTGGGAAGCCGGGCGCCCCGACACAGAAGAGGGACAGGATTTCAAGCGTCAAGAAGCTGCTTTCTTGAGCCGCTGGAAGACCATCGTCAATGAAACGGTGTGGGACTACTGCGACCGTCAGGGGCTACGTCGGCCGAACCGCTGCACCACGGTGCAACCCGCCGGCACCAAGAGTCTGCTGACAGGTGCCGCTCCTGGTTGGCACCCCCCCAAGGCTCAGCGTTTCATCCGTCGCATCACCTTCCGCAAGAACGATCCAGTGGCCATGGCCTGCATGGACTACGGCTACACCGTGGTTCCATCCCAGTCCGACAAGGATGACCAGGGTCGTTTGCTCGATGATCCATTCGATTCACGCTGCACCGAATGGTTGGTTGAGATCCCAACCGAGGTGAGCTGGGCCAATCTGCCTGGAGCTGATGCGGTCGACATCAATGCCTTCTCAGCAATGGCACAGTTCGACTTTTATATGCAGGTTCAGAGCCACTACACGGCGCATAACACCTCAGCCACGATCGAGTTTCGTGAGCATGAGATCGAGCCACTAGCTGAAGCCTTGCATCAAACCATCGAGCGTGGCGAAGGTTATATCTCCGCTGCCCTCCTAGCTCGTTTCGATGCCAACGCCACCTTCCCACGTTTGCCATTTGAGCCGATTGATGCGGAGACCTATGAGCAGATGCAGTTAGAGGTGGTGAAGCGGCGAGTCAACACCAACTTCTTCGACGCACTCAAGCGTTACGACAGTGGTGAGCTCACCGAAGCAGGGCCTGCAGGCTGCGATTCCGACAAATGCCTGTTACCGCTGGCAAAACCAACGAACTGAGTCGACGTCAGGCCTTAAAATTGGATCGTCCCGGTACGCCGGGCTGATCCACCTGGAGAGGTGGTCGAGTGGTTGATGGCTCTGGTCTTGAAAACCAGCGATGTGAAAGCATCCGTGGGTTCGAATCCCACCCTCTCCGTTCCAATCAGAGACCTAAAACCCTGTTGCATACAGGGTTTTTTATTGGCCGAGCCAAGACACCGAACTGATCAGTTGTCGCGGCGAGGGAGAGGGAGAGGGCATCAGCGATCAAGGCATGCTCAACGTCAGCTCGGTCAACGATGGGCAGAAACGCCAAGCATCTCGGTTCAAGGTCGAGCCGGGGACGGCGGATTGACTCGGCTCCAAAGAGGAAGGCCGCCCCTCCCGATGGAGAGACGGCCTAG
>NZ_UCNN01000019.1 GCF_900473935.1 Synechococcus sp. UW105 | reverse complement strand
TCTCCGGCTTCGATGAACTGAGCGGAAGGCGTGAATGTGGAGCGAGTGGTGTTGGTCATTTGCTTAGAGGAGTGATTTCAGATGGGGGGGGTGTTGCCCCCTCGACTCCTTCAAGATCTCAGCTGCTCTGGTGAACCACACTCCACTGCTCTGGTGAGCCTCCTGCCAACTTCTGGTGCAGCTCTGGTGAAAGACTTAAACCCCAGTCAAAGCCTCGGCGGACAACGCATACAGACAACAAAAAACCCCGCTCAAAGCGGGGCTTTTTGTTTGCTTGCAAGCTTGCCTTCCGTCAACAAAACATAGGCATGCAACAGATCCGCGAATCAGCCAAAAAGCCTGCCGATGAGATAACGAATTGCCATCCCTCCAACGACTCCGGCGACACCGCCGCCTTCCACGGCCTCCAGTTGGGCTTCCGTCAGTTCAACAATCTGATCATCAGCACTGAAGTCAGACTGGGCATAGTTTGAAGTGGTCATGGGTTTAAAAGTGAGTGAGTGAGTGAGTGAGTGAGTGAGTGAGTGAGTGAGTGAGTGAGTGAGTTGAGTGGGTGATGTGCCCCCTCGACTCCTTCAAGATCTCAGCTGCTCTGGTGAACCACACTCCACTGCTCTGGTGAGCCTCCTGCCAACTTCTGGTGCAGCTCTGGTGATGGGATGAGTCCCTAAAGCACCGACTCTCTCTTAGCAGCGAACAACCATGGGCTCCATTTGCACACCATCCGCTCCACGTGCACAAAAAGCCAGGGACAAATCAGAGACCACCACCCCAAACCCACTGCAATCAAACACTCCTGAATGGCAGCAGAGGCCACCAAGGCCAGCGCTGATCAGCAGGTTGGATGCCGTTTGCCGCCACTCAGTTGAGGTTCCCTGCCCACGATTCTGCCTAGCGAAAGCGCGCATCAGTGTGATCTCAGGGGACCTCCTTCAGCCCAGGTTCAACCGTCTCGAGTTGCTGCCTTGTCAACGAGGAGCGAAATAACAATGGAAGTGGTGCTGAACCGGACTGGAACGCTCCGTTACCAACAGGGGCGAGGGGAAGTGTTCCGGCTTGACCCAGAAGATGCCGATCGAAAAACAGTTTCGCCATCCCCTGAAGTTCCTGCCGGGCAAGAGACTGCGCCGGGCCAGTGATCACTGGTGGGAGGTTTGAGGTGGCATCCAAGAAGGAAAGATGCGTGCCGCTCTTCTGAACCGCAAGCACCGAGCCTGGCTGGCGAAGACCGATGAAGGGGGTGAGCTGCTGGGAAACCGGCGGAGCGAACACGTCATTCATGCCAGCAATCACGAGCATCGGCACCGCCACACGAGACATCGATCGACTGCTGAAAATCGGATTAGTCACTGGATTCACCGCAACAGCAACCTTCACGCGGGGATCGCGGAAGTTGGTTCGTTTCACCACACGTTCGGGTGCTACGCACTGCCAGATGATGGCCGGGTTGAGAACCACGGTGCTGGGGTCATTCAGCTGCTCACATCCGCGCACCAGGTGGGGCCAGTCCAGTTGAGCCCCCGCAAGGGCCGTGACCGTATAGCCCCCAAGGGACTGGCCGAGGACGCCGACCCGCTGGGTGTCGACCCTGTCCCCCCAGCGCTTCTCGACCTGATCGATCAGTTCAGTCACGGTGATCGGCTGGCGATACCAGGCATTAGCGGGAGGGATAGCACCTGTACCCTTGATCGCGGCTGTCATGGTGTCAGCACTGGTGAAGGGAAAGTCGAGAGACGCAACCGCATAGCCATGACTTGCCAGGGTCTGCCCGACGTAGAGGAGCGCGTTCATGTCAGTGTTCAAGCCAGGCGCAAGCACCACCAGAGGTGCCTGGCTACTGGCCGTTGACGACTCGGGCAGATAGACACCGGCCTTGACGCTGTCGACGACGCGACCTTTGAACGTGAAGGACACCTGCTCAAAACCAGTGTTGCCTGGTTGCGCTGCGACTTGAAGGTCCGGACCGGTTTCTGGAGTTCCTCCCAGTTCAGACAGACGCGAATAAAGCTTGTTCTGAAGATTGAACTCTTGGGTCAGGGAATGGAGCAGCGAGCCGACAGCGCTCACATCAATCGCGATCGTGGGTAGCGGATAGGCCTGAAGCACATCAATCAAACGCAAACCGTCGCTATTGGCTGCTGCATTGATCAAGGCTGAGGCCAGAGCATTGCCAGCCACGGCCGTGGGCTGATTGATCAGCTTCGCCAGCTGTTGAACCGTTCGCTTACCCAGGGGAGTGGAGAGAAAGTTCGATGCCATCAGGGCATTCACAGGAGCCGACTGATTGAGAGCCTTGCGAAGTGCCTGCTTTTCGGAGGGTTTAAACAGACGCAGAACATCGGCGAGTGCGGTCCCTGGTGATTGACCACCCGCATAGTCGGCGAGTTCATCGATCGGGATGGATCTCTCGAATTCACCAAGCTGGAAGCTAAGTCGCTCTGCTGACGATGCCGGAGCCGCTAGGACACCAAGACCGATCACCGCGAATAAAAAGCACTTCATATCAAATCAGCTATTTAGGCAAAAATTACCCCTAATTTCTGAAAAAGGTGAAACAACCAAACACTAAGAAAACTGAGCTTTTCTCATCAAGAGTCGAACAACTCAACAGCCCTTGATCAACCAGGGCGGGTAAGCAATCGGTCACGAGTCATGCCCTTGTGATTCGCCTTAGAGGGAAAGACTCAGCCACGACCATGCCCAGCCGCTCAAAAAACCAAATAAAAGAGAGATCCACGGCCAACGCCAACAGCGACTCCCAGACCGGCTTCAGGACCCAGAACCGATCCCAGACTGAGGGCAGCAAGAAACACGGCGCCGGGGAGAAGAGCGTCAACTGATGCCGGCGTTGGTTGGGTGGCCATCAGCATGGAATCAAAGCGATCTGAGTCTGGAGGGTTTCAGCCACTCCACCAGCTAATCACTGTCGCCGAGTGAAACGGCATCGGCTGGCATCAACTCTGGAAAAACCAACGGCGTCGAGCTGCATGCCGAAGAATTGATCATGAGGGGTGAGTGGGAACCCCGCAAGCATTGACTCTGGCGCTCCAATCGAGCCAGTGGCAACCATCTTGACGCGTCTAACGCCTGCACTCAGCATCGACAACAACAGCTGTCACCCCAGGCAACTGAGCGGCCAGATCACCAATGCGATCCAAACGAACGATTGGCGTTGTCCTCTTTGAGGACTTCGAGCTACTGGATGTCTTTGGGCCGCTGGAGATGTTCGGCATGGCAGCTGACCATTTCGAGATCCGCTTGATCTCAGAACATGGCGGCGTGGTGGCCAGCCGCCAGGGCCCCAAAAGCGTCAGCGACGATTCGTTCGAATCGGCGCCAGCCATCGACGTGGTTCTCGTTCCAGGCGGCATCGGCACCAGGAGGGAAGTCGACAATCCTGTGCTCCTCGATTGGTTGCAGCAGCGTGCGCAGCAAGCCGAACTCGTCACCTCGGTGTGCACAGGCAGCGCGCTGCTGGCCAAAGCGGGGGTGCTCGATGGAATGCGCGCCACCACCAACAAGTTGGCCTTTGCCTGGGCGGCCTCCCAAAGCGCAAAGGTGCAGTGGCAACAGCAAGCGCGCTGGGTGGAAGACCGCAAGTTCTTCACCTCATCAGGCGTGTCTGCTGGGATTGATATGTCGCTGGCGGTGATTGCCAAGCTGGTCAGCCACCAGGCCGCCGAGCAGGCAGCCAACTTCGCTGAATACGACTGGCACCGCGATGCCGATTGGGACCCCTTCGCCGCATTGCACGGCTTGGTTGGCGATTAAGACCTGAACGTCTCAGTCGTAGGAGTTTTGAATCTGCCTAAGCCTTGGCAGCAGATGCAATCCCAGCAGAGTGATCGGGCTGCCAACAACACGAGCAGACCTCTTTTTTAAGCAACGCATTGGCTGAGCGTGAGCCTTGACGCCTTCGTCGTCGACGACCAAGTTGTCTTGACCAACCGCGACATCGACACCCGGCCGTTTCCTCTGTCCCAGCTGAGCAACACGAAGCGATCAACGCCCTAAGGCATTGATCGCTGATTCAGACTCTTGCTTGGCTTTGCCGCCGCACTTGTGGCGCGGTTGATAGCCCTGGGTTTCAGCCAAGTGACGCAGATAGACGATCTGATGGCGGTCCGCCAAACCCACCGCAGCAATCAATCCCAGCGGACCAAAGATCAAACCAGCCCAAAACCAGTTCTTGCTGCTGCGGGCCTTCTGCCCGGCGATGGTTTTGCTGAAAAAGGCACTGGCGACATGGGCCACCACGACCATGACCAGCAACTTCGCTTCCATGACCCTCTTGTCTCCATCACGACAGCTAGCCAGCCAGCCGGCGGATGTCAGCGTCAGCAGACCGGGCGGAATCGATAACTTGATCACTGCGCGCGCCTGGGCCCATGCCTGCGAAACCTCTGCCCAACACCGGTGCGGTGAGCGGCCTGAAAGAAACCCTCGATTTCTTTGGCGATCCCGGCTTTGCCCAACGGCGCTTTGAGACCTATGGCGATGTCTTCGCCACCAAGCTGCTGAACCAGCCGATCGTGTTCATCCGCGGTGAACGGGCGATCAATGATCTCTTCAGCCAAAGCGAGTCGCTGGAGGGCTGGTGGCCTGAGAGCGTCAAAAAACTGCTGGGCAGCCGCTCATTGGCCAACCGCAGCGGAGCGGGACATAAAGCTCGCCGGCGCGTGGTGGGCCAGCTGTTCTCCAACGCGGCCTTGGCTCGCTACACCCCATCAATCATTGGCCTGGTTGATGAACTTGCCGATGAGCTCATCGCAGCCAATGGCCCTGTGCCTTTGGCCGCACGCATGCGCCGCTTTGCCTTTGCGGTGATCGCCACCACGGTGCTGGGTCTGGATAGCAGCAGCCGAGAAGCCCTGTTCGCTGATTTTGAGATCTGGACCAAGGCCCTGTTCTCCATTCCGCTGGCCATCCCCGGCACCCCCTTTGCCAAAGCCATGGGCGCCAGACAACGGCTGCTGCATCGCATCAAGGAGGTCCTCAAAGAAGGCAGCAACCAAGGCGGCCTTGATCTGCTCAGTGGCGGCCTTGATGAAGCCGGTATCCCCCTCGATGACGACGACCTGGCCGAGCAACTACTGCTGCTGCTCTTTGCCGGTTACGAAACCACCGCTTCATCACTGAGTTGCCTGTTCCGCGCCTTGCTGCTGCATCCAGAGGTGATGGAGTGGCTCCGCAGCGATGTGATCGCGTCCCCGTGGCCAGCGGTCACATCACCACAATCCGAACAATTGGATGCCACGGTGCTGGAGGTGATGCGGCAAACCCCACCGGTGGGTGGCTTCTTCCGCCGCAGCTTGCATGCCATTGAGCTGGCTGATGTGGCCGTGCCGAAAAACAGCGTGATCCAGGTGGCGCTCACGCCAACAGCAGCCACCAGCGGCACCGATTTGAGCGAGTTCCGCCCGCAGCGCCATCGCGATGGATCGTTTGATCAAACCCTGCTGCCCTTTGGCGGCGGCGAACGGGTCTGCCTGGGCAAAGCGCTCGCCGAACTGGAGATCCGGCTGATGGCCGTTGGTCTGCTGCAGAAAGTGCAGCTGCAACTGGTGCCTGATCAGGATCTAGCGCTGCAGTTGGTGCCCAGCCCCACGCCCCGTAGCGGGCTGATGGTGACCGCAACAGGGCGCTAGACCATGCGCAGCTTTGAACCCGATGAGCTCGATCGCATCATCGAGATGGCCTGGGAAGACCGCACCAGCTTTGAAGCGATCGAATACCAGTTCGGCCTTTCTGAGCAGGAGGTGATCGAGGTGATGCGCCAATCGATGAAGGCCTCCTCGTTCAAGCTGTGGCGCAAGCGCGTGAGCGGGCGCAAGACCAAACACGGCGCCACCAACCCATCGAATCGCTTTCGCGCCAAGGGCCACAAGTGAGCTCAGCGGCGGCGCTTCAGGCGAGCCACTGATCGGCATCCATGATCTTTTTGATCAAAAGGCCCAAGCGCTTGAACTCAGCAAAATTCACGTCTTTAACGGCTTGATCCAGGCCGCAATCAATCCATTCCTCACCGCACTTTGCGTAGATGGTGAAGTCCTGCTCGAGGGTCTCGCGGCGGATGCAATAGGTCATGCCGTCCTCATGGAGGAACTCAGAGGATTGCAGTTGCAGAGCCATCGATGCGCCTTAGATCAATGCGCTGATGCTGACGCACCGCTGCAATCAGCGATGATCCCCCCACTCCTGAACGATCTGTGGCTCTCGATCAACTCAAAGCATTTCTGCGGACGATGCAGCAAGGCGAGAGCCTCAAGCAGGCTGAAGGCCACAGAGGATAAAAAGGGCTTCAGGGTGATGCCTGCCTCCAAGGCTGTTTCGCCATCCAGTGAGGATGCCGAACAAGGACAGCCCGCTAGTTGATCGCCATGCACCAAAGAACGGTGTCGACTAGTTGATGCATTCGCAGCAGAGTGAGGCCTGTGGCTTGAGCAATGGCATGACTTTGCTTAAACACAAGGATTCCATGGAGGAGGTCCTTTCACTTGAATCAAAAGAAGTTCAGCAGGTGTTTCTCCTACCGCCCAAGACCGATGTCCTTGCTTGTTGTTTGTTCCCTGATCACCGCCAAAGCTGATGTCTCCAGGACCCATTTCCACTATCGTGCCATCCATCGTCTCCACGCTCCAGCGTCCGCGCAGAGGAATGATCCATTGAGGCATTGGATTTTCATGCCACTCACAAATCTCGCCTGGCACTAGAATTAATGTGATCAATTTCGCACTAGCATTGTAGTGCATTGCACTCCAAATTGGCGCAGCCCCTTCAGCAAAAACTGATTGCTTGTGCCCCACGAGCGAATGCAAGCTCTGGCAACTTTCGCCGCTGCCGTTAACCCATACACGCCAAAATTCTATGCCGTAATTTTCCATACCTTTGCGGCTAAGCACGTTCGATTTCACTAAACACTTCCTGCGCTGCTAACAGTGCATTCGTTGCAGCGGGAAATCCACAATATGCAATCATCTGAGCAATAATCTCAAGAACCTCTGCCTTGGTTGATCCGGTATTCAATGCGCCCTTGATATGAACCTTAAGTTCTGGAAGCGCAAAGCCCTGCACAGTTAATGCTGCAACAGTACACAGCTCGCGCGTTCTGTCGTCGACCACATCACGCCTGTATAGCTCACCAAATGGAAATTCAACATTCACCTTGGCAAATTCAGGATAAATTGAGTGAATTGCCTTGATCCATTGATCAGCAGCGTCGCCAAAATGTGTTCTCATTTCTGGCATGCCTTGGACATATTTTTCTGATGGCATAGAAATTTGGTGCGATTTTATGAATGAACAGAACTGGCCAAGACTTAAGTCGGCCTAGGCTGCATTCCTATCTCATAGCAACGCTCTGGATAGGTTGCCCACGTTTCTGTTTGGCTTTGATCGAATCAGTTCACGAATGGTCTGTTGAACCGAAGGCTCCGGGGCAATAAACCCTCTGAACTGACGTGGATTGACTGGTATGAATGTTTTGTCTGGAGATCGAAGCGATGACGCTAAGCCCCCTATTTTTCCCTTTCGGCTCTTGTATCGCTCTCAGCCTCACTTTGACGGCTTCAGGCTTCCCGACAAACTCCTACGCAAGAACCGCTGGTACTGAGTGGTCACCCCACTAGCTCCACATCGGATTTGCCAGTGCAAGTGAAGAGCCATCTCCCAGCACGAATCATGACTGTCGCTCGTCCGCTTCTGACCCCGAAGAACCTTGTTCGAAGCCGCAGACCTCCGAACCTTTCACCTCAGGAGCTAGCGAGGCTGCATGAACTCCATGCAAAAGGTGCTCTGCTTGGCCTTGTAGCAATGGTGCTCACCTGGCAAACGATGGGCATCGCCGTAGGCATTGTTATTGCGGAACACGCCATTCACTTCAGGGCCCGCATAATCACGGAACCAGAAGTCCTTCAGCACCGGATCACCAATCCGGCCTCTGCCGTTCCACCACCACCAAGGAACGCCACCGCCATAGCAGCTCCCGTTGCTGTACTCATCAGGTTGATCACTGCAATAGGCGGGGACCCAACCATCCGACTCCCCTTCATGGCTGAGCTTGGTCCAGGCGTTAAAACAGCCAGCCGCCGACTGACGCTCACGACCACACGTATAGGTGCGCTGACCATCTGGGGAGAGGGACTCAGGAGCGGCTCCAGATGCCAGTAAAAGAACGGCTATCGAGATCACGGCGTTCATGGCTACCGAAGCAGGAGTGGCGAACTAATGATGGCGGACCACGTGGGTCAGAAACTCACGCGACGCCTGCGTTCGATTTGTCTGTTGATGTAATTTCTTCTTCTCTCCTCAAGCATTTGTCTGACTTGCTCTCCTGCAACCCTTCCCAATCGAGCAGCACCACCCATCCCACCAGTGATGGCCTCAAGTTGATCATCGGTGAGTTGGGTGTTTTGTTCTTTGAAGTGAGTCATGGTTGTAAAAGTGAGTTGAGTTGAGTGGGTGATGTGTAGGGGTGGTGCCCCCTGGACTCCTTCAAGATCTCAGCTGCTCTGGTGATCCACACTGCACTGCTCTGGTGATCCTCCTGCCAACTTCTGGTGCAGCTCTGGTGGGGGAATGAGTCCTTAAAGAACTGGCTTGCTCTTGGCAACGCAAAACCGTGGTCGCCAGTTGCACACAATCCGCTCAAATCGCACAAAAACCAGTCACAGAAAAGGGGACAAACCCTCTAAAACCACTGTGGTCAACGTGTTGCCATCACCGCACCATGCCGAAACAAGCCAGCAATGCCTGCTTGTTTCGGGGTTGCTGCACCTTGCAATATGCCTAGCAATCCAACCTGAGGTTTCACCACAGCCTTGATGCTGATGCTCATCAACCACAGATCCTCAGCACTGCCATCTTGTGGCCTGAAAGGAAGCGGGGCGATGGCAATGGCAGAAGCACGAATCAAATGGAGCGGCCAAGCCAGCCACACCCCTTCAGGCATGACAAATTCTCGCGTAAGAATCAGCAAGAAAGGACTAGCAAGATCATTACCTTGAGTTGAGGCAGAAAGCCGCCAAAGGAGAACGAACAAACACCACTAAAATTCTTAAGGAAACCAGGAGGACTCCTCTCTGATTACCAGCCTAGGATTATTTTTTTTAGGATCCTGATGAAATACCCATTTGGGGTCAAGCTGCCCCCTCTTCGGAGCGGTGAGAGGCGATACCTATTAGGTCTTGGCGCAACCTTAACACTTATTGCCGGAGGGTATTTCTCTTACCAACTGTGGTTGTCATATAGCCCCGACTGGAATCGGGCAATCGCCTGGATTGGCGGTGCTCAGGATCTCGGCACGACAAAACTACAGCAACCAATCCTGCGTCAGGCAAGTTTCCCAAAGATTGCAGCTCAGCAGCGTGGCATGGCCGCTGCTGCCGACCAAGCAGTAAAAGGTCTTCAGATTGAAACATTGCCACTAGCTGGTGAATCACTTGAAATCCACTTCGCAGGCATTGACCTTCCTAGCAATAGCTCGATAACCAATTACCTGCTGCTAAACATAAAGCAGGAGCTATTAAAAGCAAAAGCCAACTACGTCAAAATTGTTTACCCCAAAGCCACCTATCGACTTGCCGAAACGGCGACAACAGATGGCGTTCCCTCAGAACTAGATACTGTTCTAATGACAGTTCGCGATCAAGAGCTTTTCGCCAATACCAAGAACAATGCCGCTGATACCAACCAATTAATAATACGGATCAGGGAGGCAGGGGTCGACACCGAGGATCGGAGTATTTATTCCCAAGACTTCTATTCCCGAGTTGCTTTCTCTAGCTGCCTAGCAATCTTCGTCGTTGGTGCGGGCGGATTTGTACTTGTTAATCGCCGCTGGCCTGGGCATGGTCGCCGAACAGCTGCACTCGCAACGTTATTAGCAATCGCTGCAGGATGGAATCTTGTGATGTGGCTGTTCGTAACGCTGCGTCCAAATCAGAAGCGGTTCAATGTGGTCTCACGGGTGGACCTAACGGCATTCATTCGCTTGGCCGATGAAAACCATGATCGTTCAGGTCAGGGACGCCATGAGGTGTTGCTTGGTGTGGATCGCTTCAATAAGCCATCGGTACTTGGACGACCAACGGTGTTGTCACCGATGGAAGGAGGATTTGTGCCTCTCATTCCGCCAACACCAATCCCTTAAAGAGCTCCGAGTGGGTACGTCACCGCCTTGACACTCAAAGTCCCCGTTCTTCGCAGCTACCTTCAAAGTGGTCCGTTGCTTTGACCTTCAGCGGTATACACGCTGTACGTAACCGAAGTGCTGCTGGTAGCTGCTCTGCTGCGAATAGCCATAAGCAGGCTGGTGATACACAGGAGCCTGAGGAGCAGGGGCGTAGTTCACCGTCTGGTAGCCGTAGCCGGGCTGCTGCCGCATCTGCAGTTGCATCTTGAGCAGCTCGATCTCTTGCTGCTGCCTGAGCAGAGCCAGTTCAGAGGACGAGACAGAAGCAGCTTGTTGACGCTGCTGGCTGCCGTTGATGATTTGACCCAGCAGGCCACCAGCAAGAACTCCTCAAAAAAGCGAAGATATTTCTCACTTCAGAAGACGTGAATTTTCCGGGACCATCCCAATCAATCAGGCCATTCACCCTCATCGCCGATCAATTCGAGGGAACCTTTGATAAATGCAAATTGCGGTATATTTGTGGTGGTCCAGGGATTAGGAGCCTTGTTGATCAGGATGACAGCTCCATTATCTCCGTCCAGGCTAATCATTGAAAGACTGAGATAGCCGTTTCCGGAGCCTGAATGAAACAGATACCTTCCCCGAGCCTGACTATCAGCATTGCGGTTACCGATGAAGAAGCCAAGGCTACGAGTGTAAGTTGAACTAGGGATGCTCAACTGTTGAGCCAAAGGTTGTTCAATCAGAATGTGGCTGGAGTTAAGCGCCTTAGCAAAGGCCAGATTGAACCGAGCCAAGTCGCTCGCCGTACTCCACATTAAACCCGTGGAAAGGATGGGATGCCGCATCGGTGCCCGAGGGTGCGGCTGATCATCGATGTCATAGGGAATGGCGATTGAGCTGTTGTCGTTCAGGAAGAAGTTGTTATTAAAGGTGCTACGACTCATGGTGGATGGTGTCAGTACCAACTCCTGCATCAATGCCTGGAAGGATTGGTTACTGATTGATTCCAGCGCCATCTGCAGCACCGTGTAACAGCCGTTGCAGTAGTCGAAGCGGCTGCCAGGGATTCGCTCCACCGTCAGCGGTTCATTGTTGGCTGGAGGCAGTCCTCGCAACACTTGCTGCATGGTCGGAAGAGTTTCCTTCGGACCACAGCAGCCGTCGGGGTAGGGATTGCTCAAAGCTGCGGTGTGGTTCAGCAGCATGCGAAAACTCACCGGTACTCTCGCGGTGTAGCCGTTCTCCGGGATCGTCCAGTCCTCCAAATAACGATTGACAGGCTCATCCAGGGCGATCCCTTTGATTGCGAGAAGCTTCACCGTTGCCAAAGCAGTGAGAGTCTTGGTGATGGATTGGGCCTGGAACAAGGTGTCCGCCGTCATCGGTCGGCCGCTGGCAAGGTCCGCCACTCCGAATCCCCTAGCCCAAGAGATTGACCCGTCGTCAATCACTGCAATGGAAGCACCTGGAATCCTGTGCGTCTGTCGCAGCGTGTCGATCTGCTGCTGCAGCTCGGAGAAGGGGGTTGCCGCCTCAGTGGGCATGGCGAGGGGAACCGTGGCAAGGCAGAAAATCGCCGCAGCGCAGGCCCCATCAAAGAGTCTTTGTCGGTCCAGAAACATCGCGTTCAAACCGTCCTTTTCTGCACGCACGCTAAAGAGCCCGGTCAGATCTAGGCATTGATCAGGGTTGGCATGCGTGTCGGTTGAGAGCGACCAACAGCAGCTCAGCGAGTGCTGCCAGGTGATCTGCTGACTGGCTTTCAAGCGTCTGTGAGCAAGATCACAAGCCGACTTGATTTCGGTCAACACACAACATCAGCACTCCGGAAAAACTGAGTTCATCCAGAGGCCACACCCCGCTCCGGCCTCCAACGTTCTCTCTTTCTCCCATGCTTGAGTTCAACCTCGACGGCGACCTCTTCACCGGTTTTGACGCCAGCAATGCTTATCAGCGCGTCGCTGGCGGAGACCCCTCCGCCTACGGCCTCTCCCAACAGAAAAACCTCCAACCAGGATCTGCCTCCGATCCTCTAAGCGCCCAGGATCCGATCTCGGCTTTGGCAGACGACGATCAGAACCAACAAGCCGCCACACTCAAGCCCCATCGCCCTGCACTCTGGAACCAGGGCACACCCAGCCAGCCAGCAGGCGTTGCCGCTGATCCCTCCCAGGCCGATCAAGGCAGCGATCGCCAGCAAGACAACAGCGATCCAGCCCAGATCGATCAACTCACCGGTGGCCATCAAGACGGCCGCGCCATCGCGAGCGCACAACAGCCAGCCAGCGCTGAGCGAATTGAGCTCGATCCAGCTGATCCAGCTGATCTCAACACCGCACCACCGCAGCTCGATCAACTCACGGGCGAGACGCAGGCCGGATTCTTTGGCTTCATGCCAATGCCAAGCATCTTTGAGATTGATCCGGATGTGCTCTCCTATCTCGGCGAACGCGCGGAGGTGAACAACCTGCTCGCAGAAGACCGCTTTGATCGCGATCAATCCACAGGCACTGAAACCTTCTACAACTTCACATGGGGCAGCGGTTTTTCCGCCAATGAAGCCAGCGGCTACGACGTCACCGACAGCCGCACCAATGCAGCCGACATCGGCACCGTCGCCTATCGCGACGACAAAAAAGTGATCGGCACCATTGGCACCACGAGCGCGGGCTTCCGCGATGCCAACGACTATTTCTCCTTCTATGCCGGCAAGTGCGGCACCTACGACCTCTCCCTCTCCAACTTGGGCGCCAATGTCGGCCTCGCCCTCTACAACGACACCGGCTCGCTAGTCACCTGGTCGAACAAATCAGGAACCCAGAATGAAAACATCAGCACCTTCCTGAATGAAGGTCACTACACCAGCCGCATCTACAGCTACAACACCTCGGCTGCCAACAACAACGGCGCAACAGCCTTCAATCTCAACATCAGCCGCCAGGCCGACTGCTTCGAACAAATCACCAACTGCTTGATTGATGACAGCAGCGTTAAAAATGCCACGCTCAACTCAATCAAATACGACTACAACTTTGATCGCAACGACGTGATCGGCATCCTTAAAAGTGCTGGCGACTATGGATCTGTCACCAACACCGAACTGACCGATCTACAGCAATTCCACAACATATTCAGCGGCACGATGCGCGCTGATATTGCCGGCCTCTCTAAAAAAGTAGTCTTTGGCGATTCCAGCAACGCCTGGTACACCGGCTATGACAGCATCCGCGATGAACTCGGCAACCTGGAAGCCGGCACCAATACCCAGAGCCTCAATCTGCTGATTGGCAAGCACATGCTGGGCACCGATAGGCCCGAAATTCACACCGGCAGCTACACCCAGGCCGGAGGCACCCTGGAGATTGATGGCTACAGCGCCAACGATATCGATCAGGGAGCAACAGGGTCCTGCTATTTCCTCTCCGCTCTTGCCGGCACCGCCGACAAAAAAGAGTCGATCATTGAGGACATGTTTGAGGACAATGGCGACGGCACTTACAGCGTTCGCTTCTACACCAATGGCCAGGCCGACTACGTCACCGTCGACAGCATGATGGCGACCAAAGCCGATGGCACCTATCTCCATGCTGATGCTGGCGATGGCACCGCAACCGACGCACTCGTGGCCGACAACAACGAACTCTGGGTTGCCCTTGCGGAAAAAGCCTATGCACAACTAAACGAGTCGGGTCGCCTTAATCAAGAAGAAGCGACAAACCGCTACGGCATTGCCGGTAATGAAGGCATCAGCTGGGGGTTCACCACCGACGCGATTACCCATATCACTGGACTCAATTCCAGCTGGGGCAATGCAAGCACGTTCGGCTTAGGCGCAAACAATGTGAGCTCTTCGGAGCTGCAAACCCTCGTTAACAGCAACCGTGTCGTGGCTGCAGGATGGGGCGGTCACGCTCGCACCATCACGGGCTACAACGCCACCACAGGCCAATACACCATTCGCAATCCCTATGACCAAAACCACTCCACACTGACCCATGCACAATTGATCAGCCTGGGCGCACAGTTCAGCTGGAGCAACACCTGACTCCAGCAATCAGCCCAACACAACGATCACAGAGGTGGCTACGGCCACCTTTTTTCATGCGCCAGGGCCAAGACGCACAACGCAACCATGCCGTCTCACTGAACCAAAGCTCCAACCATCATCAAGCAGTGTCGTCTAGGTCATCACGCCAACCTCAGTGACTGGTGGCGCGATCCATCAACAACTCCGAGAGCTCCCACAGCTCCGCCGCCTTCTGCAGATCAGCAGCTTCAGCACTCGTGGCCTCCGCCTCAAGGTGATGCACACCGGGGCGGACCAATGTGTTGGCGATGTAGGTAAATCCGGGCGTGGCGCTGTCATCCATGACCAATTGCGCCAGAAGTCTGCCGGCGCCTTCGAGCGATTCTGTGATCCGAAACAGATCACGGGCCACCAGAGCGAAGGCCGCCATCGCCAGCGGATTTCGCCGGCGGTTGTCGCGGAAAAAACCACCACCACTACGGGGGATCACCAGACCGGGACTCCAGGCAATCACGGGGATCGCTCCATCCAGATGCCGGTTCAACTCCCGTGCCATCAGCAGATTGCAGAGCTTGCTGTCTTTGTAGGCCTTGTCGGCATCAAAACAATCGCTGCCATCCACCATCACGAAGCCTGCCCCAGCGCGTAGCCCCGCCAGATCTCCCAGGGCTGCCGGCCGGCCCACCTTGCCGCCGCCGCTGGCGGGGTTATGCACCTCCGAGGCCGTGATCACCAGGCGCGGGTTGGCTGACCGACGCAGCACGGGCATCAGGCGCATCGCAATCAACTGATGGGCCAGCTGATTCACTGCAAAGGTGAGTTCGATGCCCTGGCAGCTCCAGCGTGGCTGGCGGGCTCCGGCGTATTGGAGGCCTGCGTTCAGCACCAATGCATCGAAGGATGTGTCGCTCTCGCGGAGCTGATTGGTGATGTCAACCACAGCCGTGAGATCGGCCAGGTCGCAGATCAGAGTGCGGACGGCTCCGCCGAAAAGGCCCAACGTCTGATCAGCCCTCGCCTGGTTGCGGCAGAGGATCGTGAGCTCATGCCCTTGGGCGTTCAGGAGCCTGGCCGCCTCAAGACCAATCCCAGAGCTGCCGCCGGTGAACAAAATCCTGGCTGGTTCAACACGAGTCATGGAGCTTGAACACATAGAGCCGAGCGTCACGATCGCTCACCACATAGACCCTGCCACGGTCTGGATCGATGGCGATGCCCTCCGCTTTACGGATGCGCTTCGGCTTGTCGTTTGGTTGATCCTTTGGCTTGATCACCAGATCAAGGCGTTGGAGGACTGCATCGCCATGCCAGTCGTAATGGAACACACACTGGCCTTTGTCGCTAGTGATCCAAAGGGTGTCGCGATGCCTGTCGTAACTGAGGTCAGAGAAGTCCAATTGATGCGTCCCCAGCTTCGGGTGTGAGAAACCATTCGCCTCCGTCAGCTGCCTCGATGACAGGATCGTGCTGCACGCCGCATCCAGTTCGATCAGCAGGCCTGGTTCAGCCTCCTTCACAACGAACACATGCTCATTCGTCGTATTGACCGTGATTCCCTCCAAGCCCTTGTTGTCAGGTGGATCCGGGAAATACGCCGCAAGACTGCCGTAGTGAGCCATCGCTGAGAGTGGACGTTGATGCAGGTCCCGGCGACTGACAATGTCAACCGTGATGAGCGAGTTGGTCTCTTCCTGCACAGCCAGGAGCTGAGTACCGTCTGAGCTGATGGCAATCCCTTCAAGGCCTTGTGCAGGGATGAAGAAGGAGTCGTTGAGCGACACACGACCTTCGAGATCCATGCAAAAGATGGCCTTGGTGTCATCACTCACGGTGTAAAGCGCCGTGCCGTCAGCGTTCAAGCTGAGGCCCGATGGTTCATTCAGGCCGATGCCTGGATCACGAATGCGGTGACTGCTGATCAGCTTGAGGCGTAGTTTCCCCATCAGCGACCCATGTCGCGACTCAGTCGATTCTGGTTGCTCGATCCAGTCACATGCAGGTTCTGCTGATCCGCTCCTACCAGCTCCTGCTCAAAGGCCTGGCCAGGGTGTTGCCCTTCCCCCGTCAGCACAGGCTGATCGGAGCCGGTTCCAGCCAGACACTGGCGGCAGAGCTGAGCAGGCGTCGCTGGCGCCGTCCCCTACTCGTGAGCGATCGCCAGCTGATGCAGCTGCAGCTTCCAGCAGCGTTGATCCGGGACCTGGAAGCCACTGGGCTGCCATGCAGCGTGTTTGATCAGGTGCTTGAAAACCCCACCATCGCCTGCGTGGAAGCCGGTCTGCAGTGCTACCGCCGCAACGGCTGCGACAGCCTGATCGCAGTGGGAGGGGGCTCGGTGATGGACTGCGCCAAGGGCATCGCCGCTCGCGTGGGCAACCCCTGGTTGCCTCTGCGCTGGATGGAGGGCCTCTTCCGGGTGCTCGCACCGCCGCCGCCCCTGGCTTGCCTCCCCACCACCGCGGGCTCCGGCTCGGAAAGCACGATCGCAGCGGTGTTCACTGACCCGCAACGGCACGGCAAATTCGCGATCGCCGACTTGAAGCTGCTCCCCAGAATCATGGTGATTGATCCAATGCTGATGCTGGGCCTGCCACCAGCGATCACCGCCGCCAGCGGCATGGATGCCCTCACCCACGCCGTGGAGTCGTACATCGGCCGCAACGGCAGCGCCTGGAGCCGGCGCAAGGCCCTCTCGGCGCTGAGGCGGATTCACCGCTGGCTGTTACAGGCCCATCGCCATGGCAGAGATGAGAGTGCCCGACTGCAGATGGCTCTAGCGGCCCATGAAGCCGGTGCAGCCTTCACGCGCACCAATGTGGGGTATGCCCATGCCATCGCCCATGCGCTGGGCAGCCTTTACGGACTTCCCCATGGCTTGGCCAACGCCATCGTGTTGCCGGAGGTGCTGCGCTGGTCACACCCCTGCTGCGAGCAGCAACTCGCCGAAATGGCAAGGGCGATCGAACTCGAAGGCAGCGATGGCAGCGAGCAGGGGCTGGCACTGGCCTTCATCGCCTGGATCGAAGCACTCAAGCAAGATCTTGGGATCCCTGCCACTGTTGCCGAACTTCGCGAGGAGCACATCCCTCAGATCAGCCGTTGCGCTCTCAAAGAAGCCCACCCTGGCTATCCAGTGCCACGCCTGATGACGCAGACGGACTGCGAGGCCCTGGTCTCGCGTCTACAAGACCACAGCGACAACTGCTTTCGATAATCCTGCCCAGCGATCAGGAACGCTGGGCAGAGCACTGCTTCATTCCCAATCGGCTGGATCATCGACGGCCAACGTTTGGCTCAACCGCCGTTGCAATAACGAACCGCTTCGGCGTTGGAGCGGCCATCAGCGACAACAGCCTCGACACAGCCGTTGAACAGCTTGCTCTCCTGCTTCACGGCACAGAGCCCGAAGGCAATCGCTGCCAGGGAGATGGCGGAGACGACCGTGGCTGAGATCTGGATCACGCCGTAGGTGAGCATCGCCCGCTTGTTGCCCTTGCACGACTGTTGTTGGGTGGAGGCGTCAGACATCGCGATTGAATCGGTGTTGAGACCCTATGGATCCAAAGACAGCACAAGAGAGTCTTGGGGGGATGGGATAACCGCACAGCGCAAAGTGAGCCTGATCACCATTGAGTTCGAGCAGCGGGGCGATCGTGAAGGCACGGTGAAGGACAACCCAAAAAACGTCACCACCGTTCTGACCTGCGTCTGCCATATCCGAAAGCCCCGTCCCCAAGGCGGGGCTTTCCCTTGGGCCGACCACGGTTGTTGCAGCGTTGCGCCCCAGCCCTCGGCACTGTTGTGGCGCACCACAAGCTGCAATCGCTAAGCAGCCAACCAGGGCCAGCGAATCCCGCAGGCTTCGAGGGGATCCATCACCAACTTGTTGAGCGCACGCCCGAGCAGCACTTGCGGTTCATCGCTGCGTATAGGAATCACAGGGTGCAGCCGGTTACCAGGCAGGCCGAAGCCCCTAACAATCCCGCGCCGAAGCAGTGAATTGCCTGCTTCCAAACCGCAGACATAGGCGCGTTCCTGGCAGAGCCCCTTAGCACCGTGTTCCTTCTCGCCCATCCGCACCCAGTCTCCAGCGCAGACCACAGAAGCCAGAGACGTCTCCAGCGGTGGCCGCTGGCTGAAACTTCCTGGCGAGAACAAAGACACCGACCCCCGATAACGCCGCACCTCCTGGTCCACGACCTGGGCACTGCGGAAACCAGGCTGCGCCATGGGCAGCAGATCCTGCATCAAGCAAGCAACGATCTCCTCATCGCTGAGATCTGCGATCGCCGAGGCGTTGTAGAAGTCGCTGGCAACCACAGACCCCTGTGGACTCTGATCAGCCCACAGCGCCTGCTCCGCATCCCGCTGCAACTGATCCAACATGAAGAAGGTGGCTCCGGCACCCTTCAGGGCAGTGAAGCGAGAGAACACATTGGCGGGATCGGCAACCGGGACGTAGCGATCCAGCCACAAACGGATCGAGACCACATCGATGGATCCGAGCGTGCCGGCACGAACCAGTTCTGGCACCAAGGCAGCGCACTGCGGTGATTGAGCCATCAAGGCCCCCATCCCTTTGGCACCAACCGCAAGCACCACGGCATCCACATCCTCAATCACACCGACGTTGGCTGTTGTGACCGAACAGGTCTCCACCGAACGGATCTTGTGGATGTCATCCGAGAGGTTGAGGCGAGTGGCGAGGGTGCCACCCAGCACTTGAAGCTGATGCTCTGAACACAGCCGTTTGCTCAGGGGCGCAAACACATGTTCAGCGATGCTTTTGGACTTGATCCAGCGCACATCAAAGGAGTCTTGATGGGCCAGGGCGTAGTAATAAAGGAGCTCCATCGTGACGGCAGCCGACAGCTCCTCCGGCGGCTTGAACAATCCCACTAAGAGGATCGGCCGCAGAAATTCATCGATCATGCGATCACTGATCCGCAGCTGCCGAAACAGCGTCAGCGCATCGATCGCGTCGTAGTTGCGGTAAACCCGATCACTACGGTTGAGGTCGAGCATGGCGTAGAGAAGACCCGCGATGCTGAGCCGATCCTGAACCGGGAGCCGCTTGAAGTTGTTGAGCGTGGCGAAGGCTTGACCCAGTGGACTCGGCAAGAACGGCGCATCGCCGAACACAGGTGCAGTCGCCTCCAGACCTTCGGGTGACCAGAACGCACTGGTGGTGAATTCGGTAAAGATCGAGCCGAGCCCGAGCTCACTGGTCAGCGCATTGATGTTGGGATAGTCCTTCCAAAAGCCCCGGGTACCGGCCTCGAACGGCTTGCCACTGTGACTGGTCAATGGCTTGATGCCAGTTGGATCGGCCAGACCATCCATCAAGGTGACACGAACACCGGCTTCGCAGAGTGTCTTGGCCGCACCCCAACCTGCCCAACCGGCTCCAATCACCACCACATGGGATGGCTTGCTGCCAGGGGTGGTCGCCTCGGTCATAGAGCTGAACTCGATCAGCTCAATTTAGAAAAGTGAACCCATGAGCCATGGGTTCACAGAGGAAAACAATCTCAGCTCCAACGTTGATGAAAACGACGTCTGCATCGTTTTGAGCTGATCGAACGCAAACGCACGGCCTGGGCTGAGCGCCAGACGATTCACAACTGGATCATTGGAGCTAGCAGAGCCCAGCTTGCGGCTGCTTAAGACTTCTCAGCCTCAGCGATGCAATTCTCCTCGGAGTCCGTCGCTTGGTCGTCATCAGCCACCGCTTCTTCGCAGTCTTGCTCGATTTGCGCCACAACGAAATCGGGAGCGACTGGAGCCGCGAAAGCCACAAAAGGGGCTGCCAGGGCAACAACCAGTGCAGCGAGTGCAGTTTTCATTGGATTGGTAGAGCTCTCTGAAGGCTTAGCAACCAAGCAAAACCTTGTCAGCTGGTGATCAAACTCTTACAAGGCGAGCCAATACCTCAAAGCCAAGAGAATGTCGCGTTGAAGGTTGAGACAACAGCCTGAGCACCAGAGGCATAAAAAGGCGAGAAACAATCCTGAACAGGTCCACTGACCGTGCCAATTAACAGTCTGATTGCAACAAGACGAATGAAGCGCAAATGAATACTGCAACAATGGCAAGAGTCAGTCTTCAAGCAGGCCTGATAGGACAATCATCTCACGTAGGGCTTATCTAGTGCAAACAATAGTGGAACACAAATAGCGGAGAGACAAACCGCAGCATCAGAGAATCAGACAGATCAAACCTATGGAGTTACAACACATTCACAAACAGGTTCACCAGCCTCTGTGATCACGATGTAGGCAACTGACGTCATCAAACGAGGGCACTCCAGTGAGGCAGAGAACGCCAACGGAGGGAAGGAGGTGTGCGAATGAAAGAGAAAGAAATTTTGGCCTGGCTGACAATCACAACATGATCCACTAACAAGAAGAAGGGAACCCACGGCCTACCGAGCATTGGGGAATCCAGCCAACTGCCTCAGGAGTGCTGGGACGCCGAAAGTCGGGATGTCAGTGGCTTCACTCAGTGGCCTTCACTTTCGCGCTTTCCCTCTGCCTCAATGCCATCCAACCTGGTTCTCAACGCCGACCCTGGTGTCTGCCCAGCCTTACGCACCTGGATCGAGAACAACGCAGACCTTCTCGTTGGCTTCAGTTTGCAGGTCGCTGAGGATGTCCAAGCAGAACTCCAGCTCCACAACAAAGCGCTGGCTCTGAATATCTCGTCTAGCCGAGCCATCAAAGAGGGTGGCGACATCGCTTTAGCGTCGGCAATCCTCCAGGGTGAAATCAGTGGTCTGATTCACTTTCCATCACCCACCAGTGAACGATCGGCCTCAGTGCTCTCCGAGCCTCTGGTGCGAGCGGCCCTGCTCAGCGACCTTCCCATCGCCCTGAACCCAGCCTCAGCGTCTGCACTGGTGCGAGGAATCAAGGGCAGCCGACGGGGGTATCTGATTTTTAACCCCGTTGCAGGCCAGGGCAATTCAGAAGCGGAGTTGGCAGAGATCCGCGCCTATCTGGAACCGCAGATCATGCTGCAGATCTGGATGACCAAACAAGGTGTTGATCCTGCTGAGCAAGCTCGGGATCTGATCAAAGAGATCAAGGCGTTCGATCAGACCGGAGAGGGGGAATCCATTGTGATCGCCTCGGGTGGCGATGGAACCGTCGGCGCCGTGGCCAGTGCCCTACAGGGCAGTGGAATTCCACTGGGCATCATCCCCAGGGGAACAGCCAATGCCTTTTCCGTGGCCCTCGGCATCCCAACAAGCCTCAAAGCCGCCTGCACAAACCTCTTACTCGGCAACACCCGTCGGGTGGATGTGGCACTGTGCAACAACAAACCGATGATCCTGCTCAGCGGCCTGGGATTTGAGGCGGGGATGGTGAATAAAGCGAGCAGAGAACTGAAAAACATTCTGGGCCCGATGGCTTACATCTTTTCGGGCGCACGCCAGATGGTGGACCAAAAGCCCTTCCCGGCCACCTTGCGCATGGAAGGGAAGGAACACAAAGTCGAGGCCAGTGCGATCACCGTGGCCAATGCTGCGCCAGCCACATCGGTGATGGCCCAGGGTTTTGGTCAGGTCATCCCAGACGATGGCCTGTTGGAAGTGATTGTTGCGTCCCCAAAAGACAGGATTGGGGGTTTGTCCGTGCTCACAAGTCTGGCTTGGTCGGCCATCCTCAATAACGCATCCCACCATGACAACATCGTCTGTTTTCGAACCAAGGCTCTAGATGTGGAGCTGAATGAAAACCAGAAATTGGTGGTGGATGGAGAAATCACTGAAACGCGCTCCCTTTCGATCTCCGTAGAACCGGGTGCTCTGGTCGTCGTGGCACCGATCCGGCTCAATCCTTGAATCTCGCCAGCGATCCTTCTATCCAAATCAAAATCCAACGGATGCAGGACCGTATCCGTTGGGGGCATCCCGCCCTGCAGACGCGCGGCATCGACCAAACCCAGTTCGTCCTGGATCACCACCATCAGCCATCAGAACAAGACGGGGCGTTTCATTTTCTTGTAGTTGGCGACAGCGGAACCGGTCGTCATCGCCTTCACAGCCCCCCGCGTCGCATCGCTGAACGGCTACTGGAGCACAAACAGGATGCCGCCTTTCTGCTGCATACCGGTGATGTCGTGTATTTGGTGGGAGCAACGGCTCAGTACCAACGCAATTTCATCCGCCCCTATCGCGAGTGGTTGGTGGACGGAATGCAGTGGGAAACCGTCAACCCGAAACAGCTGACATTCAATCAACCCTTCCTGCCTGTTCCCGGCAATCACGATTACTACGATCTGGCCTTTCCGATCAGACTGGTCGCAGGCTTAACGCTCCCGTTTCGCCAGCATCTGCAATGGTTTCATGATGTGGATGCCGGTTGGCGTGGCTCCCGTCAGGGCGAGGCGTATGCCCGCGCTTTTCTGGATGTGCTTCACGACATTCCTTCAGCCAAATTGGCCCACCATTTGGACACGGTTTACAGCGCCGAGTGGAACGGACGGCGCTGCCTTCGCTACCGCCCGGGAGTGCAGACCTGTCTTCCCAACCGCTACTACCGCTTTCGCCATGCGGGAGTGGATGTCTTCGCCATCGACTCCAACACACTGATCGCTCCACTGAAGCAGTCTGGAAATCACACGGAGCTCATCAAAGAACTGAAGGCCCTGAAGCAGGAACAAGCCCAACGCTTTCAGGAGCTGGCGAGTCTCCGCAATGAAGAGGAGCGAGATGGGGTGATGGACGAACTCGAAACACTGCAGGAGGAGTTACTGGATCGTCAGCGGCGGCTCAACACGCCCTCAACGGTCGACCACGAACAATTGCAATGGCTACGGGATGGGCTGATCGAATCACACCAAGACCCATCCAGCCGAGGACGCATCGTGATGCTGCACCACCCGCCTTATGTGAGCGAAAAAACAAAATGGAATCAGGCCGATACCCAGGCGATCCGACAACGCCTGCGAGAGGTTCTGAACGATGTAGCCAAGACGATCGGCCAGAGCAAGCACCCCCTGGTCGATGTGGTGTTGAGTGGCCATGCCCATTGCATGGAAGTGCTGCGTAGCCATGAAACGGGTCATGCCGATCGCAACCTCAATTGGGTGATCTGCGGAGGTAGCGGCTATGGGCTTAGGTCCCAACGTCGCGATGGAGTAGTCCTGGAAGAGCGCAATCAATCAGATCAGCTGAGGCCTGTTGCCAGCAGCGAACTCTTCATCGGCAGGAACTGGAGAAAGGGAACCAGTGCCTACAGCGGACTTCGGGTTGACATCTCAGCAGGTCGACCACTCCGGATCCAATTGACACCACTGGTCTCCTACCGAGACAACGGCTGCTGGCACGACGCCGCCTTGCCCTCGATCCCCCTACCGATGCAGTCAGCACAGACGCCATAACGGCATCAAGCGATCAAGGTCCGCACCCAGATGTGCTGGGAGAAAAGCGGAAGCATGTGCTGACTGCACAAGGATGCAAGCCCGCCTCTCGCTCGTCCAGCTGGCTCAGACCGTGACGAGACCATCTGTCTCTGTCCCATCACTGGAGTGGACAGCCAGCGACCAACAGGCTCAGAATGAGAATGATTCCCGATTCCGGGTCGAAGCTTTTCCAGCTGTCGATCAAGGGGACGGAGTGAATCGCAGTGCCCTTTCGGGGCAGGAGGTTGGACCAAAAGCCATGACCAACAAGCAAATCGCCTGCTCAGGCCTGAAGGCCTGCATCCCAGCACCATGAGCCAGACCTGGTTGATCTCAGGCCCTCCAGGCTGTGGAAAAACCAGCTGGATCCTGACGACGATCCGGAGCCACCCGGGTCCCTGTGGTTACTTACGTCTCTCAGGACTGTCAGAAGACGGGCTGGAGCAGGGGCACAATGCAGGCATCGATTTGGCCTGGCTGAGGGATCAACGCCCCCAGCTGCAAGACCTCTCCCAATCAGATCAGCAGTGTGCAGACCGCGCAGACGACCAACTGAATCTGATTGAACTGCAGCAATATCGCCCACCAACTGATCCTGGTGTCGATGGAATCGATCCACGCATCAGCAACCAACTCAAAGCTCTGCAGCTCGAACCTGATCGCGCCCTGCACTTCGGGAGGGAACCAGAACTGCCCGAGCAGGACACCTTGGAGTTCAACAGACTTGAAGCCTGGAATCTCAGTCTTCACAACAGTGTCTGGGACCCCAACAGTCTCAGCAGTTTCTGGTTTGAGTTGGTCAATGGAGCCTATGGAGATGTTTATCGCGCCAAAGCGTTAATGAACCTTCCGGACGGTCGCGCGTTCTTCTGTAACTGGATCGTCAGCCAGCAGGGATCGCAGTTCCTGCCTCTAGAGCGAGTGGAACCGCCAACGGGGCGCCCCGATCGAACCTCAGAGCTTGTCGTACAAGGCAAGGCTCTTGATAGCAACGGGATTCAATCCACAATCAACGACTGTCTGTTGAGTGATGCAGTTCTAGACATGCATCAAGCCCCGCTCCGAGAACAACAACCAGATCTATTCCAAGCCAAGAGGTGACCATGGCTCACGCGGTAATTTCCTGTCTCCACGCCAACCTTGCAGCCGTTGAAGCCGTGCTGGATGACATTGACCAGCAAGGAATTGAAACCATCACCTGCCTCGGTGACCTCGTGGGCTATGGCCCCCAACCCAACGAAGTCGTTGAGCTGGTTCGCCAACGCGCCATCCCCACCTGCCAAGGCTGCTGGGATGAAGACATCATCGATGGCCTCAATGCTTGCGAATGCAGCTATCCCTCGCAACTGGCAGAGCGGCGTGGCCATCTCGCCCACCAATGGACTGAGGCGAAAATGACAGAAGACAACAAGGCCTTTCTGGCCAGCCTGCCGACCTCCTTACGGCGAGACAAGCTTCTGTTCGTTCATGGCAGCCCCAACAGTCAGCACGAATATCTCTTGCCTGACATGAATGCATTCGCGGCCCTGGAACGGGTTGAAACAGCGGGTGCAGAAACACTCTTCTGCGGACACACCCATCAGCCCTATGTGCGTGAACTGCGGGGCGGCTCCATTCGGGTGCGAGTGCAACACCACGACAGCAGCAGCTCAGAGGAGCAGGAAATGACGCTGCCAATGCGACGGATCGTCAATGCAGGATCGGTGGGCGAGCCACGCCACGGCAACACCCAAGCCACCTACGTCATTCACGATGAAGCAACGGGCGATTTAACGATCAGAGAGGTGAACTACGACGTGGCAAAAACATGCCAGGCCATCATCGATGCCGGCTTACCTGAAGTCTTTGCCTGGCGATTAAGCCACGGCTTTGAATATGCGGAACGGGCTGACGATGCCAGCCATGTGTGTGAGCGCTGATGGAACGCTGGGCACTGGTGAGTGGGTTGGGCGGAGATCTCGAGGTCTACGAACAGATCCAACGTGAACTGAAAAAGAGCCGCGGGCTGGAGCGTCTGTTTGTGCTCGGTGATCTAATAGGACCGAGGCACAACAGCGATGCACTTCTAAAGAGACTGCAGGAGCCCGAACGCGGCGATCTACAACCGGAATGCATCTACGGATGGTGGGAGGAGCAATTGCTGGCCGAACGGGGATACCGCGGTGAGAGAACAGCGGAGGCACTGCGCATCAACCATGGCAATGATGCGGTGGAGGGATTATTAACTTCGGTGGATTCAGGGCACATGACCTGGCTGGCATCGCTTCAGTTCGGCTTTATTGAGCTGGATTGTGCTCTCTTACATGGCAGCTCAGCCGACGTGGGCGACGAGCTGAAGCCAACCAGCTCTCCGTTAATCCTGCTCGATCGCCTCACCCGTCTGGATGTCAACCGATTGTTCACTGCCAGGAGTGCGCAGCAGTTCCGTCTTGATCTGAATGGGGGAGCCATCGATTCCCACATCAAAGATCTCAATGGGGAACAGAATCAACAACAGGCGGCGCCCAAACGAAGCGTGATCGGGATCGGTTCTGGCGAGTTGTTCAGCTTGTATGCACCGGGCAGTGATCACATTGAATTCCTAAAAGCCGGAGGCAAACCAGTGTCTCGAGGCTTGGGTTTCGGCTGAGAGAGACGATCTTGCCGTCAACCAATGCGTTGGTTGCAATCATTTTCCTTCTCGAGAAGACCCGAACACAACAGCGAAAACGCCAAACCTTGCCGAGCACCAACCACCTTGGCCAGGCTTGGCAATCGAGAGACAGCTTTGCTGTGCGGCCTGGGGGGATACGCCACCAAGGCCGCGAGCCAATCCAGTCGAACCATCCGTCTCTGAAGAGGCTCACAACCAGCCTGAAGCCACTCTCAGGGCATCGAAACACCATCAAAGGCGAGCCTCAGTCCGGCCCACTAGAAAGTGAGCACGCAAGCTGCGCACGCTGTGCCCAAGGATCCCCTGAGGTTCCGAGAGGGGGATGGGCCTCTCAACCGGCCAGGGCCTGGTTGAGGTTGTTAATCAGGTCAACGGCGGGGTTCGGCCTTGCGCACACCGATCTGGCGGCCCATCCACTCAACGTCTTGCAGATCGTTGATGGCGGCCTGTTCGTCGGCCTCATTACGCATGTCCACGAAACCGAAACCACGCTTTCGGCCTGTCTCGCGATCCAAGGGTAATGAGCACTTGGTCACCTCGCCGTACTGGGAGAAGAGATCCTCAAGGTCTTCCCGTTCAGCATCCCAAGAGAGGTTCCCGATGAAAATCGTCAAAAAACTGGCCGTATGAGTTCTTGAGAAGCCTGCCACAGCATCGATCCAGCTGTGGCAGTGCCTGGCAGATGAACAGGCAACGCAACAACCCACTACCCCATCACTTCAGGCAATGCACTCTCTTCTGCGTTCGGATACATGGTTTTTGCCAGCACGAGAAGCTCAGAAGCCGTGCTGTGATCTCCCTCTTGACTGAGCAGTTGGATGAGAAGAATGAGTTCTGCGTAATCAGCGGTAGCGGTGCCATTGAGCAACCCCCGTGCAGTGCCACGGGCCACAATCAATTCCAAGGTCATGCTCATGGGATCAAGCTGACACCGATAAGGAGGTCTCCGCCAAAACAGCAGAGTTTTGAACGCTATTGAGGCGGGGTGTCAGGACATCAACAAGATTGAGCTGCAGACGCAAGAACCGAAACAGAGCCTTCAGGCCAACACCCATTTTGAGCGTTGAGCAGTGTTCCTCAATGATCAGAAACGAAAACTTGTTTTCAACAAGCCGCCAAGCTGGCTGAACGTGTCTCCGAAGGAAGTGTTCTGCCCATAAGGACGAGACAAATAGAACAAGGCAGGTGTCACACTAATATTGTCAGTGACATGAAATTGATACCACCACTCCCAAACATAGTTGCCATCTCTTGGAGCTTCCCCATTCTCCAGACTTGTCGCAAACACAGGCTGGCCCACTGCAATTCCAGCTTGGTTGCTGCGCAGGAACACATCACTCCACTCGAGTGCCAGAGTCCAGGATTGACTGGTGGATACCAGACTGTTTTGATCAACCAATGGATCATTAAAAACACTGCTTTCATAGGCAGTATTATTGATACCCCAACCCAAGCTGATTGATGGAATCCAACCACTGTCTTGAGGCTGCCAATATCCACTTAGAGCGAAGGCCGATGTCGTGCCAGGGTTTGCATAACTATCTAAAGTAAAGTTTGAGCCATACACAATGATGTCATTGCCATTTTGGATCAAGGAATAGATCGCAGCAAGTCCTAATCCATCAACTTCATATCCTATCTGAAGAGTCCCAGTACCTCCAGAGCCATGGCCAGAAATCCCTCTATTAAAGGAATTTGACAAGGCACCATTGGCAGCAACGTAATTAGCAGTGATGCTGAATCCATGCCGGGACCAACTGATCCCAGCGCCTGACCCTAGGTTCATATTGTAGGCACCAGGCGCACCATTCAAGGTCAGTACATCCAAAACACTGCTACTGGGGTACACACTTGGCCAGATCGCAAGCATGTCTTCCTGGCCAACATTGGCGCCAATGGTGAAGGTCAAGTCAGGTGAGAATGGGAATGTATAAAAGAGCTTTTCAACAATCACATGATTGGGCGTATCGCCTTCCTGAAAGGCTACTGAGAGCTGAGAGAGAGGGCTGGGTCCACCCCCACCAAAAACGCTCAATCCACCGTCAAAGTCACCGACCCGCAAAACCGCAATTAAATTGTCTTTACCGGTGAAACTTGTGTTGAGAATTAGATCCTGATTGTAATTAAAGGTAGTAGCCCCATACAGCGCGTTCGACTGATCGACAGACTCCTGCTCGGAATCCTGCTTTGTCATTCCTGCGAAACGATTAGCACCAATGACAAAGGTGATCTCAGCCTCCAGCTTGGTGGTGGTGGAGAACTGGGTGGCTTCCAGTTCGCCAACGCGAGCTTCCAGACCGTCAACGCGGCCCTTGAGGATGGCGAGTTCACGCTCGAACTCTTTCATCAGGCGCTTCAGCTCGTCGGTCACTTCAGTGATCCGGTCGAGGCAAGCGTTCAGCAGTGCGGCCGCTTCAAAGCGGGTCATCGCACGGTTGCCGCGGTAGGTGCCGTTCGGGTAGCCAGCGACGCAGCCGTAGCGCTCGACCAGGTTGGACAGAGCCTGGTAAGCCCAGTCGGTCGGAACCACATCCGAGAACTGGCTGATGCTGGTGACCTGATCTTGGCTGGACAATGGCGAACCAGCAGCAAAGCCAGAATTGGTATTGAAGCTCAATTCAGCTGAAGCCGACCCCACCGAAAAAAGAGAAGCGAATGCCCAACCAAAACCAAATCGAACCAAAATATGCTTTGAATTCATCGCAATAAAAAGATGGCGGACACAAGTTCCGCCACAAAAGAAATGCCAGAAGATTCGTCTAGAAGAATCTTTTCAATCACCATCAACAGAAATTGTTCCGTCAATCAATGATGGCAACCCATGCAAAAGCGAGACCGATACCAATCCAGATTCCAGCACCCAGGCGCTGACCCTGCTCACCCAACCAGTTGATCACCTCTTTGGATGCTGTCGTCACAAGCAGGAGTAGTGCACCCTGAGCAATCAGAAGGCCTAAGAAATAGGTGGCAAGGGGTGTGGGTTCGGCACCAACAATGGTGCTTCCGAGCAGGAAACCATGCAGACCGATCAAAGGAAGCAGCCACTGCACCGGCACCAGCGCCAGAGCCATCAGCCCCTCGATCACCAGCGATAGGGAAACAAGCGCTTCCGCCCAAGGAGCGATGGCATCGGGCAGTGGAATGAACTGGGAGAGGGCACTACCTGCAAGCCCCACAGCAAGCAAGGGGAGCACCCATTTAATGGGACGACGCAGGCCAATAAAGGCGACTGCGAGCAGGAACAAAAGATGGTCTGGTCCCAGCAGTGGATGCCCAATACCGCTTAGCAGTCCTTGCCATGCCGTCAGGCCGGTACTGTCACCCATTCCAAAGGGATGGTGAGCATAGGCAGGAACGGCAATGGAAGCAGCCAAAAGCAGGGGAGCCGACAACAGCCCAGCCTTCTGAACGGCCAGCAACGGTCGCAATGAAGTCAAGATCGATCCTCGTCGAGTGGAAACCTGGCGGGCGTTCTGACTGGCACCAACAAGAAAGAGGTGCATCACAGCTGCGGGACAGTGACGGATTCGCACCGTTCTTTCCCCGTTTCCTTCAGTGGCTGATCCCCACCAAAACCAGAGGCTTTAACCTATCAAATCCAGGCCGTTTTGTAACCAATGCACACCACCTGCCCTTCTGACAAGGTGCAGCAGATCTAAAGTGATAAATGATTCAGGATGGGGGACCAGGGCTAGCAGATACTCCTTAATCCAATCAAGCAAAAGCCTTCGGAGCAAGCTTTTGGTAACAGCAACAAGACTTGCAATCTGCGATCAAGCAATTTAACTAGCCAGCTTGAGAAGCAGATGAATCTCTTCCGAAATTCTGTATTCTGATCCAACTGATACTGATGCCTCAACCGAACCAGCCAATCGGATGAAAAATCACGATCAAGACTGTGATGGCATACCCCAATGGATTGCGATCGGCATTGCACCCAGAGGGATCGTGGCCATCGGCATCGTTCCGATGGGTGTGATCACCGTTGGCGCTGTGGGGATGGGCATCATCAATATCAGCCTTGTCGGCATGGGCGCTCTGTCGGCCTGCTTCGTCGGGATGGGGCTCTGGGGTACTGGTGTTCAGTTCATGAGCCTTTAAAGCCAAGTGACGATGGGGCACAAAAAAGCCCCTGACCAATGATCAGGGGCTTCAAGCTGGGAACGATCGTCGCTAAGGACGCAGCTGATCAACCAAGAATCAAGCCCAACCTTTGGAGGACTGAGACTCAACATAAGCAGCAACATCAGCAATATCGTCAGCGCTCAGCTTGCCGCCAAAAGCAGGCATACCGTTCTTGCCGTTGGTCACCTGATAAGCGATGGCTTCTTCGTGGCCCTCGTTGTAGCTGGTGAGATAAGACTTAAGGTCGTCTTGCTGAAGGGTGCGCTGGCCATTAACGACGTTGCCTCCACCCATGTGGCAAGCCGCGCAGTTAGCCGAGAAGATCTGCTCTCCATGAGCAGAATCGGCAGCCATGGCAAAAGAAGGCGCCACAAGACCAATCAGAGCAGCAAGGGCGATCGAGAGCAGGTGTCTCATCATCTAGGTAGGAAGACCTACCCTCTTTAGTCGCAGATGTCCCCAAAAGCACAACCAGCCCCCGCATTCTTTACTTTCCTTTTGTATCAAGTGAGCCAGCCTCAACCAGACTGCAGCGCAACTCAACAGTGCCGACCTTGAAGTGGCTCCATGCAGCTCTGATCGGGCTTTTCGCCTGTGCTCTGATCGGCTGGCCGGCCCAAAGGGTTGAGGCATGCGTGGAGGGCCTTTCCTGGGGCATGCCCTTAGAGCAGGTGCGTGACCACCTCGGCCAAAGCCAACCCGTGGACGATGAGCAGCCCCATCGCTTTGTTGCCAGCCATGTGCTGCTGGATCGTCTTCCCGTCTCCAGCGTCACGTTTGACCTCGACGAGACCAACGGCCTGCAGTCCCTGGCCTATGAGTTCGCCATCGATGACATGAGTGAGGTACTGGCTGGTCTGCGGTCAAGGCATGGCCAACCGCTCAGCACCAGTTCAGAAGACCAAGACCAAAGCGAGCAGGTCTGGGTTTGGAATACAGGTGAAGACCTGATCACAGCCGTCAAACATCAAAGTGCCGAACAGGCAAAGTTCCTGATCTCGTATCGACAAAGCAGGCTTCGCCCAGAAACGCTCTAAAGCGATCATCAGACCGGCCCAGCAGGCATCTTTGGGGCGAACAAGTGGCCCAAGCACATGACAATCATGCTGTATGGCCAACCACAACTCAGCAGGAGATGACTAACCAAAGCCTTGGCAATCCTTCAGCGATATCGATCAACAATTGATCAAGATTCAAACGGTAACCTTGTATCCAAGCGCGAACACTCCTAGTTCAATCGTGTGCCTCTGAATGCAATCAACACGACGTGATTGGGCAGGGATGCCATCACATCTGGATACCATGCATCATGGCCCCGTGAACCTTGGCACTGCTCTGGGATTCTGCCAGTAGACCAGACTTAATCCATGTGAGGTCGAAGCCCCGCACCCCATTGCCGCGTTCTGATTTGCACAGATCAGGGCATCAAGCCGAAACAGGCTTGGCCTGGAAATTCCAGTGTTCCTCATCCTCAAGCCAAAGCTCCCACGCAAATTGCTTGCCCCTGCTGGTGGAGAGCTTGCCGCCGAAACCAGCAGGAGAGGCGCTATAGAGATCGATGATGGCGTTGGCAGGTTCACCGTCTCTTGTGAACAGGTCAGTGACCCGATGCCCTAACCGTTCGGAGAGATCGGCTTTGAGGTCATCCAACGTCATCAGGGTTCGTCGAGAAATCCAGAATGAGATCACCGTGTTCATCACGGGTGATCACAAAGCCGAAGCCATCGAGCCGACCACTCCAGACCCCTTGGTCAGGATCGTAATCAAGCCCCTGCTGTTGCTCCACGGTGTGATCAAACAACTGTTGAAAACAATGGCCAGCGACAACTGCCGCCTGCTGCTCATCCATCTCGTCAAGCTCATGCGACTCGACCGAACACCCCTCCAGGAGCTCGGCATCAATCACATTGCCAACGCCCAAATCGGCAACGAGGGCCTCCAGGGCTGCAAGGGTTTTCGTTTCAGGCATGTGTGAATCATCGCTTAACGACAGCCGGAAGCGCGACCAGGGAGCACCTGGGCAAGCACCGTGGTGAGCGCTGTATCCACACTGAAGGTCCGAACACCAAGGTGAACTGGCTTCGCCACCACCGATTGGGCGAGGTCAAGCTCAAACGGCACAAATCCACCCTCGGGGCCGATCATCACAACCGCCGGCTGAGCCAAGTGATCTGCCAGAGAGATTGGAGCACCCATCTCAGCGATCCAACAGGGACGACCTGCACACAGATCCACCAGTTCATCTTCCACAAAGGGGCGGAAACGCTGATGCAAATGCACCCGAGGGGGCTGGGTGTCACGTGCCCGTTCCAAGCCAGACAGCAAAGCCTCTTCGATTTTTTCAGGCTTCAACAATGGGCTTTGCCAGTAACTCTTATCCACCCTGGCGCTGTTGATCAGATGCAAGTTCTCCACCCCGAACTCGGCAACCGTGCGCAGGATTCGTCGCAGCATCTTCGGCCTGGGCAAAGCCAGAACAATGTCAAAACAATGACGAGGAGGGGGCAAATCTTCGAGCTGCACCGTCAAGATCACGGTGTTCTGCTCAATGGACTGAACCACAGCCTCGCCGACCCGCCCATCCAGAATGCCAACCCTGAAGGCATCACCAACGCTGGCCCTGAGCACACCAATCAGATGGGCAGCACGATGATCAGAAATCAGCACCCGCTCGGCGTCGAGCCAATCGTCTCGCTGATGCAGCAGAACAATGTTCATGCGAGCACGAGAAGCCAGGTGAAAGCAGCAGCCAGGCTAGGTGGCGTTGAGGCTTGCGCTCACTGAAACCAAGGTCAAACCTGGACGCAATCGAAGCTGGCTGGCGAGGGAGAACGACACTAAAGAGAGCCCCTCAAAGCCAATCCGCATGACCACAATCGAATGTCGCTATAGCGGCAATCTCCACTGCGACGCCCGACACGGCCCATCAGGACAGCACCTGCAGACCGATGCACCAAAGGATCACGACGGCCTGGGGCAAACGTTTTCTCCCACTGACTTGTTGGCCACATCCTTGGGAACCTGTGTGCTCACGGTGATCGGCATCACGGCGAAACGTCGTCAATGGAATGTGGAGGGAGCTAGCGCCAGGGTGACCAAAATGATGACCCCAGAGGGTCCGCGCAAGATTGCATGCCTCAAGGTCGACGTGCACCTACCCGAGCAATGTTCCCCAGATCAACGTCGGTTGCTGATGCGCATGGCCGAAGACTGTCCGGTCAAACGCAATCTGGAGGGAGCGCTGACAATCGAGCTGAACTGGACTTGACCAGCAATGATCCATCGGCATTGACTTGATGCCAATGACTGTGCAAGACAAGCCACAGCAGCCTGGAAGATCAAAGCACTGGGCCCGGCTCATCGAGCCGGACCAGCGCTGCTCCTTCAGGCTGAAACAGCTGAACCCAGAGGCATCAAGCCGTCAGCTCCAGCCGTTGCTGGCCTGATCTTCCACGTAAGCCGCCACATCCGAGATCTGGGTCTCGGTCAGGGTGTCGATGAAGGCCGGCATTTCATTCAGGCCATAGGTGACCTGAGCCACAATGGCGCTCTCATGGCCGTTGTTGTATTGAGCGAGATACGACTTGAGGTCATCCTGCTGCAGTGTGTGCTCAGCATTCACAATGTTCCCCCCGCCAGCGTGGCAAGCGGCGCAATTGGATGAAAACACTCTGGCGCCACTCGCAGCGTCACCAGCGAAGGCATACGTGGGCGCCCAGATCAAAACGAAAAGAGCAGCAACGACAGACAAAAGAGCACGCATCGGCAACTTTTAATCACACAAGCCATTCTCATCGTCATCGGCGAATGGAGTCAGCCTGGCGTGCAGATCGTCATATCCCCCTTGCATCAGCCAAGCAGGTGCTGCAAGGGGGATCAGCTCAGTGACTGGTGTGACTTCCATGATTGTGGGCCGAACAAGGCATCCACTGATCACCCATCTGGTGCGCACCTTTGCAGCCGAAGTGAACAGCCGCGGCCGCGGCTTCTTCGCGGGTGGGATACATGGCCTTAATTCCGGCAGCAGGGGGGCTCACCTCAGCCTGAGGATCCATGGAGAGAGCCACACCGCTGTGATCATCACCGGAAACGTGATGGGCGATCGCCCCACCACCGAGAGCGGACAGTGCTGTCAAGGCCGCAACACAGCCAAGATGCTTCCAGGTGGTTCGATTGAGGAAAACAGTCACAGATCGATCCACGTCGATAGAGGGTGATATCGGCGGACAGGCTGCCTGCAACGGCCCAGAGGCCACCGATATCCACATTCTAATGGCGCAGCCTCAACCTGGCAAAGACGGCTGTCGGCGAAGAATGCCGTGATGGGGTGCGAACAGAAAGGCCAGCACAAACAGACCGGTCTGGACCAGCACGATGCATCCTGCGGGAGAGCGATCGCTCCAATAGCTGATGAACACTCCGAAAACACTGGAAATCACACTGCTGGCAACGGCCAAAAGCGTCATGCGATCGAAGCGATCAGTGAGCAGATAAGCAGTGGCGCCTGGTGTCACGAGCATGGCCACCACAAGGATGATCCCGACTGTTTGCAGACCTGCAACCGCCGCTAGAGACAGAATCGACAACAACAGGTAGTGAAGGAAGCCGGTATTGATCCCAATTGAGCGCGCATGGGTGGGATCAAAACAAAACATCAGCAGATCTCGACGGAACAGCAGCAACACCGCAAACACCACAATCGAAATCAGCAGGGTCTGATGAATATCTGCATTGGAAATACCCAGCACGTTGCCGAACAGGATGTGGAAGAGGTCGATATTGCTCCGCACGTTCGACACCAAGACGAGTCCGAGAGCGAAGAAACCGGTAAAGACAAGGCCGATCACGGTGTCTTCCTTGATGCGGGATTTCTGTTGGACAAAGCCGATTGTGGCGACAGATCCAACCCCGAACACAAAGGCCCCTAGAGAGAAGGGAAGCCCAAGGGCATAGGCCAGCACCACCCCAGGAAGCACCGCATGGGAGACGGCATCACCCATGAGGGCCCACCCCTTCAGGGTCATGTAGCAGGAGAGCAAGCCGCACACCGACCCCACCAGGGCACTGATGCACAGGGCACGCACCATGAATTCATGGCGGAGAGGCTCCAGCACCCAATCCATTAGCACCCACCACTCCATGGCACCTGAGAAGTCTCTCAGGACGAAGCATCAATGGCGTCAAGCAATGGCCTCAAGCAGTGGCCTCAAGCAGTGGCGAGAAGGCAAAGCCGCCACAGTTCGAACTAATCAGTCGGCCCCGTCCACCGAGCCGCGCCCTGTTGCAGGCCTTGAGGATCGGGCCGCTGGCGATGCTGCTCAACACAGCCGCAGCCAAGAGATTCGGAAGGAAGCCATCGCGCAGTTCGAGTGAGATTTCCGATCATGCCCGGCGTCACACTTCCGAATTGCACAACAGCAGAACACCGCAACACGAAAAAAGCTAAGCCCGCAGAAGAGATTAAGCGATCTTGAATGAGTAATTTGGCCTAACTTTTGGCGCCCAACGAAATTTCATGAAGTTGTGTGGTTTCATCTTAAAGCCGTCCAGCCAACAATCAATGACCTTCTTTGCGGGAACTTTGGTAGCCACAACTACCGTCGCTTTTGTATTTGTCATGCGCTCCATTTTAAAAGAGCTTGATATAAAGCTTTCGCTACCATCTCTTCCTTCAATCAGCCTTCCTTTCACGAAGCGTTCAGTTCAGTCTGCCAATACCTGAATAGTCCAGCCCCACGGCATCAGCTCCATCTAATGACGACCATCAGAGTCAGCTTTGCTATTGCCGGTGAGCAGATCAGGAGGAACACCACCAAAGGTGAGTGAGAGATTCTCGGAGGTAAAAACCTCCGAGGTCTCGCCATAGGCAAGAACGGTTTTGTTGATCAACACCACCAGATCACAAAACTCACGCACATGGCTGAGGTCATGGGTGGAGATCAGGATGGTGCGTTCCTCACTGCGAAACTGCAGGAAAAGATCAGCCATCAACTTCTCGGTGCGCACATCCACGCCGTTAAAGGGCTCATCAAGCAGCAGCACAGAAGCCCCCTGAGCGATGGCACGGGCAAGAAACGCTCGCTTGCGCTGACCTCCAGACAAAGCCCCGATGGGACGATCACGGAGAGGGAGCAACTCCACTTGGGAGAGGGCCTCCCGCACGGCAACGCGGTCCGCACGCGCAGGAATGCGAAGCAGATTCATGGCGCCATAGCGGCCCATCATCACAACGTCCCAGACGGAAACCGGGAAGTTGTTATCAATTCCTTCGCTCTGGGGGACGTAGGCAACGGCCTGCTCCCGCTGAGCCTCCGCCACAGTCAAGCCATTGATACGAATTCGACCACGGGATGGGCGCACGAATCCTGTGAGCGCTTTAAACAAGGTGGATTTGCCTGAACCATTCATCCCAACCAGGCCACAGATGCAACCGGCAGGCAGCACCAGCGAGGCGTCATAAAGCGCCACCGTGGCGTTGTAGTTCACACAAAGATGGTCAGCCTCGATTCGCATCGTCATGGCTACTGACCCTGCGGACTGAGACCCTTGCGGATGAGTCTCACATTGTGCCGCTGCAATTCGAGCAGCGTGGGGGCCGGCCCGTTGTGTTCCGAAAGAGAGTCGACGTAAAAGGTGCCTCCGAAGCGGGCTCCTGCAGCGGACGCAACCTGCCGCTGAACTTTGTTGCTCACTGTGCTTTCACAGAAGACTGCAGGCACCTCGGACGCCCGAACCGTTTCGATCAGTCTGGCCATGCGCTTGGGGGTGGCCTGGGTCTCGGCATTCACAGGCCAGAGATAGGCCTCTTCCAGGCCATAGTCTTTGGCCAGATAGCTAAAGGCGCCTTCGCAGGTCACCAGCAAACGTTGATGCTCAGGCAGTGCTGCCAAGGAGGCTCGCAGATCGCGATCAAGCTGCTGCAACTGCTGCTTGTAGACCTCACCATTGCGACGGAAGCTCGCTTCCCCGGCAGGGTCTAATGCGGAAAAGGCTGCAACGATTTGATCCACATACTGCTGAGCCCGTTGGGGCGACATCCAAGCGTGAGGATTGGGACGACCCGCATAGGCATCCCCTTCAATCAACAAAGGCTCAATCCCCTGGGTGAGCGTGACGGTAGGAACATCTCCAGCCGCTGCGGTGAATCGTTTGGCCCAAAGTTCAAGGCCAAAACCATTCTCGAGAATCAGCTGAGCTGAAGCAGCCTTCTCCAGGTCACTGGGAGTGGGTTCATAGCCATGAATTTCAGCACCCTGCTTCGTGATGGAGTGCACATGCAGTCGGTCTCCGGCCACATTGCGTGCCATGTCAGCAAGAACGGTGAATGTGGTCAGCACCACCGGCCGGCCATCAGCAGGTGCACTCTTCTCACGCTGGGCCTGAGGGGAGCGGCAAGCGGTCGTGACCAGAAAGGCCAGCAGCCAAAGTGCCGTCAACGACCTCGCAAACCTCAGAGCAGGGATGGCTAGCACCAAGTTCCAGAATCGATATTAGAAGATCGAGCGCCAGCAGACGACAGTGAACGAGACGCAATAGAGACGCTATCGTAACGCAATAGTATCATAGACGTGCCACTCCCAGGGGCTCGGGCCAAGGGTGGATCGAAGCCGACCAGGGCTGCCCGCAAGGTCTGATCGCAGCATCGACGTTTCAGCTGATGTTGCAAGCCTCAATCAGCGCCGCCTGCAAGCGGAGATGACCATCAGGGAGTGTGTTCAGACCGAGATAGCACTTCGGAGATCCTCCTCGCATGGGCTTTCAATCCTGCGAAGGAAGACCGCCGCCACCGCCATACCATCTCGCCCACAAGGGCCGGAATGATCGACCAGAGATGCCAATCGCAACCACTAACTGACCTTGCAACACCTGCCTCAACGACGACGCTGGTCAGTCAAGGAAGCGTCCTGCACCGACTGGCACAGTGCCAGTTGACGCGCGAATGTTCCATTGTGTGAGGAGATGGATCAAGAGACGGAGTCGAAACAAGGACAGACGCCCGTCTCACTGATCTTTATCCCAACTCCGCCCTCGGCGGAGTTTTTTTTTGCCCAAAGCAAAAACTGCCTCTGCGCACACCAGCACACCAGATCTGGTGGCATCACATGGTCCAAAGTCTCCGCAAAACAAACATCAACGGCGCGTGCTGATTTCGGTGACAAACCACGCCATATCTGGGACTTGCGCCAAAGCCAACACCACGACTATCTCTAAGCCAAGGCCGGGTGATGGGGACAATCACCGGCCGCAACGCAGCCCTGACCCGAGCGTCGGGGCTTTTTCATCGCTGTGGAGTCGTTCCTGAACTGATATGGAGACCAACGGCCCTTGTCACCAGAAGAACGAAAACATCGGCCTCAACCCAGCGTTGACGCCAGACACAACCCAACTCCATCACCACCTGCGCCACCACCTGCGCCACCGATCCATCATGAAACGCCAGACTGGTTTGGCTTCATGCTGAGCCATGGGATTCAAGAGCCCCGCCAGCAAGGGCCAGACACCACCACTGTTCAGACCCACGAACCGCTGATGGAGAAGCGCCGCATCCAGGCCCTGGTCAAAGAGTGTGCAGCAGAACTGTTTGAGCTCGCATGCCAGGTGAGTGCCTATCGAGACTGGGATCTAAACCTTCCCGTGGCCGTGATCGATGCCCGTCAGAGCAAAGCCAAGCTGATCGTCACCTCCGTCGGCACAATCAACTCCGTGCTTCGTAGCTCGTCCACCATCGGCAACCCGCTTATGAAGCGGTTTTTCGAACGTTTCAGCAGTGTGGGACTGGAACAAGCAAGGCAAGAGTTCAAGCAAGGCGATCAGGCGGAGGCCTTCGCCGAACTCTGGGAGACTTACCTCGAGGAACGTCGCAGCGGCGGCCAGCCAATGTGGAGTATCGAGGACTCCACCGCCTTCGTGATGCAGAGTCGCAGCAGCCATCGCGACCGGGAGGTGGCCTGTGTGGCTGTTCTGTGCGGCGATCCCCACGCCATCGTCACCTTCAGCGTTCCGATTCGATTTCTCACCTCTCCAGCGGAAGACGATGGCAGCGCCGGCTCCACTGACTGAGTCAAAACGAGCCAGAGAGAGGCGAGAAACTGTGCTTATGACTAAAACAACGAGTCTTGCCGCACCGCTGAGCGAGCGACTGAGCGAGCGGGGCCTGCATGCCGCCAACCGTCGCTGAGCCACGGCAGCAGTAGCCCCTCCAACGCCTGAAGCTCGGCACCATGCGCTGGAGCGAGCCAAGCCTCCTCAAGGCCATCAGGAATCAGCACTGGCATCCGTGGGTGCCAAGGAGCAACAAGCGAGTTTGCTGACGTGGTCAACACAGCACAGGTCTCAACTTCACTGCCATCAGCCCCAAGCCAGCGTTCCCAGATCCCACCCATCCAGAACGGTCGTCGGTCATGACGACCAAAGCGATGCCGGCCTTCGAAAAAGGCGGTGGCAGGGATCAGGCAGCGACGGTGGCGCCAGGCACCACGAAAGCTGGGTTTCACTGCAACCGTTTCCGAGCGGGCATTGATCGGTCGCGGGCCTGGGCCAGGATCCTTGACCCAGCCAGGAAGAAAACCCCAAAGCATCAAGGCCTCCTTGCATACCCCCTCCTCCTGGGCCAGGGCCAAAAGGGGCTCGGAGGGCCGAACCAGAGGTCGAGGCCGATAGTGACGGCGATGCTCATCGGACAACGCGGCCTGCAAAGGAAGAGGCAGTTGGTCCGCTGTGCAATCCAGGGAGAAACGACCACACATCGGCAGATCATCGCTGCCTCAGAGGATGGCGCACCCCCAGCCAGGAGCCAAATAGCAATTTGGTAGCAACAGCTACAGAAATGCCCTATAGTGAAAGCACGTTGAGCCCCACCAGGGGCTGCAGTTCGAGCTACGCCAAGCAACGGGGGCGTAGGCACTGTGGAGTTCAACCATGAACACCCTCGAAATCACCCGCAACCGGATGCGTAAGCAGGCAGCCCTGAGCGAAGCTCAGCGGCTAATGGCCAAGGCCTATCGCGGCGTTGAATACATCGACGCCCATCACACCGCCCTCAAGCCCGAAAAGGCAACGGAACTGCGTTATCGCGGCATCCGATACAGCATCTGATCGTCAAATCAAAAAGAGCCCAAGCCCCGCAAGGGGCTTTTTCATGCTGAAAACTGGCCGAAGACGTTAGGGACCCTCAGCCAACTGACGGGTCAAGCGGCGCTCAACCTGAACAAACAAGAGCCACGCCAGAGAAGCACTCACCCCTCCAGCCCAATCCGAGCGCAGCAACTCCACAAGAGCAATGGTGCTGGCAGCAATGCGCAGACCAGCCAAAGCGAACCTGCCCCATCGCCTCCAGCTCTCTAAGCCAGTCGATGGAACACCAGATCCAGCCTGATCAGCCATCAGCAGTCGGAGCAGGAGAACTTCTGCTGCAGGCGATTCTCCAGTTCCGCAAGATCTTCAGACAGCATCAGCAATGCCATTCCCATCAAACAGAGGCTTCCAGCCAGGTCTGCATCCCCATGCATCTCAAGGGTGCGTGCTGCCTGCAAATGCTGAGCCCAGGTCAACCGCATGAAGAAGCCGATGGTTAGCTTCAATCTGAACGAGGCCCCAGTGAGCAGCGAACACAGTTACAACTTGAAATACTGACACAACGCCTGAGCGGTAGAGATCGCTACAGCCCCTCGGATTCAGACCGATACCTTCACAGCATCCTCTGGAGGGAATCATGTCGTCAGGAATCGAACTGAGCACTGAACAGCTCTTCCACCTGGAACACTTCAATCGCGCCCTCGACGCCACCAGCGACCCTGCTCAGCTGAGACATCTGGCTAAGCAGCTGCTTCAGGCTTGGCAAACCCAGAAAGCGGCCACCAAGTGGATCATCCACCAACGCAGCTTTGAACCAACCCGAGCCACCGAAATGATCAAAAGCCTGCCTGATCCGGAGCCTTAAAACTCTCCTCGCAAGGATTCAGGAGAACAGTGGTGAAGCTCCATCTCCCGAACCATCTCACCGGCAAACCAGAGCCCCACAACCTCTGCACACCGATGGTCGCCATCGCAGACCCGATAGCGACCATCGCCAAGAGCTTCAATCGACGACCCCATCGGCGTCGACACAGTCAACACAACTGACTGAATAGCCACGCGTCTCATGCGTCCAGCATCAGTTCTATCAGGTCAAATCCCCTCGAAGCGAATGTTGAGGTTGACCCGGTCAGGCCCCAAAGCCGTGGCCTGGGTGACCAGTACAGCAGTTTTCCCTGCTGGCGTGGCATCAACGCTCACACCGGCAGGGACTGCCCAGGTGGCAGAAAAGCCCCAACCAGCTTTGGTTGTACGAATCGGCTGTTCGCTGTAACCAGCGTTGGCCAGTGCCTGCTTGACCATCGAGAAGACGGAGTCTGGTGTGCCCTGGAGCTGGCCATTCAAACCGGCCTGACCGATGGCATTGCCGCTGAAGAGGGGAGCAAGTCCTGCTTTCACGGCATCCGGCAAAGCGCCCAAAAGCTCGGCAGCCGGCTCGGCCATGGCCGCTGGCGACAACGCCGACAGCGCAATCGCGGCGGCGATCAACAACCCACGCATGCGTTCCAAATAGAAGGCCCTTCGGTCTTAGTCGACCCCTTCTCGGCTGACAACATCAGAGCATCCACCCGTCCATCTCTGGCTAGCTTTGTGCTGCATAGCAGGATCACAATGCATCTTCTCAAGTTCAGCTCGGAAGATTGCGGCACATGCCATCGCATGAGCCATTACGACGCCAAAGTGGCTGAAGAGCTTGGCTGTGATTTCGTTTCGGTGATGATGCAAGACACGAACGCTTATCGCAAATATCGCAAAGTGCTGCTGGCTCAATATCCAAATAAGGAAGGAATGGGATGGCCGACCTATCTACTGGTGAGCAATCCAGAGGCCGAATTCACCATTCATGGAGAACTCAAAGGCGGCATGCAAAAGGGTGACTTTCGAACCAAACTTCAGGCCTTACTAGACGCATGAATCTCCTCCCCTAGGGAGGCTTGAGCCGAACGGCTCGAACGTGAACAGCAAGGAGGACGCCTGGGGACAAGCTCAGAGGGCATTGATGCCAGGGTCCTCGATGTCCATCACCTGCTTCTCGAGGGGCAACAACTCGTCCTCGTCGGAAGCGCGGGTGCGCACCGGCGCACCAAAGCCTCGAGCTCGAACATTGGAGACCTCAAAGGGGCCTGGGGTGCCGGAAGGAACCGCAAGCCGCAAGGCAAAGGGATGCACTCCAGGCTCGACATCTCCAATCGATCCCACTCGGGTGCGGTTCTGAAGCACCGGTTCACCGCTGGCATCGAGAATGCGGGCATAGACATCGGTGTCATACACAAAACGTCGACCAGGATTGGTCACCATGCCGGAGAGCACATAACAGCTGGCACCAGCAGTTCGGCTCACCCCGGAACGTCGTGGATCTCCACTTGGCGCAGGCTGGGCGCCAGGATCAGACTGATCACAAGCAGCAAGGGCCACTGACGTGAGTTTCAGATCGGCTGCCCAGGCAGGCTGCACAGAGGCGGTCAGCATCACCAAGGCGATCATCACACTGAACAACAAGCGCACCATTCGCAAGCTTCAAACCGACTCGTCACATCACATTCTGATCGATTTCAGCCCCGCGCAGTGATGGGCGCCATTACTTGCAGTCTCGAACGATGCTTACGGAGCAACGTCGTGACGTCAGCCACACCCAGCAGACTGGCAGTCGTTTCAAAACCGTCGTACTCATCAGGCCAAGAGCAGACGCCAGGGGAACGGTCATCCGTTAAGTCAAACCAAAAAACGGAGTTAAAAAGACAACATCGAAGCGATCAAACAAATCTTCTCTGGCTCACGACTCACTGCTACGAGCAGCTCTTGGTCTCCTTTACAAGACCAAGAATTGATCATCGCCCTTGCGTTGTTCAAGTTGTTCCTCCTCTAAGGCCAATTGCAGATCAATCCGTGTGATGCGATAGCCAAGGCGGCGAGCAGCGAGCACGAATTCATGGCGGGAGCGGCAACATTTCATCGCCCGTCGAATCACCCCATCGGTTTCAACATCGCTCACCAAACGCTCGAGCTCATGCCAGCTCATGGTTGTGCATTGCCTGAACACCCACCATGCCCTGGGGGCAACACCTCCGCCAGCCCCCTTAGAAGAAAAGCATCACGAGCCAGAACACCAACAGAACAGAGAGTCCAAGCATCGCCAAAACCAAAACGGTCGCGCCTAAGCCAGCTGCCACAAACAGCCGCGAGGCACTTCGGGGAAAGAGCAGATACAGGGTGAGGGCGAGGGCAACCGGCCAAAGAGGCGGAATCAGCAAACAAACGATGGTGACGACCCCGAGCCGGAGGCGCAAAGAGGCCTGAAGTTTCTGCTGCGCCAGGCTTTCACGCTCCGCCTGAGCTTCAGCTTCGCGTTCGTCATCGGACTGCCAGCGCCCAAGCTCCTGGGCCTTGGCCAGCTCTTGTTCAATTTTGAGTCGGCTAGCAGCGTCGCTCATACCCCAGCTTAATCAACCCAAAACAGGCTCTACGGGTGCAAGCCAGCAGGGGAAGCATCAAAAACGAACAGCAAACTCCCTGTCGCGAGCTTAAAAATGGAACCATCAGCCTCAATTAATTGCGATATTGAGCTTTCCAGCCAAAGCAATCGGTACAGACAGCAAGGCAATGGTGTGACCAAGATCACAGCAAATATTGAAGCAGATCAATAAATCGGGTGCCAATCACGGCGATGGTATGTGAGTCGGAGGGATCACCTTCGAATCAACTCACACCAACAAAGAACCATGACCAACTCGTTCCTCAGCGAAACCATTGATCAAGAGATTTCTATTGAAGAAATGGCACAACTCAACGGTGGCAACTACGTGCGTAAAGCCTGGGATTGGCTTAAAGATCAAATCACAGGAGGCAAAAGTGCCAAGGACCTTATCGAAAAAGGCATTATTTGCCAATCAGGCTCTTCTCATCAGCATGGCAACCATCCAGACGCAAACTGCCCAGACAACTCGACTAAGGTTAAAGAAGGAGGCTGCACAGACGACCTGCCTTTTTAACAGATTAATGAAACCACACTTGTCCCGAAAAGCATCTCGATCAAGCCTCGCCAAAAACGGGGCTTTTAGCTGGTTCACGGCAACTCAAAAGCCAGAATCAACTACAATCATTCTGAAACTGATCAGATCGTACAGCCACATCAAAGCTATTTTGGAGACTCACAAAGCCACAAAAAGATACACCTCTGATTTTGACCGACAACTCACCTAAGCAGATTCTTGCAGTCAGGGTTTTCCCTAACCTTGGCAATGGCCTGCCGAAGCACATTCTCATATTTTCTCGTATCTGAATCATTAACTGTTGACTCAATATAAGCTGATAAAAAGCCATTGGCGACTTCGTCATCGATGAGTCCTGCTTTTGCTAATTGACAAGCCGTAGATGCTGCACCACCGGTAAAACCGAACCAATAAGAATAAGGTTCAATTTCTTCTGGCTGGGCCTGGGCAGGCAAGGCAAGCAAAAAACCGGTGAGCAGTAGAAAAACTTTCATTGATTGATCATCTTTCCAATGATTTAGCATGGAGCTTGGGAAAATGACAGCACAGTGTCAGGCCATATCGACTAGTGCTGTTGCAGAGGCAGCCACGATGTCTGCTCCAGAGTGGGTGCCCATAGAGGGCTGAGAGCAGCCTTTGAGCACCAAGTACTTGAACGACGAAGTGAAGAAGCTGGCTGAGGGCGTTACTCCGTGAGATCCTGCAGTGGCTTACCCCACAGATGTGTAAGCGCACGTTTTAAAGGCAAGCACTGACAACGATCCACAACCACTGCTGTGCCGAAGTTTTGGGCGATTCATAAGAACTATCATCTGCTTGCGATCGCGAAGACCTAGACCTGGTGCCGGTGCCGGTCGACAGGCTCTCCAGAGGGAACGGCCATCGGCCGACTTTGAAGCGTTATAGAAACAGCGCCATTAGCCCAGTTCAAGACAAGCCAGTCCATACACATCCTCCAACCCTTGATTGGGGATGCGCCCCCGATACATGCGAAGCGTGCGGGCGAAGGGTTCAAACCCAATCCGTTCCATCAAGGGGGACGCGAACGGATTACCCCCAGGCGAATCGATAATCACAACACCAGGGTGGTCTTGGAGTAACGCGCGGATAAGCAACTCCGCCAGTTCAGGCGAATCGGCAAGCAGAGGGCCGATGCGCCAGCCTTCGCCGTCAATCAGCAGACAGGGGCGGATGCGAGCAAAGCCATGACAAGCCTGATGCTGATCAAGCAAAGCCACGACAGAGCCGGCTGGGTGGTGCAACCAGTCCGAAAGAAAATGGGGCCTCGGGCTCAGCTCCCGCTGAGCGTCATAGATCTGGAGGGCTGGCTCGGGGATGGCATCGCCGCTTAACAGTCGCAAGCCATCAGGCATCGGTAGGTCTGGGCTGCTCCCCAAGGTTGGCGCCGCGGTGGTGCGCCAACGAATGGTTGGAGAAGCGGGCTGAAAACCCCAACGGGAGTAATCATCAATGCGATCCTCCGCAGCTTCCAGGCCAATACAGGCAACACTCTCAAGGTGATCCAAAGCGTGCTGCCAAAGCTCCTTGCCGTAGCCCTGGCCCCTGTGATCAGGCCGAACGATATAAAGCCCGATAAAGCCATAAACAAGGTTGTAGCGAACGCCGGCAATGCAGCCGATCGGCTCACCGCCGAGGCATCCCACCCAGAGACCCTGGCGATCCGTATGCCGATAGATACCAACATCACCCTTGCCTGGAGCAAAACCCTCCTGTCGCGCCCAGCTGGTCATCAACGGCACATCGGCCCGATTGATGGTGCGGATCTTGAGATAGGACGCCATCTCTTCAGCCTGAAGTCAGGCCAACCTGTCGGCAAGCGATGCAGCGGCCTTCCACACAACAGTGTGCTGATCGCAACCGGGCTGAGACGCGATACGAAACAGCCCTCTCAGAGACTGTTTCGGACGATGCGGTCCAATGCCTGACGGAAGAGGTGGTCACGAAGAGGCGCTGGAAGCTGATTGCCCTGATGGCGTCGCCATCACGCTCCGGTCCACCAGTTCTGCAACTTTGCGGCCAGACCCATCGTGACCAGCAGGCTGAGCCTGGGGCAATTCAGCATCAAAGCCGCTGGCAAGACGCAGGATCGTGCAGGATGAGATCTGCTGTTGAGCCACCTTGAAAAATGTCAGCCTGGTTGAAATCCTGCTGCGCAACATCGCCAAGGTTGCGGCTGGCTCAGGTATTGCGGCACTGCTGCTGTGGCTCACCTACGTGATGCTTGACGTGCAACACATGCAGGGTGGCTTCACCCTGCCCCAGAGCAGCTATTGACGAGCTGCGAGCAATGGCTGCCAATGAGACATGGCTGCCAACCAGACATTGCGGCCAACGCGCCAAGGCCGCAAAAGAACAACGGCGGAATGACGATCAACTCATTCCTTCTTTCTGAGCACGCACCCAGCAACACCACAAACAACCTCATAGGCTTCCTCGGTTGTTTCGGTGATGACCCGCTTGGTGTAATCGCGCTTGGTCTCGCCAGCGGATCGGTCAGGAAGGGCATTCAGCAACCCCTTCTTGATCAACCGCACAGCCTCCTTCAGGCTGCTAGCCATCGCTCCTCCTGGCGTAAGCCCCGGTTTCCTGCAATCTCCTTCGGCAAGGGCACCACTAGCGAGTCGGGCAAGCGTGACTGAAACAAAACAGGGGGAAATCTTCTTGTCTCGTTACCCCCGGCCGTCAGCCAACCAGAACTGATCTCAACTCAGAAGCTGTTTGGCGAAGCCATCCATCCGATCAATCGCCAGAGCAAGATTCTGGTCAAGCGAGCGTCCTGAGCTTTTCCTCGGTTTGAAGCTGTGGTCGCCGTCTGGAATCCACGCAACGCTGATCGCGGCGGGCAGCTGATAGCCCTCCACCTCCTTGGGTTTTCCGAACGTATCGCGTTCGCCTTGAAGCACGAGCAGCGGCGATGCAAGCGCCATCAAATGATCCGTACGTAGCTTCTCCGGATGACCCGGAGGATGAAAGGGGTAGCCAAGACAAACGCAGCCTCGAACATTGCTGGAAGGACCAAGCGGCTCCAAAAGCTGGCTGGCCACACGTCCCCCCATGGACTTGCCACCAATGATCAGCCCAGGACGATCCACGAGCGCAGTGATCTGTTCGTGGAAACAAGCCTCAAGAACTGGAAAGCGATCAGGAGCAGCCTTCTTGCCTGTCTGACGGGAGCGCTGCATGTAAGGGAATTCGAAACGCACCACACCCCAATCCCGCTGGGACAAGCCCGTAGCCATTGCCGCCATAAAGGGACTGTCCATCGGAGCACCAGCACCATGGGCCAAAAGGAAGGTGAGCGGTGCATCAGAAGCACCGTCGAGAAGGAGAGGTGAGCTCATGGGCTTGATTCTCCTTCTCGAGTCACCTCAATGGCGAAACAAGAAGGCGCTTAGGCCACCATCGGGTTGGGGAGTGGTGCCCTGGCTCTAGACAAAAAATCGCGAACATCACCGCGAACGCTCAGCAGCTGTCCATTAACAGCCATCTGCCAGATCTCAACTTTGGCATCGATCGGTGCTCTGAAGCCAAAGATTTCGCTTGGCATCACAACTTTCTCCAAGTAAAAGTTGTTCGCACCGATACACTTCAACACCACCATTTTGGGTGATTCGTTCCAGTAAAGACAGTCCTCCATCAGAAAGGGTGCGAGTCGTGTCGTGACAATCTCCGAAATCAGAAGGAGTTTTTGTCAGATCAGCAACAACAAACAAAAGTCTTCCATTTTTCTCCAGAAACCTGATCTCAGCCTGCAGGACTCAGTCCACAAAACGCTTGTAAAGCCAGCGAACGAATCCACCAACCAGAGGCACCGGACCAAATGTGGGGCCAACGAAATCGAAATAGTCACGATGGTCACAGATTTTTCCGTCGCCATTGAGACGCAGGCGACTTGCACCTGGGTAAACGAATTCGATGCCCTTGATTTTTAGGCCCATCTCCCACTCCACAAATGCAAGATCAGCGTCCACGGCCACGGCTGTCGGCAAGAGGTAGACGTCATCGCAGCGCCTGATCAATCCATTTTGAGCGGCGATGTAAGCATCGACGCCGACACGCTCCTGGGTGGGATCCTGAAAATGCACATCGTTGGCATAAAGCGCTCGCCACTGCTCTTCGGACGGGGCAGGTAAGCCATAGGGCTTGGTGAACAGCTCTCTGAGCTGATCAGCAGACACGGCTGACATGGGGCATCCAACAACAGTTGGCTCAGATCCTGACGGATCCGCATAGGCTCATGGCGTTCCATCGGCAGATTCGATCCGTGCCAGACGTTGGCTACAGCTATGAACCGCACGAACCCTTTGGAGAGGGACTAACCACGCGTCGCCCTTGGAACACAGGTGCTCTAACCATGGTGGAGCTGATCAATGGACGCGTAGCCATGCTGGGCTTCGCAGCTGCTTTGATCGGCGAACTCGTGAGCGGACATGGACCCGCAGGTCAAGTGATGGCGATGGTCCGCTGGTATCTCTCGTTGTAAATCACAACCTGATCAAAAACTGACCAGAGACTGCCTCAATTCGAGGCTGAGCCTGATTGAGATGCTGCTGGGAAGAGAGCAAAAGTGATTGCATCAGAACAGCAAAATGCAGTCAACGCATCAATTGATACCCAAAGGAATGAAGTCAATCCTTAAGACTCATCCCTAAGACCTCAAGGTCAAGGCGCATGCATCGACAAACACGTCGATCGCCCACTCTGGGCTGAAGTGCAACGAAGGGCCAGGGAGCCAAGCAGCGGCGCAGCCGCTTCATACCAAGGCGCCGACCTTGCGGTTGCGCAACAGCAGAACTCATATTCCCGCCGCTGCGCTAGCTTTTTCACAGGGAGTGGAGGCTCCCTGTCGATGGTTGGTTAGGACGATGCTCCCTGGCCTTCACTCGGAGTCGGGATGGAGCTTGTTTCGCTCGGAACAAGCTCCACTCCTGATCGCCTCCTCTTCAGCCCAAAGGCCTCTGAAGCGTGAGAGCCTTCCTCTGCTTTGCCTCGCCGGCACGAGTGTTCGAACGCAGGATCACAGTGTTGCCTTTGGTGCGTTGAGATCAGGCTGTGGGGCGGTGAGCTCATGCAGAGCTGAATAGTCATCCCCATCCAACGGCGATCCCTGCGCTCGTTCCAGCAAAGTCATCAAGCCCTGGAGACCGCTGGCCTCAAGACCGATCAGATCAGCCTCACGCAAGAAAAGGGCAAGATCCTTGCGCAACAGGGCTGTACTGAAGTTGGGATTGGCGTAGTCGTGGGCAAGCATCCGCACCAGCTTCTTGTCCACGGTCGGTGCATACAACGCTGACGGCCTCAACACCTCCATGAACCGTTCAATATCGAGCCCAGAGGCCTGAACCAAGCGAAGCGCCAGGGAATAGCCATGGGTGAGGCTGGCGATCAACTGATTCAGGGCCAACTTGCTAGCGGCCCCGCAGCCCGTCGCCCCCATCAGCTTCGGATCTTGGCTCAGCATTCGCAATAGCGGCAATTGCGCCTCAAACAGAGCCCCATCTCCCCCCGCCATCACCAACAGCCTGCCCTCCAGAGCCTCCGGTTTGCTGCCGAGTACTGGTGCTTCCAGGTAGCGGCCATTCTGCGCCTGCACCTGTGATTCCAGCTGCCGTGATTCGCTGATCCCCATCGTGCCCATCGGCAGACAACAGGCACCGCCAAGATCGCCAAGACCAGCAACCACCTCCGCAGTCACCGGCCCATCACGCAGCACCGTGATCACGGCATCACAGCTCTTGGCTGCGCCAGCCAAGAGCTGAATCGGCTGCGCACCTGCTGCCACGAGCGTGGAACATTTCTCAGAGCGACGGTTCCAGACGTGAAGGTTCACACCCTGGTGCAACAAACGGCATCCGATCGCCTCGCCCAGCAAGCCTGTACCGAGAAGAGCAATCTTGAGCATCGAAACAGAGCGTCTGCGTGCTGCCGATCATCCCCTGCCTCGCGGCAGCCTGTGAAACATGGTGGGTTGGTCAGGAAGGATGGGGGGACATCAGAGTCACCATCTCCGCAGGGCTTGAAGGCGACGGCATCGGATCGGGAGCCAGTGCAGGCAGGAAACTGACAGCAAGCACAACGCCCGCAATCAGTTTCAACGGCACCCCCATGCCCAGCTTTGACCTTGCCGACGAACCTCGGTGAGGGTTGGGATCGGTCACGAAATAGGCCGGCGCAAGATCGGCTGGCAGTGGCTTGAAGCAACTCGGACAGCTGCCGCCAAGATCAGCCGCCTGGGCGCGAATGCTCAAACAGTGGGGACAGCGATAAATAGCCTTGGGAGTGCGGGCCATCGATAGCGGAGCGATTGCTCACACCTTCACGGCAGCCTGAACCAACGTTGCTGATGGTGATCACGTGCCGTTGTGATCCTGGTCACTCAGTCAAAAAAGGGCGCGGATCCTGATCAAATCGATGCTGAAGAGGAATCGCCTCAGGCTGCTGATCGCCATCCAAAGCAGCGGTTTGCTCAAGGGCCTGGCGCAGTAGTCGACCGCTGAGCAGGGGCATGTCGCGAGGAACGCAGATGCGGTCTCGCAAGTAACGCAAGCCCAAGGCGGAGCCGGCCATCGGCATGACCGGAGTGCCATGCAACAGCAATGTGAGGGCAGCGCGCAGGGGCTGATCAAAGGCGACGCCAAGGGGATTGCGGGCCATCAGGGTGAAGCGATGGCGAAGCACCGGTTCAAGCGCAAGCAGTGCAGCCGCACCGGAATCAACGTCATCGTCAACGAGATGGCGCTCCCAGCAGGCCAAACCTTCGCCAACATCGATCGCAGCGGCACAGCGACGCTGCTCCGCCGTGCCGTTCTCCCAGCAGCCCCCCATCTGCGGTGGAAGGTCATGGGCGTGGGTATGGAAATCGCTTTGAGTGCCGCGATAGGTCGTCAACTGTTCAAGGGCCCTCAGCCAAGAATCAATGCCTGGATGTTCGTTGCGCAGGCCGAAGCCTTTGAAGTAGGCCAACGACGCGTTCATGCGCTCCACATAGGGAACAAACACCAAGTCAGCGCTGCCGGGTTCCTCTGCGAGCGGGGCGTCTGGATCGAGCCAACGCCCTCCCCCCCGAGCCAGAGCCTGCTCCATCCGCCGCGCGATGGCCTGGAACTGCTCGCGAGCTTTGTGGTCCTGACGTTCGGTCAATCCAGGGGAGCAAAGCCAAATGCACCAGGCACGAAACAGCAAACGCTCCAATTGCCGCAGGTCCCGCACCCGCCGGTCCAGCATTGATGCTCCAAGCGGACCAAAGGCCTGCTCCAAAGCCAGGAGGATGTCATCGCTTTCGGTAATTAGCCGGCCATCAAGCTCCAGGGCCGGAAGCATCCCGGATGGGATTTTGGAGGTGAACCAAGGCTCCTTCGGGCCGTAACAGCGCATGGTGACCTTACGGATCCGGTAAGGGATCCGCCGGAACTCAAGCCAGAGCCATACCTTTTGGCAGTACGGGCACCAAGCATGATGATCCCGATACAGCGTCACCCTCACGGATGCCTCGGACTGACCGAAGAGGCGCAGAGTGGCCTGAGCATTGGTGGGACCGTTGATCCGGTCGATCAAGGCTGGGGCCATCGCCTCAAGTGCATCCCAGTGCAGGGCCTGATCAACAGACGCGACATCAGGCATCACGAAGGTGTTCGATGAGGTCGCCATGATGGCGCCCAGGGACGACAGCCTGCCCAGCAGACAAGCAGCAACCAGCAGCAACCAGCCGCGACCTCGATTGACACATTTGTACTACTCGAGTAGAACAGGCGTACCAGCAGCAGGCCCATGGCGCCCAGCTCCCCTTACGCCCCGTTCAAAGCCGAGGAGTGGATGCGCACCTCTGCGATCACCCCACGAAAGCGATGCCAAGGCATGGTTGGATCCAGGATCCCCGCACCAGCGAAACCAAACGGTTCCATGCCGACGAAAAAAGCTGGGGCCAGGATCCTCGCGTGTTCGTGGATTCAGGGCGACCTGTTCCTGGAGAAGCCCCATTGCTGAAAACCAGGGTGCACCTCCGCCGCGAAACGGCCGAGCTGCTTTGGCAGGAATTGCTGCGGGTGGGTTGGCGCACCTGCATTCCCCAGTGGGGAGCCGATGTCGACATTTGAGCAACCCCACCCGCCTCAACCGAAGCGGTAGTGCTTACGCACTGGCTTAGTGACATCCCAAGTGCAACAAAGGCCTGCGGAAAATTCCACCAGGTCTCCAGCGCCGAATCGCACCGGCTCTCCACCGTCAGGCGTCACCGTCACTTCCCCTTCCAACAGCAAGCAGGTTTCCCGCTGGTCGTATTGCCAGGGGAAGGTGCTCACCTCACAAGCCCAGATCGGCCAATCGCGTGCACCCAAAGCAACGATCACGCTCTCCGAGCATGGCGAGATCACATTGATCGCCACAGATCCGACACCGGAACAATCAACCTTCATCATTGCGCGGAGCCTGCCCGTCACCGGCAATCAAGCCCCGCTCCCAGCGCCTGCACTGACGCATCAGCAATCCAGCAAGCAGGCCAAGCAAAAGGCCACACCAGCTCAGAGGCCCGAACTGCCCCAGTCCCACCAGGGCTGCAGACACCCAGAGAATGCCCCAGCACCAAGGGCGAAGAGCACGAAGCCGTCTCAAGGCCGTCGAACAACTACGGCAATGGCGAGTGTGGCTGTGATAGCGATCCATCAAGAGATCTAGGTTCTGGCGCGGCGGCAACGAAACGCCATCAAAAGGCTCTCCGCCATGGGCCGTCAGCCAACGGTGCAGAGCGGCCACATACACATCGGCCTGACAGGGCATAAAAAAGGCACGGGTTGCTGCAGCACTGCCCCCTGCAGCATCAAGAACCCGCTCCTGATGGTGCAGAAACACCTGATCGTCTTCCAGCACCTTGTGATTAGCGATGTGCTGCAACCAACGAGGTCTGGCACCAACCAACAACCGCGGCAACCACGAATGAAATTGAAAAGGGAAGCGGGCAAACAATCGACATTCGCCACGGCGTGTCGGCACTGCGTACACCACGGTGAGGATGCGGGCGAACCCCTTGGCGTCCAGGTCATGCCAGATCAGCTGGGGGGCACGAAAGGTGGTGAACTGCGACCCCAGCGACCCCAGGCGAGGCCCCTCGTCCCATACGGCTGAAAAGCCATCAGCGTCTTCATGGCTGATCCTTGCTCTGACTGGAGAAGCATTGCTGCGTCGTCCAACAGTGCGATGGTGCGTGAAGGGCACATGGCTCACATCCAACACGTTTTCCAGCAAGGTGAGGGCATCCATCGGCAGGTCCCGAAAGGTGTCCTGGATGGTCCAAGTGTCCGCGGACATGTCCAGTGCCGGCACCAAAGGCACGGCCTCCGGATCAACTGAGCTGGGATCACCGCTCCAAACAAACAACAGACCCTGTCCGCTGCTGCAAGGGAGGCTGATGCAACGGGCGCGAACGCTATCGCTTCTTGTACCTGCCTCGGCCTGGGGGATCCGCTGACACCGCCCTGCACCATCAAAACTCCAACCGTGATACGGGCACTCGAGCTGGCCATCCGCATTCAGCCGTCCTTCACTCAAAGGCACCAGACGATGGGGACAGACATCGGGGAAGGCGCACCATCGCTCTTGCGAACGATCCCACCAGAGCACCAAGTCTTGATCAAGCAGGGTGAAACGATGCGGCTTTGCGGGATCGAGATCGCGCAAATAAGCCACTGGCCACCACTGCTCTGTCCAGGAAGGGAGATCCGTTCCCCACTGGCTTTTAGATGGATTAATTGAGAGCTTGTCTGGTTGCGATCGAGTTTCTGACGCCAAAGCTCCACACGAAAACCAAGGCCTTAGACGGTAAAGGGCAAGTGCTCTGTGACGAGAGAGGTCCTTTTATTTGGCTCTACACGGAGCGCAACGGGAAGGGCGAATACCGCAGACAACAACTCAATACAGCAAACGCTGTCGATACCTGTGTTGAACCACTTGGCGTTACCACGAGGGAAAGACAACAGGAGAACAAGGCTCAACCTTCTCGAAAAGCCAGTGAAGGCAAAGAAGACAGACGAATGGGTTGGATGGATTGGGGATGGGATCACGAGCACAAAGAAGATCAGAAACATCTGATCTGATCAGCATCAACAACCAGGCACATAGAAATAACTATGAACACTGATACTTGACCCATTCGACAGGCTTCTGATCTCCAAGGTCTACGGCCCGCCTCCAATCACCGCAAGCACCCTCAAGATCATTTGCCAATTCTTTCGCAATGCCACGGTTGGTATAATGATCGGAATCCTGCGAATTAATCTCAATTGCCTTTGTATAATCGGCAATGGCGCCTTGGTAGTCTTCTAAATTAAACTTAGAATTGCCACGATTGTAATAGTAATAGTCGTCCTGCGGATCAATCTCTATGGCCTTGTCAAAGTCAGCAATTGCTGCTTGGTTATCTTCTGAACTAGACCTTAGATTGCCACGGTTATTGTAGGCATCGGCATGCTGCGGATCGATCTCTATCGCATTTGTGTAATCGGCAATCGCTCCTTGGTAATCCTCTAGATCGTACTTGACAACACCACGATTATAATAGGCATCGGCATACCGCGGATTCACCTCTATCGCCTTTGTATAATCCGAAATTGCTCCTTCATAATCACCTAATTCATCCTTGGCATTTCCACGCTTGAGGTAAGCATCGGCATACCGTGGATTAATCTCAATCGCTCTTGTGAAATCAGCAATTGCCCCTTGATAATCTCCTTGCTCATACTTTTCCGCGCCACGGCTAGAAGAGATGATTGCCAAGGGATTCGTGCAACCGGAAATCAATGGAGACCCAAGGGCAAGCACAGACAGCGCAGCAGCAAGAGCAGTAGGCCTAAGAGACATCTTCCCAAAATCGTTTAAACAACAATAATAGACATACCCGGGACAGCCAGGATCAATTGAACGGCATTAGTGCACAAGGGCACTTATATCTAAGAAGACAACTATTGATGCGTTGCCTGGAGGATTCCGACAAGGCTTCGAACGTACCGACGCCGACAGGTGCGATGACTTATTCGACTGATTGATTCAGTAGCAGAAGTGCTCGATCGCTGTATACCTGTTCGGATTCCCTATGTCGAGCGGATTAAATTTCAGGAGCAGGAACTGCCGATTAGCATCATCCTCTCTGCAAGCATACATAACACGAACTTCCTCATTTTTGCTGTTAGCAGCTCGCTGGCAAGCAGAGTATGCAGCTTGACGAGAGTAGACTTTACCTAAGCCAATATCATACGGAAGAGACAATATGAATGATAGAGGCGCTAGCAGAAGCACTTGAATCACCATAGGTTCAGCCTCCGCTTGGTAGCGGCATCCATTGCATCCAATCAAACCGACCAGAAGAAGAAGAAGAAGAAGAAGAAGGGCAACGGGCTTTAAATAGAGAGAGATACCTATCGAATTGATTCCGCATAGAGCTAATTGTTGTCGTTGTTGAGCCGTTCTCGCCTTTGCTGCGCTCTCTTCATACGCTCTTGCACCTCATAGTTTGTTGTGCGGGTAAATGAGTAGACGAGCACGACCACGATCGCAGCAAGCCCAAGAGCAAGAAAGACAAGATAATAGCTTGGCACTAAGTCCAGCATAGACTTGATTGGAAGCTTTAAACGTCATTCATCATAGGCAAAAGACTTGCCCACCGCTTATTTATTTTTCCGGCCAAGACCTTTCGCTTACAAAGAGGTCTTAGGCTCTCTATAACTGCCATTGCAGTGAACAACAATCTCGTCCAACAGATATTTAGGATTTTCTTCAATATGATGCTTCATGCAGTGGTTAAAATAGTTCGCTTCTGTTTCAATTGATCCCATCTTCTGATTGATCTGGATGGCATTAACCATCCCGATACCCAAAAAAATTGTGCCTAGTGTTGCCAGCACTGGATACAGATGGGCATTAATCAAATCACGAGCGTTGGTCATAGCGGTCTAAGGGTCTGAGTCACTTACTAGCCAGGACCTTCCGCTCAGCCCACTTCGTTCTCACAACTAGGTGCCAGGGGTTGCAGAGATGCGGAACAACTTTCTGCAACCGCTTTGCTCGTTCTATCGCGATCTGGGCGCCATTTATCTGGTTCTTGACTGGTCAAGTCAAAAGCGAGAAATACAAGTGGTAGACAGCAAATGCTGACCATTCTGTCCAGCTGGATGCATGCCAGCTCAGGAGGACGAGGCATGATCGCGGCCATGGCCCTTCTTCTGCAGTGATGACTCGGCACGATGCTCAGACGCTCCTTGCGATGGAGCGCCACGTTCGTCAGCACGGCACAAGCATTAAGGCAGAAGACCTTGATGGCCGCTGGATGCTGCAGAACGTTTGGCCAAAAGGAAGCATCAAGACGGCGGCTCTGAGCAACTGGAGCCTGCGGGGTCTCCAGGCCAGGCTGGACATCACGGCGGTGTCGTCACAATGCCTCCAGATCAGAAATGCGGTCAGGCTTGGACCGTTCGAACTGCGCTTCGAGGGAGAGGGGGCGCTGGAAGGGCCACGCCCCTTACTGACCTTTAGCTTCAACCGCTTGGAGTTGCACGCCTGGGATCGCCCGGTCATCCAGCGCAGCCTCGACGCACCTGCACCAGGTCGACGCCCCTTCTTTGCATTGATCAACCGCGACACCAATGGCTGGTTGGCAGCAAGGGGCCGTGGGGGTGGCCTCGCGCTCTGGAGCCTGGATCAGAAGATGGACAATGGCCAACCAACCAGCGGACACGTCGCGCCAATCCATGCGAGTTGATGAGGGACCGTACGGCGATCCACCCAAAACACGCCGCCGTGATTACTCGATGGTGCTGGCCCAGCTGCTCTGGCGCATGCGCTTCGATCTGCTGCTGTTGCTGGGGTTCTGTGGCCTCGTACTGAGCAACCTGTTGCCAGATGAATGGTTTCAAAGCGAAAGCTTCATTCGCACGTTGGGCATTGCTGTGTCGATCTTCATCGGCTTCCGCAATACCCAGGCGATCAATCGTTGGTGGGAAGCCCGCAAACTCTGGGGATCAGTCGTCAATCACAGCCGCAACTGGAATGACAACCTGACGTCCTTACTAAGCCGTCAGCAACTTCGATCCCAAAACGGACAGAAACTGCTCACGCTGCAGGTGGCAATGGTGTGGCAGCTCAACTTCCAGCTGCGCAACTTCTGGCATAGGGACCTGAGGCATCTACAGGATGGGCTGCTCGCAAAGCTCAGGCTGCCGACCACAGCCACGCTGCGTGAGTTGTCGGAGACCCGAGCCAAAGCTGTGCAAAGCCTGCATCAAGAGGGATGGATCGATGGCTGGGGTCGCCAACAGTTGATGACGGTGGCCAACGCCTGTACCGATGCGATTGGGGGGCTAGAGCGCATCCGCAATACTCCACTACCAGCGTCCTATGACGTGTTTGTGCGCCTGATCAACTGGGTCTTTGGTTGGGAGGTGTTGGTGGAGTTTCACCGCCAGGGAAGTGGCTGGCCGAGCATCCTGATTGGCGTTGCCATCTTCACTTGCTTTCTGATGGCAGAACGAATTGGTGCCTATGTGGAAGGCCCTTTCGATGCTGACGGCAGCAGTTTCTCGCTTCCGCTGAACACCATCTGTCTGACCATCAGTCGCGATCTACTCGGGGACCAGTTCGATCATCTGATCCACCATGATTGCCGCGATCCCGTCCGCTGGAGCTGAGCGAGTGTGCGTCAGCCTTCAAGCCTGCGCCAGAAAGGGCTCCAAAAACTGCAGCGGCCTCGCCATCGTTTCCGAGAAGCCGAGGATGCCCCGATCACGATGCTCATAAAGCACGCTGTCGTCACCATCGAGCAGGAAGGTTCCACCACGCTGAGTGAGCCAATCATCAGAAGGGACGTAGGTGCGCCATTGACCAAGCACCTCGACCATGTTCTGCAAGCGAACACTGGCGAGCTCAAAGGGCCGCTGAAATCCCTCACCACCCGCCAAGCGGAACAGTGGGGTGGCCAAGCGCTGGGGGGCAGAACGATCGCCTGTATAACCCCGCACCACCTCCGCCAACGTGCCTGGGGAACCAATGCCGGCGCACATCATCAGCAAGTTGGGCCATGCACCGCCAGGCACCTGGAGGCCTGCATAAAGCCCTAGCTGTCCATGCAGACAGTTGTCAGCATCCACCTGAAGATGGGTGCGTGGCAGCTTGGTGTAGGAACAAAAACGGTCAGCACTGCCCTGATCACCGATGCCGATGGCCAACAGGTTCAGCCCTGACTGATGCAATAAAGGCAACAGAGGAACGAGAGCCTGGGCGTACTCAATCGAATCAAAGTCGCCAAGCTGGCCAAAGACAATCACAAGCCTGCGGCTGCCTGGCTCCATGCCCTCGACCAGCGCCAACCGCTTCAGTAATGCTTGAGGTGCCTGCATCCCCACCGGTGATCGAATCCAGGCATGATCGCCGATCCAGTTCAAGACCGACAGCGATGACCGCTCTGCTTGCCATCACCCTGCCCTGGCTTCTGGCCCTACTGCACCTGGTTGGACCTGTTCCTGCGGATCTAGGCCTCCAGGGAGACAGCCTGCGGCCATGCCCAAGCCCAGCTCACTGTGCCCAGAGACAATGGCCCGTGAACGACACCACAGCGGCGTTCGCAGCCCTGGAGCACAACCTGCAGACAACTCCACGCACAATCGTGGTCACGACTGACTCCGAGTTGGGCTATTTGCATGCCACAGCAAGCAGCAGCCTGTTTGGCTTTGTGGATGACATTGAAGTGCATGCCGACAACTCACGAGGCCTCATCGAGGCTCGATCAGAATCACGACTCGGAGACTCAGACCTTGGCGTCAACGCCCGACGTCTTGACGCGATGGCTGAAGCACTGAGCTGAAGAACGGAACAGCCTTGACCAAGCGAAGGCCGCATTCTGAAGACCAACCCTCGACACCTCAGATACAATGACAGCCATCAATCCTGCTACTTGCAGACAACAAAAGCGACGAGACAAAGGCAATCATCAAGCCAACCAGGCGCAATCAAAACAAGCACAGCGTAAAGCTGTGCCAGAAGCATCGACGATGCATCACCAAGCTCAGCACTGGATTACCGGATTAAACTCATAATGGCGATCACACTAAATACTGCATGACTGACAAAGACTGTGGTCGACAACGCTGTCACGGCGAAGCCCAGGCCTTGACTTGAGTAGCGTCGGCGCACCAACGCGATGACCGACACCACAAGCGCGATGAAGGCCAACAAAACAATCAATCCATTTGGCACAACAGTACCAATCACGTGCATTAGCTTCCAATCCATTTCTGGCTGGAGGGAGTTCATCAGAAGCCAGAATATCGACTGAAAGAGCTGGAGAAAACCAGCAGCAAGCAAAAGAAGAATTGGCGTGATTTGCATGGTCAACGGCCGTTTCCTCGATGGTTCATGGCGACTTATCGCCATCTCCATAGCCTATCTCTTTACCGAAAACAATCCAGCCCTCTTTAACCCCTAATCCCTAGCATTGAAGGGTGAAACCGAAGCCAGTGCATCAAGGGTGCAAGCAGCGTTGTGAATCCCCAAAACCCTGTAAACGCCACAGACATCATCAGCGCCTAATTTCATTAAAAAAAGCTTGCCGAGGCTTGGAGAAGAGCCCAATAACCTTCGCAATATTTAGAAGAAATGAGTCAGTCTTCGATCATGAAGAGAGGAGCCACCGCCCCTCTTTGCCGCTCAGCATTCAGAGCGCAAAGGATGGCCATCCAAGAGTCAGCCTCACCAGGTGGCAATCGCCTCATCCAGACTGATCAAAGGCTGGTCTATGCCGCTCGTCACCTCGATCACACGGCCAATCGCGGCAGGCGTGTGTAGCGCATCGACACAGCAGCGGGCCACAAGACGGCGTGGGATCGAATCACTGTCCTGCTGATCAGCTGGTGAATAGCGAATTCCTTCAGCCTCAATCCCTTCTTCGCGCTCCGAAAGGCCTCCAGGTCGCACCACCGTCCAGTCAAGACTGCTGGTTTCAAGCACCCGCTCGCCGACGCGCTTCCACACCAGAATCAAGCCAAACAAATTCAAGGGATGACGCCAACGACCGGTGCAAAGCGAGCTCACTAAAACCACCCGACGCACACCCACCCGCAGGCAGCTCTCAACCTGACGTTGAACCCCCCAGGCATCCACGCGCATCGGCCCGGTGAGATCGATCGAAGGACGAGCTCCTGTGGCAATCACAAGCGCATCCACGCCGGAGAGGGCCGCATCCAGGGCTGAAGAATCCGTCAACGACAACCTGTGTTGATCGCAGCTCGACAGCGAAGCGGGGAGCTTGGAATCAGTCCGCAGCAACAATCTCGGTCGATCTCCCCTTGCCTGCACTTCTTCAGCAATCCGATACCCGGTTTTGCCGGAAGCGCCGCTAATGGCAACGTTGAGCGTCATGGTCTGCAGGCAGGGATGCGACGCTAACGGCCGACACCAACCGCCGCCAGCGTTGCCATGGGTTGGAAACCTGCACAAGCGTGGACCAGCCAGGAGGCTGTGGGGGGCTATCGCCATTTCCGCCTGGTGATGCAGGGAGGGCGTGGAAACGAACGGTGGGTGGAACTTGAGGCTGTTCTCGACGCCAGCACCCGCAGGCGAATTGCTTGGCGAGATCTTTGCGACCGAGAGCAGTGGAGCAGCGGCTGGCAACAGATCCCCCCACAAGAAACAGTGGAAACGTCCAGGCCCGAGAGGCCTGAAGCCGACGCTGATCCCAGCAGCCACAACAACGCCAAAGCTTCGCAATGATGCGCAGATCGGTGAGGACTGTCTTTGGTATCCCAGGTGCTGACCCAGGCCCAGCGCATCAAGCTGGACAGCGATGACGACGCGGTCTTTTATCGCGATCCCCGCTTTGTTCATCACCTCGATGCCGGCTTCCGGCAGCGCCTGACCCAGCTCTACCGAGAGCGGCTTCACCCCACGGCAACCCTGCTGGATCTGATGTCGTCATGGGTCTCCCACCTCCCCGACGACATCCGTTATGAGCGGGTCATTGGCCACGGCCTCAACGGACAGGAGCTGGCTGCCAATCCTCGACTTGACAGTCACTGGATGCAGAACCTCAACCTCGAACAGACCCTGCCACTTCCGGACAACTTCATCGACACCAGCCTGATCGTGGCGGGATGGCAGTACCTGCAATACCCGGAAGCAGTGGCCGCCGAGCTGCTTCGCATCACGCGGCCTGGAGGCCAAGTGATCGTGTCGTTCTCCAACCGAATGTTCTTCACCAAAGCCCCTCAGATTTGGACCGAGGCTGATGACCGTGGACATCTTGATTACGTTTGCGACGTGCTGACAGCACAGGGCTGGAGCGACCCGATCCGAATCGCCGAGGAGACAAAGGCGACCGGGATGATGGGACTTCTGGGAGGGCAAGGGGATCCCTTCTTATCCGTGACGGCCAGTAAGCAGTAGCCGTGACGACCAAACGCCCATGTCAATGATGAGAGTCGTTGGCAGACGAAGTGACCATGGCTAGCCCGGGATCAAGTTCCAGGAGACAAGGCCATGGCTCCCATCGACAAGCATCTCTACGACGACACCATGGAGGAGCCAAGACACGAAGGGGTAGCCGCACCACCCAGGCCAGACCCTCTCGGCAACGAAGCGGCTGCGGGAACAGGCCAACTCAACGTGGCGCGGATGCGTCAAATCCTGAGTGAGCAGGGCCGCCAGGTTGCCGATGCGATCGATCCGCTCCAGAAAAAACTGGATCTCAAGCTGCACGAACTGGATGAAACCCTGCGGCCGAAGCTGCAACAGCCAGTGAAGGAGAAGCCCCTTCTCTCCGTGGCCATCTCAGCCGGGGTCGGGGTCTTGCTGGGCAGCCTCGGTGCCTTGACCCTCCTGGGCGGTTCCAGATCCCGTTCAGGCGATTGAGCCGTCGGATTAAAGCCCGAGCGTGTCTAGCAATTGCTGCTGGACACGCGGCCCAGCGATCGCATGGGCCGCCATCGCACCACTGGCTGCCACAGGCGGGATGCCGATCCCCGGGAACGTACTGGCACCGCAACGCCACAATTGCTTGAGGGGAGTGTTGACGCCTGGGAATAACCCTTTCGCGGCAGAGAGTGCAGGTCCGTAGCTCCCCTGATGCACGTTGAGATAATGACGATGGGTCAGCGGTGTGCCCTCCATCACCACATGGCAGCGATCGCGCAAATCGGGGATCCGCTGCTCCAACACTGACCAAAACAACTGACAACGCTCCTGCTTAAGCGCTCTGTAAGCAGCGGACCCCCGTTCCAACTCGGCCCAGCGATGCCATGGCTCACTCGCCGGGGTGTAGGCGTGCAGGACATGGTGGCCGTCAGGTGCCATCGCCGGATCGAGCACGGAGGGGATCGAGAACACGGCCGTGTTCTGCTCGGCATCAATCGGTCGATTCCAATCGCCCACCCACACCTGATGCAGGGGAAGGGGGTCGAGGCCGCTGGCGTCAAAGCCGAGATGAAGATGGAGGAAAGAACCACAAGCCGGGGTCATCTCAAGCTGCTTGCGCCAGCGCCGGGCGGCCCCATCCGGCAACATTTGCACCGTTCCCCAGGCATCGACATTGCTCACAACAGCATCGGCACCAATTCGATCGCCATTGCTGAGTTGAACGCCGCAGACGCGGTCGCCGTCGAGACAAAGCTGCCGCACTCTGGTCTGGCAGCGCAACGTACCGCCGTGCCGCACCAGACCCTCCACCAGTGCATGAACGACAGCGGCACTACCGCCCTTGGGGTAATCCAGACAAGCCTGCGGCTCAAACCACTGAGCGAACAAGCTGGCCATGGCTGCGGCATTTGTTTGCCCCATCGGCATGCCACTGATCAAGAAGCAAAGAAGATCCACCCAATGGCGTAGGAACGGATCCTGGAGATGGCGATCCACCAGCGGACCAAACGCCCCGTTCAGATGACGCAGAGCCGGTAGATGGGGAAGCAGGCGCCCACCACGCCGCAACAACGCTCCCATGGCATCAGCCCCGGGGGGAAGGGCCAGCAAGGGAAGGGCCTCGGCGGCGGCAGCCACCGGTTGCAAGGCCTTGGCAAAGTTTCGCCACTCTGCTTGCACCGGAGCACCACGCAGACTCTTCACCACCTGCTCGAAGCCGCTGCTGCCGACACCGATGCGCAGATCTCCTTCGGGACACAGCACGTCCCAATCGCGATAGGTGATCAGATCAAGGGGTTGATCAAGGGCCCGCAGAATCTGGGCCAGGGGATTGGTGCTGGGCCAGCAACTGAGACCGCTCCATAACGATGGGCCCGATTCGAAGTGATAACCGGCACGATTGAAACCATGGGCTGCACCACCGGGAGTTGCATGATCTTCCAGCACCAGTACCTCATGACCGGCCCTCGCCAATAGGGCCGCACAGCACAGCCCGCCGATGCCGCTGCCAATCACAATCACCTCAGTGCGTTCTTGCGTCATCGCCGACCTCCATCGCAGCAAAGGCTTGATTGAGCAAGCAGACAAGAGACCAGATCCACGGCGCTTCCCATGGGCGATGGGGCCAAGGGAAGCGCCGTGGCAACACCCGGAGCCTTGATCGAGTTACCGCAGAAGCCAAGCGGAAACCATTCACACCCCTGCCATGCCGCTGGCAGGGGATGGGAGGCGAGCACAGAGGTGCCTGCGAGCCTTTCTCCGATCAAAGCCAAATCGCAGTCGCACCTGGTCATAGGTCAACCCCGATCACCAAAGACGTGATCCTGTTTCACTTATAGGCTGCAGGCACCATGATCGAGGCAAGCTCCATGCCGGCATCAGCAACTGCAGGCCAACGCATCGTTGCCATGCTGCGCCGAACACCTCCCCTGGTGTTGCCGATGCTGGTTCTTAGCGCCGGACTTGTGACCGCGGGATCCGTCGCCGTGCGTGGGATCCGCACATCCGCTGACACGATCACGGTGACCGGGGCCAGCACCGAGCGCATCAAGAGTGACTATGTGGACTGGACGGTGGAAGTGCGGGGCAACGGCTCCAGCCAACAAGAGGCCTATCAGGCCCTCGAGCCCCAGGTGGAGCGGGCCGTGGCTTTCCTCAAGGAGCAGAACGTACCGAAAAGCTCCATCCAACTTGGAGTGATTCAGTCGAGCAGTCAAGACGTGCGCAACCGCGTCACCGGCGCCCTGATCACCACCCGATGGACCACCCGGCAGCCGATCCTGATCGGCAGCAGCGATGTCGGTCTGATTAGTGGTGTCTCGCGCCGGATCGGCGACCTGGTGGGCCAAGGCGTTCCCATCAGCATCCGCCAGCCGGCCTACACCTTCACCCGCCTCTCGGAGAAACGGGTCGACATGCTGGCCAAAGCCACAGCTGACGCCAAACGCAGAGCAGAAGCCATTGCCCAGCAGGCTGGCTCGGGGATCGGCGCGATCACCAAGGCCGACACAGGAACCTTCCAGATCACGGTGCCCAACTCCACAAGCATGAGCAGTTACGGCTCCTACGACACCAGCACGATCTGGAAAGACATCACCGCCGTGATGGGTGTGACCTTCCGGGTCCAGTGAGCCCAGCGGATCAGGGCCTCCCTCCCTGGCGACCGTTGTTGAAACATGCCCGCCTGAAGGAAGGGCATTCTCCGATGGGGCGATGGCTACAACTGGCATCGATTGGCCCGGATGGGAGTCCAAGGGTTCGAACCCTGGTGTTCCGAGGATGGTGGAATCACAACAGCCTTGAACTGCTCACGGATGGGCGGAGCGCCAAGCAACAGGAACTGCAGCGCGATCCTCGCTTTGAACTGTGCTGGCTGCTGCCCAAAGCCCAAAGCCAATTCCGCCTGCGCGGACATCAACACCACCTGGATCGGGATGAACGGATGCAAAGGCAACGCCACCACTGGCTAGGGCTGCAACCCGAGGCACGCGCGTTGTGGGGATGGCCACCGCCCGGCCAGGAGCTAGACAGCGCAGGCGACTGGCCTACTGCGATTCCAAACGGCACAACGATGCCCGACAGCTTTGCGCTGCTGCGTCTGGAGATCACCCATGTGGATCTTCTTGAGCTGACTCAGTCGCCTCACCGTCGCCGATGCTGGAGCGCCGAAAATGGGTGGAAGGAAGTCGCACTGAATCCCTGACCACCCCCGCCCCCAGGCCTCAGCCAGCCATCTCCTGGTCGCTGCTGCTTCCCCTTGTGCTTGTGGGGATCGCATGGCTCCAAGAACTGCTTGACACCGTTTTATTTGGGGGCCAATGGAACCTTCCCCTCGGTCCTGGCACCCCCTGGTGGTCTGTATTCACAGCCCCTTTCAGCCACAGCGGCTTCGGCCATCTACTCACCAACACGCTGGTCTTTCTCCCCCTCAGCTATCTCGTCATCAGCCAAGGGATGCGCTCTTATCTGGCCGTTTGGATTGGCGTGATCAGCGTCGAAATCCCGATCTGGCTGTTATGGCCAGCGGGAAGTCACGGCCTCTCAGGCATCGTCTATGGACTGCTGGGCTACCTGCTTCTGCTGGGATTGATCGAGAAGCGTTTGATCACATTGGGGCTGAGCGTGCTGGCCTTGAGCCTCTATGGCTCTGCTCTGATCGGACTGCTGCCCTGGGCCTCTCCCCCTGGTGTGAGCTGGATCGGCCATGCCGGAGGATTCATCGGAGGCGTGCTGGCCGCTGTGATCACGGCCCGTCCGAAGGATTAACCCTGAGCAGGTATCGCTCGTTCCACGCAGGTCCCTTTCGCTTCGATTTTGAGATCCTGCCTTGAGGTCTCTGGGATCTTGAAATCCATTTGAACAGCCATGGTCTGCTCAAAGGAGAAGGAAAGACGCCGGGGATTCAGGCGCAGTAGTCCTGCCGTGCGCAGTCGTCCCATGCTTTGAACAGGTGCTTCTGGTTCGCTGGGAGGCAACACGATCAAGGGATGCTCATAGGCAAAATCCATCAGCACCTGCCCCCCCTCCAAGCGCGGAGTGCCATCGGTTAGATGACGCAAATCACTGCGCTCCTCAGCCAGATTTCGCGGCGTGATCGCGATGGGAACACCGCCCTCAGCCATGGTGAGCGTGAACGCAGCCTTCTCCGACTTGATGGAGGTTGGCGCCACCGGCTTTCCATTGGATGTGACCCGCTCTGGATCGATCGTGCAACGCAACAGGTAAACCGGCGGTAGAGAGTTCTGAACCTGAGCCTGAGCCAACAGCAGCAGCGCAACCGGGATCACGGTTCCTCCTGGGAGAGAAAACGCCCTGAGAACCGAACAGCCATGACGACACTTGCTGCGCCATAAGCGATGAAGGTGGTCGCCTGGGCGAAGGAACCAGTGCTGTACACCTCGCCAGCGAGCAGGAGCGAATCGATCAAGGAGGCGACGGTTCCCCACAGGACCACCCACACGGAGACGTAGATCACACCTCTCACAACGGGACTCATTGTCATCACTGCAGGGATGGTGAGGTTAGAGGCAACCGTTCTCGAGGCTGCTGTGAAGAGACTGCTTTGGCGATGCTGCTGTGAAGAGGCGGCTCAGCCCCCTTCCATCGATTGCTGATGGCTGTGCTGCCGGTAAAGGTCACTGATCGGGTCGATCGGATCATCCGCCACAGGAGCAGAGTCGCAGCCCCCTGAAGGGGACGAGGGAGGCTTCGCCTTGGACTGTTCAAGGTCCTTCTCCTCCCGCTTCAGGATCCGGGCGAAGGCGTCGCTGGAATCATCCCGCTGACTGGATCTGCGTTGAGAGGCCATATACCGATCCGAGAGAACAGTCTGACGAACGCCTCAGGCAGGCGGCTGCTGGGAGCTGTGGCTGGATAGCTCACAGCCGAACTCGCAGCTGTTGAGGCCCTGTGCCTTTGGGTCAGCATCCTGGAGCCGCTGAAGGATGTGGCGAAGATCAGAGCCTGCCAGCTCACCATTGGATTCCCACTTCAGGCTGGTTCCTCGACGGGGATTACCTGCGTTGGTCATACGTCTTCCTCGGCAACAACACTCTGGATCGCCGCAACAGCAGCACGCAAAACAGAGCGACAAGCCTTAATGGAAGTTAAAAATGGTAGCGATTGCTACACAAAGCCTCGCAAGCGGCCTGTGGCCCTAGGGTCCGCCCCTGTCGTGGCGCGCAACCCTTGAGACAACGAGAGCGGGCCAACCACGTCCTCCAACGGCTGAACGAGGCCTACCCAGAACCACCGATCCCCCTTGACCACAGCGACCCTTTCACGCTGCTGATCGCCGTTCTGCTCAGCGCCCAGTGCACTGACAAAAAAGTGAACGAAGTCACACCCGCGCTCTTCGCTGCTGGACCCACCCCGCAGGCCATGGCCGGCCTCGAGGAAGACACGATCCGCCACCACATCCGTCAGCTGGGCCTAGCCAAAACAAAAGCACGAAACGTCAAAAAGCTGGCCCAGATCCTTGTGGTCGCCCACAACAGCGAAGTGCCCGCAAGCTTTGAGCAACTCGAGGCACTCCCCGGGGTTGGCCACAAAACGGCCAGCGTGGTGATGGCCCAGGCCTTCGGGGTTCCCGCCTTCCCCGTTGACACGCACATTCATCGTCTGGCCCAACGCTGGGGGCTCAGCTCAGGCGACAGCGTTCAGCGCACCGAGCAAGACCTGAAGAGGCTGTTTCCAGAAGACGCCTGGAACCGACTGCATCTGCAGATCATTTTCTACGGACGAGAACACTGCACAGCGCGTGGCTGCAACGGCACCACCTGCCCGCTCTGCCGAGAGCTTTACCCAAACAGAAGAAGACCAGTCCCTTACAAAAAGGCCTAGGAGAAGGGACTGATCCCGCAAAGGTCTGTTACATTTGTAAATAATTCGACATCTCAACATGGCCAACCAGCAAGCCACAGAGAAATGGTTCCAAGACAGTGCAGCCCGATCCATTCATACCGACCAGCTGCGCAAGGTCGAGCTCTTTAACGGCCGTGCCGCCATGCTCGGCTTCGTGATCGGAGTGATCGTGGAAGGGCTTACCGGCCAGGGGATACTCCATCAGATCGGCCTTGGACCTCTGGTGGATGGCTATGCAGCCTGCAGCACAAAGATGCTTCCCTTCTGCTTCTGAACAGTCCTCTAGCACCCTGTTGTCGGGCGGGTCGGGCGTAGCCTGACCCTTCGCGACAACCCAGGGATGGCCCGAAAGAGGCGCAAGCTTAATAAGGAGATGGAAGCGGAGATTGCCGCTGCACAAAAGAAGGTGGAGTTCATCTCGGCGATGATCCGCGACATCACCGAAGAAGACATCCAAAACGAATACGCCGAAGCATTTGCCCAAGTGCACCTCGCTGCCAAACACCTGGAAGAGCTCTACAAACTCGAGGGCTTTACCGAGGAAAGCGAGGGCACCTTGGCGCTTTACAACGGATTGCTGGCCAACTTCGAAGAGGAATACGAGCTCTAAGCGCTGATTTGCAATCTCGGCAGAGCTGCAACGATCAGCGCATAAATGCGGTGGAGACGGCGACAAGCCTGTACAACCGGTCCATCACCGTTGTTTGCCGCGGAGACCAAGCATGTCCGAGGTCAAAGGGACTTCAACTGCGCCGACCGCTTCTTGGTTCACGTTGGCCATGGCTTGCCGATGGCCCCTGGCCTTGGTGCTGAGCGCTTGGGCTCTCGCCGTGGCGGCCATTCAAATTTTGCGGGAACCCATCCCCATTGCTCTGTCACAAGACCAACCCTTCCCGGTGCGCTTGGTCGGTGATCTCAAGATCGATTCCCTGCGCCAACCCGTGAGCATTCAAGGGGCGGAGGCTCTCCAAATCCAAGCCGTCGACACCTTGCCGGTGCAAGGGCAGGTCGACGTCAAAGGCGATGTCGACATTGCCGGCAACGTCACGGTGGATGCGGTCAGAGATCCGGTCAGCGTGCAGGGTGAAGACGCAGGTCCTGTTCTCGTGGGAACGAGCCAGGATCAACCCATTCAAGTGGACGTGAGTGGTGGCATCGATGTCAACCAAGTGAACGGAAAGATCAATGTGCAGCTGCGGAATGCAGCCAAATCGATGCTGCCGATTCCCTGATGGCGGCGAATCACGCTGATCATGGGCTGAACCTGCCGCCCCTCAAGCTGGCCGTCGTCGGCCATCAGGAGTGGGTGACCTTTCTGCAGGTCGACGCCTTGCCCCGGCCGGGACGCGTGGGCCGTGCCCATCGATCTCTGGAGGAACCTGCGGGAGCCGGAGCAGTCGTCGCGGTCCAGCTGGCGCGGCTCACGGGGCGACGGGTGCACTTTTTTACAGCTCTCGGCCGGGATGCAATCGGCGAACGCAGCATCGAACGTCTGCGTGAGCTGGGCGTCGACCCGCTCGTCGCCTGGCGAGATGCACCAAGCCGACGCGGCATCAGCCTTGTGGAGAGGGGGGGGGATCGAGCAATCACCGTGATTGGTGAGCGCCATAGCCCGCTTGCAAGCGATGACTTGCCCTGGGAGCTTCTCTCCAGCTGTGATGGCGTGTTTGTCTCAGCCACCGATGCTGCCGGCCTGCAGCGCGCACGACGATGTTCCCTGCTCACCGCAACGCCCCGCCTCTCGATAGGCGTGCTGCAAGAGGCAGGGGTTGGAATTGATGCCCTGATCGGCAGCGCACTCGATCCGAGCGAACAAGTGCCAGAGGATGCTTTACAGCCTGCTCCTCAGCTCACGATCAGGACCGAAGGAGAGCAAGGGGGTGATCTCAAGCCAGGCGGTCGTTATGCAGCATGCACCCCCACCCATGAGCCTGTTGACTCGTATGGATGTGGAGATAGTTTTGCCGCAGGCGTAACAGCCGGACTGGCAGCTGGGTGGACGCCAGCTGAGGCAGCACGCCTGGGAGCATGGTGTGGCGCCGAATGCGTTACACGCTTCGGACCTTACTGATCATCTTTCGGCACGAAGGCCTGCGACAAGGCCACCAGAATGCCGGCAATCAGCAGGGCGGGAAGGATCACAGTTGGGCCGCCAGGAGACGTCTGAGAGGCAAACAGCAGAGGCATTACTCACAGTCTGATGAACGCTGACAGCCTGCCTGAAGCAGGTGGCAACAGCACAAGCGGCAACCTTTCGATATGAAATCCACCCAGCCACGTGATGACGTGCATTGCTGCGACTGCGATGTGCTGCTGTTGTTCTCCTGCAGGGGCGTCGGACCTCACTCGGATGCGTTCACCGTGGTAACAAGGCCCTCGCGACGCCAGATCTAGGAGCTTTCCCCGGAAGAGTTCCCTCTGTTCTCACTGCTGACGCACAGAACCCCAGACACAGATCACAGGGCTTGAGCATTAAGGACACGATTTAGCCATTGCTCGAGCCCCACAAAGAGTGTGCCTTAAATCACATCGCTTCGTTCACGTGTCGAAATGATCATCGATCCCTTCCACGCAATTTTGACGAGGTTAGAACCAAGGGACTTCTCCATATCGACATGGCCAACTACAAGGTGACCATTCTCAGCGAAGGCCAAGAAACAGTCTTCGACTGTCCCGATGACCAATACATCCTCGATGCAGCAGAAGAGAAAGGACTGGACCTCCCATATTCATGCCGTGCAGGAGCCTGCTCGACTTGTGCCGGCAAAGTGATGACTGGTTCTGTCGATCAAAGTGATCAGAGCTTCCTCGACGACGACCAGATCGAAGCAGGATTTGCGCTGCTCTGTGTCGCCTATCCCACCAGCGACTGCAAAGTGAGCGCTAACGCCGAAGAACAACTGTATTGAGTTCGTCGTCAGAGGCCCAAAATGATGGCCATCGCCGAGCGCGTGCCTGCCAACAACCCAGCGGGCGACCATTCCCAGCAATGAGATCGAGCCATCGCTGAAGCTAACGACCTGAAGCGACGCAACCAAGGCCCTCTCCAATCATGCCTGCCTGCGATCATCCAAACGATGATTGCAGGCAGATCTCATCGCAAGAACAGTCATGCTTGCCGAAGAATGGTTTCTGGGCGTACTGATTCAATTCAAGCAACACCCCGAACAAGACTGAAGTCAGTCGCGTCAACACCAAGTTGTTGCAACTGATACCCATTTCTCATATCTATTCACATCAACAGGGCTAAAAGGGTGCGATATCAGCATGATCCCGAAATGAATCAATGCCTTTCATGCATTGCGCCGCGATACCTCAAACCTATGCCTATCGACTGCACAGAATCATGATCCGACTTCAAAAGCTAACTCCCAGTGGCTGGACCAACCTCGCCTTTGACCTGGAAATCAATGAAGCCGTCTCGTTAGCCAAATACCTGTCGCAACAACATCAATTCTCCTATCGATTGATTACCGACGAGATGGAGACGCTTTGCTTGATCCGAAGCGATTCATTGGGTGCGAGCGAAAAGACCCTGAAAGGGTCACTTCCCACCGTCGCGCCCTGAAGCCCAAAGCCGTCGCTCACAGAAACAGAACGGAACCGTTACATTTCTACATGCAGGGCCTCAGGGACGGGGTCACTAAGGCCTTAGGTGTTTGGAGCCTGGGGCCCTTTTTCTTGGCTGGTTTGCGTTCAGGGAGGCGGAAGCCGAGAATTGACAACACGGGTTCCTGCTGATCTGCCTTGAAGCGATAAGGCCAACGCACCCCGCCGACCTTGATCCAGGCGTCCGATGTTGATGAGCAGGGTTGTCGCAAAGAGTCGTCCATAGCCTTCTCCCAGGAAGGCCAGCTTTCATCAAAACGGTGCCTTTAAAGACGTTCGCCCTCAGCAAGACACAGCACAATTACCTAGTCGGCCTGAGGGGGCCGAGCGTCGTGCCTGGGAGTCTTCTGAGGGGAGGCTCTTTTTTTTGGGTTGAGGCCAATCGCGCCCGAGCCAAAACAACCAACGGCTCATCGGCTTGCATCTCACCATCACCCAGCCAGGAAGAGACTCGTGCGAGCGATTCAGGCAACGGAGTGGGATCAGCCCCAGCCCTGGCTGGCGTTGCCCTCATGCTGAAGCCCTAGCTGGAAGGCCATACCATCGCCTCCAATTCAAAGGCGCTCAACGCTCAACGCTGTTAGGTGTTCCAGCCATGAGGGCATCAGCCACCTCCCTGGCACCGGTCATCCAGGATCTGAACAGATCGGGATCAGCCCCAGGCCGTTGGCCACGCTCCACCTTTCGATAAAGATCGGCGACGCACCAGGCTTGCGTCAGCGGGTCGCTGCCGAAGCGGGGAATCAGATGAAGGTGAAGGTGACGAGCACCCTCACCAAAGGCGATCACATAAACCCGGTCACAACCACTCACCTGCTTCACCAACTGGGAGGCACGTTGCACAATCAGCCCCCATTCACGCGCTTCCTCCGGCCAGAAGTCGGCGGGTCCGCCAAGGTGGCGACGAGAATCCAACAGACACCACCCCGACAAGGGCGCCGGCAGGGGGTGATGACGCAGGAGCCATCTCTCACTGCGCCAGATCTCGAGGGCCTCGAGTTGTTCAGAATCTCTGTGAACGGAGCAGATGCCACAACTCAATTGGGATTGGTCTCCAATGGGATTGAAGCCAACAACAGCAGCAGCATGACTGCTGTGTTGTTCAAGATCACGATGGCAGATAGACCGATCAACAGAACACGGCGAGAGAAAGACTCATGCCCATGAAAAAGCCCCCACCTAGCGGCGGGGGCTTTCCGATTCAGCTTGCGCTGAATCGTTTGGAGACTTCAGCCAAAGGCTGTCCCGATCAACCGATGGCAGGTGCTTGCAGAGCCACAGGAGTGGACTCAGCAGCAGCCAGGTCGAGGGGGAAGTTGTGAGCGTTGCGCTCGTGCATCACTTCCATGCCGAGGCCGGCACGGTTGAGGATGTCAGCCCAGGTGTTCAGGACGCGGCCCTGACCATCAAGGATGGACTGGTTGAAGTTGAAACCGTTCAGGTTGAAGGCCATGGTTGACACGCCCAGGGCGGTGAACCAGATGCCGACAACGGGCCAGGCAGCCAAGAAGAAGTGAAGGCTGCGGCTGTTGTTGAACGAGGCGTATTGGAAGATCAGGCGACCGAAGTAACCGTGGGCAGCCACGATGTTGTAGGTCTCTTCCTCTTGGCCGAACTTGTAGCCGTAGTTCTGGGACTCGCTCTCGGTGGTCTCGCGGACCAGGGAGGAGGTCACCAGGGAGCCGTGCATGGCGGAGAACAGTGAACCACCGAAGACACCAGCCACACCAAGCATGTGGAAGGGGTGCATCAGGATGTTGTGCTCAGCCTGGAACACCAACATGAAGTTGAAGGTGCCAGAGATGCCCAGGGGCATGCCGTCAGAGAAGGAACCCTGACCAAAGGGGTAGATCAGGAACACCACGAAGGCAGCAGACAGCGGAGCGCTGTAAGCAACGCAGATCCACGGACGCATGCCGAGGCGGTAGGAGAGTTCCCACTGACGCCCCATGTAGGCAGAAATGCCAATCAGGAAGTGGAAGATGCACAGCTGGTAAGGACCGCCGTTGTACAGCCACTCATCAAGAGAAGCCGCTTCCCAAATGGGATAGAAATGCAAGCCGATGGCATTGCTGGAAGGAATAACAGCACCAGAGATGATGTTGTTTCCATAGATGAATGAGCCGGCAACGGGCTCACGGATGCCGTCGATATCAACCGGAGGAGCGGCGATAAAGGCAATGATGAAGCAGATGGTGGCCGCCAGAAGGGTGGGGATCATCAGCACACCGAACCAACCCACATAAATGCGGTTATTGGTGGAGGTGACCCACTGACAAAAGTTTGCCCAGGTACTGGAGCGACCGCTGCGAATGGCAGTAGCCATGACGAAACAAGGAGGACGGGACCTGACCTAAATGCCTTCAACAGACATAAGGGCAGGGCCTAAGCCTATGGAGGGCCGATTGTTTTTTGCCAGATTTAAAAACTTCGAGTCATTGCGCAAACTTCCTTCATGAAGAGCTTCATGAAGAGTTCATGAAGCAATGTTAATCATGCTGTTTTTGCTGATGCTTGGCCCTGCATCCAGCGGCCGGCCTGTTGAAGGAATCCCTGCCAATTCAATCGCTCCTGTTCCGAAGCCTTCGCCACAAGTAAGGGAGCTTGTTGCTTCAACAGCTCCAGATCTGGCTTTGCCACACCGGCATTGAGGGCCATCCAATCAGCCATGGAGACACCCACAACCCTGGTGAGATAGGCAGCACTGAGGCCCTGCATCATTCCAGCCGCCATCCAACTTCCACCCTCCAACTTGGCCAGACCCAGCAAAGCCTGACCACTCCACTCCACCACCCCCTGTGCAAGGGCCGCAGCCGCAAGATGCTTGGCCGCCACCTGCAGAACATCGGGCGTCCAACGGCAACCCCAGATCGAACCCATTTCACTCAGCATCAAGCCATTTCCCACGGCCACAGCAAGCAAATCAGTGCTGGGTAAAGGTGAGGCGACAACAGCGCCTGCCACGAGCCACTGGCTGCGTTGAAGCAACCCACGGAAGCGTTGACGCCGCAGGCTTTCCAGCTCCGCCTGCCAATCGCGATGCAGGGCCTCCAGCAACCGTTGACGGGTCAGATCGAGACCAAGGTTGGGTTGCTGAAGCAGCTGTCGAATCGGCAGCAGAAGGGACCTGAGCTGATCGGGCGACCCATCCCAAACCAGCAAGCGTTGATGCCAACGGTCTGGCAACTGGGCCAGCAAAGCCTGGTGAGCAGCGTCCCAATCCCCCTCAAGCTCCGCACGATTCACAGCCAGCCAGGCCGGCTGGCGCAACGGCACCTCCTGCAGACGCAAGAGATCTGCCGCACGAAGCGGCAGAGGAAGGATGAACAGCAACGCATCCTGTTGCTGAATCGTGAGAGGCCAAGCCCAGCTATCACTGACGCTGGGGAGAGGATGTCCGACACAAAGGTTGAGGGCATGGCGCCCACTCAGCGCTTGCTGGAGTGACTTGCTCTCTGGCAAAGCCACCCCTTCCGATCCCACCACTGCAACTGTCAGAGGGCCGGAACGCTCCACGACCTGGTCAAGCGCGCGCTGACGTTGGTCACGGCTTGCAGCCGTGCCGGCAAGCTCTTCAAGCGCATCGAATTGGTCAAGCACGGCATCACAGCGCTTCAACCATCCCTGCACTGAAGCTGGGGACTGAAAGGCAGGTGCCTTTGCAGGCCGGCTCAGCCACCAGATGCCGCCACCCACTGCCAGCAACCCGAGGCCACCCCCAGGCACGTGGAACACGTCTGCCAGAGCCCACTGCGCCACCAGAAATCCCCCTCCTGCCACAGCGATGCCACGCAGGAGCCTCGGCTGGGCGAGGAGGGAGCCGATTGACGGCACCGGAAGCATGCGGAACGGGCCAGAAGTGTCGTCTTCCTAGCTCACCCTCGGCAAGCCGACCAGTGGGCGTTGCAGAAGCGAGGCAGAGAGCAATCCGCCCCCCGGTAGCAGACGCACGGCGTGGGACTCCATAAGTTGATTCAGTGAGTGCAGCTCTCAATGGCGAGCCACCCCGCCGGAACCGATCGACGCAAGGATGTGAAAAGAGTGCTGGTGACAGCACTGTTCATCAACCTGAGCATGACCGGCCTGAAGCTCACCATTGGTGTGCTGAGTGGCTCGCTGGCTGTGGTGGCTGATGCAATGCACAGCGCCACAGACGCCCTCTCAAGCCTGATGGGCCTGATCACCAACGGCCTTTCTGATCCAAGACCGGATCGTGATCATCCCTACGGCCACGACAAATACGAAGGCGTTGGGGCCCTCGCCATTGCAGGCTTCATCCTGTTCACGGCGATCGAGATCCTGCTGAAGGCCGGCGAACGGTTCATGGAAGGCGTGCCGCCCCTCCGCCTGAGCGGCCAGGAACTCCTGCTGCTGTGCCTTGTTCTGGGCTTCAATCTCGCTCTAGCCCTCTACGAACGTCGGGAGGGCAAGCGACTGAAGAGTCCGCTGCTACTCGCCGATGCAAAGCACACCACCAGTGACATATGGACCACTGTGATCGTGCTCGTGGGACTGACAGGTGCCTGGTGGTTCCGACTGAACTGGCTGGATGTGGCTCTAGCGGCTCCACTCGCCCTACTTCTAATCAGGGTGTGCTCGCAGGTGGTGCGGACCAACCTTCCATGGCTCGTTGATCACATTGCGATCGCACCTGAAGCCATCCATGAACAGGCCATGGCTGTTCCTGGAGTGCTCAACTGCCACGACATTGCCAGCCGTGGCGTCTTGGGACAGCGAGTCTTTATCGATATGCATATGGTCGTTGACACCGACGATCTGCCCACTGCCCACGGCATCACCGAGCGCGTTGAGGAGCAACTGGAAACGCGCTTCGGCCCCGTTCGATGCACCATCCACTTGGAACCGAAGGACTACGCCGAGCAACAGATCACCTTTCGAGGCACCCACGGCTGATTGGGCCGGTCGTCAGGGCGGCGCTATCAAGTACCGACTCCCCCCCTGTGATGCGTCACACTTGCGCCTGACTGCAGGCCACGGGCCATGACTGATTCCTACGGAGATTCCCAACAAAATGGGGGACAGGGTGAAGGTGGCCGTGATGGCGGACGCGATGGTGGTCGCCGTCGCGGTGCCGGGAATCGCGAAGGTGGTGGCTTCCGCATCCGCCTGAGTGATAACGAGATGCGCTCCGTGCGTGCTCTTCAAGAAGCCTTCAACCTGCGTTCCACTGTTTCGGTGCTGGGCTTTGCGGTGCGGAGCCTCGGCCAGATGCTCGAAGATGGCCAGTTGGATGCCCTGATCGAACAGGAGCGTGCCCGTGCCCCCCGAGGCGGCGGACGTCGTAGTGAAGGTGGCAGGGGTGGTAGCCGAGGAGACGGTGGCCATCGCGGCGACACTGGCAGAGGCGGCGGTGGCAGAGGCGGTGATCGGCCTGATCCGTTTGCCCGGCCGGCCAAACCACAGCAGGCCCCTGTGGAGGAAAGCGTGGACGCCCCAGAACCTGAGGTTGCTGCGCCAGCCAGCGAGGCACCCGAGAGCGAAGCCACGATCGAAGCCAGTGTTGCCAGCACTGTTGACAGCCCTGTTGACAGCTCTGTTGACAGCGACGCCCCTAGCGAAGAAGCACAAGCCAACCAGGAGTAATCAATGGTCCAGTCGCGGGTTCTTTCCGGCGTCCAGCCCACCGGTGCACTCCATCTGGGCAATTGGCTGGGCGCCATCCGCAACTGGGTGGAGCTTCAGCATGATCACGACACCTTTTTTTGTGTCGTCGATCTCCATGCGATCACCGTGCCGCATGATCCCCACCGCCTGGCCGAGGACACCCTCAGCACAGCGGCTCTGTATCTGGCCTGCGGCATTGACCCGAAGTGCAGCACGGTGTTCGTTCAGAGCCACGTTCAGGCCCATGCCGAACTGTGTTGGCTGCTGAATTGCGTCACGCCGCTCAACTGGGTCGAGCGGATGATTCAGTTCAAGGAAAAGGCGGTGAAACAAGGGGACAACGTGTCCGTTGGTCTTCTGGACTATCCGGTTTTGATGGCCGCCGACATTCTTCTCTATGACGCCGATCTGGTGCCGGTGGGAGAAGACCAGAAACAGCATCTCGAACTGGCCCGCGACATCGCCCAACAGCGCATCAACGCCCGCTTCGGCAGCGACGATGCTCCAGTGCTGAAGGTGCCCAAGCCCTTGATCCTCAAGGAAGGGGCCAGGGTGATGAGCCTGACGGATGGTCGCAGCAAAATGAGCAAAAGCGACCCCAACGAGGGCAGCCGGATTGCCTTGCTCGATGCTCCTGAATTGATCACCAAGAAGATCAAACGCGCCAAAACTGATCCCCAGATGGGGCTTGAGTTCGATAACCCCGAGCGCCCGGAGACGGAGAACCTGCTGGGTCTTTACGCCATTCTCAGTGGCAAGGGGCGCCAAGCCGCCGCCGAAGAATGCGCCGAGATGGGTTGGGGCAAATTCAAACCGCTGCTGGCGGAGGCTGCCGTCACGGCCCTGGAACCGATCCAGACTCGCTACCGCGAACTGATCCAAGACCGCGCCGAACTCAACCGTGTTCTGGTCGACGGCCGCGATCGCGCCAATGCTGTGGCGGAAGCGACGGTGGCAAGAGTGCGGAGCAGCCTGGGGTTTTTGGGCACCCCCTGATCAGCTCATTTCCACTGAACTGCACGGATCAGACCACTGGGAGCTAATCAGTGCAGGAGCTTCAGAAAAGCTGCGCTAATGATTAAAACTTCCTGAGAGCTTGAAGCATTCTCAGCCAGGCCATTGGAGCCCACCCCAGTGACAGCCATGGGTCCCATGGGTCCAAGCTCCTGTGCGGCCTAAGAATAAGTGCTTAAACACATGCCAAGACTCCCGTCAAGACCGGTCCCAGACCACTCGCATCCGAACCCCTCGGGTCTGCATCGTGATGGGCCCTTGAACGGACTGTGTGCCCGGACCCTTGCAAGCATGGATGCCCAACATTCTCGGTCGCGTTTTCAATGCTGACCGCCGGATGCACCTGCTTCCTGTAGCCGGAGTCATCGGAACTGTCCTGGTCACAGGACAGGCCTTGCAAGCTGAGCGCTCCGACGGACGCCTGGCTCAAGCCGAAGCAGTCAAGGCCCATCTACAAGCAGAGGATCAGAGCGTCCGCTCTGAACTCAGTGGTGGTCATTACCGAATCACCCCAGAACGCAGGGCTCTTCTGAACACCATCCGTTATGCCGAAGGCACTTGGAAGGACGGCAAAGACCTCGGCTACAAAACTCTTTATGGAGGAGGCCAGTTCGCTGACCTTTCCCGCCACCCCGATCGGGTGGTGGTGAAGCGATACGCCAGTGCCGCAGCCGGTGCCTATCAGTTTCTGCCTTCCACATGGCGGATTGTTGCCACCGAACTCCAGCTCACCAGCTTTGAACCAAAGCACCAGGATCAAGCGGCGCTGCGCTTGATTGAGCGACGCGGTGCGCTCGAGGAAGTTGACAGCAACGGCCTGACCAAAACGGCGATGCATCGCCTAGCGCCGGAATGGGCCTCGTTTCCCACCCATGCAGGCTCCAGCGCCTATGGCCAGCCGGTCAAGAGCCATGCAGAGCTTGCGAAGTTCTACTCGGACAATCTGCGTCAGATCCGTCTAGGGGCATGAGCCTGCAGGGGCAACGGCCCCGATCAACGTTCTCCACCCTCATTCGACTGCAACGAATGTTGCAGTCTTAATTCAGCTGTTCTGAGATCCGCGCCGAGAGCGACCACACCTCGGTCATCAGCTGATGCCAGGGAGACATCGCCCCCATTGAGACAGCCATCGCCTCAGGGGATGCCTCCAGAAGGGCACGGGTCGCTGTAATCGCCTTGCGCCCCTCGACAAGGCGTTCGGCCATGGCCAGGCGCTGCTCAGGGTCCATCACCTGATCCGGGCAGACCGCCAACAATTGCTCCCCACGGTTGAAACAGTCGCTGAAGTCTTTGAGCAATGAGTCGAGCAATGACCGAAGCAGCGCCTCAGCCTGCTCATCCCTGCGAGGCTCTTCGGAGCCAGACGACGTCGATTCCATAGAGCTGCATGACACGCCCATAAGATGGCGGCTGACACGCAATTACCGGTGAGCAGCACAGCAGTAACCGCCCTTCCCCCGAACGAAACGGTGGTGCTGCCTAAAACCAGCGAAAGCGAAACGCTGCTGCGCATCCGCCACTCCATGAGCCACGTGATGGCCATGGCGGTACAGAAGCTTTTCCCCAAGGCGCAGGTCACGATCGGCCCCTGGACCGAGAGCGGCTTTTACTACGACTTCGACAATCCGGATCCATTCACGGAGGCCGATCTGAAGGCGATCCGCAAGGAGATGATCAAGATCATCAACCGCAAGCTGCCCCTTCAGCGGCTGGAGGTGGATCGAGCCGAAGCAGAGGCCAAGATCACAGCTCAGAACGAGCCTTACAAGCTGGAGATCCTGGCAGGGATTCAAGAACCGATCTCCCTGTACACCCTGGGCGACGACTGGTGGGACCTCTGCGCCGGCCCCCATGTCGCCAATACCAGTGAACTCAACCCCAAGGCATTCGAGCTCGAAAGTGTGGCCGGCGCCTACTGGCGTGGTGATGAGACGAAGGCGCAGCTTCAACGCATTTACGGCACCGCATGGGAAACCGCTGAACAGCTGGCTGAACATCGCCGTCGCAAAGAGGAAGCCTTGCGCCGCGATCACCGCCGCATCGGCACCGATCTCGACTTGTTCTCAATCGAAGACGAAGCAGGGGCAGGACTTGTGTTCTGGCACCCGCGCGGCGCACGCATGCGCCTCTTAATCGAAGACTTCTGGCGTCAGGCCCACTTCGATGGAGGCTACGAACTCCTCTACACACCCCACGTTGCAGATATCAGCCTCTGGAAGACCTCAGGTCACCTCGACTTCTACAGCGAAAGCATGTTTGGGCCGATGCAGGTTGACGAACGGGAATACCAGCTCAAACCGATGAACTGCCCGTTCCATGTGCTCACTTACGCGAGCACCCTGCGCAGTTACCGGGAGCTCCCCATTCGCTGGGCCGAGCTGGGCACTGTGTATCGATACGAACGTCCCGGTGTCATGCACGGTTTGATGCGCGTTCGGGGCTTCACGCAAGACGATGCCCATGTGTTCTGCCTGCCAGAGCAAATCAGCGATGAAATTCTGCGCATCCTTGATCTGACCGAACGGATTCTCTCCACCTTCGATTTCTGCAATTACGAGATCAATCTCTCCACCCGCCCGGAGAAATCAATCGGCGAAGACGCCGTGTGGGAACTGGCCACCAACGGACTGATTGAGGCACTGAACCGCAAGGGCTGGGCCTACAAGGTGGATGAAGGGGGCGGTGCTTTTTACGGACCAAAGATCGACCTCAAGATCGAGGATGCAATTGGTCGGATGTGGCAATGCTCCACCATCCAGCTCGACTTCAACCTGCCCGAGCGCTTCAAGCTTGACTACGTGGCTGCCGATGGCTCGAAGCAACGGCCGATCATGATCCACCGTGCCATTTTTGGATCCCTGGAGAGGTTTTTCGGGATCATGACCGAAAACTATGCCGGTGACTTCCCGTTCTGGCTGGCCCCGGAACAGATCCGCCTTCTTCCCGTCACCGACGAGGTTCAGGGCTATGCCGACGACCTCTGCCAGCAGCTCACCAGAGCTGGTGTGCGCGCCTGCGTTGACCGCAGCGGCGAACGGCTGGGCAAACTGATTCGCACCGGTGAAAAAATGAAGATCCCCGTCTTGGCGGTGATTGGAGCCAAGGAAGCCGAACAGAGTGGTGCAAGCCTGCGCAGCCGTCGCGATGGTGATCTGGGCCTTGTCGATGCCGAAGTCCTGATCAAGGCGGCCAGCCAGGCCAATCAAAGCCGCAGTCAGAGCCTGTCGTTATGACTGAGAACCCGATTCAATGCCTCGAGGATTTCGCCACTCTGCGAACGGCACCAGAGCTGAATGACAACCAACGCGCGGCATTGCGACCCTCACTGGACGACGCGATGGCGTCATTTGAGTGGTTCACCGTGGGGATCATGGCCCCATCCAAGGAAAACGCCCTCAACGCTTTGCGCAGCCTGGAGAGCTCCCTCTCCTGGGAAGCGATGACGATCGAGGCGGAAGCCGAGGATGTTGGCCCTGTGTTTCTCAAGGCCAATCAATCCAATGGTCTAATCCGCATCCGTGTGGAACATGGACTTGGAGAAGGCATCCTGATCTCTGGCCACAGCAACATCCCAGAGCAAACCGGGATGACTTGGGGCCCGCTTCCACTCGATTTCTTCGCTTGACCTCCCAGTGCCTGCTTGCGGTTTTCATGCCCTGCAAGCAGCCTGAGGATCAATAGCATCACAGCCCTCGGAATGGCGGCGAACACCTTTCTGGCAGGCGATGTGGGAGGAACCAAAACCCTTCTCGCGCTGTACGGCCAACGCGAAGGGCAGCTCCAAGCCCTCTATTCCCAGCGCTATCGCTCAGGAGAGTGGTCCTGCCTTGAAGGCATCGTCCACCACTTCCTCTCCAGCCTGCCGGCCGACCTTCCCCGCCCAAAGACCAGCTGCCTTGCTGTCGCCGGCCCTGTGCAAAACGGCACCGCCACACTCACCAATCTGCCTTGGGTTCTGAGCGAAACGCTGCTGTGTGACGCCACGGGACTCAAGCATCTCGAGCTTGTGAACGACTTTGCAGTGCTCATTCACGGCCTGCCCCATCTCGATGATCAGCAACAGGTCGTTCTGCAGGGGGGGCATCCCTCTCGTTCAGCAACCTTGACCCAGGGGGGGGCAGTGGCGGTTGTCGGTGCCGGAACAGGGCTAGGGATGGCCCGCGGGATTCCTGGCCCGCATGGTTGGTTGGCCGTGGCCAGCGAAGGTGGTCATCGCGAATTCGCTGCCCGCACAGAGGACGAATGGCAGCTGGCTTCATGGCTCAAGGCTGACCTTGACCTCGATCGCCTGTCCGTGGAGCGCATCGTCAGTGGAACAGGCCTCGGCCATGTGATGCGTTGGCGCTTGCAACAACCGGACGCAGTCGGCCACCCACTGCAGAGGGCTGCCGAAGCTTGGCGCAGCCAACCGGTGGATTCAAAGGCATACCAAGACCTACCGGCCCTGACCGATCAGGCTTCACAGAGCGGTGATCCCTTGGCCCGCCAAGCTCTCGACCTATGGCTCGGCGCTTATGGCTCAGCGGCCGGCGATCTGGCCCTGCAGGAACTCTGCAGCGGCGGGCTATGGATTGGCGGAGGCACCGCCGCCAAACACCTGAAGGGACTGCAGTCCGCCACCTTTCTTGAACCCATGCGCAGCAAAGGACGCTTCCGCGCCTTCATCGACGGGCTCCGTGTTCATGCTGTGATCGATGCGAATGCGGGCCGATTTAGCGCAGCGTGCAGAGCTCGGGATCTCGCGACTGAGATCGAATCCACCTAGCAACGTTGGTGGCCACAATCGTCAAGCGGCGGCCTCTCAGGTGAGACACTGGCTTGAACAGAACAGCAGGGATGGTGCAACCACGCATTGGCCAATCGGTGGTTGTTGATGTTCCTGCCACCTCAGCCAATATCGGCCCTGGATTTGATTGCCTTGGTGCCGCACTCGATCTCAACAACCGGTTCACGATGCGTCGGATCGAGGGAGATGGAGAACGGTTTGAGCTGATCATCGAAGGACAGGAAGGAAGTCATCTAAGGGGTGGCCCCGACAACCTCGTTTATCGAGCCGCCCAGAGGGTCTGGAAAGCTGCTGGTGAAGAACCAGTGGGACTCGAAGCGCGTGTGCGTCTGGCGGTGCCCCCAGCACGAGGGCTTGGCAGTAGTGCCACAGCAATCGTGGCAGGCCTGGTGGGAGCCAATGCACTGGTCGGAGAGCCCCTGAGCCGCGAAAAGTTGCTCGAGCTGGCGATTGATATCGAAGGGCATCCCGACAATGTGGTTCCGTCCCTCCTCGGTGGTCTCTGCATGACGGCGAAGGCCGCATCCCAGCGCTGGCGGGTTGTGCGCTGTGAATGGGTGCCAACGGTGAAAGCGGTCGTGGCCATCCCCTCGATCCGACTGAGCACCAGCGAAGCGCGCAGGGCCATGCCCAAAAGCATTCCGTTGGGGGATGCCGTCGTCAATCTGGGTGCCCTGACGCTTCTCTTGCAAGGACTGCGCACCGGCAACGGCGATTTGATCGCAGACGGCATGCACGATCGACTGCATGAGCCCTACCGCTGGCGCCTGATCAAAGGCGGACAGGAGGTTCGCGAAGCCGCTCTCAAAGCAGGGGCGTGGGGCTGTGCCATCAGCGGAGCGGGCCCCAGCATTCTTGCCCTTTGCTCCGAAGAGGTCGGTGCCGCCGTCAGTCAGGCGATGGTCCGGGCGTGGGAAGCCGCGGGTGTGGCCAGTCGGGCACCACTACTGAACCTCCAGACCACAGGCAGCCACTGGCATCCAAAGGAATCTGAGTAAATTTACTCAGTTCCGGGCGCGGCCCTGATAGGTTCAACATCCATTAGATGGATGCCATGGACGTCAATCTCCCTCTGATTGCCACGTCCGATGCCACGTTTCCCTGGCTTTCGCTGATCATCCTGCTCCCCGCAGCTGCTGCCCTGGTGATGCCGCTGCTGCCGGGCGATGAGAGCAATCCCTCACCCTGGCCCCGCAACCTCGCCTTGGGGGTTCTGGCAGTCGACTTTGCCCTGATGCTGGTGGCCTTCAGCCGCCATTTCAATCCACAGGACCCCTCACTCCAATTGGTGGAGCGTCTCAACTGGGTACCGGCCATTGGCCTGGAATGGTCAGTCGGGGCCGACGGTCTATCGATGCCCCTGGTGGTTCTGAGTGGCCTGGTGACCATGCTCTCGGTGGCGGCGAGCTGGAAGGTTGAACACAAAGCCAAGCTCTACTTCGGCCTGCTGCTCGTTCAGGCCGCCGCCCAAGCCCTGGTCTTCCTCTCTCAGGACTTCCTCTTGTTCTTCCTGGCCTGGGAACTGGAACTGGTACCGGTGTATCTGCTGATCGCCGTTTGGGGAGGCCAGAACCGCCAATACGCCGCCACAAAATTCATTCTCTACACAGCCCTGGCCTCACTGCTGATCTTGATCAGCGGCCTGGCACTGGCTCTTTCCGGTGACCAGTTCACGCTCAACCTGAGCGAACTGGCCCAACGCTCTCCTGGCGGCACCTTTGGGCTGCTCTGTTACCTGGGCTTCCTGGTGGGATTCGGTGTGAAATTACCGATGTTCCCTCTCCATACCTGGTTGCCTGATGCCCACGGCGAAGCCAACGCTCCGGTCTCCATGCTCCTGGCTGGAGTGCTGCTCAAAATGGGCGGTTATGCCTTACTGCGCTTCAACGTGCAAATGCTGCCGGATGCCCACCTGGTGTTGGCACCTGCACTGATCGTGCTGGGGATTGTCAACATCATCTATGGCGCCCTCAACGCCTTTGCTCAAGACAACGTCAAACGCAGGATCGCCTGTAGCTCGGTCAGCCATATGGGCTTCGTTCTGGTCGGCATTGGAGCAATCGACGCCCTCAGCATCAGCGGAGCGATGCTGCAGATGATCAGCCATGGCCTGATCGCCGCGGCCATGTTCTTTGTGACCGGAAGCTTCTACGAACGCACCAAGACCCTCTCCATTCCAAACATGGGTGGACTCGCGAAAGTGCTGCCAATCACCTTCGCTTTTTTCCTGGCCAGCTCACTGGCATCCCTGGCTTTGCCTGGAATGAGTGGCTTTATCAGCGAGATCACCATCTTCCTGGGCATCACCAGCCAAACCACCTTCACGACAGGCTTCCGCGCGATCACGATTGTTGCCGCAGCGATTGGCCTGGTGCTCACCCCCATCTATTTGTTGTCGATGTGTCGCCGCATCTTCTTCGGGCCAAGGATTCCGGCTCTGGCCTTTGTGGGCGATATGAATCCGCGCGAGCTCGTGATCGGCCTCACCCTGCTGGTGCCCACACTCACCATCGGCATCTGGCCCAGGGTGGCGATGGACGTCTACGAGGCTTCCACCGATGCTCTCGCCAGCACGCTGTCAACCCATAGCCTGATCGCGCTCCACAATCTTCTGCCCCTGGGCTGAAGCGATACGGCATGACCAGCACCAGCCAGCCGGCTCTCCTCAAGGGCCGTGGTCTTCCTGACTACGCGGCAATCACCCCTGAAGCGGTGGGAGAGCATCTTCCAGGTCTGCTGCGACGACTGGAGGAGCAATTGGTGTCTCTGGAGACAAGCCTCCAGCAGAAGCTGGGCCAGGGGGAGGCGATCAGCTGGACTGATGTGATGCCGCCTTTGCAGCGCATCGGTGAGCAGATGCGCTGGAGCTGGGGCGTGGTCACCCACCTGAATGGCGTCTGCAACAGCCCGGAATTACGAGAAGCCCATGCAAGCCAACAGCCTGAGGTGGTGCGCTTCGGCAACCGCATGGGCCAGAGCTCGGTGCTGCATCAAGCCCTCGAACAGTTGCGACATCATCCAGCCCAGTCGCTTGATCCCACCCAAGTGCGGATCGTCGATGCTGAGTTGCTCTCGATGCAGCAGAGGGGGGTTGGTCTTCAAGGCGACGACCAAACGGCCTTCAACCAAGCCAGTGAGCAGCTGGCCGAGTTATCAACCCAGTTCAGCAACCACGTCCTTGATGCCACCCAAGCCTGGAGCTTGGTACTCCACGATTTGGATGAGGTCGCCGGGCTTCCACCACGCGCTCTCGACACCCTCGCTTCCGCGGCTCGAGATGCCGATGATCGTCACCGTGACGGCAGCGAAGCAAGCGCTGAACGCGGCCCATGGAGGCTTGGCCTCGACATGCCCCGCTACATCCCCTTCCTGACCTATGCCGAAAACCGAGCCCTGAGAGAAACCCTCTACAGAGCCCATGTGGGACGTGCCAGCAGTGGCGATCTCGACAACACTCCTCTCATTGAATCGATCCTCAGCCTGCGGGCTGATCAGGCCAAGAGACTGGATTATGCCCACTGGGCCGAACTCAGTCTGGCCAGCAAAATGGCAGACAACGTCGACAGCGTTGAGGCTCTACTTGAAGAGCTGCGCGCCGCGGCCAAGCCAGCCGCCGAAAGGGAGATCGACGCCCTGCGGGACTGTGCTCGTCGCCACCAGGCACCGGAAGCGGACTGCCTGGCCCCCTGGGATGTCACCTACTGGGCCGAGAAGCTGCGCCAGGAACAGTTTGATCTCAACCAAGAAGCTCTGCGCCCATGGTTCCCACTGCCCCAGGTCCTTGAAGGGCTGTTCGGACTGTGTGAACGCCTGTTCTCAATCCGGATCGAGGCCGCTGATGGGGAGGCGCCGATCTGGCATCCGGATGTGCGCTTTTTCCGCGTCTGCGAGCACGACGGCACACCCCTAGCCGCCTTTTATCTCGATCCCTATAGCCGTCCATCCAGCAAACGTGGCGGTGCATGGATGGATGAATGCCTGAATCGTTCCCGCAGCGAATCAGGCGAGTTGACCTTGCCGGTGGCTTATCTGATCTGCAATCAGACCCCTCCCACGGACAACACCCCAAGCCTGATGAGCTTTGAAGAGGTGGAAACCCTCTTCCATGAGTTTGGCCATGGCCTTCAACACATGCTCACCACCGTGGAATATCCCCAGGCCGCGGGCATCAACAACGTCGAATGGGATGCCGTGGAGCTGCCCTCCCAGTTCATGGAGAACTGGTGCCTCGACCGCGCCACCTTGATGGGAATGGCCCGGCACTGGCAGACCGGTGAACCCCTCCCAGAATCCGACTTCCAAAAACTGCTGCAGGCGCGCACATTCATGGCAGGGTGCGCCACGCTCCGCCAGGTGCACTTCGCACTCACAGATCTCCGCCTGCACAGCCAATGGTCGAAGCAGCTCGGGATGAGTCCCGATCAGCTGCGCAGGCAACTTGCAGCCTCCACCACAGTGATGCCGCCGATCGCCGAGGATCACTTCCTCTGCGCCTTTGGCCATATCTTTGCCGGTGGTTATTCCTCTGGCTATTACTCCTACAAATGGGCTGAAGTGCTCAGCGCCGATGCCTTCGCAGCCTTCGAAGAAGTCGGCCTCGACCAGGAGGAGCAAGTGCAGTCGACCGGTCAGAGATTCCGCAACACCGTGCTCAGCCTCGGCGGCAGCCGGTCGCCCGCCGAGGTGTATGCCGAATTCCGAGGACGAGCCGCCAGCACCGATGCTCTGATCCGCCATTCAGGACTCACCCCCTCTACCCCATGACGAAGCAGGGGTCTGGATCAAACCATGACCCGCTCTCCATCTCTGAGGCTTGGGGGCACCAGGCTGATGATCAGATTGAAGAGGCAGCCCTCATCAGCTTCGAGGCAGCACTGGACACAAGCTGGCTGCGTCGAGGCATCAGCCGTGAAGCCTTCCTGTCTGAACTGCTCAGGGATCTGCATCAGCGCCACCTGATCCCCCTGCTCGCCATCCTTCCCCGCAAATGGAGGCACGCTTCAGCTGTCCTCCCAGACCATCTCCGCGGTCTAGGGGCCGTGCTTGAGGGAGGACTGATCAGCCCGCTGATGCTGGCGGCCCTGGCCGACGACCTGCAGCACCTGATCCCCGCAACAGAGGCGACCCAGCCGTCACGAGGGGACGCCCTCCAGAGATGGTCTGCGCTCACGATCCAAGCCGGCGAGACACCGCATCTGCTGCCTAGCTCACTGGAAGCGTGGCGCAGGCAGGCCAAACAGCTTTCGGATTCAGCCAGGGAAGAGAACAACAGCTCATCCAATGCGCGTTCAGGACTGCGCAGCCTGGGCGCGGGGCTGGTCTGGCGGAACCACGGACTGAAGCATCGACAGACCGGCGAAAGCCGCTGGTGCAACACACTCCTGGCCCAGGTCTTGAACGCTCTCGGAGCGAACCGACTGCTCACGAGCAACGGCTGCTACGGCAGCCGCTCAGCCCCATTCACGTTCGAGGGCACAACCAGCCCCCGTGAGCTGATTGCCCGACTAAGCGATCGTGGCTGGACCTGCGGGGCTCGCATCCGAGCCAGTGTCGCCAGCTTTGGAATGGGCGCCAGCTGTCCAAACGCCCCGAAAGCAGAGGCAGGCAGCGCCTGGAATCAGGTGCCGCTCGGGGTGGCGTACCGCACAGGATTGCTACGCCAAGGCCAAGAGCTAGAGGCTCTGCTACCTCACTGCAGCTTCGAACTGGAGCTGATTCCGCCGGACGGAACAGCCTGCACGCTGCTGCAGTACTACCAGGGCACTGAGGGGCTGAATGGCTGGGCCGCCATGAACGACCTGCATCGCCCCTGGCAGAACGATCGCGACAATGGAACGGTCGCCTACCCAGGCCAGGCCATCAGAGCTGAGCAACTCTTGCTAGCCCTCGACCTCTGCGACCTGATGGCCGCGGTCCACAACACGACTGCCTGCCGAGGACATCTGCACTCCGGGGGCTATGGCGCCCTGGGATTCTGCATTGATTCAACGGCTCTACTCGAGCAGGCGCTCACGGGACGCAGTCATTTGTTCCCACTCACCCTCGGCGGAATCTGGCGTGAACGCCTGAACGAACAACTCGATCAACTGCTCCAGCATGGTTTGAACCCGGGCATTGGCACGGATCGTGAGGACTGCGTCGGTCGCTATCAAAACGCCCTTCGGGCCCTCCCTTCAGATCTGATCCTGCAAGGTGATGCCTGTGCTCCAGCGCTCAGTCGCCTGGTGGCTAGCCAACCCCGTCATAGCCCTTTCGATTTGGTACGCCGCCTCAACGGAGAGGAAAGTCTCACCCCGCCTGCGTGAGCGCTAGCTCACTGCAAATGGCTGCCACCACTTGGTCGCGATAGTGCCGACTGAACGGCCCGGAATTGCCGTTGTGGCTCATCGAAGCAATCTCGTAACGATGCAAGCGTCCGTAGGTCAGCCAACGATTCCAATTCGAGAGCGGAAGCAGAGGAAGTCGTCCCGGGTAGGCGATCCTGCCGAGGGCAGCCACAGGATCCTTGGCACCCACCACCATCGACACGTGCTCAAGCGTCTCCAGATCACCATTGCCGCTGAACACCCCGCAGACAGTGATCACCTGTACAGGCACATGGCACAACTTCTGAAGCATGGCCGCCGTGCCGATGGCCATCTCGCCTCCACCGCTGTAGCCAACAAGAACGACGCGGCTAGCTCGACTGGGATGGAAGCCGATAGCAGCTAAACGTCTGGCGATCTTTAATGCCAATTCGTAATTCATCACCGGGCCGTAACGCCGATCCGATGAAATCCCCACCTTGATAACATTGTTGGCTTGCACACAGAAGGAGCAGAGAAATCGCACCCAGCCATTGGGGTGGTGCTCCTGAAGTGAAAAGAGGCGTTGCCAAAACCAGTGACCAAAGGGGGTGGATTTCAGGCCAACTGGGGTAATGGTGTAGGCCTCAATCCCCTTAACCAACAAAGAATCACGGTCGATCGCCTGCTCCAGATGCTGCAGAAATTCACTGACGCGCGGCGGATGATCCTCCTCGCTCTGGTGAATGCCATCGAGATACACCAGGTAGTGCCGGTGGCCGGAAGCATTCGGATCCAAGGCAGGGAATAGATCTCGGGGATCCGGCAATCCCTGCATCCAGCCTTCCCAAAAGACGAAATCCACCATCACCGAATACACCCCCACCAAGGCCACCACCACGACCAGCAAAGCGCCAACCATGGTCACCAGTTCACGGATGGACTCAGAGTTAAGCAGGATGGCCGCGTCTTGGCGAACCGCACTCACCCCGAGGAAGGCCAACACCGAGGTAATCAGGAGGAGGATCACCACCACTCTCCAGCCCAAGCGCAGATGGTTGCGGTGATGCTGAATGGCGGCGCTGCGCTCACTCATGTGCCCACCTCTCGCGCCAGGGTGTTGTAACTGGCTCGCCAGCGCTGGGCAAACACCAGAGCAATCAGCACCAAGGCCAACACAAAACCAGGAAGAGACACCACAAGGCCTTCCTGAAGAGGAATGCCGTAGTGAACCTGAAGCAACAAGATCACGTTGAGGTGAATCCAGGCCAACAGCGTGACGGCGATCAAATCACTGATATACGGGGCCGCAACAAGCACATAGAACAAACCAGGCCACAGGGCCGCTCCCATGCGATTCGCCATCATGATCGGCTGCGGTGGAACATGTTCCATCAACATCAACATCAAGCTGTGGCAGAGAATTCCAAGGCTTAGAGCCAAGCTGAGAACAAGGGCATCAACCACCATTTGCAGCGCGATCTGGCGCAGACAGAGTCGATTCGCCAGGAGCGAAAACAAATGCGAGGCAGACATAGAGAGGCCAACGCCGATGACCAGACCAAGGCCCGTATCCATGGCCAACATGGCTTGAACCATGGACTCGAGCAAAGCGCTGAGCGGAAATCCCACAGGATCAAGCACGACGCATTTCCGGACGATTCACGATCCAAATCACCATGATTGACAACACCGCACAGTAGAAGCACCAAACAGAATTGAAGGTGGCGCTGTATGTCAGCCAGGTCAGAAAAATTGAGACAAAGATGAGCACGCCAAACAACCTCACAGCCCTATCACTCACCGCTAAAAGGGGCAAAACGATGAAGCCCCAATACACCAATTCGCCAACAGGTTCGGTGTTGACGAAGTTATGCCAGATACTGCCAAGCCCACTGAGGTCATACATCAATCTGCCGGTGCTGTGAACTGCAGGCTGCACAGCCGGCATATTGAAAAGCAACGGGGTATAGAAGAGGATTCCCAGCACCGTTGCAACAATCGCCACCCATTGCAAACGACTCTGTAACCCTCGAGAGTCAGTACTGCGACTGATGGACCATGCACTCCATGGAATCCAGATCATCCAGAAGCAATAAGCAAAGAAGAGAAAGCCCAGGGCACCAAAGGTTGCCAGTGGTTCCATCGGCGGAGCCGATCCATTGCCAATGGCCGTCCACTCCAGTCCTTCAACAAACTGCTGCACACCGAAAAAGAATGGAACCAGTGCAAGAGGTTGATATCCAGGGCGTTCCGCCTTGGAAGCCAGATGATGGGAGTAGAGCCCAAGGGGCATCAAAACCGCTGATGCTGTGAAGCTGGCTGAAGCCGAAAAACACATCGGTTGCGATGGGAAGGTCTTTTTTCAGTGTGTCCACGTTGCAGCGAACTGCCACTCAATCCTTCAGGATCGTTTTCATCAAGATCTCAAGAGATAAAGGGTGAGCCATCAGCTGCTGATGGCTCAGCACCGGCACCTCCTCCTGCGTCCCCATTGGCAGCACGGCCTGCCAACCAGGAACCACCATCAGGTCCCAGCGGCAAAAGAAACTCACGCATTCCACACGTTGCAAGGCCGTCAGGTCGGCATTGAGGTGGTTGAGGAGGGGACTACCCCGTTTCATATCGGCAAGACCGGCAAACAGCCAGCGCGGAATCCATTGAGCCGTCAGCGTGCCTTGCTGAGGACTTCCCACGCTGATGAACCGACGGCAGCGCCTAAACCCCCCAAAGTCCTGAAGCCAAACACGACTGATGACGCCACCCATCGAAAAGCCGAGGAGATCAATCTCCTGATCCCCCCAGCGAGCGGCGATGCACTGGTCGAGCTGTCGAGCCAGAGTCGTCAGGGGAACCGCCCCGAGACGATGGGGGAGGTGGGGCACCAGCAGAGAGATCTGATACTGCTCGAGACGGCGAACCAGGCGCCGGAACAGGTGGGGCGTGTCCCACAATCCATGCACCAGAACCAGGGGTCTGGAGTCGTTCACACCGTCCAGTGGCGATGGCGTTCAACGGCAACCGTACCCCCGAATCCAGGGATGGGCGCCGCACATTTGCGCAGGAGAACGCGCATGGGCACTGGTCCGTAGAGCTCTTCGAGTAACGCCAGAACCCGCTCACTGAAGTGCTCAATGGTCTGACACTGAAGCGAGTTGGCGAGCGACTGGACAGCCTGCACCGCAAGGCTGTAGTCAGCGGAACGGGACAGATCATCGTTGCGAGCGGCATCGTCCAGATCGAGCCACATACTCAGATCCAACGAAAACCATTGGCCATCGCGGCGCTCGTGATCGAGCACACCGACATGGGCCCAGACCCGCAGGTCAGAGATATGGAGGGCGTCCTTCAAAGCTTCAGTTGTCAACGCGGTCAGGGATCAAGACAGGAACGATCAAGGCGAGAAGCATTAAGGCGGGAACCGTCAAAGAGGGAACCTTCAAAGCGGCAGATCCCGATGGCTGAACTGAGGCTCCCCTGTCGCGAAGTCTGCAGCGAGATGACCATCGCCACGCAGGCGGTAGCGGTAGGTCACCAGACCCTCCAGTCCGACGGGGCCGCGGGGAGGAAGGGTCTGGGTGCTGATCCCCACCTCAGCACCGAAGCCATAACGGAAACCGTCAGCAAAACGGGTGGAGCAGTTGTGATAGACCCCCGCACTGTCGACCGCACGCAGGAAACGCTCGGCAGTCGTGCGATTCGCGGTGGCGATCGCTTCGGTGTGACGAGAGCCATGGCGACGGATGTGTTCAAGAGCCGTCTCCAGATCAGGCACCACCCGCACGGCAAGGATCAGATCGAGATATTCGCGACCCCAGTCGGCCTCATCAGCGGGATGGGTCACACCCAGAGCCATGCAGGCCTGATCACCGCGCAGTTCGACCCCTACACCAGCAAAGGCGGGAATGGCGTCCTTCAGAAAACGTTCAGCGATCGCCTCATGCACCAGAAGCGTTTCAATCGCATTGCAAGCGGCGGGGTACTGGGTCTTGCTGTCAATGGCGATGCTCAGAGCCTGGCCACAGTCAGCCTCAGCATCCACGTAGAGATGGCAAACGCCATCAGCGTGGCCAAGCACTGGGATACGGGTGTTGTCCTGAATGAAGCGCACTAGCTCATTGCTGCCGCGGGGAATGATCAGATCCACCAATCCATCCAACCGCAGCAGGGCCAGACTTTCCTGACGCGTGGTGAGCAGAGCGAGGGCATCAGCGCTCACCACCGAGTGAGCCAGACCCTCCTGCAAGGCTGCCATCACCGCCTGATTGGTGCGGTTGGCTTCGCTGCCTCCCTTGAGGATGGCCCCGTTACCGGAGCGGATCGCCAGAGACGCAATCTGGATCACGGCGTCGGGGCGGGCCTCAAAGATCACTCCAAGCACACCCAAAGGCACTGTGATGCGCTCCAGCACGAGTCGCTCGCTCAGCTCCCGATGCAATTGCCTGGATCCGAGGGGATCCTGCAGGTCAGCGACCTGCCGCACGCCCTCAATCGCGCCGGCGAGCTTGGCCTGATCCAGCTTGAGCCTGGCCACCAGGGCCGGAGCCAGGCCTTCAGCCGCAGCCTGCTCAAGATCGGCGGCATTCGCAGCCGCGATCCGATCCGCATGGGCCTGAAGGGCTGCAGCCATCGCCGCGAGGGCCTGCTGACGCTGCTGATCCGTGGTCTGCCCCAGATCGATGGCGGCGCGGCGAACCGCCGTTGCCAGGCGCAGCAGCTCAGCGGACGGTTCGGGCACAGCCTGGCTGGTCATCGACACGAGATGGGATCTGGGATGCATCATCCCGTTTCACGGGGCAACACCGAAGCTCAGCCACTGCGGCATCCAGCTCAGGTCAGTCGGTCTAAGGCCAAACGAGCAGCCCCAAGCCGGCCTGCACCGTTGCCGAGAGCACAGGCTTCGATGCACAGCCCTTCACGACTGACAGCCTGCACCCGCTCTTCCACCTCGCGACGCACAGCCGGCAGGAAGTGCTCCGAGGCAGCTGCCAACCCACCACCGAGCAGCACCCGTTGCGGGGTGAAGACATACACCAATGAGCTGATCCCCACCCCGAGGGTGCGGCCGTAATCCGACCACACCGCCCGAGCCTCAACGTCTCCTTGCGAAGCTCGGCGGGCAAGCTCAGCTGGATCCCCATCCCACAGCCTGCGCAGAGCGGCGATGCTGGCGAACTGCTCGAGGCTGCCTCGATTGCCGCTGTTGCAGGACAAACCATTCGGGTCAATGCTGATCAGTCCTGGTTCGGCAGCAGCACCGTTGTGGCCGGTGAACAGCGTGCCACCAAGCATCACGCCACCCCCCACACCGGTGCCAAGGGTGAGCAACACCACGTCCGTGCAGTCACGGGCAGCACCAGACCAAGCTTCTCCCACTAAGGCGCAATTGCCATCGTTGGCCAGGGTCACCCTGCGCTGGAGACGGGGCTCAAGCCAGTCCGCCAGCGGCACCTCTTCCCAGCCAGGCAGGTTGATGCACACCCGCGCCACCCGGGCCGCTGCATCCATCGGCCCGGGCAGACCGACACCCACCAGCGAGGCACAACGATCAGGATCCAGCTGTTCGATCGCCTCGCAGAGCGCCATGCAAATGGCGCCGGGCATGGCCGGCTGCGGTGTGGGGATCTGCTCTTCCGCCAACAACAACCCGTCACGGGTGAAGCGCGCCAGCTTGATTGCTGTGCCCCCCAAATCCACCCCGATCACCTGCTCAGCCGATGCCATGGTCAGAAGCGGAAGAACACCTGGAACTGGCTCTGCCAGGTGCCCTGATTGTCAACCGAGCCTGACAAGCTGAGGTTGGGATTGATCTGATAAGACAGCGTTCCCTGGGGGGGAATGTCATTGCGATTGGGTGCCGCGAGCACCGAGAGATTGAAGCGGTCAGTGAGGTCAACTCCCAGTTCGGTCACCAGAGCCAACTGAGGTGGCACTTGGCCAGACACACGCTCTTTCTCATCCTGAATCTGCGGAGTGACATAGGTGGGATAGAGAGCGAACTGGAGCCGCTGGCTGAAGGCATCCGTGAGCGTCCCGATCACGGGAGTGAGCAACGACTGGCCCAGCAACGCCGCCAGAGCGGTTCCCCCTCCGGCACCGGACAATCCAGCAAGGGAGTTGCCACCAATCAGCCCGAGGAGCTGGGCGCGGGGCATGGGAGGTGAACTACGCAACGTGAAGTTGTCGGCGAGACGGTCTGCCGGGCCGCTGGCTTCCACCATCACCTTCACAAGCCTGAGCTCACCACCAGCGCCAAGACTGCCGCTGCCATTGGTCTCAAAAATGTTGGTGGATACGGCGTTATTGCCAGTGCCGATACTCACACTGTCTGAGACGCGGCTGGTGAGAGCCACATCGACGTAAGGGATCAGCCCCATCGAGGGAGTGAAGATGGCCACGTTGGCCGCACGACGGTCGAGCTGAAAGCTGGTGGTGAAGAACGAGATGCGTCCAGTCAGCATCTGCACCACACCCTGAAGCTTGAGACTGGGATCCAGAGCACCATTCAGGGTCAGTCGCCCCCTGGTGGTGAAAGCGGCCACCGGCGCGACGGTGACCGCCAACTTCGGACCAAAAATCACACGCAGGTTGTTGAAGCCCAATGCAGGCAGCTTGGGCATCGCAGCCTTCAGAGACCGACTTGAGCTGGCCTCCACCTCTGGGCCCAAAAGCACCAGGGGCTTCTGAAAATCCCATTGATCTTCAAGCAGGGTGTTGAAGGCCACCGGCTGATTGGCCGATTCCTGCTCTCCGTCACCAGACTGCACGCGCTTCCTTGAGAACAACGAGGGGGCCGGCCGGATCGTGCCATTACTGATTGCCAGTGCACCACCGATCCGCGGACGCACCAGTGCACCAATGATCTTGAGATCCGCCGTGACCTCAACATCAGCAATCGGCAGATTGAGACGGGTCTTACTGAGGGACAGAACGAGCGGCTGAGGCTCGGGCAGTGCGGTGAATAAGCCAAGGCCGCCCTTGCCCTCCAAGCGTCCGTTTTTGCCAACCCGAGCCTTCAGCGACTGAACCTCAAGTCGGTTGAAATCAAAGACGACGGAGGTGTTGAAGGCACTGATGTCCTGCTTCTCAAGTTGGAAGCCACCCTTGTCGACCACCAAGAAACCGTTCGCCTGCGGCTGACTGAGAGTGCCGCTCAAAATCAGACGAAGGCGGGCATCACCTGTCGTCCAAACGAGGCGATCATTGGTGAAACCCGTGAGGAAGCGAAGACCGTCGCCTCGGGTAACCACGCGCACATCGAGAGCACTCGACGGCTCCAAAGGCACCTGTCCGGTGACCACGACAGCCTGCTCAGCCGACTCATCACGCAAGGCCAGATCCAGCAGCAAGGCGTTGCCGGCCAGGGTGATCTGACCCTTGTCGAGGGTGAGGCGATGGGCACCGATCCGGGCATCTTCAAGAACCAGTTCCGTCGTTAGCTGAGGAGCTCCATCACCAAGTCGATAGCGGCCCGAAAGGCCAACGGCCCCGAGCAAAGCAGGGGGAACCGGTGCCACGAGCGCCAGCAGAGAGAAGGGCAGATGCTGCAACGAGAACTGCCCTTCACCCGCCCCAATCGGACCGCTGATCGTGGCGACAAACGGTTCGATTTGCAAAGCATGATCCACGTCACCCCCTTCCACCCAGAGGTGGCCGCTGGCCTTGAGCTCAAGATTGAGGTCAGCCAGATGGTCTCCACTCAGGCTGATGCGGGCATCAACCTGACCACGCAGATCCTCGGGGTGGAAGGCGGAGCGATTGCGGACTTTCTGCTCGTGAGCGTCGAGGTCTTGCTGCACCGCGTTCAGGGCCTGAAGCTGTCCATTCAGCGACCCACCAAAGGTGTTCACAAGCAGGGTGCCGAGATCCTCCGCCCTTCCCTCCACAGCAGGAAGATCATCGGTGAGGTTCGTGAGGCTGAGCACACCGCGTGTGAGCCAACGCGCACTGAGGCCCAGGGCATCCACCTCAGCATCCAGGCCAGCACCAAGACGACCTTCGGCCTTGAGCAGCACTTGGCCGGAATCAGGCGGGAGCAATTCACCGGTGAGTTGATACCGACGGTTGCTGTAGGTGCCCTGAAGCTGGGCCTGACGAAGCTGAACGCCAAGCAGTCCCGGACGGTCAAAGGTGAGGTGTCCCTCCATTGCAAGAGGCTGCAGTCCGAGAGTGCCCTCCCCAGACAAGCGGCCATAAAGCCCTTCAAACCGCCCCTTCGGAGGCAGGGCTAATTCCAAACCCTCCAACGGCAGACGTCGAGCCTGCCATCGGTAGGAAGCCGGAGTGCCAGCAAGGCTGAGCTCGCCCCCCTGACGGACCAATGTGACGGTGGTCGGAAGCCAGTTGCGGCCGAGCCTGGCCTGAAGAGATCCTCCGATCACAGCATCTGCGGCGGTCATGCTCAACCGACCACCTCCGCCAGGCCGCCCCTCAAAGCGCCCCTGCCACACTTCAGACAGGCGAAGGAGTCCAGCTTCCGGCGTCACCAGCTGAAGATCCAGATCAGGGCGCAGGGCGTTCAATGGACCGCTCAGCTCACCGAAGGCCGAGAGACGGCCCGCCATCGAGGTGCCAACGATGGGGCCAATCCGCGCCAGGGGGAAGTCCTTGAGTTGAATGCCCGCCTTGAGAGGGCCCAGCTGCAGACGGCGACCAGTGAGTCGCAGGGGTAGCACCGCCTGGGCCTGAAGGTCAGGGCTGGTGAAACGATCCAACCGAACCAGGCCCTTGGCTACATCCCAGTCGGCCTTCAAGGACCAGTCCTGCAGCAAAGGATTGGCCCGTTGGCCAAGGGTCAGACTGAACTGAGGCTTGGTGGTCTCCCCACGAAGGCGAACGACGCCGCGAACAGGAGTGTTGTCGCCAAGCAACTCGGGCACCAGCGACAGCTGACTCCAGGCTGATCCAGCCATCTCAAACTGCTGGCTGGCAACTGCCATGCGGGGGTAGAGGCCCCCAGCGGCCCTGAGTTTGAGCCCGGGCCCGTGAAGATCCAAACGATCAAGGCTGGCTGTGATGGCCTCTTGGTCACTCCAGTCGCCGCTCAGCTCCAGATCAAGCTTGAACGGCCCCTTCAAGGCAACGGACGTTGGCGGGCTCCACCGACCGTCGATCCGCAGTCGAGGTTGATGCCATGGCCCCTTGAGATCAGCACGAAGCTGACGGTCCCTGCCAGGTTCCTGAAGATTCAGATGCAGATTGAAGGACCGGTTGAGCGCCACATCGCCTTGCAAGGAGGCTTGATAAGCACCAAAGCTCCAGGGGCTTCGCGGCAGCGTCAGCCGATCCCCCTTACAGCTGATCTGCAACTGAGGGCTGCGGAGCGGTGCCTGTAGAGCCGGTGAGTTCATTGCGAACCCAACCAAAGAGATCCCTCCATGGCAACTGGCCTTGCCGGCCTGCCAGCCAAGTTGGAGGTCCCCCCCTAACTGCCCCTGAAGTGCGACTTCACTGGCGGGGGGAATCAACCCCTGGAGGGACTGAAGACGCAGCTTGTCAATCCTGGCCTGAAGGTCGAATTGAGGGTCTCGCCAGCGTCCCTTCAAACGCATCGCCACCTTGCCCTGTTGGGGAAGAGTCAGCTGAACAGCCGAATCGGCCCAGGACTGATCCAAATGCACATCAGCACGGCCCGCTGCCCGCACAGTCAGGTCCGCAGGCTGAATCCTGATCTGGGCCGGATCCAACAGACGGATCAAGAGACCGAGCTTCGGAGGAGGCTGATCACCGGCAGGACCTGGCACCCAGTAGGCCCCCTCGGCATTCCGACGCAAATCAACCCGCACGCCACGCAACTTGACCACCGCCACAGGCTTCCAGCGGCGCAGACTGGCCAGCGGCGCCAGACCGACAGACACCGCTTCAACCGATGCGGTGGAGTCATCCAGCAAACCGCGCTGGACTTCGCTGGGGCCGAGGGAGACACCCGAAAGACTCAAGCCCTTGTAAGGGCCAATCCGCAGGGGATGGCCAAGGGGCTTGGAGAGCTGCTGCTCAAGGCTGGGACGCATCCGAGCAACCACCGAAGCGGCGATGCGATCCGCACCGATCCAACAGAGTCCACCGGCAACGGTGAGAATGACTCCCCTAGTCAGGAGCAGACGCGAGAGGGTCTGCGGTGGTGACCCACTGCCCATCGACCGCGTCAGTCCCTTCAGAAGTCAGCGCAATATAAAGAGCACAACCGCTGATCACCAGCCCATGAATCTGCCTCTGCTGCTTCAGAGTTCCACGCAATGGTTGGTCTGGAGCGGACTCGGCTTCGCCGTGGTCACAGCAATCGCCTTCGCAGCACGCTGGGGACTGCGATTCCGTCTCGTGGGAGTGACCAGCTTCACGCTTCTGCTCGCCGCGAGCAGCTGGGCGTTCTCGGTGAGTTACACCCCGCCCGTTGCAATCGAAGGAGCTGTAAGGGCACCGGTGGTGTTCGACAACGGCAACGATCTAGTGGTCGCGAAGGCCTCACCGGAGATGGATCTCGACTCGGTCGATCCAACCCTGCAACAGCTAGCGGGGAATTTGCGTCCAGGTGGACGCAGCAGCGACGTGGTGATCGTCCGCTTACGCCAGCTGCAACCGGCCGGCGACGGGTTGAGCAAACCAGTGGTCCTCGGCCAGACCGAAGTGAAAACGAGAGCATCGGCAAGACTGAACAAAGAATGAGCAGCGAATCTCCACTTCAGGAGCTGCCTCAGAGCTTCCGTGATGAGCAGCGGGAACTGGTGGCTGCAGGTATCGACACCTGGGGAGCCCTTCAGCAACTCAGCGACCACCAGCTCAGCCAGCTCTCCCGCCGCGGCCGTGCCAGCGCCCGAAACTTCAAACGGCTGAGGGGCATGGCCGAGCTGGTGTGCTGCCTGGATCTCGCACCGGCCGATGCAGCCCTGCTGATGCATGCAGGCCTGGCAACAGTGGCAGCACTTTCAGCAGCCTCACCCCAGGATGTCGTCACGCGTACGGGACGACTCGAACGCCAGCTCCGAAGTGGACGACCACCAGTGGTGGATCTGGCGGTGGCCCAACGCTGGATCAAAGCAGCCCAAGCATGGCAACCAAGAAACTGACCCCAGAGCGCTGCCAAGCAAGCTGATTGCCACTTCAAATGCAGTTAGTCCTTAAGGAGGGTGTATGCGCCACCTCCAAGCCTCTCTGCTGTTGTGCGCCCTTGCGGCGGCGGCGGGTGCAGCGACGTCAAGCGCGGTGGCTGCACAGTCTTCGCTTCTGGAAAGCGTCAAACGCAACCCCAACGAAGCCAGAGCCTTGTGCAGGCAGTTCAAGCAACTCAATGCCCAGGGGGTCTCGGCCACATCCAATACCGCCATCGCGGCCCTGGCCTCTCAGCGCAATCTGACGACGCAAGACGCCGAGATTTTGGCCACGTATGTGATCGGCCTTCACTGCACAGATGTGTCCTAAGCGGTCCACCTCACCCTCAGAATCCGGGCCCATTGATCCACGCTGATCACTCCCTGACGCTTGAAGACGGTGTCGATCTGATCGCAAGGATCTGGCAGCCATCCGGATCTGGTCCGTGGCCCGCTCTTCTGATGCGCCAACCCTACGGACGATCCATCGCCTCGACACCGACCTATGCCCATCCTTCCTGGTGGGCCGAACGTGGATTTCTGGTTGTCGTTCAGGATGTGCGTGGCCAGGGCTCCTCTGGTGGCTGCTTCCGTGGCTTTGCGCAAGAGGCACGCGACACCACCGCCACCTTGTCGTGGCTTCGTTCCCTGCCTCAATGCAACGGACGGATCGGTCTTTACGGCTTTTCGTACCAGGGATTCACCCAATTAGTGGCCGAGGAAGGCACCCCTCCACCCGACTGCCTTGCACCGGCGATGACCGGTTTACACGAAAGAGACCATTGGAGCTGCGAAGGGGGAGCCCACTGGTGGCACCTTGGACTGGGCTGGGGTCTACAGCTCGCCGCCCTGCAAGCCCAACGCAGGGGGGACGCAACCGGATGGGATGCAATCCGCTGCAGCCTTGAAGACAACCGATACTGCCGTGACGGATTGGATCTGCTGCGTCGCTATGACCCGGAAGGGATGGCAGTGCGCTGGCTTGATCGCTCCCCGGAGGATCCTGACGCCTGGACCTGCTATCACCCACCGACCAGCTGGCTACGCCTGCCCATGCTGCTAATCGGAGGCTGGTGGGACCCCCATCTGCGCGGCGTGCTGGATCTGCATCGTCTCAGCCTGGAGGCAGGTGGTCAGCCAGATCTGCACATCGGGCCTGCAACGCACCTGAAATGGTGGCCAAACGCCCAGCAACTTCATCTGGACTTCTTCCAACGCAACCTGATCGACCCCTCTGAGCATCCATCCATCCAAAGGGAGGAGCCCGTTGGTTGCCGAGGATCTGTCATGGCCTGGGACCTCTGCGAACAGCGCTGGCAACCCATCACCGACGCCAGAAGCAGCAGCGGTGGACTATGGCAACTCAGCGGCAGCTCCCTGGCCTGTCTTGATCCCAGTGCCGGTGAGTTGAAGGCCCTGTCCTCCGCCAGCCACGCACTCGGCTGCTTTGCTGACTCCAGCGTCAACGAGCAAGACCTCAACCGATCCGAGACTGTGGTTCCTGAGACTGTGGTGATCGTCCATGATCCATGGCGTGCCGCCCCGGCAATCGGTGGTCACCTCAGCCCCACCCCTGGCCCCTGCGATCGATCCGAGCTGGATGCCCGCAGCGATGTGGCCACCTTCACCACGGCTCCTCTGAGCCTCAACTGCCAGTTGCGCGGCCGACCTGTTCTGTCGCTGCTGGCGGCTGCAGATCAATTGGGATTTGATCTGTGCGTTGCCCTCTCCGTCTGTCCATCAGGCAGCGATCAGGTGCAACAACTCAGCACTGGCGTCACCCGCGTGAGTGGCCTCAAGGCCTGCCAAGCATCGAGCCAAAGGGTGGCACTGCAACCACTCGAAGCCAGGCTGAAACCAGGAGATCGGTTGCGCATTTCGATTGCGGGAGCCTGCTGGCCCGCAATCGCGATCAACCCTGGCCATCCCGATAGCCCCTGTGGTGCACCCAGCAGCGCATGCCGTGTCACCAGCATTGAACTGACTCTGAATCAGTGCCAATTACGTTTTGAGCCACTGATCGGTTCACCGGAACGCTGAACCTCCGGCAAACTGACGCCAAACATGCGTCGCCTTCACGCCGTGAACACCACAGCCTGCGTTCTCGCCCTTGCGCTTTGCAGTCCGATCGCATCCGTGATGCCGATGCACGGCAGTCAGGCGCTCGAGATCGCCCAGGCCGGAGCTGCTGCTACAACGACACTCACCGCCGCCCAGGCCACCCGCGCCGCACGTGAGCTTCTGGAAGCCCTGAAAGTGCAGGATGCCGCTGGCATCTATGCCGGTTTATCCACCCCTCTGCGCAGCACAACCGACGAGGAGGCAGTGCGGACCAGGCTGCGCAACAGCCCATCCCTCAGTGACTATCGGATCAGCGCAATCTCCCGCGGCATGGATGACACCACCGTGGAAGCCGTGGCTGTGCTGGCCGATGGAACCAAGGAGGCACCGCTCCTGCTGGTGCTTGACGATGAAGGGAAGCTGGTGGCTTGGAAATGGGTGGGCACGACTCTGCCCATCGAGCAGAGCGCTCTCAACTTTGTGCAGGACCTGAACGCCCAACGCTGGGTCGCCGCTCGCTACTACCTGGATCTCGACTTCCAGAAGGAGATTGGCCCTCAAGACCTCAAGCGCAAATGGAGCAAACTTGCCCGGGTCCTTGGCGGCACGAAGCAGATCAAGAGCGCTCTCGTCGCAAGCCAAGGAGGCGAGCAACAGCTCGTGCTGGTCACGATCGAATTCGGCAAGGTGACCGACAATCTGTTTGTGATTTTCAACCGCGAAGGCCGAATCATCAACGTCGATTTCTCGGCTGATCTGGTCTGATCGGTTCAAGGGCTGGCAACCGACCGCAGGAACCAGGGCTTTTCCGCCTAAGCTCCCGGCCAATAATGCCTTTAGGTCATGGCTGCTGCGGTCCTCGACTGGATGATTGAGGATGGTCTGCGGCTGGCGGAATGCCGCCACGACCATCCGCTGTCTGTGCTCGGGCCCCAGACCACAGACAGCGGCTGGACTGTGCGTGCCTGGATGCCTGAAGCCGATCGTGTCGACCTGGTGGTCAACGGCGAGGTCATCAGCACCACCACCCCCCACCACCCCTGGCTGTTTGAAGCGGAGCTAGCGCAGGATCCAGGTCAGGCCTATCGCCTGCAGGTGAGCCGTGGCGGCATCAGCCACGAGCAGAACGATCCCTGGGCGTTCAGGGATGAATGGATGGGCGAGATGGATCGCCATCTCTTCGCCGAAGGGAACCATCACCACATCTGGCGAAAGATGGGTGCCCATCTCACCACAATCGGCAACGTTGCAGGGGTGATGTTCTGCCTTTGGGCACCGCACGCTCGAAGTGTGAGCGTGATCGGTGACCTCAATGCATGGGATGGACGCCACCACCCCATGCAGCAGCGCAACGGGGGCATCTGGGAATTGTTCGTTCCCGGTTTGAACGAAGGAGCTCTCTACAAATATGAAATTCGGACCCAGGAAGGGCACTGTTATCAGAAGGCCGACCCTTACGGCTTCCGCCACGAGGTCCGTCCGGCCACCAGCTCATTGGTGTCCCGTCTCGACAACTTCCAGTGGACTGATTCCGCCTGGATGCATGAACGGGACCGTCGCAATGCTCTCGATCAACCGATCTCGGTCTATGAGATGCACATGGGCAGCTGGATTCATGCCGCTGCGGATCAACCCTTTATCGAAGCCGACGGAACTGCTCGCCCTCCCGTTCCTGCCGCGGACCTCAAACCCGGTGCCCGCCTGCTCACGTACCCGGAACTCGCGGATCGAGTGATCCCCTACGTGAAGGCACGCGGCTTCACGCATATCGAATTGATGCCGATCACCGAGCATCCCTTCGACGGTTCCTGGGGATATCAGGTGACCGGTTGGTACGCCCCAACCAGTCGTTTCGGCAACCCCGATGAATTCCGCGCCTTCGTCGACCGATGCCATGCCGAAGGCATCGGCGTGATCATCGACTGGGTCCCTGGGCATTTCCCCAAAGACAGTCATGGTCTGGCGTTCTTTGACGGCACACACCTGTATGAGCACTCCGATCCCCGGATCGGTGAGCACAAGGAGTGGGGCACGCTGATTTTCAATTACAGCCGCAACGAGGTGCGGAACTTCCTTGTTGCCAACCTTGTGTTCTGGTTTGAGCAGTTCCACATCGACGGCATCCGGGTGGATGCGGTGGCCTCCATGCTCTACCGCGACTACTTGCGACCCGATGGCGAATGGCTGCCCAACGAACATGGCGGCCGCGAAAACACGGAAGCGGTGCGCTTCCTGCAGCAAGCCAATCATGTGCTGTTCCAGCACTATCCAGGCGCACTTTCGATTGCAGAGGAATCCACAACCTGGCCGATGGTGACGCAGCCCACCGACATCGGCGGGCTCGGCTTCAATCTGAAGTGGAACATGGGCTGGATGCACGACATGCTCGATTACTTCGAGCTCGATCCCTGGTTCCGCCAGTTCCACCAGAACAACATCACCTTCTCGATCTGGTACACCTACACCGAGAACTTCATGCTGGCGCTAAGCCACGATGAGGTGGTTCACGGCAAGAGCAATCTCCTGCACAAGATGCCTGGAGATGACTGGCAGAAATACGCCAACACACGTGCGCTTTTGGCCTACATGTGGACCCACCCCGGCAAGAAGACGATCTTTATGGGGATGGAATTCGGTCAGCGGGCCGAATGGAATGTGTGGGGAGACCTGCAGTGGGATCTGTTGGGATACGAGCCGCACCAGGGCGTGCAGCGACTGGTCGATGACCTCAACGTGCTCTACAAGGCAGAACCAGCCCTCTGGCGCGATGACTTTGATCAGTACGGCTTCCAGTGGATCGACTGCAACGACAATCGCCACTCCGTGATCAGTTTCATGCGTCGGGAAAGTACTGGCGGTAGCTGGCTGGTCGTAGTGGCCAACTTCACACCCCAGAGCCATGCCCATTACCGCGTGGGCATTCCCCTCGCCGGCTTCTACACGGAGATCTTCAACACCGATGCGGAGCGCTACGGCGGCAGCAACCTGGGCAACATGGGTGGGAAGCATTCAGACGAGTGGGGAATCCATGGTTACGACAACTCCCTCGACCTCTGTCTGCCTCCCTTGAGTGTGATGGTGTTCAAGCACGATCCAAAGCGGAGCCTCGCCCCAGACTCCGCTGCTGGCGGAGTTTGAGCCCCAAAGCGTGTGACGAAGCAGATGCTTTACCTGAGAAGAGCCTCGGTTGCTCAGGTTCTCTCAGGTAGGTTGCCCGCTTGATCTCCACTTCCCGATGAGCGACTCCCTGCCCCTGCTGCTGCGTGCTGCCCGCGGAGAGGCTGTTGAGCGTCCCCCGGTGTGGATGATGCGCCAGGCAGGTCGGTACATGAAGATCTACCGAGACCTGCGCGACAAATATCCCAGCTTCCGAGAGCGCTCAGAGAACCCTGACCTCTCCTACGAGATCTCGATGCAGCCGTTTCGGGCCTTCAAGCCTGATGGTGTGATCTTGTTCTCAGACATCCTCACGCCGCTACCTGGGATGGGGATCGACTTCGACATCATTGAGAGCAAGGGGCCCCAGATCGGTGATCCGATCCGCAGCATGAACCAGGTGGACGCACTACGGACCCTCAATCCGGCTGAGTCCATGCCGTTTGTGGGTGAAGTCTTGGGTCGCCTGCGCCAGAGCGTTGGCAATGAAGCCGCAGTGCTTGGTTTCGTGGGTGCCCCCTGGACCCTGGCTGCCTATGTGGTGGAGGGAAAGAGCAGTAAGAACTACGCGGTGATTAAGGCCATGGCCTTCCAAGAGCCCGAGATGCTGCACAAGCTGCTCGATCACTTCGCCGAATCGATTGCTCATTACCTTCGCTACCAGATCGATTCGGGTGCCCAAGTGGTGCAGATGTTCGATTCCTGGGCAGGCCAGCTCAGTCCTGCCGACTACGACACCTTCGCTGCCCCGTATCAAAAGAAGGTGGTCGATCTGGTCAAGCAAACCCACCCAGACACCCCTTTCATCCTTTACATCTCCGGCAGTGCGGGTGTGCTCGAACGCATGGGCACCACCGGTGTGGACATCGTGTCGCTCGACTGGACCGTGGACATGGCCGAAGCCCTGGCCCGCCTACCCGAACACATTGGGGTCCAAGGCAACGTCGACCCAGGCCTGCTGTTCGGAACCCCCGAAGCGATTGAAGCCCGCATCGATGACTGCGTCCGCAAGGCCCGGGGTCGCCGCCACATTCTCAACCTTGGCCATGGCATCCTCCCCGGCACACCCGAGGAGAACGGTGCAGCCTTCTTCCGCTCTGGCAAGAGCGTGATGGAACGTCTGGGCACCGCGGCCTGAGCCACTCTCCCTTGCGCAAGGAATCCTTGACCACAGCACCGGCACGCATCCTGATTACGGGCGCCAGCGGCTGCGTCGGCCAGTACACCACTGCCTGGCTTCTTGAGCATTCCGATGCTGAACTTCTGCTGTGGCTCAGGGACCCCAGCAAGCTATCGGCGATTCCCCTCGATCACCCGCGCATCAAGCTCCTCGTTGGTGATCTGAGGGAGACCGATCGCTTCGCGACCGATCTAGGCAGCGTTAACAGGGTGATTCACACCGCCACAGCCTGGGGGGACCCTGAACGTGCGCAGCAGGTGAATGTGGTAGCAGTGAAGCGGATGCTGAGCCTGCTTGATCCCGACAAGCTCGAGCAGGTGGTGTACTTCTCCACGGCCAGCATCCTCAACCGCGATCTGCAGCCGTTGCCCCAGGCCCTGGCCTACGGCACCGAATACATCCAGACCAAGGCCCAATGCCTGAAGGATCTCGAACACCATCCGCTCGCTGAACGGATCGTGGCCGTGTTCCCCACGTTGGTCTTTGGTGGACGCATCGACGGCAGCAGCCGCTTCCCGACGAGTTACCTCACCGAAGGCCTTGCTGAAGCCAGCAAGTGGCTCTGGCTGGCGCGATGGCTACGGGCCGATGCCAGCTTCCACTTCATCCATGCCGCCGACATCGCGGCCATCTGCGGAGCGTTGGCCACGACTCCCCATCAACGAAATCCCGAGCCGGGGCAGGGCCCGGTCCGCCGGATCGTGATGGGCCAGAAAGCGATCAGTGTGAATGAAGCGGTGGCCACACTCTGCCGCTGGCGTGGTGTCGCCAGAACGCCTGGAATCCCTCTATGGCCCTGGCTGATCGAAGGGCTGATCAGGGTGCTGCCCATCGAGGTGAACGACTGGGATCGTTTCAGCATCCGCCAGCGCCACTTCATTCACAACCCAGTGACCCAGCCTGAACGCTTCCAACTCACCAGTCATGGACCGGATCTTGAAACTGTTCTTGAGGACTCGGGATTGCCTAGACGTGGACAGACTTAAATGCAGCTAAACTTACGGAAGTGACTTTTGACGTGATGATCCATCATCTGCGTTCCCTTCTTTCGGCCTGTATCGCCCTCGTTTTGGTGATTGGCATGGGTGTGGCCTCCGCAAGCGCCGCCACTGTTGAGGTGAAGCTCGGATCCGATTCCGGCATGCTGGCGTTCGAGCCCAGCACCGTGAACATCAAGGCGGGCGACACCGTCAAATTTGTGAACAACAAGATGGCTCCTCATAACGCCGTCTTTGATGGGCACGATGAGCTCAGCCACTCCGACCTTGCCTTCGCTCCAGGCGAATCATGGGAAGAGACGTTCTCGACCGCTGGCAGCTATGACTTCTACTGCGAGCCTCACCGTGGCGCCGGCATGGTTGGCAAGGTCATCGTTGAGTGATTGCCATGATCAGGAGCTCTCTGATCTGACCAGTTCGAAACAAAAGCCATAACTCATGCCCCTCGATGTGAATCAGTAATCACATCGAGGGGCTTCACATGAGCGTCGCCATGGATAAGGTTGAAGTCCACCATGTGCCGCGTTCGACCATGCCGCAGCCAGCAGCGATTCTCCCCTTAGTTCTGGCGATCGTGATCGGCCTATTCGGGGTTCTTCCTGTTGGCGCGACTGAAGCTCAACCAGACCTGGAAAACGGCGGTCAGATCTTTTCGGCCAACTGTGCCGCCTGTCACATGGGTGGCGGCAACGTTCTAAGCGCCAGTCGCACCCTCAGCCAGCCTGATCTCCAGGCCCATCTGAACGCCTACAGCCAAGACCATCTTGAGGCGATTGAGCACCAGATCGAAAACGGTAAAAATGCCATGCCTCCCTACGAAGGCAAACTGAGCGAAGACGATATCGCTGATGTCGCAGCCTATGTCGAAGAACAAGCCGAGCGGGGCTGGCAGCGATGAGCCGCCAGGGTCTCAAAGATTTTGTTCATGCTGTTGAACACAGTGCAGCTCTGCGAAGGGAGTTTCACCAACTCGATTCCATGCATGCACTCCTAGCGATGGCCCACAAATTTGGTTTCAGCGTGAGCGAGACCGATCTCAAGGATGATGAAACCTGCGCACAGATCGAGACCTGGTTCGCGCGAAGCTGGATTTCTTGAGCTCAATCAGCCATTGAGCTCAAGCCATTCGAAAGGATGGCGGATGGGATCCGCATCAAGCTGATGGCATCTGCCCAGCGCAGGCCAAGCAGCCACCATTGATGCGATAGGGGGCCAGATGATTGCGAAGGCAACGGGTGCCGCGGAAAAACAGCAGCTCTCCCCGCTCCCTGGCATGGGCATCGGTGAGTGGCAACGACAGCCACCGCTCCGGCACGGTTCCCTTCAATTCAGCTCGAATCCGCTCAGATTCTAGGCGACGACGACGCTCCTCTCGGTCATTTTTGGCGCAAACCGCCTCCACCTGCAGTTCACGGGAACAGACGAGGCAGGCCATCACCACGGGTTTCTTCCGTGCTGTGTTGTGAGACAGCTTGTCGCTGGGCACTTCCCGCTCTCGTCCACAACTGCAGCGACACCACCAGAAGGCATTCCCACTTTTCGTGCGCCGCTCTGAAGCCCTCACCACCAGCAGTTGGCCGTAGACCTCACCAACGCGGTTGCGGGGCTTCGATGGCATTCGATCTTCAAGAGCGCTACCACCAGCATGGGATCCCAAGGTCAACCTCTGCCATGGATGCAACAGAGCAACTCCGGGCTGACGCACTTGCCTGCCTGAAGCGCAAACGGGCATTCCAAAAACAACTGAAGACTTACGTGTTAGTTAGCCTCACGCTCATCCTGATCTGGTGGGCAGACGGGATGGGTGACTTTTGGCCCATCTGGCCGATTGCAGGCTGGGGCCTGGCGTTAATCATCCAAGGGTGGAGCATGTCTCACACCGAGCGACCGATCACAGATCGGGAGATCGAGACCGAAATGGAGCGGATACGGTCAGAGTCCTAGTCCGTACGATCGTTCGAACCCTTGACCTCGCCCGCTTCGATCGTTGGACGCTGTCATGGATTCGGCCTGAGCAGACGGATGATCACGCAGCCGGATGATCATGCAGACGACAGATCAGACTGAGTGAATTCGCCGCTTAACGCCATGGCTGTGGTGACCCTGCTCAGCGATTTCGTCGACGGCACCTCCATGGCTCTGAGCGAGGACACCGAGGCAGAGACTCTGAATGCATACATGACTGCTGCTGCTGGACGTCTTTGGGCTGGCATCCAGCAGCGTCGCCTGGCACGACATCTCACCCGTGAACGCCGCGGCCCTGGCACCCTTTACTTCGCCTCAACGGCAGAGGCTCACGCCAAGGTGATGGCGTATCTACAGAGCGACACGGGGTCCAGCGAGGAGAGCAACAAGCTCAAAGCGATCCAAGCGGCAGGGGTTGAAATAGCTCCACACATCGGCAAGGCATCAGAACGAGACGTTCTAATCCGAGGCCAGCAGCGTGATCTCACCGCTCAGGCCCGAGCGAAAGGATTCGGCTAACCCACGTCCACTTCGGATGAACGCCAGAGCCACGACGCCGCAACGAGCAACGGCTCTTCGTCAGGACACGGCTCAACAAACTCCGTGAGCAAGCTCACCAGCGCAACCACTTGCTGTCATCAGCTGCTGCCTTGATCAAAGCAAGGGTGAAGGCATCCAAGAGAGCCAACCCTCTCCACCCCCATGCATCAGCCATGAATGCTTTCACCAAAACTCTCACCTGTGTTGCCCTCGCCGCAGCCAGCCTCGGCGTCAGCCAACAGGCAGCGGAAGCCCACTCCATCGCCTCTCGATCTAACTGGAATTACATCGGCCCCACCCGCTCCGGGCAGAACATCTATGCGTCCATCCGGCAGGTGGGATTCAACGGTGCTCCAGTGATCACCTACGACCGATTGGCGATCAAACGCCATGGCCGTCGCCGCTATCAACTGGTCCACGCGCTTTGCAATCGCCGTGGTCTTTACCGAATCAACAACGGCTTTTTCAAGACAGCTCGCTTCGGCTCATTCCGCCACTACGAGATCCAGCGTGTCTGTGCCAAGGGTCGCTTCTGGAGACGGCAGCCGTTCCGTCAAACCGTCATGCCCTTCGCTGCCCGAGCCTTCAGTTCCGGCGGCCACGCCCATTGATCCGGCGCAAACGCTTTCAACTCACGAGCCCGCAGTGCCATCAACCAGGCTGGTGCCACTGCGTGCATCGCTGATTACAGCGAGATAAAGATCCTCATTCACCTCGCGAATGTCGTACTCCGTAGGCATGACACCGTGATGATGTTCATGCACCACCATCCAACACATCCGTTCCAGATCCCTTGGAGTGGATCCATACAGCTGGTGCAACCGCTGCACCAGCGCTCGCACCAGCTCCGCATCCAACGCGCTGCTGTCGTCCATCGACCTGGCTCTGATCGGCTGACCCTACAGAGCCAGGTCGGTTTGCCGCAGTCTGGTGGGCAGACCGACCGCGATGGATCGGTTCTCCGCTCGAAGACTGCGACCAATCCCCATACGGTCGGAACAACCGCGCGAAGGACATGCAACCAACAGCAGAACAATTCACTGAGAAAGCCTGGGCCACGATCGTTTCCTCACAACAATTGGCGCAGAGTCAGCGACACCAGCAAATCGAAACCGAGCATCTGCTGCTGGCACTGCTCCAACAAAATGGCCTGGCCAACCGCATTCTCGAGAAAGCAGGTGCCTCTCCACCCGAACTTGAGGCAGGGGTTGAACAACACCTCAAACAACTGCCAGCGCTCCAGCACCGACCAGAGTCGGTCTATCTCGGCAAAGGCCTCAGCGACGGGCTTGACCGTGCCGACAGCCTCAAACAGAGCTATGGCGACAGCTACATCTCCATCGAGCACCTGCTGCTCTCCCTTGCTGATGATCAGCGCTGCGGGAAGCGGCTGCTGAACCAGGTCGGCGTGAACGCAACATCCCTGAAAACCGCTATCGATGCCGTGCGTGGCAGCCAAAACGTGACCGATCAGAACCCTGAAGGAACCTATGAATCCCTAGAGAAATACGGTCGCGATCTCACCGCAGCCGCCCGCGACGGCCAGCTCGATCCGGTCATCGGTCGCGATGAAGAGATCCGCCGCACGATTCAGATCCTCAGCCGCCGTACCAAGAACAACCCTGTGTTGATCGGTGAACCTGGGGTCGGCAAGACGGCGATTGTGGAGGGATTGGCGCAACGCATCGTCAATGGCGATGTCCCTCAGGCTCTACAGAACCGACAGCTCATCGCTCTCGACATGGGTGCCCTGATCGCTGGCGCCAAGTATCGGGGTGAATTTGAGGAGAGGCTCAAGGCCGTACTCAAGGAAGTGACCTCCTCGGAAGGGCGGATCGTTCTCTTTATTGATGAGATCCATACCGTGGTGGGAGCAGGAGCGACCGGCGGGGCCATGGACGCCAGCAACCTGCTCAAACCGATGCTGGCCAGGGGTGAACTGCGTTGCATCGGCGCCACCACCCTCGATGAACACCGCCAGCACATCGAGAAGGATCCAGCCCTTGAGCGGCGCTTCCAACAGGTTCTGGTGGATCAGCCAACAGTGGAAGACACCATCTCGATCTTGCGCGGCCTGAAGGAGCGCTATGAGGTGCATCACGGCGTACGCATCGCTGACAGCGCTCTTGTGGCCGCTGCCATGCTCAGCAGCCGCTATATCGCTGATCGGTTCCTACCCGACAAAGCCATCGACCTGGTGGATGAATCCGCCGCCCGCCTCAAGATGGAGATCACCTCCAAGCCGGAGGAGATCGACGAAATCGACCGCAAGATTTTGCAGCTCGAGATGGAGAAACTCTCCCTCGGCCGCGAATCCGATGCCGCCAGCCAGGAACGGCTGGAGCGATTGGAACGCGAACTCGCGGAACTCTCCGAGCAGCAGAGCACTCTGAATGCCCAGTGGCAACAGGAGAAAGGAGCGATCGACGCGCTCTCCACCCTCAAAGAGGAGATCGAACGCGTGCAGTTGCAAGTGGAACAAGCCAAACGCAGCTACGACCTCAACAAAGCAGCGGAGCTGGAATACGGCACGCTTGCAGGCCTGCAGAAGCAGTTGGCCGAACAAGAAGCGGCTCTGAGCGAAGGCACGGATGGCAGCGAGAAGTCCCTACTGCGCGAAGAGGTCAGCGAAGACGACATCGCCGAGGTGATCGCCAAATGGACCGGTATTCCAGTCGCCAAGCTAGTGCAGTCGGAAATGGACAAGTTACTGAGCCTCGAGGCACAGCTGCACGAACGCGTGGTGGGCCAGCAGCAAGCCGTCACCGCCGTCGCCGATGCCATTCAGCGCTCTCGCGCAGGCCTCAGTGACCCACATCGTCCCATTGCCAGCTTCCTGTTCCTCGGCCCCACCGGAGTCGGCAAGACCGAGCTATCCAAAGCCCTTGCGGCGCAGCTGTTTGATAGCGAAGACGCCATGGTGCGCATCGACATGTCGGAATACATGGAGAAGCACAGCGTCAGCCGATTGATTGGCGCACCTCCTGGTTATGTGGGCTACGAGGCCGGCGGTCAGCTCACCGAAACGGTGCGCCGACGCCCCTACGCGGTGATCCTCTTCGACGAAGTGGAAAAGGCCCACCCCGATGTCTTCAACGTGATGCTGCAGATCCTCGATGACGGTCGCGTCACCGACGGACAGGGACGCACTGTGGATTTCACCAATGCGGTGCTGATCCTTACCAGCAACATCGGCAGCCAAGCCATCCTCGATCTGGGCGGCGATGACGACCAGCATGAGGAAATGGAGCGTCGGGTCAACGACGCCTTGCGCGCCCACTTCAGGCCCGAGTTTCTCAACCGACTCGATGAAACGATCATCTTCCACAGCCTGCGACGCGAGGAACTACGCCAGATCGTGAGCCTGCAGGTGGATCGGCTACGCAGCCGCCTGGATGAGCGCAAATTGAACCTCAGCATCAGCGATGACGCCACCGACTGGTTGGCGAATGCCGGCTATGACCCGGTCTATGGCGCCAGGCCTCTGAAACGAGCCATTCAACGTGAGCTGGAAACGCCGATCGCCAAGGCGATCCTGGCTGGGCGCTACAGCGATGGCAGTTCGGTCGACGTCACGATCGACAGCGGTAGTGGCCCCGATGGCCAGCAGCGTCTGGTTCTGCGCTGATCAGCTAGCAACAGCGCTGAACCACGCAGGCCAGTCTTCATAGCTGGCGGCATTGGCCCGATTCTCACGGGCCTCCACCTTCCAACAGCAACTGCGGCTGCCGTCCCGCTCATGCAAGAGAGCATTGGCCCACTCCCAGACCAGCCTGGCCGTGGACTCCATACCAACGTTCTCCATGACCCGTAGGTCTAGAGCTCCTTGGTCATGGAGGGCTTGCCACTGAGAGAGAAGGGGATCATCACCATTGACAAGAAACGTGTGATCAAACTGCTGGCGCAGCTGGGCTTCCAGGGGTCTGAGACTGGAGAAATCGACGACAAAGCCACAGGCATCCAGCTCTTTTGCCGCAAACCAGACCGTGAAACTGCGGCTATAGCCATGCACGAAGTGGCAATGGCCAGGATGTCGCCACTGCCTGTGACAACAGGGATAGCCCTCGAACTGCTTGCTGCAGGTGTAAGCGGTGGGGGGCAGAGGCATCGGGCAGAGGGACGGGACGGCACTGCGGCAGGATTCTTCCTGTCTACATCTGCAACACGCCCCGCCCGATGCAGCCGCTCACCTCAGCCTTCATTGATCAGCTCCGTTTCAATGAAGCGGGCCTGATCCCAGCAATCGCCCAGGACTGGCTGGACGGTGCCGTGCTGATGGTGGCCTGGATGAACAGGCAGTCGATTGAACTCACCTTGAGCACGGGAGAGGTGCATTACTGGAGTCGCTCACGCCAAGAGCTGTGGCACAAAGGAGCCACCAGCGGCCATACCCAGGCAGTGCGGAACATCCGTTACGACTGTGATGCCGACGTGATCCTGGTCACGATCGAACAGAGTGGCGACGTCGCTTGCCACACCGGAGCGCGCAGCTGCTTCTACGAAGACAGTGACCAACGTGCCCCTGGTGGAGCCGATGCGCTGCCACCACCTGCTGACGCCTGCACAGAGCTGATGCGAGTGATCGAGGCACGCCGTGATCAACCGGAGCAGGGCAGCTACACCAACAAGCTGCTCGACGGTGGAGACAACAGCATCCTCAAGAAGATTGGCGAGGAAAGCGCAGAATTCGTGATGGCCTGCAAGGACAACAGCCCAGAAGAGATCGCCGGCGAGGCCGCCGACATCCTGTTCCACATGCAGGTAGCACTGGCCCATCACGGCGTGAGCTGGCGGCGCGTGCAAGAAGTGCTGGCCAAACGCCGGGGAGCACCTCGCAGGGAGTGATCAGGGTGTGCAGGGCGAGTCGGATGCGATCACCACTTCATCACCGAGCTGCACGCTGTTCAGCAGGGCCTCCATTGTCTGGCCATTCACATTGATGCAGCCACCGGTGACAGACTGACCAACCCGGCTGGGATCGTTGGTGCCGTGAATGGCAAAGCTGTACCAGCGGAATGTGCCGTCGTAGTTGTTAAAACGGAATGGCTGTGGAGTGGCAGACACAGGCGCAAGGCTGATGTAACCCTTGCCGTACTCACCGGTTTCGCCATCTCCCTTGAAATCGATAGAACTCATGTTGCGAAACAGGCTCTCGCGGAGATAGGCCTCGGTCTTGCCAGACTCTTTGATCAGCGCAGGGTCCATCTCGAAGCGGTCATCACTGAGAATTGCGTTGACACGGAAGGTTCCGAGGGGAGTCCATCCCTCCTCAAATGTCGACCCCGCGCAAGCGATGCCATTTCGCCCATATCCAACCGGAAAGACGAAGGGGCCGTCTTCTCGCTGCAGCGTTCCCTTACTGCTAGACGGCTGCTTGCCATCCAAGCTGATGCGCAGGTCTTGCTTCAGCTCAGGCTTGCCACCACTGACTCCATCAATCCAGCCACAGCCCGCGAGCAGGGCAAGACCAAGGGGCAAAAAGGCTGAACTGGAACGCATATCAACGATGCAGCGGCGCGCATCATGACCGGTTCTCAGCCCAACGGCACGACCAGCCAAGGGCCTCGGTCAAGAAAAACCGGTGCTGTCTTGCGAGCCGACACACCGTGCGTGGTCCAACCAGGGGCGATCGATTGCTTCAACGCACCTCTGGCAACAGCGCATCCGAGGGGCGCTGCCCGAAACGAGTGGGCTGCGCCTGCAGCCAACGAAGGGTCTCCCGATCTCGAGCCGTGAGCCTCAGCACAGGCAAGTGCCCCTGATGGACCGCCATCACATCACCTGGATCATCACTGTGCCCCCAGAGCCCAAAAGCATGCCCCAGCTCGTGCAGGGCTGTGGATCGAAGCACCGATGCCCTCAACTCTGGCGACACCAGCACGGTGACACGCGGTTCCAATGACCAGCTCCCGTCACGACGCACGGCGAGAACCTCCAACAAACTGCGTCCATTGCTCGCACGCCAACCGTTGGCCAATTGACGCAAGGGCGGGCGCCGACGCTCGATCAGAATCTGGGCTCGCTCCGGCTCCTGCACGCGGATGATCGGCAGCACTTGCTGCCAGGTGGTGAGCGCTGCATCCACAGCTGAAAGCCAGCGCTGCTCCCACCGATTGGCCGTCGCCGCCTGCGCTGGTTCCAGCCAAACGCACCAGCGAGGCAGGGTCGGTGGCCCCTGGGGAGAGGTGGCAAGTCGATGCCCATAGCCAGGAGGATCTCCTGGCTGAGCAGCCTGAAGCGCCATGTCGATGGGGCGCACGTCCTGTTGCGGCGGGCAAGGATCAGGGATCATTCAACCGTGCTCCCAACAGGCTCAGGCGGGAGGAAGACCAACTCCACGGGCCATCAAAGTGGCCAAGAAGGGAATGAGGGCAAAGCCAACCAGTTCAATATTGATAATCCAGGCCAAACGCGAAGCCAACGCTTCAGAGACTTTGGGGAGTTCTCCTTTCCGTAGAGGAATGGCCCAGAGCACGTAGGTGATCGTGGGATACAGCGACAGGCCACCAACGGACAGGTAAAGGCCGACCTTCCACCAAAACAAGGGGTTGACGGTATAGAACTCCGTGCCCTGCCCGAAGTAAAGCACGCGCAAAATGCCGCTCAGCAGCACCGCCAACGCTGCCATCCCGTAGACGATGTCAGTAATCACCATCACCGTTGCAGTCCGACGGTCGGGATCGGGACGAATCAGACGACGTTCAACCACAAGCGCGGCAAAACAGAGCATGAAGCTCAGGTAATGGACGTATGCAACCCCGGCGCTTTTGGCGATTTCGGGGGTCAAGATCGTGGCCAAGGTCATGGCATTCACCGCGGAGCCGTGAGAGTAGCGACCGTCGCCACCATCTGGTCAAGCCGGAATGGGGCAGAGATCACCTGCCCAACGGATGCAGAACTCTCCACCAAGAGCCTCGAGTCGCAGCGCAATGGAGGAGAAACAGATGCGTTGACGACATCGCAAAACATAAATAAAAAAAGAAAGCGGAATAACGCATCAATCATTAATTCCGCAGTCTTTATTACACCCCTGGGTCGCAATCATTTCCGCCCTAGGTTCAAAAAAAGACAGGAGTTGAAGATGGTGAGCTCCCTGAGCGCATTCCTTGGCGAAATCGGCAGACACCAGCTGCTGACTCCTGAGCAGGAGTTAACCATGGGCCGCAAGGTTCAAGCCATGGTTTCGATCACAGAACGTTGCATGCTTGCAGGGGGCGCTGGCCCGGCATGCGATTACAGCGATGACGAGAAGAGGACAATCAAGAGAGGAGAAAAAGCTAAGAATCAGATGATCACGGCCAATCTTCGTCTCGTGGTCAACCTTGCCAAGCGCTATCAGGGCAAGGGACTTGATCTTCTCGACCTGATCCAAGAGGGAACTCTTGGCCTCACTCGGGCGGTGGAGAAATACGACCCAACCCGCGGACATCGATTCTCAACCTATGCCTACTGGTGGATTCGCCAAGGTCTCAATCGAGCCCTATCCACCCAGAGCCGCACGATTCGAATTCCCGTCAATGTGAACGAAAAGCTCACAAAACTACGTGCCGCCAAAGCACGATTGATGCAACGGAATGGACAGGCCGCCACTCCAGATCAGCTGTCGGAAGCGATGAATCTTTCCAGAACCGAAGTGGATGACCTGCTCGGTTGTGAATTGCGCAGCGTGACCGTGAGCCTGCAAGGCATTGTGAAATCAAAATCCGACCCTTCGGAATTGGTTGATGTGCTGCCAAGCGATGAATTACCTCCGATGGAACGGGCCGAAATCGCTGAACGATCCGCCTCAGCCTGGAAGCTGCTCGACAAATCCAATCTCACCCCCAAGGAACGCACGGTGGTGATGCTGCGCTTCGGACTTGATGGTTCCAACGAATGGCGCACCCTGGCCGAGGTCGCCCGCCATATGGGCTGCAGCAGGGAGTACTGCCGTCAAGTGGTGCAACGCGCCCTGCGCAAACTGAGAAAGACTGGGATTCAGAACGGCCTGATCGAGGCCCGGGCAGAGGCCTGAGGGCGAGAGTGGGGTAGACGTGACACCAGGAGAGACAGGCCATGGCTGAGGCTTCCGCGTTCCACGAGCCAGCTGTCGATGCCGAAGTCATCGACAGCTCTGTCATCGATGAAGGCAACCTGCGGCGTCTGCTGCGCCGAGCCGGTCGCAGCGTCGCCCGACCAGCCCTGGAAGTACTTGAACTCCTGCTCGACCAAGACACTCCACATCAGGCCCGCCTGACCCTGCTCGCGGCTCTGACCTACCTGTTGATGCCTGCCGATCTGCTGCCGGATTTTCTACCTGTCGTGGGCTTCAGCGATGATCTCGTGGCACTCACAGCCGTGATCGGACTGTGCCGACATCACATCACTGATGACATCCGCCTCAGGGCACAGCGCAAACTGGATCGGTGGTTTCCGCCCGGTCGCCCTTGACCGGATCGCCCATGAGTCAGTGGAATAGGGCCATGGAGGATGAGCTGGTCTTGCTGCTTAAGGACTGGCTCAAGCACCAGGGGCGAACACAGGCGGACTTGCGCCGCTGCCTGCGGGCAAGCTCCACGCGGATGCCAGCACTGCTTGAAGTCCTCGAGCGGGAACATCGCCAGGGAGGACTGCCAAAACTGGCGGCCCGGCTTTGTGCGATCGAAGCCGATTGGAGTCGTTCACCCTCCACATCCATCGGCAGTGAGAGTGCTTCAGGGGAAGCTGCAGAGGTGGATCCTTTCGGTCAGTTGGATCTGCTTCTCCAGGAAATCCGCGACGATTCCGTCAGCTGACGCCGATCCCATGCAAAGTGTGGGAAGTCGACCGCAAGACGTGTCCGTTGGATCTGGCCTGATAGCCACAGCAGCCGCGCTGATCAGCCTGCAGATGGCCGCCATCCCACCCGTGATGGCTCAGAGAGAAACCTGGCTCCTAGGCCCTGACAGCCGTACGGGACAGGAAAGCAAGGTGGTGCCCACTGACTGCGTCCAAAACAGCGACGGATCCATCACCTGCAACACCAAGATCGAGAATCCTCCAGGGGATACACCAGCACGCCCCTCCTATCAGCCCTTCACCAACTGAGAGCATCCGTGACGCGATCACGACCGTCCTGGCCAACCTTTCTGAAGGTTGTTGATTCGGCCGAGCGCAAAGTAGCCAAGTTGCTCACCGTGATCACCGGGGTGGTGATCGTGGCCGCTCTGGTGCAATTGACCATCAGGGTGGGAACTGACTTGATCAGTCCACAGCCCGCCAACTGGTTGGGGGATGGACTGATCAAAGTGCTTGGTGATCTGCTCACCGTGCTGATTGCGCTCGAAGTGCTGCAAAACGTCACCAGCTATCTGCGCCGCCATGTGGTGCAACTGGAACTGGTGCTGGTCACCGCTCTCACTGCGGTGGCACGGAAAGTGATCGTTCTCCCAGCCAGTTCCGAAAACAAGCCAGAGCTACTGATCGGATTGGGCTTGGCCTCCGTGTCCCTGGCTTGCGCCTATTGGTTGGTGATGCGTGCAGGATCTGGGCGCCCCTCGCCAACGGACTCCTCCCAGTAGAGCGCCAACCACAAGGTTCCAGGGTCAGGATCGGTGCGTTCCAGCCGATGACGACGATGGGGGGGCAGATAAAGACTGTCTCCAACCGAAAGATCGAGCATCTGATCAGGCTCTGCCAGGCAAAGCCGCGCACTGCCACGCAACAGGGTGAGCCACTCATGTTCGCTCTGGTCGTACCAGAACTGAGGAGGACTGCAGGCCTCACAAGAATGAATCAGATCGAGCCGCCAGTCAGAACCACGCTGTAATTCGCGCACCCGCTCCGTTCCGGCTGGGGGCAGGGGACTGCGCAGCAGTGGCTCTGGATCGAGCCCGAATGGAGATCTGCATGGAGCCTCAGCCATGCTGCCCTCCAGATCCGCTGAAGCCTCACCCCAGCGCCGACCGATCTCAAAGCCCCAGGAACGGGCGAGCTGAACCACCTGGTTGTGGTCGACACAGGCCGCGAAGGTTTGCCGGAGCAAAGGATCCTCCTCCAGGGAGGCAACCAAGGCGTTGAGCTGCTCCACTTTACGCAAAAATCGCTGCAGATCTGCTTCCGCCAATCAATCCTCCAGATCCAACACTCTGATCCTGACAAGCACCAGAGGAAGCCATGCCCCCGGTCTTGCCGAGCAGTCACAAGATCATCATGGCGACTGCAAAAGCCGCCGTGTCGATGGGAGCTCGAGAGGATTGGTTAACGCCCTACTGACTGGCTGGCACTGCGCAGGCTGATCAAACAGGAAAACGAGCTCCAAAGCCTTCAACAAATGCATCGCTGGGATGATCTCCACCGACTGGACACCACGCGCGCCAGAAAGTCTCGATCCCCTGCAGACCTGATGACCCACTATCAAGACTGATTGCAACCTGTAGGAGCAGAATGACCCTGCAGGAGCCTGGATTGCATGGCAGCCGATCTGACCAACGCCTTATCGATCGTTCGCCACCGATTGATGAGGCTGATGCTGATTGTGGCGGTCGTGATCGGCCTTAGTGGGGTTGCTTTTCCTGCCCAAGCGCTCACAACTAGCGGAGAGGAGTTGTTCAACAACCACTGCATCGGCTGCCATGTCAATGGAGGCAACATCATCCGCCGCGGCCGCACCCTTAAACTCGCGGCCTTAAAGCGCAATGGGGTCGATGATCCTGAAGCGATCGCCAGAATCGCCCGGGAGGGAATCGGCCAGATGTCCGGTTATGGGGATGTTCTAGGTGAAGGTGGAGACCGACTTGTTAGCGAATGGATCTGGGACCAGGCTCAAAATGCCTGGATCCAGGGATAAACCTCAAGGGCCGTCCAGATCCCTTGCCGCCAATACACATCCTGCTCAAGCAGATCACGAAGCTGCTGCTCATTTGCAGCTTCAAAAATCCCAAAAACATGAGTACTGGCTTGGGTTGGTCCCAGGGTGATCAGTGTGCCCTTTTCCTGAAGAGTCTTCAAACGGCTCAGATGCTCATCACGAAAAGGGGTGCGCTTTTCAAGAGCATTTTCGCAGTAAGTCCCCCAAAGAACGAAACGAGCCATCGACGCTTTCTGCTCCAAACCAGGCAAAATAACCCTCTGAGAATGGCACAGTGGAATCATCAAAGGCTATGTTCATGATGTAGATCTTCTCTCAAACAATCATGCTCACAGGGAGTGACCTGCTCAACAAGGTCAAAGAGCTAGGCGATGTCAGCAAATCCGATCTTGTCAGGGCCTGCGGCTACGTATCGGGCAAGAAGGATGGTGGTGAGCGCCTCAACTTCACTGCGTTCTATGAGGCCCTTCTTGAAGCCAAGGGTGTGAACCTTGGCCTCGGTGGTGGTGGTGGTGTCGGCAAGGGCGGCCGCAAGCTTTCCTACGTCGCAACCGTTCAAGGCAACGGCAACCTGCTAATCGGCAAGGCTTACACCGCCATGCTCGATCTCAAGACCGGCGACGAATTCGAGATCAAGCTCGGTCGCAAACAAATCCGCCTCGTTCCCGTCGGCGGGAGTGAAGAAGACGAAGAGTGATTCAATCGGCAGCCAATCTCAGCTGCCGGCAAAATTCACCAGCCTGTGCGGCAGCTGAGATTGGCTCTGTTGCCGCGATTCTTTTCACTAAAGCACTGCCTACAATCGCTCCATCCGCCCCCCAGGATTTCACTTGCTTGACCTGATCGGGTCCCGAAATCCCAAATCCCACAGCCACTGGAATGGGGCAGCACCCTTTGAGATCTGCCACGAGAGATGACACACGACTCTCGAGGCTGACTCGTTCTCCAGTCACACCCGTGACGCTCACTAAATAGGTGAATCCACGACTGGCAGAGGCGATTCTTTGCATCCGATCAGCTGGCGTGGTTGGCGCCACCAGCAGCACGAGATCAATCCCATGGGCTTGTGCCAAAGGAGACAGGCGCTCGGCCTCCTCGAGGGGGAGATCTGGAACAACAAGGCCACACACTCCAGCGGCGGCCGCATCAGCGAAAAACTCCTCGGCGCCACGGTTCAGCAGTGGATTGCTGTAAGTGAAGAGGATCACAGGGATTGTCAGCTTGCCCTTCAAACCGGAGAGCATCTCCAGAACGCGGCCGGGGGTTGTCCCCGCAGACAGAGCTCGATAGGCAGAGGCCTGGATCACCGGTCCATCCGCCAGTGGATCGCTATAGGGGATCCCCAGCTCCACCATGTCAGCTCCGTTCTCTTGAAGGCTGAGCAGCACGTCAGAGGTGGTGGACAGATCGGGGTCTCCAGCCATCAGAAACGGCATCAGGGCCATCCGTCCCTGCTCCTGCAGACCGGCGAAGCGTGCCGCAATCGGTGACGGGGAGTCGGCTGCGGACACGGCAGATGGGGTCATGGAAGCCAAGAACGCTGATTCAGCGCAACACAAGCACTGCGGGAGCCTACGAGTCGGCGGAGGTTTCAGACGAGATCTGCTGCAGAAGAGCTTGTTGTTCCTCAGGGCTCAGAGAGTCAAAACGGTTCTGAAGCTGCTCATCGGTGATCTGGTCGTAACCCTCGCGGTAGCGACGCCGCTGCTCCATGTAGGTCATCTTTCCAGTCACAACGCGGAACAGATAGGAACCAGTCCACACCACCACGATCACGATCAGAACAGCTTCCGCCGCGATCCCCGCAGAAGCATCCTCGAAACCTGCTGCGGAAAAAACGCCGTAACCGATGCCCCCCATCACCAGCACGAGGAGGCCAATCAACAGAACATTGAGACGGGTCAATGGATCAGACCTCACCCTGGCCTTGAAGCCTGAAATTGAGAAAGGGAGCAAACAAAATCATGCCCGGGAAAAAGAGAAACACCATCCCGTAGACGCCCAGTCGCTCCACCTTGCCCATGCAGTACCAGCGTTTGTTCATCCACAAATAGAGAACAAGCGGAATCACCACCAGGTAAAGGCCACCCAACACCGTGTAGGCAGCAAGCACAAGCAAGGTCTCAAAGCTGACCACACTGGTGAGGGCATCCGGCAACACGACAGTTCCGCTGAGTGATCGAAATCTAAGATGCCGTGCAGGGCACTGACAGGAGCCTTACCGCCGGGGGCATGGCGGAATCGGTAGACGCACGCGACTTAAAATCGCTTGGGATGAAAATCCTGTGGGGGTTCAAGTCCCCCTGCCCCCATCAATCCTGGGCATGGCGAGATCGTGCAGGGAGTCTTGAAAGTCGAGGGCCGGCAGGTCTTCATCCTCAGCTCGACTGGCTCAGCTCGATGGCCTCCGCTCAGAGCTCACCACCCGCCAGAGCAGGGTTTCCCCGGCATGGAACAACAGGGGAGCCTGGTCAACCGCCAGAGAGGGTTCATCGTCAGGAGCGGAGAAGGGTGGATCCAGCCGTTGGGGCACGGTCTGTTCACTGCGCTCAAGGGTGACGGTCTGCTCATTGAGGGGAAGCCCATAGAAACGAGGCCCGAATTCACTAGCAAAAGGTTCAAGCCGATCCAGGCATTCCTCCTGCTCGAAGATGGCGGCGTAGCTCTCGAGTGCGTGCACGGCATTAAAAATGCCAGCACATCCGCAGGCGCTTTCCTTTCCCGCTCTGGGATGGGGCGCGGAATCAGTTCCGAGGAAAAAGCAGGGCTCACCACTGGTCGCAGCGCGCACCAAGGCACGGCGATGGGTTTCACGCTTCACCACAGGAAGGCAGTAGAAATCGCTGCGCAAGCCACCGGCAAACATTGCGTTGCGGTTGAGATGGAGATGATGAGGCGTGATCGTGGCCGCCAGTCGCCGATCTGATCCGGACACATAATCCACGGCCTGTTCCGTGGTGATGTGTTCCAGCACAACGTTGAGCCCAGGGTGCCGGCGGCGCAGTGGGATGAGATGACGCTCAATAAACACCGCTTCCCGATCAAAGATGTCGACCTCCGGATCCGTGACCTCACCATGGATCAACAGGGGCATGCCCAGACGTTCCATCGCCTCCAGCACCGGATCGATCCGTTCCAGGTCAGTCACGCCTGCTGCTGAATTGGTGGTGGCATTGGCGGGGTAAAGCTTGGCCGCAGTGATCACCCCTTGGCGGTGCCCCCTCTCCAGCACCTCTGGCGCCAAATCATCGGTGAGATAGGCCGTCATCAAAGGAGTGAAGTCCAACCCCTCAGGCACAGCCGCGAGGATTCGATCGCGGTAAGCAACAGCCGCCTCAACGGTCGTAATCGGAGGGCGGAGGTTGGGCATCACGATCGCCCGAGCAAACACCCGTGCTGTGGCAGGCACCACGGCATGCAGCATCGCCCCGTCCCGAAGATGCACGTGCCAGTCGTCAGGACGGCGCAGTGTCAGACGGTTGGGGGATGCCACAGGAGACGCAAAGGGGAGCTAGTTCAGGGCAGAGACTGCGCGCCGCAGGGCTTCGCAGCGATCGGAGGTGATGCACTCTTCAGGGAGCTGTTGCAACAACTTCAACTTCTCAAGCCGTTTGCGAGTCGCACCAGGCAAGAGCACAAGATGCACTGTGCGGCCCACCTCAATCGCCTCCTTAATGGCATTTTCAAGCGCTAGCGAAGCGGTGACCCCGAGGTGAGAGACCTCATGCAGATCAAAGACTACGGACTCACAATCGCCAATGGCGTTGTGCTCCCTGGAGATGGCCTTCGCCACCCCAAAAATCATCGGGCCTGCCAACTGGAACAACAACACCCTGCCAGCGGCCTTGTCAATGAGCTCCTGCTCCTCATCAGAGAGTTCCACATCATCATCCGCGGTGCTAATCGTTTTCACCCGCTTGGACTGCAGGGCACTCATCCGATCAATGGTGAGCACATTGGCCACGAACACCCCGATGCCCACGGCGGCGATCAGATCCACCAGCACCGTGAGTGCGATCACGCCATAGGTAATCAGCGCTGCCTTGAGAGAGAGGTGGTGGGCTCTCTGGAGGAAATCCCAGTCGATGATGTCGATACCAACCTTGAGAGCGATTCCGGCAAGCACTGCCAGAGGAATCGTTGAAGCCAGCGGCGCCGCGGCGAGGATCACCACCATCAGGATCACCGCACGAATGATCCCGGACAGGGCCGATCGTCCACCGGCCTGAATATTCACCACGGTGCCCATGGTGGCGCCGGCTCCTGGCAAGCCACCAAACAGTCCGGAGGTGATGTTGGCCAGCCCCTGGCCAACAAGCTCCTTATTGGAGTTGTGCTCGGTGCGGGTCAGGCTGTCGGCCACCACGGAGGTGAGCAGGGCATCGATGCAGCCCAGCATGCCCAGGACGGCACCGTCCACGAACATCAAACCGAGCTGATCACTGCTGAAGTTGGGAACATTGAACCCAGGCAGGCTTGCCTTGAACTCAGGAATCCTGGCCAGATCAGCAGCTGCAAGAGCAGGCAGATAAAGAGACAGAAGTGTCCCGATCACAAGGGCCAACAGCTGCGGAGGGCAAAACCGCTTGATCGCTGCAGGCGTGAACCAAAGGATGGCGACAGTAATCAGCCCCAGAATTAGCTCAGGCTGATCCACATGAGTGATCAGGTAGGGAATGCGCATCAGCGTTCCCTTCACCCCTCCTTCCACCTGCTGCCCAAGGAAGGCCGGTAGCTGAAGGATCACCAGAATGGCGCCAATCCCAGACATAAAGCCTGAGATCACCGTGTAAGGCATCTGGGTGACATAACGCCCCAGGCGGAACACTCCAAACAGGATCTGAAACAGGCCCGCAAGAATCACCACGGTGAAGGCCATGGCCATCCCGGTCTTCAGCTCCTCAGCACTGCTGGCCTGGGAGGTGAAACTGAGGAACACGGTTGCAAACACCACAGTCATCGGACCCGTGGGTTCCGAAATCAGGGTGGGCGTGCCCCCAAAGAAAGCCGCCACGAGGCCGATGATCACGGCTCCCCAAAGACCTGGGCCAGGATCACCACCCGTGGCTGCAACACCGAAGGCAAGTGCCATCGGCAGGGCCACAACCGCTGCCGTCAGCCCACCAAACGCATCTCCTTTGATGTTTTGGGTGCTGATGTGGTTCAAAAACACCGGCAGGCGTTGCGTAGGTCGCGGAATGCTAGGCCTCGCTGCAAATTGCGAGCATCCGGTCTGATCAGTAATGCAAATCCACCCGAGGCAGCAGAATCAGACCACCTTCATCTGCTGTGATGCCGCCGTTCCTACTCGCCGCCCTGGAAGTGCTGGTGGGGATCGGCCTCCTCTTCGGCGGAGGTGAACTGTTTGTTCAGGGAGCTGTGACCCTTGCCCTGATCTTCGGCATCCCCCAGCTGGTGATCGGTCTCACGGTGGTCTCGCTGGGGACAAGCGCACCGGAGTTCTTCGTCAGCATCAGCTCGGTGCTCAATCAGTCCGATGCTCTTGCTGTCAGCAATGCGGTCGGCAGCAATATCTTCAACGTGATGGTGGTTTTGGGAAGCAGTGCCTTGGTGCTTCCTCTCAAAGTGGAAAGCCGGCTAGTACGGCGAGATGTGCCCCTCCTGCTCGCCGTTTCCGCCGCCGTTTGGGGGATGGCATCAACGGGCGAGGTCACATGGCAGTCAGGCATTGCCCTCTTGCTAGCCCTTGTCATCAACACCATCTGGGAAATCCGCACCGCTCGGGAAGAACCGGAGGAGATGGAGAATGCCGAGCCTGAGATCAATGCCGAAACCGCCGAGGGCGGCTGGATCAAAGCCACCATCCGTCTGGCCGCAGGCATTGTGGTGCTGGGCTTCGGCGCCAGCATCCTGGTCAAAGGAGCCAGTGCCGCCGCGCTGCAACTGGGGGTCAGCGAAGCCGTGATCGGTCTCACGATCGTTTCCGCCGGCACCTCAATGCCAGAGCTGATCACATCCTTGGTGGCCGCCCTACGAGGCCGCACGGATCTTGCGATCGGCAATGTGGTGGGCAGCTGCCTGCTCAATCTGCTGCTGGTGCTCGGCGGGGGAGCTCTGGCTGCCGGAGGCCGCGGCCTCAATGTGAGCCCGGAGCTGATCAATGAAGATCTGCCGGTAATGCTGCTCACCTGCCTGGCCTGCTTCCCAATCTTCTGGACCAAAGGCGTGATCTCACGCCTAGAGGGAGGCCTGCTATTGGGCCTCTACATCGTTTACATCACGGACAACGTGCTTCCCCGGACCAACCTGGCGTCTTGGGCTGATGAATACCGTTTAATTGTTCTCTGCTTGGTTTTGCCGGCCGTGATGGTGATCATCACGACGCAGGCCTTGGTGTATTGGCGACAGTTGCGACAGCAGAGGTCCTAGAGGCGAACTTGAGTTGTCGACAACGTGACCAACGATGGCCTCTGCCATGAGCTCGACAACCTGTACATCGCTGACACCAGCGTGTTCCCCAGCTGCCCGAGCGTGGGTCCAGGCCTCACCACCCTTGCCATCGCCCTGAGACTGAGCAACCACCTCGATGCCCGACTGCATGGCTAGGGCCAGCCAGAAGGGATGACGAAAACGGTTCAGGAACCAGCAGGAGTCAACGGAGCGACAGCCTTCAAGCCATCGTCACAAATTCTTCGGAGACCGTGGGATGCAGAGCCATCGTGCGGTCGAAATCCTCCTTGGTCGCCCCCATCCCAACGGCGATGGCAGCCATCTGGATAATTTCAGCCGCATGCTCACCAACCATGTGGCATCCGAGAACCTTGCCGCTCGAAGCTTCAAGCACAAGCTTGAGCAAACACCGGGGCCCACGCTTAGGCAGAGCTTGAGCCATGGAGCGGAAGCGGGCGCGATGCACGGTGACCGCCTCTTTGCCAAAACGCTCGATTGCTATTTCCTCACTGAGCCCAACCGTTGCGAGCTCAGGCTGACTGAACACAGCACTGGCAACGAGGTCGTGATTCACCTGTCGATGACGACCGGCAAAGGCGAAATCGGCGTAAGCACGCCCTTCATCCACCGCCACCGGAGTGAGGCAGACGCGATCTGTCACATCACCAACGGCGTGGATGTGGGGCCTGTTCGTGGCTTGATCGGCATCAACAGGAATGCGGTGGCCATCCACCACCACAGCCGCCGCGCTCAGATTGAGCCCTTCAAGGAAAGGGCGTCGCCCGGTGGCAAGAAGCACACCACCACAACCAACAGACTCACCCTCACTGGTGACAACAGTGAGCTCACCGGGCTGACCTTCAATTGCCTCCGGACTGACCTGGAAGCGGATCTCGACACCCTTCTCCTCCATCCCCTCTTGGACAACAGAGGACAGCTCCCGGTCAAAACCACGCAGCAGGTGGTCGCCACGCACGAGCTGAACCACCTCCACCCCAAGCCCCTTGAGGATGCAGGCGAATTCGCAGGCGATGAAGCCGCCTCCAACCACAACAACCCGCGCCGGAAAACGGTCCTGAAGGAACATGTCATCACTCACCCAAGCCAGTGCAGCACCGGGGATCTCGGGTCGATGAGGGCGACCACCGACCGCGATCAGAATGCGTTTTGCCTCCAGCACCCTGTCTTGACCCATGCCGTCGGCGTGGCTCACGGCAATCCGATGGCTATCAAGGAATCGGCCCCAGCCTGGAACCAACGTCACACCTGCCTTGGCGAGAAAATCGATGTGCAGAGCATTCAGACGATCCACCTCCTGGCGTACATGGCGCAACAGCACCGCCGTATCCCGTTGCACCACTCCTGGCACGACGCCGTAACTCGGAGCTGAGTCCAGCTGTTCCTGCACCTGGGAGCCGTACACCAGCAACTTCTTCGGGACACAGCCTCGGATCACGCAGGTACCACCGACCCGATCGCCTTCCACCAACGCCACCCGTGCACCATGAGAGGCAGCTCGTTTGGCGGCCGCAAGTCCACCAGAACCGGCGCCGAGAACGACCAGATCAAAGGAGTCTTCCAAATCTCCGCAGGGCACAACGCCGCCAACTGCCGGCATTGTGCACGTGCGCTGGAACACTGTCAGAAGGTGATGAACTGATTAAGTTCAGACCAAGAAAGCAAAACCTCTGTGCAACGACGACGTCGCAAGAACAACACTTCAGTCATGACGACAGCCCTCTCGCTTCGAGAGATCGCAGAAACAATCACGTCAGGCGACATGAGCACCAGACTGAACCGCCTGGCCAAGGAGGGGCGCCGAGATGACTGCCTGGCCCTGATGCAGGAGCTTGGAGACTGGCAGAGCTGTGATCCAGATCTGATCGCCGAGGTCCTATATATCCCCGATCTGACCCACAACTTGAGCTAAGGGAGCATCAAATCGAGCAGCCCGAACGGTGGCAAAAGCATGTCAAGGCGTCGAGCGAAGCAGTCTGGCCAAACGTTCCAAGCATCGTCAGACTTTCCCAAGTCACCACGAGCAGCGATGCGTGCAATCTCCACTGGGCTGATGGCCAGCCTGCTGTTCGCCATCCCCGCAGCCTTTGGGGTCGAGGTGAATGGCCGCAGCAGTTTTGTTGCAGTGCCAACCCAAACAGAGCTGATTAATTACGAGAGCATTTCCTTCAGCGGTGGTGCAGTGTTTTATTTGGTTTTGGAAATGCCCAAGGGTGCGGATGCCGACCTTGCCGAAATCAATTTCAGCCAGATCCGAGGAGCCCAACCGGCTTTTTATTACGGCCCTGTGCAGCCGACCGCCTTTCTTGGCCGCCCACGACATGAAGGGAAAAACCTGCCTGTCTCGGCAGAATTCTCCAACGACAACCGTTCAGTAGCCATCCGTTTTCAGGAACCCGTTGTTCCAGGAGAAACAGTCACCGTCGCTTTTCGCATTGGGGTCAATCCCCCAGCCGACATCTACACCTTCTCAGTGTCAGCAACACCATGGGGACAACAACCGATTGCTCAGACGGTGGGTGTTGTGCAGATGAGTATTTATGAGAACACTGATTTTTAAACGCTCCATTGCCCGTAATCGCGGCATCGTGCGCTCATCAAATGAACACTAGATCCCTGCATCTCGCCCATTACGACCGCATCCCTGATCCCGACGACGGCTTCACGTTGTTCGAGGTGGAAGTGGGCCGTCTACAACCCACACAGATGTGCATCGGGCTGGCTGAAGTGCGCAGTCGGCAGCGGGATTTCCTCCAGGACAGCGAACAGGAGCGCCAGCGTTATTTGCGAACAAAACCGGTGCCCTTGGTGCGCAATGGCCGCGGAGACTTATGGATGGTTGATCGCCATCACCGACTCAGAGCTTTATTGGAGCTGGACCCGACAGTCACCACCTTCGGTTATGTGATTGAGGAGTTGGCTCAGACCAACAGGGTCGACGTTCTCCAACACCTACAGAACAGAGGTTGGCTTTACCTGTTTGATGGCCGTGGCAATGGCCCGCAGTCACCCGAGGCCTTGCCATCCAATCTGTTGTCGCTGCTTGACGATCCCTACCGGAGCCTTGTCTGGAAACTGAAAAAGGAGCGCGCCATCAAACCCCAGCCCCTGATTCCTTATCACGAATTCCGGTGGGGAGCCTGGCTGCGACGCCGTCCGCTTCCTCCCTTCTCCTCGCTGCAACTTGATCCGGCCCTTCCGGCAGCACGGAGGCTGGTGAGATCCGCCGGAGCCTCACATCTTGCGGGCTGGACAGGAAACAGCTCCTTGCAAGGGTCTAACGACGGCGACGGGAATCGATCTGGAGTAAATCCTTGACCTTCTGCACCTGGCTGGCGAGCTGAGGATCAGACGAAAGTTTCTTTTCCACCTGCTCAATCGCATACATCACCGTGGTGTGATCCTTGCCGCCAAAGGTTTCTCCGATCCGCGGCAAGCTGAGATCCGTGCCCTTGCGCATCAGAAACATACCCACTTGACGCGCCTGGCTGACGGCCCTGCGGCGGCTGCTGCTGCGCATGTCATCGGCACTGACATCAAACACCTCAGAGACCTTGTCAATCACCTGTTGCGGTGTCACTTCCACACCACGCCCACTCGGATCGAGCATCGGAGCTACCGATTCGACGGTCATCGGCAAACCAGTAATGGAGGCAAAGGCCACCGCCCTGGTGAGAGCACCCTCCAACTCACGAATGTTGGACGTAAAACGACCAGAGATGTACTGAATCAGTTCTCGCGGCAGGGAAACTTTCTCCTGCTCAGCCTTTTTCTGAAGGATCGCCATCCGGGTTTCCAGATCAGGGGCCTGGATATCGGCGATTAAACCCATCGAAAAGCGTGAAATCAGACGCTCCTGCAACCGAGGAATCTGGCTGGGTGGACGATCACTCGCAATCACGATCTGACGGCCTGCTTCATGCAAGGCGTTGAAGGTATGGAAGAACTCCTCCTGCGTGTATTCCTTGCCCTCAATGAACTGAATGTCGTCCACAAGAATCAAATCTGTCGCCCGGTACCGATCACGGAATGCCTGCATACCGTCCTTACGGATCGCCAAGATCAGGTCATTGGTGAACGTCTCCGTCGAGACGTAATACACCCTGGCACCGGGATCGATCTCAAGGCGGTAGTGGCCGATGGCCTGCATCAAGTGGGTCTTGCCGAGACCAACACCACCACAGATGAACAAGGGATTGAATTCCCGCCCTGGGGATTCAGCCACAGCAAGGGCAGCAGCATGAGCCATCCGGCTGTTCGGGCCCACCACAAACCGATTGAACACATAACGACGGTTCAACCCAGGCAGTCGACGAGGCTGACGCCCGGGGACACCGCTGGTCGGCGTGGGTGAGGGCAATCCTCCTGTGGTCGGTGTGGCCGGAGGCTGCGGTGCAGCAGCTGGAGCAGCACCTGCAGGGCCGACTGATCCGGAGGCGACCTCCTGATCATCCTGACGGGCCAAAACGGTCACAATCACGGGATTGCCAACGATGTCGCTGGCCAGTTCAGTGATCGTTGTGAGGTAGTTCTTTCTCAGCCAGTTGCTGGCAAAGCTGTTTGGGGCCTGAAGACAGAGCTCACCATCGGAGAAACCACTGCAGCGCACCGGCCGCAACCAGGTTTCAAAGGTTGGCTTGCTCAGACTGCCCTGAAGAGCGTGCTGCACCTTGTTCCACAGCTCACTCCCCGTCAGCACAAGCAGCCCCATTCGAATTGGGAATCTACGCACCTTGGTGAGTTTGTCTGCTCTTTCGTGAGACCCTGTCAGAAATCGGTGAGATGTTATGGGCCGCGCCGCTCACACTCTGAAACGACGCCCTTTCCACTGGCTCGGGATCGTGCTGATTGGAGCTGGCCTCAGTGGCTGTGATCCCAACTGGAAACAACAGCTGGGCATTAGGCCTGAGACCACACCCGACAAGCTCCCAGAAGTCAGCGACGCACCAAGTGCCGCTCCACTCAAGCCTGGCCGCAACGTGATTGTGTCCGCAGTGGATCGCGTCGGTGCTGCGGTGGTGCGTATCGACACCGTCAAACGCGTCAACAATCCGCTAGGAAAACTGTTTGGAGGTGCGCCTGCAATCCAGCAGCAGCAGGGGCAGGGGTCAGGCTTCATCACCCGATCCGACGGGCTGATTTTCACCAATGAGCATGTGGTGGAAGGAGCTGATCAGGTGTCTGTGACCCTGCCGGACGGCCGCAGCTACAACGGCAAAGTGCTCGGAGGCGACCCTCTCACGGATGTGGCCGTGGTCAAGGTCGTCGCCGACAAGCTGCCGGTCGCCCCGTTGGGTGACTCCAACGACCTCAAGCCTGGGGAGTGGGCGATCGCCATTGGCAATCCCCTCGGCCTCAACAACACCGTCACCGCCGGAATCATTAGCGCCGTTGACCGCACCAATGCCCTTGGGTCCGGTCAGCGAGTGCCCTATATCCAGACCGACGCTGCCGTCAACCCTGGCAACAGCGGGGGGCCGCTGATCAATGCCGCCGGGCAGGTCATCGGCATCAATACAGCGATCCGCAAGGCCCCAGGGGCAGGTCTCAGCTTTGCCATTCCGATCAATCTGGCTAAACGAATCGCCCAGCAGATCATCAGCACTGGCCAAGCCTCCCACCCCTATATCGGAGTCCGGCTTCAGAGCCTCACACCTCAGCTCGCGAAAGAGATCAACGCCACCAGCACAACCTGCCGTGTACCGGAGACCAACGGCGTACTCGTGATCGAAGTGGTTGAGAACACCCCTGCCGCTCGAGCTGGAATCAAGACGTGCGACTTGATCCAGTCCGTGAATGGCAAGCGGGTGAAGGATCCCTCTGAAGTCCAACTGGCGGTTGACCGTGGGACCGTGGGAGAACCGATGCCGCTCACAGTGGAGCGGAACGGTGAAGAGGTTGAACTCTCCGTCCGCCCAGCGGAACTGCCTAGACGTTGATGAACGCTGCCGATGTGGCGGGTCGGCCCGTGCTGGTGATGATGAGTCGCTGGCCAGCCTTCGGCCGATGCAAACGCCGGCTTGGAGCCACGATCGGCAGCACGGCTGCAGCAACGGTGCAGGCCCGCCTAAGAACCCACACACTGACCGTGGCTCAAGAGCTACACAACGAAGGGCTGCTCAGCTTGAGGCTCGCCCTCAGCGGAGGGCCACGCCGGCTGGAGCAGCAACGACTGAACGCCAAGGTGATTGATCAGGGGAAGGGCGGCCTTGGCTTGCGGATGCGCAGGCAGATGCTTGAAGCCAGCAAGGGAAGCTCTCCGCATCCTGTGCTGATCATCGGCACAGATTTACCTGATCTGTCTCGCCGGGATCTTTGTTGCGCGATCGAAGCCGTGCACCATCACCCGCTTGTGCTCGGTCCAGCCCGAGATGGTGGGTACTGGCTACTCGGGCTCGGACAGCGCCAGGCACAGACCTGCCCTGCATGGCTCTTCTCCGGCCTGCCCTGGGGGAGCGAGCATGTGCTCGGCGCCACCCTGCAGCGAGCTCAGTCCAGAGGATGGTCCGTGCGGCTCCTTGATGAGCACAACGACATCGACCGGCTGGAAGACCTTGCTCCATGGCTGGCCTGACATTGGGACGACCAAGGGGATGACGCCTCAGGCATTGCCCCTGGCGATCGCCCCGCTTCTTGGATGGATGCTCAAGGCTTGGTGCTGGTTGCCTTTCCATCGAGCGGCAGGATGCAGGCCCTGATTCACATCAGGACCTGAAGACCATCAGCACGGTGAACGACTGATCCCAACAACAACCTGATATTTCCGAGCATCAGACCTGCCAACGGGGGATCGTGAGTCGTACTGCGATTGCGACTGGTGTTCACAATCGAAAGATTGAACGAGTCATGGGTGTCAGGCGAGGCATGGATACCAGAGATCCAGTATGAAACTGAATTCAAAGCCTTCGTGTGCGCTCGCACGAAATGCATGGCAACGGGACGCAGCTACCGAGTGATCAACCCCAGCCATGAAGTCCAATGCATCATCACACTGGAAGACTGCAAAAAGCATTTCGGGCTTGGTTGAACTGAACTGCCATTGCGCAGCAGAGCGGCCGCGGCCAAGTAGTTAGATAGAGCGTCCGTAAATCAGTTTGCAGATCTCAGGGGTAACAACAGCAGCAACATCCTGCTCCCGATCAACGACCCGATAGGTCTGACCAGTTGCCATGCACCTCGAACGCGCCTGAACAAAGGCCTTAATTTCCGTCCTGTATGCAATTTCAGGAACCCAGTGTTCTTCTGATTTGCGTTCGATTGTGAACATGGCTTCAACTAGTCTTCTTAAAGAATGCAGCCAACACGAACCTTGGCACCAAAATTCAATGATCTACTTGGGATCATCGAAGAGATAAATGACAGAGCCCAGGATTAGCAACACTCCACATCCCTAAGCCAAAACAAGCTCGGCTCTGCTATTGAGAGCCATCAGAACAGCACCATGAGGGGAAAAACTTTGACAACGAAAGGGGGGAGGCGATTGACCTAGAGGTCCCGTGCTTCCCCGCATGGGCCCCTTGGCAGTAACAGGCTTGGGATGAAAGGGTTGGCCTAACAACGTTGGGCATCCCCACAAGAGCCTCTTTTAGCTGTGATGGGCGTACCAAATCAATAGAGAAGAGATCAGAGCCACAGCAAAGAATGAACCTTGCTTCTGCATGGGAAGCAGGTCACCAGTGGCCAGATACGCACCGATATTGAGATACGCCCAAAGAACAGGCGTCCACTTGATCAAATCCATCTCGCCTGAGGGGAGTCCAAGGCAGAACCAGCCAAGCAAAAGCGGGGGCTCATCCAGCCACGAGCCCTAGTGCACACGATGGGGCCAGCACCGAATCTTCAGGAGCCAAACAATTGTCTTGATGCTCAATTCCGGGCAGATCGCAATTCGCTGCACAGACCGACAAAGCATGCACTCGATCAGCAGCACAGGAAAGAATCAAGGCTGCATGACCTTGCCGGCACCTGGGATCACGAATCCAGCTGCGCAACCAAGTCAGTCGACCAACCCTCACCCATCCTGATCCGACGATTCACGACGGGCAGTGCAAAAAAGCTCGCAAAGTGGATTGACATCAAGCTGTCTTGCCACAAGCTCAAACGTCACAGCTTGGGCTCTCCTGAACCAAGCAACAGAGCATCAAGAGGGCGGACACAGCCAGAACATCGGCGCGCCCGATCACCGTTCTGCTTAGCCGTACTCAGGAGCCCATCCGACCTGCTTGCGCCAAGTCGGCGCCCATTGGTGGCATCGCTTGGTGAGGTGAGCACCCTGCTGCAACTGCTTTCTCTTCAGGTTGCACGCCACCAAAGTGCGACTCTGAGCATCCACTCCATAGACGAAGTGCTCACAAGTCATGCAAATACAGGCGCCCTTCCAGCCGCTGAGCTCCTGCTCATCAACGAAAGCCCAGTCCTCCACGCAAGCCCCAAAATAGTTCTTATGTACTAGCTCAGGGTGTGAGCTGCGTCAAGGCCGTGCCAGATCGTTCCTCAAGAGACCAATGCTGACAAGGGGAAACGATCAGCCACCTCTCAGCCAATCCTTCATTGCCGAGAGGGAAAGACAGCTTTCGTAGGTCCATACAGGGCTAACGAGCGATCGAGGCATGCGAATCGACAAGCTGACGGGTCTCACCGCTGTGATTCGAATCGATGCACTCACGGGGCTTAGCGAGGTCTGCCTCACACCTCCGGAAGGTCTGGCGAGTGATCGACAGCTTCAGATCAACGCTCAGGCTGAGGACTCTGTCGTTCAATCTGAAGCACTGGAGCGAGACGGACTGATCAAGCTGACAGCTCAGGATGAACCCTGTATGGAGGCCCCGGACCGGAAACGAGAACAGCAACCACGACACCAACACCAACCACAACACAAACAAGATCGCAGTGGTTCCTCCCCGAGGCCCTTGCAGGATGCCGCCTTCAATCAGCCTGATGGATGTTTGAGACCCCCCCATGGCTGGCATGAACGCTGGGCTGCCCTCGTTGAGCATCGTCATCCCGTGCCTGAACGAAGCTGAGCGCCTGCCCCTGCTGCTTGCCGATCTGCAGTGCTGGCAGGGGAGGATTCAGATCGTGGTCGTCGATGGTGGCAGCCGCGACCGCAGCCGCTGGATCGCACGCATGGCCGGGGCCGACTGTGTGCCTTCACCGAGACCCGGGCGGGGGGCTCAGCTGCAATACGGCGCCGCTCAGGCCCTTGCCCCCTGGCTTCTGTTCCTCCATGCCGACAGCCGTCTCAGGCCCGGTTGGGCTGAACGTGTACTGGCCGTACTGCAGGATCCCGCTGCCATCGACGCCGCCTGGTACTTCGACCTCCGCATCGAACCTGGCCGGCCGGCTCTACGCCTGCTGGAGGCCGTCGTGGGACTACGCAGCCGATGGCTGCAGCGGCCATATGGTGACCAGGGGCTGCTGTTGCATCGAGAGCTCTACCAGCGCTGCGGCGGTTATGCCTCTCTTCCATTGATGGAAGATCTCGATCTGGTGGAGCGCTTAGCCCCTAGGGCACGGCTGAGGCCCCTGAGACAACCACTTGTTAGTGATGGTCGACGCTGGAGCGGAAGCAGCGTGCTTCAACGCAGCTGGAGCAATGCCCGTCTGCGTCAGCGCTGGCGCAACGGCGAGTCAGCGGAGCGATTAGCAGCCACCTATTACGGCCGTCGCCACAACGATTAAGTGGCGTACCAAAAACCGCAACGATGCCCGTACGGCTCCAGCTCCCAGCCCAAGCGCTGATAAAAGGGCAGAACACCAGGGTCCGCAAACAGCGTGACCTTCTCAGTGCCCATCTCCCGCAGAGCGTCCAGCACGTAATCCATCAACTGTTTGCCAAGACCAGAACCCTGATAGAGGGGATGGATGGCAACATCCCAGATCGTGGCATCGAGCACCCCATCTCCGGTGCACCGTGCAAAACCCACCAGGCGGGGCATACGAGGATCATGACGCCAGAGGCCCACACAAATCAAGCTGCATTCGAGTGCACGGCGCACCCGGCGCACAGGTCTGCGACTCCAGCCCACAGACTCCAATAGGCGCTCCAGCTCCACTAGATCCATCGGGCGGGCCTGACTGAACACCAGACTGACCTGAGGGTTGGCCGTACGGCAGAAGCGGGCCTTGTCGCCATAGGCCTGCACCAGCGTCTCCTGTGTGAGTGCAGGCGTTTCGATCACCCAGCCGTTGCGAACAGATACTGATCTTGGCGTATCAGCACGGGATGCCACGGCAATGTGGAGATGCCATGTCAGCTGTGATGTCTTCAACGCCTCTCGTCGTCGGTGCCCATGGCTGGCTACTGAGCAAGAAGGTGTGGACCCCCCTAGAGCGGCTATGGACGAAGGCGCAGACGGCCAATCAGCGCCAAGGAGGATGGAGCCTTTGGTGCCCAGACCTGCCTGGATTTGGGCACCGCCCTCGCCCCCACAGCCTGCGACCCACGCTTGCTGCCTACGGACGTTGGCTGGGGGATCAGGCCCTGAGCCAGGCAGCCGGACAACCGGTGGTTTTAATGGGTCACTCGCTTGGGGCCAGCGTTGCACTGCATGCAGCCCGATATCTGCGCGAACGCGCCCCAGAGCAATGCAAAGGAGTGATCTGCATTGCGGCCGGTGGGGGCATTTATCAGCCGCGCCCCTTTCAGAAGCTGCGCCAGGGAGGACGATGGGTCGTCCGCTTAAGACCACCACTGCCGCTTGAGCTTGGACCCTTCCAGGCAGAGCAGCGCGCGGCCCTAGGCCTCCTGATCAATAGCACTTGCCGTGGGGCAATCCGTCAGATTCCAGGTCTTGTGGCCGACCTCACCGTGGCCAGCCTCTGGATCAGCGGCAGCCGGGATCAAGTGATGGAACCAGGCTACGTCCGACACCTCGCCGGTTACAGCCGACAACCCAGCCTGGTGATGCTTGAAAACTGCGGTCACCTGCCGATGCAGACGCACGCATCAGCTCTCAAGCAAGCCCTAGAGCCCTGGCTGAACGAACGACTCTGAGATCAGGAGTCTTGAACACAGCCATCACAGCGTCGCCAAGCCTCGCTCTTGTAACTCCGCCAGTTCGGCATAGAGCCCTCCCAGTGCCCGAAGCTCCAGATGGGTGCCTTGCTCGATCACCTGTCCGCGGCGCAACACGAAAATGCGATCGGCTGCCTCCACCGTGGCCAGACGATGGGCAATGACCACGGCGGTGCGTTTCTCCAGCAAACGATCGAGATCCCTTTGCAGGGTTGCCTCAGTGGAAGGATCCATGAAAGCAGTGGCTTCATCCATCACCAACACCGTGGGATTGCGAATCGCCACACGGACGACTGCTAACAGCTGCCGCTCTCCGGATGAGAGGTTGCCACCACGCTCCCGCAAGGTGGTATCGAGACCTTCGGGCAGACGGTCCAAGAGGGGTTCAAGACCCAGGTCCCGGCAGATGTCGCCCAGGCGGGCGTCATCGATCGGGACATCGAGACGAAGGTTCTCTCCCACCGTGCCACTGAACAAGAACGTGTCTTGCAGCACCACGCCAAGTTGTTGGCGCAACTCCTGCATGGGCAAATTGCGAATGTCTTGGCCGTCAAGCAAGATCCGCCCTTGCTGTGGTTCATAAAGGCGGCACAGCAAACGGATCACTGTGCTTTTTCCCGATCCGGTTGGCCCCACAAGGGCCACGTGCTCACCGGCAGCGATACGGAAGCTGAGGTTGCGAAGAATCGGCTCGTCAGGTCGATAGGCAAAGCTGACGTTGTCGAACACCACCTCTCCGCCCAGACCACGAGGGGAGCCAAGCTGGCTTACGGGGGCAGGAGCGGAAACCTCAGCGCCGCGATCGACAATCTCCAAAGGTTCCTCCAGCAGCTCGCCGATCCGCTCGACGGCCGTGAGACCCCCCTGAATCTGGGTGAAGCGCTCAGCCAACTGGCGCAGGGGATCAAACAGCCGCTGGGAATAGAGGATGAATGTCGTGAGCGTGCCCAAACCCATGGCGCCGGCAGTGACCATCCATCCACCGAGAGCCAACACGATGGCCACGGCACCGAGGGCCACCCATTCGATGAAAGCGGAGATGCTGCTGTCGAAAAAGATGGTGCCGTTCACCGCCTGTCGGTAGGCCTGACCGGTGGCGTGAAAGCGCTTGCCGTTCACGGACTCCCTCCGGAACATCTGCACCACCTCCAGCCCTTGGAGGTTCTCCTGGAAATCTGCATTCAGCTGGGAAAGCTCCTCCCTGACGCGGTAATTGGCTTTTCGGTAGCGACGCTGCAGCCAGAGAATCACCAGCGTGACCGGAATCTGAGCTGCGAGCAGCAGCAGTCCCAGCCGCCATTCCACGAGCAACATGGTTGCGGCAATCACCACCAGAGTGACCAGGTCACCGAGCACGCCGACAGCACCACTGCCAAACACTTCGGCGAGGGCATCCACATCACTGGTGAGACGCGTCAGGAGCTTGCCCACGGGCATGCGGTCGTGGAAGCGAACCGACAGGTTCATGGCATGGGCAAACAGGTCTTGACGGATCCGGGCCGTCAGCCGTTGTCCCACAGCTTGGATATTGAAGGTCTGCAGCCCTTGAAGGGCCAGACGCAGCAACACCGAACACAGCAAAACCACCACGATCAGCCTGACGGCCACAGGGGTATCGAGCCCCTGAAGCAAAGGCAGAACTGATTCCTTCGTATCCCCTCCGAAGCGGCGCAGCACAGCAATCGCCTGCCCCACCAGCAAGGGCTGGATCGCCCCAGCAAGGGCCACCGGGATCAACAACACCAGAGTGAGGGTGAGGCGACGGCGGTCTCGACCGAGATAGCGCCCCAGCCGCAAAACCCGTTGCAGGTCAGAACCTGCCATTAAGCCGTCACAACCGGAGTCGGGGTGGCATCCCGCATCGCATCGATAATCTCCCGAAGCTCACCCCGATCCAGCCGCAGCGAAAGGGGGTGGCCCACCAATCGGGCCGTGGTTTGAAACAGGTCTTCGATCGCAACCAAGCCGTTGTCTTTGAGTGTTCGCCCAGTAGCCACGAGGTCAACAATCGCCTCAGCGATCCCGGTGATCGGCCCCAGCTCGACTGAGCCTGTGAGATGGACAAGCTCAACTGGGAGCTCCAGAGCGTCGAAATAAGCACGGGCACAGCGGGTGAATTTGCTGGCCACCCGGCAATGGGGAGGGAGATCAGCAGCGCGCTCGTAACCACTGCTCTCCTTGACAGCTACGGCCATGCGACAGCCGCCGAAATTGAGGTCCACCAATTGAGCAACAGGCATCTGGTGCTCGCGCAACACGTCGTAGCCGACCACTCCCAGCTGGGCCTGTCCATAAGCCACGTAGACAGGAACGTCGCCGTTGCGGACGAGCAAGGCCCTGGCTCGCCCGCATTGGGAAGGAACCATCAGCTGACGGTTGTCGGGGTCCAGTACGGCTGAGAAGTCGAGGCCGGCTGCAGAGAACCTCGCCACCGATTCCTTCAAGAGCGCCCCCTTGGCCAGAGCGACGGTGATCATGGACTGATGCGTCGACTTGGACTTTAACGATGCCCCCTTCCTCAACGGTGCCTACCAACCCGATTCCGTTGAATGACGGCATTCATCAACTGCCGGTTCTTAACGACAACATCATCTGGATTTGGGTGTGGGGCCAGTGCGCCGTCGTGGTGGATCCTGCCGTAGCAGAGCCTGTCATCAGCTGGATTGAAGCCCGTGGACTGCAGCTGGCTGCGGTGTTACAAACCCACCACCACGCTGATCACATTGGGGGCACACCACAACTGCTCAGGCACTGGCCGGACGCCGAGGTCATCGCTTCAGCCGCGGACCGGGAAAGAATTCCTTTCCAAACAATCTCTGTGCAGGGTGGGGACCGGCTCAGCCTGCTGAATCAGCAGATTGAGGTCATCGACGTGCCGGCGCACACCTGTGCGCACATCGCCTTTCTGCTACCAGCGGGCGGGAAGCCGGGAGATGATCCGGCCCTGTTCTGTGGCGACACGTTGTTCAGCGCAGGCTGCGGACGGTTGTTTGAAGGAAGCGCCAGAGACATGCACCAGGCTCTGCAACGGCTCGGTCTCCTGGCTGACACCACAAGCGTGCATTGCGCCCATGAATACACCGAGGCGAATCTGCGCTGGGCAGCGCAGCAACGTCCGCAAGATTTGCGAATCCGATCCCGCCTGGAACAGGTTCAGACCTTGCGCCGCCGAGGCGATAGCAGCTTGCCGAGCACCCTGGCGATCGAGTGGGACACCAATCTGTTTCTGCAGGCGTCAGACCCCGACGAACTCGCAACGCTGCGCAGCCACAAGGATCACTGGCGCGGTTAAGGGGCTCCCACCAGAGCTGTTCGCTCGGGATAAAGCAGAACGGTTTCATCCGGCCGCAGCGAAAGTCGGCAGCGTGTGCCTCGGCGATAGTCATGCTGAAGAGGAAGCAGGAGCCTGAGCTGCTGACCGCCGGCTTCAACGCGATACAGCCATTCCCGGCCGAGGAACTCCCGACCCATCACGCAGGCATCACCATCTGGATCGAGGCGGAGATCAATCGCGGCTGGATCAACTAGCAACACAGGATCTTCACGTCCAGGTCCCGTCGAATGCCCCTCCAATGTCGAGTCAGGCTCTGCGCAGCGAACCTGCTCAGGCGCCCCGGACTGAACAGCCTGCAACGGTCCCAGCAGACAGTGCCAGCGGCCTGAGGCCTGCCGCTCCACAGGGAGAAGATTTCCCTGGAGGACGAAGCGACCCACAAAGGAAGAGGCTGGCGATTCCACCAGGGTGCGCGGCGTCGCGCATTGATGCAGGATCCCGTCCTGCATCACGGCCACCCGATCACAGATCGCTAGGGCTTCGCCGGGATCATGGGTGACCAGCACTCCAGAGGTGCCACAGCGACTGAGGACAGCAGGCAATTCGCTGCGCAAACGGAGCCGAACCTCCACATCGAGGTTGGAGAAAGGTTCATCCAACAACACCACCGCGGGGGCTGGGGCCAGAGCCCTGGCCAGAGCCAGTCGCTGGCGTTGACCACCCGAAAGTTCATGGGGGTAGCGACGGGTGAGCCGCTCTAAGCCCAGCAACTCAAGCAACCAGGCCGCGCGGCTGGTGTCCTGTCCGCGCCGCAGCCCAAAGCAGGTGTTGTCCCAGGCAGTGAGGTGGGGGAAGAGGGCGTAATCCTGAAACACCATTCCCACACCACGACGCTCCGGCGGAATCCAGCGCTGAGCCGTAGCCACGGGCTGGCCATGCATGCGCACCTCTCCAAGCGAGGGCACCTCAAAACCGGCAATCAGCCGCAGCAAGGTGGTTTTGCCGCAACCGGAAGGTCCCAGCAATCCCACGAGCTCACCAGGCTCCAGTTCCAGATCGATACCCTGCAGCGTCCAGTCGTTATGGGCAGATCGATAGCGATGCCAAAGCCCTCGCACCTCCACCGGTGCGGCCTCAGCCTTGGGCTCCACCAGGGAACGTCCTCCCTTCGAACTGTCTCTGGACACCGTCAAAGCGAATGGGCCCCCAGCATGAACACCGAGGGCGATGATGCAATCCCCATTGTGCGTCCCAACCATGTCGCCCTCCCCGACTCAGGCGATCACCACCGCTGCAGCTCCCGCCCCCGTCGGCCCCTACAACCAAGCCGTGAAGGCGGGCGACTGGCTGTACTGCTCGGGTCAGATCCCCCTCGATCCCGCCAACGGCTCCATGGTGGGTGATGGCGATGTGGAGGCTGAGACACGCCAGGTGCTCAAAAATCTCACCGCCGTTCTCGAAGCAGCTGGGACCGATGCCTCACGGGTCGTCCGCACCACGGTGTTCTTGGCCGATCTGAACGATTTCCAACGCGTCAATGCTCTCTATGCCGAGGTGTTTGGCACGGGCGTGAGTCCAGCGCGAGCCTGCGTGCAGGTTGCGGCCCTTCCCAAGGGGGCGAAAGTGGAAATCGACTGTGTCGCTTATCTGGGCTAAACCCAGAAAAACATCGGGGTCGACCAGCGATTGCATAGGTTGAGTAATGCGCTGCGAGACTCCATGGCCCAGGCCAAACTCACCATTGGTGAACTCGAAGCGGGATATCCCCTCTACTGCAAGGCCCTCAGACGCCTGCTGAAAGAGGGGCGAAGCATCGAAGACATCAAGAAAACGGTCTGCTGGGGTCACCTGGAAACCCTCAACCGCTGCTTGCCCGGTCGCTACAAAGCCCCCTCGTATCTCCTGGCCCTAATCCGTCGCGACCTTGAATCGCCAAAGGATTGATCCCTCATGGCAGTGGGGTGAGAGGGCGAGCCGGGTCTTGCCCCTCCACTTCACCTTGAAACACACGACTGCTGAGGATGTCAGCTGCCGTGATTGTGATCAGATCATCGCGGCTGAGGCATTCACCCATCCGTGAGAACAAGCGATTGGCCTGACGAAGGCGCATGCGATCAATCGCATTACGAATAGAACGAGCATTGGCAAAAAATGGCAACTGACGTCGCCTAAAAATGTAGTCAGCAAAAACCACTTTTGCCTGAGAGTCAAAACGATAAGCCTGCTTCTCTAACAACATCTGAGCAATCTCCATCAGCTCTTGATCACTGTAATCAGGGAAGTCCACATGATGAGCAACGCGAGACTTTAGGCCAGGATTGGACTGATAGAAAGCATCCATCTCATCCTTATAGCCCGCAAAGATGACCACAAAATCACTCCTCTGACGTTCCATATCCTGGAGAAGAATTTCAATCGCCTCCGCGCCATAATCCCTTTCGTTTCCTGACTTATACAGGTAGTAAGCCTCATCAATGAACAGCACACCACCTTGTGCACGCTTGATCATTTCCCGGGTTTTAGGCGCAGTATGCCCCACATATTGCCCAACCAGATCATCACGAGTCACCGTCACTACATGGCCTTTGCGTAGGTAACCGAGACGATGGAGGATCTGAGAAATTCTGACCGCAACAGTGGTCTTCCCAGTTCCAGGCCTACCTGTGAACGACATGTGCAATCCCGGCGCACCACAAGGCAGATCCAGAGCCTGACGCGCTTGTTCCACCAGAAGCAATGCCGCGATCTCACGAATCCGAGTTTTGACTGGAAGCAGACCCACCAAATCCTGATCAAGCTGCTCAAGCACTTCAGCCACGCCCGACTCGGCGTAGCGAGCGGCCAGATCAATCGAGGAGTTCATCCACACCCGCCGCGAAGGCGTGGTCGTCAGCCTGAAGGCAAGCGCCTTCACTCTCATCGAGGGGACGCAGGGTGATATTCACGTAAGTCCTACCAAAGCTGATATCAGGGAAGCGCTGTTTGTCTTCACTGAGGCTGCCCAACCGGTCAAGGAAATCGCGAGTGGCGCTATAGGTCTCGAACTCGAGCCGACGCTCAAGCCGAATTGGACGATTGCGTTCCTCCCATGCGTGCTTCACCGAGACCCCAACGCGAACTGTGGTGAACCTAGATCAACGCTTCACGACGGCAGCCCATCAGTCGCTCCGCCCAAGCTCTGGCGTGATCACGATTGGCCTGTTGGGCCTCCTGATCATGGCTATCGAGCGGATGGGGCATGGTTCCCGCGATAGCACCGTTGGTGACACAGAACATCGACTTCTGAAAGCTCACGCAGATCTGAACATGGGCATCAACCTGGCCACGGCCATGGCTGTCGTACCAATGATCCAGTTCCTCGGGCAGATTGCGGAACATATCCTGCATGCAGAGGCTTGGTGGGATCCCTGCACCCATGCTGGGAATCGGATCGGCGTAAAGCGCTCCATAGCGGAAACTGCCCAGATCAGGAGAAATCTGCTGAGCCTGAGCGTTGTAAGACACGGTGCCTAGGAACGGCATCCCCCGAAAGAACACCGCTTCCACATAAGGAACAGCAACATCACCGAGGAAGGTCAGACCGGCCTCCGGCGGAAGCAGCCAGATTTGTTCTCCTCCCTCGCTGACCTGATAGGTGATCGGATTGGCCGCAGCTGCCACCAAACCATCGCGGATGTGATGCACCACGTCATTGACACAGGCCACGTCACCAATGCGGTAGCGATGGGCCAAATCAATGAACAGATCACTCATCACACGCCAAAACAATCCAAGGGCGTAAATCGTGGTGAGCGATCGGATCGACTCGGGCGCGAAAGCAGGAAACAACCTGTTGACGACAGCCATCAATGGATCACGACGGCAGCGCAATCGAATGATGCGATCACAGGCCTCAAGAAATGGGGCGCTATCGAAGTAGGCATCCATACCACCGGTGGCATGCCAAAACATCGCCTTTTGGCAGTACTCAGCATATTCAAAATTGATGCGATCACCGACCAAATGCTTCCACAAGCGTTCCAGAGAAAAACCCTCATGGAAGAAGCGCATAACGGGGAAAGGATTCAGCAACTGTGTTTCCCCCTGATACACAAGGTTCTTGCTGTAAGCATCAAGCACGATGCCGTAACTCTCAAGCACATTCACCACCTGAAGTAGGTGGTCTGGCGTATCCGCCAGTAGAGGCTGATCCGCCAACAAACGGGAGATCAGCACATCGAGATCAGGGATCAAGGCTGTCTGTGTCTGGGTGGCAGTCATCAGGACAATCCTCCGGAAAACTGAGTAACGGCGATCTGGCTCAGGCCTGTCGTGGCAGCTTCACTCAACCCGACTAACAAATGGGGAGCAAGACCAAGCACCAGCACGGACAAGGACAAGAGAATGGCTGGCATTTGCTGTCCCAGAGGGACAGGAAGCAGCACCTTCGGATTGGGATCGCCGCCTGAAGCGATCGCCAGCCGGCCAAAGAATGCACGGTTGACCAGCAACAGGAAATACACCGCTGTGAGGCCTGACCCCACCATGCTCAGCAGGGTGGCCAGGGGAAACGGCTGAAGGCTGCCTCGGAAGATCAAAAATTCGGAGATGAAACCCGCCATGCCGGGGATACCGGCACTGGCCATCACCCCAATGATCATCAGGGTGCCGCTCAAGGGCAGGCCTCTCTGCGGATTCAGCAAGCCGCGAAGCACCGTTAGATCGCGCGTGCCAGTGCGTTCGTAAACCACACCAACCACAAGGAAAAGGATGGCCGAGATCAGCCCATGGCTGACCATCTGAAACAGGGCTCCAATCAGGCCCAGAGGCGTCGCCGCTGCTGCTGCAAGCAGCACATAGCCCATGTGGCCAACCGAGCTGTAGGCCACCATGCGCTTCATGTCGGTCTGGGCAATCGCGGCAAGGGATCCATACAGCACTGAAACCGCCGCCCAGCCAGCAAGCCAGGGAGCCGCAAGATGCCAGGCCTCAGGGAACAGACCGAGGCAAAAGCGCAACAACCCATAGGTTCCGAGTTTGAGGAGCACACCTGCCAGGAGCACAGACACAGGCGTGGACGCTTCGGTGTGGGCATCCGGAAGCCATGTGTGAAATGGGAAGAGCGGAATCTTGATGCCGAATCCGATCAGAAGGGCTCCCATCAGCACCAACTGAGTGACCATCGGCAGGGCACCAGGAACGATCGGATTCAGACCGAAATCAACACTGCCGGTGAGCAGAGCCATTCCCAGGAATGCTCCAAGGATGAGCATCCCTGAGACAGCAGTGACAATGAGAAACTTTGTAGATGCATAGGCACGGTTGGCACCCCCCCAGACCGCGATCAGCATCCAGAGAGGGATCAATTCCAGTTCATAGAAGATGAAAAACAGCAGCAGGTTCTGGGCTAGGAAAGCGCCATTCACAGCACCGCTGATCACCAGCAGCAAAGCAAAGTAAATACGGGGTCGATTCTCAACCTGACGAGAGGCAAGGGCCGACACCAGGCAGAGCACGCCATTCATCAGCACCAACGGCATGGAAAGGCCATCGACCGCAAGGGCGTAATCCAGCCCGATGCTGGGGAGCCAGGCAAAGGTTTCTACGAGCTGCAGACCAGCCTCGGAAGCGTCAAAGGGCACCAAGAGACCAACACTGGCGAGGCACTGAACAGACAGAACAACGACGCAGACGCGACGGTAGAAATCAGAGCTTCGATCACCCGGCAAAAGGGTGATGAGCAGGGCCCCAAGAAAGGGAATCAGAAGGAGGAGGGTTAACAACATCATCAGCCGATCAGCGCAAGAGCCAGCTCAACGAAGTGAGGAAGAGAAGAATCGCGGCGACAACCGTTAGTACATAGGTTTGGCTGCGGCCGCTGATGCTCAACTTGAGGCCCTCAGCACTCTGCAAGGAGAAACGGGCCATGCCATGGAGAAGACCATCCACCACGACCCGATCAAATGCGGAAGCTAGCTGTGAGAAGCCGGCCACCACATTGACAATGGTGATCCGATAGAAGCGCTCTGTATAAAAGTCGTAGGCGAGCAAATCCTGGAACCAGCGCAACCAAGGATTGATCGAGCGTGACCACGCTTTGCTGAGAGGCACAAGCGTGCCTGCGACCAGCCCAACCACGCCGCTTCCCACCACAAGAGCTGCTGCCCAAAGCGGGAAAGCGAGTAAGCCGTCCAACGATTCCAGGCGAATCAGAAGGACAGGGGTGAGGATCACGATGACCGAGAGGGCAACCATCGGGAAGGCCATCTGCCAATTGACCTCCACTGCCCTTCGCGTCTTCAACAGCGGTTGACCGAGGAAGAGATGGCGAAACACCCGGGTGAGATTAAGGGCGGTGAGTGCATTGGTGAGCAGAAAAACAACCACCAAACCGGCCGAACGGCCACCGATGAGCTCTACGGACTGAGCCAAGCAGAGGAAGCCTCCAAGCGGGAGCAGTCCGACAAGGCCGGCAGAACCGACAAGGAAAGCACTCGTTGTCGCGGGCATGCGTCCTCCAAGCCCACCCAATTCAGTGATGTCCTGGCAATTGGTGGCGGCGATCACACCGCCCACACTCATCGACAACAACGCCTTGGAGACGGCATGGGAGAACAGCAAGAGCAGGGCAAGCACAGGCACCTGCAGGGCAATCGCAATGAACACCAGGCCCAAATAGGCGGTGGTGGAATACGAGAGTGTCCGCTTGATATCCACCTGGGCGATCGACACCAGTGAGCCGCCGATGGCACTGATTGCACCGACAACCTGAAGGACGACAAGGGTGACCGGAGCATGCTGAAGCAGAGGCATCACCTTGAGAAGCACAATCGCGCCGCAGGTCACGACCACTGAGTTACGCAGAATCGAGGCTGGATTGGGCCCCTCCATCGCCTCATCTAACCAGAGGTGCATGGGGAACTGAGCACACTTGCCCATCGGTCCGGCAATCAGTCCAAGGCCGATCAGGGTGGTGGCCAAAGGGGAAAGGCTGTCGGTCGCTGCCCAGGCATAAAGATCGTCGAAGCCCATAACGCCAGCGAAAGCTGCGAGGGCAACAACTCCCATCAACAGCAACACGTCACCAACGCGCTTGGTGAGGAAGGCATCACGCGCGGCCGTGATGACCAACGGCTGGGCATACCAGAAGCCCACCAGCAAATAGGTAGAGAGGGTGAGCATCTCCAACAGGAAATAGCTCTGGAAAAGCGTGTCGCTCAGCACAACACCGGACATGGCCCCTTCAAAGAACCCGAGCAAGGCGAAGAATCGGGCCAAAGCCCATTCTTTGTCGAGATAGCCGAGGGAATAGAACTGAGAGACAAGGCTGAGCCCCGTGATCAGCTCCAGAGCAACAACGTTTGTCAGCGAGAGGCTGAAACTGAGATCAAGCTGCAGATCGGCAACAGTCAGCCATGGGAAGTGAAGGGTTGCAGGCCCAAAGGCCATCACGTCCCTAAGCACAAGGCTGCCATGCACGAACGCGAGCAGCGTCAGCACCAGGTTCAGATAGGCCGCGGGGCGATGGGCATCGCGGCGAAACCAGCCGGCAGCCCATGGCAGAGCAAGCAGCATTCCTGTGAACCCATAGAGCGGGATCAGCCAGGACGTCTGAATTGGCAGGGTCGGATCCGGAGTCAAGGGAGTGAAAACTGCAATTGCAGCGGTGAGCCGAATTGGCAGGGGAATCTAAACTGCAAAGGTGAGAAATGACGCGGATGAATCCACGTCACCCCAAAGGGAGCTAACGGAGTCAGAGACGACGACGGGCTCCGGAGGCGATCAAGGCAGGCTCAACTTCCTCATGGGGACGGGCAATGATATGCGCGGCCACAAGACCATCTCCAACCCGCTCACAGGCATCTGCACCAGCACGGACAGCGGCGTTCACGGCGCCGGTTTCGCCACGCACCATCACGGTGACATAACCACCGCCGACAAATTCGCGGCAGATCAATTGCACTTCCGCCGCCTTCGTCATGGCATCGGCGGCCTCGATCGCAGGCACCACACCACGGGTTTCGATCATGCCCAGTGCAATGCCCTGGACCGAAGGGCTCGGTGTGGAGCTGGATGGGCGAAGCGCAGGGGTGCCGCCACCTTTATTCGAGCCACCAGAACTGCGGCTAGGACTTGAGGAACCACGAGCAGGCGTGGAGCGGCTGGCGCTGCGGCGAGTGGTTGCAGCACTACTGGCACGACGGGTCGTCGTGGCACTGCTGCTGGAGCTGGTGGGGGAAGCGGGCACGGGGGTCACATCAACAGTTGTCTTGGCGGCAGAACTGGAAGCCGAAGTGGCAGCGCGAGCAGACGCTGCTGCTGAGGTCGGCGTTGTCTTGCTAGTGGATGCGGATGCCGCAGCACTAGAGCGACGACGAGGGGTGGGGGTGGCCATGACAAGAAGAGGGGAATGGGATGAAAGAGGGAAAGGACTTCAGCTATCCATCCGGACTCCAGTGATCAATGATTCCGCCGATTGTGAGATCGGTGAGGACCGTGTTATCGGGACAGGCGTGCCTGGCCGCCGATCCGCTGGCCGTGAAAACCCAGTTGCCTTCACGGGCACCGACGGGATCCACTGCCACCATCTTCTTGCCTTTGTTGTTCTTGAGAATGCGCAGGTGCATGTGATCCAAACCCGCCACGCGGTAGGAGCAGACCATGGTTCCCATTACCTGCATGATCTCCATCAACCAGCCGCTCCTTTGGGAGTGGAAGGAGTCGATGCAGCCGGGGGTGTGGTGGGCTTCGGCGGATCAGGATCCCAGTGATCAATGATGCCCACGATTGTCAGATCGCTGGGATAAGACTTGCTGCCGGCGGCTTCACGGGCCGCAGAACTACTCACACAAATCACCCAGTCACCAGGCTTGGCTCCAACGGCATCGACTGCCACTTTCTTGGTACTTCCATCAAGAACAACTTGAAGGTGCTTGTGCTCGAAATCAGGAATCCGATTAGTGGAAACGAGCGGCTTGATGACCTTGACGATAAGCATGATCAGTGCGCCTCCTGTTGAACAGGATCGAGGGTGGAACCTACCGCTTCGGCAGGTGTGGATTGATCACGGTCTCGAACCGTGAGCAGGGTATGAAGCAAACCATCACGCACGAGATCGGAATAACGCGTGGTGATCGCATCCTGAACACGATGACAATCAGCGATGGCACGCTGCCTGGCACCCGGCACCTTTCCGGAATAGTCGAAACGAATCACCACCGGGATAGGGAGATCGCGAGTGACATTCAGCCCTTTAAAGATCTTCACTCCCACATCCAAGTCAGGAGCTCCTTCCTCAACGGTGTCGAGGTGAGCGAAATAGGTGAGGTTGCGCAGATGCACTTCCTTAAAGCCAATACCGACGCCAATAAAACGCTCAGAGTGACCAGCATCTGGATACGGACCATTGTGCAAGCTTCTGACGTAATCCTGCTGGGAGAAGTTGTTGATCAGCAGCTGACTGATGAAACGCACCATGCCGGGATCGGGTGCCTGAGGGCAATGGGTCTGAACAGACGCGGTCACAGCTTCTGAGGCCTGGGCGGCGGTGAGGGACGCGGTGCTTTCGTAAAGAGCCTGTGCACAAAGCCAGCGGTCGAGCTGGATCCCGCCATCACGATCGGGCACATGGACGCGAATCGCATCTGTGTCGGTATCGAGGCCAATCAGCAACAGATCAACGGAGGCTCCACAGCAGAAGGTGTTTTCAACAGCTTCCCTGAAATCGTGGAGTCGCTGCAGGCCAGCACTGGCTGCCAGCGAATCATTGCTGCCGTGGGCTGCACATCCCTGATGGGTGGGATCGAGTGAACTGAAGTGGTAGGTGACCGTCTTCAGATAACGGGTCGGAGCATGGGCCTCGTTAGGAATGCTTTCGCGATAACGACGATGCTCTGTCTTCACCCAACGATTGACCGTGTTCTCCACATCGAACATCGCTCCAGCATGCGATCTGCGACGTACCGCACTGAAGGGAATGCGCAGGGCATAGGCGATTGAGTGGGCGAGACGCCCATCCGCGCAGGGGGTTACATCAAGAAGATGAAAGCCACAGTCGAGCAGAAAGGTATTAAACGCATCGGAACGCGAGCTGCCTGAAGCTCCTTGCAGCGGATCATCAAGGAAAAATCGCTCGCTGAAAGCTTGATGAGACTGGAAGACACACCAAGCGAACAGAGCACGCATGTCCAAGGGGCAGACCCAGGACTTTTCAAGAATGTGGTCGGGAAGATCGAAGCCGAGCTCGGCACGGGTTAGACGCTGAGCCTGGGGCAGGAAATCGGGCTGATGCTGAAGCGCCGACACTTGCTGGAGTAGAGGCACAATGCGCTCGAACCTGCCCTTGACCTCGAGCTCATAGGCCTGGAGCCGTTCGTTTTCGACTCGGTCGGTGAGGGGGTGGAGTGCACCGGGAGCTCGACGGCTCACCAGGGTTGTAGAGAACCCCGTCTCTGGAGAACAGGAGGTGACTGACGTGACGGAACGGTCCTTGCGACGCACCCAAACAGGCTGCTGAGCGTTCGAACGTCGCCTCTCCTGACCGGAGCGAATGCGGCCGCCACTGACGGAACTGCTGGTGAGCAATGCCGCTTTCCCTGAAGTGGTGAGCGCCTTACGTCGCTCAAGAGCCGCACTCCGAGTAGAGGACTGAACCGATTCACTCCCTGAGGGTTCAAGGGATTGATCGGATCCAGTCACCGTGGACGGGGAGTGGCCGTGCTGCATCTGCAGACGGGTAGGAGCCGTGGGGGCCTGCAGACGCCCGCTCCGCTTTGATTTGGAGCGCACCATGCGTCGATCAGCCCCGTGCGCCGCCGGAGACGGTGATCAGGGATCCTTTTTCGGTGTTACCGCTGGAACCAGTGACGCGACTCACAGGCCATTCAGTCTCTTCATTGCGCTTGCGCTCAAAAGAGGACATGGCACTCATGGGGCCTGGACGGCTGGGGTTGCGACGGCGGGCAGAAGCGCCTTCAGTGCCCGTGACGTGCTCACCACGATCCCAGTCATCTCCTGTGACCTTGGTGGAGGATCCCTCACCAGTCACCCTGGAGGTCGGCTTGGCTGCAGGCTCACTCACCACAGCGACGGTGGGCTGAAACTGACGCTGCTGACGGTCCTGAAATTCGCGGTTATCGAAGCGAAACTGCTCCGTTCCCGTCACCTTGCCGCCAGCCATATCAAAAGGGCCAGTAATCCGATTCCCCTGCTCGTAGCTGGTACCGGTCACTCCCGATTGAGCTTCACGGCCCTGCTGAGCAGCACGGGCGGGAGAGGTCACACTGAAGCGTGTCCAAGCCGCACCATCCACGGTCTGTCCGTGGCTGTCAGTGCCTGCGGGAGCATCGGCACCACAGGCTGATGCCAGTTGGTCGGCTCCGATATATGGCGTGCCGGTGACGGCCTCACAGGCGCCACGTTCATCACCAGTCATTACTCCGCCGATGCCCGGCTGGAGACCTGTCATCGCAGCGGCAGGGGTGCCAAGACGCACAGGCGTCCGTTCACGAATGGCCTGGACGGCTGGAGTGCCGCAATACTGACCGGCTTGTTCGAGACCTGCATAAGGAGTACCCGTGACGGCTTTGCAGCTGCCGGGCTCATCACCGGTGACCTTCTCGGATCGGCCGGTACGAGTGCCACTCACAACCTGATTGCGATTGGTGATGCTGAAACCAACCTTGGCGGCCTCAGGTTCAGCCTTTGCACCACAGAAAGCATTCACCTGTTCAGCACTGATGTACTGATCACCGGTGACGCGATGGCAGGAACCGAATTCATCACCGGTCACTTGGGAGGAACGACCGACCATGGTGCCTGTGACGCCGGTGCCGGAGAGGGTGTCGGACAGGCCCACCTTGGCGGCGGGGCGACCTTCGGGCAGGGGATCGGAGCCGAGATACTGATCGCCTGTGAGATTGCGGTTGGCACCGGCTTCATCGCCGGTGACACTGGCGGAACGCCCAACCATCACACCGCTAACAGGACGACCCTGCTCGGTGAGGCTGTGGCCCACCTTGCGGGGGGACGTGCTGCCACCGCCGCAGTAGGAAGCAGACTGGTTGGCAGAGATGTATTCAGTGCCGGTCACGCTCTTACAGGTGCCGGGCTCATCACCGGTGACCTTCTCAGAACGACCCACCTCATTACCGGTGACCCGATTGCCGTGGCTGGTGGCAGTGACGCGCACCTTGGCGGGGGTGGTGGGCTCGGGGGCGGATTGGCAGAAGGTCTGGAAAACCTCGGCTCCTAGATACTCCGTTCCTGTGATCGAGCGACAGGTGCTGGCTTCGTTTCCGGTGGTCTTCACCGAACGGTTGGCCTGGGTGCCGGTGACCGTCTGACCGGAGGTTGTGGTGCTTTCGCCCACCTTCCAATGGGCATCCGCCGAGGCTGCCTGCTTGGCGCCATGGCGATTGGGGCCTGTGGGGCGGGTCACGCCAGCACTTTGCTTGTTACGTGCTCCTGCTTTGGTGCGCAATTCACGCACCTGCTGGGCCAGTTCACGGCTGGTCAGGTCGGGATTGGCCTGACGGGCCACCGCAGCAGCACTGGTGGGCTGCTTGCCGGCGGTCTTGCCGTGCTTGGCCATAGCTTCACGCCGTGCCAAAACAAGGGCTCGACTGGGATTTTCAATTGCACGCCGCTTGGGACTAGCGGTTCGACGCTCGGCTGAAGCGCGGCGATCACCGGAGCGATTACTCAGCTCAACAGTGACTGCTGGACGGGCTGGGGAGCCTTTTGCTGCAGAACGACTACCGCCACAGCCACAGTCTTTCTTCGACGCATCAACCGCCACTGGAGCAGCCTTGGTCTGACGAGCAACATCGGCGCGATTGCGGTCACTGCTCTTGTCGGCTGTCTTGCCTCTACGGGAGAGGGCTTCACGACGAGCCAGCACAAGATCACGGCTGGGGTCGCGCTTGACCTTCACCGTCGAACGAGAAGAAGAGGAAGCGGAAGCGGCACTTGTCAGGCCCTGAGGACGGCGCGGAGCAACTGCAACGGGTTCAGGACTGCTGACGGGGGCCGGTGCTTCGGAAGCATTGGCATTGGTGCGGGTCTGACGCGCATCTGAGGCGTTACGCACACGATTGGCGCTGCCTGTTGCTGCAACCGACGCCTTTTTACCGGCGGTGGTCAGCGCTTTACGGCGCTCAAGTGCGAGTTCGCGACTAGAAAGTCTTGCCATGTCCGCCAGAGGGTGTCGTCGTGAAGTGAAGGGATGAATTCCCTTCGAAAAAAGTTGAGCCCTGATGAAGGTCAGGGCTCGGAACCATTGGTCGAGGGATCAGCGACCCTCGAAGACCACGAAGCAAGAACCCTGGCTTTGGGTGTATGCGTCGTAACCGACGATGCGTACGTGATGGTCGGGGTAAGCGCGATGGCAAGCCTCGAGCTCACTGACCACAACGTTGAGGTCCTTCTCACCGAAGAAGGGCAGTTTCCAATAGGACCAATAGATGGCCATGGAATTGCTGGGATGGACGTGCTCGACGAGCGGGCTCCAACCCTGGGCAATGATGTAAGCGATCTGGTCGTAGATCTCGTCCTGGGTCATCGGCGGAAGAAAGCCGAAGGTCTCCAGGGTGGCGACTGTTTGGTAGTCACCCACGGTGCTCTGGAAAGGCATGGGGATCCTGGGTGTAAGAAAAAGGGATGGCCGGTTACATCAACCGGCCGAAGAAACGATCAGTTCTGAACGTCGAGCTTGTCGACAGTGTCGAACTCGAACTTGATCTCCTTCCAGGTCTCGAGAGCGATGGCCAGCTCGGGGCTGTGCTTCGCGGCTTCCATGAGGATGTCGCGGCTTTCCTTCTCGATCTCGCGACCGGCGTTACGTGCCTTGACGCAGGCTTCGAGGGCGACTCGGTTGGCAGCCGCACCAGCAGCAGAGCCCCAGGGGTGACCGTGGGTACCACCACCGAACTGGAGAACGGAGTCGTCACCGAAGATGGCAACCAGAGCGGGCATGTGCCACACGTGGATACCGCCGGAGGCAACGGCGAAGACGCCAGGCATGGAACCCCAGTCCTGATCGAAGAAGTTGCCGCGGCTGCGATCTTCAGGAACGAAGGACTCGCGCAGTTGATCGATGTAGCCGAGGGTGGTCTGACGATCACCTTCCAGCTTGCCGACGACGGTACCGGTGTGAAGCTGGTCACCACCGGAGAGACGCAGACACTTAGCCAGAACACGGAAGTGGATGCCGTGCTTGGGGTGACGGTCGATCACCGCGTGCATGGCGCGGTGGATGTGGAGCAACATGCCGTTCTTACGGCACCACTTCGACAGACCGGTGTTGGCCGTGAAGCCACCGGTGATGAAGTCGTGCATGACGATCGGCATGCCAAGTTCCTTTGCGAACTCAGCGCGCTCATACATCTCTTCGGGAGTGTTCGCGGTCACGTTGAGGTAGTGACCCTTACGCTCGCCGGTCTCCTGCTCGGACAGCTTGATGGCTTCCGCAACGAACTCGAAGCGGTTCTGCCAGCGCTGGAAGGGCTGGGAGTTGATGTTCTCGTCGTCCTTGGTGAAGTCCAGACCGCCGCGGAGGCACTCATAGACAACACGGCCATAGTTCTTACCGCTCAGGCCGAGCTTCGGCTTGATGGTGCAACCCAGCAGGGGACGGCCGTACTTGTTCATCCGGTCACGCTCGACCTGGATACCGTTCGGAGGGCCGTAGCAGCTCTTGATGAACGCCATCGGGAAACGAATGTCCTCGAGGCGCAGGTGGCGCAGAGCCTTGAATCCGAACACGTTGCCGACCAGTGAGGTCAGAACGTTGGTGATGGAACCCTCTTCGAACAGATCGAGGGGGTAAGCGATGAAGGCGTAGAAGGACTCCTTGTCACCAGGGACGTCCTCGATGCGATAGCAACGGCCCTTGTAGAAGTCGAGGTCGGTAAGGAGCTCGGACCACACGGTGGACCAGGTGCCGGTGGAAGATTCAGCAGCCACAGCAGCTGCGACTTCTTCCTTGGGGACGCCTTCCTGGCCGGTGCACTTGAAGCAGGCCAGCAGGTCGGTGTCGAGGGGAACGTAATCAGGAGTCCAGTAAGTGTCCCTGTACTCCTTAACCCCAGCGTCGTACTTCTTGCTCATGGAATAACTCCGTTAGTCGGTAAAGGAAGTTGAGATGCGCGACCTCGTCAGAGGTTCAGCGACTGATCTCAGTCCTTCTGGCCGAGGAAGTTGCCGTTGCCCAGAGCAGGCTCAACTTCACGGTGAGGGCGGGCAATGATGTGAGCAGCCACGAGGCCGTCGCCGACACGCTCGCAAGCATCTGCACCGGCACGCACTGCGGCGTTCACAGCACCGGTTTCGCCACGCACCAAAACGGTGACGTAGCCACCACCGACGAATTCACGACCAATCAGGCGCACTTCGGCAGCCTTGGTCATGGCGTCAGCAGCTTCGATCGCGGGGACCAGGCCGCGGGTCTCGATCATGCCGAGAGCGATGCCCATGGTTTCGTTAGCCATTGCCTACCGAGGAAGGGGGTGGAATGTTCGCCGCTGAGACTGCTGTGTCGAGAGGCGAAACGTCAAGGGATTTGCCCCATCTCCGGCATCACCGTCCATGCTGAACGCCATAAGCGCGACTAATACCCCTGTCACTGACTGTTCGAAAGGGCTGTTGGTCTCTGGGTGTCCGACTGCAAACATTCGCTTGCAAAAGTCTCCGTCATGCATAAGTTCACACTTGGAGCCAGTGCCCTGCAGCCAATGCAGGGGTGGAATGTTCAACCCTTTCTGACTCCCGCGCGACCGAAATTCAGACCCGACCCCTACCGCTAACCCTCACAATGGATGCCTGATTCCGGTCTCGCTTGGGAGTTCCCGTTCTCACCATTGCCAGTGGCAATCCCTGCAAAGTGAGGGAAATTGAGCAGATGCTCGGTCCCCTGGAGGTTGTTGTTCAACGCCAACCCTCCGATCTGGACGTTGAGGAAACCGGTCAGAGCTATCTAGAGAATGCCCGACTGAAGGCTGAGGCTGCTGCATTGCGGACAGGGACCTGGTCTCTTGCCGATGATTCAGGCCTGGAGGTGGACGCCCTTAATGGAGCTCCAGGCCTCTATACAGCCCGATTTGCGTCCAGTGACGCCGAGAAGCTGGACAAGCTGATTGCAGCCCTGCACAACGACCCCTACCGCACAGCCTGTTTCCGCAGTGCCATGGTGCTGTGCGCTCCGGACGGCACCTGCGTCGAAGACTCAGAAGGGGTCTGCTGGGGGGAGCTGCTGAACACACCGGCCTATCCCAATGCCGGGATCGAATCGCTGTTCTGGGTGCGAGAAGCCCGCTGCAGCTATGGCGAACTCAATGATGTCCAACTGGCCCGTCTGGGCAGCCGAGGCAAAGCCGCTAGGGATCTGGCCCCAAGATTGCGCCGACGGCTTGGCTTGGACTAAGTGATTGGACTGAGTCAGGCCCCGAAAGGGTTCAGAGCAACCAGAAGCGCCTCTTCAGCGCAGCGAAGAGCGAAGGTTGACCATCTCAATTGCGCGCATTGCAGCAGCAGCAGCCTCTTCAACGTCACCCTCTCGCCCTGCAAGGGTGAGGCGACCGAAGGCACCGACCGCCTTCACATCGACCAGGGTGATATTCGAGGACTTTTCGGCTTCATTGGCAGCGATCAGCACGTAACCCGCTGGCTCCGTTTCCAAGATGAACATGCTCATTCCCGCCTCAATCATCGAGCCGCGGCGGTTCTGACGGTTAATCAGCACCGCATGGTCCGGAGTGATCGCTCGGATCACTTCAGTCCAGCTCACATCAACAGGATTGCGCTGTTCGACAGAGCTACCGATCGCCTCGAGAACAACATCACCGGAATGCAAAACCGTGCTCTGATCACGGTGATACAGAGCCATCGAACCGAAGGCTCTCTCCACCACCATTTGACCGAGACGGACATTGCTGGCCTTGAGCGCAATGTCGGTGACACGGTGAACAGCCATGCCGGGAGAGACCTCCATCCACAAGCAGGCATCACCCGGAATGGGCAGAAAGCCTTGGCTTACGGAGCCCATATAGGCCGCCAACTGAGGCTGAAGCGAGTCGATGAAGACATAAGTGCGCAGTTCAATCGACTGCACATGGCTGTTTTGACGGGACAGCCTGGGTGATTCGCTGTCGGTGGTGACCACACAGCTAGCTCCGCCGGCAGAGGGATGGACCTCCGTTCCGGTGACGAGAGCGCTTCCGCCACGTCGCCGCTCCCTGGCATCGAAGCCGGCGAAACGATTCATGGCGCGGATCTTACCGGAAGGAGATCAACAAAGGAGAGTTCAAAACTTGCGTTGTGTGATGGAGCCGATACCGTCCACGCATCAGCTTTACGTCTATGGCTTCCGCCAAGCAAATCCCAGTTCAGCCAAGCGATCTCACCAACGAGCTCAATGCAGAACAGGCTCTGGGCCTGGTGAGTTATGGCCTGATGCAACGGCTGACCAACGATGGGCAGATCGATCTGCCCTGGTTAGAGGCCCCCAATCGAAGCCATGACGATTGTCTTCGTCAACTGCGTCAGCGCCTTGAACTCACAGCTCTGGCGATCGACACCGGGGCTCCGCTCACCACCGCCGAAGTGAGCATGCTTCTAGGGGCGAGACCTGGTGCAGAGACTGTGGAGCGCGGGGGTCTCAAGGCCAGAAAGGTCAGTCGCAACGTCTGGCGTCTCAGCCGCATTGATGACCCATCTGGCGGCAACTTCAGAGACGACCGTTTCCGTCGCCGCCTCTGAATGCCTTCATGGCTTGGGGCGTCATGAGTCGCCCTTTGCCTCACCCTCTGCAGCAGCATCGATCTGATCATCGGAGAGCTGATTGGGATTGGCATGCTCAGCAGGTCGTGCAGCCACAACGGGTGCCACCTTCTGCTGCAACTGATTCGATGCCTGCTTCAGGGTGAGCGACTTGTCTTTGCGCACGAGCTCCCCTTCGGCCGCCTCCAGCTTGGCTAGGGCCTGACGCAGTTTCTCCCCCGCTTGTTCCCCATCGCCAATGGTGGACTCAGGCCTGAGAGCCCCACCTCGTTCGAGGCAATGTCCACATCCATGCGGCTACACAGACCACCTCGACAGCTTGCGACAGCTTGCGACAGCTTGATTTTGGTCGTTTGTGGCTGCTTGTTGCGCGGTCTGGTCACATGACCTCCAGACCGCAAGGGCCAGGGCTGCGGGTAGCAGAAGCCGAGACGCCATGCGCGCATGAGTGAATCACCCGAAAGCTAGGCACGTTGTTCATACGGTTCCTGAACTGATCCCGAAGAGTTTTGGTGAGATCAGCTCACCAGCGATAAGCGAGGCAAGGTGTAGGAGAAGGCTCGTGAATGGGATGAGCGCAAACCTGCTGAAGGAAACCGGACCGCGCGAGGTGTTCTGCGGCCTGACATCAATCGTTTGGCTTCATCGGCGCATGCCGGATGCCTTCTTTCTGGTGGTGGGTTCCCGCACCTGCGCCCATCTGATCCAGAGCGCCGCTGGGGTCATGATTTTCGCTGAACCGCGTTTCGGAACAGCGATTCTGAGCGAGCGAGATCTGGCAGGACTGGCCGATGCCCATGAGGAACTGGACCGTGTCTGCTGCGAACTGCTGCAACGCCGGCCGGAAATCCGGACCCTCTTCCTGGTTGGGTCCTGCCCAAGCGAAGTGATCAAACTCGACTTGGCCCGAGCCGCTGAGCGGCTCAACGAGGAACTTCAGGGCCGGGTGCGAGTGGTGAACTACTCAGGCAGCGGCATCGAGACCACCTTCACCCAAGGAGAAGACGGCGCCCTGGCTGCTCTGGTACCGCTACTTCCCGCCAGCGACGAACGCCAGCTCTTGCTGGTCGGCACCCTGGCAGATGCCGTTGAGGACCGGCTGATCCACCTGTTTGGCCGCCTCGGCATTTCAACCATTCGCAGCCTGCCGCCACGGCAGTCCACCGAGCTACCTGCCGTGGGTCCTGGCACCACCGTGCTGCTGACCCAACCCTTCCTGACCGAAACAGCTCGACTGCTCAAGCACCGCGGCGCCACCGTGCTAACGGCCCCATTCCCTCTGGGAGCCGAGGGGAGCAGACGTTGGATGGAAGCAGGCGCCGCCGCCTTCCATCTGCCCAAGGAACGGGTCGCAGAGGTTCTCGACCCATTGGAGGAGAGAGCCCGAATCGCTCTGCGCCCCCATCGAGAGGTTCTCGAAGGGAAGCGCATTTTTCTGCTTCCAGAGTCACAACTTGAACTTCCTCTCGCACGCTTCCTGCAAAGGGAATGCGGGATGGAACTAGTTGAAGTGGGAACCCCTTACCTGAACCGTGACCAGATGGCAGAGGAATTGGCGCTGCTTCCCGAGGGCACACGCGTTATGGAAGGACAACACGTTGAACAGCAGCTTGACCGAGTGCGCGAACACAAACCCGATCTGGTGGTCTGCGGCATGGGTCTGGCCAATCCGCTGGAAGCCGAAGGAATCGCGACCAAATGGTCTATCGAGCTTGTGTTTAGTCCGATCCATGGCATCGATCAGGCCGGAGATCTGGCCGAGCTCTTTTCCCGTCCGCTCCGTCGCCGGCAGCTGATTCATCCGGGACTGCACCCGATCAACCCCGACCAACCCGTGCACGCCTAAACCGATGCAACTCACGCTCTGGACCTACGAAGGCCCCCCTCACGTCGGCGCCATGCGCATTGCGGCCTCCATGGAAGGGGTGCATTACGTGCTGCATGCTCCTCAAGGAGATACGTATGCCGATCTTCTCTTCACGATGATCGAGCGACGTGGCAAACGGCCACCCGTTACCTATACGACTTTTCAGGCACGTGATCTGGGAGGCGACACCGCAGAACTGGTCAAACGCCATGTGCGTGAAGCCGTGGACCGATTCCAGCCCAATGCGCTGCTGGTGGGAGAAAGCTGTACCGCTGAACTGATCCAGGATCAGCCGGGAGCACTGGCTCAGGGCATGGGCTTGACGATGCCCGTGGTGAACTTGGAGCTACCGGCTTACAGCAAAAAGGAAAACTGGGGGGCCGCTGAAACCCTCTATCAATTGGTGCGCAACCTGCTGAAAGATCAGGTTCCATCGCAGCCCAGCCATGACCCCAACGCCTGGAAGGCGGAAGGTCGTCGGCCTCGCGTCAACCTGCTGGGCCCTTCGCTGCTGGGCTTCCGCTGCCGCGATGACGTTCTGGAAGTGCAGAGACTGCTCACCATGCATGGCATCGACGTCGGCGTGGTCGCACCGCTCGGAGCTGGTGTCGAAGACGTCCTGCGTCTGCCGAAAGCAGATCTGAACGTGTGCCTCTATCCCGAGGTAGCCGAATCAACCTGCAGCTGGTTGGAACGCAACTTCGGCATTCCCTTCAGCCGCACAGTGCCGATCGGAGTTGGGGCGACTCACGACTTCCTTGTTGAAGTTCACAGGTTGCTGGGGATGGAGCCTCCTTCCGCTGAGGAGGGCTATCGGCGCTCACGCCTGCCCTGGTATTCCGAGTCCGTGGACTCCACGTACCTCACCGGTAAACGCGTCTTCATCTTCGGGGATGGGACCCATGCCCTTGCCGCAGCAAGAATCTGCAAGGAAGAGCTTGGTTTCACCGTGGTGGGATTGGGCACCTACAGCCGTGAGATGGCACGGCCTGTTCGGACAGCGGCGAAGGAACTGGGCTTAGAAGCATTGATCTGCGACGACTACTTAGCAGTGGAAACCGCCATGGCGGAGGCCGCCCCAGAGCTTGTGCTTGGAACCCAGATGGAACGCCACAGCGCCAAGCGGCTCGGCATTCCTTGCGCGGTCATCAGTACACCAATGCATGTGCAAGACGTCCCGGCGCGCACCAGCCCACAGATGGGCTGGGAGGGAGCCAATGTGATCTTCGATGATTGGGTTCATCCCCTGATGATGGGCCTTGAAGAGCACCTCATTGGCATGTTCCGTCACGACTTTGAGTTCGTGGACGGCCACCAAAGCCATCTGGGCCATTCCGGCGGATCCGGCGCCGGCGTCGACACAAAAACAGCAGAACACGCGACCGTCGAGGTTGATGAACATGCGTTGATTTGGACTGACGACGGTGAGGCCGAATTAAAGAAAATCCCCTTCTTCGTGCGTGGCAAGGTTCGGCGCAATGCCGAGGCCTATGCCCTCCAGGTGGGCTGCAGGGAAATCAACAGCGAGACGCTGTATGACGCAAAAGCCCACTACAAAGCATGAGCAATTCCACTCAATTATTTTCAATCCATCCGAAGAAAAAATGTGCAGAGATGGCAACAGAACAGGTAGATCTTTCAATTTCTTGGTGAAAACCGGCAAGGACACATCCGCTGCTGTTGAATGAAATTGACTCCTCTTGAAAAGGTCGCTTCATGACCACGACCCTGACGCGACCGACCGACGGCGAAGGCAGTGTGCAGGTCCATCAGGACCCTGCGCTGAACATCCAGGAAGAGACCTTGGTGATTGCCGTCTACGGCAAGGGCGGCATCGGCAAATCGACAACCTCCTCCAACCTTTCAGCGGCTTTTTCAAAGCTGGGCAAACGGGTGCTTCAGATCGGCTGCGACCCGAAGCACGACAGCACCTTCACCCTTACCCACAAGATGGTGCCGACGGTGATCGACATCCTCGAAGAGGTTGACTTTCACAGCGAAGAGCTGCGGCCTGAAGACTTCGTGTTTACCGGCTTCAATGGTGTGCAGTGCGTTGAAAGTGGCGGCCCCCCGGCGGGGACGGGGTGCGGCGGCTACGTCACCGGCCAGACGGTAAAGCTGCTCAAGGAACACCACCTCTTGGAAGACACCGACGTGGTGATCTTCGACGTGCTTGGTGATGTGGTGTGTGGCGGCTTTGCAGCCCCGCTGCAGCACGCCAACTACTGCCTGATCGTAACGGCGAATGATTTCGATTCAATCTTCGCGATGAACCGAATTGTGCAGGCGATTCAGGCCAAGGCCAAGAACTACAAGGTGCGTCTTGGGGGCGTGGTGGCCAACCGTTCGGCAGACACCGATCAGATTGACAAATTTAATTCGCGCACCGGCCTGCGCACCATGGCCCACTTCAAGGATGTCGACGCAATCCGCCGCTCACGCCTGAAGAAATGCACAATCTTCGAAATGGATGATGAAGACGAGGCGGTGCAAGCCGTCCGCAAGGAGTATCTGCGCCTCGCTCAGAACATGCTGGACAAGGTCGAACCCCTCGAGGCCATCTCACTCAAAGACAGGGAAATCTTCGATCTACTTGGTTTTGACTAATCAAAAGGTGAGCCTTTAAAGGCCCACCAACTGCATCGATAGATCCCAGACCAGTTCGGCCGTGCGTGGATCCGTGGCTTTGTCAGATAACTCCTGGCTGAACTGTTCTCCATCCTTCTTCTGACGATTACCCCAGCTCCAGTGCACGCCTGAAACACCAAAATCAGGATCGGCCACCACCTGAGCAACACGCTCTCCCGCCAGAGACTGCGTCACATAACCTCCGGTGATGTTTTTCTGGAACCAAGGGAAGATCTTCCGAAACGCCCTCGGAGTGTTCCGAAACAGTGGCGTATCTGCGACACATCCTGGATAGAGGGAACTGAACACGATTCCAGTGTCATCGTGAAGTCTTCGATGCAACTCCTGGGTTGTGATCATGTTGCAAAGCTTGCTGTCCTTGTAAGCCTTACCAGGCTTAAAGGATTTACCACTTGCCATAGTGATCGGCGCCTTAAAGCCCTTCTCGAATCCAGAAAGGTCACCAAGGTCCGCCGGTGCAGGGATAGGAATCTTGCCACCAAGTTCCTTGGAATTCGCCGTGACAGTGCCAAGAATGACGACACGACGCGATGGATGCTTCGACTGCTTCAAAGACTCCATCAGCATCTGGATCAACAAGAAATGGCCAAAGTGATTGGTGGCCATGGAGATCTCATAACCCTGGGGCGAACGCTCAGGCTGTTTGAGGCGTGGCTTGTAAACCGCTGCGTTGCAGACAAGAGCATCAATGGGTCCAAGAGTCGACACGGCACGACGGACGCTGTCGAGATCACCCAGGTCCATCTGAATGTGACGGACACGATCCTTGGGGATTTCGAGTGCATCCGCAGCACCGGCGGCACGCTGAGGGGAGCGATTGGCGGTGATCACACTCCAGCCCAGGTTGGCCAGGGCCTTCACGGCATTGAGACCTACGCCAGAAGTCGTTCCAGTCACCAGAACAACACCAGGGGTTCCGGTCATGAGCTCTTCTCAGAAGGCGACAGTATCGCTCCGCAGTGAAGCGTCTGAAGGGTGGTGGTCACGAAACTCAGCGCCAGATCACCCGCAGCCGGTTCGGTGCGATCCACTGATCCTGCTCATCCATCAAGCGCCGATCGCCACCAAGCGTGAACAGTCGATCGAAGCGTTGCTGAAGGTTGCGCAACTTCCCGGTCTCAACGTCCACAACGGCAGCAAGCTCACCATGACGCTCAAGGCGCTCCTGATAAGCGAAGGACAGGGTGACCAAGCTGATCGCCCCCACAGTGACGAGGCCAAATTTCACGCCTAGCGCCAGGAGGCTGCACAGCTTTTCCCGTCGTTCAGTCTGGAGTTGCAGCACAGCTGCAACGGTGGCCGCATCAGGGGAGGCGGCCACAATCCGTGGATCCTCAGCACTGATGTGAGCTGGAGCAGGGGCCGAAGCTCCTCGCCTTAAACGACGACGACGACGTGAAACAGCACCAGCCGTTGACGTTGGCAAAGGGATGGATCGGATTCCCGCTTGTAACGCGGTGAGAAGGCCTTGCCAAGGGGGAGCAGCCCCCCCTGAAACGATCAGGCGCGATAGAGACTGACGCAGAGACGCATCGCCAGCACACCAGCGTGGGCAGCCACCACGAGAGCGATGAGCACTTCTGACTGGGTAATAGAGGTGGCCATGGAATCCCTTTGAAACGCTTCCATTGTTCCTTCCCGGAGCAGCAAGACGCCATCATTCGCAAAGGCCTGTCACACCACCAATGAATGCCAGTCGCCCCGATCCCGTCATCAACATCGATGCACAAGCGATCCGGGAGCTCGACCTCAGCCCTTTACGCAGTCAAATGACGCGTTCTCTGAACGAACAGCTGAGCGAGGGTGCAGTGCTCGAACTGCGTTATCAGTGGCCTCGGTCTACGGATGATCCAAGAGAGCTCAGTGAATGCCCGGAACCGCGCCTCTGGGCCTTGCGTGCTGATGCCCAGCTGCCTTGGCTGCCCTTGCTCCTGGATCGATCGGGAGGCTCCCTAGCGCAGCATGTGGCCATGCTCGTGCCCCATGACTTCAGCCCCACGGAAGGCATCCGATTCGACCCACAGGCCCTTGAGCTTTGGGTGACCCAGCGGCTGATGCTGCTGGACCATCTCGGCCGTGAGCAGCCCCAGTCGCAGCGAGGCAACCTCGCCCAGATGGCCGCCACCCTGGGTTACGAACTCGACCCAGGGTTCTGGGCACTACTGGATCGCCATGCCTAACAGCCGCATGCCTTCCACGTGAAGCGTCCGCTAGCAGCCAAGCCGTCGCAGAGGTGAGAGATGGGCATCAACGTTTGGATGATCATCGGCTTCCTGGTAGCCGCCTCTTCAGTGGTAGCCAACGATTCGCTGCAGACCCTCGGCACCTACATCTCCTCGAACAAAACACGCACACCCAAGGCTTGGCAGATGCTGTTCATCTGTGCCGTCACGGTGTTCGTGTTGATGCTGGGCTGGTTCCTCAACAACGGCGAACCAGCCTGGGGACGTCTCGATCAGTTCCCCCTCCCTGAGCAGGTCACCTGGGTTTACATCATCCCGCCACTCGCTGTTCTGGCCCTCAGCGCCTGGGGTGCACCAGTCAGCACCTCCTTCCTGCTTCTCTCCGCTTTTGTGCCCGAGACCATTCCCAAACTGCTGGGAAGCTCTCTGTTCGGTTACGCCCTCGCGTTCTGCCTCGGCCTTGCCACTTGGGGGTTGGGCCTGTGGCTTCTGGAGCGCTGGGTCTTCCGCCAAATGCAGGCGGGCACCGACGTGAACAAGGTCTGGTACGGACTGCAGTGGTTCTCCACCGGCTTCCTCTGGAGCATGTGGATGGTGCAGGATCTCGCCAACATCTTCGTGTTCCTGCCTCGCACCCTCGAGTTCATCCCGATGGTGATGTGCAGTTTGAGTCTCTGCGTCGGTCTCTGCGTGCTGGTGGCGATCGGAGGTGGGCCGCTTCAGACAGTGCTGCGCACCAAGACCAACACCGCCGATCTCCGCTCAGCCACGTTGATCGACATCATCTTTGGACTCTGCCTTGGCTTGAAGTCTCTCTTCAGCACTTTTCCGCTCAGCACGACCTGGGTCTTCCTGGGTCTGCTTGGCGGTCGTGAGATCGCGCTTCGCATCAAGGAACAGCAGATCGCAGATGTCTTCACCAACAGCTCTGACAGCAGTCTCGGCAGGAGTCTTGGCAGCGATGTGTTCAAGGCCTTCATCGGTGTGGTGATCAGCCTGGCGATCGCACTGGGCATCCAGCCATTGATCACCTGGAGTGCAGCCTGAGACCAAGCGACGACCAATCCGATCCGTGCTTTCGATCAGTGCTGCCGATCCGTGCTGCCGATCAGTGCATCTGGAGCGCTAGCTGCATGGCACGGCGACCGCTGTCGAGAGCGAGCAGCAAGGCCAGCCCCCTTAGCAACCACGCCAAGGTCTGGGGCTTGATCGAATCAAGCCGTGAAGCACTCCACTGAGCAGCCAGCGCAGCCGTCAAACCGAGCAACAGTCCGATGGAGAGCTGACCCCGGCCTTCAAAAAAAAACTGAAGCGACGCGGCCGAAGCCGAACACGCCACCGCCAGCGTGCTGAACCTGATGGCCAGGCGAATCGGTACATCCAGCCAGCGCACCATCAGCGGCACCATCACCAGCCCTCCTCCCAGGCCGAGCAGACCTCCTGCCAATCCAGCCACAGCACCAACCGCCCCCAGGCCTGTGAGAGGAACACGGAGGGAGTCATCCACCCTGCCGTCGCCCTGTTCGGCGCGAATCGAGACGGTCAGTACCCAGTACATCAGGCTCTGCATCAACAACAGCTGCCAGCCAGCAGCAAACCTGCCAAGCCGGCTGAAGACCAATGCGCTTGCAAACGCCATCAGAGCGATCACAAATCCTTCCTTCCAGGGAATAGCTCGATGGCGCAGATGGATGACCGTCCCCCCCAGCGCTGTGGGCACGATGGCGAAGGTGCTTGTCGCTAGGGCCTGATGGGGTGAGAGCCCCATCCAAAGCAGCAAAGGCGCGAAGATCAGACCACCGCCGATGCCCAGCAGACCCGCCAGGGAACCCGCCAGCAATCCAAGCGGTACCGCCACCAGCAGATCACCAAGCTCCATTCGTGCCATGCCAACCACCGCATCCTGCCGGCCGGACCCTCGCGGTATCGGCCTGAGGCTGCCGTTGCTGGAGCTGGATGGCAGCGAACAGATGGCGCTGGATGCCTGGCTGCTGGACCAATGTGTGCAGGGCAGCCTTGGCTCACCGGTTCTGCGCTTCTACACCTGGCCCGGTGCCTGGTTGTCGCTTGGTCACCACCAGAAAGCTCAGCCGAGCCAGTGGGAACAGCAAGCCCTGGCGGGAGCATTGCAACGGGTCCGCCGCCCGAGCGGCGGCGGGGCCGTCCTCCATGCCGCTGGTCTCACCTATGCCCTGATCTGGCCCCAAGCCCCAAGGGCACGGCGTGAGGCCTATCAGCGCACGAGCCGCTGGCTGATCAACGGCTTCACCCGTCTCGGTGTACATCTGCAGCCGGGCCAATCTGGTGCTTCAGCAGAAGTCGCCAACTGCTTCGCCAGTTCCACAGCAGCAGATCTGGTGGATGATCAAGGCCACAAACGCATCGGCAGCGCTCAGTTCTGGCGGCGCGGCCACCTGCTTCAGCATGGCGAAATCATGCTCTCCCCACCAGTCTCTCTGTGGAGAAGCCTGTTTGAGAGCAGTCCGCCGCCGCCGATCGAGCGGCTCCAGGCAGACGCCATCATTGGGGCACTGACTGCATCACTGCAGAGCCTGTGGCCGGACTGCTCCTGGCAAGACTTCAATCTGAACCAGGAGCAATGGCAGCAGGTGCAGAGCCAAAGCGCCGCCTATCGCTTGTCTCCAACAGGCTCGTCTTCCAACAACCCAGAAGCCTGAAGAGATTCCACTGCCTGAAGCAGTGGCAGCCCGAAGGGATACCCATTCTGTCGACGAGCCGCCTCCAACATCTGAGGAGGCAATCGCAGGTTGAGGGCCTTGAGCACAGCCTCGCCCACATCCCCCCGTTCCAGGGTCCCCCCAGGCAACCCTGCACGGTTGATCACCAGCAAGCGTCCCTGGGCACTGGAATCCAAGGCCAGCACAGCTTTCCACAACGGTTCGGCCTCTCGAATGGAGGGCAGGCTGTCGAGTGGCTGCACATGATCCGCCACCGTTTGCCGATCCCACTGCTGAACAGGCAGATCCCGCAACGGTGAATCGTCAATGGTTCCGAGCCAGCGGCCACCCCGGGTGACGAGCACCCAATCCGCAAGCCGAACATCAGCCTCATCCGTCCCCTGGCCGGCAGCCTCGCCTCCCAGCCGAAGTTCGCTCATCCGACGCAGAGGCTGATCGGCTTCCAGCACTCGGAAGCGACGGGCCATCGCCGATCCCACCGTGAGCTGTCGCAGCACCTTCTGGAGCATTAAGACCTGGGTCTGGCTGCGCGAGGCACCCAGGCCAAACCAGCCGAGCATCACCAGCCAAAGGGCACTGATCCCACCGCCTCTGGCAAGGAACAACCACACACCGAGAAAGATCGCGAACAGCGACAGAAAACGACCAGTGGCGGTAGCCACCTGAATGCCCCTGCGTTGACTACCGGTGAACTGCCACACCAGCGCTTTCAGGATCAGCCCCCCATCGAGGGGAAGACCCGGCAGCAAATTAAACAGAGCCAGCACCAGGTTCACCCCTGCCAACTGGAAGACGAGATTGCCGAGCAAGGCGTTGAGGTGGGAAGCGGAATGTCCTGATGCGAACAACATCAGAGACAGCACAAGACTCACCAGAGGCCCAGCCGCAGCCACCCGAAAGGCTCCCATCGCAGTGGAGCACTCGCGTTCAACGCTGGCCACACCTCCCAGCAGAAACAGGGTGATACTGCGCACCTTCACACCTTCACGCAATGCCACTAGGGAGTGACCAAGCTCGTGCAGCAAGACAGACAAAAAGAGCAGCAGCGCCGTGACCAGGCCGATCAACCAGGTCAGGCCCGGGGAAAGCAGTTGAGAGGCGGGCAGCTCACTCAACTGATCCCTAAAGGCAAGGGTGGCGAGCGCCAGGATCAGAAACCAGCTGGGATGCACCCGCAGAGGAATCCCCCGGATGCGCATCAGCTGCCAACCTTCACCCACGGGAGTCCTCCTTCGGGCCGCATTAGGGCCCTCTTGCTTCCAATCCTAGAAACTGCTTTCCAGCGGCCTCGCCCCTCCTTCCATGCCCCACTCCGCCGTTGCCGTCAAAATCTGCGGTCTCACCGACATCAACCAGGCCGATGCGGTCGCAGCAATGGGGGCGCAAGCGATTGGCGTCATCGGAGTGGAAGGCTCACCTCGCTTCGTTGCTGAGGCCAAACGGCGAGAGTTGTTCATGCACCTCCAGCACCACCATCCCGATGTGGAGAGGGTGTGGGTTGTGGCGGATCTCGATGAGCAAACCCTTGATGCCGCTCTCGGCGGCGATGGGGTCCCCTCCGTGGTTCAGCTCCATGGCGATGAATCACCCCAACGTTGCGCGCAGCTGCGCAGCAGACACCCCTGCACCCAATGGTGGAAAGCCCTGCGGCTGCGCCAAGCTCAGGATCTAAGACGTCTGCAGGGATACGGGGCCTGCGTCGATGCGCTGCTGCTGGATGCCTGGAGTCCCGACCAACTGGGCGGCACAGGCCATCGACTCAATCTGGACTGGCTGGAGACGTTGGACCGTCATCGGCCCGCTTCACTGCCCTGGTGGCTGGCTGGTGGCATCAGTGCCGAATGGATCCCAAAACTGCTCGGGAAGGTACGCCCGGATGGCCTCGATGCCTCCAGTCGCCTGGAGACCGCACCCGGCATCAAGAACCTGACGAAAGTGCAGGCCCTGATCGAAGCCGCAAGTCAAAACCACTCCTAGCGTGGGTTGACTGCACACCAAACATGGGTTCTACCCAGCATCGTTTGACACGCCTGGGCTTGCGGAGCGGTCTGATCGTCTGCATCGGTGCCCCGGTGATGCTCTGCTCAGCTGCCAGCTATGGCCAAGGAATGTTGACGGGCTGCCGACTCGAGAATGGCAGTCTGCAGTGTGTGCCTGGGCTCACCGCCTCGCCCCAGCAACAGATTCAGGTGCTGGAAGGACAGATCACGGCCGACCATGAACAGGAAGGTCGAATCGAGCAAACCATTGCAGGGCTGCATCACTTCGTGCTTGAGGGAGACGCCCGTGAGGGCACTCTGATCAGAGCCCGACTGAAGCTGGATGGCAGCAGCATCGAATCGGTGCACATCCATTGGTATCGACGCGCTGGTGATGGCCCCTGGCAACTGGTGACGAACGACTCTGAAAGCAGCTACAGGCTTAAGTCTGAGGATGCTGGGCAAGCCGTCATGGCAGTGCTGACGGTGACCAACGAGCAGGGAAGCGTGAGCCGCGTCAAGAGCAACACCATTGGGCCCGTTGTTGGGCCCTGAAGTGCCGATCAGGTGCTCAGCAGCGCTTCTTGTTGACGAACCAGTTCAAAGAATTCCAGCTTGAGACTGGGATCGTGGCGGAAATCACCACGCACAACCGAATTCACCATGCTCGTCTGGGGTTCGCGCACTCCACGCCACTTCATGCAGTAGTGCTGTGCCTTGACGATGATCCCAAGCCCCTGAGGCTGACACAGGCGCTCGATCTCGTCAGCCAGGATCATCACCGCCTCTTCCTGGATATGGGGACGGGAGAACACCCAGTCGGCGACACGGGTGAACTTGGAGAGACCAATGACGCGACTGCCTGGTTTGATCCCAATCCAGCAGTTGCCCATGATTGGCACCAGATGATGAGAACAAGCGGAGCGCACCGTGATCGGGCCAACCGTATAGATCTCGTCAAGCTCCTTGACGTTGGGGAAGCTGGCCACCTTGGGCTGCTGGTGGTAGCGCCCCTTGAAGACCTCATGCAGATACATCCGAGCGACTCGCTCAGCGGTCTCTTCAGTGTTGTGGTCGTTCTCGATATCGATCACGAGGGTGCGGAGCAAATCACGCACTCGATCAGACACCTCGCTCTCGAGAGCCTGCAGTTCCCCAGGGAGGATGTAATCGGCGATGTTGTCATTCGCCAGGAAGGAGACACCGGCGGACTTGAGACGCGCACTGATCTGTGCCGAAACGGTCGGCACGAGTTCAGCAAGGTCCTGCTGGACCAGTGCCTTGTCACTACTGAGTCCGTTGCCGTTGGCTGGAAGCGTTGAAGTCATGAAAGGCGAAATCAGAAAGCGCCGGTGGATGGCATGAGGGTGAGGTCTTCGATCACCTGTGTTGCCGGTTGCTGAGCAAGGTGAAGAAGTGCTGCGGCTGCTTGCTCGAGGGGCAGCATGGCACGCCGGTCGAAAGAGCTTTCAACCGTGGAGCTGTCCCAGAGTGGCGAATCAACGGCACCGAGTGTGAGTGTGCAGGCACGAATGCCGTTCGTACGCTCTTCTTCGGCGAGACAACGGGTAAAACTCGCCAGCGCCGCTTTTGTAGTGCAATACGCACCCCATCCGGGAAATGCATTCCGAGCTGCATGGCTACTGACATTAATGACCAGGCCACCGGCACCGCGCATGGCAGGCACAACCGCAGCACACATCTGAAACGTGCTGGTGAGATTGAGCTGTAACAACCACTGCCAGCGCTCCAACGTCATCGCAAGCAAGTCGCCGGTGTAAGCGGCACCAGCGTTGTTGATCAACACGGATGGACGCAAACCTTGCGCGAGCAATTGCTCAACCGCTGGCGCAATCGCTTCCGGATCACAAAGATCACAAGCGCGATAGACAACCCTGCGACCGGTGGGGGTGAGTTCCGCAGCAAGTGACTGCAGAGCAGCCTCACTACGGGAGAGCAGGAGGAGATCCCAACCTGCTTGAGCGAACGCTTGGGCGGCCGCATGGCCGATCCCCCGAGACGCTCCTGTGATCAATACAGACGGCAACGAGCCTCAGCAAGCCTGTAAACCCTAAACAGCCAGATCGTTTTCTGTTGTTCCAGCGGTGAGGACCCGACCCATCGCTCGGAACTTGCGATAGCGCTGATCACGCAACTCCTTGGAACTCAGGGACTCCAATTCACCAAGATGGCGCTCAATCGCCTCCTTCAGCACCTCACCCGCCTGGAGCGGAGCCCAGTTATTACCGCCTGCCGGCTCGGGAAGAACCTCATCGACCACACCGAGACTGCGCAGATCCGGGCCGGTGATGCGCAGGGCAGCAGCTGCCTCAGGAGCTTTGGCCGCATCACGCCAGAGGATCGAAGCGCAGGCTTCTGGGCTGGCCACGGTATAGACACTGTGCTGGAACATCAGCAGACGATCGGCAACACCGATCCCAAGAGCTCCACCGGAGCCGCCCTCACCGATCACCGTGGCGATGACTGGAACCCGCAGGCGAAACATTTCCCTGAGGTTGACAGCAATCGCTTCCCCCTGACCCTGCTCCTCGGCGAGCAGACCGGCATAGGCCCCTGGGGTATCGATGAAAGAAAGAATCGGCAGCCCAAAGCGATCGGCGTGATCCATCAGACGCATTGCCTTGCGATAGCCACCTGGAGTAGCCATCCCAAAATTGCGTGCCACGTTCTCTTTGGTATCCCGCCCTTTCTGATGGCCGATTAACAGCACAGATCGCTGACCGATGCGACCAACCCCCCCGACAAGTGCCTGATCATCACTACCGCGACGGTCGCCATGCAGTTCCACCCATTCATCGCAGAACATCTGGATGTAATCCAGCGTGCTGGGACGGTGAGGGTGACGAGCCACCTGGATCTTCTGTGCCGGAGTCAGGCTCGAGAAGATTTCCTCACGCCGTCGGGCCGCCAGGGTTTCAAGCTGCAGGAGCTGCTGGCTCACATCCACTTCCGAACTGCGCGCCAACTCACGGATCTGCTCGATCTGCTGCTCGAGCTCTACCAATGGCTTTTCGAACTCAAGCAGGTGACGTCTGGCCATGGCAGGAGAGGGAGGAGTGAGGGTCAGGCGGCAGCAGCCTGAAGCTGGGGGTTGAGATTGAGGGTGGAGAAACCGTGCCGCACGGACGCCTCTCCGATGAAATCCATTTTCTCAAGCGTGATGTTGTTGCGTCCCCAGCTGAAGTTGGTGTGGCAGGCCTCGAACTCAAGCAGCATTGCTTCTGCGAAGCAGGCAAACATCTGTCGTTGTGGCTTCTCCATCTCGGCAATCTCCATCATCGACCAGCCAATATCACTACCGAATTCGACGATGCCCCCTTTCAGGACATGCACTCCTGAGCCTGCGATCTTGGCATCCAAGTTCTTGGGATAACCACCATCAATCATGAGGCAGGGTTTACGGAGAGAGGCTGAATCAATCTCCAGCGTGCGGGGCATGCTGGCGACCCAGACCACCACATCCGCTTCCGGAAGAGCCTCCTCAAGAGACAGGATCCGTCCGCCGCCGAGTTCCTCCTGAAGATCCTGTAGGGGCTGTTGTTGACGGGCCACAAGCAGCAGCTCACCGACTCCTGTTCGATTCACCAGCCAGCGACACACCGCACTGCCGATATCCCCCGTGGCTCCCACCACAGCCACCTTGGCCGTGTTCAGGGAGATCCCCAGCAGCGGAGCATTGTTCTCAACCTGCCGACTAATCACCCAGGCGGTATGGGTGTTGCCTGTTGTGAATCGCTCCCATTCGAGGGTGGTGCTGCGTACGTGCTGATGCTGCAGCAAGTTGAAATTCTCGAAAATGATCGAGGTGAATCCACCCAGGGCAGTGATGTTGATGCCCTTCTTCTGAGCGAGCTCCATGGCATTGAGCACCTTGCGACGCGCCGTCTTGAAGCGGCTGAGCATCTCAGGAACGAAGCAGGAGTCGATGTAGGCGCCTTGGATGGTCTTGCCGGTGGCACTGGTGACCTCGACATGCTCAACCAGTTGTGGTGGCGCACTGCACCACACATCGAGATCACCTTCAGCGATGTGATCGAACCCAAGCTCGGAAGCTTTGCGCCTTGCGGCCTCAAAGCTGGTGGAATGTCCGATCAGACCAAACATGTACCGCTGTCGATCAACAGATTGAGCTTCCCTTTCCGAAATGGCTTGAGGGTTGATGCGGCCATGCTCTCACGAAAGCCTGTAGCGGAGGCTACGTGAGCTGAGTACTGGCGGTCCAAATGCAACAGGACCGCCTAAGCGGAGTCAGACGGCGAGCGCGGCTGCAGCCATGCGGGCGATGTCACGGGAGGTGAAGCCGATCTCATTCAGGGCCTCCTGATAAGCGATCAGGAAATCCTCGATCAGGTCCTCCTTCTCCATGTGGAGAACAGCGGCATCCTTCGCCACTTCTTCCAGCATGGAGCGAATCAATGGCAGGTTGACCCGATTGGCCTCCATCAGCTCGTCTTTGCTGGTTTCGAAATTGGCTTTGAGCCACTCCTGCCCGTAATTCAGATGGGTGTACTCGTCCTTGACGACCCCTTCAGTGATCTTGCGTGCGAAAGGATCGGCGACAGGGATATAGATGTGATACGCCGAGATCGCAAAGGCCTCGATCAGGAGGGCCTGGATCAAGAGGCAGGTCACGACCTTGCCGTCCTTCAAAGCCTGCTGGAAATTCCCGTGCAAGGGAGCAAAGAAGGTGCGTGCGAAATCCATGTCCGCTGCCACACCAAGGTTGTTACCACAAGCGGTGAAGCCCTTCATGTGCTTCATCTCCATTCTGGCCAGGCCCTTGAGCTCATCAGCCTGCTCGGGAATCAATGTGCCGAGGGAGATGTAGTTGTCATGCGCTTCCTGCTCGCCCTCAATCACGATCGCGTTGATGCGGCTATAGGCATCTTTGTAAGCCGCACTGCTGAAATCAGGCAGCTGAGAAGCAGTTACTTCCTGATCACTGATGGCAGCGACCTCAGGCGAATTGAGGGTCGGCATGGATCGTTCCGCTACGTAGGCAATGCGTGCGACTGTAACCAGCACAACCACGATTGGCTCGAATTAAGTCCAGGAGATCACGAGCTGAGAACAGAATTCACAGGCGGCCAGGCACTGGCAAGAAGGCTGAGAAACAAGTGCTGCCAGTGATCAACAACGGTTTTTTCCAGCTGACGTCCGAGTTCAACGGATGCACCGCGGCTATCGCCAACAACTCCCGTTCGACTGAGATCGGCGGTCAACCAGGCGAAGGGAGCCGCCCCCTCCAGGCTCCACCCATCCGGAGGAGTCGCAGCAGCTGAAGGGTGGCGATGCTCACCATCCACTGGGCGCTGATCACGCACCAGAGACGGCTCCAATGCGAGCATCAAACTCGTTTCAGCCAGGCCGGCATGGAGACCGCTATCCCCCTCCGAAAGCGGCAGCAGCTCCTTCAATCCAGGCACCCCACTCCAGAGGAAACAAGGAAGGACTGCCATGGTGGGGGTCTGCGCCCTTAGCTCCCTCGCCGCGGCCTGAAGCAATCCGATCTGGCCGCCATGGGCATTGAAAAGAACAAGACGGCGGACTCCCAAATCAGCAAGCTGAAGCCCCACTGTCTCGACCAAACGGATCAGCAGGTCAGACGGGAGAGAGAGCGTTCCGGGGAAGCCGACATGCTCTGGGGAGAAGCCGATGGCCTGCACAGGCAGCCGCCAGATTGGGGCGTCAGGGGCTAACCCTGCCAGGATCTGATCCAGCATCCGATCCGCAAAGAGAGCATCTGTTGACAGAGGCAGATGGGGACCATGCTGTTCAAGAGCACCAAAGGGCCAAACAACGGTGGCCCCCTCTTGCTGAAGCCGCTCAGCGACCTCCGGCCAGGTGAGACGCTCAAGCCAGCGCTGCGGATTAGACATCGGACATCAGGTTGGCAGCAGACTCCCACCCTGCCTGTCAGACTGCTCGATCGACGAGTACCAGGGGCCCATGGCCGGATCAGGCAGCCCGCAGCCCAAACAACCCAAGGCCCCAAAGCCTTCCCCTGAGGGGCCGCGCAAGCCCCCTCAGGTGATGCAAATCACCCGACGTGATGAGCAAGACCGGCTGCGCCGCGAGGCCGATGAAGCCAGAGCAGCGGCAGAAGCAGCCATACAAAAGGCTCGTGCGCTGGAGCAAGCAGCGCAGGACGCTGGTGCAGCAGGCGGAACCAAAGCGCAGCCTCCCTCGCGTCCAAACGCTCCCACCGTTGGGGATGACGCTTTGTTTGACACCTCCGAATTGGAGGGTCTCTCGATGGCCGACCTGCTCGGCCCCTCTGACAGCAGCTCCCGCGCCGGGAACCAGCGCAAATCTGCTGCCTCGAACGCTTCCGCGGAAGACAGCCGTGCGCAGGCCCGCAGCCACAGCGTGGACGACTTCGACTTCGACGAAGAAGCATTCCTGGCTGCCCTCGATCAGAACGAGCCCATCGGCACAACAGGTGATGTGGTCGCCGGCACCGTGATTGGCCTTGAGAGCGATGGTGTCTATGTCGACATCGGCGGCAAAGCTCCGGGTTTCATGCCCAAAAGTGAATGCGGCCTGGGCGTGATCACCAACCTGAAGGAACGCTTTCCCAAAGGGCTCCAGGTGGAGGTGCTGGTCACCCGTGAACAGAACGCCGACGGCATGGTGACCATCAGCTGCCGCGCCTTGGCACTGCGTCAGAGCTGGGACAAAGTGAAGCTGCTGGAATCAGAAGGCAAGGTCGTCCAGGTGAAAGTGAGCGGATTCAACCGCGGCGGTGTGACCTGCGAGCTGGAAGGGCTGCGTGGCTTTATCCCGCGCTCCCAGCTGCAGGACGGCGAAAATCACGAAGCACTCGTTGGCAAAACCCTGGGTGCAGCCTTCCTAGAAGTGAATTCAGAAACCCGAAAACTGGTGCTCTCGGAGAAAAAAGCAGCCACAGCCGCCCTCTTCTCCGAACTGGAAGTGGGCCAACTGGTGGAAGGTCACGTGGTGGCAGTCAAGCCCTACGGCTTCTTTGTGGACCTCGGTGGAATCAGCGGTCTGCTGCACCAGTCAGTGGTCACTGGCGGAAGCATGCGCTCCCTCCGAGAGGTGTTCGATCATGGCGATGCCGTCAAAGCCCTCATCACCGAGCTTGACCCGGGGAGAGGACGCATCGCCCTGAACACCGCCATGCTCGAAGGTCAGCCTGGTGAACTTCTGGTTGAGAAAGACAAAGTGATGGCCGAAGCCGTCGATCGAGCCAATCGTGCTCGTAACGTCCTCAGACAACAAGAACAAGCAGCCGGATGATCACGGCCGACGAGCCCGCCAGCACCTCCCTCGATCGCCAGGCCGACTGGGAGCTCGATTTCTATTCCAGGCCGATCCTTGAACCGGATGGGAAGAAACGCTGGGAACTGCTGATCAGCAGCACACCTTTGCTCAACGGTGGCGAACCCTTTCGCTATTCCCGGCGTTGCCCTGCTGGGGAGGTCAATTCCACCTGGCTTGCTGCCGCTCTACGCGATGCCTTGGCCACCGCGCAAGCTGATGGCTGGAAACCACCAAGGCGTCTGCGCTCCTGGCGAAGCGCCATGCGAACAATGGTGCAGCGGGCGGCCGCTGAGCTCGACCTCGAAGTTGTACCGAGCCGTCGCACGTATGCCCTGATCGACTGGATGGGTGAACTTGAGCGGGATGTCTACCCCCAAGAAGAGGGATTCATGGCAGGCCCCCTGGCGCCACCACCCGTTCCAGTGAGCACCCCTGCAGTACCTCTACCCGACGCCATCTGTGGTGATGCCTGGAGCTGGGCCAACCTCCCCCTTGGCAGCCTGGCCGAAGCTGGGGAATGGCCCATGGGATTCAATGGCCTCCTGCCGATCGACCCAGAGCTTGATCCAGACCTTCCCATCCCTGGCCTGCGTCTGTTCAGTCGTACCAGGGCTTTAGCCATCGCTGGCTGGCTGGGGGGGCTTGAACCGGTGCGGCTTCGAATCGATGGCCAGCAGCTCGTCCTGGATGCAGGCCAGGACGACAGTTGGCTGGTCACTGACCTAGACGCCAGTGGCACCGCGGCGGCCAAGGACGCCCTCAGCCTGACTCGGGACCAAGCCGGTGGACTCCAGTTCATCGCCGTCCAGACCACGCCAGACAACCCCCGTTTTGAAGGCTTCTGGATGCTTCGGGATCAGCCCGAGCCATGAGCACCGCCGAGGAGACAGTTCCTGATCCCTTCAGCTCTCCTGACAGCACCTTTAACAGCCTTCCTGGCTGGACCTGGATCGGCTGTTATGGCGGGTATTACCTCAGCTGTGACCTGCTTGAAACCGCAGGCTTTGAGCAGGGCTTCTTCACCCGCCGCTGGCAGGGTCGAGAACCGGACGAGCTCGCCACTTACCTTTCGGCAGGCATCACGGTGCATCGCCCAAAGCAGGTGCACGGCAACACAGTGCTCGAAGCCTCTGACGCCGATCGCCACCCCTGGCCGGATGCTGATGGTCTTGTCAGTGATCGCGGCAGTCAGAGCCTTTGGGTCTGTGGAGCGGACTGCACCCCGGTGCTGCTGGCCGACCCAGAAAGCGGTCATGTGGCCGCCTGCCATGCCGGCTGGCGGGGTGTTGCCAGCGGCATCCTCAGGGAAGCGATCCTGCGGCTAGAGCAGCGCGGCGGCGCACGAGGACAACTCCTCGTGGCGCTGGGTCCGGCGGTCAGCGGACAGTGTTATCAAGTTGAGCAACCGGTTGCCGAGCAGGTGATGGCCTCTTTGGAGGGCAACGGGCCATGCGATCAAATTGACCCTGGCCTACGCGAACGGATCGTGCTCAACGATCCTGAACAAGACCGCTGTCGTCTCGACATCCGAGCCGCGGCCTCAGCCCAGCTGCAGGCTGCCGGTATCAGGGCAGAACACATCAGCCTGTGCCCTCTTTGCACCGTCACAGAAGCATCCTTGTTTCACTCCTGGCGCAGGGATCAGGTGAAGGCCGTGCAATGGAGTGGCATCGTCTCCCAGGCAGCGATCTGATCTGATCTGTTCTGATCTGTTCTGTTCTGTTCTGTTCCGGCCCGTTGTTTTGATCAACGCTGGGAGATCAGACGCAGGGCCACCGCTTCAGCAGCCCTGATGCCGTCGATCGCAGCAGAGAGAATCCCACCGGCATAGCCGGCACCCTCGCCTGCAGGCGTGAGGCCGGCTGTATTGACCGATTCGCAGCCGTCATTGCGAGGAAGACGCACCGGCGATGACGTGCGTGTCTCCACTCCGGTGATCAGGGCATCAGGATGGTCATAGTCTTTGAGACGACGACCAAAGACCGGCAAAGCCTCCTGCAACGCCGCGATCATGTCCGCAGGCAAGGCCTGGCGCAGGTCCGAAGGCTTCACCCCAGGCTGATAAGAGGGTGTGATCCTGCCGAGTGCAGTGCTGGGGCGGTTGGCCAGAAAATCCTCTAAACGTTGTGCGGGAGCGCTGTAATCACCACCCCCGAGGGAGAAGGCCCTCTCTTCAAGCGCCTGCTGGAAGGCAACTCCGGCCAGCGGATCCCCTGGGAAGCGTTGATGAGGCGCCAGATCCTCCTCAAGCACAGGCATCACAAGCCCACTGTTGGCATTGCGCTCGTTACGAGAGTGCTGACTCATGCCGTTGGTCACCACCCGCCCTGGCTCACTGGTCGCCCCTACCACCATCCCACCCGGACACATGCAGAAGCTGTAAACACATCGGCCATTCGTGGCATGGTGCACAAGCTTGTACTCCGCCGCACCCAAGCGAGGATGGCCGGCCTTGCATCCCCAACGGGCCTGATCGATGAGCGTCTGCGGATGCTCGATCCTGAAGCCCACCGCGAAGGGCTTTGCACGCATGGCCACCCCCTGCTTCTCGAGCATCGAGAATGTGTCACGGGCGGAATGGCCGGGAGCAAGCACCGCCTGCTGACAGGCCAACCGACTGCCATCTGCCAGGAGCAGACCGACTAAACGTTGCCTTGGGCCGGCGGAATCATCCCATCCCGGCTGATCTTGGGGCTCAATCAGAGGTTCAAGAATCAGCTCCTGAACTTTCGCCCCAAAGCGCACCTCCCCTCCAAGCTGCTCGATCCGGGACCGCAGACCTCGCACCACGGTGGCGAGTTTGAACGTGCCGATATGGGGACGATGCACCGTGAGGATCTCCGGGTTGGCGCCGCTTGCAACCAACTCCTCCAGAACCTTGCGGCCGTAGTGCTCAGGATCACTCACCTGGCTGTAAAGCTTGCCGTCTGAAAAGGTGCCTGCCCCCCCTTCCCCGAACTGCACGTTCGATTCGGGCTGCAGAGGCCGCTGGCCACGCCAGAAACCGAAGGTATCAGCAGTGCGCTGTTTCACCGGCTGGCCGCGCTCCAACAGCAGCGGCCGGAAGCCCATCTGTGCCAGCAGAAGAGCCGCGAAATAGCCGCATGGTCCGGCACCGATCACAACAGGACGACTTTGGCCATCGAGCCCGAAACCAGCCGGAGCCTGAACCACAAGCTCGTAACGCATGTCGGGTGCGATCCGCAGTCGCTGATCGCCGCGATGCTTCTTGAGCAGCGCCGCCTCTCCACGCACCTCCACATCCAAGCTGTAGATCAATTGGATGCGTTCCTGGCGACGCGCATCGATGCTGCGCTTGATCAAACGATGGTTCAGCAACCGATCTGGCGGAATGCGCAGGCGCCGCAAAAGCGCCGCCTCAAGATCCTGAGGCCCATGGTCCAGAGGCAGACGCACCTCGGTCAAGCGCAACACCGGCGTCCACTGCCTCAGTCATCCTAAAAACCTTACTGAGCCGGGATCAGACGGGTTTCGGCGCCCCCTGTCGGGGCGCGTCCCGGACGAAGAGCGAAATCACTAGCCACACCCTCCAAGCGGGCTGACTCTCCCTCGCGCCGCAGAGCGATCGCCCTGCAGAGCGAGACAGGCTGAGCAGAGGGGGCTACCCAGGCCAGGGGGTCCCGGGTGCCATCACTGGCGAGGGGAGAAGGGCCAACACTGGAGAGAGCCAGCACCCGGGACGTTTCAAATCCGGCGGCGGCAATCAAATCGGGGGCATACCCCCAGCGCTGTGAAAAGGCTTTGGTGAAGCCCTTCCAGTTAGGGCCATGGGCGGGCTGGCTCAGCACGATCTGAGGCCAAGGCTGAGCAGAGACAGCAGAGGCTTGGGGACTGCTCAGCAACCAAATCCAACCGGGATCGCGACCACTGAGTGATCCGATCTGACGCTCTCGGAGTGCGACGGCAAGATCACCATCAGGAGGAGCTGCCAACACCAAGGCATCAGGGCCAAGCCAATCGAGATCCTTGGTGAGCAGAGCCCAGCGTTCCCGATCACCCGGTGTCATCGACTGCACATCGTCCTGGGTATAAGACAGCACCGTGCCGCCTAGGCCCTCAAACAGCTCCACGAAGGGTTGAGCGAAGTCCCCCTCCAAAGCAGTGGGATCACTCACCACCATCACTCGGGTCCAGCCACGATCGATGGCAGCCTGGGCAAGGGCTCTCAGGTCGTCCCGCCGAGACGGCAGCAAGGGCAACAGTCGACCCTGCTCATCAAGACCGCTGAGGCTGTCAAGCGAGGGGCCGCGCTGATGACCCAGCAAGACGCGCGCATCACCATCCTGCGCCAGCCGGCTGAAGCTACGCAGATCAGCCGCATAGGGCGCCACGACCAGGGGAGGCAGAACCGGTTGATTGTCAGCATCTCGAGGGAAGAGAGCGGTCGGATCGTCATCCCAGCCAAGGGACTGGATCACCATCGCAACAGGCTCCGCCCCACACGCACGCACCGCCTGCTCACCGAGCACCAGCCCCTGCAGAAAGGATTGCCGTGCGCTTTCAAGTCCCTCTGGGATCAGCAGAACCACAGGAGCGCTGATCTGTCGGCTGGCAGCCATGGCCTGGCAACCCACAACGCTGGCCACCACAAACAGTGCTGTTCGCCAACGCAAGCAGGACAACCTTGTGAACCACGATGGCCGCTGGGTGTTGTCGTTGGTGTCCGCCTCGGAGGGAAGGGCCATGGGGAAAATCCAGGCCGTACCAAGCTAGGGAGAGCTGTCGTGGCCGTCCGTTTTTGTGACAGGATCCGAGTCTGGGATCAGATAGGCCAGAAGTCCCACAGCAGGCAACAGAAGGCCCAGGCCGACAGCGAGAGGTCGATTCGCTTCTGCCGCGTCATTCCAGATCGCTGTGCACAGGAAAGCAACTCCCAGCACGATGCAAGGCACCATCACCACTCCGGAAGCAACACGATTACGAGACACGGTCAGGAAGCGGAGCAAGTAAAGCGGGCAAGGCCGGCTTCCGCCAGTTCCAGACTGAGGTCTTGCTCCTCTCCAAGGGGAGTAACGCGTGCCAACAGTGTGCCTGCAAGCACTCCTTCAGGCCGAAAATTGACCCTTCGGCGTCGAGGGAGAGCCTTTTTCAACCATTCAGTGGCTGCCTGCTCATCGGCGGGGTCCACCTCCAGGCAAGCCAGCTGAACGGTGTAATTGCGGTTGCGATCGCCGATCTGCAGCAAGGACGACGATCGGACCTGAAGCACCTCGGCCCCCCAGGCATGCAGTGGCCAAGCGAGCAGAGCCACCAACAGCAGAGCAACCGAGCAGGCTCGACGGCTCCAAGTCGGGATCAACGCCGCCAGCGTGATCAAAGCGATTCCCCGCAAGAGGGACAAAAGCGGTGTTCATGACTGGTGACTGCACCACAGGAGCCGCAGGTTCGGGTCGGATCCATAGCCAATTCGGGATGGGAGGGTAAGCCCACCATCTGGGCATTGCTGCAGCCGGGCGGCACCATCGGATAGCAATTCTCACCACGCCGCACTCGCACGTCGATCAGCATCGGCCCTGGGGTCCGAAGGGCCTCCTGCAGTCGGGGCACCAGCATCTCGCGCGAATCGATGCGGATGCCACCAACCCCGAAGGATTCGGAGAGCGCAACGAAATCGGGCATGCCGGTCTGCATGTTTGAGGCGGAATAGCGCTCCTCGTAGAAACTTTCTTGCCACTGGCGCACCATGCCTTGCCACTGGTTATTAACGATCACGACCTTCACAGGCAGTTGGTACTGCGCGAGGGTTCCCAACTCCTGAATGTTCATCAGGATGCTGGCGTCACCCGCCACACACACCACCGTGCTATCGGGGAAAGCGGCCTGTGCCCCCAAGGCAGCAGGCATGCCGAAGCCCATGGTGCCAAGACCGGCACTACTGATCCACTGACGAGGTCCATTGCGCAGGTATTGCGCTGACCACATTTGATGCTGCCCCACATCGGTGGTGACGATCGCCCCGGTGGTGAGATCGCGGAGGGCGATCAGCACTTCCTGGGGATAAATCGGCCCATCAGGTGTAGGCACGCTGAGTGGATAGCGCTGTTTCCAGCTGTCGATCTTCTCCAGCCACGGAGCGGTCGAAGGACTGACCTCCCTCTGGCGACTCTGCTGAACCAGCTGGTTCATGCTCTGGGCTAGATCACCCAGAACCGCCACATCGGCACGGCGCGTTTTGCCGATCTCAGCCGGATCAATCTCGAATTGCACTACACGAGCCCTAGGGGCGAATGTATCGAGCTTTCCTGTGACGCGGTCATCGAAGCGAGCACCCACTGCGATCAGCAAATCGCATTCGGTCACGGCGAAGTTGGCATAAGCAGTGCCATGCATCCCGAGCATGCCCACTGCGAGAGGATCATTCTCGTCAAACGCGCCCTTGCCCATCAACGTGGTGGTAACTGGCAGCTTGTGGCGATTGGCCAACTCGGCCAAGGATTCATGCACACCAGCGGAAATCGCTCCACCCCCTACGTAAAGCAAGGGACGCTGGGCCGCCTGGATCAGATCAAGGGCTGCGGCAATCGCAGCAGGATCAGGCGGCTGCGGCTGACGGAAGCCGACGGGTACCACCGAGCCTGGTTCCATCGGCAGATAATCGAATTCCTCCTGTCCCACATCCTTGGGGATGTCGATCAGCACGGGACCAGGACGCCCGGAAGCGGCGATAAAGAAGGCCTGTGCCACCACGGAAGCAAGATCGGCTGGATCCCGAACCACCCAGGAATGCTTCACAATCGGAAGGGTGATTCCGAAAATGTCGGTCTCCTGAAAAGCATCGGTGCCAATGGCCGGACGGGGCACCTGACCCGTGATCACCACCATCGGGACGGAGTCCATCTGGGCGGTGGCGATGCCGGTGACCAGATTGGTTGCTCCAGGGCCTGAAGTTCCGAAGCACACGCCCACGCGCCCAGTGGCACGGGCATAGGCATCAGCGGCATGGGTTCCCGCCTGCTCGTGGCGCACCAGGATGTGACGAACCCATCCCTGTTGCTCTGCCAGATGCAGGGCGTCGTAAATCGGCAGGATCGCGCCGCCTGGATAGCCGAAGATCGTGTCCACTCCGTGACGACGGAGTGCATCCATCAGCGCTTCAGCACCGGTGATCCGTTGCCTGCCGTCCTGAAGGGACGTACCAGAGACCGTCGGCGCAGAAGTCAGGGTCACAGCGTCGTCACACAGGGCCAACCTTCAGATTAAGGTCCAACCCGTCATCTGGTGGTGACTGACGCTCAGAGCAACCCGAGCGCATGCAGTGGACCGTGACCACTGACCAGTTCCAAGAGAAAAGCGGAAAATCCCAACATCGCCAGGCGGCCGTTCCAGACCTCCGAACTGTTGTTCCATCCCCACTCCCACTTCTCCTGGGGATAGAGCTTGACAGTGGTGGGCAATTCAGCGGCCTGGTCGAGATTCACCTCCGGACCCGCAAGGCTGTCCGCCACCATGTCAGCCAGGCCTTTGATGAAGGGGGGATAGGTGTCGAGAGCACGGACACGACGGAAGTTGACGACCCCTGCTTCAGTGGCCAACTCCCGGTATTCGATATCGATCTCTTCGAGAGTTTCAATGTGCTCGCTCACGAAGCTGATCGGAACGACAACCAGATCACGGGTTTTCGCCTCACCAAGCGCCTCTAGGGCTTCTTCGGTGTAAGGCTTGAGCCACTCGACCGGACCAACCCGGCTTTGGTAGGCGAGGGTGTGGGGATTGCTGGAGCCAAGAATGGACTCCAATTCAGCCATGATCAGGGCTGCACAGGCCTGGATCTCCTGCTGATAAGGGTCACCTGCCTCTTCGACATAACTCTTTGGCACACCGTGGGCACTGAAGAAAACGTGAGCTTCTTCCGGCACATCTGAGGCTCGGATCTGCTCGGCGATCAGTTCAGCCATGGAGCGGACGTAGCCAGGATGGTCATACCAGCTACGAATGCAGCGCAGGGGGAGGTTATGGAAAGCGGGGTCGAGCTGACGGAGACGCTGCAACTCCCGGAAGCTTGATCCGCTGGTGCTGATCGAGAAATGGGGGTAGAGGGGAAGCACCACCACCTCTTCAATGCCATCGGCCTTGATGTCTGCGACTGCAGATTCTGTAAAGGGATGCCAGTAACGCATCGCCACGTAGGAGGTGGCCTCGATGCCGCGCTGACGCAACTCACTCTGCAGTTCACGGGCCTGCTGCTCTGTGATCCGGCGCAAGGGGGATCCTCCACCGATGGAGCGATAGGCCTCCTGAGACTTGCGACTGCGCAGGGTACTGATCAACCAAGCCAACGGCTTCTGCAGGGCCGGATTCGGCAATCGGATGATCTCCGGATCCGCAAACAGGTTGTAGAGAAAAGGCCCCACATCCTGGATTCGTTCCGGGCCTCCGAGATTGAGCAGAAGGACGCCGACCCGGGCCATGAAACAGCCGCACTTTCAAATTCGACTTGAGCGTAACCCCCATCGACGCCAAGGTGACGACAAAATGACGTCCGCCTCCCCATGACCACCACCGTGGATCTGAGCGACGATCTGGAGGTCATCAACAGCGCCATCAGCAGCGATGGCATTCGACTCCGCATCGAAAAGCGCGGTGAACGCCTGAATTTGCGGGGTCCGCTGCCCTGCCGAACGACGCCTGGTCGAACCAGGATGCAACGGCTCAGCCTCGGGGTGCCAGCAACCGCCGAGGGTCTGCAAGAAGCCAAGCAGCTTCTGCTCTTAGTGGATCTCCAGCTGCGCCGCGATCAGTTTGATTGGCAGCAATGGACCAAGAAGGCAGCCCGCCCCTCCAGCGATCTCTCCAAGACATCATCCAAGCGTTCTGAAGGGAGGTCGTTCAAGAGCAACGATCCGATCACGCTTCAGCTGGAGGGCTTTGAGCAAAACTTTTTCGGCGACCCAATCCGGCGACGATCCCCTGCCGGCAGCCGCACAACCTGGAGTTCTGCCTACAGGCCCTACCTAAGACGATTGAAGCGAATCGCTGAGGAGCGGAACCTCAGCCTGGGCACCGAACTGCTGGCCCTCACCCTCAGCAGTTATGCAGACGCCAGCCGAAGTCGTCAGCAGTGCGCCACCAGCCTCAGCGCCTTGGCGCGCCACTTCGCCATCTCCCTGCCTGACAACTGGCGCGCTGAAGCGGCGGGCTACGGCCTGCATCGAGCACGGTTCCGCCAGCTGCCCAGTGATGGCCAGATCTTGGAAGCCGTGCCGCGGATCCCCAACCCAGGCTGGCGGCTGGCCTTCGGCCTGATGGCCACCTACGGGCTCCGGAACCACGAGTTGTTCTTCGCCGACCTCAGTGCGCTTGCCCCAGGGGGAGACCACGTGCTGCGAATCCTGCCCACGACCAAAACTGGCGAACATCAGGTGTGGCCGTTCCATCCCGACTGGGTGGAACGTTTCCAGCTGTGCGAACTCGGTCGAAGCCCCGACCTGCTACCCAGCATCAACACCGATCTGAACCGCACCACCCTGCAGCAGGTGGGACGTCGGGTTGCGGAACAGTTCCGTCGTTATGAGCTGCCTCTCACCCCCTACGACCTCCGCCATGCTTGGGCCGTGCGCACGATCCACATCGGCCTGCCTGACACCGTCGCCGCAAGGATGATGGGCCACTCGGTTGCGATCCACACCCGCACCTATCACCACTGGATCACCCGACGTGATCAGCAACAGGCGGTGGATGCGGCACTCGCCCGTCAGAACGCTGGATGAGAAGGCGACGGCTGCCGATAGCAGCGCTGCTGCTCATTTCGCTGACGGGGCTTCAATCCTCCGGTCAGGCAGAACCGACCGCGGAGGCTGAGGTTGGTTCCGTGCTGCCGACCAAGGAATTACAGACCTGGATGGACGAATCCGGTGTGCCAGGAGTGAGCATCACTGTGATCAAGGATTTCGAGATCCATTGGACGCTCGCCTTCGGCATGGCGGATGCCAGATCAGGGCGCCCTGTCACGCCAACCACCCTGTTCCAGGCAGCGTCGATCAGCAAGCCGGTGATGGCCGCTGCAACAGCAGTCCTGGCTGATCAAGGGCAACTGGATCTCGATGCAGACGTCAACAACTATCTGCGCTCATGGCAATTCCCCCAACGAGCGGAACCAAGCGCTCCAAAAATCACGCCCAGGATGCTGCTCAGTCACACATCGGGACTGGCGGATGGTTTTGGATTCCCTGGCTATGGGCCTTCTGAGCCTCTGCCAGACACGGTGAGCATCCTGAACGGACTGCCACCAGCCAAAACAGTGGCAGTCCGTTCAGGCTTTCGGCCAATGCGTCAATCGCGCTATTCAGGCGGAGGCAGCGTGGTGATGCAACTGCTGCTGATGGATGTGACCGGTCAAGCCTTTCCGGATCTGATGCGACACACCTTGCTTCAGCCACTGGGAATGTTGCTGAGCAATTACCAACAGCCTTTGCACCAATCGCTTTGGCATTCAGCCGCCGTGGCCCATGACAGTAATGGGCAGAGCCTTGACGTGCCTTGGAAGGTCTATCCAGAGCTTGCCGCCGCGGGGCTTTGGAGCACATCAGAGGAGCTTGCAACCCTGGTGCGTGCTCTGCAAAGAACAGCGGCGGGAGATGTGGTGATGCCCTTCTCCAGAGCTCTCGTCCGAGATCTATGGCGCCCGGTCGGTGTTGGGTCCTTCAGTGCTGGATTCAATGTGTTTCAGCAGGGGGAAGGCTGGTACTTCGCTCACATGGGATCCAATCAGGGCTATCGCAGTTTCCTGATGGCCCATCAGACCAAGGGTTATGGCCTAGTGGTGATGACCAATGGCGATGGGGGAGAGCCGCTTATTGAAAACATCTGCCGTCGCATTCAGATGGCGTACGACTGGGATGTTCAGGAGACAGGAGGGCAATTCCGTTACGGAGGGCAGCGAAGTTTCGGCTGCCTGCCCGCATTCGGTGCCGCTCAGTCCAATCCTTCAGCGGCAGGATGAATGCTGTGCCTGACATTCGCAGTCGCATCCTTTCCCGTTCCTGATGAGCTCGTTTCTAAGACCCCTCGCCTACCGCCATCGCTGGATCTACGACACGGTCACAGCGGTGTCATCTCTGAGTGTGGGAGGGGTGCAGCGCCTCAGGGGACTGGGGCTTGAGGTCATGAAGGCCAGACTTCAGCCCGGGGCTGCCGTGCTGGACCTGTGCTGCGGCAGCGGGGAAGCAGCCGCCCCCTGGCTATTGGCCGGTTTCAACGTGACCGGGCTGGATGTCTCGCCCCTGGCCCTGAATCTCGCCGCCAGTCGCCACCCTCACCTGCAACGCGTCGAGGGACTCGCCGAGGCTCCGCCTTTCGCCGATGCGGCATTCGACGCCATTCAATTGAGCGTGGCGCTGCATGAATTTCCGCGCCAGGAACGAGAGATCGTGCTTCGGCAATGCCTTCGGCTGCTGCGCCCCGGGGGATGGCTGGTGCTGGTGGACCTGCATCCAGCTGGTCCGTGGCTACGCCTGCCCCAGTGGCTGTTCTGCGCGCTGTTTGAAACCGACACCGCGACCGCCATGCTGGAAGACGACCTTCCCTCCCAGCTCAGAGGGCTTGGTTTCAATCAGGTGGAACAGGAACTGCTGGCCGGCGAGGCCTTGCAGCGCATCACCGCCTGTCGCCCCACCGCTCGGCCCCCCCGGAGAACAGTGATGAACAACAGCAATCTGGACCAGACCGCAGCCGAGCTGGGTATGGGCGGCCGACTGGCCCCGGAACAGGACAACGCGGGCTATCGCAAGCGAATGGAACGGCGTCAGCAGGTTCAACGCCAGCGCGTGGAAGAACGCAATAAGGAAAAAGGCCTCGTACTGGTGTTCACCGGACAGGGCAAAGGCAAGACCACTGCCGGACTCGGCCTCGCCCTGCGCACCTTGGGCCATGGGGAGAGGGTGGCGATTGTGCAGTTCATCAAAGGGGGATGGGAACCTGGCGAGGCCAGAGCCCTCAAAGCCTTCGGCGATCAGGTGTCGTGGCATGCCCTTGGCGAAGGCTTCACCTGGGAGACACAAGACCGTGAACGTGACCAGCAACTTGTGGGCAATGCCTGGCAGACCGCCCTGGGCTACCTGAAAGATCCATCCATCAAGCTTGTGCTCCTGGATGAGCTGAATGTTGCTCTGAAGCTGGGCTACATCGAGGTCAGCACTGTGCTGGATGGCTTAAGCCAGCGTCCAGAGCTTTGCCACGTCGCACTCACAGGAAGGGGAGCCCCCCCAGAACTGATCGAAGCCGCCGATCTTGTCACTGAAATGACATTGATTCATCACCCGTTCCGTGAGCAGGGGGTGAAAGCACAGGCTGGCATCGAATTCTGAACACTCGATTCAGCTCTGCTCAAGATCAGTCTTGAGCAGAGCTGTTGCCGCTGTCAGCACCGACAAACCGCTCACCAGCAAGGCGCGGTGAACAATCGGATCGCGCCAGCAAGAAGGATCCTGACTGGCACGGTCAAGGGCCGATAACGTGAGCCTGGCCATCACCCCACTGCGTGGCTTGCCGTGATCAGGCATTGGGGGGTCTCGGTTGCACCATGCAAGCGCGTTTTCTTGTCCTGACCAGCCCTCGGCGAGAGGTCAGGACACAGGGAAACCCCTTGCTACTGTCGACAAGATCTGGTGGCTGAATGGCATACAAGCGCGCCCTGCTCAAACTCAGCGGTGAAGCGCTGATGGGTGATCAGGGATATGGCATCGATCCCGCGATCGTCCAGTCCATCGCGGAGGATGTCGCCAGGGTGATCGCCAGCGGCACCGAGCTCGCCATCGTTGTGGGTGGAGGCAACATCTTTCGCGGCCTAAAGGGGTCTGCCGCTGGCATGGATCGAGCCACGGCCGACTACGTGGGCATGCTGGCAACGGTGATGAATGCGATCACCCTGCAGGACGGCTTGGAGCGAGCCGGAGTCCCCACTCGGGTGCAAACAGCGATTGCCATGCAGGAGGTTGCTGAGCCCTATATCCGCCGCAAGGCCATTCGACACCTGGAGAAGCAACGAGTGGTGGTGTTCGGAGCTGGGTGCGGCAATCCCTTCTTCACCACCGACACCACGGCAGCGCTTCGCGCAGCCGAAATCAATGCCGATGTGGTGTTCAAAGCCACCAAGGTCGATGGCGTCTATGACAAGGACCCCGCCAAGCACGCCGATGCCGTGAAGCATGAAAGGCTCACCTTTCAGCAGGTGCTTAGCGGTGAACTAGCCGTGATGGACAGCACTGCCATCGCCCTTTGCAAAGACAACAACATTCCTATCGTTGTTTTCAATCTGTTCGAACCTGGCAACATCGGCAAAGCCGTGGCTGGCGAGCCCATCGGTTCCCGCATCAGCAACTAAATCCGTTATGTCGAAACAAGAGCTCGAAACCAGCATGCAGAAGTCGGTGGAATCCACCCAGCGCATGTTCAACACCATTCGCACAGGCCGGGCCAACGCCTCATTGCTGGATCGCATCAGCGTCGAGTACTACGGCGCCGACACCCCCCTGAAGTCGTTAGCAACCCTCTCAACACCCGATTCTCAAACCATCCAAATTCAGCCCTTCGACATCAGTGCCCTCGCCTCGATCGAAAAGTCCATCGCCATGAGCGAACTGGGGTTCACCCCCAATAACGACGGAAAGATCATTCGTATCAACGTTCCTCCCCTCACCGAGGAGCGGCGCAAGGAGTTCTGCAAGCTGGCTTCCAAATACGCCGAAGAGGGCAAGGTGGCGCTGCGAAATATTCGCCGCGATGCGATCGACAAGATCAAGAAACAAGAGAAAGACGGTGACTTCTCTGAGGACCAAAGCCGCGACGAACAGGACATTGTCCAGAAGACGCTGGACAAGTTCATTGGCATTCTTGAGAAGCATTTGGCCGACAAAGAGGCCGACATTCTCAAGGTCTGAGCGCAAGAACCAGCGTGAGCAGCTCTGACGTGGTGGTGATCGGTGCAGGAGCAGCAGGTGCTGCCGCTGCCTTTCACCTCAGCCAAGCAGGCCATCGCGTCACGGTGCTGGAAAAAGATGGCGGCAGCGAGGCGCCATTGCTCCAATCACACCACTCGCGCATCAAACCCTGTGGCGGTGGCATGGCAGCGTCAGTGCAGCAGTGGTTCCCCTTCCCTCTTGCGCCAGCAGTTGATGAAGTCATTGAGCGAGTGGAGTTCAGCTGGTGTCTGACCGATCCAGTCGTCGCCGAGCTACCAGGATCGGCCCCGTTCTGGATCGTCCGCCGCGAACGGCTTGATTCGCTTCTGATCGAACGGGCTGTTGAACGGGGTGCTGACTTGCACCAAGGCTTCGAAGTCACCGACCTGAGCAGGCACGAGGCAGGCTGGCGAGTTCTCAGTGCTGATGGACGTGCGATCGAAGCGCGAGCAGTGGTGATCGCGGATGGTTCTGCCTCGCCTTGGCCCGAACGCTTCGGCCTTGGACCTGGCAAACCACATTGCGCCAGCACCACTTCGGTACGGCTTGAGGGGAGGGGGGCACTGCGGCCTGGCTCCGCCCGCTTCGAATTCGGGCTGGTGCATCACGGCTTCGCTTGGGCATTCCCGATGGGTGATGGGGTGAATGTGGGCGTCGGCACCTTCATCGGCCGCCATGCCGCCGACAGCGACGCAATCCTGTCCCAACTGTTACCAGACCTGGGTTTCTCCGCTGACGCAGGTCTGCGGCAGCAAGCGCAGCTGCGGGTTTGGAACGGCCATCACCCCCTACACGCCGATGGCATGGTTGCGGTGGGAGACGCGGCGTCGCTTTGCGATCCATTTCTGGCAGAAGGCCTGCGACCTGCCCTCATGAGTGGCTGTGAAGCCGCCTCCAGCCTGGACCTCTGGCTTCGTGGGGAGCAAAAGGATCTCTCGCTTTATTCGCAGCGGATGCGAGCACGATGGGGCGATTCGATGGCCTGGGGACGGCGTATCGCCCAGGTGTTCTATCGCTTTCCGAAAGTGGGGTATCAACTGGGCATCAAGCGACCTACCGCCCCGCAGCGCATCGCCCAAATCCTCTCTGGAGAGATGGGCTATGGCGACATCGCCCAACGCGTAATCAAACGGCTGCTGCTGAAACGCAGCTGAACAGACAAACCAGCAGCAAGCTGAGGCCCAGATTGGGCAGCCTTGGCTTCAGGATCGCTCGCTCAGCTTGAGATCACGCAAGCGCTCATCCACCGAGGCCAGCAACTCAATCGCAAACATTGGCGACTCCTGCACAGCAAACAGAAACTTCTCGCGGTTCATTTCGATCAAGCGACAGGCCGTTTCAGCCATCGCCGTGCCAAGGCGACGATGATCCGTGGTCACCAAAGCGCCCGAACCAAACACATTCCCTGCTGCGATCAATTCATATCCATCGCTGCCATCCGAGGTTGTCCAGCACAAGCGCACGCTCCCCTCAAGCAAGCCGAACATCGAAGCACCGGATTCACCAGAAGAGAAGATCACTTCTCCAGCCTGAGCAACTCTCACCTCACTGGTGGCAGCAAGAGCTTTCATGGTGTCAAGGGCGTTCATACTCCCAACTCCAGGGCCATGGCTGATTAAAGCTCGAGAGGGCTTCGTGACGATGTCAAAAGCCCTACAGCGGACCAATCTGGGTTAGCGAGACAACTGTTGAGCGAAAAGGCGGGGACTCTGCACTCAGGCTGTCGTGAGTGCAAGAGCCGCGCCAAAACCAGAACGAACCTCCTCCGGAGTCAGGCGTCCATCGTGATCCTGATCAAGGGCGTCGAACACGGCGTCACTACCCAGCCATTCATCACGCGTGATCGAACCGTCACCGTTCATGTCGTTGAGCAAGAAAATCTCCTGAACAGCATGCCGAAAAGCGGCACCCCCCTCGAGTTCGGCCAAGCGGTGAGCAAGTTGCGCCTCAAGGGTTTCAATCGCCTTGCTGAAGCCCTTGATGCCCTCACTGAGCTTGTCGGTGGCCATGCGATCGTCAGCCATCATCGAATCGAAGCCCTGACGATCCAGATGGATTTGGGGCTCACCACCAGTGGCATTGCCTCCATCAAGCTTGCGAACGAGTGGGGCCTCGGTGCTGCGGAGTTGATCAAGCAGTTTCGGGGAAATGGTGAGGAGATCACAGCCAGCAAGCTCAACAATCTCATCGGTGTTGCGGAAACTCGCGCCCATCACCTCTGTCTTGTAGCCGTAGGTCTTGAAATAGTTGAAGATCCTGGTCACGGACAGCACGCCGGGATCCTCTGGCCCGGGATAGGCATCCCGTCCTGTCTCGGCCTTGTACCAGTCAAGAATGCGACCGACAAAGGGAGAGATCAGGGTGACGGCGGACTCCGCGCAGGCGACGGCCTGGCCAAAACCAAACAGGAGCGTGAGGTTGCAGTGAATTCCCTCCTTCTCCAGCACCTCCGCCGCTTTGATGCCCTGCCAGGTGGAGGCAATCTTGATCAGCACACGGTCATTGCTGATTCCTGCATCGTTGTAAAGACGAATCAGCTTGCGACCCTTCTCGATCGTGGCCTCAGTATCGAAGCTCAAACGGGCATCGACCTCGGTGGACACGCGGCCTGGAACGATTTTGAGAATTTCCTTGCCGAAGATCACGCAGATCTCATCCAGGGCCTCATGCACGACGTCCTCGACCGGCGCATTGCTGCCGAGCAGTCGGCGTGAGGACTGCAAAGCCTCATCGATCAAGCTCTGGTAAGCGGGAATCTGGGCAGCAGCCAGGATCAGGGAAGGGTTGGTGGTGGCGTCCCGTGGTGTGAAACGACGGATCGCCTCCAGGTCGCCGGTGTCAGCCACGACAACGGTCATGGCGGACAGCTGTTCGAGAAGAGAGGCCATGGAAGCGAAGTACGGCTCTAGGTTCGTAACGTAGCCAGCTCAGCAGAACTGGCACCCCCCTGTTTGTTAACCCGCAGGAGCTGGGGCCCCATCGGGATCTCCATCAAGAGCCGCAGCAGGTTGACGCGCCGGCTGATGGGCGGTGTGGCCTCCGCTAGGCGGAATTTTTTCGATCACAAGCAGACCATCAATGATCTTCTTGGCCACCGGCACCGCAACGGTGGAACCGTAGGCATTCCTGCCCTGGGGTTCATCCACAACGACCAACACCACGTAACGAGGGTCTTCGATCGGGAGGGTGGCCACGAAGCTGCAGATCTTGGCGCCAGGCACATAAACACCGTTGAGAGCTTTCTGGGCCGTGCCTGTTTTGCCCCCAATGCGGTAACCGGGAGTTCTGGCACCCTTACCGCTGCCTTTCTCCACCACCGATTCCATCCAAGCCAGCACGGTGCGCGTCACCTCAGGACGGATCAACGGTTGCCCCAGGATGGGATTGCGTCTGGCCAGACCATCACCCGAACGCAAACCGCGCGTGATATGGGGACTCACCATGCGTCCACCATTGGCCAGCAGTGCATGCAGCTGCACCAGCTTCAACGGGGTGAGTGAAAAACCCTGACCGAAGGCCGCAGTGGCGGGCTCGATTGGCTGAGTGGTGAATTGCTCCCTGGTCTTGAGTTGACCGGCAACGGCCCCGGGGAGATCGGTGTCGGGCTTGGACTCCAGTCCAAGCTTCGACAACCACTGCCAATAGCGCAGCGGCTGCAGGTTGCGCATCGCCTGCACCATGCCCACGTTGCTCGAAACCTGCAGCACGGTGGCGAAATCGATCACCCCATTGGCACCCTTGTCATGGTTGAAGATTGGCCATCCTCCGATCTGAAGCTGGCCGATGTCATTCACCGTGTCGTTAGGCCCGATCACCTTTTCCTGGAGAGCGATGGCCAGGTTGATCGGCTTAAAGGTCGAGCCGGGTTCGTAGAGATCCTGCACCGACCACTCACGAAACAGAGCTGGCGGAAAATCCCAGTAACGGTTGGGGTCGTAGGTGGGCGTCGAGGCCAGGGCCAGCAATTCTCCATTGCGCACATCCATCACAATCGCCACACCCTTCTTGGCGTTCCACTCATTGACCTGCGCCGCAAGGGCCTTCGCCGCCAGATCCTGCAGACGGGCATCGAGAGTGAGCTGAAGCCGAAGGTCATCACCAAAGAAAATCCCTGGGCTGAGGTTGTCCGGCAGGGGGGTTCCATCAGCGCCTCTGCGCAGACTGCGGGATTGTTCATGCCGTTGCAGATCGCGATCTCGGCTCTGCTCCAAACCCGCCTGGGGCTCACGCTCCAGGTTCAGGAACCCCACCACATTGGCGAACAGATTGCCCTGGGGATAGACACGATGGGAATAGGCCTCGAGGTCAAGCCCACTGATACCGAGACGTCGAACCTCTGAGGCGGTTTCTGGATCCAAGCCTTCCGCCAGCCGAATCCCGGAAGGTCGATCGCCCATGCGCTGAACGAGATCGGCCATGGGCAGAGCCAACAGACCCGAAAGGCGACGCGCCAGATCGAGAGGCTGACGGACGACAGAAGGATCATCCCCTGGGAAGCGAAAGTTGTTGGGATGGGCCCAAAGACGAAAGCGTTCCTCATCCAGGGCAACGAGACGTCCTGCACGATCGACGATCGGACGTCGGGTCCCAAGCGGATCCGTTCGCTGGGTCTGAACACTGCGAGCCCGGGCTTCAAGCGTGGAAGACTGCATCACTTGCAGCCAGGCCATACGGCCCATCAAGCCGATGAGGCCAAGGCAGAGCAAGCCAAACACCCAACGCATGCGTTGAGCCGGGACCGACTCAAGTGGAATCACCCGCTGGCGCGGGCGGCGACGTCTTCGACGACCGGCTTCCGGCTCGGTCATGGTGTCAATACCCCTGCTGGATCGGCTGATCCATCCAGGTCTGGATCATGGCCAGCTGGTCGACATCCTGAGCTGCCGCACTGACCTGTGGACGATCGAGATAGACGAGATTGGCCACTTGAGTGGGCACCATCGTGGCGGGAAGACTGGCCTGCTCAAGCAAATGACGTTCAAGCGTCGCGGTTGACTCGGTCAGGCGATGGGAGAGGCTACGGGTCTCCTCCAATTGGCGAAACGCCACAGTCCAACGGTGCTGCCAATGAAGCGTCAGACCCGACAGCGCCACGACAGCTAAAACGACACCACAAAGCGATCCATCAGCAACACGATGGAGACCAGCCAGTACAGGCGACCGACGTGCCATCCGCTGGGCCGACATCGATCCCTGGATCAGCTCGAATGCCCCTGAAGCTGCAGAGCGCTCTGCAGGGACAATCCGTGACTGGGGAACGGCGCTCACGTCATCGACGCGTCAATGCGTCAGTGAACCATTGGCAAGGGCCTCCCGCAAGCCCGAAAACGCCAATGAGGGCAGGGATCTGCTGATTAAGAGCCCAGAAGGATCAGATTGAGGAAGGTGGCCGCGTTCCAGCAGGCATGCATCACCACGCAGGGCAGCAGACGACCACTGCTCAGACGCAGCAGGGCTAGGCCGATGCCGAGCACCAGCAGGGGCGGCAGTTCACCAATGCTGAGGTGGGCCACAGCAAACACCAGGCCGCTGATGACCACGCCCCAGCCTCGACCAAGCACCCGAGCGAGAACGGGCAGAAGCACACCCCGAAACACCAGTTCTTCAAAGAGAGGAGCGAGCACAACAGCAGTGAGAGCGAGCAGGACAAGAGCCCAGGGGTTATCACTGCGCAGCACCATCTCCAGCAGGGGATTACTGCCGCCTGGATCACCAACCAGCTTTCCCATCAGCCAACCTGTCAGCACCACGGGAGGCATCACCATCAACCAGCCGCGCCCCCCCTGCAGCAAGGCAGTGAGCCAAGGAGAAGGGCGCCACTGGAGCCATCCCCCCACTGGCATCTCCTCTCTCTCCAGTCCACCGAGCTGAAGGCGAAGGATTCCCAAGGGAGGAACGGCAAGAGCGATGTAACCGAGCAGCACCGCAATCGCCTGACCGAGAGCCCCGGACTGCCCCTGTGAGATCAGCACGATCAGGGGACTGACCAGCACGGGCAGCAACACCTCCCCAAGCAAGACGAATCCTCCGGCCACGAGGATCGCCATGTCCGCCGGTGTGAGCAGCGGACCGACCAGAGTGGGCCAAGCGGGCAGCTTTCCGCGAAAGCGCGACCAGAGATGGCGGATCAACAGCCCCACTCCAGTTAGCAGCGCTGCGATTGGCAACAATTCGGCCAGCAGCAGTCGCTGGGTGGCCTGAGCAGCAGCGTTCGCATCACTGGGATCGGTGCACCAGGCTTTGCTGCCACCTAAGGCCTCACAGCTGAGCTGTCGCAGCAGCGGATCCAGCGCCGGATCGGAAAGCAGCGCCTGGTTGGCTTCAGTGAGCCTCCCACCTTGCTCATAAGTAGAAAGAGCTTGTTGCATTGCGCTCAATTCAGGCCGCTGCATCGGCAAAGCGAGGGCTGCAGTGCGCTGAGCCTCATCCCTAGTCAGTGCAGCCAGCAGAAGCCGCTGTCGATCATCGAGCCGATCGAGCGGCACCTCCTCTAGGGCTTCAAGCATCTGAGCAGATGGATCCCCTCCCACCAGCAGGGGCCTCAACTGCGGTGGCAGGGACGGTTCTGCCAACAGGGCCTTCTCCTGCTGCTGCAGAGAGAGAGCCGGCGTGACGGAGTCGCGGCTGAGGCTACTGATCAAGCCCATCACCCACACGACCATCGCCAGCACAAGGGAGATCAGAGCCAGCAATAATTTGGTCAGCCGGCGATCGGTCGGCGAAGACGTCAACGGATGCGGAGCAACAGACACCGATTCTCTCCGCTGGCGACAGAAGCGGTCGACAGAAAGGGGACCTGGCCCCCAATACGATGGCCGCGCCCCTCCCCAAAAACCGTTGTCTCTCCGTCTTCTTCTGGTGCGCCACGGCCTGAGCAGCTTCAATGTGGAGCGTCGGATTCAAGGAAGGGATGACCTTTCCGTTCTGACAGCGGAAGGTGAGGAGCAGGCGAGCCGAACGGGTCGAGCCCTGACTGACGTGCCGATCAGTGCGGTGTACAGCTCTCCCCTGAAGCGAGCCAGCGCTACCTGTGAAGGGTTACTCAAGGCCAGAGGCGGAGACTCCCTCACTCCAGTCATGGATGAAGGACTTCTGGAAGTGGATCTCGAACCTTGGAGTGGAATGAGCGCCGACGAGCGAGCCGCCCGCTACCCGGAGGCCTACCAGGCTTGGCGTCTTCATCCCGAAGAGCTGGAACTGACCCGGAAGGATGGCCGTGCCTACCGTCCTGTGCAGGAGCTGATGGCACAGGCAAGGCATTTCCTCGATCGCCTCCTGGATCAACATCCCAGTGAAGGCAACGACACAGTGCTGGTGGTGGGCCACAACGCCATTCTCCGTTGCCTGATCCTGGTGCTTCTTGGAGAACCCTCCCAAGGCTTCCGTCGTCTCCAAATTGACAACGCCTCGCTCTCGGTGTTCAACCTCAGTCCGAAGGCCAGCGGCGGCCACCAGGTGCAGATCGAATGCCTGAACAACACAGCGCACCTTGGCCAGGGACTGCCGAAAAAAGGGAACGGAGCTCGACTGGTGCTGGTGCGCCACGGTGAGACCAACTGGAATCGTCAGGGCCGTTTCCAGGGACAAATTGACATCCCCCTCAACGACAACGGCCATGCCCAGGCTGAAGCGGCTCGAGGATTCCTCGAAACGGTATCGCTGCAAAGGGCTTACAGCAGCTCAATGACTCGGCCACGTCAGACCGCTGAAGGCATCCTTCGCTCCCATCCAGGGGTGCCCCTGACGGAAACTCGTGGCCTCGTGGAGATTGGCCATGGCCTCTGGGAAGGCAAGCTCGAAGACGAGATCAAAGCGGAATGGGCAGATCTGCTCGAGGAATGGAAACGCACTCCTGAAACGGTGCAGATGCCAGAGGGAGAAACCATCCAAGACGTTTGGGAACGCTCTGTGAACACCTGGAACACGATCGCCGCAAGCCTTGAGCCTGAAGAGACTGCTCTGGTGGTCGCCCATGACGCGGTGAACAAAACCATTCTCTGCCAGCTGTTGGGCCTCACTCCAGGCGACATTTGGTCCGTGAAGCAAGGCAACGGTGGAGTGACGGTGGTCGACATGCCGACGGATCCGGGCCAGCCTTCGGTTGTGACCTGTCTCAATCTCACGTCCCACCTCGGAGGGGTTCTCGATCGCACCGCTGCAGGAGCCCTCTGAGCTAATGCATCAGACCGTGCTTCTCGATCCCGTTCGGATCCTGGTTGGTTGTGGCCAGGATCCGATTGAGAATTGTGCCGCCCTCATCCGAAACCATGAGCTGGTGGCCTTCGGAGAGGAGGCACGCCAGCAGGCAGCCAGCGAAGCGGTGCCGGTTCAGCCAGCACCCAACCAGCTGCTTGCCCCTTGCCTCGTGGATCCCCATTCCATTCTGGAAAGGCCTTTCGGTGAGCAAGCCGAGAACCTCGACAGCCTGCGCCATGTCGCGGCCAGAGCCGGGTATGGACAAGTAGCGCTCTTGCCGCAAGCGAACGCGTGGAGGGATCGTGTCGAACGCCTCCAGGGATGGGGCAGCGATGGCAATGATGTGCGCATCCACCTTTGGGGTGCGCTGAGCCTGGACGGTGCAGGCCAGCAGCTCAGCTGCCATGGCGATCTGCTTGACCAGGGAGCCATCGGTCTGTGTGACGGCGAGGCCATGCCCGCCACAGGGTTGCTGCAGCGCAGTCTGGTGCTTGCGGAGGGAGCGCATGCACCGATCCTTGTCGCCCCGCGGGATCCCAGCCTGCAGGGCGATGGCATGGTGCGCGAGGGCGTGGAAACATTGCGGGCCGGATGGCCGATCGATCCGGTCGCCAGCGAGACCATCCCAATGGGGCAGTTGCTGGAGCTGCAACGGCTCTATCCGGACCAACCTCTTTGGGCGATGAACCTTGCCACAGCAGACGGTGTCAACCTGTTGGAGCAAGCGACTGTTCGACCCACGGCCAGCGTGCATTGGTGGCATCTCGTCACGGATCGGAGCCGGCTCCCATCGACGGCGCCGGGATGGTGCGTCACCCCTTCCCTCGGGGGAATCGATGATCGAAAAGCCTTGATCCGAGCCCTCAAGAACGGATTCATCGGCGCAGTCGCTGTTCATGCCGTTCCTCTCGATCCAGAGGATTGCCTGTTGCCTCCGGGACAACGTCGACCTGGCCTGGTCGGTCATCAGCTGGTGCTACCACTGCTCTGGCAAACGCTTGTATGCGAAGAAGGGTGGACGATTCCCCAGCTCTGGGCGGCCCTCAGTTTCGGCCCCGCACGCTTGCTCAAGCAACCCACGGAGGAGTTGGCAATCGGCAGCAATCGTTGGCTGCTATTCGATCCCGATGCACGCTGGCGTCCAAGCCTCGACCATGCCGATGCCTCCAGGGGAGGCAATCAACCGATGCTCAATCTCGAGATCAGGGGGGCCGTGGTGGCCTGTGGGCTCAGGAGTCCAGAGCGCCCGCCCGATCCCAAGGAAGAAAGCGCCAGATCGCTCGGCCGATGATCGCTGACTGGGGCAAGAAGTGAGTGCCAGGCCAATAGCGGCCATCCCAGCTATTGCTGCGGTTGTCGCCCAGCACTAAAACATGTCCTTCAGGGACAGTGACATTGAGAGGTGCACATCGACTCATCCCCTGCGCATCAACCGGGCAGTAATTGGTGACATAGGGCTCGTTGAGTTTGTCACCATTAATAGTCACATCACCTCGGGGGGTCACCACAACACGATCCCCAGGTTCCCCGATCACACGCTTGATATAAGCATCACAGGATTTAGGGGAAACCTCAGGAATTCTGTTGACGAAAGGAATATTGGCCGGAAGACAACGCCACAGCGAAGGGGCGAGGCTGTCAGCCTTCAGCACAGGATCGAACGCGTAGGGGGCATCAAACACAACGATCTCCCCGCGACGAGGCAGGCGGAAGCGGTACGCCATCTTCTCAATAATCAACATGTCGTTGATTTTGAGCCCAGGCAACATTGAGCCGGACGGAATATATCGAGACTCGCCAACAAACATCCTCAGACCGAAGTAGAGGGCAATGGTGAAAAGAACAGGTGCCCAAAAATCCCAGAAGGGATGACCACGGTGCTTTGACCTGAGGCGATGCTTCGTTGTGGCGACGTGACCTTGCTGCCCCTTTTCTGCCGGCGTCTGCTCGTCGGAGTGATCGTCTCTCTGCGCGTCGGCCAATGCGGCTCAAAAGTAATGATTGCTCAGGATAGGCGCGATGGGCTTCAGCTTCTAGCCTGGGATTCAGAGAAACAGCTCATGGTCCGCCCCCGCTGGCAAGCATTGCAGGCCACCTCGAAGGGCCGGTTCTGGAAACGCTGGGACCAGGGCCTGGCACTGATCGCGGCAGCCAACCTGGCATGGGTTCTGTTCGACGTCACCTACGTGCCGCTGCGGAACTTCTGGTTGCAGCGCACCCTCTACCCCCTTCCTTCAGTGAGCCTGGGCATTCCAGTGCCCTGGTTGCCGGACATCACCCCGATCTATGACCCGGTGAAGGGGATTGCACCCCACCGCGATACGACCGCCTACATCTCCCATTTCCGCGCACTGGAGAGGCTCGCCAACGTCCAGGGAATCAACAGCACAGCAGCTCGCCAGCATCGACTCGAGATGGTGGTGCGCAACAGCCAGCTGATCGACGAAAACCCGTTCGTGGGGTCCGGCAATGCCGGCACGCTGGAGAAACTGAAAAATCGGCTCCGAGCCCGGGCAGGCCTGGACTCCCCCAAGCAAGCTGCCGCCCATCTCCTCGGCGACACCTACCTGAATGCCCACGACTGGGAACAAGAGCGAGCATTCTGGAATCAGCGAATCTTGCCGTTAGCAGCCACCAACTACTGGCGTGGCATCAACGACAGCGGCCAGCCGATCGACCATGCCTGGCGGATCGATACACCCTTTCAGATCCTTTTTCTGATCGACATCCTGCTCAGGGCCATTCGCCTGAAACGTCGGTATCCAGCGATTCGTTGGAGAGATGCCCTGCTGCGTCGCTGGATCGATCTACCGCTGTTACTGCCGTTCTGGAGGCTACTGCGGGTGATTCCCGTGACAGAACGGCTTTCGAATGCGCAGCTGATTCAGCTGGAACCTCTGCGAACGGTTGTGAGTCGCGGCGTTGTGGCCGTGCTGGCACTGGAACTGTTCGAGGTGCTCACGGTGCGCATTCTCGATGCGATGCAGCAACTGATTCGCTCACCCCAGCTTCCCAAGCGCATCCGGAATCTGCGCAGCCATCAGTCCGTCGATGACAACGGTGAGCGTGAACTTGCGGAACTGCTGCGGCTGTGGATTCCCCTTCTGCTCACCCAGGTGAGCCCTGGCATGCGTCCCCAACTGGTGGCTCTATTCAGCCATGCACTGCAGCGCAGTCTCAACGATGTGATGCTGCCAACAGCGCTCAGGGATCTGGCTCCGGTCCAGAAAGCAGAAAACGAATTCAGCCGCCAGCTAGCCGCTGGGATGGTGGATGGGCTTCTGGGTCTGTCACGATCTGCCGGTGACAGACTCGGAAAACGAGACATCGAACTGGAGGATCTCTCCATTGATGTGCTCGATCGGTTCTGGGAGGAACTGGCACGAACCCTGGAGCAAGGACCGGTTCTGGACCGCAGCCAGGAACTGGTGACCACCTTCCTCGAGGAGCTCAAACGATCAAGCATTCGTCAACTGAGGGATCAAGGCGGTGTGACCGAACTGATCACTGAACTTGATGGCCTCAGCTTCAGCGACCAAACGCCTCGATCCACTGGTCCTGCTTGAAGCCCACCAGAAATCGGCCATCTGGCAGGGCAACGAAGGGACGCTTGATCAATTTGCCATCGGCTGCGAGAGCATCCAGAGCTTCTGGATCGGACATCGCCTTGACAACAGCAGAACCGAGAGCGCGATAACTCTGACCACTGGTATTGAACAACGGAGCGCGTCGGCCGAAATGATCAGCTGCCGCGGCAAGCATTGATCGATCAGGGGGAGACTCGGTGATATCAACAACCTGATGGACGATTCCCTGCTGCTCAAGCCATGCCAGCGCCTTGCGACAGGTCGAACAGCGGGAATAACTCCAAACAAGGAGTGGTTCAGCCAAGGATCACTTTCCGAACAAGTTCTTCACAGCACCGATGAGGCTGTTCGAGCCTTTACCCACACCATCGGAAGGGCGGGTGCGCACGGTGACGTCACCATTGACGCTTGTGCGGCAGCTCAGGCGGTAATTGGAAGGGCGATCAGCCAGATACACCTCTTCGACATCGCTGCGTGGGGAGAGGTTCTGGGAACCTTCAACAACCTCGACTACGCAAGTTCCGCACTGGCCAACGCCACCGCAGTTGTTGAGATTGTTCAGGCCCTTATAGGGATTGATGCCTGCAGAAAGCGCTGCTTTGCGCAGATTGGCCCCCTCGATGCAACCGACCTGCTGGCCTTCCTGCTCAAAACGGATGGTGGGCACGGGTCGTTCACATGCTGGGCGCGCACCAACCTACAAGCTTGCGGGCACCATCCAACGAATCTGCAACGAATTTGCCCGGAACGTCACCGAGGTAAGGCTCAAGCCTGGGCCGCCGTGATGCAGTCCTGGAGCAGGGGAAGAACGGCATCGACATCCCTCCAGCCACCGATCGAAGTCACGCGCCCTTCAAGGTTCTTGTAGACACGAAAGAATTCAGCCACGTCCTCAAGCTGATGTTCAGCGATCTGGCGAATGCTCTCGATCCCTTTCTGACGGGGATCGGCCACAGGGACGCACAGAATCTTGCCGTCGTAATGACCAGTGTCATGCATATCGAGAACCCCGATCGGCCGCGCCACAATCAGACAACCGGCAAAGGTGGGTTCCTCCATGATCACCATCGCGTCTAAGGGAGATCCATCCTCAGCAAGCGTGTTGGGGATGAAGCCGTAATCAAAGGGGTATCTGACCGAGGAATGAAGCACTCGGTCGAGGGCCATGACCCCAGCCTCTTCGAAGTATTCGTATTTGTTGCGACTTCCCGCTGGTATCTCAACCACCAGGTTGACGAGACCGGGTGACGGCGAGGGAAGAAGGGAGCGAAGATCCATCCCGATCCTGCGCAATGGGGTCGTGAACGGAGACAGATGGACGATCTGTGAGCACTGCAGCCACCGGAAAACCAATGGTGGCCAAGGCCAAAGTGAAGCCGATCAGGAGAAGAGATGGTCCTGAGAGATCAATGCCTTCTAGGCCAGGAGGTTCAGGCGGTGAGGGCTCTGGTTGAGAACCGTTGGCAGGCTCAGGGTCCATGCAAGGGTGATGGGGGACAACCCACTCGACCGTTCCGAAGGAAGAGGGTGGAGCAAGCACCACGCACAGCCTTAGCAGCGTGTGGCCTCCCAATCATGCCATCGATTTCGGCTGAAGACAGCCTGATCAGGCAGCCGGTCGTTCCTGGCGGTCCCGACGGGCTGCAAGATCAGCAGGATCAGCAGGGGCCGTGGGCAGTGAATCCAAGTGGGAGCGGATGATGCGCAGCTCCTCGAGAATCGCCGAAAGGCACTGCTGTGTGGCCGTGGATGGCGAATTAAGCACCTCAACGGTCACTTCCTTAATCCGAAGCACATCCTTGGCGAAACGCGCCACCTCGTTGGGATGAAAAAGGAGGGGATCCTTCTGATCGCTGCGGTACTCGGAATTGAGCTTGCGTGGATTAAAAGGTGGATTGAGATTGCGAGGATCGGTGTTGGTGTAGCGATACACCGACGCCCTTGAACGATTGAGGGATTTCTGAACTTCGTCAATCCCAACCAGGGACTCTGAACGCGCCATGACTGCATCCACGTCGGTGCCGCTTTCAACGCTCCGAGCAGGGACGGAAAGAGGAGAGTCAACCGAACGGGGAAACATGCAAGCTGCCTTCACAGGCCAAGCGTCCCGCGGAGATTAGCAGTTGAGACTCATGTTGCAGTCTCCAATGAGACCGGTCGTGCCAGTTCGACAATCGCCTAAACAGCCTGCCTGATTCGCAGCGGTGATAGCTTCCGGCTTCACTGCAAGTCCACTCCCATGCGCGTCTCCCGCCTGATGCTGGTGACGCTGCGGGATGTGCCCGCCGACGCGGAAATCGCATCCCATCAGCTGCTGTTAAGAGGCGGCTATATCCGTCGGATCGGATCCGGGATCTACGCCTACCTCCCACTGATGTGGAGGGTGTTGCGCAAGATCAGCGCAATCGTGCAAGAGGAGATGAATGCCACCGGCGCGCTCGAGACGCTGCTTCCTCAATTGCAGCCTGCAGAGTTGTGGGAACGCAGTGGTCGCTGGCAGGGCTACACGGCGGGCGAAGGGATCATGTTCCACCTCAAGGACCGACAGGGCCGAGAAGTGGGCCTCGGGCCCACGCACGAAGAGGTCGTGACCACCCTCGCCGGCGAGCTGCTGCGCTCCTACCGACAGCTGCCGGTGACGCTCTACCAGATTCAAACCAAGTTCAGAGATGAAATCCGCCCCCGCTTTGGCCTCATGCGCGGGCGTGAATTCATCATGAAAGACGCCTACTCCTTTCACACTGACGAAGAGGACCTGCGTCGCTGTTACGAAGAGATGGATTTGGCGTACCGCCGGATCTTCGAGCGTTGTGGGCTTGAGGCCGTGGCCGTTGAGGCAGACAGCGGTGCCATCGGTGGCGCAGCGTCCCAGGAATTCATGGTGACCGCCGATGCGGGAGAGGACCTGATTCTTACCAGCGAGGACGGCAGCTATGCCGCCAACCTCGAGAAAGCGGTCTCGATCCCTTCTGAAGCCACCCCCCTGCCCCCAGGGGAAGCCGTTGTTCTGAACACCCCTGGGCAGAAGACCATTGAGGCCCTATGCAAAGCCCAAGGCCTACAACCGCAGCAAGTGGTCAAGGTGATCGCATTGCTGGCGCGGATGGAATCCGGTGCCCAGCGGCCTGTTCTGGTTTGCCTAAGGGGTGATCAGCAGCTCAATGACGTGAAATTGAGCAATGCCCTAACGAACGATCAACAGGACGGAGTGCTCGACATCACCCCGATCAGCGAGGAACAAATCGCCAATCAGGGTTTAGAAGCATGGCCTTTCGGTGCCCTCGGCCCCGACCTTGCAGACAGCTGCCTGCAAGGATCCAAATCCTGGGTGCCAGCCTTCCTGCGCTTCGCCGATCCAACCGCCCTGGAGCTGGAACGATTCGTATGCGGCGCCAACGTTGCTGATCAGCATCGCTGGGGGAGCCGCTGGGAGGAACTGGACTGCGCGCCAAAGACGGTCGATCTACGCAATGCTCAAGCAGGCGACCACTGCCTCCAGGCCCCGGACCAAACGCTGATCGCCCGTCGCGGCATCGAAGTCGGACACATCTTCCAGCTAGGCCGAAAATATTCCTCAGCGATGGAGGCCACCTTCACGACGGCAGACGGCGACCAGGAGGCCTTCTGGATGGGCTGCTACGGGATTGGCGTGTCCAGGCTGGCCCAGGCCGCCGTGGAACAGCACCACGACAAAGCCGGGATCTGCTGGCCGCTTGCGATCGCACCTTTCCAGGCCGTGATTGTGGTGGCCAACATGCAGGACGAAACCCAGAAGCAGCTGGGTGAGCGGCTTTACCAAGACCTGCTCTCCAGTGGCGTTGATGCGCTGCTGGATGATCGCAGCGAGCGGGCCGGCGTGAAGTTCAAGGACGCCGACCTGATCGGCATCCCTTGGCGAGTTGTCGTAGGTCGCGACGCAGCCGAGGGCCAGGTGGAACTGGTCGACCGTGCCAGCCAAGAAACCCAGCGCCTGCCTCACGCTGAAGCCCTTCAGATTCTCCAGGGCGCAATCAGCGGCAAGACCACCCGTACAGTCGTCTCAACCTGACTCCTGATTCATGCTCTCCGCCTTGAATCGTTTGACCAGCCAACTGATGCGCATCACCCTGGCCGCCTGCCTTGGGCTGTGCCTGATGCTCACAGCCTGTTCCGGCGCCGGAGCCTCCGGCCTCACCGGTGATTACGTGGAGGACACTGTGGCGGTGGTGCACACCCTGCAGTCCACCATTGCCATGGCGCAGGACGACGAGGGCAGGGCCGAGGCCGAAACGCAAGCAACGGCTGTGATCAATGCGTACATGTCTCGCTATCGCCCCCGTCCCAAAGTGAACGGATTGAGCTCGTTCACAACGATGCAAACAGCCCTGAACTCCTTGGCTGCTCACTACAAAACCTATGCCAACCGTCCCCTGCCAGACACGCTGCGCAGCCGGGTTGACAAAGAGCTGGGCAAGGCCGAGAAAGCGGCCGTTCGCGGCAACTGATTCTCAACCAATTCGCAACAGTTCCCCCACCCCTTTTGACTGAAGGCGGGGGGAGCTGCGAAAATCGTAGATTGTGCAGATTGGCGGCTTCGGGCCGCAGTGTCTTTGGCCAACGTTGTCGTCATCGGTGCGCAGTGGGGTGACGAAGGAAAAGGAAAGATCACGGATCTCCTCAGTCGATCCGCTGATGTAGTCGTCCGGTACCAGGGCGGCGTCAATGCAGGTCACACGATCGTCGTGGACGATCAAGTGCTGAAGCTGCATCTCATTCCCTCAGGCATTCTTTATCCAGACACCGTCTGCCTGATTGGCTCAGGCACGGTGGTGGACCCCAAGGTGATGCTGGGGGAGCTCGACATGTTGATCGAGAACGGCATCGATATTTCCGGGCTGAAGCTGGCGTCGACTGCGCACGTCACCATGCCCTACCACCGCCTGCTCGATCAGGCGATGGAGAAGCAGCGCGGCGAGAGACGCATTGGCACCACAGGTCGAGGCATCGGCCCCACCTATGCCGACAAATCCCAGCGCAGCGGCATCCGCGTCATCGACCTGCTCGATGAAGCACGGCTGCGGGATCGGCTGGAAGCCCCCTTAAAAGAGAAGAACCAGCTTCTCCAGACCATCTACAACGTGGATGCTCTGGACGCAGAGGAGGTGATTAGCGAATACCTGGCCTATGGCAAACGACTGGCTCCCCACGTGGTCGACTGCACGCGCGAGATCCATCAGGCCGCCCGCAAACGCCAGAACATCCTGTTTGAAGGCGCCCAGGGCACTCTGCTGGACCTCGACCACGGCACCTACCCATATGTCACCTCATCCAATCCGGTGTCAGGCGGTGCCTGCATCGGAGCCGGAGTGGGACCAACGCTGATCGACCGCGTGATCGGCGTTGCCAAGGCTTACACCACCCGCGTTGGCGAGGGACCATTTCCCACCGAGCTCGACGGCAGCCTTAACGACCACCTCTGCGACAGGGGTGGCGAATTCGGCACCACAACCGGCCGTCGTCGCCGCTGCGGCTGGTTCGATGGCGTCATCGGCCGCTACGCCGTCGGCGTGAATGGGCTCGACTGCCTCGCGATTACCAAACTCGATGTGCTCGACGAGCTCGACGCCCTTCAAGTGTGTGTGGCCTACGACCTCGACGGAGAGCGGATCGAGCATTTCCCATCCTGTGCTGAGGAATTCGCTCGCTGCCAACCCATCTTCGAAACCCTGCCAGGCTGGCAGTGCTCGACCGCGGAGTGCCGCTCCCTTGAGGATCTGCCCGAGAAAGCGATGGCCTACCTCCGCTTCCTCGCCGATCTGATGGAAGTGCCGATTGCCATCGTCTCTCTCGGTGCCGGCCGCGATCAAACGATCGTGGTGGAGGATCCAATTCACGGTCCCAAGCGGGCCCTGCTCAGCGCCTGATCCTTGCCGATCCAAACCGCAATGGGTCTAGGGACCGTGAGGGGTGATACTGCCTTGATTCCGCAGTGACACCCTGATGAGTCCATCCCGGTTCGGATCCACCCGCTCACTGGATGTTGTGGGGATCGGCAACGCCATCGTGGATGTGCTCGTCCAGACGGATGACGCCTTCCTCACCACGCACGACCTCAACAAAGGGGCGATGGCGCTGGTGGATGAAGAACAAGCACAGCGCCTTTACAGCGCCAGTGGTGCGGGCATGGAAACCTCTGGTGGTTCCGCCGCCAATACCCTGGCGGGTCTGGCCCAACTGGGCAGCAAGGCAGGCTTCATCGGCCGGGTGCGAGATGACCAGCTAGGCACGATTTTCAGCCACGACATCCGTGCCGTCGGAACCCGTTTCGAGACACCGGCAGCCACGGAAGGTCCAAGCACAGCCCGCTGCCTGATCTTGGTCACACCAGATGCCCAGCGCACGATGTGCACCTACCTCGGTGCATCCGTACAGCTGGAGCCGGAGGACCTGGATCTGTCCATGGTGCGCGAGGCCAAAGTTCTGTATCTCGAGGGTTATCTCTGGGACAGTCCCGCTGCGAAGCGGGCCTTCATCGCCGCAGCAGAAACCTGCCGACAGGGTGGGGGCCAGGTCGCCCTGTCCTTGTCTGATGGCTTCTGCGTTGACCGTCACCGCGACAGTTTTCTGGAACTCGTGAACGGCCATGTGGACGTGCTCTTCGCCAATGAGGACGAAATCACCTCCCTCTACGGCACCGACGATTTTGAAGCGGCTTTGGCCCAAGTGAAAGGCTGTTGCCAGGTCGCGGCGCTCACCCGCAGCGAGCAGGGATCGGTCGTGCTCAGCGGCGATCAACGCTGGGACATCCCCGCCTACAGCCTCGGCACCCTGGTGGACACCACTGGAGCAGGAGATCTGTACGCCGGTGGCTTCCTGCACGGCTACACCCAGGATTTACCGCTGGAGACCTGTGGAAACATTGGCTCGATCTGCGCCGGCCAAGTCGTGACCCAACTCGGCCCCCGCTCGCAAGTGTCCCTAAGCGAGCTGGTCCAGAAGCACCTCAGCTGAGCGGCACGGGCGGACATGTGACGGCGTCCGCCACCCAGGCGCTGTAGGCGGCAGATGCTTCGGCCTGCCAATGGATGACCTCGGGTGTTTCATAACTGTGCAGCTCTTTGAGGCCATGCTCGAGCCGCGGCCAGCCATCACGACTGGTTTTGATCAGGAGCTGCACCTCCTCCGCACACTCGCGCTGCCCCTTCCAGCGGTAAGTGGACCGCACGGGCCACTGGGAAACGCAAGCGGCTAGCCCCTGGTCAAGCAAAGCCTGAGCCAAGGCATCGGCATGCGCCGCATCCGCCTCTGTGGTGAGCACCAGCACCAGGAGCTGATCGGGTCGCGACCCACGCCTCTCCTCAGCAGTTGGGGAATCCATAGGAGGTCAATCCAGGCGGGCCAACATCTGCTCCACGCTATGCACCAGCAGCAGCGATGACGGAGGTGCAGGACGGCGCAGCAACCACAGCGGCAGTCCCCGATCGATGCAAACCTCATGCCAGCAGCGTTCGGCAGCGCCACCAGACTGACGGCAAAGCACAGCAGTAATGCCCCAGTGGCGACAGAGAGCCTGTTCCAGACTCCCGGGGCTATCTCCCTGAAGAGGCCGAAGCAGCGCCAAATGATGATCGGGCAGGCCGGCGGCCACCGCCTGACGAAGGGCCAAAGGCGTCGGCAAAACCCTGGCATAGAGGAGCGCACCTGCAGCGCGAAGCGGTGGCACCAGCCGCCCTAAGTAGCGAGAGCCAAGAGCCAGCAGCAGGCGTTGTCCAGCGAGGGCTTCGGCAGGAATCGACTCCACCGACTCGACCACTCGACTGCAGGGAGCGGGTTGAATCGGCCGCTCATATCGGATCAACGGACATCCGACCTGGCGAGACGCCATCACCAGCTGCGCGGTGATCTGCATGGCGAAAGGGTGGGTGGCATCCACAAGCTGGTCGACACTCTCTTGGCGCAGTCGATCGACAATGGCCTGCTCGTCTGAGAGTGCTCCGACCCAGACCCGATGCAGTGACAACGACCTGTAGGGCAGTGCTGCCGCCTCAGTCACCACACTCACACTGACTTGAAAACCTTGCGCCTGCAAAGCCGCCGCGAGGGCGGGTCCCTCCCCGGTTCCGGCAAGAAGCCACACATGCCCCTGGCGATTCCTCGGTTGGTGCATCAGGATGGCGCTCTCATTCAACCCAGCCGACGGCGATGAACCACTGCGTGCTCGAAGTGGAAGTGATCCAGGCACCCACCCTTCGCTACACCCAGGACAACCAGACCCCGATCGCCGAAATGGACGTGCGGTTCGATGGTCTGCGGGCGGATGACCCACCTGGTCAGATCAAGGTGGTGGGCTGGGGAAACCTGGCGCAGGAACTTCAGAGTCGGGTGCAACCCGGACAACGACTGCTGATCGAAGGCCGCCTGCGCATGAACACCGTGCCTCGTCAAGACGGCTTGAAGGAAAAGCGAGCGGAGTTCACCCTGTCGCGCCTGCATCCTGTTGGTGGCGAAATGGCCGCGCCTGCCTCGGAAGCCGCCACCGGTCGTGCACCTGCTCCGGTCCGCCAAGCGCCCCGGGCTGCAGCCACGCCAACGCAGCCTCCGGCTCAGGAGAGTGCAGCTCAATGGAATAGCGCCCCACTGGTGCCTGACACCGACGACATCCCCTTCTGATCGCTCAATCGAGCTGACCATCGCCCTCCATGCGTTCACCTGCGCGGACCAGGAGCTGACCCAGTTCTCGCTCGAGGGCAGCAAGATCCAAGCGCAGCTCCGGCCAGCGTCCCCGGTCAATCTGCTCGAGCAACCAGGCCCGATCCTGATCGAGATCGCGGATAAGGCTGACGAGATCGGATTGATCTGGCTGGCTGGGGGAGCTGCTCTCCATCGGTCCTTTGGCATCGACTTGTTCCTCCATTCTCGGGGGTGCGTCCGCAGTTGCGCGGAGCGTGCATCAGAGTGAGCCACATGAAAGATCTGTTCTCCCCAGGCAACCTGATCACCGTTGCCGGCGGCGTTCTCACCGTTGTGGGGGTCGTGGCGTACACCACAGGCAATGCCAATCTCAGCCTGCCGACCATCTTTTACGGGATTCCGATCCTGCTGGGGGGACTCGCGCTCAAGTCTTCTGAGCTCCCACCAGCCCGACGGGTGGTACCCGCTGCCACCTTCAAGGCCCAGCGTGATGGAGCCCCCCCTGAGCTGGGCAAACTTCTGGCGGATGTGACCCGCTGGCGCTATGGCCAGAAAGCCCATCTCGAATCCTCCCTTGAAGCCCTCAAGCTTTGGGATGAGGACACCCCTCCCCAGCTGGTGGAAATCGAGGAGTTCAGCGAAGCAGAGAGCTATGGCCTGCGGCTGCGCTTTTCGCTTGGTGCCGTTGGTCTGGTGCGCTGGCAGGAGAAACAGGAGCGACTTGGACGTTTCTTCGCCAAAGGGCTAAGGGCCGATCTTCGCGAGGTGGATCCCGACCACATTGATCTTCTCCTCCTCAGCGACGCTGTACCGGCCACAGGTCAGCATGGGGGGCAGTGAACGGAATCGATGGCCAGCGATGACGCCCTGAGGGTCTCCGTCCTCAGTGAAGCCCTCCCCTATATCCAGCGGTTCGCCGGTCGGCGAATCGTGGTCAAGTATGGCGGTGCCGCCATGGTCCACGCCGAGCTGAGAGAAGCGGTGTTCCGCGATCTTGCGCTGCTCACCAGTGTCGGAGTTCAACCGGTGGTCGTCCACGGTGGCGGGCCTGAGATCAACACCTGGCTCAAACGTCTGGACATTCCGGCCGAATTTCGCGACGGCCTACGCGTCACCGATCCCGACACGATGGATGTGGTGGAAATGGTGCTGGTGGGCCGGGTCAACAAGCAGATTGTGAATGGCCTCAACAAGCTCGGGGCACGGGCCGTGGGCCTCAGCGGCAGCGATGGCGTACTGGTGGAAGCACGCCCTTGGGGGGACGGCAGTCATGGCCTAGTCGGCGATGTGGCCCGGGTTAACCCCGAAGTGCTCGAGCCCTTGCTGGAGAAGGGTTACGTTCCGGTGATCTCCAGCGTGGCGGCCACCAGAGCAGGAGTGGCCCACAACATCAATGCCGACACAGTGGCTGGAGAACTAGCGGCAGCCCTTGAAGCCGAGAAACTGATCCTTCTCACCGACACGCCTGGCATCCTTCGAGATCGGGACAACCCCGAATCATTGATCCATCAACTGCGCCTCTCGGAAGCCCGACAACTGATCGAAGACGGCATCGTGGCTGGGGGCATGACTCCGAAAACCGAGTGCTGCATCCGGGCCCTTGCCCAGGGGGTCGCCGCAGCCCATATTCTCGATGGCCGCGTGCCCCACGCCCTACTGCTGGAGGTGTTCACCGACGCGGGAATCGGCACGATGGTGATGGGACGCGGTTGATCGATGAGCTTGCCCACGGCCTTGGCTGAAGCAGCCCTGGAACGGGGCGATTACGGCCAATGCCTGGAACTACTGGAACCGCTCACACAGGATCGGCCGATCTCGGATCCTGAAGGGGCCCGCATCCGGATGTTGATGGTGACCGCCTGGATGGGACAAGGCCAGGAGGAGAAAGCACTCAGTACCTGTCGCCTGCTCACCCGCTGCCGCGACACAGACCTGCGGAACCGCGCCAAACAACTGCTGGAGGTGCTTGAGGCACCGAGCCTGCAGCGTCCTGCCAGCTGGTCGATGCAACTGCCCACACTCGACATGAATCCCACCGTGGGTGGAGCTCCTGCCTCAACGCGGCGCAGCAGACGGAAAGGACCACCACCGCCGCCGCCGCCGCCGACCGGGCCGACCAAGGCAGCGGCTCCAGGTTTCGCCGTGCTTGTCATTGCCGTGTTGGTGGCGCTCACCCTGTTGCTGGGGGGATGCGGGCGCCTGAGCACAGAGATCGACCTGGTTGGACCGAATCGGATCCAACTGGGCTGGAGCAGTGATAGCGGCACCGGCCGTCTACTGCCATGGCAGACCGCCTTCGCGAAGGAGCTACACAGGGGGACTTGGCCGTGGCAACCGCAGACGAGCGGCGTGCAACAGGGGAGCCAACGCTTCCAGGCACCTGTACTGAGAGCTGCGGCAGCCGAGCAGCTACTCAGCGACACGATCGCAAGCGCTGGAGAGGCCACGGGCCTGCAGCTTCCGACACCAAGCCTGCAGCTGCATGAGCGCAACTGGCTGATCGGTGTGCAACAGCGCCTCGAGCTCGATGTCGATCTCAAGCCCCTGAAGGATCTGCCACTGCCAGACCTGAGCGTGAGCATCAGCCCGGTGCCAGGGCAAATCAACAAGCGAAGGAGCAGCCCCCTCTCGACCGTCACGCACAACAACCGACTGGAGTGGCCCCTGCAGCCGGGATCCCACAATCAGCTGACGCTGCAATGCTGGCACTGGAGCCCGCTTGGCCTCGGCACAGTGGTTGTGCTGTTTCTGCTGGGGTTCAGCCTGCTGTTGCAGCAACTGCGCCTGAAGCTTGGTTTCGGCTATCCGGAACTGCCGTCCTGAGCATCCAACAACCGCCATTGCAGGCTCAGAGTTGAAGAGGATCTGGATCCACCGCAAGCGCCACATCAGCGGGAAGAGCATCCCAAAGGGCAGAGCCGGGAGGGAGGGGCAAATCACTACCGGCAGGACCATGAAGCAGCAGTTGCCAGCGACTGCGACCCGCCACCCGGGCCACCGGTGCCGGTGCAGGCCCGAGCAGCCACCAACCTGCCGCGCTGCAAAGCGGGCGCAAAGACTCGGCCACCAGACTCGCTGCTGTGGCCGTAGCCGATGCCGATTCGCCTGAAAGACGCAACAAGCAAGCGCGACTAAAAGGCACCAGACCGGCTTCACGGCGCAGAGCCACTTCCTCCTCCAGGAAGCGTTCGTAGCGCCCATCCACCAAATGGCGAATCACCGGATGGTCAGGTGAATAGGTTTGAACCAACACCTGACCCGGACGCTCGCCACGGCCTGCCCGCCCTGCCAGCTGAAGCAACAATTGCAGGCATTGCTCACCGGCGCGCAGATCCGGTCGGTGCAACAGACCGTCCGCAGCCAGCACAGCCGCCAGGGTGACGCGGGGCAGATCCATTCCCTTGGCAAGCATCTGAGTGCCCACAAGCACGTCAGCCTCGCCAGCGGCGAACTGCTCGAGCAGACGCCGGTGGCCATCACGGCCACCGGTGGTGTCACGATCAAAGCGGAGCAAACGCAATCCCTCCAATTCTTCGGAGAGACGTTCCAGCACTCGCTGGGTACCGGCGCCGAAGGGTTTGAAAGCCAGGGAGCCGCAATGGCTGCAACTGGACTCCATCTCGGCCCGATAGTCACACCAATGACAACGCAACCACTGGTGTCCAGGGCGACTGCCATGAACGGTGAGGGCCACGTCACAGTGAGGACACTGCACCACCTCTCCACAGCTACGGCAGCTGAGGAAACTGCTATAGCCGCGCCTGGGCACTAGCACCACAGCCTGCTCTCCGTTCTCCCGTAAACGGGCTAGCCGCTCCATCAGGGCACGGCTAATCAAACGCTTATGACCATCCGCCAGCTCCGCGCGCATGTCGATGACATGCACAGGCGGCAGTTCCTGGCAGGAGATTCGCCGCGTCAAACGCGCTAGGGCCAAAGGACCTGCAGGTGACAGCTGGGTCCAGGTCTCCAGCGAGGGCGTGGCACTGCCCAGCAGGACCCGGCCGCCGAGAGCACGCACCCGCTCCAGAGCCAGATCACGGGCGTGATAGCAGGGCATCGGTGACTCCTGCTTATAAGAACTGTCGTGCTCTTCATCGAGCACGATCAGACCCAGTGGATCGAGAGGAAGAAACACCGCCGAGCGGGTCCCCACAACCACCAAGGGAGCACTCTGCTGCTGCGCCGCTTCCAGGCTGCGACGCCAGGTACGGACTCGCTCCCGATCGCTGCAACCGCTGTGATACTCAACAACCCGGGCACCGAAGCGACGACGACAGCGATCCACCAGTTGGGGAATCAGACCGATTTCAGGAGTGAGGACCAAGGCATGGCGACCAGCCTCCAGCTCTTTGGCCACCAGCTGGAGATACACCTCGGTCTTGCCTGACCCGGTGATCCCCCACAGCAGCATTCCGCCACCCTCAGGCTGACAAGAGAATGCCTCCACAACCTGCTCCTGCTCCGCCGTGAGCGTGCGTGGACTCTCGAGCGCAGCTCCAGAACCAGGACTGACTTGCGAGCTCACTACTGCAGCAGGGGAGGGACGCTGCTCCCTCTGGACAAGGCCACGCTGCACAAGGGCTTGAACCAGAGAGCCACTAAAGCCCTCCGCTAACAACTGCCGCTGCCAGCTCCCCCCCGTTGTGATCAACACATCCCACAGCTCTTTCTGACGTGCTGGCAACTCCGGCTGTGCTGAAGACGCGTTATCGGTTTCGATCGCGCATGGCTGGACCCACCACATCCGCCGCTCCGCCGCCTGCCGACGAGGTCGCTGACCCAACCAACCGGGAGGCAAGGCAGCCTTGAGCATCCGGAACGGACTGGTATGGCAGCGCTTGGCCATGGCATCAAGCCAATGGCGCCAGATCGGATCCACCGCTGCGCTTTGTACAAGAGCCTGAACCGGCTGCAACGTTGGTTCGATTGTCTCTGAAGTGACCACCCGACAGGCCACCACCAATCCCTGTAAGGGCCGACCTCGCAGCGTGACGCGCACGAGATCGCCGATGCCAATGCCGAGCTGGTGACGATCGCAATAGCTGAAAGCACGACCATCCCTGCCGGCCTCGAGCCACACATCCACCTCAGTGATCGGCGCGGTTGCCTGCCTAGCTGTCACCATCGCCTCCATCGCTTGCTGCTGCAGTGGGGTTGCAGGTGTCGCAAGTTTTTTTTAAGATAAAGAAGTTGGACAGCACTGCGCTGTTGTCGGAACCAAGCAGAGTTCCGTCCAGAGGGAAGACACGAAGCTCGAGCAAGGGATCCATCCCAATGTTGATCGACCGGTCTAAGAAAGCCCCTGACAGCCCTGCATCGGTCCAAGAATCCAGTCAAACCTTGTTGATTCAGTTGCGTCACCGCTTCTCCTCGGTACCGAAGAACGCCTGAACATTTGTCATCGCTCACCAACCGTCCACCGAGCCGGTTTTTGAGTGTCGTACTGCTAACCCCGCTGCCCCTTCTGCCGTTATGAGTCCTGCTGCGAGCAAAACAGCACAGGCCAAGCCCAAAGCCGCTGCTAAGCCGTCGATCATGATGCTGGCCGACTCACGCGGCAAATCCAAGGTCGTCAAAGCTGCCAGTGCAGCCAAGGCAGAGGCCAAGAGCAAAACCAAAGCTGACGGCAAGACCCGCTCCAGCAAAAGCAAAACATCCGATCTCCCTGTAGGAACTGACTTGAAAGCCGCCGCTGACCAACTTCTGGCCGCTGCGGACGGCAAGAGCAAAGCCGCCAAAGCAACCAAAGGCACTGCCACCAAGGCTGCCGCCAAGACCAGTAGCGCTAAAGCCACAACAACCAAGGCTGCCGCCTCAAAAGCAGCCACCGCAACGACAAAAGCTGCAGATGCCAAGGCTGTCACAGCTGCGGCCACCCCATCGAGCGCCGAGAAGGATGCCAAGGCCAAGGCTCTGGCCAGCATCAAGATCGGGCCCAAAGGCGTCTACACCGAAGACTCCATTCGGGTCTACCTCCAGGAGATCGGACGCATTCGCCTACTGCGTCCGGATGAAGAGATCGAGCTGGCACGGAAAATCGCCGACCTGCTCTACCTCGAGGAACTCGCTGCCCAGTTCGAAAGCGACAACGGCCGCGAACCCGACAACAAAGAGTGGGCGGCGTTGGTCGAAATGCCCCTGATTCGCTTCCGCCGTCGGCTGATGCTGGGGCGCCGGGCCAAGGAAAAGATGGTGCAGTCGAACCTGCGCCTGGTGGTGTCGATTGCCAAGAAGTACATGAACAGAGGCCTGAGCTTCCAGGACCTGATTCAGGAAGGCAGCCTTGGCCTCATCCGTGCTGCCGAGAAATTCGATCACGAGAAGGGCTACAAGTTTTCCACCTACGCCACCTGGTGGATTCGTCAGGCCATCACCCGTGCAATTGCCGACCAGTCCCGCACGATCCGTCTTCCGGTGCACCTCTATGAAACGATCTCCCGGATCAAGAAAACCACCAAGGTGCTCAGTCAGGAGTTCGGGCGCAAGCCGACCGAGGAGGAGATTGCCGAGTCGATGGAAATGACCATCGAGAAGCTGCGGTTCATCGCCAAGAGCGCCCAGCTGCCCATCTCGCTCGAGACTCCGATCGGCAAGGAAGAGGACTCCCGTCTCGGCGACTTCATCGAAGCGGACATTGAGAACCCTGAGCAGGATGTCGCCAAGAACCTGCTCCGCGAGGACCTTGAGGGAGTGCTGGCCACTCTCAGTCCACGCGAACGTGACGTGCTCCGCCTGCGCTATGGCCTGGATGACGGTCGGATGAAGACCCTTGAGGAGATCGGCCAGATCTTCGATGTCACTCGCGAGAGGATCCGCCAGATCGAAGCCAAAGCGCTGCGTAAATTGCGTCACCCAAATCGCAACGGCGTCCTGAAGGAATACATCAAGTAGACAGTGCTTCTTGCAAGCCCTTTAAAGCAAAGGGCTTGGGAGGGGATTTGACCTTCACCATCAAACTCTCCTCAAGATCTTCTTCGAGGTTCCAGCGCCTTTCAGGCTGAAGCCAAGACCCCAACATGGGGTCTTTTTAATGGTCAATCAGGCGATGCTCCCAGCACGGGAGCTCCAGCAAAGTCTTCAAAGCAATTGGGTGCATGACTGCAGCTCAAGCACCCCAAGACCCCTCAGTCGTTTGATACCGATTAACAACTCATTTGGAGTGTCAACGGAAGGCAGAAACCACTTATGACAGTGAAGCGAAACTGCCGATGAATGGAATTAAGCCGCGTCGACCGCATCTCCCTAGCGCATCGCTGGCTCCCGAGACAAGACATCGTGCTCATGCTGGAGTGCGCCTACAGAGGCATCTCAGAAGACAGCCAAGATGGTGAGTTATTGATGAAGATGGAGAGCTGGATCGAAGGTGCATGTCGACTCTCAGAACACAACATGAAAAACCTTCTGGCGCGAGTGAAAGAGTTTGCAGTAGAGGAGCGCGCAGACAAGTCCTAAACAAGACGAGTGCACTGATGTGCACAGACCTCCGCACGCGATAGAGAGTTCACCTCAAAGTCTTTTGATAGCAGCGAGCAGGTCATTTGCAGGAGAGAGCAAGCAAAAGAACCGTTATGAGAGAAGAATAGAACCAATCGCCAATGAAACCGAATCGAGTCGTCCGCATCGCACAGGCTCACCCATGGTTGGCAAGGAAAGACATCTGCCTCATGCTCCACCAGGCGTACGACACATTTTCAGAAGACTGCAAAGGCGAGGAAATACAGATCAACATGGAGAAGTGGACAAGCAACTTATGCAAACTATCCGAATATGAAGCGAGAAATCTTCTTTCACTAGCAAAAGAGTTCTCCGTTGAAGGTATTGAATACAGTCAATATCCATAACAAAGCGAGACTCACTAGCCCAACCGAAGCCACCGCAGGCAACCAGGCACAGACAGCAACCTTTACATTTGCTCATGAAGTTCGGTGAGGGTCCGTAGACAAGTGCTCACCAGTACATAGGTTGGCAGATATGGAGTTTCCCTATGACGAGCTTAATTCATCTGGATGCCCCACTTCACGACGAGATCATTGATTGGTGGCAAGAGAGAGTTGTAGAGCTTGCCCAGAAAAAGATGAACCATGATGCCGCTGCCTTGTTTACAGAGTTTGAATTAAACAATCGGCTTCTCCTCACAGACCTTAACGACTAGCGCTTACCCATCGATCCCTACAGCAGAAAAACCACCTGCAATCCACTCCTCTTCCAACCGATAAAAGTCCAGGAACCATTCCTTTTTCCAGTCCTCTGGGATGTCCAGACTCCAGAAATGGGGGACGACAAGGCAGGTCACTAGATGGCCTGTGTGGCGGGTGAGCTGACCAGTTTCCTCTAGATAGGGCTTGTCTTCTGGTTGGGGCAAGAGGTGACGACACTGGGGGAGCACCACGAATTGAAACAGGCGCTCCTTATCTCCACCTGTTTCAATATCTGCTTCGGCGGCCTTGGTGAAGTCCTCGATGAATTGTCTGTTGATGTAATCAAGGATGGTCTCTCTACTCCATCGCGGGTGAGGATGGAAATGATCCAAACAGTCACCACTGTCCTCCAGATAGCCACAGACATTCGTAAAGAGCCGAACCTTCTCGTCATCAGGAAGGGCTTCTATCCAGTAAGGGTGGAGACTAAATCTCTGAGTTGCCATAAGGCTCAGTCTATTTTCCAGAGCATGACCTCCACGGCTGCAAGACACACGCTGGAGAGAACACCCACCCCTCTGCCTGACCTTGCTTCGGCGTTGGCAGGGATCACAAAGCCTTTCGCATTACCTCGACGACGCCCCCTGTGAAGCCCCCGAGCAAAACAAGGTTCTTGGTGTCAGCTCAACAGCTGGACGCCTTCTCCATCAACCCCATTGCCTGCTCGATGGAGCTGGGTATAAATGCGCCAGGCGCAGACAAAAAGACCGCCCCTTGTGGAGCGGTCAGATCAGCCAAGTAATCCCCATCACCCGGCCCTTGTCTGCGCCACATATGTGGTACATGGCTTGAATGGTACAAGCTGAACCTTATGGATGGTGTAGCTAAAGCTGCTCTAAAGGTTTTGGTGAACTTTTAATTGGAAGCCCGCCAGCAAGGACCAAAGCACTGCATGTAGTGGTCATCGGATGTAAGTTTGGAAACCCCATCACCCGGCCTGCCCAAAGAGGCAGGCTTTTTCTTTGGAAGACACCAGTGGTAGTGGTGCCTCAAAGAAATCAGAAGCTGGATCAGAAGCGAGACGTCACAGAGGCGAATCGTCAGGATCACCAAATGCAGCGGATGCACGCAGACAGAGCGACGCAAACAAGAGAGACATCAGGAGTGTCAACGCGAATTCCATGCGCAACAAGCGAATTGGGCAAGAGTTTCGCCCTGCCAACAAGGAATGTTTGTTGGATTCACAACCAGACGGAGAACAGCATCGAAACGTTGCCCCCTTGCCTTTCCAGCTGGCTTGGAACGGCAGGAGCACTCGATCATGTGCAGGAGTCAGGCTCCAGCGCATGAAAGTTGGTTGAATACGGATAACCAAAACCGCGCTCAAGCTCTCGAACGATCTCTTCAGCCTTGTAGAGGCCAGAGACCAATTGGCAGTTGTGGCCCTGGTCGCAAACGCGGTATTCGCCCTCTCCCATTCGATGGATCGAGGACCCTCTTGGAGTCAGGGCGATCAGGCAACTCGGTGACGTCATGGCTTGCGTTCAACTTGCGATAGAGAGCAGACAGCAGTGGAGAGAGATGTGGGGCTCCCTCAACGCCGCATCCCGAAGCCATGCAGGACTCGGGACTCCTCTTGTCATGACCCTGACCGGCTTGGTGATGTCGTATCAGTTGCCACATCTCGAGTGCTCAGCCTGCAAAGACTTGGACTCCTTGCCGACGAACGGATTGCCAGAGCAGCGAGCAGCGCTAGAACTAGCCAATCAGTACAAACGTTCTATGTCCGCCAAAGAGGCTGCGGCCGCCTTGGGGCCCACAGCCGATCGAGCAGCTCCCCTGTTTCTCTCGGTGACGCCCGGTGATTTCGTCATCGTGAATCAACAGGCTGACTCCGCCCAACCCCGGAACAGCGATTGGTGGATGGGCCAAGTCATCTTCTGCGAAGGAGGTGCCAGGGACCCCAGGGCGAACAGCCTTTTTCAAATCGCCGATGTCGATGACGGGAGCATCCGATGGGTGAATGCAGACCAGGTGTCCCATGTCCTGCACGGACTAGACGGGCTGAACCCATAGGCCAGGACGCCTTGCCTATGAATCGGCGCCAGATCAGGCCAGCGCACAACATTCTGCTCACACCGCGCCTCAGAAGAGCGCGCGGCTTGAATGCCTCCACAACCTTGGAGGCCTACTGGTACCAAAGGTCTTTGACATGGGTGACACATTCTCTGATCTGCTGCTCCGAAGCCAGCGTCATCTCATCTGACGAGGCCGAATCACGTCTTGCAGACATCTCTCGTAGATGTTCATGGGCCTTCTGACATCGTTCCATCTGCCTGTCCATCACGGCATTCATCACCTGAGCCTCGATTCCTTGACAATCTGAAGGCGACTCCCGCACCGTTGGTTCATCAGGACTATTGATGTATTTCGTCGGGATTCGCCCACCGGTCTGGACTAAACAGCGATCGATTCTTTCCTGAGCGACCTCTTCAAGTTGCTCATGTGAATCCTGTCCACGCGTATAAGTAGCCGAGTCATAACCACATTTCCAAGCAGTGGCAAGCAGCACGGCAAAGACAAGTCCGAACCATATCCTGTTCTTCTTCATCCGTTCACAGCTGCTAAATCTGATGGCTAAAAAACGAGAATCAAAAGAGCGATCAACTGTTTTGATCCTTTCATTCTTGCTGCCATCCAGAGAAGCATAGGCTTCGCACCATTCCCATCCCCTCAAGGCGCAAGCGCATCAAACAGCAAGGAGACGCGGAGCATGGCTCAGAACGGAAGCGTGCTCAACAAGCGCTGGTGCGGCTGCGATTGGTTCGATCCATGGCGCTGCTCTGCGTTGGCGACAACAAGCATGATCTCAGAGCCTCAGCAGAGACAGCGACAAACAAAGACATGATCAGGCAACCATGGGCTCGATCATGGGCTCGATCGCGAAGACAACTGATGACCTCAAAAGCCAAGCGAGCCCCTCATGGCCAATGCTTAGTGCAGCAGCCGATGGAGAACAACAAACACCGAACTGATGACTACATTCATCCCAAAAAGTCTGTACTTAGGTGATGACATCTGCAGGGCACGATGAGGGTGTTATCAAAACAGTTTCTTGATCTCTTGTGGACAGGGGCTGGACGCAGGCCACGCCCCTAAGGTGCAAGCCGGAACCACACATCCCAGTCATGATCAAATGCTTCACAAGCCTGATGGGATGTCTGTTGCTGGCGACAACACCCGGCATAACAGCTGAGGCATTCAGCGAACGGCAACTGAACACCGTAGGAACGGAGCTCGCGAAAGGGCTACTCCCGCTTGCCTGCAAGGGAGGCCGATCGATCAGCATGAAAAATCTGGATGAAGCAATGATGCTGCAGGCCTTTCTCACTGCCAGCATCAACCCAATGGACATGCCTGATCTCAGAGATGACCAAGCGGGTTACTTCGTAACGGCCATGATCGTTGAACTCTCCGACGGCATGAGTCGTTCCTGCCCTCGCATCGATCGCGTCAACGCCATCTATGGCCTGCTGGAAAGTTTTTCCAAATAAGGCCGGCATACGCGGCAACAACCGTTGGATCAGAACTCAAGGTCTGCTGATCTCTGACGATCCAGACCAGAGGATTCACACGCAAGACGGAAGTGCCCGCAGCAAAGGCTCAGCACAGCCAGATCCAACAATCACTGGATTGATCAAGGCAACAACGCGTGCGCATTGGCCGAGGATGGCATCGGCAAGACGCGTGCTCAGGCTTGAACTGCTAGACATCTTGCCCACCAGGTAAAGCGACAAAACAAAGCCCCTAAGGTGTGGCGACATTGGGGGAGGCCGATGAGTTACGAATACCGCGTGGTGGGAGTCAACGTCACCCCAATTGCGGCTCCGGATCCAGTCAAAGCCAGCGAACAGTTGCAGATGTCAAAGGAATTCATCGAGAAAGAGTTCGCCAGCCACTACCAGAGCAGTCAGGCCACCAACACGCCTCTGCAAGTTCAGAACCTGCTGAACATCTATGGCAAGCGAGGCTGGGAGCATTACTACGAAGGCCAGATCGGAGATCAGGTGCTGCTCTACTTCCGGCGCGATACAGATCTTGCAGTGCCGTCAGTCGACTTCACAGCTGAAGAGATGGCCACCACCCAGATGCTGGCAGCAGAGCAGCGCCCCTGAGAAGGTGCATCAGGCCGACAGCCTGAGGCGCAGGCGCAACGCCTCAAGATCCGCATGCCAGTGATCCTCAAGGCGATGGCCGATGAGCAGATCGGCCTCGAGACCTAACTGGAAACCAGCGATCACCGCACGGATCAAGGGTTCCAGAGCATCCCCGCGCTGAAGCACAGCAATCGCGGCACTCAACAGAATCCACACGGCCAGTGGAGAACGGTTCTGCACCAGGTTGAAAGCCTGAAGACTCAGTTCACCAAGGGGATCCACCCCAAAGCCTGTGAGCACGTGCACGATTTCGTGAGTTTCCTTTTGGCGCCGCAACACATAGGCGGAATCACTGCAGGGCGACTGAAGCTTCTGGACACGCTCAGGAGTCATACCCAGCTGACGCAAAAGACTGCCGTACTGATATCCGAGGGAAGCTGGAGGCATCGCCAACAGTTCAGGCAGGCTCACCGAGGCTGGAACCCACTGCGCCGCATAGAGGGACTGAAGGCGTTGATCCTTGAGGAGCTCCGTCGTCATCCGGGCCGCGAGCGGACTGGACTCGACGTCGCCAGACATCGCAAACACATTGGCAAAGCTGGATGGGTCGCGAAGGATCAGGGCCAGGGCAGTCTCAAGGCCAAGGTCCCGCAAAAGCTTGTTCAAAACCTCAGCCGCCCTCGATGCTTTCGGTGAACTCCTGAAACGCACGCTTCAGCCGCTCAACCGGTGTATCCGAAGGCGGGCATTCCTGATTGGTTCGGGTGGTGTACGCCTGAATCAGGCGGGGCTCTGGATCAAGGATCGAGGCCACCGCCGCTTTGAAGAGAACAAGATTCGCCTGGGATGTGAGACCGGAGAGAAACGGACTGAGCATCCAGCCACTACCGCCATCGTCACCCTCCAACAATCCCTTCGGCTGAACCTCCAAGGGCCTCAGCAACTGATAAGCCCGATCACCATCGCGGTCGCTGGTGTTCCGTAAGCGGGCGATCACCAATTGACCGCTGCAGAGGAGAAGCAGCTTGATTGTTCCTTCAGCCAGCAAAGGCATAAAAGGGGCATCGGTCACGCCGGCCTGCCCAGGCGGCATCGCTGTTGAGGAAGGATTGCTGCGAACGCCATTCACCACCGGCCCAGGCATGGAAACAAGCTCATCACGACGTATGGCAAATCGTAAAGCTGAGAGCACGACTGCGTAGTCTGGTCGGCTGCTAGTGACTCTCCATGGCCCTCGAGCAACTGCGCATCGCTTCCCGCCGAAGCCAGCTGGCCATGGTGCAGACGAATTGGGTGAAGGCTGAACTTGAAAAGGCCCACCCAGGCCTCGCGATTTCTGTGGAGGCAATGGCCACCCAAGGCGACAAAATCCTGGATGTGGCCCTGGCCAAAATCGGTGACAAGGGGCTGTTCACCAAAGAGCTAGAAGCTCAGATGCTCGTCGATCGAGCCGATATCGCGGTGCATTCGCTGAAGGACTTGCCGACCAACCTGCCGGAGGGGCTGATGCTTGGGTGCATCACCGAGCGCGAAGACCCTGCTGACGCCCTGGTGGTGAATGCGAAGAATGCCGACTACCAACTCGACACACTTCCTGAAGGGTCTGTGGTGGGCACCAGCTCGCTGCGCCGGCTCGCTCAGCTGCGCCATCACTACCCCCATCTGGAGTTCAAAGATGTGCGCGGCAATGTGATCACCCGCCTCGAAAAGCTTGACGCCGGCAACTACGACTGCCTCATCCTTGCGGCAGCAGGCCTGACCCGCCTGGGCTTCGGGGATCGCATTCACCAAAACATTCCCAGCGAAATCTCTCTGCATGCGGTGGGACAAGGCGCCCTCGGCATTGAGTGCGTGGAGGGCAAACCGGAAGTGCTGGAACTGATCAAAGTGCTTGAGCACGCACCAACCTCCAGCCGCTGCTTGGCGGAACGCTCCTTCCTGCGGGAACTGGAGGGAGGATGCCAGGTGCCGATCGGAGTCAACACCACGATCGACGGCGACACCCTCACACTCATCGGCATGGTGGCCAGCCTCGATGGCAAGCGTCTGATCCGTGAGCAACAGAGCGGCACGCTCGCCGAAGCCGAAGCAATCGGCAAGAAACTGGCCGACATCCTCAAATCGCAGGGGGCCGGGGAGATCCTCAAGGAGATCTTCGACACCGTTCGCCCCCAGTGATAGGCGGTCTCAGCGCGTGATCAGCACAGGCGTGCCCACATCCACCAGTTCATACAGCTGATGAACGTGGGCATTCAGCATGCGCACACAACCGTTGGACACTGCTGCACGGATTTTCACCCAGTGGGGCCAGGGAGTGCCGTGAATTCCGAATTGATTCTCACCCTGCTGCAGAAAACCAATCCAACGATGCCCAAGCGGTCCACCTCGACCCGTGACCGGATTCACCTCGCCTGATTTGGTGCTCTGGTACTGCGGATTGACGCGCATATTTTCCACGCGGAACAGACCCGTTGGGGTTGGAGTCTTGGGGTCACCGATTGCAACAGGCCAAAGGCCGAGGCGCTGACCGTTGCGGATCACGCTGATCCTGCGGCTATTCAAATCGAGATGAATCCTTGTCGCGGTCAGCCCTGGCAAGGCAGCCACCTGCTTCTCACTGGCAGCAGCAGAGGGTGGCGACACGACCGGCAGGGCCGCTGCAGCCACCAGAACGGCTGCAGACGAACGAACAAGCGCCACAGCGAAGATTGACATGAGACCAATGAGACCCGCTGGTCTCAAGCTAAATATCGCTCAGAGAAAAAGCAGCTGCGACGGTCTGAAGACAAAACAAAGGCGGGGTCACCCCCGCCCACAAAACAATCTGGAAAAGCTGGTCAGACTCAGTCGACCAGCTTGGGGTCGATCTCTGCCAGATAACGGGCCTCACAGCTCTTGATGATCTCAACAGCCTTGTCGTTACCGAAAAAGCCATTGACCGTGCAGGTGCCAGGCTTCTTCAGATCCTTGTAGTGCTGCCAGTAGTAGGTGGTTTCCTTCTTCCAGTGCTCGCCGAGGTCCTCAAAACTCTTGATGTGATCCATCCGCTTGTCATCGGCCAGCACAGCGATGACTTTGTCATCCACCTCACCACCGTCATCGAAGGTCATGATGCCGATGATCCGAGCCTCCACCACGGAGCCGGGAATCAGAGGCTCAGTCACGCCCACGATTTCGATGTCGAGAGGATCACCGTCCTCATCCCAGGTGCGAGGAATGCATCCGTAGGCGAAGGGGTAAGCCAGGGAGGAATAGCCAACGCGGTCCAGCTTGAGGTGACCGGTTTCGGTGATCAGCTCGTATTTATTGATCGTGTTGGAGTTGAGCTCCACGATCGTGTTCAGGCGCAGCTCCGCCTCATCAGCGAATGCCGGCAACACATGCAAAAGATTCGGCATGCTGCGGCTCGGAGCCTGGTCGAGATTGGCCATGGGGGGCGTTGGACAGCGCCGCGCATCCTACGAGCCACCCCCGATGACCCAGGCCTGCTGCCCACCGAACAGCTCAAAACTTGGCCTCAAAAGCACAAACACCATCGCCAAGATCAAAAGAAACCCACGGCTGGAAACAGCAGCGCATAGGGTTGAATTCCTCTCACCAGACCCAGCAGGACGAATGGTGGATCTCTACCTTGCTGCCAGGCTGCACAATCGAATTTCCAACAAGGAGTACAAGTCTCTTTTGCTCAGTCAAGACCTGGATCAGCAGGAACAAAAACTGCGCCAGAGCCTGCTGCGCTTGATCGAAACCGGCTCAATTCGACTCGAACCGGACGTCGCTGTCAGTCCGGCTTAAGAGCGCTAGCCGTGAGGTGGCTTGCTTCGCCGCAGCTGCCCCCTGATGCTGATCACCACCACTCCAACGGTGGAAGGCCAGAGAGTGATTCACGACCGCGGTCTGGTCACCGGAGAGGCGATCATTGGCGCCAATCTGTTCCGCGACATGCGCGCAAGCATGCGAGACATCGTGGGTGGGCGTTCCAAGGCCTATGAGGAGGCCCTGGCAAAAGCACGTCTGGCCGCCACAGACGCGATGGTCAAACACGCCATGAGCATGAACGCCAATGCCGTCATCGGCGTGGACCTCGACTACGAGGTGTGCGGAGATGGCGGGATGATGATCTCCATGAGCGGCACCGCCGTGCTGCTCGATGGCCAGCCACCGAAACAAGACCTGCCGCCAATCAGCCACGAACGGCTGCAACGCCCATCCATCCTGCAGGGATAAAAAAATGAGCACAATCGCCCAAAGCCAACCCGCCTGACCTGCCCCATCCTTAGTCCACGGGTCCCACCGCTTGGTCGGGATGGGGGCAGAGTCGAGGGTCACACCTCGACTTTTTTATGCGCAGTTGAAACGTCCAAGTTCTCAGCCGAAGGTCTTGCCATTCCAGCCCCAGGCAGTGGCCTTGACGTCATCAAAACCGATATAGATGCGATTGGAGGGAATACCGGTGCGCTTGCTGATCAAGTCGCAAAATGCCTTGGTCATCGCCGGCGGTTTCAAGGCTCCGATCGACTTGACCTCCACATAAGCGCAGGGATCGCAGCTGCCGGCAAAGGTCATCGGAACCCCCGTCTCCAGCAGAGTCATCACATAGGCCTCAGGCTTTCCGGTCTGCTCCGCGAGGGTCGACGAGAGTTCTTTGAGGATCCCATCAGCGTCGTCCAGCGATGACAACGATGTGCGGACGTTAATCAAGGGCACCGACGGTCTGGCGAGGATGCCCGCATCCTGCCATCGTCATTCAAGAGAACAATTCGGGGCACAGTGTTTCTCTCTGATTACACCCAACGGGAAGCGGAGCAAGTGTTGGCCGCCATGCTCAGCATCGCCCCGGATAACGGCAACCCCCATCACCCGAGCAAGGGCTTTGCCCTGTCAGTGCGGGATCACCTTCTTCAACATCCGGAGATCGCGCTCTCCGGCTTACCAGCCAGCACGCCTACAGCCCTAAACCGCAGCCTGAGCCAACCACACAAGGCCCGACAGGCCATGCAGTTGCTCGTGTTAATGCCCTATCTCAGTGGCGATCTAGACAGCGATGCAATCGGCAGGGTGGAGGCCTATGCCGAGGAGCTTCGTCTTCATCCCGACAGCCTGAACGACCTGAAGCTCATTGGCGAAAAACGTCTAAAAAAAGCACTCTTTGACTATGGCCGCCGTGCCCTGAATGCATTTTTCCCGGGCAATGCCTTGCAGCAAATTGCAGCATCCTTGCGCGAAGCGCACACGATGCTTGGCGACCGCAAACAACTGGACCGTTATCTCGCCTTAGAACATCAACCTCAAGGCAGTCTGGGGCGAACGATTTACAACTTCTACACCGATCGTCGCTTTCACTTCCCTGGGGAAATGGGAAACCTTGGTGAATTCGCTGTCCGTCACGACTGCGTTCATATTCTCTGTGGTGCCAATACGGATATGAAAGGAGAAATCGCTGTTGGCGGGGTGGAGGCAGGGATGGCACGCACCCCCTATGGCTGGGAAATGCTGGCAGAGGTGATCATCGATTTCCACATGGGGATCGCCTGGAGCCTGCCGCCAGGGATTGCCCCTGGCACCATGAATTTCGACCCTGAGATGGTGAGCAAAGGGCTGGCCATGGGGGCCGAGATGCACTGCGATCTACTCAGTGACTGGAATTTCTGGGATGACATCGAGACGCCTTTGCTCGAACTGCGCCAACGATTCGGAATCAACGGCGTCTCAATCATCGACATGCCAGCACCAGGAGACCACCCCAATGCCACATCCGTGTATTGGTCATGCGCGTGAAGATCTGCGGCATCCGTAGTAGCGCCGATGCCCTACTAGCAGCCCACTTGGGCGCCGATGCCATTGGTGTACTGGTAGGACAAGCCCATCCGAGCCCAGATTTCATTAGTGCGCAGCAGGCCCACTCCATTCTCAAAGTGCTCCCCCCGTTCGTGAGCGGTGTGCTGGTCAGCCATGCCAGCGACCCTGAGGATCTGCTGATGCTGATCGAACAAGTGCAACCGACGGCGGTGCAGATCCACAGCATGATGCGTGTGGAGTGTGTGGCAACGGTGCGTGGCCGGCACCCAGAACTGACTCTGATCAAAGCGGTCCATGTCAACGGAGACGAGCCGCTGGCCATGGTTCGCCGCTATGCCGATCTGGTGGATGGGGTGGTAGGCGACAGCTGCAACGACGCCACGGGACAGGTGGGTGGCACCGGTCTTACCCACGACTGGGGATTGAGCTCCGATCTGGCCAAGCAGACCAAGCTTCCCTTCCTTCTGGCCGGAGGGCTCACTCCTGAGAACGTGAAGGAAGCCATCGCCAAGGTCAGGCCCTGGGGAGTGGATGTGAACAGCGGCGTGAAGGGAACCGATGGATTCAAATGCCCCAGGCGAATGAAAGAGTTCATCGGCCGTGCCCGCGACCGTCCTCATGCCTAGATCAGCTTGGCGAGAGCCCTGCTGTCGTGGTCAGGGCCGATAGCGTGACATCAGCTTTTCGTTCAGTCGCCGTGTTGAGGCCCAACGATCCACGCTTCTGGAGAGCCCTTGTCGGTTTGGTGTCGCTTGCAGTGAGCTGCACGTTGGCCTGGCTGATCCTGCAGCTCTGAAGCCAAAAGCCTGTCAAAACCCTCAAGCAGCAAGCTTGCCGGGAGACGGGTTCACGCCCCCCCGCACAAGCCTTACAAAGGCGATGCAAATAACAACAACGCTGCTTGGCTCTAACGCTGTCATTGGCTTAGCGCTCTTAGCGCTGAAGACTCAGGCCTTGACCTTGCGGAACTGGCGAATCTCACGCCCCAGCTCCCTGATGCCATACAGGATGCCGATCAGCGTGAGCGTTGAGACGCCCGTAATCACAGCAGTGTCCCGCAACGCCGATGGATCAGCGATCAGAGACGAGATCGACGAGGTGAAGACGGACATAGCAACACCAGAGGAGCTTCTGTCTTGTTAGCAACGGTGGTTCAATTCAAATCAGTACACCGCGTGTTATCCATGCGGATCGCGATGGTCCGACGCCCGCTCACCGCCCTGGGCCTTGGCATCCTGCTCGTGCTGCCGGCGATCGCGAAGACTCCCAGCACCGAGCGCAAGCCTCGTGCTGGCTTGAATCAGGCCCCTTTGCCATCGGTGGAATCGCTGCTGGACAAGGTGCGGGACTTCCGACCCGATATCGCCAGTGGCAAAACCTATGGAACCTATGTAGGCGCGCACCACAAACTGCTGGGCTTGTACTGGCGCCAGGTGGCCCGCGATCGCGTGGAGGATCTACCACTGGTGACCCTGATGGGACGGAACGGTCGCTTCTCCGGCTGCGGCCGCAGCCGGAGCGTCAATGCCTACTGTCCGGAAAGCAACGAGATCATCCTCAGCACCCGCGGGATGCCCCGCTCGCAGCGGTTCTCCAACGTCAGTCGACACCTGCTTGCCCTCACGGTGCTGGCCCATGAATGGGGGCACCATGTCAATCACCACAGCAACCGCGGCAGCTACAGCAAGCGAGAGGAGGATGCGGCCGATTGGCGCGCTGGACGTTATCTGGCATGGCTGCTGGACAACGAGGCGCTTGGGGTCAAGGACTTCACCGATGCAGCCAATCTCTTCTTCAGCATCGGCGATTTCCACATGGAGTCACCTCACAACAATCCGAAAGCCCGCTATGAGGCCTTCATTGCCGGCGTTGGCAGCGAACTGAAACCCGGTCTGCGCCGTGGCGGCTGGACCATGGACACACCGGAAACCTTCTCGCGGGTGACCAACAGGAAAGGCAACAGACGCGGCGAAGACGAGAATCCTGCAGGACCCAAGACCGTGAGGGCAGAGGTCTACCGCTTTGAAATTGAACGGGGGGGCCAGATCGCAGGCAACGTCTTCGGCGCACTTCTCGGGGTGGTCAACTGCGGCATCGGATCGGCCTCATCCTGCGCCAACTCCCTGAATCAACAAGGCAAAGCCAAGCCGGATGGCTGGTACCGCCTACGCACCATGCGAATCAATTGCACTCGCAAGGATTTCGATATCGATGGTGACGGCATCCGCCGTCAACCCTTTCAGGGAGACCGCAAAGGCCAGGCCGCCGTCATCGCGGCACGCGCCTGCCAGCGACGGTCACCAGGGGCCTAGGGCAATCAGGCACACCTCAATCAGCGTCGCCAAGACACCGCTAGGGAGCACCCAGTCAGCCCGCAGGATTGCTTCAAGGGTGTAGGCAGAGCCCTAGGAAGGCGCCATGATCCATGCACGCAAGAGCGACACCATGAATGGCAAGCTGCTGGTAATGGCGATGCTGCTCTCGCTGCTCGCGGTAGCCATCTACGAATCAGTTCTGGTACGGGGGCTGAGCCCAATTCACTGACCCGATCGTCTAAGACGACCTCCATGATCTCGCTCCTGCTCAACCTTCTCTGGCTGCTGCTTGGAGGTGTTGTGATGGCTCTGGGCTGGTGGTTGGCGGGCCTGCTCTGTGCACTCACGATTGTTGGTTTGCCCTGGGCGCGTGCCTGTTTTGTGATTGGCAATTTCGCGCTCTGGCCTTTCGGTCAGGAAGCCGTAAACCGACGTGAACTGAACGGTCGCCATGATCTGGGCACAGGGCCCCTGGGGTTGGTAGGCAATGTGGTGTGGTTCGTCGTGGCTGGCTGGTGGCTGGCGATCGGTCACCTCAGCTCAGCCCTGGCCTGCTTCGTCAGCATCATCGGCATTCCCTTCGGAATCCAGCACATCAAACTGGCTCTGATTGCCCTTGCGCCGGTAGGAATGACGATTCAACCGATCACAAACAAGCGCTAACCGATTGATAACGACAGGAACGGAATCCTGAGGCTTTAATTCCTGCGCGAAAGGAAGCGCCTGTGACTGATCTCACGCCACGGAGTGATCGATGGCGGGAAGCAGAGCAAAGCCTCGCCATAGCTTCAAAAGCATGCCAAATGAAAACCGCCATGAAATGCATTCCCGACTCCGTGTCCGGAGAACGCCTGGCAGCCTTTGCCGCGAATGCACCCTGGCAAGGTGATGACGACAGCACAAGTGACTTGGCCAAACAAGTGCAATACATCTGCAATGACCTGGAGCTCATCCTTGGCGAACTCGATAGCGCAACCTTTGGGGGCGTTGGGCAGCATCAACAACGCGCGCTTCAGGGCAGCAAAACTGCTCTGAGAATCGCAATGCATCAGCTCCGGCAAACAACGGATTCCAGGCATGCCAAGACCAAACAACGACTCAGACACACCGCTTGACATTGTTGAAGTGCTGACTTAACCCACCTTGACGTTGCTTGATCACCACGGTGTGGTGAGAGCAAACCGCAAATCGTCTTGCGATGGAAGACCCCAGAAAAGACGACCTTCTCATCGACAAAGCACTGATGCTGAGCTATCGACGGCATCGCAACGACTCGCTGCAAAATCTCTGTTTCTGCGATGCCTGCAAAAGGATCCGCACCAAGATCAACCTGCTCAACATCACCGATATTCGTCACGCTTTAGGCAAAGCCTGCTGAGACCGATATGGACCCTGACGTGCGCCAGTTCGTGATTCTTCAGTTACTGGTGATCGTGGTGCCGGTAGGGACCCTCTTTGCCATTTGGATCGCGATGCTGGGGAGAGAACGTCGATGACTCGCCTTTGACTGAACCGCCGATTCCACCCATCGATCGACTGAACCTTCCCAAATTGTGAAAGCTAGCGACACCAGTGCTCAGCACAACGCACTGGGGCGCGTATGCAGCAAAGATTGCTCAAGAGCCGGCGTGTTGACATCCTGATCAGACGCAACGGGTTGGTTGCGATGGACAGAGAGATGAGAACTGAAGCGGTGGTTCATTGGACACTGATTGAGGTCATCTCCACCCTGATCAAGACCAACAGACTTCTGCCCCAGGGGATTGCTCCCTTCAGCATCTGAGGAAATCAGAACGCTCTAGAGGAACATGAGCGAGCTGCAGGTCAGCAGAACAAGGACTGAATCAAGCCAGCCCGAATGATCCAAGGTGAACGAAAGGTGAACGTCTAGTACCACACCTGGGATGGACTCGACGCTCAAAACGGACAACGGAAAGAACAGCCACTGATGGAGAGCAGACCAAACGCTTGACGAGAAGAGATCGATACTGCATTAATAGATTAATCGGAGCTCTAAAGGATGCTTACTGGATCTGATCTACTGACCAAAGTCAAGGACTTAGGTGATGTCTCCAAGACAGACCTAGCCACTGCATGTGGCTATGTGTCTGACAAGAAGGATGGTGGCCAGCGTGTAAACTTCACCGCTTTCTACGAAGCCCTCCTCAATGCCAAAGGCATCGACCTTGGCACCGGTTCAGCCGGCATCGGCAAAGGTGGGCGAAAGCTTTCTTATGTGGCCACTGTGCAAGGAAACGGCAATCTTCTGATTGGCAAGGCCTACACGGCAATGCTTGACCTTGAGCCTGGCGACACCTTCGAAATCAAGCTCGGCCGCAAGCAGATCAAACTGATTCCCACTGGTGCCTCTGACGAAGAGGGCGGCGAGGAATAATCCTCCATCTACTCTGGCGTTCCTTTGATGCCCCCTGTTGATGCCTCAACAGGGGGCTTTTGACGACTGAGATCGGCCAATCGGGCCCAGCCACGACAGAATGATTTACCGATTCACCACAGCCGGAGTAAAAGCATCATTAACAAAAGGCCAGTACTGAGTTCAGATCAATTTGAGCGGGCTGTTGCCGCCGCGACATTGACCACTGACGAAGAAGCATTGATCGACTTTGTGAGGTACACCGGAGTGATCGATGCACTGATCCTCAGGAAAGGTTTGTCCTTACCAGCCAAACCACCAGCGCTCTGTCTGCTCGCTGATGCATGCGAAAAACTGGGCACCGTGATACCTGATCACTATGCACAGATCATGCATTGGTCTGCAGAGATCAGCCCTGACGCCATTGCTTGGAGAGGAAATTTGGTTTGCAGTCTTGCCTACAACAGCGATGGCATCGAGCTGTCACCCAATGCAGGCACGGCCTTGTATCACACCTACGTTGTTCATCAAGAACTGTTTACAGGTTTAGGTTTTTAATCGGTCCCATCAGTTTTGAAGCCTACAAACCAAGCAAAGCCCTGGCCAAGCCTCTACAGGGTGCACGAGTCGGATCTCATCGCTCCCAAGCCAGACAAACCAGAGCACAGGCACCGATATCAGCCAGGGCAACAGCCCATCGGTCAATACAGATATTTCACCAGGCAAGCTCCAGACCATCCCCGGTACTGAATCTGATTCGCAACAGCTCGCACAATCCTGACCTTATAAGAATTCACTCCTGTGACATATTGATTTCCCAATCTGGAACAACCAATCCATTTGTAACCAGGAGGATCCGCCTTCACAACACATAATCCTGGCCGACTCCCCCTTGGCAATTGACCAATGACATCATTGGCTGGGGTGGGCGTGTATTGAACCAGCCTTTACTCCAACACATGCTCACCGGTGGATTGCAGAATGATTGAATCACCTATCGCAAAGCACTGAGCGCAGACATCCAAGTGCAGACTGGCGCGATGGAGAGACTGGGATGAAGCGCAAGCCATGCACCTCTCAGCAGGCATGAATCACCTCTGAGCTGGGAGCACACGTGCGCGTCTTGATCAACCACAGGCAAGCCTCCGCCACGCAGATGCCATGACGTTGGGGACGGAACTGCGCAGCTGGGCTTGAGCCAAATCAAGCCTAGGTGGTGAACACAAGGGAATCAAAAAGCGGAGACTGGCCAAAGGGGCAGCAGCGTTGGGACTTGACAGATCCCTCGGCGGCTCCTGAATGGAACCGCCCACAGGGTTAAACCGAATGTTGGATCAGAAGCTTGAGCGCCTATTTCAGGACGCCGAAGAGCATCTGCGTAATCAAAGCTGCCGTTCGAGGTATGAGCGTTCAGTCATTCGATTGCCAGATAGCCGTCGCGGCATCTGGTTCGGAGACGACAAGCGAGCAGCCTGATCAACGCACCGCAGCAAAGAACTCGTGAACACGCTGGCCGTGATGAACAGCGTGTTCACGAGTGTCTGTTGATTGAACCTCAGAAGTTTGGGTAAAGACCAGGTCCGCCTCCTTCAACAAAGAGACGGAAGCCAGCACCGGGAGAGACATAGCGTCGTTCATAGCGGTAGCGAGGGACATCACCATGGCGACGCAAAGACCTGTTATGACGTTCCAGCTGCCGGATTTGGCGCTGCTGACGGCGCAGCTGTTGCCTGTATTCAGCCTCGGAAGCTGCTTCAGCTGGAGGGGACAGCAAGGCCGTCGACCCGGTGCCAAGGATCAGACCGACGGCTGTCATGGCTGCGATTGATTTGATAGTCATGGCTCTGATGGATTGGATGAAAGGGAGGTCATCCCTCCGATGGCTTCACCCTCTCCACCGATGTGGTGAAAACGAGGCCACACAACGGGTGAAGTCCTGGTGAATCAATCCTCAAGTGGAAACCCCTTCCAGCCTGAGCGAAGGCCACTGGGCCTGTGATCCCGTTTCGGACGTTCAGTCTCAAAACTGAGGATTCAACTTGACCGTTGCGCTGGACGATCTCGGCCGGTCGGATTGAGTCGATGACCAGCTTCGGTTCTGAAAAAAAAGCCGAATCCCTCCCTAGAGGAACTCGGCCGCATCAAGCAACGACATCCATACATGGTGAATGGCGATGTTGCCACCTACACCAAGAGCGGCAATGAACATGGCAAAGCAACAAAGCTGAGCATGTTCCGCCCTGCTAGCCGGCGCCCAGACATCAGGCTCAGCAAGGCGTTTCATCCAAGACCAACCTGGGAGAGAATTCCTTGCCCCGTCAGAAGCTCGGTACCGAGACCAATGATGAATCCCATCATGGCGAGGCGCCCGTTCCACTGCTCAGCAAAGGCAGAAAAGCCGAAATTCGAATCGCTCATCAGAAACAAAGAAACTTGAGCTTTTGTAACAGATCGTTGCGGCCCGGCGCGGATCAAATGCGCTCATCGGCTCACCCTGCTCAGTTGTCCGCCCATCCAGCCGAGCAGATCAAGCCAAGGGCAGCCCAGCAGACGAGCAGCCTGAGCCGGAATTCGCGATCAGCCATTGCGGCTCGTTAGACCAGTCGTCAAGGCCTCGATCCAGGTAGACGCTGTGACAAGAGACAAGAAAAAGCAGGCTTTAGAGGAAATGATCCGCAGGGCAGCCGAAAACCTCAACCTGAGCGAGGAAGAAGCACGCGCTCACATCAATGAGCAGTTCAGGAAGCTCAAAGGCGAGTGAGCAACGAGTCGAGATGTAGCGATGCAGCTCGATCAGCTACTGAATCCGACCTTGATCCAGCTCCCTCAACGCCTCATACGCAGCCCACAGCCCCGTCTGAAAGCTGCAGCTATGACTCTTGTCGCACACTCGATATTTGCCGAGACCTAGAGCATCGATCGTGGATCCCTTGGACGTGCAGCAGATTCGACTCACAAAAGCCATGTTGATCTGATTGGGCATGGGATGGTCTATCGCGACGAGAACACCCAACTCAAACGACCGTTACCCATCTAAATTTCCCTATCCAAAGGTATAAACATCCGCTTACACGCATGGATGGAGCTCAGCAACAAACCCCGTGAAAATATTCAAGACAAGCCGGCTAACCCCATCGTGACGACGATATTGGCGACTCCCCTGCGCGAGATCGAGCCCTGGATCAACTGATGCCTGCGCAAAACAGGATTGCCGCAACATTTTTGTTTGTCGCAGCATCATTTTCAGAGATCGAGCGCAGTCATCACCGACAAGGTGATGTTTTAGCAATGGCATAGCGAGTCAAGACTTCGGATCGAGCTGGTATGACTTCCGAGGCAATTCCGTGACCTTATGAGGCCCATGTTCTCTGATCGCCTGTAAATAATTGGGATCAGCAGCCAAGTCATCAGCAAACTTGTCATTGACAGCCAACTGGTCGTACCAGTGAAATAATCTCTCTTTGAATTCTTCCTCAGAGTAGGAGCGCAGACCTTTTTTGATCTGCATATGCAGGGCATGGTTCTTTTTCTTGACTCCGTCATAAGCCTGCTTATCTGGAAGACGCGTCATTTTGAACTGTCCCTTGTACAGGAACGGTAGCCGCAGAACATGCTTCACCAGTTTCCAATGTTTATTAACAGCGGTCTTAGATTCGCCAAGATCCCAGCCAGAAGATTCAATCTCAGCCATCATCAATTGGAAGCAGATCCTGGTCGCTGTATTTCGGCTGATAGTCGCTGAGTCATGAGCAATCTTGAAAACCCCATTTCGTCCCATATGTGGGAAGATTTCAAGGCGTGTGGTTGCACCCAGCGGAGGGCGACTTGTTGTCGCGAAATAGAGACTGCGCGGAAATGAAGCAACCTTTTTAGGCAGAGGCAGCCCCCCTTCCAGTTGAAAGGCTTGCGTCACACGAGGCCCTCCAATCTGAAGCCTATGCATGGTCTGCCCATCTTTATCAAAGGCTTGCCGCGAAACCACCGTTCCTTCAAGGGTGATGAAGTTTCCGGTGAAGCGCTGAAACCAATCCGTCGCACCTGGGATCTCTGTAATGAGCGGGTAAGGGCTCTGGATCTCCTGATGGCTGTCCGTAGCGGTGCTGTCCATTGCATCACCCTATGCAGCCGACGCTCTTCTGCCCTTTGCCAGAGCTAGGGGTATGGCCAAGACTGGCGATGAAGCGCCCCAGAACGAGCTGAACATTGGGAGCCAAGCTTGGGCCGAAGCAGCGGTAAAAAGGGTCACAGCAGACCTTGAGCACGTCTGCGATAGCGGCGAATGAAGAGATGGTGTGCCCATCGGAGGGATGCCCCCTCCAGCCCTCGTCACCGAAAACACTGAATCAGTCCAGGACCCTTCGTCATTGAAGGAGGAGCATCAATGCAGGTTGGCCATCTTGTCGACACTGGAGCCAATCACCTCCACAACAAAGGCCTCCATACCATCAGCATCGATGCCAGGGTTGAGCCGGAACAGGAATGCATTCACCCATGCCGTTTCCTTGTTGTTAGTTTCATGGCCACGATCTACAAATCCAGGTTTCTGCTTGAAAAGATGCAGCAGGATGTCCAACACATTCTGCGGCGAAAGATTTTCCGGGTCGATCGAGGGCAGAGATTCTCGGACATCTAGAAATGAGATGGAGGCTGTGTAGTCGAAATCCTCTGGAAGCACTGAGGGATCATTGGTGACTGATGGAGGGATCGTAGCGAGAGCCCAAAACTGCAACGAGGGGCTGAGATCATGGCTGCCGCCTTGAGGGCAAAGGCGCTGGAACACTGAAGACAACGCGCAGACCAAGAAGACGATGACGAGGCATCAAAAGCAGTCACTGGTTCGGTTCATTCACCTCTGGCTGTTCGGCTTTCACCCCGCCGAACCCAGCAACCTCGTTTACCATCTAGAAACGTTGGTCCCCACAAAGGACGCAGTTCGATCTCAAACAAGCAACGGGGTTTGAGGCGCTGTAGGTCGTTGCCATGAACACCCTTCTGATGATCAAAGAGAAAGAGAGGAAGGCTCGACGCCTCCATCAGGCTCAGCTTTGCTTTGCCGCCCATTCAGAGGGCATTGATTACAGATCAGCTCACCTATCACCTGCGAAGCTTGCGTCTTTAGCGAACTGAGCTGTTGACTTCATTCAAAGAAACGTTGCCCCGCTCAAAGCGGGGTTTTTGATTGATCTCACCAGGTCAATTGAACTTCGTCTGATACCCATCTGCATGGAATGATGCAGAGATGGGAATGACTCTCGAACAAGCTGAGCAGACCATCGAACAGCTCTACAAGGAAGGGGCTCTAGAAGAAGCCACCTTTCGATGCGTCGCGGACGTCATTCGCCGATGCGCTGAGGGCAACAGCAGCTGCCAGGAAGAGTTCCGCCCGATTGACACTGCCGATGCACTGGCTGTCTGGCGACGCGAAGACCTCGCGCGCTGGCAAGACCACCACGACGCGGACGCGTTTGCCGAACACTTTGGGGTTGGACACGGCAGGTCCTATGGCTGCATCGAACAGATGTTCAGCTGTACCGACTATGAGTTCGTCTTCGATCTCTTGCAGCAGATCCTGATGACGTAAGCCACTGGCTGGCTGACAGACCCCATCCAGCCACTGATCCGCACCAGCCTCAATACAGCCGCATTGCAAGTTTCATGGGTGAGGGGCCGGAGAAGTCTTGTCTCTTCAAAGAAGCTGACGCAAAACATCTATTTTCAAATCCGAGATGGGTTCGCTAGATGTCTGCACGGCATCCCATCAAAGACAAGCCACTGCATGGCGGCAGCTGGGTTCACTATTTCGTGTTCTTGCCATTGATCAGAGAGTTGGTTTAGTGGAGCAGCTTCTGCAGAGGTATGGCCCGCGTTTTGAAGGACTCCTGGATTCCGCTGTCGATTGCCACCTTTTCGCTAACGGCATTGGTCTGGCTGGAACTGACTGCGTCGTAATCGATTGAGCCCGGTGGCGGCTGAAACGGTTCTGAAAGAGAGCAGCATCGATCAACACTCCACAACGTGTTGGGTCGTTGGGGTGGGCCCGCTGGTTTGATGCTTGGCCTGCTGCTCATCAGTGATGCGACCCACGTGATGACAGCGATTGGATTCGTGGGCATCAATGTGGCCATTCAGGACGCCATCGCAACCGCGAAACTGCCAACAGACCCAATGAAACAAGGAAGCATGCACACCGTGGTGATCACTAGAGAGCTCTACTGGTTACCACGTGATCTGCTGTGTTTGTCGCAGGAATCCCAGTGATCACAAAACCCTGAAGAGACATCCGTCAAGGACGCGATCTTGCCCTCATCCTTGAATACGAACAAAAGAAAGGAGCCTCAGATTCGTAGAGGAGCCTGGCAATGAATGAATCGAGCCAAGGAGACTCGATCTCCTATTCCCTAAGAACCCTGGTCTTTGTGACAGGTCAACAGTTGCAGTAGCTGGAATTGAACCTTTGGATTGAAGCCCCTGTCAGCTCTTGTGAGAAGAATCACAGCCCAACATGAACTAATTCACTTAAGCATTGGTTGATTGAAGGCATGGTGAATCTGTCGGAATAGCATCTCCGATCCCAATCAACAAAACCAATCTCATGATTTCAAAAACATACAACAGGCAGTACAACACCTTGTCTGTTCTGGGAACAAATGGCGACGACTTTTATGACTACGAGCGAGACGATCGTGCACGATACAGGAGAAATGGACGGAACCCGCAAATTTGGATTGAAGCAGGTGATGGTGACGATGTGATCTTCGGATCTGACGAAGGTTGGGAGACAATTCACGGAGAAGGGGGTAATGACTGGTTGTTTTTACGTGGTGGTGGTGGGCAAGCATGGGGTGGTGATGGAAACGATGTTCTTGTAGGCGGCAGAGGGGGCGATAGCCTTTTATGTGGCACAGGTGATGATCGAGCCTTTGGCGGCCGCGGAAACGACTACTTGCGTGGCGACGAAGGCAATGATTTTCTTTATGCCGGAGAAGATGACGATCAACTTGCTGGCGGAGTTGGCAATGATGTAATTGATGGTGGCGAAGGAACAGATACAGCAATTTTTGGCACTGCCAGATCAAGGGCGAGATATACAATCAATCTTTCCAATCAAAATTGGCAAAATACAGGAGAGGGAAGAGATAAATTGACGAGCATCGAAAATGTGATTACTCGTCAAGGGAACGACCTGATCATCGGAAACGAAAGCAACAACAATGTGAGATCAGGATCTGGCAATGATGTCATTCTTGGCCTAGATGGCAACGATGAAATCAGAGGCGAGCGTGGCGATGATTTCATTATTGGAGGCAGGGGGTTTGACGATCTATTTGGGGGGCAAGGCGGAGACACCTTTTTCCTAACAGAAGGTTTTGGCATTGACCACATCAAGGACTTCGGCATTGGAAATGACAAAATCGTCGTCACCGGAGCTGGGATTGGCGAAGACTTTGGGATGTTCAACTTTGGCACATCTGTAGTTCTTATGCAGGGTGACGACATGCTCGCACTCGTCAACAATGCCAATGTTGACGACTTGAATATCGACGAAAATGTCATCACCAGAGATCCTTTATGGTGACCACAGGTCAATAATAGTTAGATTAAAGCAATGCCCTCCCCTGCTTCGGCGGGGGCTTTTTGATGGCGACTCATCACAGTAGGCCACCCCAACGGCCATGCCTTCCACGGAGCCATGCATCCTTCCATCACACAGCCCCAACCAATTACTCGTGGTCGTTCAATTTGCTTTCTGCATCAACCACCTGCTCTTTTTGAACTCTCAGAAGCCTTCCCTCAGCTAGACAGACCAATCCAGAACTGAGGCCAACAACATGTGTACTTCGACCTTCAACGCGAATACAATTACCCTTCCAAGTCAAAAGAAGGCATTTGAATCATTGATATTCACTCTAACCTGAATTTTAATGGGCGATCTCGACTGATCGCCAATACATTCATAAGACGAAAATGTTGTCCGACTGACCTTCCCCCCTGGAACATTGCGAGCTCCAACTAGTTTCGTTGAGACCAGAAATCCAGCATCCCATCAGACATTGAGATACTCAATGCGATGCGGATACCCATAAAATCGATCTTAACTTACAAAGTATCCCGCCATATTGCTGAGCTGCGTAGTCGAACACGTTTGCTCACTCGATCGGCCTTGGCCAACCAAGCCGCTTGAGCTGATCAATGCGGTACTGCAACACAGCGCAAGTCATGCCAGGCCTCACTTCATCGTCAAGCGACACTTGTGGAATCAGCATGGCTACACACCTAGGAACGCGCACACATAAGCCCGACCGGTCACCATCCCCTCGGGCAGCTCAGCACCACAAAGCAGGAGGTCACGCGTTTAACCGAAGAGGATTGCGTTCCTATCAAATAACCGATCGTTTGATTGACTTCTGCGCATTGAGTCGTCCGTCAAGTGGCGCCAGTCAACGAGATCCTGCCCCTTCTTTGGCATGAAGCCAAGAATGGGAACTGCTGACAAAGCGCTGTCGGGTCCCTTCAGCAGAGATACAGAGGTCATGATGTTGCATCGTTGAGATGCCTATTGATGCGGCCCATGGCCAGCCAGTTGGGGAGTGGATCCACGATGGGAGGCATCAGCCGTTCCGCGCTACGGCCTGCCCTTTGCGGGCTTTGGATTACGACGAGTCGCAGATGAAAGAGAGCGACGTGGAGAGTCGAGAGCAGCGTGCGGTACTGCTTTACGACTGCTGATCAGGACAGGTCAATCAAAATGCCCACCAGCGCAGAAACCAGTGAGCAACTTGGGAAATCGAATGGAGCCAAGGAGACTCGAACTCCTGACCCCCTGCATGCCATAGAGGGTAAATAAGCCTCATAAACTACTGCTATCACTGGGTTCTTCTTTATTTAATACAAATTGTATGCGCAGAAAGATGCGCAGATTTGTCCTAGCCTTTGCTCAGAGGCAAAAAGTATTTTGTCGACTCTTATTTCCGCATGACTGGCCATGGCACGCGCCACTACGGAAGAGACCACTAGTCGGATTGATCAGCTCCAGGGGCTGCTCCTTGCTGGTGAACCAAATACAGCTTGTCTCGAATTCGCGAGACAGCAGTGGGGTATCTCAAGGGCACAGGGCTACAAGCTCCTGAAACGAGCATGGGCTCAGATCAAGGCCGACGTCGATAAGACCGGGATTGATCGGGAGGAGATGTTGGCATGGTCGATCCAAACGCTGATGGCCGCAGCTGGTCAAGCAATGAAGCAGAAGAACCCTGGAGCGGTTGTGAGCTGTGTGCGTCAGCTGGATTGGATGACTGGTTTAGGCGTCAACTCAACGGTTACACACCGCACTAGGTTCTGAGGCAATCTGCAGCACCTGCTGTTTCGCCATCCTTTCCAGTTGCCGAACAAGGACAGGCCACTTGTTGATCGCCACACCCCGAAAGACGGGGAAGGCTGGCTACTCAGCACAGAGCAACAGAAGGTCTGCCGGTTCAGGAATGACGTGCCTACAGCCCATGCGAAGTGGGTGGTGGTGGAGACCAGACCGCTACGGGGCAGTGGTCAACCTGTGGTTCGCAGGATGCTCAGGCACAACGCCATCGAAGCCTGGGAAACGATGCAGAAGTCCGGCGGGTGGAAGCGGTGCCCGCCTAGGTGGTGATGTCGATCCCGCAGTGTGCGGGGTCAGTGAATATCAAAATCCGTCCCATGCCTTCTAGCAGGTGCCAGAAGTGCTGTGATCTTGAAGGAGTTGAGGGGCCAAGTGATTGCTAACTGCAGCCTGGGTTTCTTTCACGACCTATACAGAAATACTCAAATTTTGAATAATATTTGGCTGATTTCGGCCAGTCTCCTTCACTTACGTCAATGCATGGCGTGTCTTTAGATATTTGATATCCCTGCATGGCAGCCCTAACCATTGAGTCACAGTGGTTGGGATCCTGTTGAGCCGTTGCTGGCTGTGCTGCAAGCAAGAATGGCAGTAAAAGTAGGAGTCGTTTCATGCCATTAGTGTCGCAGATACCACGCTTAATGCCTGAAATGAATTCGTTTCTTGGTGGGCAGACCATCTGACCATCATCCGAGTGTGCAAAGCAATCGAAGCCTGGGAGACCATGCAGAAAGCAGGTTGGCAGCGTTGTCAGCCCAGTTGGTGACTGGGTTCTGAACCGTTCACCAGAGCTTCACCAGAACTTGCCTGCTTCCCCACCACATCCAGGCACTGGGGTTCACCAATAGAGCTGTGATCTTGAAGGAGTCGAGGGGGCAACACCCCCACACATCACTCACTCAACTCACTTCAAACTCATGACCACTCAAGCTTTTGACGCTCAGAACATCAACGAAGACGATCTGGAGGCTGTGCAAGGCGGCGGCTTCTGGAAGGTCGTTGTCAACGGTGTCGTTGGCTTTACTCCTCTTGGCCCTATCAACCGCATCTCTGGTGCATTTGGTGGCCCCACCATGGGTGATCTCGTGGAATGACGACCACCTCCTGATCGAAGAGAAGAGGCAAAAAGCCCCGCCACGAGCGGGGTTTTTTGTTGCCACCCTGCTAGAGGGTGAGAAGTTGAGAGATGGAAGCGAGCTAAGGCAAAGCTCGGAGAGGATCCCTATCCCACCACTGTCGACACTCTCGGGGCACTTACTGGCGGTGAACTTGTGAATGGCACTGAGGAAGATTTCGTGCCTATTGAATAACTAATTGCCTGATCTACTTCTGCTCAACTGCGCTAAATTGCGCCAGGCATTGAAGGCTGGTTTAAGGGTTTATGGGTGTGACTGAAGAAATAAAAAGCCCCTAAAACAACAGGGGATTTGATGAATAGACTTCACTTCAGATCCCACAATCACTTTGATTTACATTGCCCATTGGCTGGCCAAACAATGAGTTCGTTGACCACCAGCCACGCTTTCCAGCTCTTCTTCTGAAATCTCTGATTGAGCCTTCTTAATGTCATCAGCAGAAATCATAAATCCTGCTTCCTTAGCAATAGAAACTACAGCATCAGGATTAGCTGCAGCTTTGAGTCTTTCCTGGAGGCTGCTGTCGCCTTTAACCTGTACTAGGAACGCTTTAAGTTGCTCTTCTGGCATGGCTCAACAGTTCGCTCCAATAGTCATAGCAAGCGACGGCAGCGATGTCAGCAAGCAATAAAAAAGCCCGCTGAATACGGGCGATGGTGCAAAATATTGAAGACTAGTTTATAGGCTGCCAATGCTTATATTATCCATCTTGAGGGTTTCCCTGGCATTGATATGTCCCAACAGACTTAATGCTCCACGCGCCGCAGCCACCGCCAGAAATGACTTCGAGCTCTTCTTCCGAAATCTCCGCTTGATCTTTCTTCAAATCGTCAGCGGAAATCATAAGGCCAGTAGCTTTAGCAAGCGCCACAACATCATCAGGATTAGCTGCAGCTTTGAGCTTCTCTTGAAGGCTGATATCTCCTTTGACTTTTGCGATGAATGCCTTGAGTTGTTCTTCTGACATGGGATAGGTGCCAATACAGTATCCATAGCACAGGATCAGCATCTCTGCTGCTCTAGGTTGAGTTAAGTATTTGCAAGTGCCAGGTATTGAACCGCCAATGAGCTGCTTTTAAGCGAGTTTTGATGAGATATTAGATCCTAGATGGGCTTGTACTCAAACGGGTTCCCAGCCGTTAGCGGTTGCATTTTTTGCGCCAGGGCTACAATGACATAGGTTGTAGGTTACCCACGTCGTAGATGACTTTGGCTTTTTTGTGATTGGCTTATGGCCTGGATGCCATATGGCATTAATTGGGCATGAACCTGCTGCATCATGAACGCGGATATTTCTGTTTTTAATGCTTTCAGATAAGGCTTGAATCGTTGGCTTTTGCCATGCTTTTTTCTTCGTTTCTGCCACTGAACTGTTACTACCAAAGCGATACTCAATGTTGCCTGACACTCTGGTTTCAAACTCTTCGTCATAGGAAACATTGATGCCAGCAGTTAAACCATCAGCGATCTGATAATCCATCTCTACCTGCACGCCAGATCCGTCTGCTGTACCTAGATCACCGCTTTGGTAGTAGTAACCAATTGAGGCATCCCACTCTGGAGTGATTGCATAACCAACATCAAGCCCATAGGTATCAAGCGCGCCGCCTTGAAAGGCTCTATTTAGCTGCTGCTCTGTATCACCAACAGGGATTAAGGCATAGGCATTGAAGTTCCAGGAATCTGATACTGCTTCTAAACCTGCTGCGATCTGCTGGAAGAACGCACTTTCCTTGTCGTAGAGCGTGACACCTGTTTCAGCATTGCCTGTATTCATCGGCCTGCTGTCATAGCCGCCGTTCACGCCATACATCCAGCTGCGGTCGCTATTCAGCCAGCGGTAGCCAAGCCTTGATGAGGTACTGATCGTTGTGCCAGCAACCTCTGTATTGACGATGCTGCTGTTGCCGCCGTAATCAGCAAAGTTGGCATTGAGCAGTACATCAGCAAAGAACACACTGTTCTCGCCAACAGACAGGGGCAAGAACCCGCCTATACCTGCTTGATTCGGTGTGCCTGCTCCTTGCAGTGCTCCTTGAAAACCCCAGTTGAACTTGACTGCATCCTTGAGGTTGATCTCCATCACCCCGAGATCTTCTGCGCTGCCAACGTCTTGTGCAGCAGCAGACAGCAGAGCGCCATTGGAGAGTGCGAGTGCTGCAACACCGCTCAGCGATAAAGAAAGGCTCAGGGACCGATGCATGGATCAGGCGTTGCTCCGCGCATGATGCCTACTTCACGGCCAAGGACAAGACCGCGCAGATAGTCGCCTGCGGCTTTTGCCGGAACAGGGTTGGCACGTTTGCCACTCAGACACAATGAACACGCTCAGGCATTGGTTGTATCTGCCCGCATCCACTGCAGTGCAATAGATCTGAACCAGTTCGGACAGACAGACACGACTCATAGTTAATTAGCCGGGACCCGGCCATTGCTCTGGAAAGCGTGTCCATCTGCCTGAATCGACCCAAAGCCCAGACCATTACAGCGATGGCGGCAGAAACCCTTCATGACCACCACTGTCCGCTGTGTCTAAGGCCAGGGTTTTCGGGCCCTGAAGGCCGGGACCGAACCGGCCTTGAGACACTCACCCAGCCCCCTCTCCTCCAGCGTGTCGATGGCCTTCTTAAAACCGTTCGCACCACAATCACGGATGCGCTTGGAGCCCTTGTTCTTGGCGTCCTGCCAGGTGATCAGGTCCTGCTTCAGAACATCGTTTTCCCAGCTGAGGGAATGGATGTGACGCATCAGTTCGGTGCCGATGCTCTCCGGGGGCTGGTGGAACTCCCGCGTCTCCGAGACGACCTGATCCACCATTGCGGTGGCCGCCTGCATCAAATCCAGACTGATCTCGGTGGCTGAATCCCCCTTGGTCCAAACGAGGTGGAGGAGCCCTGCCAACCGAAGTGCATTTGCGCTGGTCTTACCCAGCATTGCTGAGATGACCGACGGCGTTGAAGGCTTGAGCGCCTCCAGCTGGTGGGCGCGAAACCAGCCGTTCAGATGGCGGCGAGCCTCTGCTCTGAGTCGATACCGACGGGGCGGCAGCTCGTACAGCTGACGGGCGTAGAAGGCCAAGACCCGTTCCGCTCGAAGAAACGCCTCGTCCTCCTCTGGAGTAATCGGATCGTCCTTCAACTCCAGCGGTCGGCGGGGGCACTTCACCATCAGGATCCGGGCGAATTTACCGCTGGCGTCCGACCCATTGACCAACTCGCGGAGTACCTCGTCCTGGACGCCGCCAAATAGGGAGACGTGGCAACTGGAATAGCTCCGCACCTCCCCCGTACCGGCTTTACCGACACGGTGCGAGCAGCAGCCATCACCGTCATAGGACTCTAAAAATTGAGCTTCAGCGGTACCCCTGCCACGCCGAGTGTCTGCCTCAAGCGCCCGCAACATCCCGCTCAATTCAGCGCGGGTCAGCAGAACACCAAGGCCAGCCTGCTCGTAGAACTGCAGCCACATCCCGAGCGCCTCCGGGGAGAACTCGTTCTGATGCAGCGGGCACCGGCGGGGAGGATGTTTCTCCCTGTCTTGTGGTTCGGAGTCCTCCCATACCTTCAGCAGCAGGTCATACCGAACCTTCTCTTCCTGCTGAAGCTGCCGGGATGGATCGGAAATGAGGGCCTTCTGGATTGGACTCTTGCTCAAACCGCTCGGCCCCACCAACCCCACGTAAAGGTTGCAGGGGACCCAGTAGCGACCATCCGGCGTCACCTGGGTGCCGAGCTTGAGCAGGCCGCTGTAACCGCAGAGCAGCGTCAGAACACTGGTCAATGCATCAGCAGGCAGCACCTCCGTCACTAGCTCCACCGCCCTCGCCAAATCGGTAGGCAAGAGGTTCTCAAAACCGAATCGCTCGCGGCCCTGAGCGACCCGAATGCTCTTGGCAGCATCCATGATCGCTTCGTCCGGGATGGTGGAGCAGTGGTCCACTACAGCCTGCAGGTCATCCATCAGCGTGCCTCACATAGCCGTGCTGTTGGGCTCGCAACCAGAACGTCCCAGCACTGATCTGATCACCTCCAGAGCGGAGGATCTGGTCGGGGTCCCAACCGTTAGGGCTGTGGGCTTCGAGTAGTTTCCGAGCCACATCCGTACCGTACCCAGCGTCGCGGCAGGCAGCCTTCAGGCCCCAGGCCATGTTCCGATCCACCGGGTAATTGCCGTGTCCCGGTACCCGTGGCGGGATGAGCTTCAACGCATCGGCGATGTCCTGCAGCGACCGCGTCGGCTGCTTGCGATAAAGCGACTTCGGGATGTGACGCGGGCGTTCCGGCAACGGGGGCAGCAGCTCCTCGAACAGCTCTGGAGTGAACCGGTCGCCGGTGATGTTCAGGAGTGTGCTCTTATCCCCAACCCTGCTGTCCATGCGGATGTACCAGGCACCGGGCAATCGCATGCACCGGCTGGGGTCCTTCACCGCAGGATCGCTGCCGCAGTGATTGATCAGTCGCTGCATCAACGGCCGCCACCGAGCCACCTCGATCGGCTGCTCGAACACCCAGTAGACGTGAAGGCTCTTGCCTCCGGTGAACAGGCCGAAGGTGGGTGAGGGCAGACCCAGCTGAGCAGGCAGTTCGAGCTGCTCCGCCAGGCTCAGGTGATCCCACTCAGCGAACAGACCAACACAGGCATCGATGCTGTCAGCGGTGTCGCCACCACCATTCGGTACGGCGTAGATGTTGCGGCCTTCGACTTGCCAGCCGGGGATCTGCTCGCAGTCTTCGGCGAGGTTGCCCTTCTTGGCTCCCTCGCCACGGCGGATGGCTCTGATGCGGGTGTCAGCTCCCGTGGGATCCTTCCCCAGGAGTTCGGCCCAGGTCAGCGCCTGGCCGATGTCGAAGATGAAATTCTGCGCACTGTTCTGCGCATAGTGACGGCCCGTCGGCCACCAAATCGCAGGCGTAGGAACGTCTCCTGGGCGTGTGACCCCCTGCCCAAACAGCAGGGGCTCGCTTAGCCTGCGGTCACTCCTTGGCAGGGCGTGACCTTGGGCCGTTATTCGGTTCGAGGTCATTTTTATTGTTGCTCCGTTGAGATTGAATTGATTTCCAGTGCGACGCGGCACCCATTAGCCGCTTTGAAGTTCTCGGGCAGCTTGATCATTTCGTTGATGGCCTGAGCTACTTCATCCAAATAATCAGAGGCGAAACACTCATCGATTTCCTCACCACACTCGATTTCGCAGTCGCGACGAAGTTCTCTCTCAATTTGAGTTGAAAGAGTTACCTTCGCGGAAATCATGGTTTCGTAGGTGACTTCATAGCTCTGCATCAGTCCACCTCCGCAAGCTGTTTACGCTCAGCATCGATAGCGAGCATAAGACGCCCACGCTCGTGAAATTTCTGACGGCAGGTAGTGATGTTCCAGCTGATTGAGCTGGCACCAGTTGGTCCGAAGCACCAATCCTCACCAGCAATCAGGAAGCCGCCGTTACAGTCGCGATAACGCTTCAGCGTGCGGGCGCTGTAGCCCATGGCTTTTGTTGCTGCCGGGGTTGGCAGCCATTCATGTTCAGGCACAAGAAGATCAGCGATTGTGTTCTCTGCTGATCTCTTGCAGTCGCTTAGGGCGGTTCCTGTTGCCAGGGCCTTTGTCGGATTCCTTTATTTCAAGGAACAATCACTCACTCAGCTGCAATCCGCAATCCTTACGGGAAGAGTGGCCGCATTTAACCCATTTCATGATGCACGGCAGACCGCCGAGGCTTACACATATAGGGACAAGAGATGAGACAAATTTGCCTCTTGACTAATTTCTAGTCGGTTTCTGTTAGTAGGTCAAGGGGTGACAAGGTATCCCCTCCAAAGTTGTCCTACCTGCTCCAGTAATCCGTTCGACAGCCTCAATCAAGCCAGCTTCATCAATCCACTGTCCATAACTGGCGTGGTGCTCTTGCGGGGTGTGCCCGAGCAGCGCAGCAGCATCCCTAATGGATAACGGGCGGCCATAGGACTTGTGCATCCGATAAGCACAACCATGCCGCAGGCTGTACGGGATCAAACCGGGGTTGATGGCCGCCAACCCCTGCCAGAACTTGAAGCGTTCGAGCTGCTGCCGGATCTCATCCCCCACAGGCTTGAAGCCCTTCATTTCAACTTCGTTGATGCGGTTCAGGACGGCCTGAGGAAAGCGAATCGTGCCTGTGCGCCAGAGCATCACAAGACGCTCCCCTTCGCCTTCTCTGCCAGGAACGTCGAAGGGCAGCACCAACCTGTTCTTTTGCTTCTTGCCGCGGGTGGCTTTGTTCCGTTTGCCACCGGGTCTGACCTTCAGATGCCCGTCGTCCCAGATCAGCTGAGCGACTTCATGAGGACGCAAGCCGTAGATGCCGATGATCCCCGCCAGCAGCAGCAGGCTGGTTCTATCGGCATCCCTCAGCGCATCCAGCAGGGTGCCCAGATCGTTGGGCATCATCGGTGGCGTCAGCTTGTCCTCAGTGGGCCTGTCGTCAGTACCGATCAAGTCCCGCAGGTCATCGTTATCCAGCGGTTTCCAGCGGCTGTCGTAGCCGTATTCCTTGATCGCGTAGCGAAGCAGCGCACGGACATTATTGAGCTGCACCACCCGACCTGATCCACCGGGGCGGCAATTCTTGAAATGCTGCCGGGCATAAGCCTTCATCAAGTCCGCTCCGCTCTGGGGGCGTGGCTTCTTCTCCAGGGTCTTCCGCACCCGCTTCATGTGGCCGTTCAGGTCGCGCATAGTTGTGGCGCGGTTCATCTGCCGTCGCTTGTCGATGAAGCCACCGATGACGGCGTCCCAGCCGCTGTCCTCGTCATCCACCGACCGGGTGATGGTGGGGGTGGCGCTGTCCTTCGCATCTAGCTTTTTTTTGGCTTCGGCCAGCGAGCAGTGGCGCTCGTCCACCAGCTGCTTGAGCTGGCAGACCTTCAAAAAAATATCCCCGCTGCAGGCCGGGTTCCATGGCACCCCCAGCTGCACCGATTGCCGCGGGTTCTGGTGCTGCTTTCCATCATTGATGCGGCGGGTGAGCTGGGTATCACCGTTGCGATCAGCGATGCCCCAACCCAGTCCACACCTGTCTTTTATCTGCCCACGAAGGCGGGCGAACCACTTCTGCTGAGGCATGTGCGCAGAACAATTTCTATGCGCAGAATCATGCGCAGAAATGGGCAGACATGGGACTACCCAGGTAGGACACGATGCGCAGAAGGGCACTAAAAAAGCGGCATTTCTGCCGCCCAAAACCCTGTCTAGGTCAGTGTTTTTAAGAATGGAGCCAAGGAGACTCGAACTCCTGACCCCCTGCATGCCATGCAGGTGCTCTACCAGCTGAGCTATGGCCCCATGGTCGATGGCTGGGCCCTTGAGCCAGTCAATCGACGTGAGGAAGCTTACACCGGCAGGGTGCGCACTCCGTCAGGCTTAAACCTGCCGCCACACAGCAACGAGCTTGCCCTGCACCTGCACCTGATCAGCGGGCAGCTCAATCGGCTCATAGGCAGGATTGGCGGCTTCCAGTCGCACAGTGCCCCGACTGCGATGGAAGTGTTTCAGCGTGGTGCCACTGCCTGGAACCAAAGCACTCACGATCGTGCCCTCGCGTAGCCGAGACGCCTCCACGACTGGCTCCATCAGCACCACATCACCATCGGCGATATGTGCATCCACCATCGAGTCACCATTCACCGTGAGGGCAAAAAGTCCCTGCGTCTCCAACACAGGAACCAAATCGAGGCGTTCCTGCACATCATCAAAGGCTTCCACCAACCCACCCGCGGCAACAGCACCGAGCACGGGGATACCAGACGCCAGTCCCCCCAGCAACTGCAGGGTGCGGGCCTGGCCCTCCTGCCAAGTGATCCAACCCTTCTGCTGCAGATGACGCAAGCGACTCTGCACCGGAGCAGGCGAACGCAACCCCATCGCCTGCATCATCTGGCGAATCGAGGGGCTGTGGTGATTGACACCGATGTAGTCAGACAGCCAGTCGTACAGCTCTTGCTGCGCGGGGGTGAGGGGCTCGGGGGTTCCAGCAGGCACCTAAAGAAGGTCCGATCGGTCAATACATTTGTACCGGTGGGCCGGCAGGATTGCAAGGCCGACCAGGCAATCCTGCCGACGCCAACGACGACAAAAAACGGAGGCTGCTCTCACAAACAAGGGGCCACTCGGCATCGGCGGTGATTGCGTGACTACTGCGCTCCAGCCAAACCAGCTGTTTGGCTGAGGCCCCGGCTTGGTCCATCAGCCGCCGCACGCCACGCTCGGTCACCACGTTGTCGCGCCGACTAGCGACCACGAGCATCGGCTGATGGACCGCAGCCAAGTGTTGACGCACCTGAGCGATCAAACGCAGCACCAAACTGCTACAGATCACGGGATAGCGGTCATACGACCAAAGCCGATCCGCCGTTCTGGGGTCTGCGTAGTCGCAGGGGGGCTTGGCCACTGTCTTCACCAGTCGGGTCAGCAGTGGAGCGAAAAAGCGCCGCACGTCTCGACTGCCGATCGGCGGTGAATACAGCATCAGTCCGCGAATTTCAGGGAAGCGCAATGCAGCTTGCAGCGCCAGAATCGATCCCATCGACAGCCCTCCCAGCACCACCTGCTGCCCACGCTCGAGCTGGGTGCGCAGCAATCCATCCACCTGATCAATCCACTGCTGCGGACGGATCGGCAACAGGTCATTCAACTGTGTGCCATGGCCAAGAAGCAGGGGCACCTCAACTGAGTAGCCCTTGGCATGCAGCGCATCAGCGAGCAATGCCATCTCCGCCGGGGACCCGGTGAAGCCATGCAGAAGGATCACCGTGACCGATCCACCTGCCAATGAGATTGGAGCCGGGCTGGCCTCAGAAACGATTGCCATCTCCGCGTCTCCAGGGCAAACCGATCAGATCCATCAGTGCAGCGTGGCAACAAGCTGAACGAATCAACACCAAAGCCATCAACAGCCCATCTCCAGAAAGTTCACCAGAGCCTGATCAGAATCCTTTGGCGGAAGGTCGATAACTGGAAAGAGAGACATTGTCGACAGCTTGCGTCGACTGGCGGGGCTGTTGAATCTGACTGGACGATGGCGCTGCATGCGCTTGGGACTTGGGCACAGCAACAGCATTGAAGGCCAAAGACCAACGTTCCCCATCACCACGGAAAGGCATCACAGAATGGGGTTGCCAGGCTGGAAAAACGTAGAAGTCGCCTGGAACGGGCAGTACGTAATGCGACATGCCAGTGCGGAACGACTGCACATGCCACTCTTCAGGTCCATGAAAACAAAGCTGGCCGTCAAAGCTGTTGGCGGTGATCTGTGGGGGCACAGCCAGAAAAATCACACCTGAAAAGCTGCCCCCATGGGTGTGGGTGGGGTTGTAATCGCCAGCCTTTTGACAGTTGAGCCACAGATCAATTGGCTTGAGCTCGTAACGACCAGGAACCCAGGGGCCCCTCCCCTGGGGAGGCTGCCGGTCCATGACATGGCGAATCCAACGGTCACAAGAAGGGAGCAGATGCTCAAGCATCAACTCCTGCACACCAGGCTGATCCGGTCTTAATTCGCGTTGTTGACTGAGCTGACCAGCCAACTTGACTGAAGCATCGGCACTCGCTTCTGGATTGTCGAGAACGGACTGACTGAGACTAAGAAGGGTCTTCAGAAGAGAATCCGGTAACTGGCCCTTAAGGATCGAACGCGGGAAAAGATCCAGAACCTCCACGGGCAGCGAGTCAATAAACAATCATCGTGACATTGATCGAGCCAATCGCTTGGTTCATCAGGAGCGAAAACTCTCACCGCAGCGAGCGAGCCAGTGAAGGCTTACAACCCCCCCATCAACGCTGCCAAGAGAGCTTGCTGGGCATGCAAACGATTCTCAGCCTGATCAAAGATTCGGCTGGCACTCCCCTCCATCACCCCTGCACTGATCTCCTCGCCACGATGGGCAGGCAGGCAGTGCAAAACAATGGCGTCTGGCTCAGCTTCTGCCACCAAGGCTTCATCGAGGCAAAAGCCCTTAAAGGCCTGTTCACGCTCCGCCTGTTCCTGCTCCTGGCCCATGGACGCCCAGACATCGGTGTACAGCGCCTGGGCACCCTTCACTGCAGCTACTGGGTCACTCGTCACCGTGATCTGAGCACCAGCGACGGCAAGAGCCCGTGCTTGATCAACGACTCCTGGCAGTGGCTCGAAGCCTTCAGGGCAGCCAATCCGCACATTCACACCCAGCAGAGCGCCGCAGATCATCAACGAGTGGGCCACATTGTTGCCGTCACCGACGTAGGCCAAGGTCTGCCCCTGCAGCTCTCCGAAGGCCTCCTGCATCGTCAAATAATCAGCCAGGGCCTGGCAAGGATGCTCCAAATCGGTGAGGGCATTGATCACCGGGATCGACGCCCAGTGGGCGTAATCCACCAACTCTTGCTGGGCGAAGGTGCGGATCGCCAGGGCATCACAAAAACGACTTAACACCCTTGCGGTGTCTTCCAAAGGCTCGCCGCGACCGAGCTGGGTCACCTGAGGATTGAGGTCAACGGTCTGGCCGCCAAGCCGGGCCATTGCCACCTGAAAACTGACACGGGTACGGGTGGAAGCCTTGGTGAAGATCAGGCCCAGAACCCTGTTACCCAAGTCGATCCGACGGTCGCCCGACTTCAACTGCTGAGCCAACTGCAGCAAAGCGGCGGCCTGTTCGGCACTGACATCCTCTGACGACAGGAAATCTCGGCCGCTCAGAGGCGAGAGAACGGAAGCGACCCCCTGAGTGGCGGTAACCATGGATGTCTTCTAAAGGAACTTTATCGGGGATCAGCCCCCCTCTCGTCAAGGGGATTCGGATAACCAGAGATGAATCAGTCGGCACGGACGCATCGGCAGACAGGGTCTGCGCCACCGAAATCACCTTGGTGAGCTGACAAGCGCAAGCCGTGTTGCCGTCCTTCAGAGCGCCATCCACGCCATCGCCAAGCTCGGATCAGCGGGTCTTCTCAGTGGTGACTGGCACAGAGTGCTGCGCCTGGAGAGTTGATGGTGGCCGCGCCAAAACGGCCTCGACAGACCGACACGCTGCCAACAAAAAAGCGGACCCGAAGGATCCGCCTGAATGGGTTGTCGAAATGGTTTGTGTCCGCTCAAGCTGTGACTGCTTGATGCCGCATCAACTCGGCATCACACTTGCGGCGAGCATCTCCTTGAGCTCATCGCCTTCGATCACCTCTTTCTCAAGGATCTTCTGCGAGATGGTCTCCAGTAGAGCCATGTTGTGGCGCAAGATGCCGAGGGCCTGTTCATGGGCTCGATCAACCAGACCACGCACTTCCCGATCAATGGCCTGAGCGGTGGCGTCACTGACGGTGCGGCGGGGATTGTTGCCACCGCCAAGGAAGCGCCCACCACCCTGTTTGTCATAGGCCAAGGGACCAAGGGTGTCGCTCATGCCGTAGGTCCCCACCATCTGCTCTGCGATGTCGGTGGCGCGCTGCAGATCGTTGGCAGCACCAGTGGTGATTTTGTCGAAGACGATCTCTTCTGCAGAACGACCGCCGAGCAGGGTGGCAATCTGACCTTCAAGGTCTTCGCGTGAATTGAGGAAGCGTTCCTCTGTGGGCAGCTGCAGCGTGTAGCCCAGAGCACTCATGCCTCGCGGGACGATCGAGATCTTGGCCACCTTGCTGCCACCGGGCATCAGGTGGCCCACGATGGCGTGACCGACTTCGTGATAGGCCACAACCTTCTTCTCATCGTCCTGGAGGACGCGACTCTTTTTCTCCAAGCCAGCCACGACCCGCTCGATTGCCTCACCCAGATCCTGCTGCTCGACCTTGGTGCGCTTGGCACGGGCAGCAAGCAGAGCTGCTTCGTTGACCAAATTGGCAAGGTCGGCGCCGGCGAAACCACTCGTGGCTTGCGCGATGAGGTCGAGGTCGACACCATCCGCCAGCTTCACCTTGTTGGCATAGATCTCGAGGATGGTCTTACGACCAGAGAGATCAGGACGATCCACCAGCACCTGACGATCGAAGCGACCAGGCCGCAGCAATGCGGCATCGAGAACCTCGGGCTGGTTCGTGGCTGCTAGCACAATCACCGGCTTGTCTTTGGACGCGAAACCGTCCATCTCAGTCAGAAGCTGGTTGAGGGTTTGCTCCCGTTCATCATTCCCCCCAACCACACCCATCGAACCCGAACGGCTCTTGCCGATGGCATCGAGTTCGTCGATAAAGATGATGCAGGGGGCATTCTTTTTGGCTTGTTCGAACAAGTCCCGCACCCTGGCGGCACCTGCACCAACGAACAGTTCAACGAACTCCGAGCCGCTGATGATGAAGAAGGGAACACCCGCCTCTCCAGCGACGGCCTTGGAGAGCAACGTCTTACCGGTGCCGGGAGGCCCGACCAACAGCACACCCTTCGGAATGCGCGCACCGATTTCGGCATAGCGCTCGGGGGTCTTAAGGAAGTCAACGATCTCCGTGAGTTCGTCTTTCGCTTCATCCACACCGGCGACGTCGTCGAAGGTGATGCGCGACTGCTCATCAGGGACGTAAACCTTGGCCTTGCTCTTGGTGAAGTTGAGGGCGCCCTGGGCACCACCGGCACCCATCGAGCGACGCGCGAAAAACTGCAACACCAGGATGAAGATCAGGGGGGGGACCACCCAGCTGAGGATCGTGGTGAAAATATTGGGCTTCTTGGGAGGAGCAGCGGCAAACTCAACGCCCTTGTCTTCCAGGCGCTGAGGCAGATCCATATCGAAGATGGGAGTTGTCGCCAGCACAGCGGGTGCACCGTCTTCCGGAGCACTGAGCTCATAGCGGATCTGATCCTGGGTAATGAAGGCCCGTTTCACGGCCCCGTCATTCACTTGATCAATGAAGAGTGAATAGGGCACCCGCGGCACCTGCTGCATCCCCTGATTGGGAACGAAGCTGCTGATCAACAGCAAGACACCAAACCCGATCAATACCAGGTTGATGATCCCGAATCGCCTATTCGGCTGATTGTCGTCCTCGCGAATCGGCATGGCGTCAGATCCGAGTTGAGCGTCCAAACTAAAGCGAGCTTTTGGCTGCTGGTTGGCTGCACAGGGTGGAGAACCGAACGTTCGGGCTGAGTCGCTTCAGCTGACCACGCACTGGCACAGCCGCTGGGGCATCACCGCCTGGCGCAACCGAAAGGGCATCTGGAGCAGCCGGCGCCTACGCAAGGGGCATGGCCCCCTAGCCCGTAGCCACTTCCAGCAGCTCACAGCTGCAGGGATGGTGCAGGCGCTCGTGCATGGCAAACAGCTCAATCGCCTAGAGGTGCGCACCGCCTTGGCCTTCATTGCCGGCCCACTCCTCTTCGCCTTGGGGGCCGGATTGCCGTTAGCGCATCAAGGCAATGCTTCACTCGCAGCAGGCTTGCTAGCGATCGGTTCGGTGCTGTTCACTGCCGGCGGCTGGTGGCAGGTTGAACAGGCGCTTTTGGCCGTGCCGTCTCTACCGGACGACACCAAGGCCTGGCAATGGTGTGGCTTGCGTTGCAGCCTCAGCCAGAGCCTGGGAACGGTGCTGTTCAACATCAACACGTTTTTCTTGTGGGGATGGCCTCAGCCACAGGAGCAAAGCTGGCTGCTGTTGGCCGTGCTGCCAAATCTGCTGGGATCCATCCTTTTCCTGGTTTCCGCCGCAGACGGATTACTGGAAGTGGGGCATGGCCGATTGCTCGTCTTCGAACCCAAGCATCTGGGCTGGTGGATCGCAATGGTGAATACGCTCGGCTGCCTGTGGTTCATGCAGTCAGCATTGGCGTCATTGCCAAATGCCCTGCCCAAACTCACCAGCTTCAACAACCAAATGGCCCTTCAAACCACTGTGCTGGGGTCGCTTGCCTTTGCAATCGTTGGCATCCTCAGTTTGGCGGAATGCTCAGAAGATGAGGTTGCTGAACCAAGGCCCAACCCCCCACAAGCGTGAGGGCGTTTATGAGCTCCTCTTGGCACTGTGCCTACTGGTGCTTGTGAGTTTCGCCTTCCCGTCCATCTCCTGGATGGGATCGGTTGGTTATTCGTTGATCGCACTCTTGCTCACCCAGCTTGTGGTGTTGAAGATGAGCAAGCGCACTTGGAAAGACAAGCTCTACCAACTCCTCGGGGTGGTTGCTCTGGTGAGCCAACTGGTGTGGGTGATCACCCCTGTGAAATGGACCATGACCGGCGTCCCGCTGGTGCTGAGCTGGAGTGTGCTTGTGGGCTGGAGCGTGGTTCGGCTCGTGGAGAAACTGGCCAAAGAACGGCACGTCACCCATTCGATGCTGATGGGCGCAGCAGCCGGTTATCTCCTGCTAGGACTCACAGCAGGGTTGGTGATGAGTGCTGTTGAGACGATCCAACCCCACAGTTTCACGCCACTCGACGTGCCCGCGCGTGGGCTCAGCGGCGGGGACGCCAGCGTGCTGGATGCGGCCCCCGTGTTCGCCCGCATCAATTATTTCGCCTTTATCTGCCTCACCACTGTTGGTTTTGGTGACATCAAGCCGGTCCTGCCTCTATCACGCATGCTTTCAGTCGCCACTGGCATCGCAGGGCCGCTGTATCTGGCGGTGGTGATGGGGGTGCTGATCAGCCGCTACAGCCGTGAACTGGGCGGAAACAAGGCTGATCAGCACAGCAAGGAGTGATGCGCCGTTGCGCATGGATCAGTCCTACTCGTCACTCGTCGTAGGCATGGAGATGGAATCAGTCCCAGACTGGCCGTTGCCCTCAGAGCGGTTTGGCGTCAAGCGCAGGCCGGTGCTGTCCTGAAGCTGGCGCAGCAAGGTGGCGAGCGACAGATTCATCTGTCCTTCCCGTTCACCAATCAGGGCGACCTCTTCCACCTCAATCGGCTTCACGGTGTCGCTCAGCATCGTGAGCAGCGGCTCCAGTTTCTGGAGAAGGAACAGGCGCTTGGCATCCGAACCACTGCGCTTCAGAGAGGTGACCAAATCTTGAAGGCCCTCGGCCTGGGAACGCCCCTGCTCCACGATCGTGGCAGCAGCGCCTTTGGCCTCCGCCATCATCGTTTGACATTCGGATTCAGCCGGCGCAATCACATCCGCTTCAAGCTGCTGCGTTACCTGTTTGATGCGCGCCTCCTGCACCGGCAGCTCCGCCTCAGCCCTTGCCAACTCGGCCCCCACTTCTGCTTCCACCTCCGCCACCAAGGCATCCCGACGGGTGAGCGCATCCTTGATCCGTTTCTGGGCATTGGCGGTGGCCACTGCCAATTCCTTATCGAGCCGGCGCAGGGAGGTGATGCGCGCGTTCTCCGCTTGCTTCACCGCCGACTGCGAGGTCGCCTCAGCCTCAGCGATGCGCGAATCCCTCTTCAGTTCCACCAACTGCTTGCGACCGATCGAATCGAGGTAGCGCACGTCATCAGAGATGTTCTGAATCTGCAGTGTGTCGAGCACCAGCCCAAGCTTTTGCAGATCATCCTCCGCCTCCTCCAGCAGGGTGCGCGCAAAGGTGATCTTGTCTTCATTCAGCTGTTCGGGAGTGAGGCTGGCCATCACACCGCGCAGGTTCCCTTCCAACGTCTCCTTGGCGATATGACGAATGTCGTCCTGGCTTTTGCCAATCAAGCGTTCGATCGCGTTGTGGATCCCGGGCTCATCGCCGGAGATCTTGATATTGGCCACACCCGCCACATTGAGCGGGATACCACCTTTGGAGTAGGCGTTCTCCACCCGCAACTCAATGATCATGTTGCTGAGGTCGAGGCGCATCACCTCTTCAAGAACGGGGATGCGCAAAGCACTCCCTCCCCGTACCGTGCGATACCCCACCTTGCGCCCATCACCAGTGGTGCGGCCAAGGCCGGCAAAGATCAGCACTTCACTGGGCTGACAGATGAAATAGAGCTGACGCAGCAACACCACGAAAGCCCAAAGCCCCGCAGCGCCGGTCAATCCAAAGGCGACAAACATCAGTTAACTCCGGTGGAAGACAGGGTGCCGAGCAGATCCACGCCAAGGATGTCCTTGACCTGCTCGAAGAACTGGCGCACCACCTTGTGATTCACCGCTACAAGGCTGGCCAGGGTGGACGCGTCATCACCATCCAGGGCGGTGATGCGCTTGAGATGCAGCTGAGCGGGCAAACGCGTGGCCTGCTGCAAGACCATCTCAATCTGCTGCAGCAGGAAGACCAACTCGGCGGTACTGCCGGCGTCTTCCCACACCTGGGTGAGCAGATCGTTCACCAGGGCACTGGCCTTCACGTCTTCGGCAGTGGCGGCGGCACGGCCGCGGGCGCGCAGCTCCTGGGCCTTCTGGTGCGCCTGGGAGGGCAGAACCGCTTCGGCCTTCAAGCGCAAGCGTTCGAGTTCAGCACGCACCTTCTGCAACTGTTGCTCAGCCCGGGCTCGGGCCTCCAGCTCAGCCGCCTCGGTGCGCTCCTCCTCCGAGCGCGCGTCCTTCTCCATCTGGGCCACCTTGGTGCGCACGTCGTTGTCTTTTTCAAGCACGACTGTTTCCGCTTCAGTACGCACCACCTCTGCAACCTCCTCCATCTCGGCCTCGATCCGCTCGGCCTGACCAATCGCCTCCGCTTCGGCGATCTCGGCATCACGCACAATTTGGGCCACACGGCGGCGGCTGATCGAATTGAGGTAGTCGACGTCGTCAAAAACACTCTGAATCTTGAGCGTGTCGAGCTGCAGACCGAGACGTCGCAGATCCTCCCCGACATCATCAGCAACCTGCTCCGCAAAGCGCAGGCGGTCTTCATTCACCTGCTCGGGCGTGAGCTGGGCCAGAACGCTGCGCAGGTTGCCTTCAAGGTTCTCCTTGGCCACCTGCACAATTTCCTTGTTATCCCGGCCAAGGAAGCGTTCGATCGCGTTGTTGCGAACCGCTGGATCAGTGCTCACCTTGACGTTGGCAATCGCCTGAATGTTGAGAGGGGTACCGCCCTTGGAATAGGCGTTGCTCACCTCCACCAGCACCGGCAGGAGCGTCACATCCATGCGCCGAGCCGTCTCCAGGATCGGCTTCACGAAGGTGCAGCCACCATTGGCAACCACTCTGTAGCCCTTCATCCCCTGGGCACCCTGGTTGGATTTTGAGCCCGTCACCACGAGCATTTCATGGGGGCGACAGATGCGGATCATCCAGCGGCTGATCAGGGTCAGCGCCACCACCACTACAAAAACAGTCGAAGCGACTGAAACCACTGCACCGGCGGGGTTGTTGCTGGGCTGGCGCTGGGCCAGAAGTGGCAACGGCTGCGTTGCCAAGCTGGGCTGCATAAGTGCGGCTGAAACTTCTTCTGCCTTAGCCAGGGTGGAATCAGTCGGCCATTTCAAAAGGCTCAACGATCAGGGTGTTGGCTTCAACCCTCAAGATCACCGCCCGATCGCCACGCTCCAAGGGGCTGGAGGCGCTGCGCGCTGCACGCCGCAACAAGCTTCCACGCACGGAGACTTCAACGAAACCGCGCTGCTGGTCACTGAGTGGAAGCGTCACCGTCGCCTCCAGTCCGATCAGGTCATCCACCCGCACCACGGTGTTGGCTTCACGACGTGCCATCAACCGCAAGGCCAGCGCAGCGGCCCAGCCAAGCCCAACCCCGAGCACCAAAGCGAGCGGCAAGGTGAACGGTGAGGCACCTGCACCCTGAAACAACTGCAACAACAAACCGCAGAGCCCAAAGCCAGCCAAGCCAAAGGACCAGAACGATGTGCTGAACAAGACCGTCGGCTGTCCGCCTTCGGCGATGCCGGAGGCACCATCAACGCCGAAATCCACATCTGCCTCGCCGGCAATCGACAAGCTGATCAACAGCCCACCGGCGATCAAGCAGAACAGATAGGTCCAAGTCATCGCCGCAAGCCGGCAGAAGTTCCATCATCGGGGCGACGGTGCATCCAGGTCAGCCAAAACGCCATCAATCGATGGAATCGCCGCGGAGTCTGGCCTGCAGCAACAGATCGTTTCCAAGGGATTGGGCGGAGTCAAGCGCGAGGGGAACAACCTGATCCATCGCCGTCAAGCCAAGGTCGCCTAGAGGCGTGCGGGCCAGGTCACCACCCATCAGCTTGGGGGCGATCACCACGGCAAGCTCCTGCACGCAGCCCTGCTGCAAAGCGGCAGCGGCCAGCGAGGGGCCGCATTCCCAGAGCACGCGATTGCAACCCCGGGCAGCCAACAGCGGCAACAACGCTGACGGGTCACACTGCTCGAAGGACTGCATGGCCACACCGGCTTGTTCCCAAGCCGCCCGAAGCCGTTCGCGGCCAGCCCAATCAGTCAAGGCTGGATGGGCCACCAGGGTGGAGGCCACCGACTGGTCCCAGAGTTGGGCCTGTTCAGGCAAATCCAGGCTGCGGCTCAGCACCACGCGTAAGGGCTCGGGCTGGCGCTGGCCACGACTGGTAAGCAGAGGGTCATCAGCACGCAGGGTGCCACCGCCAACAATCACCGCATCACAGCCGGCCCGTAGACGATGCACCCACGACCGTGACGCTGGACCGCTGATCCACTGACTCGCTCCATTGGGAAGGGCCGTCCGTCCGTCGAGGCTCATGGCCCACTTGAGAACCCCCCAGGGCCGACCGGTTTGTACCCGGTGCACAAAGGCGCGGTTCTGGTGCGCTGCTTCTGCCTCCAGCACTCCGGTGATCACCTCCAAGCCGGCGTCCCTAAGCCGTTGGATGCCGCCTCCAGCCACGCGGGGGTCTGGATCGGTCAAGGCCACCACCACCCGCTGAAGACCGGCCTTGATCACCGCTTCCGAGCATGGCGGCGTGCGGCCGTGATGGCAGCAGGGCTCAAGGGTCACCACGATCGTGCCGCCGCGGGCGGCGGCACCGGCTTGGGCGAGAGCACCCACTTCGGCATGGGGCTCACCGGCACGCGCATGGAAGCCTTCCCCGACCAACTGGCCATCGGAGGCAAGCACCACAGCACCGACCAGTGGGTTCGGGCTGGTGTGGCCTGCCGCGAGGCCCGCCAACTGCAGCGCCCGGTGCATCCAGGGGATCCAGCGCTGTTTGGATGGATCGATGGCAGCCATCACGTCAAGGGATCGGTCTGCACCTGACGCCATTCAGCCACGACGAAAGGCGGCACGGGAAGATCGTTCAGCACGCCCGGAAGAAACAAGCGCAACGGTCGGTTGTTGCGCAGGTCGCGGAGCAGAGGATCCAGGTCGAATTCGGCAGCGGCATCACGGCCATCAGCAGCGAGGGCGGGGTTATCGAGCGTGATGTCCGGCAGCTGCCATTCCTTCATACCGGCCTTCACAAGAAGCGGTGTGGGGTGATCAAGACGCACTCTGCCGGGGTATCCGACGATGCGAAGCACCACTGACTGGCCTGGCTCGCCGGTGCGATAGGCCACCGCCTGCCAACTTTGATAGTCAAGATCGCGCAGACTCTCAAGGCTGCGCAGCATTGGAGCACCGGCTTCATCACTGTGTTGATGCACCTGAGCGATCGCCACAGCGGGGGTGATCAGCAACAGGAGCAGGGCGACCAGTACCGACAAAACCAGACGACGCAACAGACGCATCAAGTAAGACAACACGGCCCCCATCATCGGTGCTGAAGCTGTCTGCTGGAGGGAAAGCAGGCAGTGGGGTCGATCAGAGCCTGTCTGGACGCTGTGACCTGAGTCAAAGGCCTCAGGTCACAGCGCCATCAACGCCAACAGCACTGGCTCAGAACTGCCACTCAAAACCGCCGGAGGTGCGGTAGTCAGTGCCCCTTTCTCCGCCCCAGGCCTCGATGCCGCCGCGCAGATACACCTTGTAGGAGCTGCTGTTGATCTTGGCGATGGTGTAGTCCAAACCTCCCTCCACCAGAAGGCCGTTGGTGTCCTCATTCTTGGATTGAATATCCACCTCTTGATTGGTGAACTGATAGCCAATCGTCTGCTTGCTCAGATTGCCGCTCCAGTCGCCCAACCAACCCACACGCAGGGAAGGAACCAGCTGTGAGGTGTCGCCCGTTTTGATCGGATAGGCGAACTTCATCGCCAGATCGGTTTGCACATAGGTGGTGGAACGATTCTTGTAGGTGAGGTTCAGCTGGCCTGCGCCACTCTCGGTGAAGCGATTTTCATTGTTGAAACTCCAGGTGGTGGTGAACTGAGGCTCCAACAGGAACTTGCCCGATTCAAACGGCGCACCGACGCGGAACGCCAAGCCATAGCTGGTGCCACTCTTGTTGCCTGAGGCCGTCACATCACCAAGCTTGTTGGTGATTTCGATGATGTTCCGTCTGTGGTTGCCGCTGAAGGCTGTGGCGCTGAACAGACCCTGCAGATAGAAGTTGTCGGTCCAGTACTCAGCACGCACCCCACCGCCCCAACCATCGGAGTTCCAGGAGCCACCGCCAGCCAGAGCATTCTGCTGAGTGAGGTTGATGTTGCCGTAGTTGACAAATCCACCCACCTGGAACGACTCAGCAATGGAGACATCCACGCCCAACACACCACCACCGGCGTTGACGTAATAGGGGTTGTAGAAGTTGTCGTTGTAACTGTCGTGGTCATCACCGCCAAAGCCGCGGAACCAGGCGCGCACCCCATCACGACGGGCGTACTGGGCCGTGAGGGATGGATCCTCCTCAAACCCAGCCGCCTCCAAACTTTCAACCAGGGTGCTGTCCTCTAAACCACTGCCCGCGTTCTGAGCGATGGCGTAATCCAACGCCTGCTGGGCATCCTCATCACTCACCTCACCACTCTTGTTCCACAATCCACGCACCGGTGGGGCAGCCTCGCTTTCAATGACCTCTTCCTGCTCAACTGCCGTGTCTTGGATCACCACTGGATCAAACTGACGCAAGGGGAGGCGTTCAAACAACGTATCCGCCAACAGGTTGTTGTACGTCGCCATGCCGCGACCAGGACCATCAATATTGCGCGGTGCCAGACCTGAAACAAACAACTTTCCGAGTGTATCGGCGCCAATAATGGGAAGATTGATGTCATCCAGAACATCATCTATGATCTCATTAATAATTTCCCCTCCAGGGGTACTGGGGTTGCAGATCAGATCAGAGAAGTTTCCGGGATCAGAGCAATCCAATTCATCAATGATCACATCAGGAGCCTTCTGACTCACAACAAGCTGCAAGCTTCCCTCTTGAAGATAAACGTCATAAACAGCACTATCGTCAATACCTTTATCCACCCCAACGCCCGAAAAACCTCCAACATTACCGTCGTAAACAAGCAATGAGTTCTTAGCCAACTCATTCATTTCTCCCTGACTGGCAGCGGGAGCATCAATCACCAGATAAGTACCGACTGGCTGATCCTGATTCGCTGCCGAAATCACCAAAGAACCCGCCTTGTAGGCAAAACTATCAGCAATCAAAGGTGCTGCATCTTTACTGGCAAGGCTGGCGTAAATCTCGCCACCTTCCATCACAAAGTTGGCAAACGTGGCATGATGAGAATCAAGGAGCTGAAGGGAGCCGCCCTTCAGCGTCATGGTTTGGATCCCAGCGGCCTTATAATCTCCGTCGTAGTCCCAGTCTCCTAGGTGCTGCTCAGCAAATTCAAAGTTTTTGATCTTTGCGGCCTTGAAAGATGCCACCCCTAGCGTGCCAAACTTGATCGTATCGGTGCCCTCACCACCATCAATGATTCCTGAACCAGAGACATTGGCGCTGGTCAAGAAAGTGTCATCTCCTCCCTTCAGGTCAATATTAGAATCAGAAGCAATGGCAATAGAGCCATATACATTATGGAAAGTATTTTTAGCGTCAGTACCAACAAGAGAGTTCACACTAATTTCGCCATGATTATCCAAATCAACGACGCTCAGATTTCCGCCTGAGACCGCTCCAAGTCTTTTAACAACAAGAGTCTGAATTTCTTGAGAGGTATTACCGAAATTGACAGAACCTTCTTTGACCGTCGTCTCTCCCTTATATCTAATCGCATTATTCTTCGTGACAACAAACTCGCTACTACCTAGCTTTGTAATGCCACCTGTTTTATCCACCACAAAGGAGCCATCAAATTGAAAGCTCTCTCGATCATCACCAACAGATAAAATACTGCCAAGATCAAGTTCAACTTTTCCGCCGCCGGTCAGAGCCGCGATTTGATCACTTGCGCGAACATTATATTTAGCCCCTTCGGCAACTTCGACCTCTGTTTTGTCAGACAAAGAGCCAGAGACCTCAAGCTGACCTTTCTTGATGATTGTTTTTCCAGTATATGTATTAATTCCGGTGAGGGTAACACTGCCTTCACCTTCCTTTGTCAAGCCTCCGGAACCAGAAATAACCCCATTAATCTGAGGCCTTACATAAACACCATCGTCTACAGTCTGACGATCAAGAGCCCCATCAACATGCAAAAAGGACTGGCCATTTTTCGGCTCCACAAGCTGTATATTAGAGTTAAGGCGAATTTTCTTCCCATAAAATCCTATTTTTCCGCCCCCCGCAAGCTTAACGACTTGCCCTTTACTGGATGTAATCGCATCACCCCTTAATCTTAATTTAGAACCAGAGTTAATGGTTATATCACCCAATGGGAGTGCCTTCTTTGCCATAATAACCAGGGCGCCATCATCAGTCGTACTAACGACCGTCTCTCCACTGTATTCATTTGTGCCCCAAAGCTTTGTAAGGCCGGTGCCCGAATAGGCAAATGTTGCCGACTCAGAGCCTGAAATTGCTGTAAAATCACCCTCAAAATTGGCATTAACATCATTTTTAATGACTCCGCCATTACCAGTAACATAAAATCTGCGACTAAACGAGGTGTTTGAATCTATCTTTAAAGTTCCACCATCAAATATAGGTGCATAGACTGAGCTCTCTACATCACTACCACTCCATTGGCAGTAATCACCATTTTCAACAAGCGTTGAAGGGGTGGCCGTTACACCATCTGAAATGGTATTGGCAATGCAACCACCATAGGCTTGAATGCGCCCGGCCCCTTTATTACCCCCTTTCGTAAAATAACCGGCACCATTATAGTAATACAAAAGGCCTTCATTTGTACCTTTTGCGTTCGCAGGCCTATTCGAGAAACCTCGAGGAATATCACTATTAGAGCTATAATTAGAGTATACGAAGCCACCGCCATTGGAATATCCCCATAGATCCAAATCGCCATTAGGCTCTAGCATGCCTTTTAAAGCTTCCTGAGAAGCTGTCGAAAGCGATTGTGCGAGGCCTGGGGTATCACGCCAAGGGAAGAATTTACCTGTAACTGAATCCGTATACCACTGCCCTACGGAAATACCAGGGTATTCATTGTCAGGGGTAGACCACATGGAATATTCTATTGCATAGATTTTATTGTCATTTCCACGAATGACCTGTTTATCATCGTCGGGTAATTCATAAACCGTGACCGCACCCTTCTCGACAACCTTTGTCGTCGTTGGCTGCCCCGCAAGCGCTGGTCCACAAGGGGCAATAGAGGCAAACGCAAGCCAGGCGATGATATTGAGAGATTTTTTCACGACAACAATCACCAGAAGCGAAACTTTGAACAACGCTAGCGGCTAAATAGAAAGCGGCAATATCACCTCATATAGAGCTTATCCATTGTTTCCTAGTGACTATGAATCCACTTTGAGATGTTGCCAAGACAGGTCGAGCCTAAAGATTTGGCCACAAAGGAAGCCAACACAGTATTGACACCAAGGCGAGGATCGTAGACAAATTGGCCCTTAGAGCAACATCCTCAATTGTGCATGAAAGGGAGATCCCATTCGTGCACAATTGAGACATTTAGCCCCGCTCTGCCCCTGGAAGCCTCTGCCAATTGGTGTGTGTCGCCCACAGCCCCCAGATCGCCATCGCCCGCAGATAGTGGCAAGCCCGGAAGGTCTTCACCGCCGTGATCGCCTCCGGTGTACGGAACTGCAATCCACCCGAATACACCTGGTTCACCACCGCTGAGCAGATTGCTTCAGCCGTCTGCTCTTCTCCCATCAGCTGGTAGTAGCTCGCAATTCCGAAGTTGATCCCGGTCCACACCTCCAAAGGATGGGTGCCATTCGGATCCAAGGGTGTTCCGTCACGGCGCAGTCCATTCGCGACACCAAGTGCTCCACCTTCAAATCGTTCGAAACAGGCTTCCTTCACTGCCTTGAGGGCACTACGGCTGTTGGCCTCACTCACCACAGGCTCCAGCCCGAGCAAGCGGGCATAAAAATCACCGCAAAGTTGATCGGCCATCACCACCGGCGTACCACTTTCAGCGTCGATGTCGTAGTACTCACCATTCCAGAGCAACCTGTCAAAGTTGCTGCGCGATTGCTCCAACCAACCACTGAACTCTCGCTGCTCCTCGGCCGTATCCAGCCCTGTTTTGAGCTGCAAGGTCTGACCAATGGCCAAGGCTGCTTCAAGAGCAGCGATCCAAAGCGCTCCGCAATAGGCGCTGACGCCCTGCAAAGGCCAATCATCAAAGGTCTGATCCGGTGCACCACCGTTATCAGGCAGGCCATCGTGATTGGCATCAAATGTTTTGAGGTAGCGCAGGGCCTCCACAGCTGCCGGCCAGCATGCGGCCAAAAAGTTGATGTCTTCTCCACTTGGGGCCAGCTTGAAGGTGCGCCAAACCTGCAGCACGAAGTCGCTACCGAGATCTTTCCAGAGGTTGCAGTCTTGATAGGCCGTGTAGTTGGTGGCATCCCAAGGCTGCTCATTGGGAGCCCCCAGATCGTGGGGTGTGGCTCCCTTTACCTTGCGATCGGCTTCGACCCTGCCCTTGCCCTGGGTGAAATACCAACCGATCGGCCGTTGCGTTGCATCAGCAGCTGGAATCGCCCGAGCGAAGCTGCACAGCACAGCCTTATCGAGCTCCGGCCACAACTGCAGCAGGGCAAACGACCCGTAAAGGCGTACATCAAGACTTTCGTACCAGGCGTAATCGAGGCACTCGAGCACGCCGAATCGACCGAATGGATCAGCTGGCGTCGCCGCACTCCAGAGGCTGCCACCGCTGCAAAGGTCGTAGAGCTCATTGAATAACGCCATCCGCAACGGTTCGGGAAGCTCACGTCGCTCCACTACGGGTTGCTGCCAGGCCTCAATCTGAGCCTGCCAACGACGCCAATCGCGCAGAGCTTCTGAAGCGATCGCCGCGGCCTGGTTGCCCTCTGCCGCAAAGAAATCGGTGTAACGGCGCAAGGCCTGGCTGCCTGTTGCAAACGCCGTCACCGGCAGATCCCAACTGATCACCACCGGAATCTCCAGGCTCTGCCCCGGCGCCAGCTGACACTGCACGGCCAACGCAGCACTGAGCGGATCATTGGCGCCGCTCTTGCGGTCGTTGTTGCTCGCAGGAATCGAGCCATCGGCGCTGAAGCTGTTCCACAGCTCACTGCCATCGCCACTGGGGTTCCAGCGGCTGCAACGCTGGATGCTCACCCCTGGCTGCTCGGTGGTGGCGATGCACCACTGCCCTTCGCCTTCGGCGATCGGAGCGGAGACGTTGCCCTCAAGCACCACGCCTTTGAGGGTGCCATCGTCGACCCAGCGGTTGCGTTGGCCCGCTGTCTTGCCAATGGCTGGGGCGTAGTTGTGCTCGGGGCTGCCGTCGTCGCGGAAGTGCACTTCCGCGGAGGCATCGGTGTTCGTGAACCAGCCGGTGGTGTTGCGCCAGCTGAGCAGCAGCGACAGATCCAGGGGCTGGTCGGTGGGGTTGCGCAGGGTCCACACGAACACCGCCACTGGGTAGCTGGTGCGCTGATAGTCACCCGGCAGGATCGGGCTGAAGGCCTCGCAACGCACCTCGGCGTCATAGACGCCTTCGTAGTTCGTCCAGCTCAGGGGATAGCGGGCGGCGTAGGTGCCGGTGCTGCGCTCCGCCGTGCTGGCTGGATACCAATCCCAAGCGGATAACGGCTCTCCTGCTTCAGGCCGTGATGCATCCACATCCGGCTTCACCGCCAGGGCATGGGCGCGCGTTGCGGCGCCGTTGCTCTCGAACAATGCGAACTGGCAATCCGGCAGCACCCCAAACCAGTGCTCACCGCCATCCAGATGCCAGAGGTTGATGTTGCCATCGGGCGCCCGACCGAAGCATCCCGCCCCGAAGCCGCCAAGGGGCATGCCGTGATTGGCGCCGTCGTCGAGGTTGCTGGCGTAGCGCACCGTATAGGGGTTGTCCCAGCCCAGACCCAAGGGCCGGCTCCAGCTCGCCTCGGGCGGCTGCCAGCCTTTCGATTTGGAGCCGCGGCCCAGCAGGGATTTGAGAGCAGACAATCCGAGCGGAGCCATGCATGGGCCGAGAGTCGCCCCAGATTGCCAGAGTTGGGCAGAAGGGCCAGGGGTCCAGCACAAAGCCCTCGCCGCAGTGAAGGCCAGCGCTGATGGTGCATGCTCCGATCAGGACAGAGCGGTGAAATCCTGGAGGCTGAACTGGCCGTCGCCGCCAAGCACCTGGTCGAACGGCTCAGCCCTGGAGGCGATCTCCTCTAGAGAACCACCACCCAGTAGGGCATCAAAGGCGGCATCCACCAGGCTCTGCTCTCCAGCGGCATCATTGGACAACGCCCAGAACATCAAGCCTCCAAGCCCTGCCTCCTGCACGTAAGCCGCTTTACCGGCCACGGTGGCTGCCGTTTCGATCGAGCTCCACAGACCACTCACGGAGTCGTAGACAAACGCCGCTTTGGCGGTGTCATCCCAGAACAGCCGCAGGTTGCCGTTTTCCACCCCAGTGAGCAGATCCTTGACGTCGTAGCTGCCGGCTTCAAACGACCCGGCGGCCTGAGAGGAATCCCCCGCCTGTTGGTAGCCATTGGTGCCCCCGTCTTGCACGCCACCCCAGGCGCGGGTGTAAGCCGGAGCACCAAGCACCACCTTGCTGAGATCCACTCCGGCCTGGCGGAACTGATCGATGGAGGTGAGCACGTCGTAGCCCCCCGCATCACCGGTCATGGCTGCCTGGTGGCCGGTCTGCGACTCCCAGCCGCCGTGGAAGTCGTAGGTCATCACGTTGTAGAAGTCGACATAGGGGTCGATCCCCTCAAGGTTGAGGTTGGCCAGCTTGTCGGCACCACCGGCGGTGGCGATGGAGATCTCCACCTCGCGGCCGATCTGCTGCCGGAAGGTCTCCAGCTTCTGGTCGAGCAGTTGCAGGGTGAGGGCGAAATTGGCGCCGTCCTGATCGCTCACCGCATTGCTGCCCAATCCACCACCACCCGGGTACTCCCAGTCGAAATCGACGGTGTTGAAAAAGTCGTAGCGGTTGAGGGTGTCGATCACGCTGTCGGTGAAGCTCTCCCGGCCAGCTGCGTCGTCGAAGGCCAGGCTGAATTCACCGGAGAGGGTCCAGCCCCCAAGGGCAAAGCCAAGGTTGAGATGAGGATTGAGCTGCTTGAGCAGATCCAACTGGCGCAGGTTGCCGGCCTCGGCATTGGGTTCCTCCCAGCCCACCGGAAGGCCGGTGAGGGTGACTGAACCATCGGCCGCTGTCGTGAGCGAAAAGTCGCCACCACTGACCAAACCGTCGCGATAGGCGCTCTCGAGGCCAGCCCATTCGTTGGCTGAGAAGGTGCGGCTCACCTGCTGCTCAACGGAGAAGCGCTTGTCTGTGGCAGCCCAGGCGTCATGGATGAACAGCTCGCCGCTGTCGTCGACCCCAAAGAAGCTGTAGTTGAGGTGGGTGAGCTTGCTGGCATCAACATCGGCGACGCGGAAGTCGCGGCCATAAATGCCCCATTCTTCGAAATAGCCCACCACCCGCAGGCCATCGCTGGAGCGGGATGGGTCGGGTGAGGGCGCCGTCGGTTCAGTGGGTTGGGTGGGGTCAACGGGATCCACAGGATCGGTCGGCTGCACAGGATCCGTTGGTTCCGCAGGATCCGTGGATTCCACCGGCTCTGTTGGTGCAACCGGCTCAGTGGTCTCACCAGGGTCTGTGGGAGTTGCCGGCGCTGAAGGAGCCGAAGCCTCGCCACTGTCGAAGCTCAGTGATGTCTGACCACTGAGCTCGCCGCTGCCCTGGTAATAAGAACTGAGGGTGCTGCCGGCCGCAAAGGCCTGGCCCGCAGACCAGCTCGGCGCCGACAGGGTGATGAGGTAGCGGCCGTCGCTTTGCAGCTCCTGGCTGAGGCTGAAATTGCTGACCTGCTTGAGGGCGTCATCACTCAGGAAGCTCACCGACCAACCAGCATCCAGCGGCTGCGAGCCCGCGTTGGTGACGGTGAGATTGCCGGAGAAGGTGCCGCTCCATTGGTCGGTGACCGTGGCTTCCACCAGCACAGCCGCTGGTTGCGGTTGGGGAGCCGGTTCAGGCGCAGGTTCGGGCTCTGGCATTGGAACCGGCTCTGGTTCGGGTTCCGGAGCTGGAACCGGTTCCACACCCCTGCCTCCCACAAAGAACAGTTCATCGGTGAGGTTGCCGCTATTCGGCAGCCCCACGCTGTCAGCGTTGAAGCTCAGATTGATGCTTTGACCCGCCGCAATCGTGCTGTTCCATGCCGCAGGCGTGAGCGTCACACGCACAGCACCATCTGGCAGTGGCTCGACAGACGCATGTCCAGCCCAACTCTGGAAGTTCTGATGCAGCGTCTCAAAGCTGACCGACCAATCACTCAAGGGTTGATCTGAGCTGTTGGTGATGGTGAGCTGACCGCTCATCCCGCCCCAGTACAAGCTGCCACTGGCCTTCAGCGTTAGCGCCCCGATAGAAGGCGCCAGCCCTTCCATGCCATGGCCTTCAGCATGAACGCCAGGGTGGTGATCATGCTGCATGTGCTCGGCATGGTGCGAAGCCACACCATTGGCGATTGAGGCACCCAGGGAATACACCGGTTGTCCGGGCTCCACCTGAAACCCATCAGTGAAGGCTCCCACTGGCGCATCCGGCGTCAGCAGCACGCTGCGATCCACCAAGGCCACATCGTTCTGATCGAAGCCAAGAACCGTCTCGAGATTGTCTTCTCGCACCTGATCAAAGTGAAACTCGACGTGATCGGCACGAAGTTCACTGGCCTGAATACCCTCCAACAGCACACTCTGGCCACTGGGTTGGACGACAATCAGAAGCCCCTGTTCTGTATCAACAGCAGAGACGCGTTCACGTGTTCCTAGATAGACAAAACTGATCTTATCGACTTCAGGATTGAAATCACTGACAATCTCCTGAACACCATATTCATGAGAACGGATGTACACCGTTTCAGAAACAGATTCATCGAAGGATGAAAGCATAATCCGGCCATCAGCATCGGCCTGCACTCCATCCTGCTTGGGGCCACGATTCAGCTCCCAAGACAACACGCCTCCAATATCGGCACGCAAATGCTCGTTACCGACAGGAGCAAAGTTATCGAGAGAAAGCTGGTCCCAACGGATCGGGGAAGCACTCGCATCAACAATCCGCTGAAAATCATTGTCCTGCCATGGATTGACAATCACAGCAGAGCCATCTTCAAGCTTGCCGAGAATTAATCCATGAACAGAAATATCCCCGAAATCCAAAACATCATGTTCTGGATCAAATCCGGCGATATCAGTGTCTGATGGATTGACGGAATAGACAGTGCCGCCACCATGAAAACCAATCACAAGGCCCTTCCCAAAGGTACAAAAACCCCAAGCGTCAGAGCTGATCTGGGGAGTGACTTTTCAGCCCGAAAGCAAAGCCACGACCATTGGAATAACCCTGCCAATCCCCCCAGTCATGCCTCATCCATGATCAAACAGTGACAAAACATTTCCCAGCACGAGCCGGGCGAGCTCCAGTCGTATTCAGCAACAACCAAAGGGTGAAAACCGACCTCAGAGACCGCCTCCCCACGACCTCCGCTCGCCTTGGATAGACAATCGCCTCACTCTGCGATGCGCCGCTCACTCCTCCGCCAAAACGGCAGCTCGCCCCTGGCTGTGTCCTATTTAGGAATCCTGGCCAGCTTGCAGCTGATCGATCCCAGCGTGGCCAACATCGCTCTGGTGAAGGCCAGCGCCGCTATGCAGATGGAGGGTCCCACGCTGGCGCTAGCCGCCAGCGTGTCGACCCTGGCCCAAGCCGCCACGGTTCTCGTGATGGGCTTTCTCGGAGATCGCTACGGGCGCCGGCGAGTGCTGGCGGCGTCCCTGCTGCTGGCACTGGTTGGCAATCTGCTCTCGATGCTGGCTCCCGCGGCCGATGTCTTTCTCCTGGGCCGGGCCCTCACCGGCATCGCCCTGGGATCGGTGCTCACCGGCACCTTTGCCAGCGTGCGTGCTGTGAGCAAGCCGGGGCAAGTGAGCGCTGCGCTGGGCCTCTGGAATCTGCTGATCGTGGTGGGATTCATCAGCGGCTCACTGATTGGCGGCTGGATGGCGGTGATGCACTGGCGGCTGGCCATGGCACTGGTGCCCCTGATCTGCTTGGTGAGCCTGCCGCTGCTCCCGTTACTGCTGCCGTCGATCCCCGCCAACCGCACACTGCGTGCCGACCGCGCCGGCCTGATCACGATTGGCTCGGCCGTCGTGCTGTTTTTGTACGGCATCAACCACGCCACTCCCGGCTTACGCAGCATCAGCTTCTGGCTTCCCACCGCACTCGGGATGCTGCTCTTCGCCGTGCACATTGCGATCGAACGGCGCTGCCGCATGCCCATCTTTCCCCCACGGCTTTATCTACGCGGTTTCTTTGCCGCAGCTGTGGTAAATGGGATCGGCTGGAATGTGGCTCAAGCGGTGCTGCAACTGCAAACCAGCAACTTCTGGCAACTCGTGCAGGGCTACAGCACCAGCGCGGTGGCCCTTGGCCAACTGCCGTTTCTGCTCTGCTTTGGAGTTGGCGGCATCCTGGCGGGCCGATGGATGGCCCCGGGTCGGCGCACCCTTGTGCTGATGGGCTGGGGCAGCCTCGCCCTCACCCTTGGGCTCGCCCTCCTCGCGATCGTGCAGGTGCAAACGCCCTACTGGCAGCTGCTCCCTGCCCTCACCCTGGCGGGCATCGGCCTTGCCTTTGTGGCAGTTCCCCAGTCCGCCCTGTTCGTGCAGGAAGCGCCCAACAACTGCTTAGGCTCAGTGCTGGCCTTCCGCACCACCAGCGGCCAACTCGGCTTCGCCTTCGGGCTGGCCGTAAGCGGCACGATGGTGAGCGGATTCGGATTCAACGATCTGGTCACCCACCTGCAGCTGGCAGGGCTGAGCGTTGATCAGATTCCCAACCTCGATCAACAGGTGCGCCTTTTTCTCAGAAACAGCCCGATCCACATAGAAGGCCTCCAGGTTGAGCCTGTGCTCCGCGTGATGCGAGAGGCATACAGCCAAGGGATGGCGGCCACGATGCTCGTGGTGGCCGCCTTCACTGGCCTGCTACTCGCCCTTAGCTTGTTGCTCCTGATCATCGGCTCAGAGCAGCAGCTGCTACATCAAGAGGAACTCTGAACCCTCACCCACAAGCTCAGACAAACACCTGACTGACGGTGCTCTCCAGCACATGCCCTGACGAGGCAATCATCTCCGCATTGTCGGCAATGAACGCCTCCATCACCCCCGATTCGGCCTGCATCACGGCGCAGACTTTGGTGGGATCGTCTTTGCTCACACCGCGATACAACGACGTAATTCCGGCCACCTTCTGAAGGGGCTTGGAGGCGTCGTAGGTGGCCGCCCACTCACTGAAGCTTGTGGTGATTGTGAAGGTGAGAACGTGCGTTTCAACCATGGGAAATTTTTGGCGAAAACTACCACCAAGAACCAACCTTTTCAGCTCACGTCTGCTCCGGGTGCGTTCTCGGCATCCAACAGGGCATCAAGGGTGACCGCCGTGCGCACCATCGCCTGGTAACGCTGCAACAGCCGACGGTTCCGATCCAACCAACGAGCAGCGTCCGCTGCACCTTCACCACCACCGCTCACGCTGAACCCGGCGGGGCCATCGGCATCCATCAGTTCCAGGTCGCCCTGCTGAGCGATCAGTGCGAGCAACAACTCATGGAGACGCTCACGCCGGTCTTTGCTCCCATCCGTGCTCATGTGCTGACGCCATTCAAGGCTGTGGCCATCTTGCAAGAACGGAGGCACAGAGCCCTCCCTCTTTGCACGAATGCTCAAGCCCATGACCACACCACAACGGTGCCGGTTACTGCTGGGTCTGCTCACCTTGGGCAGCTTGTGGCAGACGCCACCCCTGCAGGCCGAAGAGCTCTACACCCTCAAAACCACCTGCAGTACGTCCACTGAGGCCCAACCCTTCGCCTGCACGGTGACAGCACTCAACGTGAACGACACCACTGAGTATCACCACCGCTTTGGTGGTCGCTCGGTGGCCTACCGCGTCATCGACAACCCCTATGTGCGCATCGAGGGCCGTCAAGCCGGAACACCTTGGAATTCGGTGAAGAGCGCCACGATCAATTTCAAGACCCAGGAGCTCTGCTTCAACAAGCGAGCCTTCTGTGTCAACAACCCCACCTTTCTGGCCGATGTGCTGGTGAACAGCGGCGATGCCATGCAGGGACGCACCCAGGTGGGCATGGCTTTCGGTCGCAACGGCCGCGTAGACGTGGCCTGCTTCGACGAGGGCTGCACCCGACTGCTGGAGATCTTGAAGCGATGAACAAACAGCACGCAACCCCGCTTGCCGGGATCCTCAGCCTGATCCTGAGCCTCCAACCCACTGCGGCAGTGGCCGTGATGGCCACCAGCGTGGAAGCCCCCACAGGCCCAACCTCTGAGATTGAACTGGCCCAACGCCGAGGCGGCGGCGGCGGATCACGTGGAGGCAGAAGCCGTGGAGGCGGGGGCTCCAGAGGTGGAGGTTCAAGAGCAGGAGGCTCCCGCAGTTCTGGAGCCCGAAGTTCTCGAGGCAGCGGTGGCCGCACAGGCTTCAGCTCCTACAGCGGCAGTGGGTCCCGTCGCAGTGGATCGCGCAGCAGTGGTTCGCGCAGCAGTGGTTCGCGCAGCAGTGGTTCACGAACTGCGGGAGCAAACCGCAGTACCCGGCAGAGCACGCGCCAATCCAACCAAGGCACCCGACAGACCAACCGCCAAAGCACACGCAGCACGCGCCAATCGAACCAGGGAAGCCGCCAAACCAACCGCCAAGGCACGCGTAACACCCGCCAAACGGATCGCAACAATGCGATCAACACCCGGCAGGACGGACGCAGCAACCGCACCAACACCCGGCAGAACAACAGGACTGATCGAGTCAACACCCGCAATGACTCCTACAGAAAAGCTGCCAACAACTGGGATCGGTACGGCCGAGGCTGGTACAGCAACAATGGTTGGTCCAACAACCGCCCCTGGAACCACGGCTGGTACGGCGGGTCGACCTGGAACAACTGGGGCTGGTACCCCGGAAGGGCTGCCGCCTGGGGACTGGCCAGCATGGCCACCTTCGGTGTGATCAACAACCTGGTGAACTCTGCCCAGAGCAATGAGGTGAGCTACATCGTTGTTCCCGACTCCGATTATTCCCTCTATTACCCCAGCGTCACCGCCAGTGGCGATGTGATCACATTCGAAGCCGATAACGGCTACGACACCGTTCGCTACAGCGCCAACTGCCAACAGGGCAGCCTCAACGGAGGCAGTCCACAGGATGCCAATGAAGCGCAACTGCTCAATGCCGCCTGTCAGGTGGCGTTTGGCCAGTAACGTCTCCCTCATCCAACGACAGCGTCAGCAGCTGCAAACGCTCCTCAGCCAATGGGGCCAACGTGACGGGTCGAGCCCGGTAATCCGACGCCGCAGCAACCCTGCGAGCGATCGGATCTCGGGCTTGGTCCCAACCCGGGAGGTTCAATTCGCTGTAAATCCGCTGCACCGTCGAGAAAGGATCTGTCACCAGCGCGTCATAAGGCACTTCCAGCAATTGCCCTGGGGGGATCAAGGGGCGTGCCGCATCAAAAGCATTCAGTAAGCAGCGATAGGCTTCCGCCGTTTCCTCAACTTGAGTGAGGTCATCAAGAGGCGCCTGCAAACCAACAAGATTGCCGAGTGACTGCTTCACCTGAACCAGTGAGCGGATCGTATCGATCGGCTCCCGCTTCAGAAAGACAAAACGAGCCCGCGGAAACAGACGCAGCAACAGCGCAACTCTCGCAGTATGAGCGGGATTTTTGATCAGAAGCGTGTGCTTATCGGTGCCGTCATGGAGCCAAGTCAGGCGGGTGAAATGCACCAGCTTGCGCTCAAAATCGGGCGTAGAGGAGAGCACACAACGTCGAAAATGATGCAGGTAGTGCCAGGGGAAGGCCACGCCAGCCATGTTGGTATCAGGCGTGAGACGAACCAAGCCAATCTCATCCTCCTGGGGATCCTGTGCTGACCATGGCACCGCATCGATCGGACGGGTGCGCGTCATCAACCGTTGCAAGAGTGGTATCAGCACAGGCTTCAGCAGCACAGCCACCTGGGGGGCAACCGTGAGACTGTTGCGAGCGGTGGCAACGCCTGGATCCGCAGCCAGGAGTTGATGCAAAAAGGTGGTGCCGCTGCGCCAATGGCCCACAATCACCACTGGATTATCTGGCAACCGCAGGGATCGACAACGATGGGCTAGCAGCAGCTGCTGCAACCAGGCCAGAGGCTCCAGGAGCACACCGGGCAGAACAAGATTGATCGCGACCGGGAGGCGGTTCCAACGAACACGACCATTGCGCAAGGATTTCAAGGCTGTACCCGGCCGCAGGAAGCCTCCAGCGACAAGGCGATCCATCACGACCGAAAATGTGTATAAACGCCTTGGAATAACCACATTTTATGCGCTGAGAGGATTTTACCCATAAATTGCATGGCTGAGCGAACAGAACAAGCTGGGCATGTCCTTGGACACCCGAATCGCATCGACCGTCCCTGCCATCGCAAAACAAGGCGGTTCTCTCCCTTCTCAACAGGTCCCACCCAGCCTGTGCAGCTGGGACGTTCCTTTTTTCAGCGCTTGTGATCTCTCCCGTTGCTTTCAACGGATCGGTAAAGACTTCAGCATTGTCCAGCTCACACCTGGGGCACTCGTGGGTCGCTTCACCCTGGTGCAGCTGCAGGGGATGAGTTTGCTCAGGCTGACGACCAACAAGGTGCTACTGCTCACGGGTGAGCGAGGAAAGGACACCACCAGCTTCTGCCTTGAGGTGACGGGGAACAGTGACGATCACCGGGTGCAATGTCAGCCCTTCCAACAATTTTCTCTTTACGGCTTCAAGCAGAACCTGCAAGAAGCGCACTTCCAGCTCAGCGCCGGATCAACAAGCATCCTGGCCATCACCTCCTGCCACCGTTTCAACACCTTTCTGACTCGGGTCGGCCAAGAGCACCTGCTTGATCATTTGATGCTGAGCAACTGCATGCAACTTGATCAAAAATTGCATCAAACCCTGAGCAATCATCTCTGCCAGATTTTCCAAAATCCACCATCGACAGCACAGAAAAGCAGACTTGCCGCCCAAACAATCCTGGTCAGCATTCTGAGCTGCCTGCAAAGCAATACCAAACAGTTTGTTCCTTTTGAACTTTCAGCTCGTGACCAATTAGTTCAAGAAATGGTGTCTTGGGGAATCACCCATAGCAACACACCCCTCACCCTTGATCAGGTGTGTCAGCAGCTGTTCACCTCGCGACGCACTCTCATCCTCGGTAGCAAGGAGAATTTCGGCTGCGGGCCGATGGAGCTGCTGCGCATCATCAGACTCCAACAAGTGCATCACTTGCTGCGATCAGAACAAGCACGCCAAAGGGCTGAGCTGAATCAGGTATGCGAAGTGGCCGAGTATTTCGGCTTTCGCAGCCGTGGACATTTCGCCAGGGCTTACCAACAGCAGTTTGAAGAGAGCCCTCGTACAACCCTGCTTAAGTCTGTGGCTTAACCACCTGCAGGGAACAGGAATTGCACTTGTGCGCGAATCGTCCAGTCACCCAAGAGCGTCTGACCCTTAATCTCAGGTTTGACAGCGTTGTAGTAGGCGCTCAGCGAGGCATTCACAGGCTGGGTACCGATCACAAACACACGACCAAAACCTGCACCAACAGGCACAGTCCAGCCCTTATTGTCTGGATTGTTCCAGTTCGCAGTAATAATTGGCGAGCTGGTGAGATACCAACCTTTAGGCAAGTTGTAGTTCAAGAAAGGTTGGATCAACATTGTGCTCACATCCTGGCCATCACTACCTGCAAAAGACCACACATTATTGATCAGGCCACCTGCCACAACAGGCCCTTTTGAATAGACCAGCACACCACTTGGCCCACCACTCCATCGCTTCGAACTGAGCCGGTTATCCGTTGCAGAGGGAATCACCAGCGTTGGCCCGAGGCCAACTGTGAGGTTGCCTTTCAGCGTGGGGACAAAAAACACAGACGGATTGATATCACCGAGAGCCTGGATTGAAGAACCGTTCGCCCAGGGCTTAGAGATAAAAGGAACAATCGTGCGTGTGACTAACGTCAACCCGTTGCTGACTGGAACAGGGATCACCGGCTGAATATTGACCACATTCAGGGTCTGATTGGGCTCCGCCTTCACGTAGCGCACGGGCTGGGTTGGATCCACTGAGGGGATGGGAAGCCGTGGAGCCCATTGCGTGGAAGGGGTTGCATTCCACTGAATCGGCAAACTGATCAGGCTGGCGATCGGGTTCTGTGCAGCCTTCGCCAGCGATCCTTCTTCCTCAGACTTGGATTCGTCGGGCGACACCGTCACCCTGTCATCCCCACCACCTGAGATCTGACCGGCATCAGCGGCCTGGGCCAGCTGTTGCTCCTCAATCAACAGTGGACTGAAATCAAAATCAACAACGTTTCTCTCCAGCACCTTGTCATGCGCCTCTGCTGAAGCCGCGCTTGTGAACAGAAGTGAGAAGCCTCCGATCACCCCTGCAGCAATCAAAAAGCGAAGGGGGAAGCTACGCACAACACGGTCCTGAAAGTTGTGCATTTCATACCAGCCACAACCGGATAGCGGGGCAAAGTCTTAGCAGGTTGTGCACAAATGGAACCAGACCCCCCGCAACCGGACTCGAGCTGGCCCATGCAGCTTGTCAAGCCCGCCCAAGGGAGCGTTTCCCTCTCCAGCACATCCAACCGTCAGGGGCTTGGATCCAGCCTTGCCCGAACAAAGGTCCCAATCGTGCAACCTTGATCTAGCGAAGAGCTTGAGCCAAGCAGCCATGGCTACCAGAAGGATGTTGCACTTTTTGCCCAGCGGTGTCGCGCATGACCAGCACCCAACACGTTGACGGTTCCATCCTGCCGTTTCCTCCCAAGCCATCGGGGAGTAAGGCCGGAACGACGATGCAGGAGTCGACATACAGTCCGCTACCAGAACCCCAAAGGCTTCCTGACGATGCACCCAACATCCTTGTGGTGCTGATCGATGATGCAGGCCCGGCACTGCCGGAGTGTCTTGGAGGCGATATCCATGCCCCTGCTCTGCAATCAATCAAAGATGGTGGCGTGGGCTTCAATCGCTTCCACACCACAGCGATGTGTTCACCAACGCGCTCCTCGCTGCTCTGCGGTCGCAACCACACCTTCGTGGGCAATGGCCAGATCTGTGAATTCGCCAACGACTGGGACGGTTATTCAGGTCGGATTCCAGAAAGTTGTGCACTGCAGGCCGACGTCCTGCGCAACTATGGCTACGCAACCGGGGCATGGGGGAAGTGGCACAACACACCTTCCAACGAAACCACGGCGGCAGGTCCCTTTGAGAACTGGCCAACGGGTCTGGGATTCGAATACTTCTACGGCTTCCTCGCCGGTGAAGCCTCTCAATATGAGCCTCATCTGGTGCGCAACACCACGGTGGTATTGCCGCCTAAAACGGCAGCGGAGGGTTATCACATCAGTGAGGACCTGGCCGACGATGCCATCAACTGGCTGCAAACCCACAAGGCGCTCCGCCCCGATAAGCCTTTCTACATGTACTGGGCATCAGGAGCCCTGCATGGCCCGCACCATGTCAACAAGGAATGGGCTGATAAGTACAAAGGCAAGTTCGACGATGGCTGGGACGCCTACCGCGAGCGTGCCTTCAAGAATGCCAAAGCCAAAGGCTGGATTCCCGAAAATGCCCAACTCACTCCCCGCCATCCCCGGTTAGCAGCTTGGGATTCCATCCCCGAGCACCAGAAGCCCTTCCAATCGCGTTTGATGGAAGTGCTGGCAGGCTTTGCTGAACACACCGATCATCAGGTTGGTCGTATCGTCTCCGAAATTGAACGACTGGGATACGAAGACAACACCCTGGTGGTCTACATCTGGGGAGACAACGGCTCCTCCGGTGAAGGCCAGGACGGCACGATCTCTGAGCTGCTTGCGCAAAACTCCATTGCCACAGAGATCGATGAGCACATCAAAGTGCTCGACGAATTAGGTGGACTGGATGCGCTTGGCTCCCCACTCGTGGACAACATGTATCACGCAGGCTGGGCCTGGGCTGGCAGTACGCCTTATCAAGGCATGAAGCTGATGGCCTCTTACCTCGGCGGCACTCGCAATCCGATGGCGATCAAATGGCCGAAGGGCATCAAGCCGGATCCCAAACCGCGGTCGCAGTTCCACCACTGCAACGATCTGGTGCCAACGATCTACGAGCTGGTAGGAATCACTCCACCCAAGATGGTGAATGGTGTCACTCAGGATCCGATTCACGGCACCAGCTTTGCCTATGCCTTCAATGCACCGGATGCACCGGGTGAACTTCACACCCAGTTTTTCGACATCATGGGCTCTCGATCCATCTACCACAATGGATGGATGGCTGGAGCCGTGGGGCCACGCCTACCTTGGGTGAAGGGTGTGGACCCAGATATCCTCACCTGGTCACCCGACACCGACGACTGGGAGCTCTACAACCTCGACGACGATTTCAGTCAGAGCAAGAACGTCGCGAATGAGTATCCAGAGAAGCTGCAGATGCTCAAGAATCTGTTCCTGGTGGAATCGGCGAAGTACAAAAATATGCCGATTGGTGGTGGACTCTGGACCATCATCTTCCACCCAGAACTGAAGGTGGCCCCGGAAGCAACATCCTGGGAGTTGCCTGGCACCATTACCCGCATTCCCGAGCCCTGTGCTCCACGACTTGGTTGCCTGAACAACAAAGTTGTGATCGATATGGAAATACCAGAGAATGCCAGTGGTGTGCTCTACAAACTCGGTGCCAATTCAGGTGGTCTCACCCTCTACATGGATGAAGGAATTCTCACCTATGAATACAACCTGTTCATCGTTGAGCGCACCAAGCTGCGCTCTGATCAGCCACTGCCGGCTGGCAGACACAAGCTGGAGGTCGTGACCCAGCACACCGACGACAATCCAAGGGGCCCGCTCTCGATCAAGGTGTCCCTCAATGGCACACAGCTGATCGAAGGCATTGTTCCAAGGGTGGCAGCTGTGCTGTTCACCGCTAATGACTGCCTGGATGTTGGCCAAGCACTGGGGTCGCCGGTTTCCTTGGATTACCACGAACGTGCTCCGTTCAAGTTCAACGGATCAATTCACACCATGCACGTGGAGTATCTCGAATAGGGCACGTCATCCCAGGTACCCATTCAGCAAGCCAAGCGTCTCAACATCCTTTGATGTTGAGACGCTTGGCCGAAGACATCGCACTTGAAAACACACAGGATCTAGGCAGAAATCATGCTTATGAGCCACCAGAGACCAAGTGCAAGACTTGGATCTGAGGCCAATGCATCGGCAAGCTGGGCGACGTCTCAGAGCTTGACGTGGTCAAGGCTCAGCAGCCTCAGGGACCACAGAAAGCCGCGCAATCCGCTTTGCACAGAGAAGCCAATCCGGCCTCCTCGTGCTTGGGGGTTGTGATCGACATTAGGCGAGGTGCGACAAGCGCCTGCATGACTTGACCAAACGATCGACCTGCTCAGCAGGGACGAGACGTGAGAGCTTGCCCTTAACCTTCAGAAAGCTTGCGGTGAGCTTTGTCTGCCTTCCTCAGGATCTTTTGAGCCTGCTCTCTGGTGAGGCACTCCTCAGCCTTGACCTTGAGCTTGATCAGTTTCTTGTGCTGCTTTTCAGCGTTCATAGACTAGGCCCTTCTTAAGCCTAGTTTAACCCATGATTAAGGGTCGTCGACCTGGGCCGCCCGGACCCCTTCGTTTTGCGCAGCCAAGACTGATGCTCATGGCCCCTCAATTCGATTGCCAAGAGTCATGAGCCTTTCAAGCCTCAATTTTCTTAAAAGCTTGATCCCCCAATCAGCCACTGGAGGACGCGCAATCGTTTGCTCAGTTTGGAGTTGAGCCTTGGGGGTAACATTTTTCTCTGCCATCTCACAAGCTCTACAAACAAATAAAATGCTATACGCTTCTCCAGCGCATCACTTCCAGCATCAAAAAAGTTAAACGATACACATTCCTTTTCATCAAGATCCATATCTTTCTGTTGATTTTCAAGGCGCTACTGCCGCTCTGCTGCCGACCGAAAACAAAAAGGGCAGATCACTTTCCTTCTTCCAAAGGAATAGAGAGACGCAGAGCAAACTATGGCGACAGAAGCCACTCCGACCGCGGACTGAAGGGTCTTGGTCATCACATCATCAGTCCGAACGAACACAGGGGCTGAAGATCCAATCCTTTCAGATCAGACAACAAAGTCGCTCCCCACATCCTCATTCAGAGGCGCATTAAATCAAGAGGCTTGCTCTTTTTCTTTGAGCTCCAAGCTGAGGAAATAATTCAAGAACGTCCGCACCAAAGCCACTGCACCGAGCTGAATCAGTGCTGATGCATCCCGGCTAATGGTGGTCTGCACCACATCAGCTCCAAGCTGAAACTCCAAGGCCAAGGCCAGCCAACCACCAAAGGTGAGACGGGCTGCCGTGAGGGGACCGCGCTCCAAAAGCCGAGGCGGAATGGCCCGCAAGCGCAGGGGACCTCGCGGGCTGAACACCGCCAAGAGACCAACCCCAACGGACAGAACCGACAAACTCTCAAGAATCAAACGCAAGCCCTCTGCGGCATGCATCAACAACTGATCAGCCCACTCCATCGACCTCAAATCCAGATCTGAAGCGATTGTGAGCAAGGGAAGGCAAATTGGCCAGCAACAATCCGTCGGCAGGCTGCGATTCAGCACGATCAGCACCTCCAAGGGCTGACCGAAACAGCGACGATTTCTAGCCTTCAAGCAGCGGAACACCCCGTGGGCCGAGGATGACCAACAGCAACACAGAGTTAGCCAAAACCCGTAACCGTGCTGCCGCCGAGCGCACCACGCTGGCCTGGATCCGCACGGCTCTGGCCTTGATCAGCTTTGGTTTCGGCCTCGACAAAATCATCGGTGCCATCCGCCACAACGATGGAGGAGGGGGTGCATCAGGTGATCTGAGTGTTCAGCTGATGTCGATGGGCTTCATCGGCATCGGCATCTTCACCCTGCTGATCGCCATGCGCCAACACAAGCGCGAACTGGTGAAGTTACGGCATGACCCCTACGTCTATCGCCACGAGCCATCCCTCTCGATCGCCACAGCAACGGCTGTTCTTTTGATTGGCATTGCGGCATTCCTGCTGCTGTTGTTCGGACTCTTTCCAGCCTGAATCAAGCCAAGTTTTGCTCCTGAAACCGTCGCACCCACTCCGCTATGTCACTCCTGATTGCACTGGCCCTCTTTCTGGTGATGGTGTCACTGGGCCTGAATCTGCCCAGCATGCGCTTCGATCTTTTGAGGCGCAGACCAGCACTGCTGCTTCGTGTCTTAGTGGTGACCTGCATCGGTCTGCCACTAATTGCCATCTTGCTACTCCACTCTCCTCTGGGAGAGGGTGTGTCTCCCACCATGGCCACAGCCGTGATGATCATGGCGATCTGCCCCAGCGCACCGATGATCACCCTGAAAAGCAGGCAGGTCGCCAACGATCCTGAATTAGCGGCAAAACTTCAGTTCTGGTCAGCTTGCGCCGCAGTGATCAGTGTGCCTTTGTGGATCAGTCAGCTCCCCACTGAGGCCGGCGAAGCCATCTGGACGATCCCGGCGAAAGATGTCGCCGCTCAGGTTCTACAAGTGCAATTAGCTCCTCTGCTACTGGGCGTGATCTTGCGCCGTTGGCGTGGGGCATGGGTCGAACGCTGGAATCCTCTCATCCAAAAAACGGCCTCAATCGTGCTGTTGCTGCTGTTGGTGTTGATTCTGCTCGTGGCGTTGCCGCAGGCGGCACCCTTGTTGATCCGGGATCTTCAAGGGGCATTGCTAATGCTGATCCTGACCATCGCGGCCCTGGGGCTGGGCTTCCTGATCGCCAGTCAGAACAGTGATGAGCGCAGCACTCTTCCCCTAGTGGTGTCCATGCGCAATCCAGGACTGGCCCTTCTTCTGGTGCAACGCATGGCTCCCGATGCCATGGATCTCAAAGCCGCTGTGGTCGGCTACGTGTTGATGACGGCTCTGGGGTCAGCACCCTTTGTGAAGTGGCGCACCAGCATCACCGCACAACAACAGATCCCCGCACAAGACTGAATGGCCAGCATCACACCTGATCCCAACGACGAAGCCACGCGCAAGACAGGTCTCCACCAAGGCAGCGACATTGCTGCACTGCTCATCGCGGCAACGATCGGCTACCTGGTCAATCTGGTGCTGCCCATCCTGCTCGCCGCATGCATCAGTTGCAGCCTGTTGATCATGCTCAGCCGTCTGCGCCGCCGTCTGCATCGTCCAAGCCAATGGTGGGGAAGCATCGGCCTGTGCTCAGGCTGCTTCATCGGCACCGCCTCATCCATGGTGATCGACATGCAACAAGGGGGGAGCAGTCACAGCCTGTGGGAACGCTTGGCCCTGGTGCTGCTGCTGGGAATCACTGGGTTCCTCTCAGGTCGCCGAGTCGGGATCGATCCCAAGGCAATCGAGGGACGCTCGATCGGCGACCTGCTCCGCTCTTTGAGCGGAACCTTCACTGGGGTGTTTGGCGTCGTGGTGGCGATCACGTTTATCTTCAGCGGTCTTGATGAAGCGCGAGCTGCCTCCAGTCGACTCAGCACCTCGCTGACCATCATCGTGTTGTCACTGGTTGGGCCTGGCTGGATCAGCCATCGACTCAGGAAACATCTGCACCATCACCACCAAGCCTGAACACAACCATGCTTGAGGCGAAATCCGATCATGCTGTTCTGGAGGGAAGAAGACTGCGCCACACGGCAACCGCCGTTCGCGAGCCGCTGGCAATAGCCCCTTCGATAAAGCCTCTCCATCCTTCACCATGATCCCCGGAGGCAAAGAAAAGGTGACCCTCCTGCCGAGGCAGAGCATCAGAGAAGCGCGTCAAGGTGCCGGGCCGATAGGTGCACCAGCTCCCCTGAGACAAAGCATCCCCTCCCCAATCGTGACCGAAGGTTGAACGCAGCCGAATCCCCGGAACAAACTCCTCGAGGACTGGTTGCCAATCGGCAACGGACCTCTCAAGTGCATCCGGCTCCAGGCTGAAACCAGCCAGGACCGAATGCTGTTCACCGCGCTGATACGTAAAGCTACCGATCAAAGGAGACTCCGTGGACCTGGCCAGGGTCATCACGGCACCTGGGTCACCCTCCACCTCAAAGAAGACCTTGGCGCCACCACCCACATGCTTGAGGCGAGACGCCTCAAGCTTCAGCTCCTCCAGAGGAGGATCAAAGGCAACTCTGTGCATCACATTCAATGGAACGGTGACAACGGCCCGTTTGGCGCTGATCGCATCACCAGCAGCGGTGGTGACTGTCACACCCTCGGCAGACTGCTGCACCGACATCACCTCCTGATTCAGCTCCACCGCAAATCCACCATCACTGGCCATTGCCTGCACCAGTGCACCCGTTCCATGGGTGAATTTGTAGCGGGCCGCTGTGTCGTTAAACAGTTCATAACTCCAGCCCGTGAGTGACCAGCAGCGCATCATCTCCACGTAGGAGGCATTCTCGGGTTGATTCATCGACAGGATCTCGAGGAAGCCACCGATGCTCGTGCGTTGCAACGGAGTGAGATCCAAAGCTGCAAGCCGATCAGCCACGGTCAAAGGATCACGTTCTTTGATCAACTCCCAGCTGTGCTGGGAGTCATAGGGACGTTCCCACACCGCCTTGGCCTCAGCAAAGAAGTGCTCAAAACCACTCACAAACTCGCCAAGCTGATCCTCACGCAAGTCGCGGATCACACCGTCAATCTTGATCACCACCCGATCTGCCACACAGCCCGGTGTTTCCTGGATCTCCAGGCCATAACGCTCCTTTTCCGCCCACACAAAGGGCTGCGTCCAGTGGATCCAGGTGCCTCCCAATTCCACATGAAAGCCGTTGCGATCAGCGCTCCAGGTGCGCCCCCCTAGACGATCCCTCGCTTCAAGCACCAGCACGGCCAACCCACGTTGTTGGAGGTCACGGGCTGCTGTCAGACCAGCGAAGCCACCGCCAATCACGACAACGTCAACAGAACGATTGGCAGGCATCGAACAACAAGCAAGTGGGTGACATCAATCGGCACAGGCATCCGAACAACGGCGTCGCGGCCGGATGCCATCAAAGGGTCGTCAATCAGATCTTCTCGATCGCGCCAAGTGTCCAGGTGCGGTCAAACCACTCCTGCCCTGGACCGTAGAGACGGAAGATTCCGAACCAACCTTTGCCGGGAACCGTTTTGATCCAATTAGCCTCCAAGCCTTCAGGTGCTTCAGGGCCGAAGTAGAGCGTGATGCTGCCATCAGCATTTTTGACCATGTCGGTGTTGCGCGTGTTGTTCTTGCTGGGATAAGGCATCTCATCGCTCTGCAACATCGAGCGGGTTTGAGGGTCATAGACCACAAACGACCAGAAACGGTTGGCCGGAGGATTGGCAGGAATGGTCATCGAGTAGCTGTTGGCGCCATCGAGATAAGAACCACGGCTGTCGCGTGAAGAGAAGGTGTACTGCGAACCCACTCCTGGCATCTCCAAAACCATCGCAGGCGTGTTGACAGTGGCCAGGTAGAAGAACAAGGTGCGACCATCCATATCGCGGCCCCCATTGCCACCATCCACGAGATATTCGTGGTTACCGCCAGGGAATCCGGTTTGCCAGTAGCCAGCTTTGCCTGGATAGATGTAAGCCTTGGGGTCTTGGGGAGCGAACAGAATCGAACGGGCTGTGGCATTACCGATGGCCACTGCCTCGGTGAGCAGAGCCTTCTGTTCCGGAGAAGGATTAAAAGGCTTGCCTTTCTGGATGCCAATTGCCGAAGCCATGCCGAGCAGCTCCGGCGAGAACAGCTCGGACGGCTCGCGCTGAATCACCTCATCAAGCTCTTCGTAGAACTTGAAATTATTGGCATGGATGGTGTTCGTCTCCCAATCCGTGAGGTTCTTGAAATTGTTGGCAGGGGGATTGGCACGCTCCGCATAGGGATAGACCTTCAGGCCTCCCTTGAATGCATTTCTGGCAGTATCTGTTTTGCCCTCATCATCCAGAAAACCACGCAGGATCAACCAGTTGATCTTGCTAGGAGTGTTGGCGACAAAGTAGCCATCGGTGTTGGCAGGAGCTGACTGACCTGGACCGATAATCAAATATTTTCCGCCCTTGCCCCGATCGGGACCGGGGCCTCCCATATCCACCACAAAGCGGAAGAACGCATCATTCACCGTGCCAGGGCCTGTACCAGCCGGCACTTCAACCACCATCGGGCCGGCACTGAGATCAAGAAAGGCCGAGGCATAAACGGTGTCGGTGTTACCGGTGAGCCAGAGCGATTGGGAACTCATCAACTCTTCAAACACACCGATATCGCGATTCGGCTGCATGCCGTAGCCATCACGATGACCCACATAGAGCATCTCGAGGGATGCCGCCGGCATGAAGTTCAGGAAGGTCTGAACCCCGCGGCCAAGGTCCACCTGGCGGCGGGCTTTGGCCATGGTGTCGTCGTTGGGAAACCCATCGAAATAATTGAAGCTGCCGATCCGAGTCTTCACCCTGTCAGGCGTCAGCACATCTTCAGGGATGGGCGTGTTGTAGCCCTGCGGAACCACATCAGCCGCACGCAGCGCAGAAGCGCTACCGGCAAGAACGACAGCAGAAAGAGCAGCAGTTGAGAAACGAGTGAAAGCAGTCATGGCTGAGAATGAATCGTGGTGTTGATCTGTTCAGGTCTCAACCGAGAGGCTGAATGTCGTTGAGCTGCCAGGTCTTGTCGAACCAAGGCTGTAGCGGTCCGTAGAAACGGAAACAGGCAAACCATCCTTTACCCGGCACGGTCTGGATCCAGTTGGCTTCCTTGCCCTGCGGTGCAGTCGGTCCGAAATAGAGATCAATACTTCCGTCGGCATTCACCACCATGTCTTGGTTGCGCTTGCTGTTTTTGCTGGGCAAAAGTTGATCGGTCTGCAACTCCGAGCGCGTCTGAGGGTCGTAGACCACCATCGACCAGAAATCCTTGGCAGGCACGTTGGCATCCACCGTGAACTTGTAGGTTTTGCTGCCATCGAGATAGGCCCCGTTGGCATCGGTCGCCACAACGCCGTACTGGGATCCGGCGCCAACCATCTTCAGCACCATGGCTGGGGTATTGACGGTGTAACCCCAGAAGAAGTTGCTCCTGGCATCAAGATTTCGGCCGCCCTTGCCGCCATCGACAAGCCATTCATGGCTCCCACCCCCGAACGGGGTGAACCATTGCTTGTCCTCATAGAAGTAGACGTCTCGGTTGCGAGGCTTGCCCATATCAGCGCGCACGTAAGCGACTCCCACCTGAACGGCTTCCTCAAGGATCTGGCGGTCCTGAGCACTCGGGTTGAAGGGTTTGCCTTTCTCCAGACCGATCGCCGAAGCAAGCCCAAGCAGTTCAGGGTCAAACAGGTCGACCGGTTCACGCTGAATCACCGTGTTCAGCTCTTCAAAGAAGTGGAAATTATTGGCATGCACCGTGTTGAAGACAAGGTCGCCACCCTGGACGAATGTCATCGCCGGTGGATTGTCTTTCTGCGAGAGGGGATAGAGACGCAGACCGTTTTCGTAGTTCGCAATCGCCTGATCGGGCTTGCCTTGATCATCGAGGAAGGCGCGCAGAATCAACCAATTGGAGTAGCTGGGTGAGCGGAAGACGAAATATCCCTCGGTGTTGGCAGGCTCGCTGTCATCGGGTCCAAGGATCAGGTACTTGCCGCCTTTGCCCCGATCCGGACCGGGGGCGCCGGTGTCGGCCACAAAACGGAAATAGGCATCATTGATCGTGCCAGGACCAAGCCCCGCAGGAATTTCGATCACCATCGGCCCCGTGTCCTTCAGATTGAAGAAGGTGGAGCCATACACCGTGTCGGTGTTGCCGGTGAGGAAGAGGGGGTTGGAATTCAGCGGGGCCATCAACATGACCTTGGTGTGGTCGTCGACACCCTGCTGGGCATGACCGACCCGCATCATCTCGATGCTGGCGGCCGGCATCAGCGTCAGGAACGTCTCATAGGCGCGGATGAATTTGAGGTAGTCGAAGCTGGTTTGAACGGTGGCTGCATCGGGCATGCCATCGAAGAACCGGAACGTACCAACACTGGTGTCCACCCCATCAGGAGTGAACACTTCCGCAGGAATCGGCGTGGTGTAACCCTTGGGGACAGCCTGAGAGAAAGCGGCGAGAGGCCTAACAACAGAAGTGAGGCCCAGCCCCACCACCAAAGCAGAGCCGAGAAGCCGGCCTGAAGGCTGCCGAAATCTTTTGATCAAAGCCAGGTACGAGCACTTCTCTTGGTTTAGGCACTCTCAAGGGGCCCAACATCCTTCAGAGCAAAAATGTGCCAATCGGGATCATCCGGATCATTGCTGGTATCCCAGCTGCACAAGGCCGCCCTATTCCCTACCCCGGTCGGGAATAGGGCAGGGAGACGCAACACGAAGCCGATGCCTCGAGCAAACAGAACAAGCATGCAGAGGCCAGAGCAGACCTGGCCCATGCCTGCATCACTGGGCAGGTTGAAACTGCGGGGGGATCCAGCTGCCGTTGAAATAGGCCTCTGTCGGCGAATAGATGCGCACTGCAGCATTCCAACCGGGATAGATATCTAAGTAGTTGTCTTGGCTGGCATCACCACCAACGTGAATCACATACTCACCGTTGGTATTCTGCTTAGCAAAAGCACTGTTGATGTTGTACTTCTCACCAACCGCAAATCCCTGCTTGTCGTAGATGGTCACCGACCAGAAGGCCCGGGGATCATTGGGCACATCCTTGAGGACAAGTTTCTGGGGCTCAGTGGAGTTCACCACTTTGGGGAAGGGGTAAACGGCCCCCTGTTTTGGCAGACCACCCCAACCAATCGCCACACCAAAGTTACGCATCTCCTCACTAATCTCACCTCGCTGACCGAAGGCCATCTCCGACGTGACGCCCTCAGGTGCCATCCGTTCGTTGTAGGCGGCGCGCAAGGCCAGGATCTCCTTCATGTCGTACTTGTGTGGGGAGATGAACTCACCCTTCTGTGCCTGCTCCAGCTGGATCTGATCCTGAACAGCACCTGCTTTCTTGAGATCCGCAGCATCCTGCATATTCACCTGCGTGCGCACGAAGGCGAAGACGTAGCGACTACCCATGGATTCTTTGGTCAGTTCATAGCGACCAGGCTTGTCACTGATCAGGGGAATCCAGTGCTCTCCATCCACAACTTCAAGGATCTGATACCGATCGGTATCGGGAAGCACCACCGTGGCCGGACTGTCCAAATCCAGAACCGCGAACGAATACAGCGTGTCGAAATTAGGGCGCAAAATCGTGCGGTCTTCTGGATCCATGCCCTTTTTCAGATGCAGAAACTCGCCTACACCAGAACTGCACGTGCCTTTGGCAATCTTGCGCACATATTCCGCCAAGATCACCTCGGTTTCCGCATGCGCGTAGTTGGTCTTGTTGACCGGAGTGATTGCCGTTGCGGTTTGCACCACCGCGGCCTTAGGGCACGGAGCAGCAGATGTTGCAGGCTGAGAAAGAGCGGCGTGATGCTGAGAGGCACCAAGCATCCCCAAGCTCAAGGCAGAGGCGAACAACACCCCCGAACGCTGGAGTGGGCGAAAAAGCGAAGGCATACCAACAAACAAACTTTCACTCTCAGTAGCTATCAATGCGCTGAATGGCAGATGAAGCGGCGATCAACAGGGAGCGAACAGCACCGTCGGAACCATCAAGGCCACTCTCAGCAACGAGCACAATGACGGCATGATCGATGTGATCGGCACCGATGCCGGAGCTCCGCACTCCCTGCCGGCAACCCAGCAACAGCAGCTCCGCAACGCTGCGCTGATCGCGGCACCCAAGCGTTTACTGGCGGCCCTAGACGCCTGGGAACCCTGCGGAGAAGCACAGCAACGCATTGCCAGTGACAACCCTGCAGTGCTCGGTGACGCACTCGCCGCGCTCGATCGAAACACCCCTGCCGTCGTCCTCGCCAGCGGAGATCCTCTCTGGTTTGGCATTGGCCGCTACCTCAGCGAACGCCTCGGAGCTGAACGACTGCGCTTTCACCCCGGGCCAAGTTCTCTGCAACTGGCCTTCGCCCGGTTGGGGCGTTCTTGGCAGGACGCGGACTGGGTCAGCCTGCATGGCAGGGATCCGCTCAGCCTCAGCCGCACACTTCAACAACGCCCAGAAGCACTGGCCGTGCTCACCGATCCCAGCCGCGGCGGCGTTGAGGAAGTGCGCACAATCCTGAGCGGAAGTGGCCTGGAAGCGGCCTATGCGCTCTGGCTCTTTGAAGCTCTCGGCCATGCCGATGAACGTGTGCAGTGCTTGGAACCAGGACAGACCACTCCAGCCGATCTGCATCCCCTTCATTTAGTGGTGCTGCTTGCCAAACCAGCCGCACCACCTGCAGCCATGCGGTTGCCGCTGTTCGGGCTGGACGACGGCCTCTTCCTGCAGCACAGCGACCGACCTGGCTTAATGACCAAACGGGAGGTGCGCATCCAACTTCTGGCAGAGCTTGAACTGCCTGCTCAGGGCGTGTTGTGGGACCTGGGTGCAGGCACTGGCAGCGTGGGGCTGGAAGCCCTTCGACTGCGACCGGAGCTGAAGCTACTGGCGATTGAAAAGCGGGGAGGCGGGGCCAGATTGATCCAGGCGAACGCGGAGCGATTGCAGGTCAAACCCTGTGCTGTTTTGGAAGGGGATGCCTTTCAACTGCTGGGGGCCATGGCCCAGTGCCAGCCCACCACCTCCGTTCCTGAGTCGGTCCCCGAAGCTGTCCCGGCCGCACTGCGCCGACCCGACCGAGTGCTCATCGGCGGTGGAGGCAAACAGCGGGCAGCCTTGTTAAAAGCCGTTCTGCAACACCTCAACCCCGGGGGGCTCGTGCTCATTCCTCTCGCCACGCTGGAGGCTCTTGCCGAGCTGCGGCCGATCCTGAACAACGCCGGGCTGCAGGTCACACTCAGCCAACATCAGGCCTGGCGCGGGCAGTCCCTAGGGGACGGCACCCGGCTGGCACCCATGAACCCTGTGCTGCTGCTTAAGGGTTCAGCAGCACAGAGGAGCAACACGGCAGACTCAGGCTCACATCAGTCCTGAACAGCGATGGCCCTTCAAAAGCGCGAGAAACAGGTGTCTCCCCTGCGCCTCAAGATCACCCTGCTGATCGCAGGCTTCGGACCGCTGGTGGCAGTCGGTCTGTTTCTGCAATCCAAGGGATTCTTCAATGCCGTCAACTGAGAAGACCAGAAACGACCCAGGGCCTCGATCGCAGCCAAGACAAGTCGGGGCAATGCCCAGGCGAAAGCTCTTGCGGAGATCGCGAGAGAGCGACAGCACGGAGTGGCAGGACAGCGGGGCGTCGTGGCCTTGAGGATCACTTCGTGGTGGTGGTGGATCCAGGCATGAACGACTCAATCATCACCGCATCACCCAGCTCAATGCCCAGCCGTTCAGCCTCACCAGCGCCGAGTTCAATCACACTGTCAGCGGGATCGATCTTGCCGTCAGCATCCACATCGGCTCCATAGCTGGGGCATGGCAAAGAAGAACAGAACGGCACATCGCGATGAATGGCGATCACCCTGTTGTCGAGCACAAACACCATGTCGAGCGGAGTAATGGTGTTGTGCATCCAGAATTTGAGGGGCAACCGTTGCTTAAACGGAAACCACATCCCCCTCAGGGGTGGAAGTGGCGGGCGCTGCATCAGGCCGAGGCGTTGTTCTTCCCTCTGATCCGCCACCTCAAGGTCAATACATATCCGGCTGTTCAAACACCAGCGCGCTTCGATCGGCAACTGCTGTGGTGGCATGCCCTGCGCCTGTGCGAACAGGGCACCTGAGCCGGTCTGCACGACCGCAAGACCAGCCGCCACCGCTAAGCCTCTCAGCATTCGCTCACGTGACCTCACAACGTCGATTCCTCTCGATGAACAGCACTGGCATCCATGCCCTAGGGCCGCCTTAGCGACTCTGACCAGCTGAGAGCTGACAGTCGGACAGACAGGCCAACGATTCAGTCAAACCGAGCATGACGATGCGGAGCCCACAGCTGACCCCAGATGAAACATCGGCCGCCTGCAAACAAATAACCGCCGCCACAACGCGTTGCTGAACGGCTCAGCAACTCTTGAGCTCGATCCCGTTGCCCTCAGGGTCGCGGAACTGAATCGAAGGCCCATTTCCCTCGGCGCCAAAGCGGGTTTGCAACGTGGCCCGGGCCTCAATGCCATGGCTTTTCAAATAATCCAAGAGCGCATCGGCATCAAATGGATGCACTTTCAACGCCACATGGTCCATATTGCGGCCGCTGGCCGCTGGTGGTGCCGTATCTCCCGTAGCCCCACCAAGTTTCCCCAGAACCCCATCCACGGGCACCAAGTCGATCAGGCCATTGCCAACACGCAGATGCCAAAGATCCAAAGCTTCGTTGTGCTTTGCCAGCTCACATCCCAACACCGTTGTGTAGAAATCGAGCATGGAATCCAAGTCGCGCACACGAATCACGACATGATCGATGCCAAGCAGAGGTAGGGACGTTATTAATGCCACACGAACTGTCTAGCAACAAAGACAAGCCCGCTACCATTACAAACAATCAAGACCTATGAACTTCGACCCTCTGGACCCAAAAACTCCCCAGGCAACGCCAAGAAAAGACGCACGCCAGCGCAGGAGGCACCTTAAACAGAGACACCATAAGTGTTCAGACAGCGCACCTTTCAAAGCGATCAAGGCCTAACCAAGACTCCCAAAATCTCCTAATCGCAGGAATAACGAATCAAAACCTATTCAACAACAAAAGAACGAAAATAAAGACAAATTGGTTGATTGACTGAACAAGCTAAAAGACCGCAGCTTCAACTGAGATTGAATTCAGTTTTTGCGAGCTCAAATTCAGGATTCCAAGGACGGCAGACCATCGCTCAGGCTGTACCCCTTACCGCGGATGGTATGAATTAAACGTTGTTCACCATTCTGCTCAAGTTTTTGACGCAAGTAGCGCACATACACCTCAATCACGTTGCTGGATGTGCGCTGATCGCCATTCCAAACCTCAGACAGAATCTGCTCGCGGCTCACCACCTGCCCCGCCTGGCTGAACAACAGCATCAGCAGGGCATATTCCCGAGCAGTCAGCGCCACAGGCCTGCCACCGCGACGCACCTGACGGCAACTGGAATCCACACTCAGATCAGCCAGCTGAAGAACGGTTGGTCGCTTGCGATCGCGCTGCTGAATTGTGAGGTGCAGGCGTAGACGCTGCAGCAAGTCACTGATGCCCAACGATGAGAGCCAGAAATCATTGGCACCCGCACTCAAGCAAGTTTCCCGCCCCTGAATGCTGTCCTCCCCCACATCCAGAAGGATCGGCATGGAGCCAACACGGGCGCGCAAAGCGGGGATCAAATTGGCCTGCGCAGCTGACACGATCGCCAAAGCGGGCGTGGCCTCAGGGGGAGGGGCGAAGGACGCCGCACCGGCACTCCAATCGAGGGGCTGATAGCCCGACGCCTCGAGGCGAGCAGCCAGCCCGACCGCCTGATCGCCCACAAGCAACACCGCTTCTGCCACAGCCGCTAAAGCTCCGTTTTCGGTGGATCCGGCTTGGCCACGTGCGGGAGGCCCCAGCCCAATTTATTGCGAAGAACCTGAAAGAACTCATGGTCTGACAGGCGAACGAATCGCACCGGATGCTCGCTTCGACGAATCAAGACCCGGTCTTCTGGCCACACGTAACAACCAGCACTTCCATCCACCACCATGATCAGCCGTTCCGGGGTGGCCGGGAACACCGTCACCGGCTCCTGGTCGCTGAACACCAGCGCCCTTGAGGCCAAAGAGTGCGGAGCGATGGGAGTGAGCTGCAGCACTGGACAATCCGGGGTAATCACCGGCCCCCCGGCGCTGAGCGCATAAGCGGTGGAACCTGTGGGGGTGGAGAGGATGACACCATCAGCGGAGATGTCCACCGGCGCATGACGACCGATCGCGATCTCGAAATGGCACATGCTGGTGAGTGGTTCTCGGTGCAGAGCCATCTCGTTCAAGCACAGCGCTTCCCAACGGCGCTGATCACCGCGCATCACACTCACAACCAGGTTGGCGCGCTCCTCAATCGTCCATTGCTCGGTGAGCACCTGCTCGATCGCTTGATCGAGGTTGTCGAGATAAGCCTCCGCCAGGAAGCCCAAGTGGCCGGTGTTGATCGTCAGGATTGGCACCCCCACAGGAGCGGTCTGACGCGCTGCTGACAAGACAGTGCCATCACCGCCAAGCACGATGGCCAAGGCCATTGAGGGATCAAACCCCTCAGGCACGCAAGCGTTGTAACCCAGCATGCGTAGGTGCTGATCCGGGTTCGCAAAGCCCACCATGCCGCCAGCACTGCTGACCCGCACGACGTCATGGCCGGCCCGCTCCAGACTGGCTTGGATGGTCTGCGCGGTCTCGACCGCCAGCGTCTTGCCGTCATTCACGATCAGTCCAACCTTGGGCACCGATCGAATCACGCAATAGGTGGATCACTTTATGAGAGAGAACCGTCTCCAGGGCACAGGGTGGGGATTTGTGATGCCTGCAGTCGGGTCTTGGCCCGCTTCAAAGAGCACTGCCAACAAGAGTTCTCGTCGCTAAGGAGAGAGAAGACTCCCTGAAGCCGATGCTGCTCGCTCGCTCCACACCCTTGGCTCTACTGCTGTCTGCACTTGGGATAGGAGTTGCGTCTTGCTCCTTCGGAGGGGGAAACGCATTGAGCGGGAAACTCTCCCTAATGGGTGAACCGGTTCAGCAGGCCACCATCAACGTGTGGCGCAGCCGCGGTGGAGAAGACGCCAAGCTTTTACAAACGCTGAAATCGAAATCTGACGGGTCTTTCAAGCTGGCTCTCAAGCCTGAAAAAGGAAGCGTTGACTACCTCGTTGCCGAAGGGGGCAGCGTCAATGGCGAGACAGCGGACAAGCTCACGATGTTGACCGTTCTGGATCAAAACACCACTGAAAGCGTCCATATCAATGAACTGACAACCGTCGGCTCGGTATGGCCCAATGCCCAGTTATTCGAAGGAGATCAACTCACAGGCAGCACCAGTGCACTGGCGATTGGCTCCAGCCAAGTCCACAACCTTGTCAACCAAACATCAGGGACCTTCGGTGACACCCTGTTAAACAGCGCCAATCTGCTCAACTCCGAAACAGCCGTTCGCATGAACGTGCTTTCAAACCTGTTAGCTCTCTGCGGACAAACCTCTCAGTCCACTGGCTGTACTTCACTCCTAAGCCTGACTAGAGCAGACAACACCCTTGCGGCGATGATCTCCATCGCCCGCCAGCCCTGGAACAATGTTGCAGCTCTCTACCAATTATTCGAGAGCAACTACCCCGTTGATCAGGCCACACAACTTCGTTCCAGCGCAAGCCTTCCTTACCTGCTCTTCCAGCCCGATAATTTTTCCTTGTCAATCCGGCTCGATGGCGGTGGCGCACTCGCCCTCGGCAAGTTGATGTTTGATCACAAAGGCAACGCCTGGAGTGGTGCCAATTGGATGCCGGGATCGCAATCTGGCGTGGTCAACAGCATTGGCGGAGGTGTGACGCATTTTGGCCCAGGAGGTAAGGCCCTCTCTCCTCCCATCACTGGCTACAACGGCCAGGGTCTGAACGGAACCGGTTGGGGGACAGGAATCTCAGAAAAGTATGCATGGGTTGGCACATTCAATAACCGAGTCGGCGTTTTTTCACTGGAAGACGGCAAGGCCCTTGGTCCTGCCACCATCGATCAACCCGTGGGCCAACTGCAAGGGGTCGGCACTGCAGGAAATGGAGACGTTTGGATCGCCGACAACACCGGAAACCACATGATTCATTTTCCCGGTGGCGACTATACCCAGGGGAAAAGAATCTCAATCAAGGGCCTTCAGGCACCTTTTGGTGTAGCCATTGATGCTCAAAATCGCGTCTGGGTCAGTAGCAGCTTTAATAACAAAATCACCGTTTTCCCAGCGGATTCACCTGAACAATCAACTGCCATCGAGGTCAATCTTGGCACTCGCGGAATTGCCGTGGATTCAACCGGCCATGTATGGATCGCCCAACAAACCCACTCGCCAGAAGGCGCTCTAGCACCAGGCGCCAAGATCCCACCGGGAATCCCCGCCAATCCACCCCAACCGAAAACAATTATGCAGGAATTTGCGGCGGGGGCGGAGTTCTATGTTGACAATCCCACGCTGACGCAGTCTGGGGTTGCTGCTGTCATCTCACCAGACCTAAAAGTTGTCAAGAACGACATCGCAAAAGGGATCGCATACATTCCCTGGGGGGTCACGATTGACGGCAACGACAATGTCTGGATCGGCAACCTCTATGGACAAAGCTTGATTCACATCTGTGGGATGCAACCGAGCACATGCCCTGAGGGGAAAAGCACGGGTGATGTCATTCACAATTACCAAAGTGGAGTCATCCAAATCACCACCGATGTGATCGTTGACGATGCCGGCAATCTCTGGAGTGCCAACAACTGGTTTGACGGTGAGGTGGTCATCAACAAAACGCCAAACGCTCGAACCTCCACCTTTCCCGGAGGGCAGGGCCTTGTTGTGACTTATGGCGTCGCAGCACCAGTTCAGAACCCCCTGATGGGCCCAGTGCGCAAACCCGACTAAGCCTCAGCGTCAGCTGGAGCGCAGCAGCGCCACGATTCACGCGAGCCCCAAGAGGGTCGCAGCACCTCCACCGCCCACACAGCCACCGCCCACACAGCCACCGCCCACACAGCCACCGCCCACACAGCCACCGCCCCCACAGCCACCGCCCCCACAGCCACCGCCTTCACAGCCGCTGCAAACGGCTGTGAGCTGTGATGGGGTCGTCGCAAAGCAGGTCAGGCTTGGTTGTTCAGAAGAAAAGGGCAGACAGGTTTCTGCGCTGTCGCCCAGGCCGAGCAATGGGCTCAGAACTGCTCCAAGAAGCGCAGATCGCTGGTGTACAGCCTGCGAATGTCATCGATTCCATGGCGCACCATGCAGAAGCGCTCCACACCCAGGCCGGCAGCGAAGCCGCTGAAGCGCTCAGGGTCGAGTCCCAGGCCTTCCAACACAGCAGGGTCGACCATGCCGCAGCCCATCACCTCAAGCCAGCGGCCGCGCCATTGCACATCCACCTCCGCCGAGGGCTCTGTAAAGGGGAAATAACTGGCCCGGAAGCGCACCGGCAAATCACCGAAGAATGCTTTCAGAAACGCCATCACCGTGCCGCGGAGATGGCTGAAATCGAGCCCCTCGTCGATCGCCAGCACCTCCACCTGATGAAACACAGGCGAGTGGGTGGCATCCACCGCATCGCGGCGGTAAACCCTTCCTGGAGCCACGATCCGAACCGGTGGAGGGGTCTGCTCCAACTGGCGGATCTGCACCGGAGAGGTGTGAGTGCGCAGCAGCAGGTTGTCTTTCAAATAGAACGTGTCCTGCATGTCCCGGGCCGGATGGTCGGGCGGGATGTTGAGTGCGGTGAAGTTGTAGTGATCGGTCTCCACCTCAGGGCCTTCCACCATCCGATAACCAAGGCCACAGAAAAGATCAACGATCTCTTCTGTGGTGGTGATCAGGGGGTGTCGATGGCCCATCGGCACGCCAGAAGCCGCCGCCGTCACATCGAGAGTTTCACGCGCGAGGCGGGCGTCCAGAGCCGCACTCTTCACTGCCTGCAAGCGCTCACTAAGCAGCGCCTGCACTTGGGTTTTGAGCACGTTGGCCCGCTGACCCACCAGCGGGCGTTCGTTGCCCGGAAGCTTGCCCATGGCACCAAGCACCCCGGAGAGGCGCCCTTTCTTGCCCAGCAAACTCACCCGTAATTGCTCAAGGGCATCGGCATCGGCTGCAGCAGCAATCTCTGCAGCGGCCTCTGTTTCCAGGGCCTCCAGCTGGTCGGTGAGCTGCTGAAGAGACACTGTGGCGCTCACGGCATTGGGATCGCAGCGACTGACTGTAAGCAGCAGCGACGCTTAGGTTCCCCTCAGCCCCCTCCGGCATGCCATGCCCCCGCTGCGGATCCTGATCAGCAATGACGACGGCGTCTTCGCCGATGGCATCAAAGCTCTGGCCCTGGCCGCCGCCGCCCGCGGCCACCTGGTCACGGTGGTGTGCCCCGATCAGGAGCGCTCTGCCACCGGCCATGGCCTCACCCTCCAGCAACCAATCCGGGCCGAACGCGCTGATGAGTTGTTCGGCCAAGGGGTCACCGCCTGGGCTTGCAGCGGCACGCCTGCCGACTGCATGAAGCTGGCCCTGTTTGAACTGCTGGATTCCCCCCCTGACCTGGTGCTATCGGGGATCAACCACGGCCCCAACCTGGGCACAGATGTGTTCTGCTCCGGCACCGTTGCTGCAGCCATGGAAGGCACCCTGGAACAACTGCCGGCCATGGCAGTGAGCAGCGCCTGCTTCCAGTGGCGTCAGTTCGAGGGCGCCGGTGAGCTGGCCCTGGATGTGGCGGAATCAGCCCTTCGGGACGGCTGGCCAGACAACCTGCTGCTCAATCTCAACATTCCCCCCTGCCACCCCGATGCAATGGGGCCTCTGCGCTGGACACGGCTCTCGATCCGACGGTACGAAGAGCAGTTCAGCCCCCGCAAGGACCCCCGTGGTCGCACCTACTACTGGCTAGCGGGGGAAGCTGTGGAAGATCTCGAATCCGGCGGCGATGGTCCGCGTGACTGGCCCACGGACGTCGCCCAGATCCAGACCAATGCCCCATCACTCACCCCAATCCAGCCGGAGCTTTTCTGGCGAGGAGGCCTGTCAGCCCTCCCCAGCATCAACCTGAGTGGCCAGGCCGTGCGTTAAGCACCGAAGCGGTGTTCGACGCAGCCAACCTTGGCTCGATTGAACGGGCGCGGTTCAACGGGCGCGGTAGATCCGCTGCAAGAACCAGAGCGAGAACAGCAGACCAATCAAATGGGCAAACAACACCTGGGTGTTGCTGAGCACCGAGAGCATTTCCAGTGAAGTAATCGACTCTTGCCGCCCCAGGACCTGGCCGGGAGTCTGCTGTGAAGCCTGAAAAAACAAGATGCCAGCCAGAGCCTGGTAGCCCAGAACAGCGAAGACCAGACCAATCAGATCGGCAAGCAAACCACGCTTGATTGTGCGACTCGCTTCTCCACGACTAGGGCGAGCATTGCTTCCCAGAGCACGACCGAGACCCACCATCAACCAGCCTTGCCAGAGGCTGAACAGCAGCACAAGGAACGCCAGAGTGGTGAGAGATAGTCCCGGGCTCAGGCCAAGAGCTCGATTGGACTCACGACTAAGGCGGCCACCGATGTTGTTGAAGATGAGAAGCCCCATCACCACGATGCCAAGGGCGGTTTGAATCCAGAAGCGGATCCAGGCCATCCGCCGCAATCCGAGGGCAAGCATCTGGAGATCAAGACGGTCAGCCATGCGAGCTGTTCGGCAGTCGTCCAAACTTGCCATCAACCCTTGCCGGATGCACGGCCGTCTTGATACCCCTCTGCTCACCACAGCAGGCCCGTACCCCCACGGCCCTAGCTCTCGGAAGCTTTGACGGCCTCCATGCAGGCCACCGCCGCGTGATCGATGCCGTATGCAGTCAGCCCTGTGGTGGCGTGCCCACGGTGGTCAGCTTCTGGCCTCATCCCAGGGAAGTGCTCCATGGCGAAGCCCGCCTTCGCCTCGACCTACCCGGAGAGAAATTAGAGCTGCTGCAACCGCTCGGGATCGACCAGCTGGTCCTGGTGCCCTTTGATCGGGCCCTGGCCCAACTCAGCGCCGAAGACTTCGTTCGCACGATGCTGCTCGACACCCTTCAAGCCCGACACATCGCCGTGGGCGCCAATTTCCGCTTTGGACGCGGACGCCAGGGGAGCACGCAAACCCTGCAACAGATCTGCGCTGAGGCCAATGTGCGCGTCACTGTGCTGCCGATCCTGGAGGACTCCAGCGGAAGGATGAGCAGCAGCCGCATCCGCACCGCCCTTGGCGACGGTGAACTAGACGTGGCGAGCGCACTGCTCGGTCGCCCCTATCGCTTCAGCGGCACCGTTGTGCGGGGCAGGGGACTGGGGCACAAGCTCGGCTGGCCCACCGCCAATCTGCAAGTGGATGGGCGCAAATTTCTACCCGGCCTTGGGGTGTATGCCGCCTGGGCCCGGGTGGGAGATCAGCCAGAGCGCTTGCCTGCGGTCATGAACCTCGGCCCCCAGCCCACCGTGGATCCAGACTCGCCCTCCGCGGTGGAGGTGCACCTGCTCGACACCAGCCTTGAACTGGTCGGGACCACGCTCACCGTTGAGCCCGTGCAACGCCTACGCGGCCAACAACGCTTTTCAGGCCTGGAGGAACTCAGCAACCAGATCGGCCGGGATGCTGAGCAGGCCCGTCGCCGCCTCACTGACGACCCGGTTCAAATGACGGAACCTGGATAGGCGTTGGTCAAGCCCCAGACAATGAACACACCGATGCCCCCCAGCAAAAGGATCCCCCACACCAACACGTGCATCGGGCTGTCGGATCCACCGTTGTCCATGGAAACCATCGAACATGTGATCGTTCCAACCCTGCCATGAAATCGATGCCTGTGGCCCCCCGCAGCGAGCAGTGTGTGGCGAGGCTGATTGATGCCAACCTCGACCGTGCCCGCGAGGGCTTACGCGTGGTGGAGGACTGGTGCCGCTTCGGGCTGGATCGTGCCGACCTGGTGCAACCCCTTAAAGATTGGCGCCAGCAGCTTGGGCAACGCCACCGTGAGCACTACAAACAGGCCCGCTCCACCGCCGAAGACACCGCGGCGGGAATGGCTCACCCTGCCCAGCAGCAGCGAACCCAGCCAAAGCAGATTGTGGAGGCCAACTGCGCCCGGGTGCAGGAAGCCCTGAGAGTTCTTGAAGAATTTGGCCGCGACCAGGATGCGGAGCTGGCCCGCACTGCAGCCACCATTCGCTACGGCCTTTACGACCTCGAAGTCACAATCCTCCAGGCCGGCAAACGCGCCGAGCGCCGCCAACGCCTGGACCAATGCCACCTCTGCCTGATTACGGCCCCGGCAGAAGGGATGCTGGAGCGGGTACGAGCCGCCCTCAGCGCCGGAGTCTCGCTGGTGCAATACCGCGCGAAACAGGGTCATGACCGCGACCGACTCGCCGAAGCCCAAGCGATTGCCGGGCTATGCCGTGACCATGGAGCGTTGTTCATCGTCAATGACCGCATCGATCTGGCCCTGCTGGTAGATGCGGACGGTGTTCACCTTGGCCAAGACGATCTACCCACCGCAGCCGCCCGCAGCCTGATCGGCGACGGTCGACTACTCGGGCGCAGCACCCACAACCTGGAGCAACTGCAGCAGGCCCAGCAGGAAGATTGCGATTACCTCGGAGTGGGGCCGATCTACGCCACCGACACCAAACCGGACAGCACCGCCCAGGGGCTCCATTGGGCAGTACAGGCCAGCGAGCAGGCAAGCCTGCCCTGGTTCGCCATTGGTGGCATCCATGCCGATCGCATCCCGGAGCTGCGGCAAGCGGGCGTTCGCAGGGTTGCGGTGGTGGGCGCGATCATGGCTGCTGACGACCCTCAGGCCTCCAGCCAAGTGCTTCTGGCCGCGCTGGCCTGATCCACATCCTTCGCTCAGCACAGCTCCGATGGCAACACTCACAATTCAGGTGAACGGCACGGAGCGCACGGTGGAGGCAAGCCCCTCCACGCTGGCTTGTGTGGTGGAGCGCCTTGGGCATCACCCCAAACTGGTGGTGGTGGAATTCAACGGACTGATCCTGACCCCGGAGCGATGGGCAGAACAGATGGTTCAGAACGGCGACAAGCTCGAAATCGTCACCATCGTGGGTGGTGGTTCCTAGAGTCATCTCATTCGCCTCGCTGTGTTGAAGCGTTCGTCGCTCTCCCTCCGCTCCAGCCAGATCAGCCGGATCCTGCGGCGCGGACTGTCGGCATTGTTGGTGCCGGTCTTGGTCGCAGGCCTGCTTGTGCTCCAACCGCAGCCCAGTCACGCAGCCCGTGGAGGGCGAATCGGAGGCGGTAGCTTCCGTGCCCCTTCCATGCCAAGGGGCGGCGGTTACGGCCGCAGCTATGGCGGTGGTGGCTACGGGCGCGGCTATGGCGGCGGTGGTATCGGCTTTCCCTTCTTGATCCCCATCGGCCTCGGTGGTGGTGGCGGCCTGCTGGGCCTGTTCGCGATCATGGCGATTGCCGGCGTGGTGATGAACGCTTTCCGCAGCAACAGCGGCGGTGCAGCCATGGGTGGGTATGAGCGTCCGCAGTCTTTAAGCAGTGGGCCCGTCACCCTGGTGCAACTCCAGATCGGACTGCTAGCCAATGCCAAGGCTCTGCAGCAAGATCTCCGCCAACTGGCCGCGAGCGCCGACACCGGTTCTTCCAGTGGGCTCCAGCGTGTTCTCCAAGAAACCACCCTGGCACTCCTGCGTCAGCCTGATCTTTGGGTTTACGCCGCCGTTGAAAACGGCAGCGTTCCTTTCAATGCTGCGGAATCAACTTTCAACCGCCTGTCGATGACCGAGCGCAGCAAGTTGCGCGAAGAACTCACGTCCAATGTGGGTGGTCGAAAGAACAGTGATAGCGGCGACATTCAAGCCGTCGGTGATGCTGATGCCACGAATGAATACATCGCCGTCACCGTGCTGGTGGCGAGCCGCAGTCCGGTGAAGATCAAACGGATCGACACCAGTGAAGGGCTACGCGAGTCTCTACGCATCCTCGGCTCCACCTCCTCCACCGATCTGATGGCCCTCGAGGTGATCTGGCAACCGGATGGTGCTGGGGACGTGCTCAGCGCCGAAGAGCTGGTCACTGTGTATCCCAATCTCCAGCACCTCTAAGCGGGTGAACTCCCCAAACCCAATTGGAAGTCAGGTTGCGCGATCACGCCACGCATGACAAGCCTGAATTCTTCTGATCAAGTACAGATTTCAGCGCTTTCAATTCGGCGCAAACTCTCTAAGGTCCAATGATTGTCAATTGCTCCTGACCTTGGCTCCCGCCTCCTGCCTCGACCCCCGCTCCATGCAATGGCAGGCGAATGGTGAGCTCGATCGAAACGAGTTATTTGATCTCGTTCGTCTCCTTGGTGACGTCGAAGGTCCTGAGCTCAGAAGCGAACTCCATCGGCTAAGCAGCCAAGTCGAATCAACGGATTGATTCAAGGCTTGTCCCATTGCGCCAGCTTCTGAGCTGCTTCATCCTTCGCCCAACCTGCATCGGGTCATGGCTCGGCGTTCCCCTCAGTGGATCAATTCGTCTGTGCTGATGGAAGCACTGATGCGCTATCAGGAAGGTCGTTTACCTCTCTCGATGAAACGTTGGGTCGAAGAATTGCTCGATCTCAACACCGACGAGGCATCAACGGCAGCTCTTCTGCCAAGCCCCCATCCCATCTTCAACGACTGAGCCCTGTCCCGCCGTTGGACTGAAGAATGCGCAGGGCCGCCATCGCCGCTCCATAACCGTTGTCGATGTTGACCACCGTCAGCCCCGGTGCACAGCTCGCGAGCATGCCCTCCAGGGCTGTGCGCCCGCCTGCACTGACTCCATAGCCAACGGACACCGGCACACCGATCACCGGCTGGGGCACCAAACCGGCCAGCACCGTGGGCAAGGCTCCTTCCATCCCCGCGCAGGCAATCAAAACCTGGCAAGGCTTTAGTCGAGGCAACTGCTCCAGCAGACGATGAAGCCCGGCCACCCCCACATCAAGCATCAAGCCGCATGCAACACCGTGGCACTGCAGAGCCAACTGCGCTTCTGACGCAACCGTGAGATCACTCGTGCCTGCACCAAGCACCATCACCTCTCCCAGCTCTGCACGCCGAACAGGCAACCTCCCGAAGCTGAGACAGCGGGCAGACGCGTACCAACGCAGCACTGCTGCTTCTGATTGAGCCGCAAGCAAGGTTCGCACCGTGCGTGCCTTCTCCTCACTCACACGAGTGACCAAAGCGAGCTGATCCCGCTCTGCCAACTGATTCAAGATCGCAGCGATCTGCTCAGCGCTTTTGTGTTCACCCCATATCGCTTCATGCAAGCCGATACGAGCGGGTCGTCCCCAGTCGAAGCGGACGTCATCGCGCTGCTGCTGATCGGAGGCTGGAAAGTCGCTCACTGCGGCAACAACTCACCTTCAAAGACGAGTGGGAAGGGATTACCACTGGCAAGACCAGTGCCCTCCCGGGCCAGTCGCTCAAACTGATCCTGAACCTTGTTCACATCGGCCTGCGGAATAGCCTTCCACTGCGCCCTGCTCTGCCAGCGAATCAGCAGAGTTCCTTCCTCAGTCGTGGCATCCCAGAGCAGATCACGGCCGAGAAAGCCATCCTGCTGTGCCAACCAAGGCTCCCAGCTGCCCTGCTCCGCCTCGAGCCAAATGGCTCGTGCTTCCACGGGCACTTTGACCCGCAGATGCTCAACAACGGCAGCATCAGAGGAGTCGGAAACGTTTGAAGCCATAGCGGCAGAGGCGAACGAGGCAGGCACCCACCACATCAGAGCGGCCGCAAGCCAGCAGACGATACGCAGCAGCAGGGTCATGCGGTTTGCAGTAGGGCAACAGCCTGACAAGAAATGCCCTCCTCCCGCCCTTCGGGTCCAAGCTTTTCGTTGGTCGTTGCTTTCACACCCACCCGTTCGGGCTCAATGCCAATGCAGCTGGCGATCGCATGGCGCATCGCTTCGATATGAGGCTTCAACTTGGGGCGCTCAGCAATCAGCACCGAATCCACATTCACCACCTGCCAGCCCTGATCACGCACCAGCGCTACCACCTGGTTCAGTAACACCAGGCTGTCGGCTCCCTTCCACTGAGGGTCATCGGGGGGGAAGTACTTACCGATGTCTCCAAGCGAAAGGGCACCGAGCAAGGCATCCATGATCGCGTGAACCAGAACATCGGCATCACTGTGGCCATCAAGCCCCAGGCCAGCCGGATGATCAAGCTGCTGCCCCCCAAGGATCAGGGGACGACCCGGAACAAGCCGGTGGATGTCATAACCATTGCCGATGCGCAGCTGCATGAATGCCTGGCCCAACCCTTGGCATTCTCAACGACCAGCCCAGCAGCTGCAGCCGACTACTGCTGTTTCTCCTGCCAACGTCGATGCAGATCCGGACGTCGTTCCCTCGTGCGCTGCTCCCGCTGAGCCTGGCGCCAGGCATCGATGGCGCCATGATCACCACTGCGCAAGACATCCGGAACCGTCATCCCACGGAACTCCGCCGGCCGGGTGTAGTGGGGATGCTCCAGCAACAGATCACTGTGACTCTCATCCACCAAGGACGCGGCGGTTCCCACCGTGCCGGGCAACAGGCGTACAACCCCATTAATGATGGTCATCGCCGGCAATTCGCCACCGGTGAGCACAAAATCCCCTAACGACACCTCCTCATCAGCCAAACCGCGAATGCGCTCATCAAAGCCTTCGTAGTGGCCGCACAGAAGCACCAACTGATCAAAGTCTTCTGCCCAGCGCTGAAGATCAGCCTGCTTCAGGGGCTGGCCCTGTGGGCTCATCATCAGCACACGCCGACGCGGCAGAACGGGCAGTGCCTCAAAGGCCGCATAGACAGGTTCCGGTTTCAGCACCATGCCAGCCCCTCCGCCATAGGGGATGTCATCGACCTTGTGATGGCGATCGGTGGTGTGATCGCGAGGATTGTGCAGATGCAGCTCAGCGATGCCGGCAGCGAAAGCGCGACCGATCACACCGAGCTCCAGCAGAGGAGCGAAAGCCTGGGGCACCAGGCTGAGCACATCCAAACGAAAGGGCGCCATCAGGCCTTAGCGAGCGGGAGAGGAGACCCGACGGATCTCGGAACAGAAGCTCGCCTGCTGAGGAGTCCCCGACCGGTCCACCAGCGTGGTCGTGCGCAGGCGCAGATTGGCCTTGATGAACCAAACGCGCTCCAGCACCTCGGCATCATCATCCGCAGGAAAACGGAGCTCGAGGCAACCATCCTTCCGCAATTGCCAGCCCCCCGACTGGATGGCCTGGGCCGCACCACCCGCACGCTGAACCACACCATCAGCACTGAAGACCAGGCGACTGAGCGGCTTGCCCTCGCCGTCGCTCACCGTCAAGGCAGCGCAACCGGTCGGATCGTCGTCAGACCGGATTTCGACCTCGCCGCGCTCACTTTGATGCCACTCCTCCGAGCCATCGAGGGCAAAGGTGCTTCGCAGGCTCATCCAGCGACCGACACAGAGCTGCGAGAAAGCTTGCAGGGTTTCGGGCGGGAAGGGAAGGTCGGCCACCGGAGACACAGCCGTAGGGGCAGGGGCATCAGTCATGTGGCGATTCTCTCAGCCCTGCCTCACAACCTGGCAACACTGCACCGAGCACAGCAGCAATAACCACAACGAAATTCACCGCTGATCGGGGCGAAAAGCGCGAGCAAACCGTCTTCCGCACTGGACTCGTGACGGATCTCTACCGGACCGACCCAACCGCTATCTGAGCTTGAAGCGGGTGTGCCGATGCACTCTGTTCTTAGCGGCTGCACCGGAGCAGGCGAACAGAGCTTGGCGACAGCCTCAATAACAGGAATCACCAGGTTTCAATTTGGCCGCTGCTTCTGGGAAGGTTCGTTTCCAGATCCGACAGTTTTCTGCCTCGGTGAACTCGGATCGGTCAGGGACCGGTGCAGGCTTGATCTCTGGCGCAGGGACAGACGGGGTTGTCAACTCAGCAGGGTCATTGATGGGCTCAGCCGGAGCCGTCCCTGGCAGGACTGGATTCACTCCACCTTCAACCGGAGGCAGCGGCGTCTCGTCCAGGCTGATCGGCGGCGACTCAAAGCGGCCCAGCAGCGACACTCCGGCGAGATAGCCCACAACGCCAAAGGCGACGGCCACAAAGACGTAGAAATTGCGTTCAGCCGGCAAGGTCTTCTCAAGCCAGGGGGGGAGCTGCTGAAGCCGTTGACGGAGCCGTGCGCGTTTCATCACCCTTCCCCACTAATGGCAACGTAACGCCGGCAGAGCATTGAAGAGAGCTCACGCTCAGCCGAAGCGCTCAAACAAAGCTATTCAACAGACTGGTGACGACTGAGTTTCCCTGTCTGTGCCACACACCCCTCCCAAGAGCTTGGATCAAGCCCTCACGGTGCTGCTGCGCGCCTTGGTGAACCCAGCCATGGTGCAAGCCACCAAGTCCATGGAGGGCGACCCCAGAGCACGCATCGCCGATTGCATCGACCAGACGCGAATCGAAGCCTCCGAAGGCGCCTCGCTGGTGGCAGTCTGCGCTCCCCATGGCCGCGCCATGCTCACCCAGGCACAACAAACGCTTGAACGACTGGAAAGCCTCCAACTGCTGGCCAATCAAACAACACGTGAGCAAGATCACAGCGATGACTGACGGTCGTCAATTCACGCGGCTACTGGTAGCGAGATGGTGAGGACATCGAACCAGTTCACCCCCATGAAACTCCTTGCTCTCACCCTGGCCGCAGTCCTTCCTGCAGCCATCGTCGCTCCAGCCCAGGCCCAGCACTACGGCATGCATCCGGATTACGGCATGCATCCTGGTTACGGCATCGATCCTGGGTACGGCATCGATCCTGGCTTCGCGCCGCACCCCGACTACGGAACCGACATGACCGTCGGCAACATCATCGACTCCGTGTTGGCCCCAATCGCCGGCTATCCCGAAATCAGGCCTGTTTATCCCAATGTGAGCCAGCGCCGCTGCCACGCCTTACATGCCCGTGGTCAGTTCGCAGCCATCAATGGTGCCCGATTCCAGATCAGCCCTGCCTACTCGCCGAAGGTCACCAAGACCTGGGTGGACGGTAGTCACTGTCGCTCTGCTGCGGTTGGTTATGTGGGGCAATGGCACACCATTCAGGCAGGCTGGTCTCCCGTGAGCACGCGCTTTGATCTTCGTCACGGCAACCTCGTCGAAACCCGCAACGGTCGCAAGTTGATCTATAGCCCCGTCTACCGGATGTGGTGAGTCACAGATAGCCGATTCGCGAGCCTCCCATTTGCATGGGGGGCTTGGCCTGTCAGAGGTGCTCTTCGCTGTAGCCAAGTTCGTTTAAGCGGGCTGGGCTTGTTCGCCAATTCGGCACCACCTTCACGAACAATTCCAGGTACACGGAACCATCAATCAGGGTCTGCATCTGAAGACGTGCGCCCTGTCCAATGGTCTTGAGCATGGCGCCACCCTTGCCGATCAAGATCCCTTTCTGGCTTTTTCGCTCCACCAGCACCGTTGCCAGCACAGCGGTGCGGGGCTTGCTTCCCTTGCCCTTTGTCGGCATGTCTTCCACGCGTTCGATCTGCACCGCCACGCTGTGAGGCACTTCCTCCCTGGTGTGAGCCAGCACCTGTTCGCGAATCAGCTCCCCCATCAGGAGGCGTTCGGGCTGGTCGCTCACCATGTCGGGGGGGTAGAGCTGTGGCCCTTCAGGCATCCGGGCACTGATCGCGGCGACGAGATCAGGACAGCCTTCGCCACTGAGAGCACTGCAATGCAGCAGAGGCCAGTCAGTTTCGGCCAACAGCTCGCGATACGCGGCATCGGCCTGCGGCCGTTGATCCACTGGGACCTTGTCCCATTTGTTGAGTACCACCTGCACAGGCAAGCGCTGCTGCTGCAGCAGATTGACGATAAAAGCATCGCCGCGGCCTGGCTTCTCACAGCCCTCCAGCAACAACAACACCTGGTCCACTTCGCCAATGGCTGCCCGGGCGCTCTGCACCAAACGCTCTCCCAGAAGGTGGTGGGGTTTATGGATGCCGGGAGTATCCACCAGGATCAATTGGGCCTCCGCAGTTGTGAGGATGGCCCGTAAGCGGTTGCGGGTGGTCTGGGCCACTGGCGAGGTGATCGCCACCTTGTCTCCCACCAGCTGATTCACCAGGGTGGACTTGCCCACATTGGGGCGGCCGATCAGGGCCACAAAGCCGGAACGGAACACTCCTTGCTCGTCGGGTCCCGTGTGATCCATTAAACGCCTGGTTCGCCTGTCCTCCAGCCTCTCAGCTCATCAGCCCATAGGCTGAGGCCATGGTTGGATCCCACAGATGAGCAGGCTTGAGCCCAGTTTCCAGCAGGCGATGGAGATCGCCGCCGGATGGCTGAAGCAATGGGATGACGAGGAAATCAGCGACGAGGTGATCGCCGACAGGGTGGGCGAACTGGTCGCCAGCCGTGACGGAGCGCGCGGGTTTTTCGTGGTGAGCCTGGCCGGTGACAGCGCCCTGATGGACCGCCTGCCGGAAGCCCTTCTGATCAAACTGCGGGAAGCCGGTGATGGCGTGGTTGACCTGACGGCCCGAAACCTGGCCATGAGTGCCGCCATGGTCCATCACCACCAGGGCAACGGCGACGGCGAACAGGCTGCCGGATCGGAACGCGTGAACAGCCGCTGCATTGAACTGCTGCGCCAACTCGAATCCGCTCGCGTCAAAGTGCGTCTCGACACCCTGCTTGATGCCGCGGCCCACAACCGTGGTGAGGATGTCAGTTTTCTAGAGCGATGGGGCTACAACGACGCCCAGAAGGCCGCCATCCATGCCGCGATTAACGCCGTTGCGGAGTAAGCCAAACACCAGCTTCGAGGGGATCAGTGGCCGAAGCGAAGCAGGCCTAGACACAACAAAGCCCCGGCTCTCGCCGGGGCCAAGGCTGGTCGAACAACCAGCTCAGGGATCACGCTCAGTCGCGACGACCACCACCCTGCAGAGCAATGATTAGACGCAATACAAAGACGAACAGGTTGATGTACGTCAGATACATCCCCAGGGCTCCTGAGAGGTACTGATCATCGCGATACATCCTAGGCATCGTATAGAAATCGACGAAAGCCATTCCCACGAACAGCACCGTGCCAAAGCCGGCGATCGCGAGATTGGTGATTTCATACAGGCCAGGAATAAAGAAGCTGGCAATAAAGATGCCAACCATCGCGATCACCAGGCCAAACAAACCAAGGCTGACCACCGAGGTGAGCGCCTGACCCACGCTGTCGCTCATGCGACGTCCAAACACGGAGGCCACCACAAAGGTGAGACCGGTGGCCAACGCTGCGATGCCAATCGATGCGGCACCTGCCACATAGATCGCCTGAACGACAAGGCCAGTGAGGGTGAAGCCAGTGAGCAAACTAAAGGTGGCCATCAGTGGCAACGCGGTGCCGTTGTTGGCCTTCTTGGCCGCGTTCTGGGCGACGAAAAACAGGATGAACCACGGAATGATCGCGACCATCGAAAGGCCGTTGAAGGCCTGGTAACCGATCGAGGCCATGGTGGCCATACCACCGAGCACACCTCCGGCGGTCAGCACCATGCCACCACCCACGTAGGGCAAGGCTTTATTGACAACGTTGGGGCCAACCAGAGCGCTCGATTGCGCCTCGCGAATGGCCTCCTGGAAATTACTGCTGGCTGGCATGGATCTCCTGATCACTGTCAATACTTTGCCAGCCCTGACAAGGTTTTGGGCAGAAAACAGGTTCGGATCTCCCCATCAATTCCTGTTGCAGTGCATTAGCGCCGCGGCCTCTGTCCGCCGGATCCAGCCGGCCCACCGTTGGCTTTGTCCCGCCGGGCATAGGCCTCCACAACCCGTTGCACCATGGGATGGCGAACCACATCGGCTGCGGTGAGCTTGCAAACGGCAACCCCCTCAACCCCCTCAAGCACCTGAGCCGCTTCGACCAAGCCACTGAGCTGCCCCTGAGGCAGATCAACCTGGGTGATGTCTCCAGTCACCACCATGCGAGAGCGCTCCCCAAGCCGGGTGAGCACCATGCGCATCTGCGCCGGCGTGGTGTTCTGCGCTTCATCGAGAATCACAAACGCTTCCGACAGGGTGCGACCACGCATGTAGGCCAAGGGGGCCACTTCAATCACACCTTTTTCGAGCAAGGCGCTGGTTTTTTCGGGTCCCAACAGGGCATGCAAGGCGTCATAGAGGGGGCGCAGGTAGGGATCCACCTTCTGCTGCAGATCACCCGGCAGAAAACCGAGCCGTTCTCCCGCCTCCACCGCTGGACGGGTGAGAATCAATCGCTCCACCTTGCGTTCAGTGAGCATGCGCACGGCCAGCACCGTGGCCAAAAAGGTTTTGCCGGTTCCAGCAGGACCAAGGGCCAACGTGAGGTCGTGTCGCTCCATCGCCTCGACGTAGTTTTTCTGCCGCAAGGTCCGCGGCCTGAGCAGATTGCCCCGCTGGCTTCGGGCCAACACCTGCTGACCCATCGCCTCATGATCCTGGTGCCGACCGGTATCGAGAGACTGAAGCGCCGCTTGTACATCAACCGATGACACGCTCTCCCCCTCCTGCCAGAAGGGGCGCAATAGCTCGACAACACCAGCAGCCCTCTCCAATTGGCTGGGTCTGCCACGGATCTCAAGCTGAAGACCCCGCATCACCAAGGAAACACCGGTCAGTGCTTCGAGTTGACGCAGGGTCTGTTCGGATGCTCCGGAGAGGGCCAGAGCCGCTTCCGGAGTTGGGAGATCAAAGAGGAAACGGCCGGCAGTTGTGGCCTCGACCATGACCTCAATCAGGCTTCAGCGCCGGCCTTGGAGGCCCCTTCATCGGAGGATTCAGCAGCAGCTTCAGCGGCGGCGGCAGTCTTCGCCTCAGCAGCCTCTTTCGCGGCTTGCTTGGCAGCAGCCTCACGAGCTGCGTTCTGCTTGGCCTTGCCGACAATTTCAGCAGGACGCACACTCTTCTCGAGCAGTCCGCCCTTCTCGAGCAGGGAACGGACAGCGTCGGTGGGCTGAGCTCCCTGGCTCAACCTCGAGCGCAGACCCTCAGCATCAAGGCGAGTCTCTTTGGTGCGCGGATTGTAATAACCGAGTTCCTCCAAGGGGCGACCGTCACGACGAGACGTGCTGTTGCAGGCCACGAGGCGGAAGCTCGCTTCCCGCTTCTTACCGAACCGCTTCAGGCGGAGCTTGATCATCGTGGCGCTACTTGTTGGTGGAACTCGGCACGGATTGAAAACCGCGTGCCAAACAGTAACCATACCTTGCGGGGTGTCACAGGTCTCCGAACCCCTTTTTCTTCTTGACCGGGCGCTGTCGGCGGGGAGGACCGCCACCACGCGAGGGGCGACCACCACCACCGCCCATCCCAGGCATTCCCATGCCTGGCATCCCTGGCATGCCACCGCCCATCCCAGGCATTCCCATGCCCGGCATCCCCGGCATACCACCACCCATGCCAGGCATGCCGCCGCCGCGCGTCATCTGCTGCATGAACCCGCGCATCTTCTGGAAGTCAGCCAGCACCTTGTCCACATCCGCAGGCTGGTAACCACAACCAGAGGCAATCCGCCGTCGCCGCGACGGCTGAGCCGCCAAAAGCTCGGGCTGGGTGCGCTCGGCGGCCGTCATCGAACCGATCATCGCCTCGATCTTCTTTAACTGCTGCTCCCCCTGTTTGAGCATGCCGTCATCGAGCTTGTTCATGCCCGGGATCATCTTCATCAATCCCCCGAGCGATCCCATCCGCTTGATCAGACGCATCTGCTTCAAGAAGTCGGAGAAGTCAAACGACGCCTCCTGCAGCTTCTTCTGCATCTGCTCAACATCGGCGAGCTCGACCTCCTTCTGGGCCTTCTCCACCAAGGTGAGCACGTCCCCCATGCCGAGGATTCGGCTCGCCATCCGCTCCGGGTGGAAGGGCTGGAGTGCCTCAACCTTTTCGCCGGTGCCGATGAACTTGATCGGCTGACCGCTGACCTTCCGAATCGAAAGAGCAGCACCACCGCGTGAATCACCGTCGAGCTTGGTGAGCACCGCCCCGGTGATTCCGACCTGATCGTGGAAAGCACGGGTGAGTTCGGCCGCCTCCTGGCCGATCATCGAATCCACCACCAGCAGCACCTCATCGGGCTGCACTGCGGTGCGGATCCGCACCATCTCCTCCATCATCGACGTGTCGATCTGAAGCCGACCAGCGGTATCGACCAGCAAGGTGTCGAACCCCTCTTCTTTGGCCTTGGCCAAACCGGCAGAAGCGATGTCCTCCGGTTTGGCCTCAGCACCAAGACTGAACACCTCCACACCGATCTGCTCGCCAAGAGTCCGGAGCTGCTCGATCGCGGCAGGGCGATAAACGTCTGCACCCACCATCAGAGCCTTGCGACCCTGATCCTTGAGATGGAGGCCAAGCTTGGCCGTGGCCGTGGTTTTACCGGCACCCTGCAAACCAGCCATCAGCACGACCGTGGGTGCCTGATCAGCCTTGGCCAGAGGGGCGTTGTCGCCACCCATCACCTCGACCAACTGTTCGTGCACCACCTGGATGAACTTCTGATCGGGGCTGACGCCTCGGACCACATCGGCTCCAACGGCCTTGTCGCGCACCTCAGCCACAAAATCCTTCACCACCGGGAGACTGACGTCGGCCTCGAGCAGGGCCCGACGCACCTCCTTGAGGGCACCCTCCACATTGGTATCTGAGATCTTGTCCTGACCCCTCAGCCCCTTAACCGCATCTTCAAAGCGGGCTGACAGCTCATCGAACATGGAAGCGATCCGCAAACGGTGATGTGTTGATGGTAAAAGCCACCTTTCTCACCGCTTGCGTCAGCCACTGCTCTGGCTGAAGCTCAGCTGCCGAAATAGGCATGCAGGCGCCATTGCTGGCCGTCACGGCCAAGGATGTAAGTGATCGGCAAGGAGGTGGCTGCAGTGCGTTCCATCACCTGGCCGCTGGCATCGAGGCGCTCATCGCTGTAGGCCACCTTTGCCTTGATCTCAATGCGATTGGCATTGCTACTCACCACCTCCACGGAGGTGATCGTGGCTGCCACCTTCTGGTTCGCTCCGATCGCAGCATCCCGTTGGCGCTGCGACTGCACCTGAGCCAGAAGCCCATCCCGGGCCACATCCGCTAGTCGTGCATCCGCCAAGGAGCCCCCGGCCAGCACCTGGGCCTTGCGATCCAACCAGGCTTGCAACAACCCCTCTAATTGGGCGGTGGTGGGCTGATCATCCCTAAGGGCATAAGCCTGAGCAGGCTTCAACAGTGCTGGCGAAGCCGTTGACGCGGTTGACTCGGTCTGGCTGGCCCTGTTTCGGCTGAGATCCGCCTGATTGAGATCCGTCTGAGAGGACTGGGTCTGAGGCTGAGCTTGGGAAAGGCCTTGGGAGCTGCCTGCTTGATCGGCACTGGGACTGGATTCCTGCCGGAGACCAACCACACTGAAAGCAGCAACAACAGCCACCACACCAGCAAACACCGCTGAACCGATCACCACTGGACGACTGGGAGGATTGAGAGGAGGCAGAGGGAGTGCTGGGCGAGGGAGCGTCACCTTCGGGATCGACCACTGCGGCATCGACCACTCCGCCATGGACCACTGCGGCCTGGACCACTGCGGACGAGACAGGCCGGCCAAGCGATCGAGCCAATCGGTCGAAGCCTGTTTGGTCGGACTGCTTTGATCAGCCTCCTCAGCCAAAGCGGATGAGGCTTCACCGATGGGCAGAGGCATCAAGCCATCCGGATCGAGAGGGAACGCAGGGAAGGGGTCTTGCTCCTGGGCCGAGGAAGGGGAGGACTCCTTCACACGACTGAGCTGGCGACCTTCAATCCGTTCGAGACGTTCAACAAACGCCTGTACATCCCGATCCGCGAACCAAGCCTCAAGATCCACCGCCTCGGCATCCACGTCTCGGAAACCCGGCAGCACATCACGCCGCAACCAGGCCCTGCAGTAGTCGCAAAGAGCGGCGAGATCATCTCCGGGATGCTTCAGCAACCATTGCTGTAAATCGCTATCCGAAGACGCGAGTACATGGGTCTGGGCACGATCCACATCACCGAGCAGGAGGTCAAGGCATCCCTGCAGCGGCCGCATATCCAGACCATCCACTTCCAAGGACTGCAGACGCTGACGCGCTTCCTCAAGCCGCTCCGGCTTACGCCGAGAGAACCCAGCTGCGCTGAGGGCCATCACCTCCAGGAAGGCGGCATCGCTGGAGCCGCCTCGCTGCCAGCGCTGATAGAGATCCAACTGTTCTTGAACGGTGAGGAAGCGGCGAATCTGCTGAAAGAACAGCTCAAATTCACCCTGGCTAAGGCTGTGACTGTCGTTGTTCAGTGTTGAGCCTTCAAGCCCCCCCCGCTCATTCACCAGTTCATCCAGGAGTTGCAAACCCTGTTGACGCGACACCTCCTCAGCCAGATCGCGGCTGAGGAGGTCAAGAATCCGATAAGGCGTGAGCTGGAGCAGATCCTGCTCGATCTCTTGACGCTGATCCGGGAGCTTGCCCACCCGTTGAAGCAGCTGCAGGCCATCGGTCAGCAGGCCCGCTGCCGATTCATAACGACGGCTTTCCTGATCCTGTCGGGAGGCATCGCGACAAGCAAGAGCGGCCAGCAAGGCGAGATCAGCCTCGCGGTTGCTGCCAAGGGCCGGAGCCTGAGGGGGCTGTAGAGCCTGGCGTGCGAGTTGAAAGGCTTCATGAGGGGAACTGGCTTCCCAAAGAAGCATCAGACCAGCAACTTCGCGGGAGGAAGACAGCTCCAGCCCGGCGATTTCGCCGGGATGCTCCCGACCCAGCTCAAGCAGTGCCGCTTCATACTCCGCTCGGCGTTCAGGGTCTGTGAGCAGATCCGACGAGAGGCGTAGCAGCTCCGACCGCTGCTGCAATGCCTCCTGGGTAAATCCCTGAGATGGGGGCCGATCGATACGCAACTGGAGAGTGCGCAACATCGTTTCGGCCTCGGCAGAGGGGCTTACGCCGAGAAGGCGGAAATGATCAATCGGCAGTTCCACCTTTTCTGAGCCCTTTCCATTGGCAGCAAACTGTAGGCAGAACAAGGGTTTTTGCCCATTGATCATCCGCTGACCCTTACAGTCAGACGTCAATGAGTGGCGTGTCATGGGCCAGGACATCGCGATGGAGACCGAGCGGACTGCAGTTGGCACAGGCCTAACTGGTGCCCATGCAGAGCGTCTCTCAAGTCTGGTCACCGCTAGTCGCGCCCAAGTCGACCGCGAAACCGGTCTGACCTTGTATCGCGATATGACCCTGGGTCGGCGCTTTGAAGACAAGTGCGCCGAGATGTACTACCGGGGCAAAATGTTTGGCTTCGTGCATCTCTATAACGGCCAGGAAGCAGTCAGCACCGGTGTCATTGGTGCGATGAAGCGACAGCACGACTGGTTCTGCAGCACCTATCGCGACCACGTCCATGCCCTCAGCGCCGGCGTTCCCGCCCGCGAGGTCATGAGCGAGCTCTTCGGCAAAGAAACCGGCTGCAGCAAGGGCCGAGGCGGCTCCATGCACTTGTTCTCAAAAGAGCATCACTTGCTTGGTGGCTACGCCTTCATCGGCGAAGGCATCCCAGTCGCCCTCGGAGCTGCCTTCACAAGCCGCTACAAGCGTGAGGCCCTGGGTGAAGCAGATAGCGACTCCGTAACAGCCGCCTTTTTTGGTGACGGGACCTGCAACATCGGTCAGTTTTATGAATGCCTGAACATGGCGCAGCTTTGGAAGCTGCCGATCATCTTCGTGGTGGAAAACAACAAGTGGGCCATCGGTATGGACCACAACCGTGCCACCAGTGATCCTGAGATTTGGCGTAAGGCGGCTTCCTTCGGCATGGCCGGAGAGGAAGTGGATGGCATGGACGTACTGGCGGTTCGCGCTGCGGCTGAACGAGCTGTTGCCCGAGCCCGAGCAGGCGAAGGCCCCACCCTGCTCGAATGCCTCACCTACCGCTTCCGTGGCCACTCCCTGGCCGACCCTGATGAGCTGCGGGCCGAAGAGGAGAAACAGTTCTGGGCACAGCGAGACCCGCTCAAGGCCCTTGAGCGCGATCTTGTCTCAGCCGGCCTGGTCAGCAGCGAGGAGCTGCGGGCCATCGAGAAGGAAATCGACGCAGAAGTGCAGGATTGCGTTGATTTCGCACTCAGCGCTCCAGAACCGGATAGCTCCGAGCTCACTCGCTACATCTGGGCGGAAGACTGAATTCCTCTTGGGATCAAAACCACTACAGATCAGGACTGAACAAGCCCTGATCTGAAATCGGATCTGATCGGAAATTTCAGAACTGTGGAGGAACCCTGCGGGTGAGGTTGCGCAGTTTTCGCAACGCCTTCAGCTCAACCTGGCGCACCCTTTCGCGGGACACTTCCAGCATGCGACCGATCTCTGCCAAGGTGTGACGCTCATTGCCATTCAGGCCGAAGCGCAGGCTGAGAACATGCTGCTCTTGGTCACTGAGATGGCTGAGCCAACGCCCGAGCTGCTCGTGATGAATGCTCTGTTCCACTTTGGCCAGAGGCTCATCACAAGAGTTGTCTGCGATCAGATCACCGAGGAAGCTGCGCCCTTCTTCACCGTTCACAGGCGCATCGAGGCTGCTGGTGGTCAATGCCTGACGAAGAAGGGAATCCAGCTCGTCTAAAGGCATGTCCATGGCCTCAGCGATTTCGATCCGCGAGGGCATGGCACCCAGCTTGTGGGCCAAATCGAGGCTCACCTTGCGAATCGTGGTTAAACGCTCGCTCAGGTGAACAGGAAGACGGATTGTTCGCGACTGGCAGGCAATGGCACGGGTCATGCTCTGGCGAATCCACCAGAAGGCATACGTCGAAAACTTGTAACCACGGGTGGGGTCGAACTTCTCAACTGCTCGCTCCAGGCCAAGGGAACCCTCCTGAATCAGATCAAGCAGTTCCAAACCTTTGCCTTGATATTTCTTGGCAACACTCACGACAAGACGAAGGTTGGCCTTCATCATTCGCTGCTTGGCTCGGCGCCCAACCCGGATCATGCGCCGGTCATGGGAGCTGAACTGATCACTATCGACGGCGATGGAACCGTCTTCAGTGAGAGTCATCATCTGCTGAACTTGATTGCCCAGTTCAATCTCTTCAGCTGGAGTAAGCAGAGGGATTCTTCCGATCGTGGCGAGATACCAACTGATCGGATCACTACTTCGGCGGCGCTGGGATTCAGCAAGACCGGCTGCCAGAGAGGCCATGTTGATCTCCGACTTTGTATTCGATGGGAAGACTTTCCTATGGAAATCCAAATAGGCGTTGTGTTTTCAGCAACCCTTCAGATTCATGAGGTGAAATCGACACAAAAGTCGCGACATGCTTGTTACAAAAACAACTTCTCCGAGTGATTGCAGGGCGTCTCAGCCGGCCGGCGAATTGAGATGCAAAACCATTGCCGAGAGCTGGCTGGCCACAGCCCGAGCCGTGCTGGCCTGATCGCAGGAGCGGGCCGCTTCGCCATGGAGCAGTGCCGCCGCTGCAAGCATCTCGTCCAAGCTCTGGTGCGTGGTCTGATCAGAGATGACCTGCGCACCCCAGCCAGCAGTGAATCCAGCCAGGACGTCGCCCAGGCCAGTCCTTGCGGCCCTGGGGTTACCGCTGATCAGCTGGTGCACGCTCCCTTGCGGTGACGCCAGCAGGGGATGCGCCCCTTTCAAAAGCACTGTGGCTCCGGAGCATGCAGCAGCAGCACGGGCGGCCTCCAGAGGCTGATCGAGACTGATCTTGGGGAACACACGCGCGAACTCGCCGGCATGAGGCGTGATCAAAGTCGGACCAAGGCGCCCTCTGATCCACTGCCAACCACAGGGAGAGGCCGCCATCTGATTCAGGCCATCAGCATCCAGCACCAACAAGCCTGGAAATGTCCGTAATGGCTCTGCCTGCTGCGCCCAGTCACCACCGTTCTCCCCCAGCCCAGGCCCAAGCAGCAGGGCATCCAGCCGCTGAAGATCGTGCCCGGCCAGCCAGCCTCCCCAGTCGAGACCGGATTGGTCGGTAGCCGGCAATGCTGCGGCCAGCACAACTTCCGGAATCAGCTGCCAGATCTCTGCCGCAACTGACTGTGGCAGAGCTGCCTGCACGCTGCCGACTCCACTCGCCAGGACTCCCTGGAGAGCCAACAGAGCAGCGCCGCGATAGCGCTCGCTGCCCGCCACCACCAAAACCCGACCACGCTCATATTTCATCGCTGACCGAGGCGGATGAGGCCTAGGCAGCGTCTGCAGATCGTTCTCGCCAATCATCAACACCGCACTGTTGGCGAGACGGTTGGAGAAAGGCGGGAACAGACGACGTGGCACCCCAGCATCAATCCGATGCAAACGGCCGACATAGGCAAGCGCACAGTCCTGCACCAAACCTCGCTTGATCAAGCCAACCGTGAGCGTGGCGCTTGCCATCGCTGCTCCACCAGCGAACGGGCGACCGCTGTCACCATCCAGTCCCGCTGGCAGATCGAGGCTGACCAATCGTCCAGGTTGTGTTCTCTGACGTTGCTGCAGCAAAGTGGCCAGACCCAAAGGCAGGGGACGGGTCTGCCCCAGACCGAACAACGCTTCGATCCAGAGAGAGGGGTCGTCTGGATCTGGCTCACCTTCAAGCTCAGGCACCCCCAACCAGCGAACATGCTGATAGTGCTGTTGTGTGAGTGGCTGACGCAGGGGTAAAGGGCAGACAATCCGCACAGCAATCCCCACCTGTGCGAGCTCCCGGGCCACCACCAAGCCATCGCCACCGTTATGGCCTGGACCGACCAGCACCAGCACACCCTGCTCCAGCAGGCCAGGCTGTTGAAGACACCAGGCCGCCATCGCCAGACCGACCTTCTCCATCAGAGCGGGAACCGGCAGACCACTCGCCAGCCATTCCTGTTCCAGCGCCACCATTTCAGCCGTACTCACAAGACAGTGATCGGCATCAATCGGGGGCCAGGACACGGAGGGACAGCCGGGATCTCACTATGGAGAGATCCAGCGGTGCCGCCAATGCCGCCCGAACCCGTCATGTCGATCCGCCAGGCCGAGTCACCCACCACGGCCACTGAAGCAGGCGCGCAGGCTCTAGAGCGCCTGCGGCACTGGCCTGGAGAGCATCGCGTGGCCGTTGGACTCTCCGGCGGTGTGGACAGCTCTCTCACTGCCGCCTTGCTGGTGGAAGCTGGCTGGGAGGTGGAGGGACTGACCCTCTGGCTGATGAGTGGCAAAGGAGCCTGCTGCGCTGAAGGCCTCGTGGATGCCGCCGGCATTTGCGAACAGCTGGGCATTCCCCACCACGTCGTTGATTTCAGAGAGCATTTCAAGGAACAGATTGTTCAGTTCCTGGTGGACGGCTATGCCGAAGGGCTGACGCCTCTGCCCTGTTCCCGCTGCAATCGAGAGGTCAAATTCGGGCCGATGATCTCCTGGGCCGAGGAGAACCGGTCAATCGGGCGAATCGCTACAGGCCATTACGCCCGCGTCCGTCCTGCAGACCAGAGCGACAACGGTCGTCATCAGCTGCTGCGCGGACTGGACCATCGCAAAGACCAGAGTTATTTCCTCTACGACCTACCGCAGGAAGCCCTGGGCAAGTTGGTCTTTCCGCTTGGCGAACTAACCAAACCCGACACAAGACTGGAAGCGGAACGCTTCGGCTTGCGGACGGCACAGAAACCGGAAAGCCAGGACCTTTGCCTCGCTGACCATCACGGTTCGATGCGTGCCTTCCTTGACACCTATCTACCTGCACGGGAGGGGGAGATCGTGCTCCTCAATGGCACGGTGGTGGGAAAGCATGACGGCATCGAACATTTCACCATCGGGCAGCGCAAGGGGCTGGGGGTGGCCTGGAGCGAACCGCTGCATGTCGTCCGACTGGAAGCAGCCATGAACCGCGTGGTTGTGGCCACGCGGGAGGAAGCCGGCACCGACAGCTGTGTGGTCGGAGCCTTGAACTGGGTCTCCATGGCACAACCGGCCCTCGGCACACGTCAGCGGGTGGAGGTGCAAGTGCGATACCGCAGTGAGCCTGTAGGCGCTTGGCTGGAGGTGATCAGTCCCACCAGCGACGATGCCGCCGGAGGACGCCCCCACCGCTGCCAACTGAGATTCGATCAGGCCCAGTTCTCAATCACACCTGGCCAGGCGGCGGTGTTTTACGACGGGGAGAGGGTGCTTGGCGGCGGCTTGATCCAGCGACCCGCTCCCTGATACGGGCCAACACCACCACCGCGACAACCAGCTGCAAGGGCCGTTCACCCCAGAACACATAGGGCGTCATGCCGATCAGGGGCTCAAGCTCGGTGATCGCAAGCCCAGGCAGCATCGGCTCGAGCAACTGCTCCACGTTCGCCGTGGCCGACACCGCAGCCGTTGGGCCAGTGTTGGCGACACTCAGCAACGGACGGTTGGTTTCGATGCTGCGCAGCTGGGCCAGCGCCAAAAACTGCCGCTGCAGCAGCAAGGGGTAGGGGTCGAGATTGGCAATGGCCAATAACCACTCGGCTCCATGGCCCACCGCTCTGGCTATCGCCGCCCCATCACTGAGCTCGTAGCAAATCGCCACTGCGGCCGGAGGGCCATCCCAGCGCCATAGGCGGTCTGCAACTCCCGGCGTCACACCGCCGACTGCAGACAGTCCTCCGGCGCTTCCGAGCCAGGCCGGGATCCACTCGCCGAGGGGAACAAGCCGGTGCTTGTCAAGCGCCGCTGATGGTTGCTGCGCCCCTCGCTCCACCAGCAGCAGGGCACTGCGCTGCTGGCCTTGCGTCCAGCGGAAGCCGCCGCTGAGCAAGGGCAGTGGTGCTGGCTCCAGCAATCGTCGCTCCAGTGGCAGGGTTCCCTCCGGTGCCACCAGCCAGTCAGCTCCCTGGAGGGCTGCAGCCTGCAAAGCCCGCTGGAGACGCGCCGGCAAGCGCCGCTGTTGTTCAGAGCTGAATTTCTCGCGAGTGGGCAGCGATGGCTGCCAAAGCCCAACCCGAGCAAGGGAGGGCGAATCAGCAGGAATCGCACCGGAACCAACGCTGTGCAGAAGCCACCAACCGCAGCCATGGGCCATCAACAAGGCCATCAGTCCAGCGACCAACCAGCGGCGCCAAAGAAGTAGACGCCTAGCCACCAACTGCCACAACCACCAACCCGCCAGCAGCTGACAAGCAGCCAGCCCACCACTGCCCAGCCAGCGTGCCAAACCCGCGAGGAGTGGATCACCAGGCAAAAGACTCGAGCCGACGCCGATCCAGAACAGCGGGCCCGATGCCAACAACACCTCGACCAGTCCCCAGAGAGAGGCCATCAGCAGAGCTGTGCTCCAGCGGCTGCGACGACACCATCGCGCCAGTAGCGCCCAGCTGGCGACCAAACCCGCTGCGGCTAGGCCACAGAAACTCCAGATAGCTACAGCCACCGGCAAGCTCAGAGCAGCCGGTACACCGATCCAAGTCAGTGGATGCAAGGCCAGCAACCAGCGATGGCTGACCAAGACCGCAACACAGCCCCAAAGCCCTGCAGCCGGTGGGCAGCGAGCAATCGACCAGAGCAGCGCCAAGGCAGGCAGCATCAACCAAGGTCCAGCTGAACTCCAGCCCGGGGCACTCAGAGCAAGACCCGCCAGTCCACCGCCAGCGAAGGCCTGTAGCCATGCCGAGGATCGGTCATTGCCCATGGTCAGCAGAGGGTGATCAAGCCATCCTGAAGCCATCCGCGTAGAGCGACCGGTCATGGAGAGCGCCAATCCATTGCAGCAACTGCTCCTTCGTGGCCTTGGCACCACAACCCTTGTGGCCGACCGCTTGCGCTACGTCACCCAGGAATGGGTGAGCAGTGGTCGCCTCGATTCCAGCCACGCCTCGGCCCTGGTGGACGACGTGCTCAAGGCCCTGCGAGGCGATACGCCCGAGCTGGAGCAACAGATGGGGAGGAACCTGGAACGCAACCGCGACAATCTGCTTCAGGATCTTGGTCTGGCCAGTCAGCGAGAACTGGATGAATTGCGCGGCCGCATCGACCGACTGGAGCAACAGTTGCGCCAACGAGAACGGCAGGACTGAACCTGCCAGAATCGGTCCGTTTCCAACTGCTGTACGCCGTGCGCGACATCCTGATCAGTTCTGCGGTCTGTGTGGTCTGCCTGGTGGTGGCCCTGGTGAGCCAGATCGTGGCTCCCTCCACAGTTGGGGCAGCGCCACCAATCGGTGAACCCTCCGCAATGGAGGCCGTGGCCCGCAGCAGCTCCGCCCAATCGATCCAGGCCACACCTCTGGAGCTCGATCCTGAGGATTCAAACCCCACTCTCTTCGCCATGGCAGCTGATTCCAACCAAGCTGACGCCTCCGCCCTCGGTGGTGCACTGCAGGCCGAAACGTCCCAACTCACAGCAAGCGGCTTGCGCATCACCGATATCGAAGTCGGCACCGGTCCTGAAGCCAGCTCTGGTCAGACCGTGGTGGTTCACTACCGCGGCACTCTTGAGGACGGCACCCAATTCGACGCCAGCTACGACCGCGGCACTCCTTTCACCTTCCCCCTCGGAGCCGGCCGGGTCATCAAGGGCTGGGACGAAGGCGTACAGGGCATGAAGGTCGGTGGCAAGAGGAAATTGGTGATCCCCTCGGATCTCGGCTATGGCGCCCGCGGGGCTGGTGGTGTGATCCCACCCAACGCCACCCTGATTTTCGAGGTCGAGCTCCTCGACATCAAGAAGTGAGCCGCGGTTAGTCTTGAACCACAGCAATTACGTTTCTACGCAGATGCTCCGCTCGGCCCTTTCAGCCATCGTTCGCTCACTACCCGCAGAGGTGGTTGAAGCTCACTGTGATGGCCCCTGTGGTGTCTATGACCCCGCATCCGCTCGTGTTGCAGCTGAAGCGGTGCTTTCCATGACCAAAAAACTAAAAGCCATGGAAGCCCCTGCTGCTGGAGACACCGCAGCACTGGCCGCTTACAACACCTTCTCCCGCTATGTGGCCATCAAGGAGGAAGAGGCTCAGAAGACCAAGAAAGAACTTCTGATCCTTTGGACGGACTATTTCAAGCCCGACCACCTCGCAACCTTCCCTGATCTGCACGATGTCTTCTGGAAAGCCTCCAAGCTTTGCAGCGCCTGCAAGGTGAACATCGACCAAGCCAAGGCTGAGGAGCTGATGGCGGCCGTGGAAAAAATCCACGGCATGTTCTGGACGTCCAAAGGTCGCAATGACGCCTGGGTGACCGCATCCTGAGCCGCCTCCATTAGCGCTATTACTTCGGTGCAATCCGATGTTGCAGCAGCAGGTCTCCATGATCTGTTGCTGCTTTTTTGTGGCAAGCGACGCCTGATGCAAGTCGAAGGCTTGTCGATGTGGCCGACCTTGCGACCCAGTGACCGCCTGCTGGTCAAGCCTTTTCAGAGGGGAGGAGCTCTGCCATCACCGGGTCAGATCCTCGTCTGCCGTCACCCTCAAAAAACAGGGGTGATCATCACCAAACGCCTGATCAGCATCGATCGAGACAGGATGATCCTTCAGGGAGACAATCCTGAGATGAGCACCGATAGCCGACAGTTTGGTTCTGTTCCTATCCCTCTTCTGATCGGTGAGGTGATGGCCAAAGTGCCCATGCCTGGCAAGGCTGACACCTAAAACTCAGAACACGTTCGGCGTTGTCTTGTGCAACCAAAGAGCCCCAGTGAAGATCGATAAGCCACCGGTCAAACCAACGAGCACCGGCAGTGCGCGAACACTGCTGGCTCGCGTCAGCAGAGCAATCACTGTCACCACAGCCACCATGGCAGCAATCGACCCCAACAAATAGGCCATCAGATAGAGAATCGCTCCATGCAGAGGCAAGGCAAGAGCGGGAATCACAGCCAGCAGGTGTCCAGCCCCTGCCAGTCCATGCAGCAAGCCAAGACCTGAGACAGCGTGCGCATGGCGCCAGTGATTGCCTTGGCCTCGCACATGCAAATGCAGGTGCCGATGGGATGAGACACCATCGTGATGATGCTCATGGGTATGCAGCTCGAGACCAAAGGCGGTGCGAAGCGCCAGAACACCCACGATCAACAGACTCAGACCAACCAGAAATTCGGCCCAGGCCGACATGGTTTCGGCATGAATCAGATCCTTCAGGAACACGCCTGAAAGGCCAAGAAGGACCACACCAATCGAATGTCCTGCCCCCCAGACCAAGCCCGCACGCAAAGCCTCGACGGGCCTACGAAGCGAAAATGGAGCCATGGCGACCAAATGGTCGGCTCCACTGACAACATGCATCGCCCCAGCAGCCAGTCCAGTCAGAACACTGATCAGCAAGAGACAGATTCCGAATCATTGATTCTGCAACAGAGGCTGCCTCTGACGCGTGCAAGCGAACGCGCGAAAAGCCAACCCAGACCACGATCAAATTTCACAATCGCTCGTAAAAATGCTGCATGCATGGCCCATACCCTGCCCAGCGGCCTAACGGCCTTGATGAGCTGGATACCTCATCTCTCCCGGTCGACCCTTGCGTTCCTCCACGGCAGGCATCACTACGCCTCGGTCACCAACCTGAACAAGGGGATTGAAGGCACTGAGCTCGAAGGCAAGAGCCTGGAAGACCTCATCACCACCAGTGCCGGAGATGCCAGCCGGATCGGGGTGTTCAACAATGCTGCCCAGGTCTAGAACCACAGCCTCGACAGGCCGAACATGAAGCCAGGTGGCGGCGGCCAACCCACAGGAACGCTGCGCGAGAGGATCGAGTCCGATTTCAGCAGCGATGACGCCTTCGTGGACCAGTCCAAGGCCGCTGGTGAATGGGTATTGCTTGGCAGCCAACCAGACCGCCAAGGCATTGAGAGTGCATAGACCATGCAAAAGTCCCCGATCTAACGGGGGGCTTTTGCAAAGCACAAACCAAAGCAAACTCAGCGCAGAAAGGGCCTTGCAGTCAGCCTGATATCAGACTTTTCAGGGCCGCTTCGACATCCTGCTGACGCATCAGAGCCTCACCCACCAACACCGCCCCAGCACCTGCAGCCTGAACACGGTCGAGATCAGCGCGCGAGAACAGACCTGATTCACTCACCAACAGCGCATTTTGCTGCTTCAGTCGGTCACCGAACTGCGCTGAGAGGGTTTCAGTGGTGCTCAGATCGGTCTCGAACGTCGTGAGATCGCGGTTGTTGATGCCAATCAAAGGGAAGCCTCCCAGGCTGAGCACACGGTCCAATTCCTCTGCATTGTGCACCTCAACCAACACAGTGAGGCCAAGCGCAGCTGCCACTTTGGAGAGGTAATGAAGATCCTGGTCCGAGAGGATCGCGGCAATCAAAAGGGCAGCATCAGCGCCGGCGGCCCGAGCCTGATAGAGCTGATAGGGGCTGAGGATGAAGTCCTTGCAGAGCAATGGCAAGACAACGGCATCCCTCACATCCACCAACACCTCAAAACCACCCTGGAAGAAGGTCTTATCGGTCAGCACTGAGAGACAGCTTGCACCCCCAGCGGCATAGGCCGTAGCGATAGACACGGGATCGAAATCCTCCCGGATCACCCCCTTGCTCGGGCTCGCTTTCTTCACCTCAGCGATCACCGCAGGCTTCACGGTCGGCTGTCGCAGTGCAGCCAGGAAATCTCTCGCCGGCGGAAGCTTCACAACCTTCGCCTTGAGCTGATCGAGCGGCATCCGCTCACGGGCCACTGAAACTTCGCGGTCCTTTTCCCAAACGATCTTCTCAAGGATGTGACGAGGCTCAGCGTCCTTGTGGGGAATGCCGTATTCGAGATGGGCCACCTGCACCGAAGGGTTAGGTGGTCTGCGGCGGATGTCCATAGATCGTCCTCAGGCTGCGAGAGCGTGAGCAGCCTGCTTGTAGGCCACTTCCACCACTTCGCTCAATGTTGGGTGTGTGTGCACTTCGGTCGACAGCTCACGCACGCTCTGACGACGGGCGACGGCGTTCGCCACCTCCTGAATGAGGTCGGCAGCATGCAGACCATAGATATGGGCCCCCAGAACTTCACCGCTGGTTTTATTGAACAGCAGTTTCATCAGGCCATCACTCTCAAGCTCCGCCAGAGCCTTGGAATTGGCTTTGAAGTAGCTGCGCACAGCACCCAACTCAAAGCCCTGATCGGTGGCGAGCTGCTTGGCGTCAGCCTCGCTCAAGCCCACGGAACTGATCTCGGGATGGGTGAAGGTGGCCGCAGGGATGCTGCGGTAATCGATCTGCCGCTGATGCCCAAGGATGTTGTCCACGGCCACCGTGCCCTGGGCGGCAGCGGTATGGGCCAGCATCAACTTGCCGGTGACATCACCGACGGCCCACAAATGAGGGATGGGCTGACCATCCACCAGCACATGCATGCTGTCGTCAATCGGCACGAAACCACGGTTGGTTTCAATGCCCAGGGCCTCAAGATTGAGAGTCTTGCTGCTGGGTACACGCCCAGTCGCCACAAGCACAGCATCCACTTCCAGGGTTTCAACGGGCTCGCGGGTTTGCATATCAACCAACTCGATTTGAACTGGCGCACCAGGCTTGATCGATTGGGCCAACACACCGGAGCGTGCATCGATGTCACGGCCGTCGATCAGTTTGCGGGCGGCCAGCTTGGCGATATCGGGGTCAAAGGTGGGCATCACCCGATCCAAGGCCTCGATCATCGTCACTTCACAGCCCAACGCCGTATAGACGTCAGCAAATTCCAGGCCGATGTAACCGCTGCCAATGATGGCAATCCAACGGGGCAACCACTCCAAGTTGACCGCCTCATCGCTGGTGAACACGCTCCGGCCATCGATCTCGATACCAGGAGGAACGAAGGGATCAGAACCGGTGGCAATGATCACGTCGCGGGCACTGAGCACGCGATCGACGCCATTGATTTCCCGCACACCCACTGCCTGGGTCCCTTCCAGTCGCCCCGTTCCACGGATGATGGTGACCCCAGCCCGCTGCAAGCTCTTGGTGAGATTGGTGCGGATCGAGGCCACCAGTTGATTGGCATGGTCAGCGATCTTTTGGCGTTCGAAACGCACCGGGGCTGAATGAATACCGAAACCCTGCAGATGCTCAGCATCGGCGAGCTCCCGCACCCTGCCACTGGCCGCCAGCAAAGCCTTCGAAGGGACGCAGCCGCGATTCACACAGGTGCCACCCATGTCGCGGGATTCAATGATCGCCACTTTGAGGCCGTGCTCTGCCGCATGCTTGGCTGCATCGAAGCCGCCATAGCCGGCACCGATCACGATCACATCGAAGTCGAAACTGGCGTCGCTCACCCGGACTGCTGCGAGGAAGCGGTCATTGTCGCCCTTCGCCGTTCCAGAAGGAGCGGAACAGCCGCAGATGCCACATTCAACGACTCCACAGCCGTGCTGTGGGGGAGGGTGACTGCGTGGGTGCAGCATCCCTGCAGATCGGGATGGAGCCCACTGCCCTCATTACCGAGAACAAGCACCGTCGGTCGGGTCCAGTCAAGCTCCCAGTACGAGCAAACGGGCAGCGCGGGACCTGTCCCTGGCACCACGGTGCCCACCACCTGAAGGCCACGGTCCTGCCCATCCAATAGGGCCTGCCGCAAGCCCTCCACACCCATCGCTTCAGAGGGACCAAAACGCTGATGCGGCAGCCGCAGGAGCGCACCAGCCGAACTACGCACCACCTTGGGACTGAGCGGATCTGCGCCGGACCCCTGCCAGACCATCTCCACATCCGCAGCTAGGGCAGTGCGCAACAGGGTGCCGAGATTGCCTGGATCCTGAACCCGGTCCAACGCGAGCACGAACGTGGGTAGCGCCGGGCACTGGGGCAACAGGGCTAAAGGCATCAGGGCAGCGACGCCATCGGGATGCACGGTTGACAAGGCCGCCTGAAGCACCTCTTCGCTCACCAACTGCAGCCGGAGCATTGGCTTGAACAGAGCCAGCAGCGGCTGATGTCCGTCGATCCAGGCGGGCGTGGCCACAAGCTCAAGCTCGAGATCCTTGTGCTCGAGCAAGGGTGCCAGCTCTTGGAGAAGATGGGTGCCTTCCAACAAGACCAATCCTTCCTGCTCACGCCCTTTGCGCCCTGCCAGGGCCCGGAGACGGCGCACGAGAGGATTACGACGACTGGTGATCAACGGCTGCATCACCCTGCACACACGTCGGAGACGATCAGAACGACTCGTGCTTTCGCACCTTCATCCCATCGCGAAGACTGATTTCCTGACCATCCAGATCAATCCCCTTCACTGCCGCGATCTCGCCCTTAATCCCTTCGGCCGCAAGATTCTCCACAAGCTTCTTGATCACCTGGTCTTCAACAGTGGTGTGATCGATCGAGTCTGGAGTCAAAAACTCAAGGAACTTGCCAACCTTCGCAGCGACAACCTCCGAGGAATTGGAGATCTTCAACACGATCATGGTGGGGCTCAGGGCTTGATTGACCCCTTCAAAATAGTGCGAATAGGGAGACTTGAACGCTCAGCGATCATCGATTCTCTGAACCAGATCAGATCGGAAGGCAACAGTGGGCCCCTTGCCTGAGTCGGTGGCCTGCTGCCGTGGCCTCGGTCGAGGGCGCTAGTTCCACCGATCCCAGTGCAGCAGAAGGTTGTGGACTCGGTTTGCGTCAACACCCCCAGCAGGAATCGAAGGTGTCCTGGGATTGGCAACAACGCCATGGGCGGCACATTCCACGGCCTCGAAGAGGGGGAACATCAAGGGTGGACGGGAGCTTGAATGCACTGACGAAAAATTCACTCACTCAGAAAGCAAAGCTTCTGCCCCTCAAATTGAGAATTTTGCCGATCGCTTCGTCTAGGCGGGACCCCTCCCCTGCACGAATCCTTCTCAAGCAACCCTCACATCCTCATGATGAGGTCGTCCAGATCCTGGCGAGGATCGAAGCGAAAAGACCTGAGGTGACCACAAAGCCGATGAGCGCATGGCACCAGCAGCAACAGGACCAACAGCCTCAGGCGGCATCCAATCGCTCAATCCCGAAGCCGATCTCGGACAAGGCCGCTGCTGAGGCACCAGAGCGACAGCGGGGTCATGACTGGAACGAACATCGCCGAAAGCAGAACAGTCAGAACGATTCGCCGTCTTCTGGTGAGCTTGACCATGCTGATCAGGCGGCTTGATTCAGGAGTAACGGATCCCTCGCTAGTGGATCATTTCACTCGACAGCGAACCACGCCTTATTCCTCAATGAGACACCAAAGATTCACAGCAACTAGCGGATACAAACGCTGCAGATACAAACCCTCTGGATTGATCAGGCTCTTGATGAATATCGATGCGGATGGGGAGACTTGAACTCCCACGACATTGCTGCCACTAGTACCTGAAACTAGCGCGTCTACCAATTCCGCCACATCCGCTGGCGCGCCGCAAAAGCGACGAGATAGACCATACGCCATCGCCAACCCTGGGCCCACAGGACTGAAACAAGGCTCGATCCAGTTTGAGCGCCGGCCGTCTAGACGGTCTCAAAAACCCTTGCCAGGATGGTGCGGAAATCCAAACTTCAATTGCCATGCCGGCTGCGGCGCCAGCGTCTCAAGAGATTCTCAAGCCGCATCTGGACATCACAGGCGGGCATGGTCTGAGTGGAGAGCTCCGCGTCAGTGGTGCCAAGAATTCTGCTCTCGTCTTGATGACAGCGGCTCTGCTCAGCGACGAGCCAGTGACCCTGACCAACGTGCCAGAGCTCACCGACATCCAAGGCATGGCTGAGATCCTCACAGCCCTCGGCGTTGCGGTGACGCGCAGTCATGAGACCGTTCATATCAACGCCAAGGAGCTCAGCCATGGCGAACCCCCCTATGAACTGGTGAATGGTCTCAGGGCCAGCTTTTTCGCCATCGGCCCTCTTCTTGGTCGTCTTGGTCAGGCCAAGGTGCCTCTGCCAGGCGGTTGCAGGATTGGTGCCCGCCCCGTGGTGGAACACATCCGCGGCCTGAAAGCCCTCGGTGCGATCGTCAGCGTTGAGCACGGTGTGGTGAGCGCCTCCCTGCCGGGTCGTCGTCGTCGCCTCACCGGTGCGTCGATCGTGCTCGACTGCCCGAGCGTTGGCGCCACCGAAACAATCCTGATGGCAGCAGTACTAGCCGAAGGGACAAGCGTGATTGAGAACGCTGCCCAGGAGCCAGAAGTGCAGGATCTGGCCAATCTGCTTAACACCATGGGTGCCCAGATCAGAGGTGCTGGGGGACCAACGATCACGATCGAAGGCGTCGAAAAATTGCGGAGTTGTGATTACTCGGTCATTCCAGATCGGATCGAAGCCGGAACGTTTTTGCTCGCAGCCGCCATCACCCGTTCACGCATGCGCGTGGCCCCAGTCATACCGGAGCACCTCAGCGCTGTTCTGCAGAAACTTCGCGACTGTGGTTGCACTCTCGAGATCGAAGATGGAGGAATCACGATCACCCCTGGCGAGATCAAAGGAGTCGATATCACCACCCAGCCGTTTCCAGGTTTTCCCACCGACCTTCAAGCCCCATTCATGGCCTTACTCGCGACTGCGAGTGGAACGAGTGTGATCACCGAGAAGATTTACGAAAACCGCATGCAGCACGTGGCAGAGCTGCAACGCATGGGTGCATCCATCCGGCTTCAAGGCAATACTGCCGTGGTCGAAGGCGTGCCCCAACTCAGTGCCGCACCCGTCACCGGAAGCGACCTGCGGGCAGCTGCCGCCATGGTGCTGGCGTCTCTGACTGCCAAGGGCACCAGCAAGGTGTCGGGGCTCAACCACCTCGACCGCGGCTACGACGCCATCGAAGCCAAACTCACAGCCAGTGGTGCCCAGCTGCATCGCCGTCAGTCATAAGCCTTTCAAGCCTGCAGGATGTCGCATAACATTTGAATCCGCGGGAGCCTGGCGGAATTGGTAGACGCAGCTGACTCAAAATCAGCCGGCCACTGGTCTTGGGGGTTCAAGTCCCCCGGCTCCCATCCCTCAGCTGTTATGGGGACCTACGGACGGTTCCCACTCACCCTCACCCGAGGCAAGGGCTGTTGGGTGAATGACGACTGCGGCAACCGCTATCTGGATGCCGTCGCAGGCATTGCAACCTGCACCCTCGGCCATAGCGACCGGGCGATGCGCCATGCCCTCACAAGGCAGCTTCGGCGCCTTCAGCACGTGTCGAATCTCTATGCGATCCCTGAGCAGATCGAACTCGCCAGCTGGCTTGTCCACCACAGCTGCGCCGACAGCGTGTTCTTCTGCAATTCCGGCGCAGAAGCGAATGAGGCCGCCATCAAACTGGCCCGCAAGCACGGCCACACGGTGCGCAAGATTGAGCGTCCGGTGATCCTCACCGCTAGGGCAAGCTTTCATGGACGGACCCTCGCCGCCGTCAGCGCGACTGGCCAACCCAATTACCACAAGGGATTTGAGCCAATGGTGGAAGGGTTTGAGACCTTCACCTACAACGATCTCGCCTCTTTTGAGAGCCTGCTCAACCGCATGGAGGCGTACGGACCAAGGGTCGCGGCTGTATTGATCGAACCGCTGCAGGGAGAAGGAGGAGTGCATCCTGGCGATCCAGCGGTCTTTGAGGCGATCCGTGAACACTGCAGCGCCCGCAACATCCTGCTGATCTTCGATGAAGTCCAGGTGGGGATGGGGCGATGCGGCACTCTCTGGGGCTACGAACGTCTGGGCGTGGAGCCCGACGCCTTCACCCTTGCGAAGGGATTGGGAGGCGGCCATGCCATCGGAGCCTTGCTCGTCAAAAAGCATGCCGACCATTTCGTGCCGGGGGATCACGCCAGCACCTTTGGGGGCAACCCTTTCGCCTGCCGCGCCGGACTGACCGTGGCCCGCGAACTCCAACGACGCAATCTGATCCACAACGTGCAACAACGCAGTGATCAACTTGATCGCGGCCTCAACAGCTTGGTACAGCGCTACCCCAAGCTGCTGCAAGGCGTCCGTGGCTGGGGACTGCTGCAGGGCTTAGTGCTTCGTGATGATGCTGATCTCGCTGCGATTGACGTCGTGAAACACGCGATTGAGCAGCGCCTTTTACTGGTGCCGGCGGGGCCCAAGGTGGTCCGGATGGTTCCCGCCCTTGTGATCTCCAAACGCGAGGTCAACACCTTGCTGGCGCGACTTGACGCAACACTGGCGACACTGAGCGCGTGACCTTCAGCGATCTGCTGCCCCCATTTGAGCAGCGAGGCATGGACCTTTGCCTCGATCGCATGGTCCGGGCTCTGAAGACTCTGAACCAGCCCTGTGGCTCAATCCCAGCGGTTCAGGTCATCGGCACCAACGGCAAGGGTTCCATTGCCACCTTTGTGCATAGCGGCCTAGTAGCAGCAGGAATCCGCACCGGTCTGACGACATCGCCCCATCTGGTGGATTGGACGGAGCGGATCCGGGTCGATCACCAGCAGATCAGCCACAGCCGCCTAAGGGAGGAGTTGGTGGCTCTGCAGCCGCTGACGAAGGCTGAGGCGCTCACCCCTTTTGAACTGCTGATCACGGCAGCTCTCATGCACTTCGCGGCGGAGAAAGTCAACTGGCTGGTGCTGGAGGCGGGATTAGGTGGGCGTCTCGATGCCACCACCGCCCATCCGCATCGCCCTTTGCTGGCGGTGGCCTCCATCGGCCTCGACCACTGTGAACATCTCGGAGGCACCCTTACGGCAATCGCGGAGGAGAAAGCCGCTGCAATCCAAACGGGCGCCATCGTAATCAGCGCAGACCAACCTCCAGAGGTCGCCGCCGTACTCCAACAACGATGCACCCAGATCGGAGCAACGCTGTCCTGGGTGGCCCCCCTGAGCAGCGACTGGATCCTTGGTCTGGATGGCCACGTCCAGCGCAGCAATGCGGCCGTCGCCAAAGCTGTGCTGGAGCAGATCCAGGCCATGGGATGGGAACTCGATCACGCCAGTATTCGCAACGGGTTGGCCACGGCTCACTGGCCAGGACGACTGCAAGCCATGACCTGGCGCAACCATGCAGTGCTGATCGATGGCGCCCATAACCCCCCTGCAGCGGAAGCGCTCAGCCAAGAACGCCACCACTGGCCCCATGCTCAGGAGGGCATCACTTGGATCCTGGCCATCCAATCGCATAAGCAGGCGCCGGCCATGCTCAGAGCATTGCTGCATCCCCAGGACCAGGCATGGATCCTGCCGGTCCCAGGGCACCGCAGCTGGACCCGGGCAATGCTGATCAGGGACACTCCAACCTGGTCCGGTCAACTGCTGGAGCTTCCGGAGCAACCCAACAACCCCGACTCGAGTCAGGCGGTTGTCAAAGTGCTTGAAAGACTGGAACAGCAAGGATGGCCGAAGGCTGATCCCGTCATCGCAGGGTCGCTTTATCTGCTGGGTGCGCTGATCAACGAAGGCCGCCTCGCTCCAAGCCGAACATCAATGAATTGATAACTCGAAGTAAAAGCAACACCAAACTCTGGCAAAACGGGCTACCACTGTGGTGGATCAACTCTCCTCACACGAAGTTGATCTCCTCACACCACCCAGGGGGCCGTCAGGCCCCTTTTTTGTGGCTTGATCCAACAAAGGATCAAAAGGCAACAAAAAAGCCCCGCCGAAGGCAGGGCTTTTTGTGAACTCAAGTGGGCGTGTTTCCTTGTTTCCACTCCACGGAAGAGCTCAACTCCTCACCTGTTAAAAGTAATCAGCGATGTTGAATCTGCAAGCCACCCCATAGGCCAGTTGTCGAGGCGATCCATCCCAGAAGCGTCTTGGCTAGGCAACAGACCACAGAAGCGATGCAAAGTGATCTCACCAGCACATCCGATGTCATGGCAGCTAATCGCCTGGAAGGCCCTTCCGCGAAGCGCAGATTCACCAGTTTGTTCTGCAGCCTCTTAGTTCTGATCGGAAGCTGGCTTGGTGCCAACCCTGCAGCCGCCTTGGACACCGCAGCAGGCGTTGGCATGCAGGACAAAGCTCTCTTCCAAGAACGAGTTGACTACACACTCACCAATCAGAGCGAGGTGGATTTCCACGGACAGACATTGACCAACACCTCGTTCGCTGGTGCGACTGCTCGGGGAGCCAACTTCTCCGGAGCAGATCTACACGGGGCGATCTTCACGCAAGGCTCATTCTCGGATGCCGATTTCAGCGATGCTGACCTATCCGATGTGCTGATGGATCGTGCCGACTTCACCGGCACCAACCTCACCAATGCCCTGCTCAATGGTGTGATCGCCTCCGGCAGCAGTTTTGCTGGAGCAAGCATTGAAGGAGCTGATTTCAGCGATGCTCTGCTCGATCGCGATGATGTGGTGCGCCTTTGCCGAGATGCCGAAGGGGTGAACCCCACCACTGGAATGGCCACACGCGACAGCTTGGAATGCTGATGCCCCGGCTCAGCCCACCCATCCCTTGAGCTTGCCTGGGTTAAGGAGGCCGCTGGGATCATGGCGACCTTTGGCCGCCACCTGATCACCATCGACAATCCCCAAGCCGCCGTCTTCAACGGTGATGACATGGGGATTGAAGACCACAGCACCAAGCTCCCGGCAGGCGTTGATCAAACGGTCTAGATCCTCCTCTCCACGCCAACGCACCAGAGGCAGACCCGCCAATCGAGACGTACCGGCTTGACGGACCCCCTCTAGGTGCCAGAGCAGGTGATCACCCCAACGGGCCGACAAGGCATCCATCGCCACCGATTCTGGCTGGGGCAGCAACATCTGCAGATAGGTCCAACTCGGGTCCTGCTGACGCATGTGCAGGGTGGTGTGGTTCCAACTCAGCTCCCGTAGGCCGTTGCCGCGATGTGCCTCCTCCTCACCGAGGCAACAAAAGCGAGCCCCGTAGGCCTGCGCCAGACACTGCAACGTGCTCACCCCATCAGGACTCACCAGCATCAGCAGACGATGCCCCCCCTGCGGCACACCAGTCCAGGGGGGAAGAGCATCCACAATCGCCTGATCCAGCACTGTGCACAGGTGCAAATCAACAGCCGCCTGCTGACAGCGCAGAGCCAACGCCACCGCGTCACCCCAGTCGTCGACATCAATGCACACCTCCTGCCAAGCCACCCGCGGAGCTGTCGTCAGGGTCAGTGCCGTGATAATTCCATTGGTGCCATAGGCGTGGTTCAGCGCCTCAGCATCAGCGGCATTGAGATGGAGGATGCGAGGTTCTGCCTCCATCGTCACCACTTCAAGGCCCAGCAGGTGGCCTGGATCGCGCAGGAATCCCCAGCGCACCGAGCCGATCCCCCCAGACCCGCCGGCGATGAACCCGCCGACGCTGGCACTGCGCCACGTACTGGGCATCAGCCTCAGTTGACGACCATGGGGTGCCAGTTCACGGTCGAGATCTTTGAGTAAACAACCGCTCTCCACTTCCACCACACCGGAGTGGTGATCGATCCTGCGTAGCGCCCGCAGCTCGGTCATCAGCATCACAACGCCTCCATCGAGTGGAACGCACTGTCCGTAATTACCTGTTCCCGATCCGCGCAGAGTGAGCGGAACTCCGGCCTGGAAACAGGCTCCGGCCACAGCGGCGACAGCGGCGACCGAATGGGGACGAACGACCAGCTGGGCCCGACAACCGTGGAAACGCTTCACCAGAACCGGCGAATAATCGTGAGCATCACGGGAGTAACGCTCTAGATCCGACGGCAAGGTAAGCAGCTCCAGCTCTTCCACCACCGTCAACGCCTCCCGGACCGCCAGAAGCGCCTGAGAGGAGCAATCCATGATCCAAACGTTTAGGGACGTTCAGTGTGGAGGATTTGAGCACTGCCGGAGGAGGGCAGCGGCACACCAGCCACGACCAATTCACGCGCGGGCGGCTGCGCCAGAGCCTCAACCCATGAAGCCGCCTTGAGGATCAGCAGATCCGCAGGGGCTCCCACTCGCAACGTGCCATCCCAGGACAATGCAAGCACCCGAGCCGCTTCCGTGGTGAAGGGCATCAAGCCCAACCTTTCCCACGGCGCCAGCTGGGCTAGCGGCAACACCTGCGCCATCAAAGCCAAAGGATCGAAATTGCCGCCTGGGAACCAAGGATCTTGAACGTTGTCTGCCCCCACAGCCACCCTCACACCGCCGCGCTGCAGCTGCCGAATCGGTGCTTGTGGACGCACAAGCGGAGACTTCCCCTCACGACGCCCCAACAGCCAGGCATTGGTGATTGGCAGCGCGATCACCTGTAGGCGGTGATGGGCCATCCGTGCGATCAGGCGCTGCAGCCGACGATCAGGCAGTAAAGACAGGCTGCTGGCATGGCTGCAGGTGATCGGCACCTGGACGGGAGCCTGATCGAGCGCCCGCAACAACTGAATCAGACCTTCAGCAGGCCCCGTCTGGGATTCGTCGATGTGCAGATCAATTCCACAGCCCAATTGATCGGCCAGCCGCAGCAACTGAACCAATGCCTTACGAATGGCACCACCGGAACAGGGAGGAACGAGGACACCCCCCAGCAGTCCACCGGCAGCAGACACGCGCCGCGCCAGGGCCTGTCCATCCGCTGTGGACCAATGCTCAATCGGCCCCAAAGCCACCAGCTGCAAGCTGATCCGCTCTCGCCAGCAACGCTGAGCATCCAGCAAGGCCTCCCAGCTGCAAGCAGCACCTGGGCCAACACTGTCCACATGGCTACGGATCGCGCGCAAGCCCTGTCGAAAGGCCAGGGCGAGGGCACGCTCCGCACGCTCTCGCACCTGCACCTGAGTACGTGCGTGATGCTCGTGCAAATTGGCTTCTAAGGCACCGGAGTAAGTACCGCCTAGGTTCGGCGCCTGGCTCCAGCTAAAAGCCTTGTCGAGATGGGCGTGGGGCTCGACCAACCTGGGCAGAAGGAGGCGTTGCGGCACAGGATGGTTCCCCTCCACCGGACTGATGCCGTGGAGGGCACCATTGCGCCAGCTGAGCGCTACTGCCACGAGACCATCCACACCGGCAGGCGGAAGCGGAGCCTGTCCGTCTTGGAGTTCAATCAACCCACGGGGGGCCCAGCCCAGCACCTGGCCCGAAGCAACAGTGCTCACTTCAGATCAGCCTGCTCCGATCGTGAGTTCACCGTGAGGAAATGCCCCGCCACCCCCACCGTGGTGACCTGGTAACGCGGAAGCCGCAAGGCAGGCAGCAACTTCTGCCCGCCCACTTCAGTGGTGAAAACGCTCAACAAACCGAGGTTGAGGCGCGTGGTGAATTGCCCTGAAAGCGCCGCCAGACTGGACTGCTGGCTAGCAATCAACCCCGGACAATCCTTGACCCACAACTGCATCAAGATGGGCATGCCGTTTTGGCCGCAGATCTCTTCTGTCGCCAACTCCACCAGCTCCTCGCCGGCATGGGTCTGATAGTCCTCCATGGTCGGATTCGTCACCAGCAAAGCAACGCCCGATCCAAGCAAGGCCAATCCCAGCGTCAACCGACCGGTCAACCATTGGCCTGAGCTTGAGAAAGCCGTACGCAGGGGACTGGAGGCGAGTTGGTAGATTCTGGTCGACGCGGCGGGCGTCGCCAAGTGGTTAAGGCAGCGGCTTGTGGCGCCGCTATTCGGGGGTTCGAATCCCCTCGCTCGCCCTTTTCATTCGAGATCCTGCGTCAAAACTGGATTCTCAATGCTTTCAGCAGTGTTTCTGCGCCATGGCGAATCGGATCCACGCAGGGAAGATTCAATTCATTTTCCGTTGCGGTTAACCACCTGTTGGCATCGTCATCGTCGAGATGCGCAGTGTTCAGCGCCACGGCCCGCACCTTGACGGCAGGGCTCGCTCCAGCAGGCCGTGCGATCGCAGCCAAAGCTTCGTAGAGCTGAACCAGCTCTGAGAGCGGCGGCAAAGGCACCTGCGGTAGGCGAGAAATCGTGGCCTGTGCAGCCCGATGCACCAACAGCAACCCAGTGGGCTGACTGCCCCGCAGCAGCGGCAGGGTGGCGGTGGATCCGGGATGGCAGAGAGATCCCTGCCCTTCCACCAGCAGCATGTCGTCGGAGGTCAGCCCCTCAGCTTCTGCAATCACAGCTGACTCAACCGCACCGGCGGCGTAATCCACCCGCACAGCATCAAGGGCCACACCCCGTCCACTGATCAGGATGCCGGCCTGACCGGTGCCGACAAAACGACAACTGACGCCCTCACGCTTGGCCGCATCACGAACGGCGAGGCAAGCGCTCATCTTGCCCACTGCCATGTCGGTGCCCACAGCCAAGATCCTCTGACAGGGCAGAGACGCAGCCCGAGCCTGGGCCACCGTCAGATCGACAGGCTCCTGACGAAGATCCCAGATCCAACGTCCGTCCTGACAAGCAGCATTAAAAACCGGATCATCTCCAAGGCGCGTGTGCAAACCACTTGCCAGAGAAAGACCAGACTGCAGCGCCGCCAGAGCATCCCGACGTAATGGCTCCGGCAGTTGACCGCCCGAGGGAGCAAGCCCCACCACGGCAACCTCCGGGCCAAAGGCCATGGCCTCGCCAAGGTCGGCCACGACAGGCACAGACCGAGCAATACCCGTGATCGCTTCAAGATTTGAGCCGGCGTAGTCAGGATCGATCACTGCAACGATCGGGCCATGCCGATGACGCAGCATCGCTAAACCGGTTTTTCCAGTGAGAGAGCCGAGACCTCCGTGCTGAAGCAGCACGACCCGATCGTCAGGGCGAAGCATCAGCCGTCCTCCCGGAAACCGATCCCTAGCCCAGCCCCCTCAGGAGCCCATTGCTCATCACCGTCCATCGGCAACCCCCAGAAGGGATCATCAACAAGATTGAGGTGACTATCCAGATCAGGCCAGCGAATCAGCGGCAACAACTGGGCGGCAGCACCATTCAGCAGACAGCTATCTGAATAGCAACCCACCATCAGATCAAGATCGAGCCGACGCGCCAGCTGCGCCATCAAAAGCGCCTCACTCAGACCACCTGTCTTCAGCAGTTTCAGATTGACCCCATCGACATGGGGGGCCAACCGCAGCAGGTCGATCAAAGTCCAGCAGCTCTCATCCGCCACCAAGGGCAAAGGGCAATCGGGCTTCAGGGCCGCGAAAGATGCTGTATCCCGGTCTGCATCACTCGCCGCGGCCAACGGCTGCTCCAGCAAGACCACCCCCAGCCGCATTAGGTCTGGGATCATCCGTCTGGCCTGATCCAGCGTCCAACCTCCATTGGCATCCACCTGCAGCTCAAGCGGCAGCTGTTGTTGTTGCTGATGGCCGTTGAGAGCCTGGGCCACGGCCTCAAGCAGCTGACGGTCATGGTCGAGCCCATCCGGACTGCCCAACTTGAGCTTGATACGTCTCGCCGGCAGCTGCCCCCACCAGCGATCAAGCCGGGCAAGCACCTGCTCCACACTGCCAAGCCCGAGGGTGACGCTGGTGGCCACGCGCCGAGAGCCATCCAGACCCCATAACCGCCAAAGCGGTTCGCCCAAACGCTGCCCCCTCCAATCCCACAGCGCCAGATCAATGGCGCAACGCGCCGGGGGGGACAGAGCCGCGAGCAGAGCATCGAACCTGAGCCGATTCAAAGGATCAAGCCCATCAAGACGTGGCAGGAGCTGCTGCAACTCCGCCTCAATCGCATCCGTTCCGTAACTGCGATGGCCCGTGTCCAGTCCACCGGCCTCGCCCCGGCCGGTGACACCTTCAGCGCTGAGGGACACCTCGAGATGATCCACAACAGAGGTGGTGCCTCGACTGATGGCCAGGGGCACCGCCTTGGTTAAAGAAAACCGCCGCAGGCTCCAGCCCATACCGCTACCGCAACGATTCTCAAACTGACACAGACCCGTCGTGACCGACACTGATCTGAGCTCTCCATCACCGGTCTCCCACACCGCTGACAGCCTTGGTCGTTTCCGCTTCACCCACCACAGCAACGCCTGCATCTCGCCACGAACGCGGCAGCTACTGGATCACCACCTTTGGCTGCCAGATGAACAAGGCGGATTCCGAGCGGATGGCGGGGATCTTGCAAACCATGGGCTACAGCGAGGCCCAAGCCGAGCTCGATGCCGACCTCGTGCTCTACAACACCTGCACAATCCGCGACAACGCGGAACAAAAGGTGTACAGCTATTTGGGCCGCCAGGCCCAGCGCAAACGAGAGAATCCCAACCTCACTCTGATCGTGGCCGGTTGCGTCGCCCAGCAGGAAGGTGAATCCCTGCTGCGCCGAGTACCCGAACTCGACCTGGTGATGGGTCCGCAGCATGCCAACCGTTTGGAAACGTTGCTCACCCAGGTGGAAACGGGCCAACAAGTGGTCGCCACCGAAGAGCATCACATCCTTGAAGATCTCACCACCGCCCGTCGCGACAGTGACATCTGTGCCTGGGTCAATGTGATCTACGGCTGCAACGAACGCTGTACGTATTGCGTGGTGCCCTCGGTACGGGGCAAAGAGCAATCCCGGCATCCAGAGGCCATCAAGCTGGAGATGGAAGGCCTTGCAGCGCAGGGTTTTAAGGAAATCACCCTGCTAGGCCAGAACATTGATGCCTATGGGCGGGATCTACCTGGCATCACCGCGGAGGGCCGGCGCCAGCACACGCTCACCGACCTGCTCCATCACGTTCATGACGTCAGGGGAATCGAACGCATCCGCTTCGCCACCAGCCACCCGCGTTACTTCACCGAACGGCTGATTGATGCTTGCGCCGATCTTCCCAAGCTGTGCGAGCACTTCCATATCCCCTTCCAGAGCGGCGATAACGATGTCTTGCGAGCCATGGCCCGGGGCTACACGATTGAGCGCTACCGGCGGATCATCGATCGGATCAAGGTGCGCATGCCCGATGCGGCACTTAGCGCCGACGTCATCGTGGCGTTCCCTGGTGAAACCGAGGTTCAGTTTCGCCGCACCCTCCACTTAATTGAAGAGATCGGATTCGACCAGGTGAACACTGCTGCTTATTCCCCGCGGCCGAATACGCCAGCAGCCGACTGGGACAACCAGCTTCCGGAAGAGGTGAAAGTGGAACGCCTCAGGGAAATTAATGCCCTAGTCGAGCGTTGCGCCCGTGACCGCAACGCTCGTTATGCAGGCCGCCGCGAAGAAGTGCTTGCCGAAGGGATCAACCCAAAGGATCCGTCCCAACTGATGGGACGGACGCGGACCAACCGACTCACCTTCTTCAGTTCCGAGGCGAGCAATGGTCACCGCTTCAAGCCAGGTGATCTCGTAACGGTGCGGATCGATGCAGTGCGCTCGTTCTCCCTGAGTGGCATCCCGGTGAACCACTGATACCTTTGGCGCTCATGCCTGGCCGCCGGCCTGCCCTTGATGACAACTCCCCCCGTTCGCATCGGCCTTGTGTTCGGCGGTGCGTCCGGAGAGCATGCCGTGTCGATCCGTTCTGCCGCCACGGTGATCGCCGCACTCGAACAGGGGCAGAACAAAGAGCGATTCAGCGTCACAGCCTTCTACATCGACAGGGATGGCCGCTGGTGGCCTGAAGACATTGCCCGTCCCGTGCTGGCCACAGGTCTGCCAGCTGAAACAGACCAACTGCCCACGCCCCTGCCCGCCCCTGGACTGCACAAGCTTCCGGGGGGAGCCGATGCTGTGGATGTCTGGTACCCGGTGCTGCATGGACCCAATGGTGAAGACGGCACCGTGCAGGGATTGTTCACGCTGATGGGGAAACCATTTGTGGGAGCAGGGGTCCTCGGCTCTGCCGTGGCGATGGACAAACTGGCCATGAAGGCCGCCTTTGATGCCGCCGGACTCAAGCAAGTGCCCTATGTGGGTCTGAATGCCTCCGATCTTCACCAGAACGATCGCCGTCAGGCCTTGGTGCAACGAATCGAACAGGAACTCGGCTACCCCTGCTTCGTCAAACCGGCGAATCTTGGCTCCTCCGTTGGCATCAGCAAGGCAAGAGACCGTGACCAACTCCTCGAGGGCCTTGAACAAGCTGCACAGCTTGATCCCCGCATCGTTGTCGAGCAAGGCGTGAATGCCAGGGAGCTGGAATGTGCCGTTTTAGGAAAACGCCAGCTCAAAGCCTCGGTTGTGGGCGAGATCCGTTTCGATGCCGATTGGTATGACTACACAACCAAATACAGCGATGGGCTGAGCCACACCCTGATCCCGGCTCCGATTGAGCCAACCCTTCAAGAGCAAGTGCAGACGATGGCCCTTGATGCCTGTCGGGCGTTATGCGTTGAGGGCATGGCACGGGTTGATTTCTTCTACGACGACAGCACCGACTGCCTCTGGATCAACGAGATCAACACCTTGCCTGGCTTCACCTCCTTGAGCATGTATCCGATGCTCTGGGAAGCCAGTGGCATCCAGCTGGAGCAACTGGTGGCACAGTTGGTCGACAGCGCGCGAGAATGAGGGGCCCTACAGCAGGCTTGCTCCGACACGATTCATGCTTCACGGTCTGCTCTGGTTCCCACTCCTGCTGGTATTTGTTTTGCTGGCATCTCTGGGATGGCTGGAACGGCGGCGTCAGAACCTCTTCTTGGCCTGGTCAGAAGGATCTGAATTAGCAAAACTGGATGGGTGCTGTGCGGCCTGCGTGAAGGATGGCCAACTCACCTGGAGCCGCTTTTCCGCAGGCAAATTTGAACAGCAGGGACGGTTCGAGATCAAAAGCCTTGAGGTCGTCGAACTAATGGCCCTTGCATCTGGAGAAGCACCGCTAGCGAATGAATCCCAAGGACGCTGTCGGCTGAGACTGATCGGCGGTGGAGCCCAGATGGATGTTCCCTTCTCCGATGCCGATCGAGCCCGTCGTTGGATTGACCAGTTGATGAGCACTGCTCGCTGCGATCTGTGAGCGGCGATAGCTCCTCCAACTCCCCCCTGCCTCCTGGCGTTGAGAGGCGCCGCAGGCTGCGTCAGGAGCGCAGGCGAGAACGATGGATTCAATGCTGGCGGCTCACGTTCCTGGCTTCAGCAGCCACCGGGTTGGGCTGGGTCCTGCTCACCCATGGCTGGACCCTCCGTCATCAAGACCAAGTGCAGGTGAGCGGCAGCCAGCGCCTGGGCCGTGACGCAGTGATCGAAGCGGCGGCTCTCAGCTTTCCCCTGCCTCTGCTGAGCCTGCGTCCTGGTGAGGTGGAGGCTGAGCTACTCAAGAAACTGCCGGTCCAGGCCGTTGCGGTGGAACGACGGCTGCTGCCACCTGGGTTGACGGTTGAACTCGAGGATCGTCGTCCGCTGGCAGCAGCCACCCGTCAAGGCGAGAAAGGCCTGCTCCGCGGCATGGTCGATCGGCGTGGACAGTGGATGGCACGCACCGCGTCAGACCACGGCGAAGAGCCCGAAACCACGATTGAAGTGAGGGGCTGGACACCGGCGCAACGGGGCTCGGTGGCCCGATTACTGGAACAGAGGGATCAGCTCGGCAGCCCCCTTGAGAGCATCGAGATCGGAGCAGACGGCTCCCTCAGCCTGCGCACAGCCGCCCTTGGCCTGGTGCAACTGGGCAACGATCCTCGCCTCCTCGAGCAGCAGTTGATCACGCTGAGCCAGCTGAGCCGCAGCCTGCCGCCGGAGCTCCGCCGTCAGGCCGGGAGCAGCATCGACTTGAGTGACCCTCGTCAACCAGAACTGCAGCTACCTGCCCAAGCGAAGCCCGCCAAGGCAAAAACAAGCGAACCCTGACGCTGTGTTGCGGATTTAGCTCGAATCCACAAGGCTGACCAGATTTAAAGGCGGATGCCGTCCGCAACGACATAATGCATCCACAGCTCAACGGCCAAGCCTCAACGATGGAGATGATGCCCCACCACCAATCAGAGGGTCCTGAGACCAGTGGCATCCTTCCCAGTCAATCGGCGCGTATCGAGGTGATCGGGGTCGGAGGGGGTGGCAGCAACGCTGTAAACCGAATGATCCAAAGCGATCTAGAAGGAGTCGGATACAGCGTTCTCAACACCGACGCCCAAGCGTTACTTCAATCGGCCTCGCAAAACCGCGTGCAACTCGGTCAGACCCTCACCCGCGGTCTTGGCGCCGGTGGCAATCCCAGCATCGGCCAGAAAGCCGCTGAGGAATCACGTGCTGACCTTCAGCAAGCTCTACAGGGAACCGATCTGGTGTTCATCGCCGCCGGGATGGGCGGCGGCACCGGGACCGGTGCCGCACCAGTGGTCGCAGAAGTGGCCAAGGAAAGCGGAGCTCTCACCGTAGGCATCGTCACCAAACCCTTCAGCTTTGAGGGTCGCCGACGCATGCGTCAGGCCGATGAGGGCATTGCCAGGCTGGCTGAGCATGTCGACACCTTGATTGTGATCCCCAACGATCGACTGCGTGACGCCATCGGCAGTGCTCCGCTTCAGGAAGCCTTCCGCAGCGCCGATGATGTGTTGCGCATGGGCGTGAAGGGCATCAGCGACATCATTACCTGCCCCGGCCTTGTGAATGTGGACTTCGCCGATGTGCGCTCGGTGATGACAGAAGCCGGCACGGCTCTGCTCGGCATCGGTGTGGGATCCGGCCGTTCCCGCGCCATCGAAGCGGCCCAAAGCGCGATCAACAGCCCCCTGCTCGAGGCGGCCCAAATCGATGGGGCCAAGGGCTGTGTGATCAATATCAGCGGCGGCAGAGACATGACCCTCGAGGACATGACGTCTGCGTCCGAAGTGATTTACGACGTCGTGGACCCCGAGGCCAACATCATTGTCGGAGCGGTGGTTGATGAACGTCTCGAGGGCGAAATCCACGTCACCGTGATCGCGACAGGCTTCGAAAACGGCCAGCCCTATCGCAATGAGCGCGCCAAAAGTCGGCCAAGCGCCATGTCGTTCGCCGCACCAGACCCAACAGAATCCGGTGCCCGCATTCCCGAATTTCTGCGTCAGCGTCAGATGCGTTCCGATTCAGGCGAAGGCTGATCCTTCTTCTGATCAATCATCAAGAAGGCCCTGTCGATCACAGGGCTTTTTTGATGCACTGATGAAACCACTGGGTCCAGAAAAATGGTGACCCGGAGTCCACGCCTGCCCAGAGCATCCCGTGTGGCTGCTCCCTTCCGGTCCTGACCAGGTTTGGGCGTCTGGACCGCATGGGTCCGAGTCCTCGTAATGCTAGCAATGGACCTCCGCAGGCCTGGAGAGGCGGATGCGCCCTGGTGATCTCAGCCGCTTCAAGCAGTCCGGTCGTGCGATCACCGTGCTCACCGCCTGGGACAGCCTCTCCGCGTCTCTAGTGCAAGAAGCTGGAGCCGATGTGGTGCTGGTGGGAGATTCGCTTGCCATGGTCGTTTTAGGCCATGCCACCACCCTTCCAGTGACCCTGGAGCAGATGTTGCTGCATAGCCAAGCGGTGTGCCGCGGCTTGATGGGCCCAATCAGTGAACAGCCGCTGGTGGTCGTCGATCTCCCGTTCCTCAGCTACCAGTGCGGTGCCGATCGAGCCGTGGCGGCCGCTGGCACGTTGCTGAAACAGTCAGGAGCCGCGGCCGTGAAGCTGGAAGGAGCAGAGCCAGAGGTGCTCACCGTGATCGACCGGCTCGTGCGAATGGGCATTCCAGTGATGGGGCATCTAGGCCTCACTCCACAGGCCGTGCATCGTCTCGGCTACCGCCGCCAGGCCCAGGACCCCAACAGCCAAGACAAACTCAAACGACAGGCCCTTGCCCTGGAAGCGGCTGGCTGCTGCTCCTTGGTCTTGGAGCACATCCCTACAAACCTTGCCTCTGAACTGCAACAACTGCTTTCCATTGCCGTGATCGGCATCGGAGCCGGGGACGGCTGTGATGGCCAGGTTCGGGTCACAGCTGATCTTCTGGGCCTCACCGCCAAGCAGCCCCCGTTCAGCCCGGCCCTGATCCCAGGCCGACAGCTGTGCTTAGAGGCTCTCAGGGGCTGGGTGAGCGAACAACGTCAGCAGGCAGCGACTCCCACCAGCACATCAGCTCCACAAGCACCTGGTTGCTGAGGGCCATCCCCTCGGGGTCGCTCAGACGCCAACGCCCCCCCTCCTGCAGCAGCAATCGCTGCTGCAGGGCCTTGGTCCAACGACGCTCGAGAGCCGGGAGATAGCGATTGCAACTGCGCTCATCCCAGCCACAGGCTCGGGCCTGATCGAGCAGGTGAACCCCCTCATGACGACGGAGACCCACCAGCAGACGGTCATCCAGGGGCAGTGCTGCGGCTGACTGCCGATGCAGGGAGGGATGCACCGCTTGATGCTGATCCGTCAGCCACAAGCCGTAAGCCTCCCGAGTCCTGGGGCGAGCAAGCCGCTCTCCCCAGGGGGCACTCGTGGCACCGAGACCAAACCCCCACCAACCCGCACCGCTCCAGTAGACGCGGTTGTGACGGGAAGCATGGCCAGGCCTGGCGTAGTTCGAGATTTCGTAGCGACAGAAGCCAGCACGGCGGAGCCGCTGACTGGTGCTGGCCATCAGATCAGCCGCCAAATCGTCATCGGGCAGTGGCAGCTCACCGCGTTGTTGCCGCCAGGCAAACACCGTGCCTGGCTCGACCTGCAGGTCGTAAATCGACAAGTGGGGAGCCGCAACCGCCAGGGCCTGCTCAAGTTGTTCGCACCACCCCTCGAGGGTTTGGTTCGGCAGGTTACGGATCAAATCCAGACTCCAGCTGCGCAGCTCTCCTTCGTGACAAGCCTGCGCCAGCCAGCGACAGCACTGCATCAAGGCATCGGAGCGGTGACGACGGCCGAGGGTCTCGAGCACACCATCATCGAAACTTTGGCCACCGAGACTGACCCGATTGATGCCGGCAGCGATCAAGGCCTGAAGATCATGCTGATCAAAGCTGGCTGGATCCATCTCCAGGGTGATCTCCGCTCCGGCCTGAACGCCAAACTGCCGACACAACCGGTTGAGCAAGGCATGGATCTGCTCAGGCGTCAGAAGCGACGGAGTTCCCCCGCCGATATAAACGGTGGCCAGCGGAGGGCCTTTTGGGGAAAGGGCGATCTCAGCATGCAACTGTTCCAGGTAAGAATCGATTGAGGCACTGCCGGGACCTCCTCCCCCTCCGGCCTTATCCCCCAGGGGCACGACAGCGAAATCGCAATAGAAACAGCGCCGATGGCAGAAGGGGATATGCACATAAGCGGTGCGCGGTGCGGACATCTGCCCAGGCCATCCGTCGGAAGATGGTGCATGCTGCCTGCAGATGGACTGAGCCGCCACTAACCGAACCATGGTTGAACTGCTCATCCTGATTCTGTTCGTGATCTCCGGTGCGGCTACCGGATGGATGGGAGTTCATCTGCTGCCGCAGGAGCTCTTGGCTGCGGGCACCGATGTGGAGCTGGTGCGATGGGGCCTCACCTCTGGTGGTGCCGTGATCGGTCTTGTCGCCGGGCTGGTGTTCCGTCGCTTGCGGCTACAGCTCATGCGCCAAGTGCGCACGATGCCCACCGACCTGCTGGTGAGTCGTGCCGTTGGCCTGATCCTTGGGCTACTTGTGGCCAACCTGCTGCTGGCACCAGTGCTCTTGCTGCCCTTAGCGGGCAGCTCCGCCCTTGTGAAGCCTTTGGTGGCTGTGATCAGCAACGTTTTCTTTGGGGTTCTGGGGTACAACCTTGCCGAGGTGCATGGCCGCACCCTGCTGCGGTTGTTCAATCCCACCTCCACCGAAGCACTCCTGGTGGCCGACGGCGTCCTCACGCCGGCAACCGCCAAAATTCTCGACACGAGCGTGATCATCGACGGCCGCATCCGCGGCATGCTCGCCTGTGGCCTACTGGAAGGGCAGGTGATTGTGGCCGAGACCGTGATCGATGAAATGCAGAAGCTGGCCGACTCCACGAACCTGGAAAAACGGGCCAAGGGACGCCGCGGTCTCAAGCTGCTCACAGAATTGCGCGAGAGCTACGGCAGACGGCTGGTGATCAACACCACCCGTTACGACGGTGCTGGCACCGACGACCGGTTGCTCCAGCTCACCGAAGACACGGGCGGCACTCTGGTGACAGCGGACTTCAACCTGTCCCAGGTGGCCCAGGTGAAGGACTTGAAGGTGATGAACCTGAGCGAACTGGTGATCGCTCTGCGACCGGAGGTGCAGCCCGGCGATGAACTGAAGCTCAAAATCGTGCGCGAAGGCAAAGAAGAAAGCCAAGGGGTGGGCTATTTGGAAGACGGCACGATGGTGGTTGTCGACGATGCTCGAGCACTGATTGGCAGCCGCCACCCCGTGGTGGTCACTGGAGCTCTGCAAACCCCGACCGGCCGCATGGTTTTTGCCCGTCTGGATGAGGGCACATCGGCGAAAACAGCAAAATCGGGCAAACCCTCCCGCAGCGGAAAGGGCAAATCGTCCAAACCGAACAATCCGAACGAGCGCGACACCGCAGGCCCCCGCTAGGCTCCCACCACGCCAGGGGACGCGCCACGAATGACCACCTCAGCTCCTTACTACGGAGACTCCACGGTGTTGCGGACGCCACCTCCGGACTTGCCGTCGCTGATGCTCAAGGAACGGATCGTCTACCTCGGTCTGCCACTGTTCTCTGATGACAACACCAAGCGTCAGCTCGGACTGGATGTCACCGAACTGATCATCGCCCAGCTTCTCTATCTCGAGTTCGACAACCCCGAGAAGCCGATTTACTTCTATATCAACTCCACGGGCACCAGCTGGTACTCCGGCGACGCGATCGGCTTTGAAACCGAAGCCTTCGCCATCTGCGACACCCTCCGCTACGTCAAGCCCCCGGTGCATACCATCTGCATTGGCCAAGCCATGGGCACCGCCGCGGTGATCCTCTCTGCCGGCACCAAAGGCCAACGGGCTGCGCTGCCCCATTCCTCGATCGTGCTGCACCAGCCCAGGAGCGGTGCGCGCGGCCAGGCCACAGACATCCAGATCCGTGCCAAGGAAGTGCTTCAGAACAAGCGTTCGATGCTGGAAATCCTGTCGAACAACACGGGGCGAAGCATTGAACAGCTGGCCCAGGATTCCGATCGGATGAGCTATCTCACTCCCGAACAAGCCGTTGAATTCGGCCTGATCGATCGTGTGCTCAGCAGCCGCAAGGAGTTGCCTAGCCCAACGGTCTGACCCGCAGCCCACCCCTCAGCAGCCTCAACCTCTTCCGCTTCCTTTCAACCCACCCAACGGACCCATGCCGATCGGTACCCCCAGCGTCCCCTACCGCCTGCCCGGCAGCCAGATGGAGCGCTGGGTCGACATCTACACCCGCCTCGGCGTCGAACGCATCCTCTTCCTTGGCCAGGAGGTGAATGACGGCATCGCCAACAGCCTGGTTGCCCAGATGCTCTACCTCGACTCCGAAGACAGCAGCAAGCCGATCTATCTCTACATCAACTCTCCAGGCGGATCGGTGACCGCCGGCCTGGCGATTTACGACACCATGCAATACGTCAAAAGTGACGTGGTAACGATCTGCGTTGGCCTCGCGGCCTCCATGGGCGCATTCCTGCTGGGTGCAGGCACCAAAGGCAAACGCCTGGCATTGCCCCATAGCCGGATCATGATCCACCAACCCCTGGGAGGAACAGCGCAGCGCCAGGCAAGCGATATCGAGATCGAAGCCCGCGAAATCCTTCGAATGAAAGAAATGCTGAACCGCTCGATGGCCGACATGACAGGCCAGAGCTTCGAGAAGATCGAAAAGGACACCGATCGCGACTACTTCCTCAGCGCGGAAGAAGCGAAAAACTACGGCCTGATCGATCGCGTCATCGCCCATCCCAACGACGCCTGATTCCCACCCACTGACAGGCGTCGACCGAGGCATCATTGGCTGGGGATTGGACCAAGCGGTCCACAGCCTTGGCCAGAGAAAAAAACCTGGTGAAAGCACTCATCACAATCAAGACCGCAGTGATGAACGGTTGAGGCTGAGGCGAACGCCGCCGCTTGCGTAAGCTCGAGCGTTACTCCGCTCAACGATCCAGCCCGGATGGCCCAGCTCTTCTACGACTCCGACGCCGATCTCGGTCTGCTCAACGGCAAGACCGTGGCGATCATCGGCTATGGCTCCCAGGGCCATGCCCACGCCCTGAACCTGAAAGACAGCGGCGTCAACGTCGTGGTGGGCCTCTACGAAGGCAGCCGCTCAGCCGACAAGGCCAAGGCTGATGGCCTCGAGGTGTTGAGCGTGGCCGATGCCTGCGCCAAGGCCGACTGGATCATGGTGCTGCTGCCCGATGAATTCCAGAAGGACGTCTACGACAAAGAGATCGCCCCACATCTGAGCGCCGGCAAGGTGCTGAGCTTTGCCCACGGCTTCAACATCCGCTTCGAGCTGATCAAGCCTCCTGCAGATGTCGATGTGGTGATGATCGCCCCCAAGGGCCCCGGTCACACAGTGCGTTGGGAATACCAGAATGGCCAGGGTGTGCCCGCCCTGTTTGCGATCGAGCAGGACGCCTCCGGCAATGCCCGTGGTCTTGCCATGGCCTACGCCAAGGGGATCGGCGGCACCCGTGCTGGCATCCTGGAAACCAACTTTAAGGAAGAAACCGAGACCGACCTGTTCGGCGAGCAGGCCGTGCTCTGCGGAGGTCTCTCCGAACTGGTGAAGGCCGGCTTCGAGACCCTGGTGGAAGCCGGTTATCAGCCCGAGCTGGCCTACTTCGAGTGCATGCACGAAGTGAAGCTGATCGTGGACCTGATGGTGAAGGGTGGCCTCACCGCCATGCGCGACTCCATCTCCAACACCGCTGAATACGGTGACTACGTCAGTGGCCCTCGTCTGATCACGGCCGACACCAAAGAGGAGATGAAGCGCGTTCTGGCCGATATCCAGAACGGCACCTTTGCTCGCAACTTCGTTGCAGAGTGCGCGGCTGGCAAGCCTGAGATGAAGAAGATCCGGGATCGCGATGCCCAACATCCGATCGAGAAGGTGGGCAAAGGCCTGCGTTCAATGTTCAGCTGGCTCAAAGCAGACTGATTGAACGAGTGATCTCTCCAGGGGTGGAGCCTGAGGCCCCACCCCTGGATCTGTCGAGGCAGCGCGCGCCCGATTCGAGCTTTTGCATCCGATGCACCGGGGCTCGAGAACAGGCAAGGTGAAAGAGCAAGCAATCACCCCACACTCCCTGCGGCGATGGCAGATCGATTGCGTCCAACGCCCATGTTGCTCCAGGCCTCAGCCCAGGCCGGAGTCAATCTCACACTGGCGGCAACGGTCTGGATGGTGAGCGGACTGACCGCCTCTCCTCTCCTCAACAGCCTGCTACCTGCCCTGGGGGCCCTGCCTCTGCTGCTGCAGCTCAAGCGTCATTCCCGCGGTTATGGCCTTCAGCTTCTGGCGGTGTTGGCCTTGATCGGGATCAGCCTGGCCATGAAGCCCATGGCCAGCCAGCCCTCCCTCCTGCTGCTGGGCAGCTATCTAGCAGTGCTGCTGTTTGCTCTTGGCCAAGAAATCTCGATCCTGCCGCTGCAGCGGCACTTGATCAGCCACGCCGGAGGCTCGATGCAACGGTTGCGCAGTGGTCAGGAGATCGGTGCCCTGATCGGCAATCTGCTCGCAGCGATGCTGTTTCCTGCGCTCCGCCAGTTCCTCCCAGCTCTGATCCTGCTGCTACCTCTGGCCGTTGTGGCCGCACGAAGAGACACCTCTGACAGACCATCACCAGGCACCGGTACGGCTGCAATCACGCTGCCCTGGAGCCGCTCCTGCGCACTGCAAGGCATGGTGATGGGTGGTCTGTTTGCCCTTCTGGCTCTCTGGGTGCGTGAGGTGGATGGAGGCAAATGCTTCGATTTCGCCATGGTGCTGGCGGCCTATGGACTGGGTCGTGCTCTCGTCCGCTGGACGCCAAGCATGCACCGGTCTCTGCGCTATCTACTGATCTGTGCACTGCTTGTCTTGAGCCAGTGGAGTGTGCCGGCCTGGTTGGCTGTGATGCTGTTCATCCCGATTGGGGCCATGGCCGCTGCAAGTGATGCCGCCCTCGTCGATCAGCTCACACCACTTGGGGATGCCCCCCTGCGCTGGCAGGTGCTGGTGCGCTCCGGTGCCGTGGGCGGTCTGGTCGGCAGTATCGGCCTCGGCTTGATCTGCCAGCTGATGTCTCTGGATGTGGCCCTGCCTCTCGTCGCAGCGGGCTTCATCCTGCTAGCCATAACCCAGGCGCGAGCAACGGCATCGCTGCAGCCATGATGCTGTCCTCAGCTGCCTTGGCAGCCGAAGCCATCCTGGTGGCAGCTCTGATCGATCGCTGCATCGGCGATCCGCTCGGATGGCCCCATCCCGTGATGGTCATGGGTTGGTGGATCTCCCAGATGCGCCAGCGAGCGGAAGCCTGGGCCGGAGACAACCCGAAGCAGCTAAAACTCTCCGGCCTGGTGATCACCGTGTCAATGGTGGGTGTGAGCGGGCTTAGCGGTTGGCTCCTGGAACAACTGAGCTTGGGTCGTTGGCTCGGCCATCTCGATTGGGTGGCCATCTCGGCGATGACGCTAACGGTGATCGGACTGGCCAGTGCCCTCGCCGGGCGCAGCCTGGAGCAAGCCGTTCTGGCGGTCCTCACTGCCCTCGAGCACGATGACCTCGCCAAAGCCCGTACTCGCCTCCAATGGATCGTGGGCCGAGACACCAGCAAGCTGGAAGCCAACGAAATGCTGCGTGCGGCAGCCGAAACAGCAGCCGAAAATGCCGTCGACGGTCTGTTTGCACCGTTGTTCTGGATGGTGATGGGATTGATGGTCTGGCTCATCAACGATGCGTGGCCAGGTCCTTTGGCCCTGGCCTGGGCCTTCAAGGCCGCCAGCACCCTGGATTCCATGCTGGGATACCGCCGAGAACGTCTGCGCTGGCTAGGAAGTGCCGGCGCCCGCCTGGACGACCTGATGGTGTGGGTACCGTGCCGGCTTGTGATGCTGAGCCTGCCCCTCACCACACGCTCCTGGAGGCAATGGTGGGACCTCGTGACCGCCGCCGAACGGGACGGGAAGCCAGACCCATCTCCCAATGCAGGCAGGGCCGAAGCGATCTACGCCCACTGCGCCGGACTGTGCCTTGGTGGACGCAACCGTTACCAAGACCACTGGGTGAACAAACCCTTGCTGGCAGAAGGCTTCCCCGATGCCGATGCTGCTGGGGTACGACGAATCCTGAACTTCAGCATGCGGCTGGAAGGGTTATGGCTGCTGGTTCCCCTTGGCATTGGCCTGTTAAGCGCTGGACTGTGGCCTCAATAGGCACCGCGATCCATTGGCAACAGAAGCACCCCGAAGGTCCGGAGGATGATGGCGAAATCGAGCAGGAAAGAGCGGCCGCGGGCATAGGCCACATCGAGGCGCACCCGCTTGGCATAGCTGAGGTTATTGCGCCCGCTCACCTGCCACAGCCCTGTGAGACCAGGCCGAACAGCCAACACTTCCTGCATGTAAGGGCCATAACGCTCGATCTCCTTGTCGACGATGGGACGTGGACCGACCACACTCATCTCACCCAGAAGCACATTGAGGAACTGGGGCAGTTCATCCAAGCTCGAACGGCGTAAGAAACGACCGATCCTGGTGATCCGAGGATCTTGGCGCAGCTTGAAATCCCTTTCAAATTCAGCCCGCATCTCGGCTGATTCAGCCAGCACGCTGGCGAGCACGCGATCGGCATCCGAACGCATGGTTCGGAACTTGATGCATCCGAAATGGCGATAACCACGGCCCACCCGGCGCTGCACATAGAAGACCGGACCTGGTGAACTCACCTTCACGAGCAAGGCCAGGGCAAGAAAGAGCGGCGAGCCAAGAATGAGCATGCTCAGAGCGAACAGCACGTCACCGGTGCGCTTGAGGCTGCGACCTGTGGTGCTCTGGCGACGGACGAGAGCCCTGGCAGTGAGGGTCGAAGGAGGTGCTGCAAGCAGAGCGAGATGACGACGGCTGGCCCTTCGCTTCAGGGACGCACCACGGCCAGGAAACACAATGCGACGCGGGGCATTGGCCATCCTGTCTCCCATGCGTCTCACCCTACTCAATCGCAGTCGCTCAAACCCAGCAGCGCTGCAGGGTCACTCGCGGCAACGGCATAGGCCTGGGAGTGATCTTCCCAGGCCCGTCTTAACAACGTCTCAAAACGCGATGCGAATGCCTCCGGTCTGAACCGTTCCGCCCATTGCCGCATCTGCTCAGGCACCAGTTCACGCCAAAGCCTGGCCTGCTCAAACCACTCAACGGCGTCAACAACAGACTCAGCAGTCTGGTGTGGGAAAAGCACCCCAGTTGGCTGCTTCACACCTGCAGCGGCACAACGCACACTATCGAGCAGCCCGCCACGCGCCAGACCAATCACCGGCGCACCAGAAGCCATCGCCTCAACAGGAGCGATGCCGAAATCCTCAAGACCTGCATACACAAAAGCCCGACAGCGCGCCATCAGAGCCTCGACCTGCGCTGGACTCTGGCGACCAAGGATCTGCACTGTGGGGCCGGCACAACGTTCCAGTCGACTGCGTTCAGGACCGTCGCCCACCACCAGAAGCGGAAGGCGCATCCGATTGAAAGCCTCGACAACCACATCCACACGCTTGTAGGGGACAAGACGGCAAACGCAGAGGTAAACCTCATCCCGGGGCTGATCCCAACGGAAACGATCGACCTGCACAGGCGGATGAAGCACCTGAGCCTCACGGCGCCAGAACTGACGGATCCGTCTTGCCGTGAATCGAGAGTTAGCAACAAGAACATCCACCCTGGCCGCACTGAGCTGGTCCCATTGGCGCAAGGCATGCAATTGCCAGCGGATCAGCGGGCCGAGGCCACGACGCGCCAGGGCGGAACGACGCAGGTAGGCATGCATCTGATCCCAGGCGTAACGGACTGGGGTGTGGACATAACTGACGTGCAACTGATCCGGGGAGGTGAGCACCCCTTTGGCGACGAGGTGGCTGCTGCTGATCACCAGGGGGTAGTCAGTGAGATCGATCTGCTCAATCGCCAAGGGGAGCAGAGGCAGGTATTGCTGCACATGACTCACTCCCCAGGGCAAATGTTGAATGGGACTGGTCAGGATGCGGCGACCACTCCATGGACTGTGGGAAAGGTTGCTTTCTCCATCAACGAGTGCCGCCAGGTCAGGCCTTCGGCCTTGGGCAATGAGCAAGCGATCGATCGCTTCGACAACCTGCTCTGCACCACCAACAGAACGGGGGGTGAACCACTCATGTACCAAAGCAATGCGCTGCGGCAAGTCCATGGAGGGCTGGACGGTCATGCCACCGCAAACATCTACATCACGAAGTCTCTCAGCTGATTGCACAGGCAAGAGCGAATCCCGAAGCTATGGGACATGGCGACCAAACCACTGCCGATCAACGCATTGCTGGAGGATTCCCTCAGCGAACCAGCAATCGGAACGACCGATTGTTTTAGTTGGCATGCCACACCAGTAGGAATTGCAGCTCTTTGGAGCAATGGCAGCACGCCTTCAACCCCACCTTTTGATCATGCCCTGAAAGAAGGATTGGAAGTGGGCCTAGATCTAAGCAGGGAAGAGAGAGAATTCCATCAGGTCACCCAGGGACTGGTTCTACTCTTTCATTCCTAAGAAAGACTCAAGCCTGATAAAGGGTGTCAAGACGCACTCGAAAATGAAGATATCCATCCGGTCGATCATCAATCCGAACAATCACATCTTCAGGCACTTTGATCCCATACTCAGCGAGGATCTGAACATGATTCTTGATAAATTCACGGCCTGACACCCTGAGTACAGGACAGCGATTGATTCGTTCATTGCTCTGGCGCATGGCCAACAATGACCCCTCACCCTCCATCGGAAGCTTGGGAATCGAAGCCTGGAACCAAACCTGTCCGCTCAAGTGCTCAACGCGCACTGGAATGTCTTCCGGCACACCCACGATTTCTTCCATGGCACGGCGAGGATCCGAAAGGAAGAGTGCACGCCGCTCTGGCGTGCTGTTCAACCACGGAGCAAAGAAATCCTGAAGTTGAAACGCCATTACTCGCCAGCAATGCTGTGAAATGATCTATGCGAAGGATAGAGAAGAAAAAGGGAGCCAACCATCCACATCACGAAGATCGCCAATACCGGAAAGTCCCAAAAAAGCAAAGCCAACCACGAGATGAATTAAGCCTTGAAGTGAGCCCAAGCCGGAAATGAGAGCCCAAGCAAAACCAAGAGCCCAAGCGACTCCATACAAACAAATGCAAATCACAACAGCAAATCCGATCCTTACTGAAAACCAATGATTAGGATGCTTAGATCAAACCACACTTTCGGAGTGCTGGAGGAAACATAATGGTCTTTGCTCCAGGTCGCCTGGCAGTTGGTGCCAGCGCACTAGCGGTCGTGCTAACAGCGTGCAGCGACCCCACACGTGAGATGAGCTTCAAAGCATCCATCGAAGAGCGAGGCAGCCGCCAACTGGAGTTGATCGCAGAAGTCAGCAATTTCTCAGCTGAACCCAAAACCTTCAATGATCTCGATGTCGATCAACGCCTGCACAACGCCCTACAGCTACAGACAGCCGATGGAGCACGCGGCAGCTTCACCCCAATCGACAACACAATTTCATACACGATCAACAAAGTGATCGCTCCACAGGAAAGCTTCCAATTCCGTTTGTTCGGCATTCAGTCTGAGGAATTCGTTTCAGGCGATGTTGATTTCATCATCAACAACGATTACTTCAATTACCGCTCCATTGCCTTGAGCTGCTGCCGCAACTAACGAGAGTAAAAATAGGCATCTCAAGCAATACCACCATTTCCAAAGGGGGAGTGGGAAAGAAAAACTTAGAAACACCAAACAATCAAGACGAAATTCATAGACATGATCACCACGAACATCTAGACCACAGGAAGAAGATCATATGAATAAAAGCATTGATCCCGAGGCAAGAGCTGGGCATGCGATGAAGCGGCAGAAAAACAAGCCAATCATGTCGTTAGCAACCAACCAAAACTGCAGCGAACAGCATGGTCAATCCAACGAAAAGCATCAGGACGTTCAGACAGAGCCATGAAACAGTCCAGGAAAGAAAGAATGCAAGTGCAGCAAAACACAACAGCAGTGCAACAAGCCACTGTGAGCATTAGTGCTGATTGAACAACTTAAGGGCCTAAATTTACAATTCAAGGGATCATATGAGCCTTAGGTACAGGGCCTTAAGCGACTGAGAGATGCTATTAAATGTATTCGGAGAACCATTGCTCGAATGTGGCTGCAAGCCAATAACGGGGTGGTACTTGGATGGTTACTGCAGAACAGACCCCTCAGACTTAGGCAACCATTCAGTGTGTTGCATCATGACTGAAAACTTTCTTTCCTACACGTATTCTCAGGGCAATAATCTCATTGATCCGATCCCATTCCTCGATTTTCCAGGACTCAAACCTGGTGATCATTGGTGTTTATGCTCGTCACGATGGGATCAAGCAAGGCGTGACGGAATGGCACCACCTGTGATGCTCGAATCAACAGACTGCTCTGCAGCTCGAGCAATCCCACTTGCAATCCTAAAATTATTTTCTACACAAAACCACTAATATCGCTGACCTGATCGAAAATCATTCTCCTCTTCCTTGAGAGTGGAAGAACTACAGGTGGTTTGCGCATAGTGAATCAGATTTTTATAACCTTCTGGCACCAATCCCGGACACAGTTGGCCAACCTCAATGGCCTGTGGGCAAAAATAAACACCTTTCCACCGATTAATAAATCTCCCTTTGATTTCATCCGAAAAATCAAAGCCATTTTGAGCAGCAAAGTCGATGATTTGCTGAGGATCTAGCGTGGCAAGCTGAGAACGAAAGTTTTCATCAGCGCGTGCCCTGTCAATAAATGCATGCAACTGTTCTTTAGACATGGCATTTGCACCTCTAGGTCATTCATACACCGAACCAGTCAGAAATGGGAGCCCAAATAGAAGTACTGTTTTTAATAGTGAATCATCAACGCACCTAAGAAGGACGCAATTTAGAAAATAAGAGGAGCGTCAATGCACACTTGCGTCATTGCACAGGGCATGGCTGGATCCCCAGCAACACAACATAACGCAACATGGAGCATTCGGGAGCTCGCCTGGCCGGAAAGCGCAACAGTCAAAGAAGTTCACGCAACTGAAAACAGTCAAAAAAGAGGCTAATATATAAAAACCTATAGAAATGCTCAACCAACTCTTTAGGGGACAGCAAAGATGAAAGCAAGAAAAGCAAAAGAATATATCTTCAGCGATTTACTTGGAATGGAGTCATATTGCAAGAATCACTACAATGAATACTATTCCAAGTCAAATTTTTCATGCAATATCACGCAGCTCAGCAAAGGTGAGCTGCTAACGAGTTCAATCTGCGCACCAATCAACAATGTGCATCTTGAAATTTTCAAGTCAAATCAAACATTACTCTACGAAGAAGAGGCAAATCAAAACTCTGTTGCATTTTGCTGGATAAATAACCAAGGGGAAAGCCTCGGGAGCAATACAATTATAAGTGGCCATAAAATGAAAGATTTAAGCATTGCTGGCTTCAATCGCATCAACAAAACAGGTGGGAATATATGGGATATTGTTGGAGCCAATACTCTGCTGTGCTGCATGAGCCTGAAGTGGGAAAAGATGAAAGAAAAGATAGACAACATGAATGCTTACAATGCCTATGCTCGGCTTGAAGAATGTATCGGGATTGACTCAAACAGCAATGCGAGCAAACAACTTAAAATGCTATTCCAAACGCATTTTACAAAGGGAGTGAGAAGATCCGATGATTTTTATGATTTAGCAATAGCAACACTAGAAGAACCTTGTGAAAAGCAAAACCAGTTAACTGAGAGATCAGAAACCACTGAACTGATTGAAGACCTAGTGAAGTTATTGCATGAAGACAGGGAAGGCTTGCCACCATTGACAGTGGGGCAAATCAGCAAATACCTAAATTCTGAAAAGGATTCGCTTGGTCAAGCTTGCAGAACGAACTTCAATATGAATATCCTTGATTTAATAAAAAGCATCAGGCTAGAACAAGTCAAAAAATCATATTTGAATCCACACGTACCTAAAGGTCTAAAGCAATTTACCAAGCAGCATAATGCTTTATACTATGGATTTAAAAATTGGAACTCATTTCAACGTCTTTATTATAAGACATATCAAGAAAGTCCAGAAGAGACAATTGAGAAGGCGAGTAAGATCAATGTCTTAATTTCTGACCTATTTAGAGGGAGTAGGGCATGAAAATATCACTCGCCTACGAAGATCCACTGCAACTTTCTGAAACTCTGCAGGAACTTGGTCAAGTCACCAGAATTACACAGCTTGAAAATGGAGAGGGTCAATATACAATGGCCCACAAAAGATCATCTGGCATTGCGATCGCAGAGATCAGCGCGACCAAACCGTTGTTATATGAGGGCTGGGGTACGGATTGGTCAGTTGATTTCAATTGGATTACTCCGAAACATAAATCAAGTACACCCTTTGGCTACTGTGAAGGCTATGAAATGAGTCCGAATAGTATCGGAGGATTGAATACTCTGAATACAATGCCAGGTGGCTCTTGGGGTAAATACTCAGGGGCGTGCTCCTCTACTGCTTGCATGCTTAATAAGCAAATATTATTAGACGCTCTCAAAAAGTGTCATGCCAAAACAGCCATCGAAAATCTAAGCAAATCCAGAGGGATTGATGTCAATACCGAAGCATTCTCACAATTAAGACGGCTAACACGCAGAGACCTTATCAAAGGCATCTCTAACCCATCTAAATATTATGATCTGATGATTGCTTGCCTGGAAGAAGGTGGAAAAAGGTTGTACAAGAAGGGAGAGGCTAAAAATCAACGCTTACTCGGTGAAATTGTCAACCTTTCACATGATATCAATAAGATGAAAACTCCAATGACATTATCGGATGTTTGTCAGCAGTTAAATGCTGGTCAGGCCTCTCTATACAGAGTGTGTCAGGATCATTTTGGTATGGGAGTCATAGAAATGATGACCCAGGTACGACTGGAGGAGGCTAGAAGAGAAATGTTATATCAAAAGGTCAATATGCCTAATACTACTAGTGTGATACGTGAAATAGCAATCCGTTTTGGCTTTAAGCATCAAGGCAGATTTTCGAGGAGATATTTCACAGCCTTTGGTGAATTACCGAGTCAAACACTTGATGACTAAAGAAATCATCTTTTTGCAGCCAAAGACAGGATGCTGAGAGGGCCTGCTACGACACATCCGCCCCAACGCGAGGGCAATTGCAACAATTAGTGAAGCTTGACAAGGGCGTATCCATTTCTTATCAAAAAGAGTAAAATAGTTAAAACATGGCTCTTTCGAGTGCCATTAACACCTGCGTTTATTGCTCAGTCAAGAATGAAAAGGGTAACTTTTGAGCTAAGTGACGAGCTGCACAAAAAGCTAAAGCTACTTTGCTATACAGAATCAGTTTCAATCGGACATATCTTAAGGCAGTGCGTTTCCGACTTTTGCGTCAAGCATGATGCACATTTAATTGAATTGATTGACAACCGTTCAAAATAGTCTTCTAGAATACATATTCAGAAGAACTAAATCCATTAAAACCGACATCGATTTCAACAGGTAGATCGCAATCATTGCTGAGATGATTATGCGAATCCGCCTTGTGATTAATGCGTCTGCTTGGGCTTGCCACTGGCTCCCTCTTCGCCGTGATCACATGAGGAAACACATTTGCACAATTGCGTCAGATGTCAATCATGCGTTGATGCAGAGCAAAAATGCTTTTGTACGCATATGGAAATATTGAATTTATGGTTTACATTCCCTCGCAAATAAGGAAAGCGCTAGACAGGAGATATGAAATACATAAATTTAAATATTGAATCCTATTCTAGATAGAATAAAAAAATAATCAATTAGTTCCGATGGCTGAGAGATTTGATGTTCTTGTTGAGGGCATGAGTGAGAACGATGCATTGACACTTTTACTTGAAAAAACGTCAAACGTTCAAAGACCCGCCGATCGATATTTTGCAGCAACAAGACTTGGTCTTAGTCAAACAGAAGAGTCACTAGATGCTCTACTTCAAGCCACCAATAACCTTAGTATAGACGAATTATATGACAGAATAACCCGTCGTAAATCCATTGAAGCACTGGGCAGACGCAAGGACAAACGAGCAATACCTTCCCTAGTAAAAGTATTAACATGTACAGATACAGAGGCTGTTATTAATGCGATTTCTGCCCTTGTTAGAATCAGTTGGGAGCCAACACTAGCTGAGCAAGAGATACTTGTATCGTTACTTGATGGTGAGGTGACAAAGATTCGTGCTGTCATTCAAGCCCATACAAGACTGAAGATAAAAAATTCAAAATCTAGCACTGTGATCAATACACTTTGCCAGCATGAGAGTGCTTTAGTGGCAGGGGCAGCAAGGGCATATCAAGCCAAGGTTTATGGAAACACTCACCTTCTAGACCCTTTAATTCCACAACTTACAGACCTGATTGCAGGCAAAAGGCGCTCCGCAGTTATTGATCTCGGTGATGCTGGAGACGAAAGCAGACTTGAAGGATTAGTTCGTGCACCAGTTTCGATGTCTTTAAGAGCAAAAAGTTTTTTTGAGATTGTTGATTACAATGGCTCGATTTCAAGCTCAAAGAATCAATCCCTACTTGAACAGCTTTTGACGGATAATCCAGAGCATCTCGCCATTCGAGATGAATGGAAATGTGACCTTGACGCAGCGGAGATCGAGCGAAATCTGAGCCATCGAGATGAGGCGCGTCAGTATGGGGCTGCCTTAAGCCTGATGGCGATTGATCAAGACAGCTGCTTGAACTTGATCGAAAGCATGCAAGAAAGGCTCTGGTCTGACTATGTCACTCATTATTACCTGACATGCATCATAGGATTACGTAAATTCCAGCAAAAAAGTGATTTAGTCCGTTCAGCTCTTTCAGAAACAACTCCCCAATATTCAAAGTCAAGGATCGCGGCAGCCTGGGCTTGCCTTGAACTTGGCCTTGATGACCAGATGGAGATCATCTATGAGCTAGCCAATTCAGCCTATTGGCAACCTCTCCGCTGGACATGCCAACAAGTGTTTGCCCGTCTGGTTGAAAAGCAACAATTATCTGCAAGATATTGAACTGAAGTGTCAGATTTTTGAATCATGCCTTCTCAGGAGTGAGTCGGCTTTGATCCACAAATGATTGCTCTTCTAGCACCGTCGGTTTGACGTTCCTAGAGGGGCATCTTGATCTTCGACCACAAGCATTTTTTAGCAACAAGATCACGGACATTACCGCCAATAATTCAATTCACCGAATCGGGGTGACAACGTGTTCTGCACCGAAATCCACTGAATCAAGACCAAGAGAAAGATCTATTGCATAGACATCGATCATTCTCTTTGTCTGATCAGTCCAGAAACAAATTCAAAACGGAGAGGGTGAAAGTCCAATTCACCAATTTTTGGGCGCTCTCACACAGTCCTGGACAACTTCAGGGCGATATCGCTTGAAATTACCTACCTTTTTACCTACCACAAGCAATAGACGGTGCAGGACAGCACTGGATGAGAAGGATCGTCTGGACCTTCAGAGGAAGGAAGGGCAAGACCCCAGGGCAGTAAAGGAAGATGCCAAGAGAGCAGTAGAGAAGCAAGCAGTTGTTCCCAACATCAAGGCGGTCGCTGAGGACTACCTGGAGCGTTCACGGAATCGCCAATCAACCGTGAACGACTACCGCAACATGCTGTTCAACCAGGTGTTGCCTGTTCTGGGTGAGGAGTCACCTGTGAACCGCTTTTAGTGGGACAAAGGCGGCAGGCAGAAAGTCCTGGATCTGAAGAAGGGGATAGAGGCAAGAGGGTCGCTCTATCAGTCCGACAAGTGCCTCATGGTGATGAGGTCGATGTTTGAGCAAGCCATCGACAACGGGTGGATGCAACCACCGAAGCCAGCACTGGGGTCGAAGGGTGCCAAGTCGATGCACGAACCCAAGCACCACCCAACGCTGGAGTGGAACCAGTTGCCTGACTTCTTTGACGCTCTGCAGAGGAACGATCCAAAGGGTTCGTTCGTTGTGGTGTCAGCGGTCAAGGTCTTGTTCCTCACTTTCCTGAGGGTGAACTCCTTGGCAGGTCTGAGGTGGGATGAATTGGATGAGAAGAAAGGGATCTGGACTGTCCCTGCTTCACGGATGAAGAACAACAAGGACCATCACGTCCCACTGACCAATCAGATCCTTGATGTCCTCGAGGACCTCAGGACGCTGAACGGTCATCAGGACTATGCGTTCTTCACAGGCAGAACGGGGAAGCACCCCTACATGAACCCTTCATCGATCAACGCCCACCTGATCAAGTTGGGATACATGGGATCCTTGTCGGGCATGGAGTGCGAGCAATCCCACTGACGTCAGGTCAAGAGGTGCTGGGATTTGCTCCTGAAGAAACAAGGAAGATTCTACTAAAGCTGTTGTGTGCCGTCCCAGGCCGTTCAGGTTCTAATGTCTCGTGGCCATTTGTGCCAGCAAATTCTAGCGAGGATTGGATGGAATGTTTACAGAATTCAGTCAATTAACTGGTACAGAAATCCAGGCAACGAGTTGAATTTGCTCAACTTTTTATACGAAAGCTGCCCAACTTAGGCCATTGAATTGATAATTGGCTTAATACTTTGCACAAAATATCAGCCTTCAGTTCTTCCTCAGCAGATTTCATGGCCTGCAGGGGTAGATTATCACATGAAAACAAGGTTTCCATATCTCAATGCCAAGAGACATAGAGAAAAGAGTTGAGTCTATAACTTCCATTATGTTTCCAGACCGGACTAAGCAAAATACAAGAAGTGCACAAAATAAGAAGCAACAAAATATAGGCCGTACGGATACAATATAATATTTCAAAACTGAAAAGCCTTCAAAATACAAATAAAAAGGGTAATCTTGAGCCGATAAATCAGGCAGCAGAATGATTTATCGACTTCAAGAGAAACGGACGCAAAAAGAATCAAGACTAGGCAGATATGCAGCAAAGAATATAATTAGAGCCTCAGGATTAAGCAAATCAATAAACTATGCTTAAGCCAATTAGCGATTCAACCAAGGATGTCCTTCTTGTTAGATATAGACGAAAAAAGATTATTATAATATTGCTCTGCTTTTCGTGAGTTCATGTATTTTTTAGTGTATTGAAGCCCTAGATCTGCATATTTATATATAAGTGAGCGATCACACAATAAATCTCTCAATTTGCAATATAGATTATGATTATAAGCAGTTACCCATAGACCCTTTTCACATGAGATAGAAGTATTCCTTTCTGGATCAGCGGATGTTATGAGGGCGTTATGGTTAGCCAAAGCTTCATAAGCAAACAATCCAGGAGCCATTGAATAAAGTTCATTAATGACGATATGAGAAGAGCGCAAAGCCCTCAATACTTCTTCGCGTGAAAGATCTACAAGCTCAATATATTCAAATAAAAACCCTTCAATTCTTAATCTGTCAATGACTGAGTGAATGACTTGAGTGCCTTTAGAGATGGGATCACGTGGACAATGTAGCAATATTAACTCCTTTGAATAGAAGTGGGACATACTTTTTTCAATTGGTATGTATACATAATCTTCTAGAAAAAATCTTACGGGAAGTGAGGGTTTTGAAAAATAAGATATCTGGCAAAAGTCATCATTTATGATCAAGCTGGCATATTTTTCAGATATTTTCGCGTACTGTTTGAGAATTTGCTCATAGTTCTCTTGGCGGGCTATTTTAACAGTCCAACCCATATAGGAATTGATTAGTCGAAGGTCAGGGAATTTATTCTTTTGCATTTCTATAGACCTTATATCATTGCCAGTGAACTGACAAATAATAGGAATTCTAAACCGGCTAACAATTTTAAACTCCCAGCTTCTGAAATCGACAGAATCCAAAAGTATGGAACTTCTTGAAAAGTAGAGAATGCATTTAGGGCGACCTATTAAAATGCAAGCTAGCCATAAAGGCCGCAAAAGATGGAGGGAATAACCAAAACGTAGTATGGCATTTCCAAAGATATACTTTTGCGGATGAGCCTTTAAGTCTGCAGATTCCTTATTAAAGGCTATTGGTATTGAATTTTGAACAGAAGATGAGATCGATAGTATGTTGCTACAGTGTTCATAAAAGCCAATAACAGTTTTATCGGCAAATATCGCCAAAAAATAATGAGAAAATGGTTTTAATGCAAACAGCAATATTTTTGTAGAGCAAACTTGATACCGAAAAAGGCAAATACGAAGGAATCGCTTGAAAGTCATTTATTAAATCCGTTTGCGAAGATGCTTAAGAACAAAAACACAAATAGCTTTTCTAATTAATTACTTTAACAAAATCAACATTCATTTGTTGTGCCATATCAAAATCTACCTTACTATCGCCTACCATGACAATACTCTTAAAGTCACAATTCGCAAATAATTTTGCACATTTAGGGGAAGGCTTGCCTCCTGAATCAACAGCAAAATAAATATTTTCAGTGCAGATGTATGAATCCAAATTGGCTAATGCAATTTTTCGCTTTTGTTGGATTTTGTTTCCATCGGTAAGTACATATAATTCGCAACTTGGTTTCAGATTTTTTAGCAAAATTTCCCTATTAGGGAGATAACGAACAGACAATTCTGATGAATCAGAGCGGAGAATTTCTAAAAAACGTTGAATAAGATTTTTTCCGATATGCTTTTCAAGAACAGCATCATAAATAAGATAATTACCATTTATTTTGTACCAAACTTCTAGCTCTAGAAGCAATGGTTGAATATCAACTTTGGGGTAGCCGATCTCGCTCAAAAGCTGAAGAACTGATGATTTCAAATAAAATAATTCATCGATTAGAGTATTATCAAGGTCAAAAATAACCAGATCATACTTTAGCAGTAAACCATATAAGTCAGAGTGTGATACGTCAATTTTATAATCATTAGACTTAGATGACAGGTTACAGGGAATACTATACAATGATGAATAAAAATTAGATTTGATGGAACGTTCTATTTTATGAGGAACAAGAGGAGCTAGTGAGAGAGGAGGCTCTTTGCCATTTAGAAGATCAAAACATGATTTAAGCAAATTACAACCTACATATTCTGGCAACAATTGGGTGCCAGCGATACGTGGATTAATTTCAATCAGCTTATGCAATCCTTCTGAATCCTCTTTAAGTTGAATATTATTCAAAAGATCTAGAGACTGCTCTTTACAAATGGTTTTACAGATGGACAATATTGATTCACTATATACATGATCAGCACTAGCAGAGTTAGTAGTGCTCCCTAGGTTACTTTGCTTTTCGTGGATTGAACAGGCGATCAGATTACCTCTGTCCGCTAATACATAGCAGCTGTATTCAACTCCAGGAAGATACTCACAAAGCAGCAGCGGGGGTAATTGATTCAGCTTTTCCGCAATTAATGCATCTTGATAATATCTCTCAATGCTCATATGACGTGAAGGCTCTGATATAAATGTATTGACACAAAAATCAGAACTTGCATCAATAACCCGAAAACCCTTACCACTACCGTTGACGCCTTCGTTAGGTCTAACCGCTATTTTTTGCTTCGGGTAATTTAGTTCTGATGCAACTCGAAGTAAATCATCGGAACTGTTGGCAACACTGTATTGGGGGGATAAATTAGGTGATAATTTATAAACATTAGACTTGATTGAGTATCTAGAAGGGTTTTCAAATCGATTAATCCAAAGACGGACACCTAAATGCTCAAAGAATAATTTGTTGTCGTGCAAATAGCAAACCTCAGAATCAATCATAGGGATTATGTCTGTTATATGATATTTACTGATAATTGTTTCTAGCTGAAGCTTATAGGCAGGATCTTGATTAGAACTAACCAAGAAAGAAATAATATTTTTATTCCGATCACCAAGCGTATCTGTACTTGCTTGGAATAAATTCACAAAAGTGTCAAGAGACTGGAAAATACTTAGGAAATCATCATCCAAAGTTTGGCCTACACCTGTGAATAAAAAAGAATATTCGGTATAAGTGCAGTATTTAATTACCATAAGAGGATGCTCTTGTGTAGTCTTGATATAGCAAGTTGGGTTTGAGCATTGAGAATGACAATTATGTGTAAATTGTGATTAATTGATCTATTGTCAAGAGTAAATCCATGTGCTGTCAAAGATTCTAATCACTGGACATCCCCCTCAGAAATTTTTACAGAAGAGTCTCTACCTACCCTACCTACCCTGCCTACCAACAATGGGTCCCCTGAGAAACAAGAAAAGATATGCTGCTTATCAGCATTGATCCACTCCAAGCGGCTTACGAGAGGGTCAGTACCAAGTACAGGCAATACCTGTTTGAACAGCATGTTGTAGTGGTTCTTAACCGTAAAAAGACCGTTGTTTATATTATGGCACTCAGGAATTAACATGACTATGGAAAGGACCAAACTCAGAGAGTTCGTGATCAGAATCTAATCAATACGGACTACAGAATAATGGAAGTCCTATATAGATCAATATTTATCAGGCTAATTTATTTGTATACTTAAGCGAACGTCCATGGAAAATTTTTTGGCCAACTCAAATCATTAGACTTACTCTGTGTTGAGCCATCAATGTTCTTCAACAGTTGATTTAATTAGTCAACACATCTGCGAAGAGGAGTCTATTTTGATATTATATTGATGTTATCAATAAGCCAGGTGATGTCAGTTAGAAAAATTTACTTTTTGGGTAATTATTTGCAGGTGACAAGGCACGTTGAAACTGCTTATTAGAAGAAAAGAGTCTCTTGAGTGCAATAGACGAAACCTGAACAGCAATTAGGCTAGAGTTGGTTGCGACACTAATTAATACAAATAAAAACCCATTATACTGATCCCTTTGCTCTTGTCTTAATTGCCGCACATAGAATTTTTCCAAAATGCTTGTTGTCTATTCCAAGGCAACGAAGGTTCCGGTATTCTTTGCGACCCGTGGTTTAATGATGGTGCTTTTATTGGATCATGGGCTCTTCCGCAAAAGCCGCACAGAACACCTATCTACGGAATAGATTTCGATTGCATATATGTATCACACATACATCCGGACCATTATGATTTAGAATTTTTGTGCCATCAACCGAAGGATATACCCATAATCATACCCCACGAAAAAATCCCTATTCTGTACAGGGCATTATTAACAAATAAATTTTCAAATGTAATTAGACTGAAAGATCGCGAAAACCTCAATATCAATGGTTTTAAGTTAACAATGTATCTTCCATTTGAAAGCCCCCGCTTCGATAAAGAGATACTCGACACTGAGAATGTTATTGATTCTGCCATTGCAATACAGAATGGCAACTTCACAATGCTAAATACAAACGACAACTTCCCAACCAAGGAATCACTATTGGCTCTTCAAAAAGAACTTGGCAAGATTAGTCTAATTACTATACTTTATAACAGTGCAGGTTTTTATCCGCAATGTGACCAAGATCTAACGCATGAAGAAAAAATTTCACTCAAGTCATCTCTTATATCCAACTGCATCAAGTCTATGCTTGATGTCCTTAGCTCAGTAGATGAGGAAACGATCATAGTACCTTTTGCTGGTGATTATATTTTGCAAGGTAAAAATTCTTCGCTCAACAAATATCTTCCAGTCTCTACTCCAACAATTGCAGCCGAAATATTAGTTAAAAACAAATATAACGCAATAAACCCGGGAAGTGGAGGTATTTTCGATGCAAAGACTTTAGCCATGAGTAGGCAGGGAAGATGTTATAGCATTGAAGAGGCTTTCAAGCGTGGCAATGATCTTACGAACGTTAAATACCCCTACGAATGTAGAGATTTTCCTTCATTAATCGATTTACGTAGTAAGGCAAAGAAAGCTGAGGCTCGATTAATTCAGCGTCTTCAAAATATTGGATGGTACGACAAATCAAGCATCCTTGATTGGGAGGTTGATTTTTACTCAAATGATGATAAATTTATTTATAAGTTGGTTATTAACCATGAATCTAAACCTAAGTTTGTACTAAAAGTACAACTTGACACTAGGCTGATGGAGGGGATTCTTAATCGTGAATTTCATTGGGACAATGCTCAAACCGGCTGTCATCTTAAATTTTCACGATCGTGTCATCCCAAGTGGAGTCCTGATCTACACTGTGCAATGAGTTTTTTTCATCTGTAGCACTAAAACATCAAAAAAAAAAGATGCATTCTAATAAAGGGCAAGGAAATAAAAAAAGATGCAATTCGCGAAATATATAAATTTTAAATGTTTTTACCGAATTAATTTTTCTGGGCAATCGAAACCTTTTCGCTACAATTCATGAAACAATCTAATTAGTAATAACAGTCTAAGTTTTATTTAGTCGGAAGGCAGGGGATGCCTTCAATAGGCCACTCCTCGCCCTTTGCCATTGCTACCAATCCGAATGTTGGCCTGCTTCCCCCAGTCCCAGGGTGAAAACATCCGACCAAGAAAGTACTTACCTGGACCTGGGTAGACGTTTACAAACTAGCCATTACCAGTCGCGATGCAATTACGATTGGTCTTGACCTCAAGCACTTGTAGATCGATTCAGAAAAAGGTAACCACCAAATACCCTAATCGTAAATTTTTTCCCTATCCGTCAAGGATTTAACCCTTACCGAGATTTAGGACTAAGCGTCACTTTGCGGGTCCCTTAATTCTTTAAGATCCACATGACGGCTGGCTATCTGGGACTACAGGTGACCCTGAGTGAATTGGTCAAAACGGAGAGGGTGGGATTCGAACCCACGAGGGTGTTACCCCTACACGATTTCGAGTCGTGCGCATTCAACCGGACTCTGCCACCTCTCCATGCGTCGTTAGACGCTTCGTCATAGTAACGGTCAATGCATGATGCTCGTTACGGCTGCAGTCTCAACTGAGAGCGCTGCAGGCTGACCCGGCGATGGCCTGCCTGCAGCACAAAACGACGGCCGCTACTCCCAATCGGTTGCAGTACTAAGCCCGCGGAAGCCAAGCGCTGGCCTGCCAGCAAAGGGAACTGCCCCAACTGCTCAGCGTGCAACGTTCTGGCCAGGCTGTGCCAACAGTCCAGCTTTGACGCGGCAACGGGGTCGAGTACCGCAATCCAATCGAGGCGAGCATGACCATGGCCGTGCGCCAACTGCTGAGCCGGTCTCCATGGCTGCTGATCAGGGCTGCCCGTCCGTGATGGCGCAACAAGACCCATTGCCGGCCCCATTGATCAACCTGCTCCACAGCATCCGCCAGCAGACCTGCTCCATGCACCAGAAGAGCCATCAACGCCAGGGGCATCAACACCCAGCGCCAGCGTCGCGAACCAGACAGCCAACACGAGGCAACCGCCACCACGATCACCAGCACTATCCACCCCGATGGGCGTCCGATCAATAGCTGTGCATGAGGCCAATTGCTGATCGCGGTGACCAGCCCCTGCAAGCAAGCCGCAAGGACTTTGACAGGCACGGCTAACACCGGGAGAAGCAGGCTCGCCACGGCCTGCGGCAACAACAGCACCAGCGTGGCCAAGAACATCGCAGCAAGGGTGAGTGCCATCAAGAAGGGCGAGGCCAACAAATTCGCCAGCACGCCATAGAGGGGCATGGCACCGAAGTGAAGCCACTGCAACGGCAACGTCCAGGCCATGGCTGCCAAGGGAACGGCCAACGCCGGAGCCATGCTGCTCAGTGCCTTCGGCAACCGAGATGTCAACCACGTTTCAATGACCGGTGCGCTCAACACCAACCCTGCTGTCGCAACAGCACTGAACTGAAATCCGATCGACCGAGCCCAGCCGGGCTGCCACCACAACATCAGCACCAGGGTGGCCAGCAACAAGCCGATGGGTCGACTGCGGCTTCCTCCTTCGCGGATCAACAGAGCCGATGCACCCATCAGCACAGCACGCACCACTGAGGGTTGCGGTCCCGCCAGCAGCAAAAACACAACCATGAGGCCACAGCCTGCGAACATCCGCCAGGAGGCCAGCCAACGGCTGCTCAGCAGCAACACACTGCCCAACAACACCGAGAGATGGAAGCCTGATGCGGCCAGGGCATGGGAGAGGCCAGCCACCCTGAAGGCCTGTCTCACACTGTCCGGAAGGTCAACCTAAGCCCCTCCAAGCACCAAGGCTGCCACCATCGCCCCATGATTAGGGCCTAGGTGAGCAGACAGTTGGGTGATGATTCGTCGCCGGGCCATTGCTAAGGGAGCCCATCCATTCGCGATCCGCTCCAAGCGTGAGACCTTGAATTGTGTCCAGCAGCCCAGCCTTGAGAGCCGTTCGGACGGAGACGGCAGCAAAGGATGAATGGCCTGAGCCGGGCGGCGCAGATGCCCATCCGCCCTGATCCAAGTGCCGGCAAGAACCGGGGTTGAACAAGGCTCAAGCAGCACCTCGGTGACACCGCTCATCCGTTTCCCATCAATGCGCTGCACACCCACAAATCCACGACAGCGACCATCACGAGGATGGGAGTCTTGGTGCCATCGCCCCTCTAGCCGCTGCAGCCGGGAGTCAGGTGCCAACGCATGAAACGGATCAAGCTCCCCAGGGCCATGCTCCAGTCCAAACGTTGCCCGCGACAGGCTCAAGACCAGCAGCAGAAGCAACAGCAGCGCCTGACGGCGCGACCACCGCTGACGACGCACCAGACAGCAGCTGCTCCAAGCCAGCGCGAGCAGCAAGAGCGCCCAATGGACAGCACTGTCAACCAGGGCTGCACCGAAAAGGCTGAAGAGAACAAGAGCCGCAACGGCCACAGCGGCGGGCATCCGAGAACAAACAACGGTTGCTGAAGCATTCCCCAGACCTTGCCTGTCGCCGCCCTCGGCCGTGGCTGCCTCAGCCAGCCACGGCAGCAGGTTGCTGCTTGAGGAGGGGGAAGCCGAGGGCTTGACGCTCCTCAAGCCAAGCTTCGGCAACCTTGCGAGCCAGATTGCGGATACGGGCGATCGTGGCGGTGCGCTCCGTTACTGAAATCACCCCTCGGGCCTCAAGCAAGTTGAACGTGTGGGAGCACTTGAGGACGAAATCGAGCGCTGGGGCGGGCAGCTGCTTCTCAATCAGATCAGCGGCTTCGGCCTCATAGATCGCAAACAACTGCTTGAGCCGATCGGGATCAGAGGCTTCAAAGTTGTAATGGCACTGACCCTTTTCAAAGGGCAACCAGATGTCTCCATAGTTGCGCTCCGCATTCCAGCTCAGATCCCAGATGCTCTCCACATCTTGGAGATACATCGCCAGTCGCTCCAGGCCATAGGTGATCTCAATCGAGACAGGCCGGCAGTCAATGCCGCCGCACTGCTGGAAATAGGTGAACTGGGTGACTTCCATGCCATCGAGCCACACCTCCCAGCCCACACCCCAGGCGCCGAGGGTGGGCGACTCCCAGTTGTCCTCCACGAAACGGATGTCGTGATCGGCTGCCTTAATACCCAAAGCCTCGAGGGAAGCGAGATAGGTCTCCTGGATCCCATCCGGAGAGGGTTTGATCAGCACCTGGTACTGGAAATAGTGCTGGGCGCGATTGGGGTTATCGCCGTAACGGCCGTCGGTGGGGCGCCTGCAGGGCTCGGGGTAGGCCACAGCCCAAGGTTCCGGGCCGATGGCACGAAGCACCGTGTGGGGACTCATCGTGCCGGCACCCTTTTCCGTGTCGTAAGGCTGCAGGAGCAAACAGCCCTGATCCGCCCAGAAACGGTTGAGGGTGCCAATGATGTCCTGGAAGTGCACTGTAGTTGCCGTGACTGGGTTTACAACTCAAGGAAAGTTGGACAGTGGTGGGACAGAGAAGCAACAAAGTGTTGTCTGCACTCCGCACCAATGCGCGCTGTCCAACCGAGTTGGACGTGAGTTGGACATATTTTCCCAAACCGTCCTCTGTCCAACCTCAAACAAGACACAAAGCACAGATTGCGAGAGAGAGGAATGGTGACGAAAGAAAGGGGTATGGGGTAAATCCGCGTCCTTGTATGTACGTAATATGGCTTCAGACATTTCTGCCAAATTTTTCTTCGTTGAAATTTCTTACCCCTCTTCTTCTGCTTGGATTAATTGGATGCAATAGCAGTACGTACCCCTCTCAGACACAAGCAGCAGAAGCTTGTGATAGATGGCGACTGGAGGGAGAGTCAATATCCTACGAATTTATATCTGAAAGAATTATATATAATGAGGGTAATGGTAATGATCCTTTTATCCCGCTTCCAACTGATAAACCTATTAATGGAGCAGATAAATATTTTGACAGTTATTCAGAAACTAATCATAATAGAAGATGTCAAAATGAATCGTCCACTAATCAATACTTAGGCAGAGAAGGTGTATTCAGTGATGAAGATAGAGAAAAGGCAAATCAGAAATTCGGGGATGGATATAGTCGCGATTACCCAGAAGCTACTGACTTTAAAGTCGTCAGACACTTCCGCTACTGAATCAATCAGCCAAAAAGGTAGTCACACCAGTCGGTGTACGTCTTTTCAATGTCCTCTCTAGTGACGACATCTATACCCGTCAATGCTTGAAGCTTGACAAGGAGACGCTCTGGTATTCCGTTACGACTAAACAAAAGGTGTCTGAGGTACTCCTCATTGATGCCTAGCTGCTCCTCTATGTCCTCTGTACCTTCTCTTACGACATTACGTACGGCATTGAGCAGCTGTTTGTTCTGCTCCTTTGTAGGTGCCACATAGATTGGAGTAGACACAACTACACCATTGGATTGAATTGCTGAAGGTGTGACATTCCCGTAGCGATTAACAGTCAGCATCACTCCTCTCCATATTTGAAGAGTTCGTTGGGATGTAATTTCTTTAGACGCTCTAAGTCTGGGTCAACTTTGACTGGTTCATAGTGGACTGCTGCCTCTTTTAGTTGTTCCTCTGTGAAGTCAAAGGGACTACGTACTTGTCGTGATTTCTTATCCATCAACCAATTACCTCTTGAAGACGACTGAAAGCTGCATATAGTTCATTATGTGGAACACCACTTGAATATGCTTTTGCATATGCTTGCTGAGAAGACATCTGTCCATCGAATACTTGATAGGCAAGATGCTTTACGACAACTGCAGCATTGTCTTGTCCAATATCTGAATTCAAAACTAGTGAAGCAACTGCTGAGTCTGGCTTGGCTTCACTGCTAAGAATAATTTGATCAATTTGCTCTGGCTTAGGTGCATCTGGATTAGGCATCTCAATACCCAAATGACTGAAGTCATCTGGCATTAGTGCCTCAGTGCTGCCAGTTACTCGTGCATCCAAGAGACGTGCAAGACGTTGTTCGTCATCACTGTTGGGTGCATTGAATACTTGTTGCTGAATAAAAGACACCTCACTGCTGGTGAGTTGCTTGCCAGATTGAAGTAGTGAGTCAGCAAACTTCTGTGCCTTGTCACCACTTAGTGAATCAAGGATTGGAGTGTGCGCTTCAAAGGGTTCAAAGGCTTCATCTTGAATGAATGAATCCTCTTTGAATTGAGGTGAGTGATGCAGAGATGTAGACACTTCTGTGTCTCCTTGCTCACCAGTTACTTGATTAAATGTTGGAGTTACTGTGTATGCCATTAGTTCTTTGATGTAAATATGAATAGTGATATGTACTAAGGAATGAATGGCATCCATCCCCTTGGCACATATTTCACTTATGGACGCAATGAGGCAGTCAGTCCACCCTCTGAATACCTCAATCACTTACTTAGCTTTTAACGTCATCAAGTCATTAGACAACCGTAGTTCAATATATGTATTACAAGATGTCTGTTCACTCATTCACTCGCTCGCTTCGCTCACTCGTTCATTCGTTCACCTAGACATATATAAATACAAGTATTGATGCCTTTAGGGAAACCTCCCACGCTTCGCGTGCTCGGTTTAGCAAGACTAGGTTCTCACTGATTTGTGTCTTATGCAGTTGGAATTGACTAACTGTCATTCCCCACTACGTGGTAGGAGGGTAAGGCACAGAAGTCAGTGACAGAAATGCTTCACAGCGAAGGGAGTGAAGAAGTCATTGATTAAAGCATTGACTATATAGTCAGAGATTCTCTCCCTATTAACAAACTCGCTATTAACTTTATGACATTCGAGCTTGCGTATTTTCCAAAGAGGCATAATCTCCTCATTCATCTGTCTCGTTCTCTTCCGTCTTTCTTCCTCCATCTCTTGCTTAGCTTTATCATATTCAATTCCAAGCAACTCACCAGTTAGGTTCGTCAAATCATTATTGAATTTAAGAAGGAGTCTCTCCTCTACCCGATAGTGCTCAAGCGCATCCCACATATCAGAAAGTTGTTTCTCAATAATCATCCATTCAGAGTCAGAAAGGACAGCTTCTGGGAACATATCCTCAAACACAAAGGGAGTAGGAGATAGTGATTCTTCAATCCAAATGTCAATCTCTTCATTAGTAGCTGCTGGACTATCGCTTCTATAAAGACGGCGTAATTCCTTGACTTGTTCCATCCACTCACCCTCTGCCTCATACATATCTTCAATGTCATCCCAAGAAGATTGTGCTGCCTTCTTAAGGCGGGTAAGTTTCGAAGGAGCACCATCGTGTGTCTTACTCCAATCCCTAAATAATTCCATCTGACTACGCATCTTGGAATCAGTTAGGTGAGTAATTGAACCGTCGTGGATTCCTCTAGACAAACGGATAATGGCAAACCGTACAAATTCCTTGTCAGTAATCTTTAGCTGCTTAGAAGCACTCAACAAAGAGTCTTTCTCATCCCTAGCCAAATTCCAACGCTGCTTCTTAGAACGTGCTGTATGCCCTTGTTCTTTGCTTCCAGACTTAGCGCGTCTAATAAGTATTTCTGAGGCATTAGAGGCGCTCCTAGATGCCTCATAGAGAGCGATTCGAATTGCTTCTCTCTCTTCACATTCAAGGTAGTTAGTAAGTCCTTCAACCATCTGCACCTCTTGGAAGGACAGAAGGGCAGCAACTGATGAGTTACAGCGCTGGGGTGACTGGATAACTGGATGACGCGAGGTGTCGAATCGAAACCTCTTGATTGGAAAGTATTGAAGAAGAGAAGCACCCACAGCACCGAGACGCTTAGATGCATTGAATTTGTTAGTTGTCATTGATTCTTTGATATAGATTTAAGGAAGCCGTCCAACAGTTATGCAAGAACTTCCACAGTCATCATTTGCTGAGAAGCTCAGAGGTGCTGGGATGTCAGAGTTTGAAATAGGATGGGTATGTTCAAAGCTGGTTGAAGAGCAATTTGACTTGAATGAGACAAAATATGTAGGAAGAGATATGGGAAAAACAGAACTAAAAGCAATCGAAAACTACCTTTGGAATAACGTCTTCCGCATATCGAGGAACGTGCAATTCAAATTACTTCGAGACTTCGGAAGAATGTTTATTGATTGGAGTGGAATGTGGGATTATCTAGTCAAGACTTATGGATTCCATTCAGTCAGACTTCCAGATGCAAAGCAACGGGAAGACAGAAGAGAAGCATCAACGCCAATACAAAGATATTGCTTTGTACGTGGTGCAAACAGAAGATGCACCAACCCTTCTGACTTCAACGAGATTCCAGAGAAAGACAGAAAGCTTTGGGCTGATATTGAAGACGGTATGTACCGCAACAACTGACTCTTGCTTGTCAAAGCTTCATCCCCTTGAGCATCATACACTGATATAATCAATACGCGTAACTTGATATGACAGTTTGTCAATTGCCATACAAGACTTGTGCTACTTGGTAGTTACTTAGTGCTGAGCTTGCTGCCAGCTTTACACCTAGCAGCAGCACGCTTGTTAGTATCGCTAATTGCCGTAACCCGTTGCTGTTGCTGGGATTTGCTCACTACCTCTCCAAGTGATTCTAAGTCAATTGACTTATCATTCTTCTTCTGTTTGGCATAACTCCTTGCCGTTGCTTCTGCACTCCTACGCTTGACATTGCTTCTGTCGTAGTGCCTCACAAGGATTTCAAGTGAATGTCCAGTCAGCTGCTTAACCAAATAGACATCTTTACCTTCATCAATCTGATTGGTTATGTAGGAAGAACGCATACTGTACATAGTGTATTTTTGCTCAGAACGAATGGGCGAAAGCTTATCTGCTAACGCTGTACGCATTGCATTCCAAGCATTAGTGAATTGTGTGTATGTATATGGCTTACCACTATTGGGGTTAAAGAAAATGTAGTCAGTTGATTTCAAAGGAGAGAATCCATTCCTCTTCCGCCATTCATTACAGAATTCGCGCCAACGAATAAAGAAGGCACCAGTGTTGCAAGGGACATCACGAGGGACACCAGTCTTTGTATATCGGATGTGCAAAGTCGCTTCAGCAACTTCAAACTCTTTGCCACTCTCTGCTTTATGTGTTGCCATCTCGACAGTTACGTCATCCCAACGCAACCCTCCTTTCAAGACTTCTTTGATGACATATGAACCATCAGCAGTGGGTTGCCTCTGCTTCTCTATCTTCCCCACCAATTCCTTGGGACGTGTGCCAGCGTTATACGAGATAAGGCAGAAGTGTCTAAACAACTGACGCCAATACTCAACCCGAGGATTAGGGTGAGATGCTCCATCTTCCGCCCAAGTCTTCAGATAATTGTGGATTAATGTCCAGTCTGGTGACAATGGGATAGGAGGATTAGCATCTAATTGATCTTGTCGGATGACAATCCTCTCCAGAGTTGGCATCGAATCGACATAACCTCTAGGAATTAGATAGTTTTGATACCAATCCTTTAGGTGAGTCAAGTCACGCTTCACCGTACTTTCCTTTACTGGACTGGGTTTACCGCTGACATTGGACTTCTTCCAACCCTCAGTCATACGCCAATTCACATAGTCCATATAAGTGTCTTTCTTTAAGTCAGCAACCTTGTTTAGCTTCTTGTATGTCAGCAAATACTCCTTAATTGAGCCCATTAGATGAGCAACACAACCACGCAATGCGTCTTCCCCTATCAATCCAGCGGACTGCTTCCCTTCTTTGACTCGTATCCAACCCTTCAGAACGTCCTCTAAAGGCATTGAACTGAGCTTCTTGGTGCCATCTACCTCCAGCTCGCTTTGGAGCCTTAGGAAGACGTCCTCCGCCTCTCTAAGAGCACTGTTCACGTCCAGCGCTGAGAGTTGCTGGTGGTAGTAGGACTTCGAACCCTTGATTAGCTGGCGATAGACAAAGACATCTGGTTGTCTGTCGAATTTGACTATCTGCGCTCTTCCACCAAGAACGCTGTGCCTCACTGGCTTTCCGTCTTCTCCGACTACGAGCTTTGGCAAACCAATAGAGACTCTTCATCCAACCTATCGAGGTTGGACAAAGTTGGACAGACCTTCAAACCCACTGCTGCAACTGGACTAATGCACTGATGTCCTGGAAATGAATCGGGGCAGGGCTCGTCATCAGCAGATGAGGGCAGACGGTCGATATGTGCAAGTTTCTAGGTCATCAACCTGATTGAGACTTGGCCTTCGCTCTGTGCTCAAAAAGGAAGAGACCCAATCACTAAGTTCAATAAGCCTTCAATAAGCACTGCTTCGCATCTGTTTCGATCAGAAGGCAAAACCCCAAAGCGATCGAACTGATCGATTGAAAAGCTTGACGACTGCATTCTTTTCAAGCCAAAAGAGTGCCAGCCATTGCTTTAACAAGCCCTGCATCAACCGCTCTGAGCCAAGCAGCGATGCAGATGGGCAATGGCGTGATGACGATGCGGATTACTTCGGCTCGGGCTCATCATTCCCAGCCAGAAACTGCCATCGCCCTGAAACACCAAGACAGGCTTGGAGACTGCCTTGCCATGGGATTCCAACAGCGACATGCAGAGCTTCTCCGCCACTTCCATGCCCTTAGGCCGGGCCCTCAGACGGCGCAGCACTGGATCCACCTGGGAAAACGACACGAACGTGGCCCGCTGGGCATCGGTGACCAGGATCATCCCGTCCAACCACTGCACCTCGAGCAACAGATCCTCGATCGAGGCCAGCAGAGAGGGAAGCGGGAAGGCCATCACATTTCTGCGTCTTAAGGTTTTCTTTCTAATCTCCCTGGCGCCCTGATCGCAAGCGGTCGGCGATCTGGCCCGGCTCAGGCTTGCAGTAAAAGCACACCCATCTGGCCTGCCATCAGTGGCCTGTGTCGTGCCGAAGCAAAGCCAGCTTCCCTTGCCATCGCTTCCTGCTCAGCGCCGCTCGCAAAACGTTCAAGGCTTGCCTCGAGATATGCATACTGGGGCTCCAGATTGGCCAGGGCCGCCGCTGGTACCACCACGCGGCGCAGGTACTGACGTTGAAAAGCAGCAGACCAGCTGGCCTCGGGCAAACGGTTGAAGTCGAGAACCCCAGCCCGACCCTCCGGCTTAAGCAAACGGTGCATTTCCGCTAGGCCTGCTCCGGCATCAGCAAGGTTGCGCAGGCCATAGGCCATCACAACACCATCAAAACTGGCGTCAGGAAGAGCCGTGGCCATGGCATCACCTTGCAGCCACTCAACATTCAGCCAGGGCTCAACAGAACGGCGCTCCTCCGCCAGTTCCAATGGCGCCCCGGCAGCATCAAGGCCCACGACCTCCCCACTGGGCCGAACCGTTCTGGCTAACGCCAGTGCCAGATCACCGGTGCCGCAACAGAGATCCAACCAGCGTTCTCCCTCACACGGTCGCAGCCAGGCGATCAGCTGACGCTTCCACTGCCTGTGCAGGCCGAGGCTGAGCAGATCATTGAAGCGGTCGTAGCGAGGCGCCACATCATTGAAAAGCTGCTCAACGGCAGCGGCATCTCCAGGTTTCACATCCATCCGTTCAAACCGGCAGACCGTTGAGGGTCATCACCATCACCAACGCGAGCCCAACAGCGGCCGAACACACCAAACATCCAGCCAGCATTAACGAAAACTCGCTCTGATCAATCGCGGACTGCATCAATTTCAGAGCCCAAACCACCAAGCCAACCACCACAACAGAACTGAGCAATCCCAGCGGGAGCATCCATTGATGGGCAATTAAAGGCACCCCATCAGGTGGAAAGCCGGTGGATCCATCAACCACAACCTTTTCAGGAACTTGTTGAAACTTTAGAGAAGACGCTCAAGCCTGCGCAGGGCGGATGGTCATGCCCCGCTGCAGCAGGTCTTGCTTGATCTCCTCCACGGTGAGCACGCCGTCATGCAAGAGCGAAGCCAACAGGGCCGCCGACGCCTGCCCCCCCTCCGGCCCGTGATCCAAAGCCGCGGCGATGTGATCCAAACAGCCAGCCCCACCGGACGCGATCACCGGTACCGGCACCGCCTGGGCCACAGCCCTTGTGAGCGTCAGGTCATAACCGGCCTGGGTGCCATCACCATCCATCGAGGTGAGCAAGATCTCACCAGCGCCCAACTCCGCCACACGACGCGCCCAAGCCACCACATCAAGGCCGGTGTTCTCCCGACCTCCCTTCACGAACACATCCCAGCCATCAGTGCCCTGCTCACGTCTCCTTGCATCGATCGCCACCACGATGCATTGGCAGCCGAAGCGGTCGGCGCCACGCGCCACAAGCTCTGGATCACGCACCGCCGAGGAATTGAGACTGACCTTGTCGGCTCCGGCCCGCAGCAACTCTGTGATGCCGTCTACGGACGAGATCCCCCCTCCAACCGTGAAGGGAATCGTCACCTCCTCTGCTGTGCGCCGCACCATGTCCACCAACGTGGCCCTGCCCTGATGACTGGCAGCGATATCGAGAAACACCAGTTCATCCGCTCCAGCTTGGCTGTAACGGCAAGCCAGCTCCACCGGGTCTCCGGCATCGCGAAGTCCCACAAAATTCACACCTTTCACCACACGGCCTTCGGCCACATCAAGGCAAGGGATCAGGCGAAGGGCGACCATGACAACGAAAGGAGATCACGAGGCGGCTGTTAGGGTGACGCCCACTTTCCAAGCCTTGCAGGCCATGTCCCAGGCGGCGATCAACATCGGCTCCAAGGTTCGGGTCACCCGCGTTCGTGACCGCATCCCAACCACCCTCGTCGAGCTGCTCCAAAAGGATGCGAGTGGCGAAGTCGTCGATTTCCGCACCGTCGATGGCCAGGGCATCGGTGTTGTGGTGGAACTCAGCAATGGCACCACCTGCTGGTTCTTCGACGACGAAATTGCTGCAGCCTGAGGCCTCAGGCTGTGAGTGACGCCCGTCAACTGCTTGGCATGAAAGGTGCCAGTGGCACCTCCAACATCTGGAAGCTGCGCTTGCAGCTGATGAAGCCCGTCACCTGGATTCCCCTGATCTGGGGTGTTGTCTGCGGTGCCGCTGCAAGTGGCAACTACCAATGGCGTCTTGACCATCTGGCCGCAGCGATCGCCTGCATGCTGATGAGCGGCCCTCTTCTGGCCGGCTACACCCAGACGATCAACGACTACTACGACCGCGAGATCGACGCGATCAATGAGCCCTACCGGCCCATTCCAAGTGGAGCGATCCCGCTGTTCCAGGTAAAGGTTCAAATCTGGCTGCTGCTGCTCGCGGGCCTCGGCGTTGCTTATGGCCTTGACCTCTGGGCCGGGCACACCACGCCCGTGGTCTTTCTGCTCGCCCTTGGCGGCTCCTTTGTGAGCTTCATCTACTCAGCCCCACCACTGAAACTGAAGCAAAACGGCTGGCTTGGGAACTACGCCCTTGGAGCCAGTTACATCGCATTGCCCTGGTGGGCAGGCCAGGCTCTGTTCGGTCAACTCACCTGGGCCACCGCCCTGCTCACCCTCGCCTACAGCCTGGCCGGCCTCGGCATTGCCGTTGTCAATGATTTCAAGAGCGTCGAAGGCGATCGGGCTCTTGGCCTCCAGTCTCTTCCTGTGGTGTTCGGCATCAAACGTGCCAGCTGGATCAGCGCCGGGATGATTGATGTCTTCCAGTTGCTGATGGTTGCCGTTCTGATCGCGATCGGACAGCATTTCGCAGCAGTGCTGCTTGTGCTTCTCATCGTTCCCCAGATCACATTTCAGGACATCTGGCTTCTGCGTGATCCGGTCGAGTTCGACGTGAAGTATCAGGCCAGCGCTCAACCCTTCCTGGTGCTCGGCATGCTTGTGACCGCACTGGCCATTGGCCACAGTCCTCTGACCCAGGTGATGTGAAGCGCACCCGCCGTCATTGGGTCCTGCTAGCCGGCTCCGCTGCGGCGATTGGTTGCGGTGTGGCCCTTGGCCAGGGAGCTCTGACCGAGGCACTTGATGCCACGCTGCCGGATGCACGCGAGATTGCCAGCTTCAACCGTCCAGGCACCATCACCCTGCTGTCCAGCGATGGACAGGTGATCCAAAAGCTGGGTCCAGCCACCCGGGAAAAGGTCAATCCAGGGGAGATGCCGCTGCTGGTGAAGGAGGCCTTCGTGGCCGCGGAAGATCGGCGTTTCTATGAGCACGACGGCGTCGACCTCTGGGGAATCAGTCGTGCGCTTGTTACCAACCTCAAGCAACGCGCGGTGCGTGAGGGCGCCAGCACGATCACTCAGCAACTGGCCCGCACGGTGTTTCTGAGTCAAGACCGCACCATCACCCGCAAGCTGCGGGAAGCAGCCCTGGCCTACAAGCTGGAACGCCAGCTGAGCAAGGAGCAAATCCTTGAGCAATATCTCAATTACGTGTACCTGGGATCCGGTGCCTATGGCGTCGCCGATGCCGCTTGGGTGTACTTCTCCAAAACCCCCAATCAGCTCAGCCTGCCGGAAGCGGCACTGATTGCCGGTCTGCCTCCAGCACCTTCGGTGTATTCACCGCTGGTGAATGAATCCGTTGCGCGCGAACGCCGAGCAATCGTGCTGAACCGCATGCAACAAGCCGGCTTCATCACCGCCAGCGCAGCCGAAACGGCCCGCAACACTCCTCTCAATCTCAAACCTGCCACCCCGAAATACTTCAACAGTGCAGCGCCTTACTTCACCAGTTGGGTGGCGCAACAACTGCCTCAGATGCTCACCCCTGAACAACTGGAAGTGGGTGGCCTCAAGATCCGCACCAGCCTCAATCTGAAGTGGCAGAAGCGGGCCCAGCAGGTGGTGCGTGAGTTCGCCCCAGGTAACGCTGAGGGTTCGATCGTCTCGATTGAACCCGGCACTGGGCTGGTGCGGGTGATGGTAGGCGGCAAAAACTTCCAGGCGAGTCAGTTCAACCGCGCCACGCAAGCCCTGCGCTCTCCAGGCTCCACCTTCAAGCTCTTCCCCTATGCCGCAGCAATCAATGCGGGTGTGAAACCGGAAGACATCTTCGTGGATGCCCCGCGCTGCTGGAACGGCTACTGCCCCAAGAACTTCGGCAACAAGTATTTCGGCAAGATTTCACTGGCGGAAGCTCTGAAGAACTCCCTCAACACCGTGGCAGTGCAGCTGCAAGACAAGGTGGGCTTTGACGCGATCATCGCCATGGCCAACAACCTGGGGATCGGCACCACCCGGCCGCTGGGCAAGTACTACCCGATGGCCATCGGCGCCTACGAGCAAACGATCCTCGATATGACCGCTGCCTATGCCGCCGTCACCAATCGCGGCGTCTACGTCAAGCCCACCGCCTTCGAAGACATCCGCGGCCCTGGCGGCCAGATGATCTGGAGCCGCCGCAGCGACGGTGCCAGGGGGCGTCGCGCCGTCGACAGTGATGTGGCTGACACGATGAACTGGATGCTGCAACGCGTGGTGACTGGAGGCACCGGCGTGGCGGCGAAGCTCGATGACCGCCCCGTGGCTGGTAAGACCGGCACCTCGGAGGGAGGGAGGGACCTCTGGTTCATTGGATCCATTCCCCAGCTCACCACCGCCGTGTGGTTTGGCTACGACAACAACCGCGAAACCAACAGCAGCAGTGGCGAGGCGGCTTGGGCCTGGAAGCAGTTCATGAACACCATCAAGGGCAACTTCCCAGTCCAGCAGTTCCCGCCCAAACCTGTACTCACCAGACTGTTCCGGGATAACCGAGGCACCAAGCGTGCCCTGCCCGAACGCAACAACGATCCCACCAAAAAGCCCGACGATCCCACCAAACCCGACACCAGCTGGGACACGAGCACCCCAGCGGACCCCAATGCCACAGCACCGCAGCGGAATGTGGTGCCTCCAGGCGGCCCCCCGGTGGACGAATTCTTCAGGCCAATGCCGGTGCAGTAGCCGGTCCTTCGATCACAGCGGCATAGAAGCCATCTCCACCATCAGGATCGGGCCAGCGCTGCTGCTGCTGGGTGAGTGTCAGCTCTGGATGTGCTGCGAGGAAGGCCTTGATCCGATCGCCATTCTCGGATGGATGAATCGTGCAGGTGGCATAGACCAGGGTGCCTCCCGGGGCTAGCAGAGGCAGCATCGCCTCCAACAATCGCGTCTGCAAAGGCAGCAACTCCGCCACTGTGGCCGCAGTGACGCGCCAACGGGCATCCGCATGGCGGGCCAAGGTGCCAAGGCCTGAACAGGGTGCATCCAGCAAGATGCGCTGAAAGGAAGAGCGCCACTGGGGCTTGTGCTCCAGAAGTTCGGCGGCATCAGCGGTCATGGCCTGCAGACAGCCAGTGCCGAGGCGGGCGGCATTGGCAGCAACCCGCTGCAGACGCCCCGCCGAACGATCCACAGCCCACACCTCACCCCGATCACCCATCAGCTCGGCGATGTGGGTGGCCTTACCCCCTGGGGCCGCGCAGGCATCGAGCACCCGGTCCCCCGGCTGAGGATCCAACAAAGGCGACACCCATTGGGCGGCGCGATCCTGCACGCACCAATGGCCCTCGTCGTAGCCAGGCCAGCGACGTAAATCGCCACCACTGCTCAACACTTGCAGACCATCGGGACACTCCGAAATCGGCACGACCTCCAACCCCGCCTGCTCAAGAGCAGCGCGGACCTCAGCGGGGCTGCTGCGCAGGCGATTGACCCGCAGATCAAGGGGCGGCACCTGATTGCATGCCCGAGCCACCCGCTCTGCTTGCTCAGGACTGCACCATTGCTGCAACTCCTGGCAGAACCAGTCCGGCAGCGACTGCTGCAGGGCCAGGCGCAGGGCCGGATCAAGCGGGAGCTCAAGCTCCTCCCCCAGGTCCCGGGCCCGCAAGGCAGCCCGGAGCAGACCATTCACCACCGGGGCCAGACGGGCCAGCCCGTGCTGTTTGGCCAGCTCCACACTCGTGTTCACGGCTGCCGCGGCCGGAATCCGCTGCATGAAGAGAAGTTGGTAAAGCCCGAGATGCAGCAGCCAACGCAGCCGAGGAGGCTGTTTACGGGCAGGAACACGACCGAGGCGATCCAACCAGCCATCCAGCCATCGCCGCTGACGGATGGCGCCATAGGCGAGTTCAGTAACCAAGCCGCGATCGACCGAGGCAAGGTTCTTTCCGCGCAGGGCTCGCTCCAGCGCCACATCGGCATAGGCACCAGCAGCCACCGCTTCCAAGACCTCCCAAGCGATGTGACGTGGGGCCACGCCAGCGGCCGGCGACGCGCTCCGGGCGGATGGATCACTCACGGGCAGCAGGCATCACACCCACATCCTCCAGCGCAGACAGACCGGGAGGTTGGGCTGGGCGCCAAAGGAAGCGCTGCAGGGAAAGACGACCATCCCCATCCACGGGGATGCCTTCCGCAAGCAGCAGGTCTCGCTGCATCCAGTCGGACCCCTCACGGCTGAGGCTCATGGCGATACAGCCGCGGGCATTCACTACCCGATGCCAAGGCAGCTCGGACGGCAACGACAGCCGGCGCAGGGCCCAGCCCACCTGGCGTGCACAACCGTAGGCACCGATCCAGTCAGCCACCTGGCCATAGGTGACCAGACGGCCGCGGGGAATCGCTGCCACCACCTCAAGCACCCGCTGGTCAAAACCGCCGCGCTGAGCAGCCAGGCTTGACGCAGCAAGGGGTAATGCAGCCATGCCCGCAGAAGCCTCTGCACTCCAGGCTGGCAGGGGTGAGGACCACTGCGGGAACGGCGTGGTGGGATGCTGGTGTGCTCGGACTCAGAAAGAACGCAATGACGGCTGACAAGGAGCTGATCAAAGAGGTGGCTCAGGAGCTGTGGGACACCACCAAGAAGCTCCGCCCTGGCCTGCCCAAGATCGTGCGCTCCCAATTGGTCCTCAAGGCGCTGATGACCATCGGCGACCTCCAGGACCAACTGCAGGCCGGAATGATTCTCGGGATCATTGCGGACCAGGAGCCCGATGACGAACCCGCAGGCGAGAGCAAGGAGAGCGGTGACGATTCCACCGTCAGCGACGCAAGCATGAGCGACACAAAAGCCAGCGTCGATGAATCCCGCAATGCGCCCCGGGTTGTTCGCAAACGCTCCGGCGCCCGCTGATCACACCATCACAGGGATTCAGCCGCCATGCTTCGCTCGAGGCATGGCGTGATCAAGCCATGACACTGCTTGATGAAACAGCTTCATGACACTGCTTAGGGCCTTGCTGTTGTTCGTGGTTGGCCTTGGGCTGACCCTGCTGATGCCTTGGGGCGTGCTCTCTTTGCTGCTCGCCGCAACGGCTTGGTTCATGATCCTTCCAGCGATCCAGGGGTAGCGCGCGATGCCCCTACTCCCCCGTCGGTTTGAACGTCTGAAGTCTGTTCTCGATGGCCGCATGCGTGATCTCACGGTGCTGCTTGAGCATGTGGAGAAACCACACAACCTTTCAGCGATCCTGCGCAGCTGCGATGCCGTTGGGGCCCTTGAGGCCCACGTCGTCAGCCTGAGTGGCCGATCGCGCACCTTCAACAGCACGGCCCAGGGCAGCCAGAAATGGGTTCCCCTGATCGATCACGCCAGCATTGAAGACGCTGTCACCAGCCTCAAGACTCAGGGATTGAAGCTCTACGGCACCCATCTGGGTGTCAATGCCCGCGACTACCGCGACTGCGACTTCACCGGCCCCACAGCTTTCGTGCTCGGGGCAGAGAAATGGGGACTGAGTGATCGGGCTCAGGCACTGATGGATGAAGCGGTGTTGATCCCGATGACAGGCATGGTCCAGTCGCTGAACGTGTCTGTGGCGGCGGCGACCCTGCTGTTTGAGGCAGCCAGACAACGCCGGGCCGCAGGAGTGCTGCCCACCAAGGGCGAGGGACTACCCGGAGAGCTGTATGAACAACGGCTGTTCGAGTGGGCCTACCCGGAGGTGGCGGACTGGTGTCGCCAGGAGAAGCGCCCTTACCCCGCCCTGAACGCGTCAGGTGAAATTCAGGAGCAACTGCCGCGCACGCTCAAACTGCGCTGCTAAGGGCTGGGTCCCGATCGACTCGCCATCGCTACGGTCTAGAGCACTGGTGCGATCACGGTGTGTTGAGCCCCAAAACCACCCTCTCCTCCCTCGGCGAGGTGCATCTGTACCGGATGTCGACCCCCGACCATGAATGCCCCTGGGGCCTGAAGGCGATCAGCCTCCTGCAACAACACGGCATCCCCTTCCAGGACCACAGGCTCATCAACCAGGAGCAAGTGGACAGCTTCAAGCAGAAGCACGGCGTTGCCACCACTCCCCAGCTGTTTGCGGGTGAGCAGCGGCTCGGCGGCTACAGCGAGTTAGCAGCCCAACTGGGCGAGACGGCGGAAGCAGCCGACTACTCCTACACACCTGTACTCGCCGTGTTCGGCACCACGCTGCTGATGGCGCTGGTGCTGGGAGAAGACACCCTGCAGCGCTTCATGGGCTTTTCGGTATGCGCTCTGGCGATGCTGAAGCTGATGGATGTGGAGTCGTTCGCTAGCAGCTTTGGCAAATACGATCTGATCACCCAGCGGTTTCGGCTCTGGGCTCGTCTCTATCCCGGCGTGGAACTGCTGATCGGTCTGGGATTTCTGCATCACCCACCCGTCGCGCTCGCCGGTTGGGTGGCGTTGGCCATCGGTGTGCCAGGCATGGCATCCGTGCTCAAAGCCGTTTATGTCGACAAGCTGGCGCTGAACTGCGCCTGCGTGGGAGGCAACAGCAAAACTCCCCTAGGAATTATCAGTTTCAGCGAATACGCAATCCTGACCGTGATGGGTGTTGCCGTGGCCTTCCAACTGGCGTTCTGATCCAGGCACGACGTGTCCAGATCAAAGACGGATCCAGATCAAAAAGGAATAAGCACGTCTTTGCGTGCCTTGGATCGCTGAGTGACCGGCTGGTTGCGACGGGCAGCAGGCAAGCGCAGGGCCACCACCAACACCAGTGACTCCAGAAGCATGTTCTGGCCGACAAACAGCACCACCAAACCCAGGGCGATGGCCAGCATCTGCTCAAGCAGGCCGATCACATCGTCCGGGTTGGAACGCCCCGACAGCCACAAGTACGTGCCCATGACCAACAGCACCAGAGTGGCCCACCAGGGCATGGGAGCGGAATGCGTAGTGCTTCCAGTGTGGCGCAGGTGGAGCGAATGCGGGATTCAGGCCTGAGAGTGCCTGTCAGGCAAACGCAACATCTCAGCCGGTAGGAGCATCACCACTGCTCACCCAAGCCTCCAACCCTTCGCCAAGGAAGGAGAGGCCAAGCACCAGCACAAACATCGCCAGTCCTGGATAGAGGGCAGTCCACCAGATGCCGGTGGGCACCGCCGCCAGGGCCAAGTTGAGGTCGCTGCCCCATTCCGGCACGGTTTCTGGCAAGCCGAGCCCAAGGAAGCCAAGCCCCCCCAGCACGAGAACGGCATCAGCAGAGTTGAGCGTGACGAGCACCGGCACCGAGGTGATCACATTGCGCAGTAGATACCGACGCAGGATCCACGCTGGCCCGGCCCCGAGCGAACGGGCCGCCTCCACAAACAGCTCCGCTTTGACTTGAGCGGTCTGGTTACGGACCACGCGGAAGTACTGGGGGACGTAAACCACACACAGAGCAGCGGCAGCATTGGGGATGCCTCGACCCAGCAAGAAGGCCAGCACCACGGAAAGAAGCAGGACAGGCAGGGTGTACAGGGTGTCCATCAACAGCACCAAGACCCGATCCACAGGGCCGCCGAGATAGCCGCTCACCATGCCCAACGGCACGCCGATCACTAAGGCGAGAGCCACCGCCAAGAGCACCACCTGCAAGGCCACACCACTGCCTTGGAGGGTGCGCACACACACATCACGACCAAGTCGATCGGTTCCGCACCAATGCTGCAAGGAGGGAGAGGCATAGATCGGGTTATCGAGCCCAGCATTCGGATCCGGCAGCCAACCGGCCCAGAGCAGCAAGGGCGTGACCAGAGCGACCAAGGCGTAGATGGCCACGATCACCAAACCCCAACGGGCCATCCGGGCCGAAAGGCTGGGGCGCGACAGCCCCAGGGGGGAGAAACCAAAGCTCAACGCCGACTCGATCCAATCGCCCTATCAGCATTCTTGCTGCAGATCCCCGCCAAGATGATGAAGATGGAGAAATGGCCACCTCTCCTCACTGGCGCGACCACCTGCTCGGCAGCTTGACCGGTCAGCTGCAGCTCGCCACCTACCTGGCGGTGTTCCTCGGGTTCAGCGGAGCCAGCATCGGAGGTCTCTGGCTGACCCAGCGCAACCAGGCCATCTCCCGAGACACTGAGCTGCGCGCCAATGCTCGTTCACTCGAGACGCACCTGCTGGCTGATCGACTGCTGGAGAAACCAGCAACAGAAAGTGCAACGGCCAGACAACGACGCAAGCAAGCCATCCGTGAAGAGCTGCGCTGGCATTCCACCATGCGTCACACGCTCTGGATCGAAGAGCCCGATGGCGAGCTGCTGCTGCCAGCCGATGCCCGCCTACCGGGGAAGAAGGCGGTGGCAGAGGCCGTGAACGGCTCGCTGAATAAACCGGGCATCACCCAATCCCTGAGCGTGAATGGGTTGGATTACATCGCTGTGCTCAATCGGGTCTATCCCTCAGGCCAGCGGGTATGGAGCAGCGCAGAGGTCACCAACATCAATCGCGCCCAGAGCGCCTTTCTGAATTGGATGATCGTGATCTGGGGGAGCTGCTTACTGCTGTCGCTCTGGATCGTGAACGGACTGGTGCGGCGGATTATTCGCCCGCTGCGCCAGCTCACCAACGCCTCAGCCCAACTCACCGCAGACACCCTCAACACTTCAGCGCTGACCATTGAAGGAGCGCCGCTGGAAGTGACACAGCTGGCCAATACCTACAACGACCTCAGAGCCCGCCTCGCCAAGTCTTGGGCAGACCAGCGCCGCTTTGTGAGTGCAGTCAGCCACGAACTTCGCACCCCCCTGACGATCGTGCAGGGCTATCTGCATCGCACGATCAAACGCGGCGACAACCTCAGCGAAGGCCAGCGCAAGGGCCTGCGCACCGCCGAAGAGGAGAGCGTGCGCATGCGCCATCTGCTCGATGACCTACTCGACCTTTCTCGCAGCGACAGCGGGCAGCTGCGCGTGAACAGTGAACCCGTCGCGATGGGGATTGCCCTCCACGAAGCCGTGGATCTGGCCCGCAGCAGCCTGGAGCGGGATGTGCTGCTGGAGCTGCCCCAGCCCAGCCACGATCAGCAGGCAGTGGTGGCCATGGCCGATCCAGATCGCCTGCGTCAGGTGCTCCTGGATCTGATCGAGAACGCCCACAAATATTCCCCTTCCGCCACACCTGTGACTGTGCGTCTGCGCCAGGAAGATGCCATGGCCGTGGTGGAAGTGGAGGATCAAGGCATCGGCATTCCCGCAGACGATTTGGCCAAAGTGTTTGACCGCTTCCACCGTGCAGCCAATGCCAGAGTGAGCAGCGGCAGTGGCCTGGGACTCTCGATTGTGCAGCTGCTGGTCGAGGCGATGGGGGGTGCGGTGAGCGTGCGCAGCCAACTGGATCAGGGCAGCACCTTCACTGTGCGACTGCCCCTCAGCAACGATGGTGCTGCAGTCACCGCGAGGAACGTGACGGAATGATCCTGTATCTGCTGCTCACCTCCCTGCTGATCCCGGTGAATCTCTGGGCCGCCATCACCCCGCACCTGCACAACGAGCTGTCGATGCGAGCCCTGCATGCGGTGTCGGTCGTGTTGCTGCTTCCCTTACTTATCTCGCTGTGGAGTGATCGCAGCTCCATCCGGTCAGTACCGGCGGTGGTGCTGGCGATCTTCCTGTGCGTGATGGTGGTGGTGAATGTGCAGATCGCCGCCCAAGGGATGGGGGTGGAATTCGGCTGGATTGATCACCTCTTCCTCGCCCTCGCGGCCCTGAGTGTGGAGGCCTACTACTTGCTTGAGCCCAACGCCACGACGCCCTTGCCGAACCAAGTTGTGGATCAGACCGACTAACACGATCAAGACACCACGGCTGCGCGCACCACTTTCCGCAATCCCGTACCGCAAGCCCGTCACATGATCGATTGCGGTCGTCGTTTAGAGAGCAGCGCGACTGCTCAGATGGATGGCAGTCGATCCATCAGCGCGCCCCGACGCGGGCAGCTCTTGCTCCAGGGTGATGGCCACCACGGGCAGCTGAGGATGGGGCAGCGCCTGCAGGCCCTTGCCTTCTCCAGCGGGCAGGCCATCCAGCAGCACCCGATTCTGGAAGCGGCTGTTCAGATTGATCTGGCCATCCAGGCCATAGGCCGGACCGCAGCGCATCAGCACCTCACCACGCCAGATAGCGGAGGGAGGCTTGCCAACGGTGTACACGATCGCCTGCTGTCGCGCCTCCGGGTCATGGGCGGAGAGCGCCAGCGCCAACACTGGCCGCCGTCCGGCCAGATTGCAGGGCCAGGTGGATGACAGCGGTGGGTCGGTCACCAGCGCATGCCCCAGCTCCCGCTCAGCCCGCATCAAGGCGATGGTGCGTTGCTGAATGCGCCGGGCTTGCAAGCGCTGAGCCATCGCCCCCGTAAAGCGAAGATCTCCCAACAACAGTTGAACGAACAAACCACACAACACCGTGCCGAGAGAGGCGGCCAGCAACAGTTCCACCAGGGAGAATCCCGCAGCAGAGCGATGCCGCGGACATGACTGCAGACTGGTCATGACCGTGGCAGGCAGTGGCTGCTACTCAACTGCGCCGCAGGATCAGCGCCATAGACACCCTGGCGGGTGACGCCGAGGGGCAGGCTCACCACCACACAAGGCCGATGCTGCGACGCCGGATGGCTGAACACCACCAAACCGCCATCCAGCAGCAAACCATTGGTGCTGAAGCGAAGCAGGCCGGAAACATTGGTGTGCAGGCTCACTCCAGAGGTGGCCAGTGGCTCCACAATGTCAACGCCGCTGCTTTGGCAAGACGGCAGCGCCCCTGCACCATCCGGCTGCAAACCGACATCAGTGAGACGAAGGGCACAGGCCTGTTGGCGATGCATTGCCGAGAGGCGGCCGCGGTCGATCGCCACCTGCAAGCGTTGAGCCGCAGCAGCCAACTGCTGGCGAGCACGATCGCCACCGGTGTGGACAACAACCACGCTGCTGAGGATGGCCAGCAGCGTGATGGCGAGCAGGCATTCCAGCAACGAGAAACCGCCATCACAGGAGCGATGGGTCATGACGAGGTCTCGCGGCTGGAGCTGCACCAGCCGCTACCAGCCGCCGTGAACAACTGGCGGCGCAGCAGACCGGTGGCGTTGTGCTCCAGCGTTAACCACACCCCCTCACGGTTGGGATCCATCGCCAAGCGACGGCTGATCCCCGCCTCACGCGGCAGGGCCTGATCCAGACCCACCTCAAGCGCGAAGGGATCCAACGGACACCCCAGCTCTGCAGCCGCCAACCAGCGACGACTGAGCAACCATTGCAACTCCAACCGCTCTCCGGCCTGCACCAGGTCGCGGGCGGCCTGGGTGGTCTGGACCGTTTGACTCCACACCTGCAATGAGGCGCAGCAACTGGAGCTGACAATGACGCCAGCCACAAGCACTTCGGCGAGGGTCATGGCGCCGCCTCATCGGGGCTGGCGATGGCGACATCGACCGCCGGCAACAGCTCTAAACCAGAGTGCAGCTGGAAGCACGCATCCGTGCGCCGCAGCGGCAGCTGAGCAGCACTACCGCTCGCAACCATCACCAACTGCAGCTGCGCCTGCTCACCGTTGGGCTGCCAATCCAGCAGTCGCCATCGGGTCTCGCCCACCTGGCCTGCACGCAACGCCTTGACGTCTGCCGTTGGGCAGGCACGGTTCAAGCCATCCCAGTCACTGGATCCCCAGGCCAGCAGGCAATCCTGGCCTGGCGCAGCAGCCTGTGCCGCAAACGCCATCGCGGCAGAGCGGAGCTGATCACGGCGCTGATGTTGCTGCGCGTCGATGCGGGCACGCAGACGGCCATGTAGCGCCAGGCTATGCATCGAGGCACTGCCGAGCAACAGCACCAGCGAGGTACCAAGCGCCAGGGGCAGCACAAAGCCTGTGTTGGGCTGGGCATGAAGGATGCGCAGCGATCCCGGCTTGGGCTTGGGGCGGTAGTGATGGCTGGGATGCCAGCGAGACGCAGAAACAAGCAGGCAGTTCGGCATGGGCCAGGAACCAAGTGGCGAAAGCATTCCCCCTGCTCTGAACGCGCCCTAAGCCGACGTGATCGGATGCCATGGCACGGCAAAACAGCGTGGATAGCCTGCGGGGAGTGGTGGTGACGGGGGTGAGCGATTCAACAGCGCAGCTGCTGGTGGTGGATGACGACCCCGAACTGCTGCATTTTCTGCAGGAGGAACTGGAAGGGGAAGGCCACCAATGCATTGCCGTACCCAGTGGCCAAGACGCACTGATGCAGCTGCGCAACGGCGACTTTGCCCTAGTCGTTCTGGACTGGACCCTGCCAGATTTTGATGGCATCGAAATCTGCCGGCGCCTGCGCAGCAGTGGTGACACCACTCCGGTGCTGATGCTCACCGCGCATGATGCCCTCGAGGAGCGCGTTTCGGCCCTTGATGCTGGTGCAGACGACTACCTCACCAAGCCCTTTGAACTGGAGGAACTGCACGCGCGAGTGCGGGCCCAACTACGCCGCGGCGGTTATGCCGCCGATCGAGAGGCCAACAGCTCACTAGACCTCGGCGATCTTTCGATTGATCTGATCAGCCGCCAGGTGATGCGAGGCGAGAGCGCCATCAATCTGTCGCAGCGGGAATTCGATCTGATCGTGTGTTTGGTGGAGGCAGCCGGCACGGTGCTGAGCCGGGAGCAAATCTTGAGCACGGTGTGGGGCGATCCGTTCGTCGGCGACCCCAACACGCTGGATGTCTACATGGGCTATCTGCGCCGAAAGCTGGAGCAACCCGGGCTCCAGCAGCTCCTGCACACCGTGCGCGGTGTGGGCTTCATGGCACGGGTCGGTGACGTCAAACCCTGAAAGCCAGCTGCAGATCTGCACCACCACCGGCGCGATCGGCAATCACCAGCTCTGCCCCCATGGCGGTGATCATCTCCTGCACCACTGCCAGGCCGATGCCACTACCGCGCGTTCCGACTGAACTGCTACCCCGCGCGAACCGACGCAACACCTGGCTGCGTTCACCCAACGAAATTCCAGGGCCGCGATCGAGCACATGCAACACCAGCCATCGCTGTTGCTCCCGGCACTCGCTGCTGGCACTCAGTTGCACTGAGCCGTCGCTGTAGGCCAGAGCGTTATCGACGAGCGCCAGTAGACATTCCTGCAAGCGTTGCGGGTCCGCCGCAATCGCAGGAAGGCCAGTTTCTGTCGCTGGCCCCAATTGCAAGCGGCCAGCGGCCACAGAAGACAGTCGTTCAAACGCTTCCAACAGCACCTGCTCGGGCTCACAAGGCTGCAGATCAAGCTGCAAACGACCCGAATCACGACGGGCCAACTCCAACATGGATGTGATTAGCGCCGCCATGCGTGAGGCCTCCTCTGCAATCTGCTGCAGCGGTTGGTGCTGTTCTGGCGCATGGGGTTTGCGCAGTAATTGCTGCGAACGGCCAGAAATCAACGTGATCGGCGTGCGCAGTTCGTGGGCCACACCATCCACAAACTGACGCTCCCGCTGCCAAGCAGCTGCCAAACGTTGCTGCAGGTTGTTGATCGCGATGGCAATCCCTTCCAGTTCCTGAGGTTGGCTGGCTGGATCGAGCAGATGCTCACCGAGGTTGTCGGCCTCAAGCGCTTGCAGCTGTTGATCAAGCTCATTCAGGGGCACCACCAAGCCACGCCGCAGCACAGGGCGGAGCAACACTGAGGTGAACAGGATGGAAACGCCAGCAGCAGCGATCAACAGCAGTTGGCTGAAGCGCTCCTGCTCCAGGGAACCGGAAACGTTCTGGCGCAGCGCCAGCCAACGGATGTCACCACTGGGCAACAACACGCGGTTGCGGCTCTCAAGCCACTGCTCCCCTGCGGGGCCGGCTGTGAGGCGAGGAGACTGCTCCGGCCCCTTGCTTCGAAGGCTCGCTTCCAATCCCACCGTGCGAAGCGGCACGGAATCGAGTTGCTCAAGAGTCGACTGCTGCGCCAGAGCAGCCACCAAGCGTTGATGGTTCTGGCGGCGCTGCCAATCCGCCAAAGCACCATTCACCACCAAGAGCACGGTGTAACCAGCGATCACCGTGAGCAGGGCGGTGTTCTGCAGCCAAGCCCGCAGTGATGGCAGTGACTGGTGTTTCAAAGCCTGAGCACAAAACTAAGAGGGTTCTTAGAGAGCTCTAGCCGTTTCTTCCTCTACCGGCCAAGCAAACAAGAGATGGTGAATCTGTGAGCACGAAACGTGCCGTTCAACCATTCACCCAATCACCAGCCATGACCACTCTCAACAGCCGCCTCCAACTGGCCATGCTCAACCGCAAAAAGAGCCGTAATGCACTCGAAAAAGGCTTCACTTTGATTGAACTTCTTGTTGTTGTTGTGATTGTTGGGATACTCTCATCCGTTGCTCTACCGGCCTTCCTTAACCAGCAAGACAAAGCCGAAGCAGCTGCGGGCGATGCATGGGCCAAAGCAAACGCACAGGCATGCGCAACACTTTTACTTACCAATGAAGCAGCTAATTTTGGCGATGCCGCTTTGGGCTCTCGCACTCAACCAGGGCCAGCAAATGAAACAGCTTTTACAAATCAAGGCAGCACCACAGATTGCGCAAACTTAGCGACCTTCACTTCTACAAATGGAACAAATACTTACATAGCGAACGACGACGGCACCGTGAGCTAATAGCTCAATCGGCGATACAGGAACATTTCAAATACACAAACAACTCTAGGCCAATGTGCGCAATGAAAAGTCATTCACAACAGGTAAGCGGCTTCACACTAACAGAAGTCCTAGTAACCGTTGGGATCATCGGGACATTGAGCACATTGGCCACCCCAAGTTTTGTCAATGCCCTTAAATCAAACGAACAAAGCTCAGCGAAAGCGACAGTAGCAGGAATTCAAACAATTATAAGCAGCTACATCGACGAGACAGGCAAAATACCCAAAAGCTGGAAAGAAATAAACAGCATAAGCGCAATCATGACCTCAAATGGCGACGGCACTTCTAGACAGGCGCTGAAAACTGACTTCAGCCAAATAACACTGCCAGGAGAAAAATACAAGCTGGAAGTCAAACCACCAAGCGGAACAGGCACAATCTTCACAATCATAGCTAGCCCAACAAATACAAACGGGCAGCAATATATTCATGCCTGCCTAGACATCAGCAATGGAGCAAGTGATCTGACAACAAGCTCTTCAAGCTCTGAAGTGATGAACCTCTGTTCATAATAATCATGAATCAACGCCAGCAAAAGAAGCTCTGGAAAACAATCGCGAGCAAAGCCGATCCACAAGAAGAAGGCATGGCCATGGTCGCAGCACTCCTTATGGGTGTTGTCTTGCTAGCTGGAACCACAGGCTTGATGATTCGCCAATTAGCAGCACGCAAGTTGGGAGCGGCAGAGAGCTATCAGCAAATGGCTGAATCAGCCGCCTTGAATGGCCTCAACCGTATTTTGAGCGACCTCAACCGCGATGACAGCAACCATTACACAGGGTTTTTGCTATCTCTCAATAATGACGAAGGCAGACGAGGTTGGGCAACGCCAAACACCAGCGGCTTCCAACTCGTCGACCTCTGCACACCAGTCACAAAATACATCAGTGCCTATCCACTAGGAAGCAATGATGCTCCACCAGAAGTGGCCATCAACACCGGCACTATGCGTTCAGATGGAGTTGAAGATGACCAAGGCAATGTCAAGCCAATTCAGATTGGCTATCGACTTAGAAGCTATAACACCACAGCAGTATCAGGCAATGGCGAAGGAACCTTTTACGTCGAAGGCATAGTCAGTCGAGGCAACAATATTCTCGCCCGTGCCCTACTAAGGCGCTCACTTTATATCAGCTCAAAAGTAGCTGGTGCCAGTGATTGGGCTGTGATCAGCGGCAACAATCTTCGCCTTAACGACACCACCATCAATGGCCCCGGAAACATCTTCTATCTCACCACTAATCCAGACCAGTACTCAGCCCTGCAATACGCCAATCGGTGCAGCAGCTCTGCACTGCTGAATGATGTGGGATCAGACAATCACTCTCTTGCTGGAAAAAACCTCCGCAATCAGATTTGGCCTCGTAATATCGACGAAACAAAGCGGGGAGTCGGTGGTATGCCTCCGATCACTCTCTTTGAGAAAGAGCCCGTCAAAGACACCACTAGGGCAAGCGGCGGCAATACCATCCGCATGTGGAGCTTTGATGACAGCCCAGCTGCTCCTGGTGACAGAGATAACATCGCCGGCAATGACGTGGATGCCGAAGGCAATCTCATCCTCTACCCAGCGCTTCCCTGCGGTGAATCCATCTGCGTGAGGGATGCGGATAAAACAGCATCATCAGACTTTCGAACCCTCGCCGAAGAAGGCATCAGCATTCATCAAAGTGGCTCAACCATCACTCTCAAGCCTGATGTGCTCTGCGCCGGATCCGACAAATTTGATTGCCATGTCTATCTCGATCACATCAAGCTCAACCAGACCAAGTTGCAGATCCAAACCTCCAGCAGCCGTTCGGTAGTCCTCCACATTGAACAACCTGAGGCGTACCCAAGTGACGGCAGCATCTCCAGGGCAATTCAGTTATCAGGCACGGCAAAACTGTGCGGCGTGGATGGAGCCAACACAGGCTGCAATGGCAGAGCTGAACAGCTTGTGATTATGGCCACTTCCGGAGCCACTCCAACCGATGCATGCAATAGCAGCGTGCGGTCCGTGAGCTTCACCGGTGAAACGCTGCCCCATGCATTGCTGTATCTGCCAACGGGGACAGTTCGGCCCAATGGCGCGACCCTGAATGGTGTTGCTTGGGCAAGCAGCATCTGCGTTGTGAATCAACAGGGGTTTCCCTCCACCTTCACACTCAATAGCAATGGTGCAAACAAATCCATCGTTCAGCAGGCCGATGAAGCTTGGGGCTGGAACAGCCGATTCCATTACCCCGGTTATGGGCGGATGGTCACCCGCGCCATTCGGGGTACCAGCCTCGATACCTTTGAGCGTTGGTAATGCTCAAATTCAACACACGCAATCTCAGCCAACTCTCACACAAACCAGAGAGAACTCCTAGCAAAGACTCGGCTCCCAATCACAAGAGCAGAATTAACTGAAGCGAGACTGAAAGGATCAAGAGCGAACACTCGCATTATCCACTCAAGATGATCTAATCCTTTACGACGGGTTAGTCCAACACCACACGGACAACCATGAAGCCTCAAGTTCTACCGAGTCAACGCAGAGTCACCTCCTGGAGGGGCAGCTCGGGCTTCACAGTGATTGAAGCCTTGATCGCAGGCCTTGTGGTGGCCAGCGTGATGACCGCCGTTGCAAGACTGAGCCTGTCTGCCATGGCGACCAGCCGCAATCAGTCATCACGTAACGCGATTGAAGCCGCCATTAATGATCATATTCAGCTTGTGCAGATGCAAGACTCCTATCTCACGCCAGAAGCCCTTGTTGTAAAAACTGGGATGAGTAACACAACAGATGCACTAGAAATTGCCTGCGGCTATAAAACTCAAAATGCAGGTGACACTGCTAGTTCTCCAAGCACCTATCTAAAGAACCACCTGCAAGACCCCACCATTGCCGGAGAGACCCCACATCCAGCAGTCACAATCGACTGGAACGATGCAAATCGATCGTTGCTCGTGCTCACTTACAGCTTTGAGGCGCCGGAATCATCCATCGGTATCGAAAAACGGATTGTGGACGTGAATCCAAACTTTTCATCCCAGTGTTACGACGTGCCATGAAGCGAACAGAAACCGGATTCACCCTGATTGAAATGGTCGTAACGGTCGCGATCCTGGCAGTCGCGACAGCGATGACAGCACCAATCATTACCCGCAATCGTTGGCAGGGAGAGGTCGACCGTTATGCCTCGATGCTGGAATCAGGGCTCTATGGTTTGAGAGCAAAACTAGGCGCCCGTAAAACAAGCTGCATCATCACCTTTCCTGGAACATTCAATTTTGCACCACCAAACGAGCTCGTAGAATTCAGCCAATCAAACAGCAACAATCAAACCAGCTTCCAATGCTGCGATTCCGAAATCAGCAGACTGAAGCAAGATCCTGATTGCAATATCGGCCATCCTGGCTACCAACTCAGTTCTCTGACCAATCGACCACTCGACAATCTACGACTGCTCCTGCATGAATCCACGCCAGAAAGCAATGCAGTTCGTGTTGCCGTCTCAGGCAAAGAGTTTGGATTCACCCCACCAGGTACAACCGCAAACTCTGGGACCCTCACTTTTCTGATCTGCCACAACAGATCTCAAACTGCAGGCAGCACTAGCAGGTGCCTTCCCGATCACGACCGGCTAAAAATGCGCTGCGTACAGATTGATGGAACAGGGGCAATCGCAAAAGGCACATGGGAAGTGACAAGTCCATCATCACCAACCAGAAGTGGGTCTTGCAAGAAGCATTAGGCCAGAAGTTCAGTCAATTCTCAGATCAAATTCAGAAGCTGCTGTTCTTAAAGAGCTGTAGAAATGCCAGATTAAAACCACCACAAGACAAGCCTGAGTAAAAGCCATGTCTTACCTAGCACTTCGCAAACGCCAATCGCATCCACAAAGGCGCAATGGCTTCACAGCAACCGAACTGCTCGTAGGAGTGGCCGCTGGAACCATGATCCTTGGAGCCTCTGCAACGGCTCTGCGCTCCACCCAAACGATCATTTCCGAATCACAAGAAAGGGCCACATTGCGCCAGAACACGACGAATGGCATGAAGTTAATGCGATCAGAGATTGAACGCAGCATGAATGTGCTGATCACCCGCACCGAAGCCATTCAGCCCGGAGAAGAAGATAAAGACCTGATAAGCAACCATGCCACAGTCGTCAATCAGTGCAAAGAGATGGCAGGAGTTCAAGGCTTCAATCCTCTCTTTGCAGTCAATATGGTAGAGCTGAATGAACCGGTGATCTATGGAATCGGCGTCAGCAGAAACGTCATCAGTGCCGATGGAATCAGCCTCAGCACTGGCGGCAGAGGCTACGCGCTACTGCGCTGTGGGGCCCCACTCAACATGGATGGCACCTACGCAGACAGTGAAGATGCAGCCGCAAACAATGGGGCTGAGCAGTATCAATCCGGGATCTTCATCAGCCACATTTTGGATGATATCGGCATGATCCAGTGCAATGCCAACGACCTTCCTGATACTGAGACCTGCCCAGATCCCAAGCCTCTCAAAGAGGTTTTAGCGGGAACAAGCTTTGCATTCAGCGGAGACAAAACACCGGCAAGGACAGCGCAGCAACCTGCCCTACGGATTCAAACTGATCAGAACACCAAGCTAATTAAGTTTATTGATCCTTACGAGCTTGATGACAACAAAAGTGCAGAGTACAAAAAAATCTCAGCGAGCTATCTGGAAACATCATCAGGAGTGAAGACACAAACCAGACAAAATCTGTACTTTGCCGCCTTCGCACGTGCAGACAAACGCGTGCGCTTTGGCTACAACTCAGCCGAGAGTGCAGAAGGTCAAGGCTACCCCGGTGGCGCCTTCTTCCAAAACATCACCAGTCAAAATCTGCGTTTTGTTCTGGATGGTTCAGGCTCAATGAGTGCCTGCGTGGCCTGGAGCGGAGAATATGGAAACACACGGCGGCGTTTTTATGACCCCCAAAAGGGCTACTTCAGAACCTATCAAATCTGTAGTTACACCCGAATGGAAGCGCTGCAAAATGAGATGATCGATATTATCCAAAACCTGCCAGATGCCACAAAAATTGGCCTGGCAGCTTTCAGTTCAGATGGATATCGCAACCACACAACCTGGGAACAGAGCCGCAGCAATCTTGTACAACTCGGCCCAGTCAATTCGGCAGAGCGCCAATCAGCAATCGACTTCGTACTCAGCCTGAGCAACAGTGATCCTCGTTACTGGGGAGGCACGATGCCATGGAACACCCTCAACAAAGCGTTCGAGGATGATTCCACCGACACAATCTATTTCCTCTCCGATGGCAAACCAAACTACGATCCCTCTCGAAGTTCATGGAACAGCAGCGACTATGAGGATGTAGCCGATTACTATGCAGGCCTCAATGCCAGCCGCATCTCCAACCAAAAAGAATCGATCAAGATCAATTCCACCAGCGTGGGGCTCGATTCGGAATGGATGCAGCTGCTCTCCAGTCGTACATCCGGGGAATACATCAAGGTGGATGGCCTTTAAGCCGTAACTCGATTTGGTTAGGTGATAGGCGCCTGCTTTAAGGCGCCTGATTCAACTTCAGCACGGCCATAAAGGCTTCCTGGGGCACATCCACCTTGCCCATCGCCTTCATCCGCTTCTTGCCCTTCGCCTGTTTCTTCAGCAGTTTCTTCTTGCGTGAGATATCACCGCCGTAGCACTTAGCAAGCACATCCTTACGAATAGCGCTGATGCTGGTAGAGGCGATGATGCGGCTGCCGATCGAAGCCTGAATCGGAATCTTGAACTGCTGGCGAGGAATCAGTTCCTTCAGTTTCTCCACCAAGGCCTTGCCCACGTTGTAGGCCTTGTCTTGGTGAACAATCGTGGTGAGTGCATCGGCCCGCTCGCCATTGATCAGCACATCCAGGCGCACCAGCTGGTTTTTGCGGTAGCCGATCAGGTGATATTCCATCGACGCATAGCCCTGGGTGCGCGTCTTCATCTGATCAAAGAAGTCAGTCACCACCTCTGCCAGCGGTAATTCGTAGATCAGGGTGACGCGATCGGTGGTGATGTATTTCATATCGAGGTAGTCACCGCGCCGTTCCTGGCACAAACCCATCAGCGCTCCGTTGAAATCATTGGGGGTATAGATCTCCATGCGCACGTAGGGCTCTTCGATCGATTCCCGTTTCTGCGGATCGGGAAGGGTGGCAGGGTTATCCACCATGATCTCGCTGCCATCGATCATGTTCACCTTGTAGATCACCGATGGTGCGGTGACGATCAGGTCGAGGTCGTACTCCCGCTCCAACCGCTCCTGCACGATCTCCATGTGCAGAAGCCCCAGGAATCCGCAACGGAAGCCGAAGCCCATGGCGCTGCTGGTTTCGGGTTCGTACTTCAGGGCTGCATCAGAGAGCTGAAGTTTGTCGAGCGCATCGCGTAGATCCGGGTACTGATCGGCCTCGGTGGGGAACAGACCGCAAAACACCATCGGCTTTGCCTCGGTGTAGCCCGGTAACGGTGCATCCGCCGGCTCATTCACCAAGGTGATCGTGTCGCCCACTCGGGCATCGGCCACAGCCTTGATGGATGCCGCCAAATAGCCCACCTCGCCGGCATGGAGCTCATCCATCTTTTTCTGATCCGGGGCCATGATCCCGATCTCATCAAGCTCGTAGGTCTTCTTGCTGGCCATCAGCAAGACCTTGTCTTTACGGCTGATGCTGCCGCTCATCACCCGGAAATAAACAATCACTCCCCGGTAGGGGTCGTAATAGGAGTCGAAGATCAGGGCCTTCGTGGGCTCCTTCACGGTGTCCGCCGGCGGCGGCACGCGGTCCACCACGGCCTGGAGGATCTCCGGCACACCCATACCGGTTTTGGCTGAGCAGGGAATGGCATTGCTGCAGTCCAGCCCGATGATCGCCTCGATCTCTTCCTTAATCCGATCGGGATCGGCTCCCGGTAAATCGATCTTGTTGAGCACCGGGATGATCTCGAGATCGTTCTCCAGCGCCAGATACACGTTGGCCAGGGTCTGCGCTTCGACGCCCTGACTGGCATCCACCACCAGCAGAGCCCCTTCACAGGCCTGCAGCGAACGGCTTACCTCATAGGAGAAATCAACGTGCCCAGGGGTATCGATCAGATTGAGCACATACTCCTCACCATCGGCCGCCTTGTAGTTCATGCGAGCGGCCTGGAGCTTGATCGTGATGCCCCGCTCACGCTCCAGATCCATATTGTCCAGGAACTGCTCTTGCATGTCGCGGTTGGCGACAGTGCCCGTGTCTTGAAGCAATCGATCGGCAAGGGTCGACTTGCCGTGATCGATGTGGGCAATGATGCAGAAATTCCGGATCCGTGAGACGGGGGCGTCGGTCATGCAGCGGCTGAGGCCCGTCTCGGGTCACGAAGTCTTCTTGAAGCGATCCTAGAAGGCCTGCCCTCTAGCGCTGAGGCAGCAGAAAGCAATGGCCCTATCCCACAGCAGCGACTGGGAAAGGGGCAATGGTGACTTCAAACACATCAAGTTAGAAGTCTTAAGGAATATTTCCCGAAAAATTAAATTCCTCAGCATCATCATGAGCATTTCAGACAGCTCTCAGCCAATTCTCAGGGGAACTTCCGGTAGTATTTAACTATGAGAAGGTTCTCAGAAACTGGTGAGTGCATTCACACTTTTGAGTGAAGGCATCCACAACTCTGGCTGGCAATGCCACTGAAATTCAGACGACTCACCCCTCAGACACTATGACGACACTCAAATCCAAGCTGCTTCAGACGCTTGCCACTCGATCGAGGGATGCAGAAGCACGTGACATCAAGGGTTTCACCCTGGTGGAACTGCTGATTGTTGTGGTGATTGTTGGCATCCTCAGCGCTGTCGCCCTGCCACAGTTTTTCAGCCAAACCAAAAAGGCTGCTGCCACTGAGGGCACCCAAACGGCGTCATCGATCGCCAAGCAAGCTGCGGCTTATTACCTAGAGCAGGGATCTCTTGGAACTGTCGATAAATCTTGCGCAACGTACGCCGGAGCGCTGAACACCACCAACACCAACTTCACATACGCCTGTGAAGGAACAAAAGACAAATTTAAAGTTATCGCAACAGGTAAAACTGACAACGACAATACCAAAGGAGTGACAGTCACCTTCACAGGTAATTTGACAGACGGCACCTTCGACAAACCTGTCGTCACTGGTATCTAAGCTTCCACCATCATGGCAACAGCCATCACCAACAAGAACCTCCTTGATTCTCACCTGAGAATTGAAGGTTTCTCGCTGGTGGAACTGTTGGTCACTGTTGCCATTATCGGCATTCTTGGAGCGATCGCCTTACCACAATATTTCAGCCAAGTTCAGAAAAACAGGCAGAACGAGGCAGCGACCGTGCTCTCCCAGATTCAAACAACGATCGCTGCCTTTGTGGATGAAATGGGAATCTTGCCAACAAGCTGGCAAGATCTCAATAAGATCACCCCATTAATGACGCCGGAAGGGCCTGCCAATCAAAATCATTTTAATTGGGTCAAGATTGCGAATGGTGGTTGTACCGAGACGCAACAGGATCATTGCTATGAGGTGAATGCAAAGGAAACCGATCAAATCTTCATCCTCACAGCACAGTCCAAGCATGCCGATGCCACGACCTACAACGTCGTGGCCTGCCTAGACCTGCGCACCGGATCCAGTGATCTGAAGAAAGGATCAGGGAGCAAAGCAGCATCACGAGCCGATCTGCGTTGTGTGAGGAATGACGCATGAAGAGGTCATTGCTGCGCCATCTGCCATTCTTCAGGCAGCGCCTGCAACAAAGGGTCTCCAATGATCAACAGGGAGTGACCCTCGTGCTCGCTCTCATGCTGGGCATGGTCTTGCTCGCAGGCGTTAGCAGCCTGTTAGCAAGACATTTGATGTCCAGGAGGCTGAGTGCAAAAGAAAGCTATCAGCAGATGGCAGAAGGGGCGGCAAACAATGGTTTGAACAGGGTTCTGGGGCAACTCAACAATCCACATCCATCGCAGAACAGAGGATTCCTGTACACATTGGATAATCGAGAGAATCTCAACGAGCCCAACAACGGCTTCCTTTGGGAACTTCTCAATACAAAACAATCACCACAATTCTCTGAAGTCTGCCTGGATACATCGATCGGCCTACCCAAGCATCCACTGGGCAAAGCAGCGGCTTTTTGGCCAACAACGGAAGTAGCACTTGAGTCCCATGAAAGCATCAACATGCGTGAAGATGGGATCTCGAAAATCGAGACCTTTTATCGACTGAGGGGATACAGCAGTCCTGGCACCTCAGGCAGCACCGATAGTGGCGAAGCAAAATTCATTATCGAAGGCATTGTGCGTCGAAAAGGAGCCTCTCCGAACTCCTATCTGGCACGAAGCCGCCTGGAGCGATCTCTCTACATCCAATCATGGGTCGACATCAGCCGGTCGGATGACTGGGCCATTCTGGCGGCCCATCACTTCGAACTGGGTCCCGTTCAACTCAACAGCCCTGGGCAAATTCTCTGGCACACCAGTGAAAATATGGCCAGCCAAATTGTGGGGCAGTGCAAAACAGCCAGTCTGGTTCAAAGGCTGGGTGGCAATGCAAGGAACACGAGAAACTTAGCGGCAAGGATCTGGCCAGTGGTCAATCAAAAGCAACCGCCAACAACCATTTTCAAAACAAAAGGAGTGAAAGATAGCATTCCTAGCCGAGCAGGGAACATCCGAATTTGGCGCATTGATGATGAATACATGAACCCCCCAGGTTGCGCATGGCGAGTGGCCTGCCAGCGGGGCAGTAATGACAACGCCTACAGCCGTCCCTCCGGGATTGAAAGGCTGGAAAGATGGCACTACATCCAGGGAAGGTGGCAAGCCACAACCACGATCCGATTACGGACAAACGACATCTGCTCAAGCCAGACCGGGGATTGCCACGTCTTTCTCGATCGCCTCAATCTCAAGCATTCAAAACTGCTGATCGAGAACGATTCAAGGCCTGTTGTGCTTCACCTGCTTGGACCAGCCCAGGGACACAGCAACACCTCAGGAGACCAGACAGCCTCAATGTCGCTTAGTACCAATGCACTGATCTGTGGCGTCGATAAAAACAGCTCCAGCTGCAATCAACGTCCAGAGCGGCTGATCATCAGCACAGAAGCAACTGCGGCACCGGATCGCTGCTCAGCTCAGCATCACAGGCTAAATCTTGCCGGGAACAGTCTGCCTGCTGCCTGGATTCTGATGCGGCAAGGCACCGTGTCACTCCAGGCAGACACCCAGCTCAAAGGAATGATCTGGGCCCACAGCTTCTGTTCCAACAATCATCGCCTCAGCCTGAACGCCCGCACGCAAGCGGCCGGCTCATCAACCCTGACGCAGCAAGCCGCCAATCTGTGGGATTGGGGTAGCAAAGGCTTTTCCGGATATGGCCGCCGGATCACCCGCGGCATTCGGGGCACAGGCCTGGATCAATTCCAGCGGTTCTAACCATGGCGAACCAACGCAACAACAACCCAATCGCGCGCCATCAACCGCCTGATGGGGGTGGCTTCACCTTGGTGGAAGTAATGATCGCCGGAGGCCTTTTGCTGATGGTGATGATCGGCGTGGCAAGGATCTCGATCCAATCGATCACCAGTGGCCGGCATCGCATCGAACGAGACAGAATCGAAGCCGCAATTCACAACAACATCCAATTGATCCAGCAAGCCGATGCCAAGCTGACGCTTGAATCAATGCCCGCGAAGGAACAACGGCAAGCCTGCATTAATCCAGCCCTCTATCTGAAGCAACAACTGGAGAAGCAAGGGGGTGAGACTGCCGTTCCTGCGCCCATCGTCACTGGCGTGGATGGCAAGAATCCAATCTCCCGTTCAATCCAAGAAAGCAACGATCCTGGCATCACAGTGATCACCTATCTTTTCTCTGCTCCAGAACATTCCATCGGCAGAGAACGTCGGGTTTTAGAGATCAATCCAAACTTTCAAACCCGTTGCATCCTGGAATAATGAACAACATTCCCAACACACCTGAAGGCTTCACTCTACTCGAGCTACTGATCGTGATTGTGATTGTGTCGCTGGCAAGTGCCTGGGCCTTACCCCAATACCGCCGCCGACTAGCCCTTAGCCAATTGGATCAATATACACAGCAAATTGAATCAGGCTTGTTCAATCTGCGTGCACGTCAATCAGCCGAGGGAACCAGCTGTGAAATCAACTTCAATCCAGCATTTGTTGGAATCGACAATGTCAATTCCGGCTTTGGCAGTGCTACAGACATGATCGAGACAAGCCACCTCACACAACAGCAACGGGACCAAAGGCTGCAATGCTGTGATGCAACAGGCTGCTCTTGGGATCCGCCCTATCGGCTCATCAGCCGGGAAGGCACTGCCAATTCAAAACTGATCGAGCTGAAAGCCTCCAAAGCGCAGTATTCACTCTCACCACCAGGCACAAGTACGGATGAAAGCCCGTTGCTGGTTGTGATCCGATCGACCCACTGGGACCAGGATCCTCAACGCCCATTACCGCTGCGCTGCGTCAGGCTTTCGACAACGGGCCATCTTCACCGCGGCACCTGGGAGAACAACCGATGTCGACGACGATGACATCACAGAAACAAAAGACCCGACTCAATAATCCATCCGATTCCCCAACCATGAACCGCCACCCTATCCATCACAAGATCCAAACCCAGGCGCTCAGCGCAAGCAAACCGGGCCAACGAGGCTTTGGCCTACCGGAAGCACTGGTGGCTGCCAGTGCAGGGGTTGTTCTGATCGGAGCCTCAACACTTGCGCTGCGATCAACAGGAAGCTTGATCAACAAAATGGACCAAAAAGCCTCCTTGCAACAGAACACAACTGGCGGCAAACGCTTGATGCGATCAGAGATTGAACGCAGCCTGCATCTTCTGATCGCAACCGACACAGCGCCTAGCGAGAATCTTGCCCATACAGACCTCAATCATCAAGACTACAAAACCTCATTGAATCAATGCAAGGCACTAGCCCAGCAATCCAACAAAGTCTTCAACCCGCTTTTCGGAGCAAAGATGGCGGAACTGAATCAGCCGATTTACTACGGCCTATCGCTCAGCAGTAGCGGCCTTGGCTATGCGATACAACGGTGCGGATCAATGATGCACCTAGACGGGCGCTACAACGAAACAGAAACACAATCACTCGCCACTGTCATCGATGACATCGGCCGCATTCGCTGCGACTCAGACAAACCCGAATGCAAAATAACGACATCAAAAGGGGAAGTTCCTCTTAAACAAATTGCCGCCAATATTAAGTTCATCTTCTCTGATGACAAAACACCAGAGCGTACATCGAGAGAGCCAGCAATCCGCCTAATGACAGACGAAAATAGAAAGCTCATTCGATTCATCGACCCCACCAAAGAAGGCGACAACATCGAAACAAGCTTCCTTAAGGTTGAGTCTGTCAACAAAGAGATCACGACCCGACCCTTCTATTTCATTGCCTACGCCCGTGCCGACAAACGCATCGAGAATGGTCAAGAAGAGGGCAGCGTTTTGAATGGCCTCTTTTTCAGGAATGTCAGCAGCAAGCGAATGCGCTTTCTTGTTGATGGCTCCGGCTCGATGAGTGCCTGCATTCTCTGGGGTAGTGGATACGGGAATTGGCAGGTGTATTGGGGCGGACGCTATTACTTCTGGAGTCGTCGAAGCTGTGCACTGACTCGCATGGAATCACTGCAGCATGAACTGATTTCGTTGATCAGCGATCTGCCCGACGACACCCACATCAGCCTGCGCTCGTTCAGTTCAGCTGGCTATCAAAACCACCGCAGTTGGGAGGATTCAGCCCGAGCCCTCACCAAAATCGGCAATGACGGTGCTCGTGATTCAGCGATCGCCTTCATCAACACACTGGATGACGGTGTTGCCTATCGCTGGGGAGGAACATCCCCCTGGGAGGGACTGGATGAAGCATTTGCGGATGAAGGTACTGACACGCTCTACTTCCTCTCCGATGGAGAGCCCAACTACGATCGCAATCGAGGCCAATGGAACACAGCTGACCACACATCAGCCCCTGCGTATTACGCCGACATCAATAACGTGCGAGATACCAGCCTCAAGGTCAACACCATTGCGTTGGGCTCGAAATCAAGCTGGATGGAAACCCTGGCCACCCGAACCACAGGTGATTACCTCTACATCGATAAGAAATACGTGCTGAGTGCCTCGCAATAATCTCCGTCATGCCATCCCTCTCACCCTGGCTATTGCTGTTGCTCGCGATCAGCGCAGAAATCGTTGGTACGTCTTGCCTCAAGCTCACCCAAGGCTTCAGTAGGCCCATGCCGACCCTGCTGGTACTGGGGGCCTACGCAATAGCCATGCTGCTCCTGTCACGGGTGGTGGAGAGCATCCCCCTTGGGATCACCTATGCGCTCTGGAGCGGAATCGGCATCGTGGCCATCGTGATCGTGGGCGTGCTGGCCTACCGCCAGGTGCCCACACCGGTGCAGCTGCTGGGCATGGGGTTGATCACCGCTGGTGTGGTGAGCGTTAACCTCGGCGGCCAAAGCGGCTAAATCCGGTTCAACGCCGAAGCCGGTGCCGCCATCCAAATCCGTCAACCCGACCCCGACAGCCCCAGCACCGCATCCACACGCTGACGTGTGCGCCCCAGCAACTCGGCATCGGTGCTCAGATCTTGCCCGTAGCTCGGCAACAATTGCCGCAGCCTCAACTGCCAGGCCTCGCTAGCAAGCTTCAGCGGGAAGCAGCGCTCCAGCACCTCGAGCATGATCGTGACCGCCGTGCTCGCACCGGGAGAGGCCCCGAGCAATGCCGCCAGCGAACCATCGGAAGCGGCCACCACCTCGGTACCCAGTTGCAACCTGCCGCCCTGCTTGGTGCGCTTGATGATCTGCACCCGCTGACCGGCCACCGACAGGGTCCAGTCATCAGCCCGGGCCGTGGGCAAGAACGATTGAAGCGCCTCCAGACGGTCAGCCGGGCTCTGACGCAACTGATCGATCAGGTAGGTGACCAGATCAAAGTTGCTCAGCCCCACCTGAAGCATTGGCAGCACGTTGCCCACCCGCACGGAACTGGGCAGATCAAGCAGCGATCCCTGCTTGAGGAACTTGCTGCTGAAGCCTGCATAGGGTCCGAACAACAGCGAGCGCTGGCCATCGATCCAGCGGGTATCGAGATGGGGCACCGACATCGGCGGAGCACCCACCTTTGCCTTGCCATAGACCTTGGCATGGTGATGCTGCGCCAGCTGGGGGTCGTTGCACACCAACCACTGCCCACTCACAGGGAAGCCGGCATAATCCGCCGCTTCCGGGATACCGGACGACTGCAATAGCGGCAGAGCACCGCCACCGGCACCAAGAAACACAAACGGAGCCGCAACCTGCCGACGTCCCGACGGGCCACGGAGCTCCAAACGCCAATCGCCCTCGGCCATGGCCCCATCCCGACAACGTCTGAGCTTGGAAACCGTGGTGCCGTACAACACCTCCACGGCCCCACTGCTCTGCAACGTCGCCAGATAGGCCCTAGTGAGGGTGCCAAAGTCCACATCAGTACCGCGGCCAATTCGGGTGGCAGCGACAGGTTCACGGCCCTGTCGGCCCGCCATCACCAAGGGCATCCAGGTGGCGAGTTCTCCAGGATCCTCGCTCCACTCCATCGCAGCGAAGGCCGGCAGAGCACTGAGCTGACGGTGACGCTGACGCAGGAAGGCAATGTCGTCTTCGCCCCAAACCGCACTGAGATGCGGCACCTGATGAAGAAAGTCCCCGGGGTCCAGGCGCCCCTGCTCAACGAGCGACGCCCAAAGCTCAAGGCTGAGTTCAAACGAGGCATTGATCGCCAAGGCCTTGGCTGTGGCGATCGACCCATCCGCCTGCACTGGCGTGTAATTGAGCTCGCAGTTGGCTGCATGGCCAGTGCCGGCATTGTTGCCTGCGGCGCTGCTTTCCATCGCCGCCCCTTCCAGCCGCTCCACCAGCAGCAGGCGAAGGGTCGGATCGAGCTCTTGGAGCAAGGTCGCCAGGGTGGCGCTCATGATCCCCGCACCCACCAGCACGACGTCGTAGCGGTTCACAGCGGCGGCGTGGCTTTGTTCAGGCTATGGGTCGACCGTAACGGTGCCTTCCTAGGCTGAATGCACTCCAATCCCTCATCACCGGTCATGAGTACTGAAACGCTGCCGCTCACAAGCGAAAACGTGGAAAAGGTGCTGGATGAGCTGCGCCCATTCCTGATGGCCGATGGTGGCAACGTCGAGGTCGTGGAGATCGATGGGCCTGTGGTGAAAGTGCGTCTGCAGGGCGCCTGTGGCAGCTGCCCGAGCAGCACCATGACCCTCAAAATGGGGATTGAGCGCAAGATGCGCGAATCGATCCCTGAAGTGAGCGAGGTGGTGCAGGTGCTTTGAGAACCACTTCGTTGAAAGCCGAATAAATTTGGGCAGGTCAAGTCTGCTTAATGGTCACCGAGGAACAACTTGCAGCCCTAGATTTGACCCTCTGGCTTGGCTCGACAGATCGAGCAGCAGAAGCTGATTTCTCGACCCAAAGCACGATTTCTCGGCGCAACCACAAGGTTCTTGGTCGATTCGGAATTGAGCTGAAACGCACCAAGCGAGAGTTGGAGGTATCAGGCGACCTTCAGCTTCTGGATCTAGAACGCCAGGTGCACCAGATGGCTCGACTCAAACGTCGGTTACGCCTTCGTCTCCAGGCTCCCTTCTGGCTTCAGAACAGACACGGCGTTGTTCCACCCGAGGGCTGGACAATGAACCCGCAGCTAGCAGACCTCAGCTGCACAGATCCCGTGACGCTGTTGAGAGAGCACGTCCTGGACGCCTGCCTGGCCACGCCAACGCAGATTCCCGACGATCGCGACGATCTCTTCATCCTTGAGCTGCACAACCGCCCGATCGACCTCACGCTTCTGTGCCGGAACAATCAAAGCGAAAGCGACCTCGCGGATCGTTTCCAATGGAGCCTTGAGAAGGGCAATCTGCAGCTGAAGCTGATGCCCTTCCTTCCCGCCAGTTGTCGCGAGCGCTCCCAAGAATGGTTTGAAGAGTTGCTCTTGATCAACCAGCCAGAGCGACACAAAACCTTGGCCCTGCGGCCATCAAGGCATTCGGGACAAAGCTTCCTGATGGCTTATCTCACCCCAGAGATGCGAATGGCTCAACCACTGCCCTGGCAGGTGGATCAAAACTTTGAGCCGTACACCTATACCGAACACCTGGTGGTTTTGGCGCAACACGCCAATGAGCCGGCCGTGCTGGCCTTGCTAGAGAGCCTTCAGCAGCAAATCGGCCAATAAGACAGTGGAGTTCCAAGCAAAGCTGTTGCCTTGTTGATCGACGGTCATCACGCTCTACGGACAGCTCCGTAGAACGAAATCGCACCCATACACCGCTGGTTTTTGCCAGCTCAGCGGAATCTCGAGCAGATCCCTCGTGCCGGTGATGCCCTGCATCACAAAGAGCAGTGTTGCCAGCACCGACGCCGTGACATGCAAACGGCGCAGGCGAAGATCGCGCAGGATCTCTGGCCGGGCGCCAAGAGAAAACAGCATCAGTCCAGTGACGCCAACACCAGCCCAGTAATGCGATTGCCAGAAAGCAGGCGTCCAAGGGTTGTCAGAAAGACGCCAGACCTCTGGCTGCGCTCCAAGGGTGAAAACTCCAAGCCAGGTGATGAGCGAGAACGCCAGGCGCAGGCCAGGAGCGCGACTGCGCCAGAGGGCTACCAAGCTCATCAGCGTGCCGAGCAGAACCAGCATGAGCTGAATGGCACGGGGGGCACCTCCCGAGAAATCGGCGAGGGACGCCTTGGTGGCAATCACCACAGTGAGGGCCAGCAGCACCAGCACCACCACTCCTGCCGCTAACCACCGACCCAAATCGGTATGACTACGGCCAACCGTTGGCGGAAGCTTGAGGTTGGTCTTCTGCCGGCGTGCCCTGGTCTGAAGACCGAGGCGCAACACCATGCCGATGAGGGGATAGATCAGAACCACAGCCAGACAAGGATGAAGAATCCAGAGCCAGTCCACTGCCGTCATGGCCAATCCGCGCAGGCTCTCGGACGCTAGCCATCAGCTTCAGTCATGACCTGGGAGTCAACGGCGTGATTCAAGAAGTGCAAAGAACGAACCGCCAACCACGACGTCATTCAGCCATCAAAAAAGTGTTTAGTCATCAACCTGCGTGCAGACATCCTGGCAAGATCCACTCACAAGGAACGAGAAGAACTCAGCGATCCTGATCTGACGACCCAGACCATTGATGAGGCGACGACGATCATCACTGAAGGCCATTGGGCCGGCAGACCACACATCACTGCAGCAGGCAGGATCAAACACGCCAAGAGCGACACCTGCCACCGAGAGCTATCACCCAAACAAGAGGCAAGACAGCAGCCCAGACCGAGCAATAAAGCAAAGAAAGCCAATCAAACTAGAAGCCCAAAATCAATCCTCACTCTTCCAAAGATAATATCCACCAAGAACCCCAGCTTTATTCGAATGGAGCTGAACATGTTCAGGCAGATCAACTTCCTTTAAAAGCTTGGCATTACCACCACCTAGATGCATGAGATCCCAATTCCAGATTGGCATGGTTTGCCGAATAACCTTTTTGACCCGCTTCACCCATTTCTCCTTGCCAATCAGCTCAAGAGCCTGTCGACCAACATAGTCTTCATAGGTCAAACCCTTCTTCAAAGGATGATGCGCGAGCTCAAGATTAGGCACCAAAACCCCATCAATAAAGAGCGCAGAACCCATTCCTGTACCCAACGTCAACACCATCTCCACTCCTTCGCCAGTGATGCAGCCATACCCCTGAACATCCGCATCATTGGCCACCTTGACAGGCTTATGGAGCAGCTGCTGGAGCTGCAAACCGAGCTCAGTACCTGGCCAATTCTCATCGAGATTGACAGCAGTCACAACCACACCAGCCCGAACGACCCCTGGAAATCCAACTGAAATCCTTGAGAAAACTGGCACGTCAAGCGTGAGCTCGACAAGGGCCTTCAAAACGGCATCAGGTGTTGCTGGATGGGGTGTCTCAACACGTTTCCGATCGCAAAGTGGAGCACCATTTGAGTCAAGGACAATCAGCTTCAGGCCTGTACCACCAATATCAACAGAGAGCGTATTTAGAGCTGAATCCATTGGACCCATGTTTGACAGCTCATCACATGATAGAGGCTTCAAGACAATGATTCAATCGTTTTGAAGTGGAAGACAAAGGCAGCAGAGACTACGCATCTTGCATGCAACCACACACGATCACTTATCAAGAAACAACAGGCTGACCAGTCGCTTGCAACAGTCACTCAGGGCCACTCCAAACAGAAGAGGAATTGTGTCATCAGCAAGCATCAGGGCGAAATTTAGATCAGTCCCATCTCAGGCGAGATGCATTCTGTCGCACATATCACCAGATCGATTCACACCGCCCAGCCCAGCAACCCCTAAACCAGAAGAGATCGCATTGAACTGATGCCCGTCAACCACGACGCCACCCGCTCCGAGAACGGCAGCGACGCACCAAGCGAGATTTGCATGCTGCCGAAAACCGGTCACTACGTGATCATCAACGAACACGGCAACCCCACAATCACAAACGACAAGCGATGGTGGATGGGTCAAGTCACCTGCGGCAGGCCAGAGCCAAACGCTCTGAAAGGCGAAACAAAGCTCGAGATTACCAACGTCACCGATGGAAGAACCAAACAGGTAAAAAGAGACCATATCATCCACATCCTTCACGATCTAGACCACATTCAGACGACAAGCTAAGTGAGCAGAAATGACAGGGATGGTCGCACTAATGATTATCGATTGCTAGATCAATCCAGCGCAGCAGCATATCTTTCAAGCAATGCCTAGTAAGCCACAAAGACACAAGGCCGGCTCTTGATTCAGACAGCAATCGGAACTGAGGAAACAGCCATGAACACCATCAATCAAAAGATCAGTCTAAACCATATCAATCAACAATCTCTAACTCTCCCAGCAGAACATTGCTTCTAACGAGAAGCCACGAAGCTGGGGCACCGAGCACAATTTGGTCCAACTTTGAGCTGAGGCTGATGCGGCATCGCCCCTAGCAGTAAGAGAGGAGAACAGAGGAAGGAACAGGTCATCCCTCCTCTGTTAACCGTTCACCAACAGAAGAGCCGTTTGAGCTCTTCCGTGGCGGAAGGTTCAGGAGAGACGCGACCGCCTCTCCTGAACCTTCTACCCAGCTGATTCGACTCCATCTGAGTTCGATGATTGTCCGCCATCAGCTGCGCAGATCGCGAAAGGGATGATGCATCGCTGAGTACCGAAAGGTGCTGTGGCCCATGTCCCGAGGCCTCCACAAAACGCACGCACACCATTCGAGTACAGGCGGATCCTCTTGCTTCCGTACGTCTCCATCAAAGTGCCAGCCTGACTTGATCCAAAGCTGAGCTTCAAGACTCGCCGGAACAGGCGGGATGACAGAACGCCATAGGCGGAGATTGTTTTAGCTCCAAAAACTGCACTGCAAAGCCGAGCAGATGCAGCGAATGGATTGGAAAGCAGGGGAGAGGATGCGACAACCAATCCCCCACTAACCAGGTCGGACCAAGGGAAGCCATTAAACCCTTGCCCACATCAAGTTTGAGTCAGAGCCCAAAAACAGACCGCATCAAAGAGTCCCCTTGGAGCGATGAAAGGATCCTGGTGCCTGTCGCCGATGGACTGCGACTCAGCAGTGGGGCAAAAGATGGCACCAAACCATGAACGCCACAGCCGTCGAGTTCCGAACACAGGAAGCTGGAGGAAGGCAATGCCAGCTGGAGAGATGGGCATCTCACCGCGCAGGAGAGGGGCGGAAGATCTCAAGCAACACAAAACCAACGCGCAATGAGCACAGATACCCAGGCATAAGCTCACAAGAGAGCAGACACTGAAGGGGGGATCCGTCCCTGACGACAAGAAAGGGGTGTACGAGGGGTACACCCCTTTCTTGTCGTCAGGGACGGATCCAGGAATAGGTAAGAGACCTCATGCAAATGTTCCTAGGGCTACAGACAATGAATACAAGGGGACGTCGAGCACCCCTAACTGAAACCTGAAGGGTGGCTGTTGTGGGGCCGCCCTTTTTTGTGGCGCTGCCAGGGCTTGCGCATGATCCATCACCAACAATTTGTTTGGCAAAAAGAAAACTGATCGGCCAAAAAGGCAAAGGGAGCACCCACCTGGAGCGGAGACCCAACTGGTGACATAGCCAACCAGCGAGGTGATCAATCCGACTCCGGAGCTATCCCTGTCATGGTCGTCAGCCCCGAAGCAAAGGGTGGATGAAGATCAGCTGCCTGCAGTCGACAATCAGTTGCAATCTTGTTGTGGGAGCTGTCACACACAATCAAGAGCTGCTCTGTGGCGAGAGAATCCAACGATTGGATGGTCCAGAAGAGTGGGAGGAGAAGAGCCTTGCTGATGCCCAGCACTAGAGAGGATCAGAAGTGACCCTCGATTCAGTCTTCACCAACGCTTGAAGGGGATGCACAGAGCATTGAGGGGTCGTATCGTAGGGCCAAGCGGAAAGGCTGCTTCAGCAAATAATCCGAATGTCGACCCATCCGAAGCCAATACCAAAGAGGCTTATTGCACTTATTGACAAGGTGAGGAGACGCATTGCGTATGTTCCGGCGGTGAGTGACACGATCAATTCCATGAAGGAGTTAGGCATCAACCTGACAAACGATGCCAAAAAGAACGACTCGCCCCGTTCATGAGGCCGAAGAACTCTGCGGAAACAACAGCCACTCATCAACAGTGCTTGACCACAACACGGATCGCGCATGCACAGGCATGACACCTGGTGCACACACAATGGAGTGGATCACAGCAGAGAAACAAACAGCGCCAAGCCAACAGAATCTCGAGCATGCCAATCCGCTCATTGACCCACTAGGCGAGCCTCCCTCCTGAAGAGAAGCCAGTTGCTCAACAGGGAATAGACGCTATAAATCGACAAATGGATGGTCGCCATGTTTATTACGGTCTTTGGTCAAAAAGGGGGAGTTGCCAAGACCTGCACGAGTGTTCACATAGCCGCAGGTCTTGCTAGCTCTTACCCATCGGTTGTTCTCGTCGATGCAGACCGCAACCGTTCTGCCAGCGCCTATGCCGCTCGAGGACTGCTTCAATTTGAAGTCGTACCGATTGAAGCTGCTGCAAAAGCCAGCCGCTATGCAGACGTCATTGTGACGGATGGTCAGGCAAGTAGCAGCAAAGAAGAGATCAAAAATCTTGTTGATGGCGCTGATGTCATCATTCTGCCGACAGCAGCACAAACTCGCTCACTAGAGCTCACTCTTGAGATGGCCGAACATTTAAAAGGTTTCAATGTGCCATTTGCCGCACTACTAGTCAAAGTCGACGCAAGGAAAAGCCAAGTCGCGAAAAAGATACGCCGCCAACTTGAGGAAGCAGATATCCCAGTTCTAAAAGCTCAGATTCCTCTTCTCAGCGCTTTTGAGAAAGCAGAGAATGCTGGAGTGACCGTCGACAAAGCAACAGCAAATTCAGGCAAATCAGACCCAAGACGAATGATTGGTTGGCACGCCTACCGAGTGGCCTGTGAGGAGATCAAAAAGCTAGTGCCTGAACGAGCAACCCTCATTCCGATGCAACCCATTGGCTGGGACACAACGCTGATCGAGGAGAGAATCGCCGCCTGAAGCAGGCTGCTGAAAAGGTTGAGATGGTCGGAAGACTCAACAACAAGACCGTTCCAGAGGGGAATAGAGACTTCTTGACCCTTCAAGATTGAACGAAAGCAAGAACGGGATCTCTCCTCACAGACGTGTGTCGACAACGACAACAGAGAACGATGTCGGCGTCGCCGGCATCGAACAACGCAGAGGAAGTAAGCCTGAGCCACCTACTCATGCCGACCACTCAGAAACCTCTGCTGTCTCAAGCAGAACCCCATGGCTGGCGATCCATTCACCATATTTGCCCATAAATTGACCTGCCGCACCCTCTGGGTGCTGGTGGATGATCATGATTTCCGAGGGATCTGTTGTACTGACACCACGAAACAAAGGCTTGATTCCGAATTCAAAATGACGCTCGGCCGCCAGCTCGCTGTCAAAATCTTTCGCCCACTGCGAGAAAGGTACGTTGATTTTGACTTTGATCACGCTGGTGACAGACATGCAATGCATCCATTCGTTTCACAAAGGATGCCGCTATCCAGGCCAGGCCCGCAAGAGACGATCAGGGCATCAAATTCAACACTGACACCCTTGAGCTGCAACGGTCAAAGACCGCCATGCTCTTAGGCGGCCGTGCCTAGGGATGGCCTAGGGGGGAGCTGCTTTGCCAGACGGATTGGGAGCAGCGCGATTGTGAAGACAAGCAATGGCAGATAAAGCCAATCCGGACCTTGCTTCACATGCTTGATATACGTGAATAGAAAAACCGTCCAAAGCCAATAACTACCAGTTAAATGAAGCCTTTTCCAACTTTTCATTCCCATCCAATGCTGGGCCCGATCACTTGAGGTTACTGCCATTAGAAAAACAAAACCATAACCAATTCCTCCAAATATCCACTGCCCCATGGACTGCCGACTCAAGAAAGGTTCAGGGAAGGCCAAGGACATCGAGAGAATCAAGGCGAGGTGAATGAAATGAGACGAAGCAAAACCCAAACCAATCCAACGCCTATTCAGCAATGTCCAAGTTGTAAGAGGTACCCCCCAAAGGCGGTGAAGACTAGACGCGGTGAAGGCAACAGAAAAGAGCAGCAAAGAGCAACGGCCCGTGGCATCAATCCCGCTCGTGATGGTTGTCGGGCTCCAGCCAGACAAGCAAAATAGAATTAATAAGGCCAGAAGGATCAGACCAGCAATCCAAGCAGTAATCGCCCAACCCTCAAGCTTCATCACTCAAGCAAAAACCCATCTTGATCAGGGAGAAAGGCAGAGACCACTTGGCGTAACACATGCTCATAGCAGAGCCTCATTAGGCCCAGGCCCAGTCAATGCAACGTCAAAGGCAAAGCCAAACTCCATTGCAATGATTTTTTTCAGCGTCTGTGATCGCGAACCTCGATGTTGATCAGACACAATCCAGGTTGATCAGAGCATCAACAGCCACAACAACCCAAATCGAACAATCGCTTGGCAAAACGAGGGGATGAGCCCTTTGCAGTCCCCTCCCGGTTGGGCCATGCCTACACCGCAGGGGAATGAAGACTCGACGAAGACTTCAGCGGCCATCAAGAAAGATCGATGGATTCAGCATGGACGGAACCAACAGAGCCATGACGCGAGGGGCCACCCAGTTCCATCCCCTTGTGGTGGCCCCTTTCCCCTTTGCAATGGGTCAGGCGGAGTCCTTAGCGCCTCTTACCCACGCAGATGAGTTGCATTGGCAGACCGCGACCGTCTTCGACAAGTCAAGAAAAAGCCCTGGTGTTCGACCCAGGGCTCCGTCTCATGACGTGACTTTGTTCTAACAGGTCGCGTAAGTATTAATACGTACGGCTTGTACGACCGAGTGGTTCGGCCTCGTCATCCTTTATGGGCGTGATGGGATGGGCCTGGATAGACGGGACGATTCAAAAGCTTCGGTTGCTTCGGGGCTATCTGCGGCTTGGCTTGTTCTGCTCTTTGGTTTCCGAAAGGCATAGCACCAGAAGCGGTTGGACTGGGTCTAGCCCTGGTCGTTGGTCGTGAGCAACCGTTCTCTTGCTCAACGTGCACCGAGGCAGCGGAACGGCGTCTTGTGCGCAGCCAGTACTGCTTGTAAATAGCGGTTGCTGCATGCAGCACATCACCATGGATGCGCGCTTGAGTGGGTCGATGACCTGACGTTCGTGCTGACGTCTTTTCCCAAGAGCTGAGTGATGGCTGAACAGCAACCAGTCACGCCAATGACCGCTTTGAGGCTGGATCAAGACGGACGGCTCACCTACATGGCCGAGGACGGCAGCCGGCGCGTCATTGTTGGAGATGCAGAGCTTTTCGAGCGCCTGCAACAGCTCAATCAAGAAGAAGGTGACGAGCCACCTCAGGGCACCCAGCTGCGTTGACAGGGTTGTTGCAGGGTCAACTGTCGCCGGAAGTTCAAGAACTGATCCGAGCCTGAGGCAGCGCATCAAGCGCTCTCAGCCCAGCCACTGACTGGTGTTTGCGCTGTTGTGAGCAAGCTCACAACAGCCCTTGAGTCAGATCAGCAGGTCAGCTGGTGATTCCGGAGATGGTGAATGCATCGGAGGGAGCGATCCCACCTCACTCATCACCCCCATC
>NZ_UCNN01000018.1 GCF_900473935.1 Synechococcus sp. UW105 | reverse complement strand
GGCGGAGGGGTCTCCGCCAGCGACGCGCTGATAAGCATTGCTGGCGTCAAAACCGGTGAAGAGGTCGCCGTCGAGGTTGAACTCAAGCATGGGAGAAAGAGAGAACGTTGGAGACCGGAGCGGGGTGTGGCCTCTGGATGAACTCAGCTTTTCCGCATTGCTCACGTTGTGTGTTGAGCGAAATCAAGCCGGTTTGTGATCTTGCTCACAGCCAGTTTTCTTGCGTCATGCATTGGGAACAAACAGTGCACGACTGGACTGGGTGGCTCAGATAGCCCCCCTTGTGATCACCCAATGTGTTGAGGCCCATTGAGGAAATGATGGAGTTGATTTGGAATTGTTATGATGTAATTTTGGTTCGATTTTTGCCATCATTCTTAGGGCCTCGCCCCACGTTGAGAATGTGGGTTTGAAGGCTCAGTGGCATGAATGGTTGCATCAAAAAAAAGGTGGCCGTAGCCACCTTTGTGTTGGTTGTGTTGGGGTGATTGCGAGATTCAGCTGTTGGTCCAGCTGACAGAAGCGCCTAGGTCGATGAGTTCTGCATGGGTCAGCGAGGAGTGGTTCTCGTCATAGGGGTTGCGAATGTCGTAGTCCCCTGTGATCGCGTCGTAGCCGACGATGCTGCGAGCATGGCCGCCCCAGCCCACGGTGACGACGTTGTCGCCATTGACCAAGGTTTGTAGTTCTGCGGAGCTGACGCCATTGACGCCAGAAGTGTTGAGAGTGCTCCAGGTTGCAGAGAGACCGGTGACATGCTCAAGGGCCTTTCGCCGTGATCCCCAGCTGATGCCTTCGTTGCCTGCAATGCCGTAGCGGTTGGTGTTTTCCTGTCCGATGCGACCAGATTCATTGATCTGGGCATAGGCCTTTTCAGCAAGGGCGACCCAGAGTTCATTGTTGTCTGCCACTAAGGCATCGGTTGCGGTGCCATCGCCGGCATCGGCGTAGATGTATTGGCCCGTGGCTGATGTGGCCATCTTGCTGTCGACGGTGACATAGTCGACCTTGCCGTCGGTATGGAAGCGAACGCTGTAGGTGCCATCGCCATTAGCAGTGAACATCTCCTCAATCAGCTCGGATTTGTTATTGGCCGTGCCGGCAAGAGCGGAGAGAAAATAACAGGATCCTGTTGCTCCCTGATCGATATCGCTGGCGTCAACACCATCCACAAAGAGGCTGCCAGCGGCTTTTGTGTAGGTGCCGGCCACGTTGCCTTCATCGTCGTTGTGGATCATGGGTCTGTCGGTGCCCAGCATGTGTTTGCCAATCAGCAGATTGAGATCCTGGGTGCTGGAGCCGGCTTTTAGATCGCCGAGATCATTGACGATGCTGTCGTAACCGGTGTACCAGGCGTTGCTGTCGTCGTGGAACAGCACTTTCTCAGACAGCACCGAGAGGTCGGCGCGCATGGTGCAGTTGAAGGTGTTCCAGAATTCGCGCAGATCGGTTAGCTCGGTGCCATTCACAGAGCCGTAATCGCCAGCACTTTTGAGAATGCCAATGATGTCATTACGGCTGAATTCGTTATCAAATTTGATTGAGTTGAGCGTGGCATTTTTAACGCTGCTGTCATCAATTAAATCGTTGGTGAGCTGTTCAAAGCAATCGGCGTGACGGCTGATGTTGAGGTTGAAACCAGTGGCACCGTTGTTGTTCCAAGCTGAGCTGTTGTAGCTGTAAATCCGGCTGGTGTAGTGGCCTTCATTCAGGAAGGTGCTGATGTTTTCATCCTGGGTTCCCCACTTGTTCGACCAGGTGACCAGTGAGCCGGCCTCGTCATAGAGAGCGAGGCCAACATTGGCGGAGAGGCCGGTGAGGGAGAGGTCAAAGTTGCCGGATTTGCCGGCATGGAAGGAGAAGAAATCGTTGTAGTCACGATTCCTACCGCTGCTGTAACCAACGGTGCCGATTACCTGCTGGTCATCGCGATAGGCGACGGTGCCGATGTCAGCTGCATTGTTGAAGCTGTCGGTGACGTCGTAGCCGCTGCCCTCATTGGCGGAGAAGCCGTTAGGCCAAGTGAAGTTGTAGTGGGTTTCGGTGCCGGTGGATTGATCGCGATCAAAGCGGTCTTCTGCGAGCAGGTTGTTCACCTCCGCGCGTTCTCCCAAGAAGGAGAGCACGTCTGGATCAATGGTGGGGAAGGAGATGCGTGGCAGTGGCCTGAAGCCAAAGAAGCCTTCCTCCGTGTCTCCGGTGAGTGGATCGAGCTGCGGTGGTGCGGTGTTGAGATCAGCTGGATCGGCTGGAGCGAGCTCAAGTCGCTCAGCGCTGGCTGGTTGTGGTGCGCTCGGGATGGCGCGGCCGTCTTGATGGCCACCGGTGAGTTGATCGATCTGGGCTGGATCG
>NZ_UCNN01000016.1 GCF_900473935.1 Synechococcus sp. UW105 | reverse complement strand
CAGAGGACGAGACAGAAGCAGCTTGTTGACGCTGCTGGCTGCCGTTGATGATTTGGCCCAGCAGTCCACCACCCAGACCAATCAGTTGGGTTTGGGTGTCGTGCTGGCGATTGCGGCGTGCTTCTCGTGAGGCCCAGTCGCGGTGGTCTCCGCAATCACGGCCAGCGATGAATCCACCGCCATTAGGGCCACGACCACCAAGGGCGACTGAATCACAGCCGCCAGCACGGCCAAAGGTGTTGTAGGGATTGGCTTGTGCAGCAGGGCCTGCAACGGTCATCAAGCTGGCACCAGCGGCGAGGGAGGCAGCAGCGGCGGCGATGGTTTTGATCGTGGTCATTGCTCTGATGGGGGTGATGAGTGAGGTGGGATCGCTCCCTCCGATGCATTCACCATCTCCGCTTTCACCGCTCCAGCTGATGACCTCCATCCCCTGCAGCTGTGAGCTTGCTCACAACAGCGCAAACGCCAGTCAGTGGCTGGGCTAATTGCACCTGCAAACGTTGATCTCTACGACGTCATGCCATGAAAAAGCCCCGCTGGTGGCGGGGCCTGACGGATCGGCAGATCGCACCATCACAATCAGTCAGCCAATCCAGAACTACTCAAACTCTTGCTTCGATTTCCTTCGATGCCTCCGGGAGACGGCATCACAGAGAAAGGCGCTATAGAAGGCGAAGGCGGTCACCCCACCGATTTGGCGCAGGACAGGAGGAGCCTGAGGGAATAAAGAGGGCTGCGTTGGCGGCCTGCGAGCCTCAACCAATCCACCCACCATGAAGCCAGCGGCGAAAACGACAAACACCGCACCAGGAACAAACCAAAGGTTGATCAGATCCCTCTCACTGAAACGGTTCTTGGCCACAGATCCTTGCAGTCAGTGTGTTGTCACTTTGTCAGAGATATGGAAGGAACAACCTCAACAGCCCGGCGCCTCCTTCTCCAAGCGAAGATCACCGACTGCGGCTCTTGCCTCCGCCATCCCCCTTACATTGTCGTGAGAGAGCTGTTCAGACCGAAGGGCTGCTGAAATGGCATCGAGCCCATCTTGCTCGCACCCTTATGGATGATCTGAACCACATCCACACCGATGGCCCCTTCAAAGGATGGTCCCGGAAAATGGTCTTGGACGAAATTGCCAAAGAGTATGGGTCCTGGACCTACTTCGACGAGGTGACAGTGATTGCTGGAGGCCAGAAATGGACTGTGCCCAAAGGGAAACCGCTTGAAGCAAAAACAGGATCTCCTTTGGATGGCAAAAAAAGCTACTTGCCACGAGGTGTTGGCACCCGTTTCAGCTCCTAATCCTGATCTGGATGAATGCTGAGGTCTCATCAAGTCAACAACAACATCAACTCATAGAGAGGCAGATCACTGTTGACGTGAGCCCAGTCGTGACCGGAAGAGCCGGTTGATCTACAGAAATCTCTTGAAGGCTGAGAGTCAAACAACAAGAGCGAATCACAGTCCATCCGATCGCCATCAGATCAAAGCCAACCAGGGCAAGATCCAGCGTTGGTCGATCGATGACACAAGCGCAGTCACATCCAGCTACAGACCAGTGGGAATCAGTCACCTCCTGGCGGCCAAAAGTCAGCACTCTCGAGGCGTACTGACAAATCAGTCATGCCCAGAAGAATCATCGCGTTGTGCTTGCTGCTGGCCTCATCGGCGTCCCCTGCGATGGCTCATCATCGCCATCAAAGGGTCTCGTACCACCGGGATGATGACCGCCACCATCGGCAAGATCGCTACGTCGAACGAACCGTCGTCAGGAGGTATCGGCAGCCTGCGGAAACGACCATTGTGACGACCTACGAGCATCCAAATGTTGAGAGGGTTGTTGAGCGAACAGTGGTAACCAGACGCAGGCACCCGCTTGCGCGGAGGGAGTATCGAACAGAGCAACGGCATCACCGAACCATCCACGCCTACAACCGAGATGCAGATCACCAGCCTCGGACCTACCCAAGCCAGCCCTATGGCACCCCGGTGAGCAATCAAGACACCAATAGTTGTCTTGAGGGCAGCGTGATTGGTGGACTGCTGGGGGCTGGGTTAGGCGCAGTGCTGTCCAGGGGAGAAGGCCGATGGGTGGGCGTTCCTCTTGGTGGCGCTGCAGGCGCCTTGGTCGGCTGTCAAGTTGACGGAGGTTGATCCGCAGCAGGGCGAGACCTCAGCCAAGGCCACCCTGAATCGGCAGCAACACTGACCGAGGCGACCGCTACAACGCTGCGCCTTCCCAGTCATAGGAGGCAAAAGACGGTATGAAGGCGGGAGAGTTCAGTGCGATCGATGACAACGTCACTTCAAATATGCGCGTGTGAACCCAGTGGCTGCAGCATGTCTCGCGAATCAGCAGTCGAAAAAGTCGGTGAACTGTATTGCTCTCAACCATGTGCGGATGGGCATGAAGACCATGAAAGCTGCTGCACCACTTGCGACTGTTGCTGAATGCAAGCTCCCTCTCCTAACCGGGCGGGGTCTTGCACTTGTCTGCCTTCAGAGCAGTTCATTGCTTTGCCCCTGATGAGTAGAGCCAGTTCAGAGGCAAACGCAGACGCAGCTTGTTGACGCTGCTGGCTGCCGTTGATGATTGGCCCCAGCAGTCCACCACCAGAGCCAATCTGTTGGGCTTGGGTACGGATTGGCTTGAGCAGCTGAGCCTGCAACCGACAGCAAGGTGGCACCAGCGGTGAGGGAGGCAGCGAATGACCTCCACGCCACCAGCTAGCAGCAGCGCTCACAGGGTCCAAAGATTAACTTTCATTGGCAGACCACGACTTTTGAAATTGCACCTCTATAAAAGAGAAATACTAGTTAAACTAGAATACCTTGAAAAAGCCTGAAATTCCTATCAACGAAGAGGACAGGCTTAATGCACTTGCCGAATACAGAATTCTAGGAACAAAGCCGGAGCAGGCCTATGATGACATCACAAAGATCGCATCTCTTGTCTGCAATGCGCCAATATCACTATTAAGCCTGGTGGACGCTGATCGCCAATGGTTTAAATCAAAAGTTGGTGTCGAGGCAGAGGAAACGCCAAGAGATTGGTCTTTCTGTGCCCATGCGATTCACTCTCCCGATCCCTTAATCGTTTCAGACGCTCTCCTTGACGAACGATTCAAAGGAAACCCTTTGGTTTGCGGAGACCCCAAAATCAGGCTCTACGCAGGATTCCCACTGCAAAGCAGCGAGTCTTTGCGCATTGGGACCTTATGCATCATCGACAGGGAGCCTGGGAGCTTATCTGACAAACAATGCTCCATCATGAATGCGCTTGCGCGACAGGTTGTGTCCTTTTTAGAGCTTCGCAAAAGATCAATCAAATTAGTTGAATCCTTCTACTCACTTCAAAACTCTTCAGGCCTAATCTCAACATGCTCTTATTGCAGAAAAGTCAAAGATGGCTTGGGAAGCTGGGGCTATTTGGATCAATTCTTATCCAAGCACTCTAGCTTGAAGTTCTCCCATGGCATTTGCGATTCATGCATGGAAGAGCATTTTCCGGACGTACTGGAAGTTTGGCGGACGGAAAAAAACACAGATCAAGCAAGCATCAAAAACTAGCTTCTAGGCCAAAGGCGAAACAAGCAGGTCACAACAAGCGAAGGTCGGCCACAGGATTTTCAACCGAAGCAGGCGATTGGTGCAGGAGCCAAGCTTCTAGCAATCAGTCGTTCACGACCTTGAGAGGTGACATTCCGTCAGAACATCTGAACTTGGCATGGAAAGGTAAGGGGGTGTTGCGTGAGGTGAAATTTCTGCCACCGATGCATTCATCATCTCCCCATTCACCGCTGCAGCGCATGGCCTCCATCCCCTCCAGCGGTGAGCGGGTTCAGGCACGGAGACGAGTGATTGAACTGGAGGTGAAAGCTCAGCTTGCAACAACCCTGTCAATACAGAGTGGTGTCCTGAAGCGGCCCATAACATCTTTTTGATTGAGCTGTTACAGGTGCACAAACACCTCTGCATCCCCAACAATGGCGCGATGGCTGGCTTCCTCAGCCATGCAGGAGAACCGTCACTCTGGATCCAGCATCAAATCGGTCATTGGCGTGACGAGATTCTGCTCAACCATCTCTCAACGCGATGGAAACGGCTTATGCACAAACGTCATGGCCATCGACCCCCCTCAGAACGAATCAAACAAACTGATGCTTATTTTCCCGCTTGGGGGAGACCAAAGAAGCTTTACTGCACTGATCACAAGCGCTCGTTTTGATCTGGCTGGACGTGGGCTGGGCTCCCGATTGCGACGTGTCCACAGTTGAGCGGCACTGGTGAACAGACACACTGGAGAATGCACGCCATAGTCAGATAGCTTTGCTGCTCGGAATGGCGACCTTCGACAAGACCAGCCCCTTCATGCTCTTGGCACGCATTCACGTGAAGCCGGGTTGTGTGGACCAGTATCTGGAGCTTGCACGCGAGACTGATGCGGCTGTCCAAGCGTCCGAGCCAGGCATGCTCCATCACACCTTTGATCAAGACCCCGAGGATCCACAAGCTTTTGTTTGGTCAGAGGTCTATGCCAATGACGCAGCATTTGCGGCCCATGTCTCCAACCCTCCGGTGCAGGAGTATCTCGAGAAGCATGCTGAGCTTGGAGACGGCTTCAGCATCGAGGTCTATGGCACGGTTGGCGAGGAGTGCCGCTTGCTGATGGAGTCCTTTGGGCTGCCACTGAAGATCTTCGGGACAAAACTCGGATACAGCAGGTTTTGACTAAACCAGGAAAGCGGTGAAGACCTAAACCCCCTGAAGCACATCCAAAGTCTCCGCAGAATCATTGGCAAAGATCAGGGATGAGTCTCATCCAGATTGATGTCAACTCTTCACCTCTGGCTTGCATAGAGGTTGTATTGCCTTGCTGGCGCACGCTGCAACAAAAACAGCGACTGCGAAGACTTTGACGATGAAAGAGAGATCAGAACGAAGCTTTATCAACAAGACAACCCATTCAGCCTGAGCAAGCTTGAATCATGAAATTACAATCAGGCTGACAGCCTGACCAACCAAACACGGGCAAACCCTCATTGATCTCGACATAATGTTTTGCGGTAGATCATATAACGCTGAGACACTTTGATCTAACCTCAAACGGACAAGGCCCTTAATGACCTAAGAATCAAAACTGAAATTTGCCTCATACCTGAAAGCAAGTTTCTGATCAACGACCAAACCTGTCCTAGAGACAACCAAACTGGAAATCAACCCACTTTGGCTTGTTTCGCCACCGATCTAGGCGAGAAGCCTAAGCGTGACACCTCACTCTTTTTTAAGCAGCAAGAATGAGTATTCACACTTAGCGCGCCTTAGCAGAAGATTGGACTCGCGGTTGCAACCTCCCCGTTTCTAGGATTAGGGCGGAGACGACGGGTGCCTCACTTCGGAGAGGCCCTTTTCTCTACTCGCGGTTAGAGAATAGGTCAGCCATAATGCAGCCGGTGACTGGGCTTCTCCACCCACAGTCACTAGAAGTAGAGGGAATGTATCTCTATTCCCTCCTTCTTCAACTCACGTTTTGATTGAATAGTTGCCAGAGTAGTTTTGGTGACACGCTGACAGCTGTTCGTCACCGATATGGGGGAGACGTGGTTGTACTCCCTCCTTTCTTCTTGGCAAATTTCCTAAGCAGCTCACGGTTTGTCTTCAGACTTGCCAATATATTTATGGCGGCTCTGGGTAGGTCTAAGCCGCCAATATCGGAGAGGTTCGCTATTGGAGATGGCCTTTCCCTTTTCTCTTCTCCGCACCTGCAAGCGCTAATAAAGCCACTCCGGTGACGGGGGGGGGGATGAAAGTATGGAGAAGTTGATGGAGAGAGCGATACAACCAGCTAATAAGCAATTGATGTCTTAACGCCAATTGATGCACATGGTGCAGGCCGAGTCTGTCCATTCCCTGAAGCCGTCCATCAGCGCCTTAAACGAAGTGAGAAGCTTGGAGATTTGATCAGTCATCATGCATTGAGACGATAAACGATCAGATCATGTATTCCAGCCAGTGGTGATAAAAGCTGTGAGCCGAGACCTAATTAATGAACTGAGGCCAAGTGGAAAATCGTGCGCGACAGCGGCACCTACCTGATCTCAACCACCAAGTGTGTGCTGGAGGAAAGCTAAATCTGCTTGCGGGCAGTCACGGCAAAGAACGGGTCACCCTTGCCTCCCATCAGTCCTATGAGGCCGTCTTTTTTGGTTTCTTCAGCCTTGACCTTTACATCACCCCATCCGTTCGATTGAAGAACGGTGCCGACGTAGTCAAGGTGCTCACAATCATCGCCGTCGGTCCAGACCTGCGGAGCTTTAGTAAAAAACATGCGGTTGGAGAAGGCCACGATCGCGGTCCCGTTCGACCGTGTCACTCGCAGCATCTCGGCTGCAACTTCCTCAGGCCTCGTCCAATATTGCCAAGCTGCAACGACCATGCAAACATCCACGAACCCCTCCTGAAGCGGAATGGATGGATCCAGGTTGAAGTCCTGAACAAAATAGCTGTCGAGCCTCGGGTTTGCCGAGAGTTCAGCGTCATTCATTCCGTGGCCGATAATCCTCTCGTAGCGAACGTTGTCAGGAAGATGACTAACCCAGCTTGAACCGAGGTCGAGAACTGTGGCGCAGGGCGGAATCTGCTCTCTATAGAACTCAGTCAGGCGAGTACGAAACGGTTGATCAAGGTGCTGAACAAAACGTGGATGCTGGTAAAAAATATGGTCGGGCTCTTGATCGATCTTGAAGCGCTGAGCATCTGTGAGGACCTTAGTGACCATCTGAAGAGGTGGACGTACGAATCATTCCGCACAATAAAAATGCTGAGTGTTAGGTCTGCACATAGAGCAGAGAATTGAAACGAGTCACTGGGGTAGAGGCAGCTCCAATGATTCAGCGCACCAGAACAAAAAATTGAAGCTCAGACCAGGATTCAAGACCGAGCTTCACTTAGAGCTATGCACCTGCCCGCAATGACAGAGCAGCGCTCATTCGCCTTTCTTCGTTGTCGAGGAAATCCGCCCACATACCAACGAGGAAGCTGAGAGTTAACAGTGACCGGACCTGGTCTTTTGATCCTGGCTTCGAATACTTGAAGTCCATGAACATCCGGTCGGCGGCCGACTTTTGCTCTTGACAGCGCGCGTCTATAGACATAATTCAGGCCTTGGCTTGAGAGTTTTTGATAACGGGAAGGTCTGTGGGCTGCGCTAGCACGTAAACGACCGCGGCTGAAATAACAGCAGTGAAGGCGATCAGCCCGAAAATGGCGGAGGAATAGTCAGTCATCGAAGCGCTGTGCAACGGTATGTAAAGAATTGTAGCCCATTTATTTCGAAGTGTAAAGAGGTGCCGTGGCGGCAGGGCCGATCGTCCGTGATGAGAGCTCTTCAGTTGCGAGAGCGTCCTTCGGTGATTCACGCAGTCGATCAGGTCTTAAAAGAGGTCATCCATCAAAAGCAGATGCACTCGGAGCCAATGAACTGGCTATGGCAATAAGAACTCTTATCCACGCCATAAGCACGTTTTTGCCAAGTACTGGTCGTTCTGGTCAAGTTGTAGAAGGGCATTCCAAAGCCCCACTCCAAAGGATCGGGGCTTGATCTCTGTTGCCTTGAAATCAGGTGTCTTCTGAGCGGTCTGTTGCTGTGTACCGCGTTTTTTCGAGCCAGACGCAGGAGCAGCTTGTTGACGCTGCTGGCTGCCGTTGATGATTTGGCCCAGCAGGCCACCACCCAGACCAATCAGTTGGGTTTGGGTGTCGTGCTGGCGATTGCGGCGTGCTTCTCGTGAGGCCCAGTCGCGGTGGTCGCCGCAGTCACGGCCAGCGATGAATCCACCACCGTTGAAGTTGCCGCCACCGATGGCGAGTGAATCACAGCCGCCGGCACGGCCAAAGGTGTTGTAGGGATTGGCTTGCGCAGCAGGGCCTGCAACGGTCATCAAGGTGGCACCAGCGGCGAGGGAGGCAGCGGCGGCGGCGATGGTTTTGATCGTGGTCATTGTTTTGATGGGGGTGATGAGTGTGGTGGGATCGCTCCCTCCGATGCATTCACCATCTCTGGATTCAGCTCTGCAGCTGATGACCTCGAAGCCATCACTGGTCATCCCGTGCCAGGTACTAGCAAGGCTGTTCTGGGATACGTAGCAACTCTGGAGCAGGTTCGGGAAGCGTTGGAGCCGCTGCAGTAGTCCTAGTCCATAGGTTCGTTCAGAGACTAACGATACCTACTCAAATAAGACTCCAGAATACCAACAAGCTCTTTAGGCTTTTTCCCATAGCACTCACTCAAAGAGTGCCTGTTTTCATCGGTTTTGATCCAGAAGCTCACCAACTCCGTCTTGCTACTGGAATATCCTGATCGATGTTGAACAGTTGTAATTTCAAAATAAAGTAAATCACTCCAGAGATAATGGAACTTTCTAAATAGCACTTTCTCACGTATTCCATCCGGCCCAAGTTTCAACCAGTTACTATTCGGCCATAGCTTCCATACGGATAGCGGAATTCCGAGGCCACCCCCTACCAGGAGAAACAATCTCACCAGTATCATTTCTGGCTTGTTTTCGCCTAACAAGATACCCGAGACAAAAAGGCCGATACATACCAGTAACATCAAAATCCACTTGATCCTGCTGGGATAAAGCGTCATCGACTCTGGCAGTAATTCCGATTGCTTCACGATCCGTAGAGTTTGCTTATTGGCTTTTCATCATGCTAGAGGCAAATCTCAGTTTCATCTACCACAACGACTACCACAACAAACCCACCTGCTTCAGCGATAAATAGTTAAATAGCTGTTCTGACAAACCTCCAGGAGAGGCCCTGCGAACCCCAGATAGTTTCGTTGCGAGACTCTACAAAAACCGAAACATAAAGAGGGCAAAGTAATGATGAGTTAAAGCCAACCATAGTCATCTTAATCAGGCCTCGCAATGCGGGGCTTTTTATTGCCAAGAGTTTCTTGTGAGCAGGATCACAGGAACCGTTGCGACAGATCAACGAATCGGGAGCTAATCACTGCGATGGCATGAAAACCGGAGGGATGACCTCTACTACTCACTTCAACTCATGACCAACACAGAACTCAATCTTCATCAGCTAGAGAACTTTGCTGGTGGCGGAGTTTTCGCCAAACTCGATGGCATTAAACCGAATCATCGCCGCGTCATTCATCCTGACTACCAGCCCCTGGAAATTTCAGGTACTACATGCCTCAGGTCAGAAAACCGATTCTGAGAACAAGTATCTCAACCAAGCCTCGTCAAAAATGGGGCTTTTTGCTGGGTTTGCAGACCGTATTTAGACCTGAAAGCCATTTTATGATTGATTCGGCATAAAGCATCAGAACAAAGCTTGCAAGTCATGTTTCCTCTGCCAAAGGGGACGCACACACACATCAACAAACCACACCTGCTGGTGATCAGAAATAGTGGATTCGCCTGCCAAAGTACGGAATGGAAGCATCTCCAGCCCTGAACAATGGGAAGTCTTGTACTGCAGACGCATCAACAGTTTCAGCAAGGGGCTCAACCACAGTGCCAGTGCCAGTGCCAGTGCCAGTGCCAGTGCCAAGGAGTAGGCCAGCAGCGGTGACAGCGGCGACTGACAGAGACAGACCAAATGCGGTCACGGCTGCAATGGGATGGGTGGTCATCGTTTTGATGAATAAAGAATGGCAAGGAGCGGAAGCTCCGATGACCACACCCTCTGCGCTCAACTGGTGAGAAGCAGGCCTTCCTCCTGGTGAAACCCTGGTGAATCCAGCTCGAAATCCAAAAGCTCTCTAGTCAATGACAGCCGTGACCGATCAGCAGGAACAGCGACACGCGCAATAAAAAGCACCCGGTCAAATTGACCTAGGTGCTCAAAAAGCCTTAGAGGCTTAAACCGAATTGGAAGAATGATTCAAGCGTGAATTCAGCCGAGGCCGATTTGGCCAAGGATGCCTTGCCCCGTCAAGAGCTCGGTGCCGATGGCGATCACGAAGCCGAGCATGGCCAGACGGCCATTCCAGGATTCAGCGAACTCAGAGAAGCCAAACTTTGTGTCACCCATGGGATGTAAAGCAATGTTTCGATCAATGTAACAGAACATTGAGCTGCGTGGGTGCATCGAATGCAGCAGCGCTGAGGTACCAGCCGAGAAGCCAGCTGAGGACTACGGTCTTGGGATCGGCGCGGTCTGACGCCCCGGATTGCTCCGAGACCTGAATGACCTGCATGGATGCCCCCCAGGGGCTGAATCCTCAAGACCAAACGATGGTGCGCGCAACCCTCCGCCGGATTCACCCTTCAAGGGCTATCAACTGATGCAATGCACAACCCATACCTGCAACCGACAGGAAACAGCATCAGAGCTGGGCGAGCCTGGCCGCCTAGGCCGTGGCTTTGACCACGAACGTCATGACCATGACTGCCATCGCCACAGTGCAACCAAAGAAGGCAACGTTGATGTGCAGTCCTTTCATGCCTAATTCAAGAGCTCTCATGAGTCTGCAGGTTTTTCTCTTGTGAGCGACTAAGGCTTAATGCCTAATCTGAACTGCCTTGGTCTTCGTGCTGCCAGAGAGCGATCGGCCGGTCTTTCGTTCAAGCCGGAACAAGCAGAGGCGGAGCGAGCCTCATGACGTCGACTGGGTGAGCTGAGTGCGTTCTCGGCAGACTTGATCAAACCGGCAGACACCAGCAGCATCAAGATGACGTCGATTCACTCGACGTCATCTCCCACACAACGTGCTGCGAGAAATCGATGTGGCGGCAACAGGATTGCCGGCGCCACCGCCGCGAGAAGGGGAGACTCCGGATGCAATCAAAGGCTTCAACGAGGAACCCTGCTGAGGTCAATCAAGAAAGATCGAGCCGCACCATGGCAACAACCTGGACGAAGCGATGCAAAGGAAGTGGCTCGATCAAGGAAGCCAGACGCTCAGCGCAGAGCGCCGTAGCTAGCAAGGGAGAACAAGACGAGAGAGCTGATGAAGTTTGCTGCGCTTGGACTGGTTGCAATCGGAGCCATCGCACCCCTCCCACTACAAGCACAGGACTGCCCCATGGTGTTTAAGTGTGGCTCTCTAGAAAGAGGTACGACTTTTCTGGTCACCCTGGACCCGAGTACGGGAAGAGTATTAGTTGATACTGACGGGAATACATTCCAGTTCGAACAAGAGCTGGTCTACCAACAATCGGCACAACAAGGCTGGCGAAGGTGGCGAACCAATTCCGACCGTAATGGGAGGGCCAACTCTTGGACAGAGCTCAACATCCACACAGGTGAAATGAAAGATATTGATTACACAGGGCGCGTCATTCCTTACCCGCAGGGACATTGCAAAATGCGGACTCGATAACACCAGCGTGGGATCGAGCCCACCTGCTAGCCAAGAGACGTCAAAGCCGGGTGAGCGTGCAATAGACGCCTAACGCCCGCCAGGGATGCAGCCAAGAGAAGCAAGCAGGCTCAAAGCACAGCGGTTGGGCGACAGACAAAACTGATCGCTTTCGGGAACGAACGGCACAGAAAAGGAGGCTCCTCGTCAGAGCCTCCCCGGTTTGTGTGTGTTGACGACCGCCCCCTTCCCGGGGCCCAATCATTGTTGTGTATCGCTGCGAACTCTTTTGTAGGCACGAACACACTTGATGCATTCGCTTGAACCCCTAGCTGGAGCCCACCAAAGGGAGGCGGCGCGACACCCGCAGCGCCCAGGTGTAGAACAGATGTATTAATCGGGTTAGTGTCGATGCGGGAGTGGGCTTTCATTGACGACCTGGAGCTTCAGAGCTGGAAGGGAGCAAGGATCTGCATGACCTGCCAGCACTTCACCTACGGAGTGGACGAGCACTGCCACACGCTTGTGGGCTGCAAGCTCAGACAAAAGCAGCTCAAGCAAGGCGAGCATCTACTCAAACAATGCAGGCACTGGTCTTCGGTCTGCGAGGCTGAAGACGGAGGCAGGGTGCTTGCTTGAGGACACCAGCGAGCAATTCCACCTGTTATGAAGAGCTATTGAGTAGCTTTAAGTTCTCCACGGTCACCTCTGTTCATCCTGGGTGCGTGGGCTCTTTCGGGATTTTTTTGAGTAGCTTCGCCAGGTGACTGAGGTTCCACATCGCTGTGGTGGGCCGTGGAACCGACGTTACAAACAGCTGAAGCAGAGCAAGAATCTGCTCAAGCAAGGCAGCCCCTTGTCCCTCGCCTGCGAAGGGGAAAATCGAGTCTCCGTCATGCGCGCAACCCCTTGACTGATGTCAGTGCTACCAACGGGGCATCGCCACTTGCTCAGCCTCAGCCAGCGAGCATGCAAGGTGACGACGGTCCCTGATTGAGAAGTGGAGCAAGTGCCCACGAATTGATCAAAAAGTTGGAGAACGGCCTGAAGCATCATCGACCCACCCGCCAATACCTCAACAGGAAAGGATTAATAGATGGAAAAGATGATGCTTTTTCGCTCCATGGAAGAGCCTGCGCAGCAAGCCCCCCCCCCTGAAGGATTCAGAGCCCGAGAAACTTGGCTGGAAGGCTGTCGAGAGAGTGATTCCCCATCATTTGAAACATGATGTTCAAGAGCATCCCACCAAGGTGAATGGCTCCAACAAGAGCCAAACCGCGCCAAAGCTTCTCAAAGTTTGAAGGGGGCTGGTTGTTTGCCCATGTGCCAGTGTCGCTTGCCATCAAATGATTCAACGAAAGGCACATTCTGAGACATGTGCCGTCAACTGATCAAGTCTCTTCACTCGATTCAATCTGAAGACTGCTCTACACCCGTGTCATCACCATGACGAGTCGTCATTGAGCAGTGCATCCAACCAACCGACATAGGCGAACGACCGCCTGGGCACCACTGACTGAGGCTGAGCTGAATCAGCAGCGTTCTTCCGCAGCATCTCGATCCCGAGACTGGTGCATTCCTTTCGGATCACAGCACCAACTCAGCCACCACTGCAGCTTGAGGCCATTCGCGCAATCTGGCGCCTGTCGTCACATCCATCAAACAAAGAGTGGAAGCTGACCAAAGTGCTTGGTGTCAAACGGAGCTCAGGTGTCCGACACAGGCGATTTGATCTTGATGATCGAGTACTCGATCCGATCATCAGAGCAACAGGTGGCGGCATAGAAGCGCTCCAACTCGTCGTATGCCTCGTCGTAATCAGAAAAAGACAGACGCGTCACGGAGTCGTGTTCCCCGTCATCCCGCACGATCCGATAACCCAATGCAGCAGCAGTCAAAAGCGAGCTGGAGAAGACCTGTTGACACGCCTGCGGCAGCGTCGCTCCGGAGGGCGCCGCCAGAAGCTCAGGTAGGCCTTGGCTGTGGAAAGATCAGCGCAGTACACGCAATGGTGGCCAGTACAGGGACGATAAATCGGACCCTCATGTCCCTCAAACCGATGCACCATCACCCCGTCACGCCTGAATGGGTCAGTCTCATCCACCACCATCATCTCCTTGCTTGAGATGCACGAGCACACACTGCTCAACACAGATGCCATCATCAATGTCACAGCTGGTGATGCAGTCGAAATAGGAATCAATGGCATCACCATGATCCTGCCTATCTGTTGCTCCGATGGACGTCATCCCTTGCATGATCTCTACCAGCCTCCGCTGAACCTTTAGGGTGAACCTATCGCGATTCAGCACGAAGAATCCTCGAGTTTGAGAAGAACAAAGTACCCAGCAATAAATACCTATCTGCCCCGGGTTGCAGGCAGACGCTGAGCACAATGACTTATCCGGCAGGATTCTGCTGATCCTGAATAATCCAGTCGATCGCTTCCTCAAGCTCAAGCGCCTCGAGCCGCCAGCGGCGGGGATGCCGACTGGATAATTCCACTCGGCGATAGGCACGGCCCTGAATCACAATCAGACGAGGGCCTGAAAGATCCGTCTGAGCTGAAGACACAGGTTCAGTCACGACGCAGCCAGGCTGAGGCCCCACCGAACCAGTCACCAAGGTCATCCTCCGGGCGATGACGATCAGCGGGGTCGTCACTACCGAGGTCGAGATCATCAAGCAGACCATCCAGGCCGGTGACGCTGCCAGCGTGTTGTCGCTGGCGCTGGGCACGATGCACCCAAGTGCTAACGCTGCGATCTCGATCAGCGTATTTCTGCACCAGAACCCGCTCCTGCAGGCTCACAGCTTCTCCACGGGCCACACGACCAAGAATCTCCTGCAATTTGAGGCGGGTCGTTGTTGTGAGCATCGGGTCCCTCCTTACGGCATGAATTGATCTGCAGTGTGGGATCACTTCAGGGAAGACGCCACACCCAACAGCCATCTCTATGGCCAAATCAAAACGAACTTGAAAGCGAGGAAAAGACAACAAACACGAACACACTCTTCACTGCATCAATCCACAGCCATCAGCCCTGCGGAAGATCAGCGACCACGCTTCGCATCAGCAGAACGAGATCACCGGAAGACTGATCATTGTTCTGCAGATCAATACGTTGCCCCGTGCGATTGATCTGCACAGTCAATACAGAGAAGGTCCAGCGGCCAGACCGTTTCGTTGCCTCCACCAGGATCTGAGCATCACCCTTCGGCCCTGAGATCGGAATCAGGAGCTTCGCTTCGCCGTTGTCTCCACTGGTGCTGAACTGCCCGTTCACAAACAGACCCGGCTCGATCGGCTGACCAATCGCCTCCCTCACCTTGAGGCTCTGCTCAGCTTCAGCCAAAGCTCGCTGATAGGGGACGTTGTTTTTGAGCAAGCCAAACACAAACGACAAGAACGCCAGGACCAGCCCAACACCGGTCAGCAGTCCAGCAGCCATTGAGGCCGGCACCAACCAGCGCCAGTGACGTGACCACCAATTGCTGAAGCGTTGCGTCGGAGGAGAGGTCTTGGCCACAGGGGAGACCGAAACGGTTGATCAACTGCCCCAGAATGGCCAATAGCTGCAGCCCTTCGCATGCGCCGACTGTTCGCCCTACTGATGATGTGTGCGGCTCTGGCCTGGCCGGGAATAGCGCAGGCTGCAAGCCTCGACGTGAGCATCAGCCGCATCAGCGCTGAAGGAGTGGGTGAGAGCATCGGCAGCGTCAGCGCTCGAGACAGCGATCAGGGGCTTGAGATCATCCCCAGCCTCAGCGGCCTCAGCCCAGGTGAACACGGTTTCCACCTCCACAGCAACGGAAGCTGCGACAGCGCTCTCAATGCAGAAGAGGATGCCGTTGCGGGGCTTGCAGCTGGTGGCCACTGGGATCCCGATGAGAGTGGAACCCACCTTGGCCCGTTCGGGAACGGCCATCGTGGCGACCTCAGCCGCCTGCTGGTGGATGAAGACGGCACCACGCCAACCAGCGTGGTGGCACCCCGACTGAGCACAGCGGATCTGCGCGGCAAAGCCCTGGTCGTGCACGCAGGTGGCGACACCTACAGCGACACCCCTCCGCTAGGAGGCGGAGGTGCCCGGATCGCCTGCGGTGTCGTCGAGCGCTGAAAGCTGCTCATCCCTGCTTGAACGGTCGCCAGCGCTCTTCGCCGAGACGACTGTCTTGCACGATCAGACCAACGTGACTAGACCTTCTCCAACCCAAGGGGTGTCCTGCCTGATTTCTGACTGGACATCCTCATGGGGAGGCAGGGGCGCGACTGGCCTCTGTCTTGATGACTGTTCTGGGGAGCATCGGAATGGAAGCACGTTGCTATTGCGTTCGCTTTGAAGCAGATGGCGCCGATCTTTTTGTTGAGCTCCATGCACAGGACACACTCAATCGCCAGCATGTTCTGGAACGGGTGGTGGCGATCCTCGAAGACCGACATGGGATCGCGGTGAGCCAGAACGAGCTTGGCGCCATGACGCGCGTCGTGCACAGCGACGGTTCCACTCTGTTGGCCTGGTTATCCATTTCAGGCAACAGCATTCGCCAGTCGCTAGATGATGAAGGGCTCGATGAAATCCTCACCTGCCTGGCCTTTCTCGCCTTTCCTCCCGTGGTCGAAACCAGTGCAATCTCCGCTGACGGGAAGATCACACCCCTGAATTGATCGCCGGGGCTGAATCGCGACGACTCAATTCAGACGACCAGTGGTGTCAAGCTCAAAAAGACAATGAGCATGACAACGGGTGGGCAGATTCTGGCGCCAGGGTGAAAGTGTGGAAACGAACGATGGAGGTGACGATGACGGCCGACACTCCACCCGAGCACAGAACAGACGCTCGCTGACTGTCTGGACCCAACGTGATGGGTCTTTCTTCCACAAGAGAAGGCCAGCCTTCCCTTGTCACCATCCCCCACTGAAGTGCCATGAATCGCCTCTCCGTCGTCTCCGCAAAGACCACCCCACTGCTGATGTCGGTGAGTGCGGCGCAGGAATGCAGAGCCCGCAACGACCGTCAGAGCTATTTCTCGATCACCCGGCAGCTGGGGCGGGCCCAATTCGAACTAGCCGACCAGGAACTCACTCGCAGGCTCTGGCAGGAGGTCGCAGACCGTGATCTAGAGGTAGGACGCATTACCCATCTGCTGTACGGCTGCCACTGCCATCAAGACGCCGCCGAAATGGTGGCAGCTGATGACGCTTTCCTGGCAATGGACGTCCAGTAAGGATCCGAGATCCAGGCCTCAGGGGTGATGACGTCAGCCCTGAGGCGAGGGGCTTAGTTGTATTCCCCGGGTGTTTCCTGCTTCGACACCGTCACTCTCCCCACCTTCTGGCCCGAGAAGCGAAGGAGTTCATCACCGGAAAACTCATAGCCAAGAGCTGCGGCAATCTTGGCTACATCATCCGCTGTGGAAGATGCCAGCACGGTTTGCTTCAGGGCTGGATCATCCTGCATGAGGACAAGAAAAGCCTTCAACTGATCCAGTGCCATGGGATGGGAAGCAGGCTCTGCTGCATAGAGGGCACACCATCATCTGCCGAAGCAAGCGCTGAGGAGTCAGAGGGTGCGGTCGTCGCGGACGCAGACGTCGCCCTCGCAACGGATCTCACACTGGGGATCTCTGTTTCTGTACTGACTGGGCTCGCGCATGGCCCAATACTCATCCACCACCCCAAGGATGTAACTGCCAACGCGGCGCAAAACCGTTCTCAAGCCCATGGCCTCCCGCTTCGTTTGCTTCAACCCAGTTTGGCGAGAGATCCAGCAATGACAGGCAGCTTTGCGCCGAGCAACACACCCTGATCGAGAAGGGACACTGACGCCCGAGAGCAGCCGCTGAGACAGCAACCGCAGGGAGCGGGTCAACCTGAAGCGACATGACCACTGCACGGCTCCTCGCGACAGGGCCATCACTACCGTTAAGTTTTCATAAGCAACTTTCGAACCTGTGCTTCGCACCGTTCTGACGCGACCATTTCTGACCGATGCAGGGCTCCTGATCCTGCGTGTGTTCACAGGTGTTTTGTTAATCCATCACGGCTACGAAAAACTCGCCAACATCGAGAACTTCGCCGAAGCATTTGTACGTCCTCTCCATCTGCCCTTTCCGATCACACTGTCATATGTGGCAGCCTTTTCTGAAATCATTGGCAGCTGGCTGCTGATCACCGGTCTGCTCACCCGCCTTGGCGCGGCTGCCATTGCAGGAACTATCAGCGTTGCGATTTACCACGCAATCGTTGTGAATGGATTCAATATTTATTTGCTTGAACTGCTCGGCCTTTATTGGTCTGCAGCAGTGCTGGTGCTGACAGCTGGGCCAGGCCTTTTCTCAGTCGATACGTTGATTGCGCGGAAGCTCAATCCGAGCACAGAAGAGCAGGCAGCAAAACTGGAATCGCTCCTTCAGCCAGAGCCTGAACCTGAATATCAGAGCTGATCCAACTAAAAGCACATCCCATTCATGCTGGACCAGTTCGCTGCACATGTGCAATGCGCGATTGCACTGATTGCCTTGGGCGCTGGATGGGTGAACACTGATACCAACGACATCGGAGGAGCCAATGACGGCCGACACTCCACCCGAGCACAGCCAAGAAGCACGCTGACTTTCTGGCCCCTGCTCCAACAGTTTTCACACATGTGAGAGGGATAGCCCTTCGGCAGGCACTGCATTGGTTTCGCCACGTCGATCGGCGCTCCATCTGCACCGCACCAGGTGCCCTACGGAGTGAACCAACCCTCCCCCCCCCTAGGAACCTGGCCCCAGGCGCCACGAGCCAGTTGCTTCGATCACGTTCTTTCAGTCCCATTGCTTGAGGTCACACCTTCAAGGAAACACTGAATTAATTGGTTCGATGCATAAACGAGCGAGTTAGGCCGTCTCTTCCACCTGGGAGGGGCGGCCTCCTCATATCAACCCTTACGAGAAAAGGATTGAGCGCTCGCTAGCGATCGACAAACGCTTAGGCATCAAAGTTCGGCAGACGTCACAAAGACCCGGACCAGAAGATGCGTGGTGGCGTTTAGCTTCCCGGTTAGAGGGCCAGACAGGTGGCGACCACAAGCAGCCAAGAGCACGCTGATCGGCTCCCTGAACACCGCACCACACCGAAGCGATCAAGAAGAGAAAGGAGCCCACATACAGTCGAGGCATGACAGCAGCAGACCTGACAGAAGCCGCGAAGAAGGGACTGGTGTGAGCAGGATCACAACCGCTATTGACCGCAGTCAATGAGCTGGGTGGTGATCACGCCGATGGTGTGTGAGTCAGGAGGAATAACCTCCACCACTCACTTCAAACCATGGCCAACCCAGAGCTCACTCTTGATCAGCTAGAGAGCATTACTGGTGGCGGAGTTTTCGCCAAACTCGACGGCATCAATGCTAAGAATCGCCGCGTCATTATCCCTGGTGATATGTACACCCCCGAATCACGCGGAAACATGCTGAACAGAAGAGGCTGGGATGTTGGTCCTGTCGGCCTAGACATTGGCCCTGTTAACTGATATCCAGACAAATCCGTCTCAATCAGGCCTCGTCAATAGCGGGGCCTATTAATGGACCCATAGACCTTATTTCAGCCTGCACGACACTCTCTTCTCACGTAGGCACAAAGCATCAGCCGAACACACAAAAGGCCTCGCAACCGTTATCAGAACCACCTCTTAAGCAAACTTCGTTACCTCCTTCGATGGTCTTTTAAGTGCCAATTACTCACCAGTCCCCGCATTCTGACTGACTACCTAGAAGGCAGTCAGCCTTTTTGCTCTTGCTTTTGAAGTTGCGTGCGATAACATTTCGCTCTGAAAATGACACCTGCCTTTGACTGAATGATGCTTCCTTCATCTCAACTACATCATCCGCAGGTCTACAACCTGGACCAGAGACATCCCTACGATTCTTGAATCGAGAGTTCTTTGTCAGAGCTCTTTCAGACATAGCAATGAATTCTCTTCCCACTAGCTGGTTCTGATTCTCGTTCCCTTTCAAAGCTGACAGAATTTATTCAGCCCTACTCTCTAGACGCCGAGCCTGGCGCCTTCCCCCGTGCGGGTACGCGGATACGCGCTGGCAACAACAATTGACCTAATGCTTCAGCACACCCGCAAGAACTAGGGCCTCCTCAGTCAGTTGACACTCTTTTGCCAAAAAAGACCTCAAGCAAGCGACTCGATCCTGTTCACGACGAAAATTACCCGAGAAAGTTCTTGGCGTGTGATTAAAATACAAGACAACTGACTTCGTGAAAGGAATGGTCAACACATCAACTTTTTCTATGTTTGTGTAGTCACACTTTTTCAGACGAAATGAGCCACAGTACTCAATACGATCTCCATAAAGCCTTAGAACTGGTTTGAGACTATTGCTTCCCATTGCCCATATCTTTGGCATAAAGCTCAAGCCATTGAATCCTGCAAGCAAATCGGAATCAAAAACGAGGCCGGCCTCATGCATGCCCATTGATCAAGTCTGAGCCAAGGATAGCTGTGTTTCAGTGACATCAGAGAAAAAGCCGAGTCGCTTTGCGATCAATGGTGACAACTGACCTCCTATCAATCAATCACTGGCATCGCCACGGGGGCTCGGTCAGCATGCACCTGTGACCAAGATCACAGAAGGCTTTGATCCCGGTCAATGAGTGGGTTGCGAATCACGGCGATGGTGTGTGAGTCAGGAGGACACAAGCCTCCACCGCCGCTTCGACCCATGCCTCACTACCGCGATTGGTTTTCATTCCAACCACAAACAGAATCCTTCGGCAGCGTTACGCCTGGCAAAGAGAAGGGTCGTGGTGCCACTCCAATTAGCGGTGAAGGAGCCTTTAAGCCGCAAGGAGTTAACGACAAAGGCAGCATCATCGTTGGCGACAATCATTTCAAGACTGAAGCTGGTGCTGATCCAATCGTTGACTACCGACAACCAGATATTCAGCACGCTCCAAAAGTGTTTCAGGGTGCTGGCCAGAATGGACCGAATGCTGACGTTCCAGGACCAACCGACAGATTTTTGGATGGTGAGGATTCCTCTCCTTTCAAGGTGAACAACAACATTGTGTTGCTACAAGAGCACAACCGTTTCTCAACTGGTGGTAGCGGCGACTCCATCACAGGCAGTGAGCGCGCAATCGAGATCTGGACGAACGGTGGTGCCAGCACATTGACACCCGTAGCCAATCAAAATGGAACCGCCACCTTTGCTCCAGGCAGCGCCGTTGAATCATTGAAGGCTGATCGTCGACTCGGAGACACCTCTGCTCCTAGTGGTTCGTCCTGCCTGACGGAATGCCTCACTCCCATTGCTGGCATGAACAGTCTTGGTGAATCACTGAACCCTGTCCTTGAAGTCGGAGGCACCGCCGATCCTGGGCAGGCGTCCCACCTAATGGGAAAACTCAGCTTTCCCACTAACAACGTCAGCATGGACGACCATTAAGCCTGTTGAGCCGCCAATCCATCATCAAAGCAGCAATCTTGCTGAATCAATGGTGGATTGATTGAGGCATGAACAAAACTATTGCCATGGGCTCTAAGTGTTCGCTCAATGTTTCCCAGTGCAGCTAGGGCGGTGCAAGTGCAAGCGATCTGGCAAAAAAGGAACGATTCGATGCCCGCATGGCACCTGTGATCCATGAGTTGATGGCACGGAAGGGGCGGATTACGCTTTCGCTCTTCAAGCAAGCGCCGTGCACTGGAAAGACGAGGCCAAAGCATTCGCGATTGCCTACGCCATGCCCCTACAACTGGCAGCGGGGCTGATGGGTGTGGCAATCGCAATGGGGAGTGTGTCGTTCATCGCCTTTCAGTTCTTCCCTGAGCAGACCAAAGCGATCAAGACTCAGCTGTGTCTTGCCTCTGGTCGTTGTTCGCCTCCACCTGGCAGATCTCTCTAACCGGCAGTCACCGCCTCGCATTCCAACGGATGGGATGGTCGTCTCAGATCATGCCGAGATCGATTGGGCGCATCCCCCAGTCATGCCTTTTGGCCAGCGGATCAAGACACGTCAACGATTACTCAGCTCCCCAGATTCGACGCAAAACGGCGATGTCGTAATTGGTGAAAAAACTGGGGGGACCACCTGGACGGGGTTTATAAGCCATCACCGTGTGGCCTGCATGGGCTGCAGCGGTGGAATAGGGACGGTTATCGAACAAACAGTCGCCATCAATATCGGAAAAGGGATGTTCAAGACCGAGCGCATGGCCAAATTCATGCAAAAACAACCACACCGGATCTTCCGAACCGGTGGCAATACCGCGACAACCATTGAGGATCATGATGTATTGCGTGCCATCCACATTCTGCGAAACGGCACCTTCTTTACGGTCATTGGCATCGCAATAACCAACGATCACAAGATCAGCGTCGTCTGGCCGTGAGACTTCATGGAAATCGAGTGCGATCAGGCGATCCGTGGCCTTGATCAACTTGATCCCCAGTGCTTTTTCATCGCGATAGAAGGGATCAGAACGCAACGTCTGTGTTGGCGAACGCGCGGTAATCGTTCCCTGCGGATCGCCATACACAACCCGATAGGTCCGGGGGGTCATCTCGAAGTAGTAGGCGATCGAGGTGCGGCCAGCGAGAAACTCCTGATCAGCAGCATTCCAGGGGGCCACCAAAGCCTCGACAGTGGGCCGCATGGCGCAATGATCCGCCCAAGCGCTAGCAGCCGAAGCAATCACCGCACACCCGAACCCTGCTGCTATAGCCCAACGACGTAGGCGAGCCATCACCCCTGACTTATCAAGATGGCCCTTACCCAATCACAGATTGGTCCTAGACGCCACGGGCCGGAGCCTCTGAAGCATCACCAACAAGACTGTTGGGCAGGAGCCGATCGCAGATGACGATGCAGCAACAGATCAGGGCGGTGTATGCGGACCCTCAGATCGACGGCATGGAGGAGGTGTATCAAGCCATCGGCAGCGAGCTGATTGAGGGCAGTGCCTTTGACAAGGCTTACGCGCGAGTGATGGAACGGGGGGGCACCCCAGCCCAAACCTGGATCCGCTTCTGCGTTCAATGCGCCTCGCGCTTGAAGGAACCACCTCCAGAAACAGAGTTCCTCGCCGGATTAGAGGAATGCTGTCGCCGCCACGCAGGGGTTTGATCGATCCGACAGAGTGCAACAGCGTTGTAGCGCTGTGATGAATCCACCAAATCGTGAAAAGGTGCTCGCCGTCTCAGCCGGCTGGGTCGCCGTTGTCCTGAATGTTGTGCCTGGGCTGGGCGCCGGCTACCTCTATCAACGCCGTTGGACTGCCTATTGGATCACCTCCGCTCTGGCGACAGCCTGGTTTGTGGCTGGAGCCGCCTTGTCTGCTAATGCAGCTGCTGGAACCGATCCAGACAATCAGCTGCTCGGTCTGCTGGGACTTCTCCTCCTTAGTGGAATCACAGCGACAGAAGCAGGGCTCTGCGTCAAACGCGTCCGTGCCTGCTTGGATCAGAGCAGCACTCAGTAATAGCGCCCTGGGTATTCACCGGGATGGTCGATCCGGCTGATGCGCACCCCATCCATTGACTGGCCGGAGAGCTGCAACAAATCACTCCCGGAGATCTCATAGCCATATTCCTGGGCGAGTAGCGCCACCTCGTCTGCAGTGGCAGCAGCCTGGACCTTCACTTGAAGAACCGGATCCTTGCCGAGACGCCTCAGAAAGCCTTGCACTGGCGTTGTCTCCATCGACCTCCGGACGCTCGCAACGATTCAACCTCAGCAGGTCATTACAGACAAAAGCCACAGCCAGCCAAGACCCACGCCAGAATGTAACGAAGTCGTTACAAAGCCCAATGACTGTTGGCGAGGTTTTTCTTGAGTCCCTCTATTCAGGCGTGATTACGGAAGGCGAGATGCGTTGGCTAACCACCAACCAGCCGATGTTCACTCGAACCGAGGAAGCCACAGCGCTCCGCCTCGGGCGCCTCATCGATGCTGGCGAAGTCAATATTGGCTGCCGTATTCCGCCAGCTTCGGTCGCTCGCACCGGGCTTGTGAGCGAATGGCTCGAACCCCTGGGTTCTCGACGAGGCCATGCCCAGTAGATCGGGGAGCCCGAAGCAAGGGAGGCGGTCAATCACGCACTGGATCACACCAGACCTCCCTTCCAGCGCCCACGCTTGAGCAGGCCGGAACGGTTCAGCCATGATCCACAAGTCCGTTGGATCCTTCGCCCCGCTTAGGCCTGAATGCAGATCCAAATCGAACAGCTTGCTGCCTTCAGCGAAGGAGCCTTCAGCGGCAACCCCGCAGCAGTCTGCGTACTGGAACGCTGGCTACCCGATGCGTTGATGCAAGCGATCGCGAGAGAAAACAACCTCAGCGAGACAGCCTTCACAGTGGGAAGAGAAGGTCAGTTCCAGCTGCGTTGGTTCACGCCTAGCTGTGAAGTCGACCTGTGCGGCCACGCCACCCTGGCGGCAGCGCATGTGGTGTTCGGTCAAGAGCGCGATTTGAGGACGCTCCGCTTCGACACCCGCAGCGGAGCGCTCCACGTGCAACGGGAGGGGAAACAGCTAACGCTCGACTGTCCTGCCCAGCCAACGAAACCCTGCGAAGCACCAACTGGCCTGAGTCAGGCTCTGGGAGCCAAGCCACTGAATGTGCGACGGGGCACGGATTGGCTGGCGGTGTTCACCAGCGAGGCAGAGATCCGCGACTTATCGCCCGACCTGCCGCAATTAGCGGCACTCGACGGTCGAGGCGTGATCGTGACCGCCCCAGGCGACAACGTCGACATCGTCAGTCGCTTCTTTGCTCCAGGGATCGGCATTGATGAAGACCCGGTGACCGGGTCGACCCACTGCGCACTGGCCCCCTACTGGGCCGAGCGGCTGGGCAAACCGCTACTGGAGGCACGCCAATTGTCCGAACGAGGCGGCAGGCTCACCTGCCGAGTGGTGGGTGAACGCGTCTTGATCAGTGGCCAGGTGACTCCGTATTTACGCGGACACATCACAGTCGCCGAGCACTGAACAGACGCAGCAGAACGAAACAAGGCTGCATCGAGACGCCTGAATTCAGGCTTGAGGAAGTCAGGCCACATTGAGAACAGCAATGCCCGCCTTCGGAGCGACTGCATCTGTTCATTCGGAGACCGGGGGAGTCGCAGAGAAACGCGTCAAGACCGATCGCTTGTGGCCAGCTGTTCTCGACAACTGTTATCGACTGCAGCTATCGATGGTCATCAGATCCCATCCACGCCAGAACGGGACAGCCTGACCGTCCAAAGCGCCAAACAGGCAGCCGAAAAAGCGCCGACCGTAACGAGAAGAAGTTGCGTCGTCATCAATCAGGGCAAACGCAGAACTCGGAAAGCGGCCAACAGAACCGCCTTTACAAAACTAAACAATCCGAGCGTCAACCGCGCTCTGCCTCGTCGAGGTATTGCTCGACGATCGGAGAGGGGTCACCCTTTTCGAGCGCATTGATCTCGCGTTCGATGTTCTCGATAAACAGCTGATTGCCATTACGCCTGGCCACCTCCAGCACCGTGCGTAAGCGACTGAGCTGCTCGTCACCATCGCTGGACATGGGCAGACAAAACACCAGGCGCAATCAGTCTGACGAGCGGATCCACTGCAGCAGACAAATCAGCTCAACTTTCGGGTGGCCTCCAGCTAGAGGCAATGCGCCTTAATGCCGATTGCTTTTGTAGCCATCGACACCAAAACTACGTGCATCGAGACCGGAGGAGCTGATGACAGCCGACACTCCACCTGAGCAAGCTCAAGAAGCAGACTGACTTTCTGGCCCCTGCTCCAACAGTCACCCATTCGTGAGGCTGGTCCTTTTGGACACTCCACTGCACCGCCCCAGGTGCCCCGGAGCCGCATCAGCCGCACACCTAGACACGATGGCCCCAGGGACGCCATAGCCAGACGCTTCGCCCCTTCCTCTCTCTTCTGCAGTGACGGGGTTGAATCATGCACAAACGAGCGACGTAGGCCGTCTTCCCACCCGGGGAGGCGGCCTTCCTCTTGGCGATCAACAGCAAGACAGCCATCTGCCTCAAGACAGCAGCCAGCCCTGACCGACCCCAAAAGGGCTCAAATTCTAGGCAGACAAAACAACAATAAGATCCGAAAAGTGCACAGATCAAAAAAGGCAATGTAACAACCCAGGTTGCAATGAGATCAGAACCGTCAGTGAATCATTCAGCCCTCAAAGCTAGATAGACATTCCGGATTCTTCGCCTAGCGTTAAGAGACAATGGGAGACCAGCAATCCGTCTCCCAACTCGAACACACTCATACCAATGACTCTCCTTCGGAACATTGCTCTTCCGATGTCAATGGCCCTTGCCCTGGCTAATCCGACAACCTGCTTCGCTGAGCAACAAGAGCAAAAGTGGGACGATGCCCCCGTGATCTTGACGGCGTCTGAAGACGTTACAAACGACCAGCAAGAGAGCGAGCAAGACGACGACACCCGTGTCTATGTGGACCTCTACGGCTTTCTGCCCTGGAATACCACAACCAATATCACCGTCGATGGCAACCAGGCGCCCACAGCATCCCAAGGCCTACGTGATGTGCTGACGCCAACAACAGGCGCCTTCACCGGTCGAGCTGGCATTGAATTCGGACGCTTTGGCTTTCAGCTTGGCGTCAACCATGGCTCCTCTTACACATCTGAAACTGCCTACAGCTGGAAGGAGAGCAATCCGATCCGAAATAGCGAAAAGTACTCCGACCAGTTCCCCAACCTCATCAAAAATCGCAGGGTCAAATCAGAAGGAAGTATCGGCGTTGACAACACCTTTAATCAAACCATTGTTGACCTTGCACTTCGCTACCGTGGCGGTGCAATCCCAAGCCCGCGAATGGATCCTGGCGACTTCGCCTTCATCGGGCTAGCAGGGGCAAGGATCGTTGATGCCAGCATGGATGTGGATGTGAACTTCTCGAATAAGGTCACCTTTGATGGCGTGCTTCTCGACAAACACCTGCGCAGAGAATTCAATCAATCAGCCAGCCAAACCATTGCCAATACATGGGTGAGTCCCCTCATCGGCATGAATGCGATCTACGCCTTCAACGACCGCTGGCAGGCCTTTGTTTATCTTGATGCAGCCGGCTTCGGCGTCAGCGGCCAACAAGACATGTCGGGAACCGCGCAAGCAGGGATTGCCTACACAATCGGCAATTCCACCCAGCTCTCCCTCGCCTACAAATACTGGGGTATTGATTACGCCGGCAATGGAACAGACAACTCCTATTCAGTCACGCAAAGTGGCTTAAACCTGGGCCTTCGCCTGTTCTTTGATTGAGCCAAATTTCACCATCAACATGACCAAATTGTCTCGGATCAACCTGTACAAACTCGGTGCCATTCTCGAGCTAGCCACTGGGGCAGCACTCGTGGTCTGTCCTGCCCTGGTCATGCAACTTCTGTTCGGATCACCCCTCGGTTCAGGAGGTGATCACGTCGCTCAGTTGTATGGACTCGCCCTGTTGGGGCTTGGTGTGGCCTGCTGGGGTGATTCCTGTGCTGATCAGAGCCAGAAAGGGCTGATGATGTACAACAGCGTGGCGGCCATTGTGCTCATCAGCTTTGCCGTCCGAGGCATCGCCGCTGGCCTGATGGTCTGGCCGGCAGGCCTCATGCATCTTGCTCTGGGCAGTTTGATGGTGTGGGATCGCTTCTCAAGCTGATCAAGCTGATTCAGACGCACAACGGAAGCCCATATGGCATGTGGCCGTGTCGATGGTCTGCCCCATCAGTGCAGCCGGTCGAAAACGATGGCAATAATTCTCAGCGCACAGGAACGATCCACCCTTAATGATCCGACGTTCCTGCTCACCATCAGCAACGGGAAACAGCGTGGAAGTCCATTCCCAGACATTGCCACAGACGTCGACCAAGCCGTAGCCATTGGCGGGGAAACTGCCCACCGGTGAGGTCCAGAACCATCCATCAGCCTGCTCGTTCCTCCAGGGGAACGGCCCTTGCCAAACGTTGGCAAGCCAACGGCCGCCGGGAGTCATCTCAGCTCCCCAGGCGTAATCCTGATCCACCAGTCCTCCCCGCGCTGCCACCTCCCATTCATCAGCGGTGGGGAGACGTTTCCCCATCCATTGCGCATAAGCGAGGGCATCGTCATAGGCGAGATGCACCACAGGGTGATCCATGCGCTCGTCGATCGCAGTGTCCGGGCCCTGGGGATGGCGCCAGTCCGCACCGGCGATCAAAGCCCACCAAGACATCGGCTGGCTGCGATCCACCGATGGCGGTGGCGGAATGAACACGGCGGATTCTGGGATCTGCTCCTCCGGGGGCAGATTTGGGTAGAGCACGGGATCCGGTGGTTGCTCCGAGACCGTCACATATCCGGTCTCGGCAACGAAGCGCGCATACTCCGCATTAGTGACTGGAGCAGCATCGATGGCAAAAGCCTCGAGATGAATCGAGCGGATCGGCGACTCCTCCGGGTAGAAGGACTCGGAACCGACCCGATACTCCCCAGCAGGGATGGTGATCATCGCGTTCCAGGGGTGGGGCATGGCCTCGAATCAGTTCGCCTTCTGATCAGTGGGCTTAGGGAAAATCTGAATCGTGACCTTGTCAATTTGGCCGCCATAGGCGCTGTAACGGCGAGGGCCAATGGTTTTCACCGTGACCGCGGAACCACGATCAAGCCCGACATCAGCACCTTCATCAATGGAGAAACGCGATGCAATCGTCTTCTCCAAACGGCCCTCAGCAACCACTTCACCGTTGAGCATCATCCGAACGTCAGCACCCTTGCCAACACCACCGCCGTCGTAGTCAAGCTCGAAACGAATTTCAGATTGACCATTAGGCAATGGCTTATGACTTGTGAACGTGAACAGCTCACCCATGTAATTGTAGGTATAGGAGGGCTTGTTGTTTTCGACATACAGCGACCAACCGCCAAATCGTCCGCCTTGGGAGAAAATCACGCCATCTTCATCACCTCCCTTCACATCAACATAGGCGGTCACGCTGTTCGACACGTTCTTCACATTGAGGATCGAGTCTTCGACCATGTTCCAGGCATAGGGATACAAATCGATGGACGTCCGATCACCTAACAGTGTCGGCCGACCGGCAACAGAGGGCACCAGACGTTCAAGAAGACGATCATCGAGTGGCAACACCTGATTTTCAATCGCCTCTTCCATGAACTTCTGCTTCATGGCCGCAAGGCGATCCGGATACTGAGCCGCAAGATCATTCGACAAGCTGAAATCATTGGTGGTGTCGTACAGCTGCCAACCATCATCTGCTGCAACCGTATTCATTCTGTTCGGCGCCATCCAGGGATACATGACTGTTGTCCTCGCCATCCAACCGTTGTGATAGATGCCGCGATTGCCAATAATCTCGAAATACTGTGTGTTATGCCTTTCCTTAGCGCCTGGGTTGTCAAATGTGTAGACCAGGCTGGTTCCTTGCATTGGGATTTGCTTAATGCCATTGATCGTTGTTGGCATCGGCAGATTGGCCGCCTCAAGAATCGTGGGAGCTACATCATTCACATGCGAGAACTGCGTGCGAATGCCTCCACCCTGCCTGATGCGCTCAGGCCAGTGGATCACCGTTCCATTGCGTGTTCCACCGAAATCACCCGCCACCTGCTTAGAAAGAGCAAAGGGTGAATTAAAGGCGATCGCCCAGCCCATGTGATACATGGGATAGGTGGTAGGCCCACCCCACTCATCAAGCTTGGCCTCCTGTTCGTCAGGGGTCTCTTCAACACCATTGAGATAGTGGTTCCAATTCCATTGACCACTTCGATCCCCTTCAACACTGGCGCCATTGTCGCCAGTGATGTAGATCACCAAGGTGTTATCAAGCTCGCCAAGGTCATCGATTGCTTGGACTAAACGACCTGCTTCATGATCAGAGTGCTCCGTGAAGGCAGCAAACACTTCTGCCTGACGCGCATAGATTTTTTGCTGTTGTGGCGTGAGGCTATCCCATTTGGGAATACTGTCTGGCGCCGTGGCCATCTGAGTGCCTTCAGGAACAATCCCTGCCTTGATCTGATTCTGGAGATTGCGCTCGCGCAGAACATCCCAGCCTTCATCGAACTTGCCTTTGTATTTAGCAATCCATTCCTGACCGACATGATGCGGAGAGTGCGAACCGGCTGAGGAGTAATAGATGAAAAAGGGCTTATCTGGCTTGATGGCCTTCTGCTGCCGCATCCAACCGATCGCCTGATCGGTCATGTCTTCGGTGAAGTGATACCGATCTTTCTTCGGTGCATCCACGACGGTCACACCATCGTGAATGGTGGGTTCCCACATGTTGTCTTCCGCACCCACGAAGCCATAGAACTTCTCAAAGCCCTGACGCGTTGGCCAACGCGTCTGAGGGCCAGCTGCCGTGGTCTCACGGCCTGGGGTTTCATGCCATTTGCCGAAAGCAGCTGTGTTGTAGCCGTTGAGTCTGAGGATTTCTGCAACCGGCACGGCGTAATCGGGCACCACGGTGGAGTTACCGGCATATCCAGTTGCGATTTCTGGAATCGAGCCCATGTTCACCTTGTGGTGATTGCGGCCGGATTTCAGCGCCGCTCGGGTCGGCGCACAGAGTGCTGTGGTGTGGAATTTGTTGTATCGCAAGCCATTCTGGGCAAGCTTCTCAGCCGTCGGCATGTTCACCACGCCGCCAAACGCCGACGGTGCTGCGTAGCCAACGTCATCGAGAAGGATGATCACCACATTGGGAGCATTGGCTGGCGCCTTGACCTCCCACTGGGGAGGCAATGGCACCTCTGAAGGGAGCACCTTGGTGACTTTTTCAGGCATCGGCTCTGCGATCGGCAGAGTCATGCGGTTCAGAGTGCCGGCGAAGGCTGGCTTCTGGCCGGCCAAGGGAGCAGACAACGTCGACACCAGAAGGAGTCCACCGCCAAGAGCGGCCTGACGCAGCAGGCTGGAAAGCTTGGTTTGTTCAGTCATGGAGAGGCAAGCGAGTGAGTTCAGGCAACGTCCTGTTCAGGACTGGGCATCGATTTGTGCAACCCATTGGCTGAGGCGCTCCTTCATGCCTTCATGGATGTCATCTCCCTTGGCTTGGGCGGAACGCAGGACATCAGCCAGCTTCACTTTGAGGGCTTGATTTTTGCGCTCAATCTGATCGGCTTTTGCATCGGCGAAAAGCTGAGCGTCCTTGACCTTGTCGGCAATGGCATCAACGCCTCCGTCAACACCGGTCTTGATGGAATCAGCAAGATGCTGAATCCTGTCGTGCTTTGGAGTCGACACAGATCAAGAGAAAACTCTCCTTTGGATAGATGGAGTCGAAGCAACTCGCTTGGCAATCACACAAAGATCCGCACGATCAGGACCAAGCCAGGAGCAAGCAGTGGCGCGACCCTCGACCGAACACGGGCGGGCGGCTAGCCCCACCTATCGAGATTGATGGCCTCGCCTTAGACCTGACTCAGGGCCCTAGGACGGGACGCCAACTCCTGAGCTGGTCGAGCATCTCAGGAGTTTTTTTCATGGCGATGGGCAGCCGCTGGCCATCGCCCACACCAGAGCACGGCCAAGACTCCCAAAACGCAAAGAGGCAACGCAACAACGCCGCTTCGCACTCCGTTACAAAGTGGCGTAACATTGCTTTACACGCTTCGAGGTTCTATGGATTCCGTCCAAGCTGCAAACGATGCATGGTTCCAGCAAGCCGCTGCTGATCAAATCAAGGGCGAACGCATGGCACGGGCCGAACTCCTGAATGGCCGCGTCGCCATGCTCGGCTTCGTCATCGGTGTACTCACCGAGGCCCTCACCGGTCATGGCATCCTCAGCCAGATCAGCTTTGGCGTTTTGGGGCTGAATTGATGTCCGATTACACGATCTGGATTTACGCCATGCTCGCCTTCGGCAGCCTGATCACAGCCGCTGTGGTGTTCACCTTGTCCAAACCATCGGATCTGCCCTACCTCAACAGCGACCGTTAAACGTCTGTCTGTTTTCCGATGGGTTGCCAAGGCGCAAGACAGTCCACAACCTCTTGCTTTGTGGGCTGTCTATTCAGGAACACTCAAATTGACTGACACAAACTCAGTTTTGTGAGATGGTTCCAGCGCCCCAAAACCGCATTTGCAATGACGTTCCTAATGCATTGGTCGTTCAAGACCGGATATCACGAAATTGCCGCCAGAAAATTTCTGGCCACTGGTGCTCCCTTCCCTGAGTGCAAATCATGGAAGCGTTTTCATGGTCCAGGATCCGTCGAGGGATGGATCCTCGTTGAAGCTGACAATGCTGAGGCTTGCTACGAGCATGCGGCCGAATGGGCCGAATGCCTCGACTGGGAAGTGACTCCCGTTCTTGCCGATGATCAGGCTGGTCCGCTGATCGCCAAGGTTTATACCTGATCAAAAGTCAGGGCTGATGATGCATTGTCATCCGCATTGCCGGAAGACGTGCATCATCGGCAACCATCTGGTTATTGGCATCATCCAGCCAACAACTAAAGCAAAGATCTTGGTGGATCCAAAGTGCATCATTCGATTGGAAAACTGTAGGAATCGCTTCAACATCAATCCACCAAAAGATCTAATCATCTCTTGACTGAATCAAGGGCTATGCAATCCTCATTCGCTGTGATCGGCTGTGGCTATGTAGGCGCCGATGTTGCTGTCAGCATGAAATATGCCGGGCATCATGTTCTCGGCACAACCCGATCAAGACGACGCTTCCGGGAACTGCATGACATCGTGCACGAGCCACACGTGCTTGATCTCACAGACCCCGATGGAGATCTGACCTTTCTGGAACGACAGGATGGAGTACTCATCAGTGTTGCTCCCACAGAAAGTATGGACGACCTCGAAGCTGTCTTCTCTACTGGCATTCGAAACCTCGCCCGAGCTTTGCGCAGCAGGACGAGCAGCCAACACCTGCATGTGACCTACATCAGTACTGCCGGAGTGTATGGCAATCAGAACGGAGACTTAGTCGATGAAGAGTCATCACTTGATGCGATCAATCCGGTGAACCGGATGCTTGGAGAAGCAGAAACTCTGTTGCTTTCCATCGACCGTCCGGACACCACCATCTGCGTGTTGCGCCTAGGCGGAATCTATGGCCCAGGCCGTGACATGGTCAACATCATCAGGCAGGCTGCTGGAGAGCAGATCCCTAAAAATGGCAATAGTATCCCCGCATGGAGCTCCCTACTCGACATCACCAGTGGAGTTCAATTTGCCTTCGACAACAACTTAGAGGGCATCTACAACCTGGTAGACGACATGCAGCTCAGCCGCCGGCAACTCTCCAACGAAATCTGTGATCTCGATGGTCTACCACCTGTGATCTGGGCCAATCAAGATGTCAAAGGTGCTCGGGCGATGAATGCCAGGGTGTCAAATCAGAAACTCAAGTCTGCTGGATTCCGATTCAAATCCCCCTCAATGCTGATGGCCTCTGTTGCCTGATCTGGCATTGCTGACACCCGCTTGATTGCGTACCAACTGACACACCGATTGTGCTCTGGATTTCGCGATCCTTGATGCAATCACGCGTCGAATCATGCATGCACCTCAAGCCGTGGAGATTTTGCCCTGCACTGGCCTAAAGGCCGGTGTCGCCTTTTTTAGCGATCCACTCCCAAGCGATGAAACCCTAGTGGCTGAAGTGAGCCGATCCAACGTTCCGCAATTGTTCTGTCATCGCCATCAAACCGATCAACTGATGGTGCTACGTGGCAGCGTCGAGCTGATTGTTCTGCAGAACCGCAGACTGCATCGCATCAGCTTGCGAGAGGATGAAGCCACCTGGGTGAGGATTCCTCCGGGCGTTCCCCACGGCGCCATCAACCGCAGCCGTCAACCCGTGGTGATGGTGAATGCCGTGCTGCGGCATGGTCCAACCGATCCCCGTGACTACCAAGCTCGGCCGGTGCCCCGAGCCCTGATCAAGCAATGGGATCAGCTGCGAGCCCACGGCTGATGCCATTCCCAGCCCGTCCATGCCCCAGGCAGGCGGGCTGATGGCTTCCTTCAGTCATCGTCGTCGAAATCGGGAACGACCACGCGGAAGGGCCGATCCTGACCGGGGGCATCGTTATCGAGGATGAACGAGGCGAGATCCTCTTCGATCTCGAACACCATCAGGCCGTCTTGCTCAGGATGCACGCCTGTCATTTCGGGATGACCAGACAACAGGCCGCGCAGGCGGCGCCATTCTCCGATCCGCTCGATCACCTGACGAACGACATAGTCGGCAAGGATCACTGCGACCAACACCAGGTTGATCCAAAGAAGAAGCGTCATCACCACCTCCCTCATTGCAATCACACTAGTGAGCGAATGGTGACCGCAACCACTGACGTTGCAATGGCTGGACAACAGCCAAGGCTGGTTCAGCATGCAGGGCATCAGCCCACGCACTCGAGCTTGAAGACGGAGATGGGATGCCCATAGCCCTGCAACTGATTGGCACCCTGCTCAGCACAGTCCTGCTGCTCTCCAGTCCCATCACGGTTCACCGTTCCGCCAACTGCGAGTGCTGCACCGCCTGGGAGGCACACCTCACCGCGGCCGGCTTCAGCGTCACCGATGCGGTGCATGAAGACATGGCCGCCGTCAAAACAGAGCATGGCATTGAAGCTGAACTGGAGTCGTGCCACACGGCAGTGGTGGACGGCTATGTGATCGAAGGCCATGTACCAGCCCGCTCCATCCAGCGGCTCCTGAAGCAGCGACCGGCGCTGCGCGGACTCAGCGCTCCAGGCATGCCGATGGGATCCCCCGGGATGGACGGTGAGGGCATCGACGCCGAGGCCTTCGCCGTGCTCAGCCTCGATGATGACGGCACCACCCAGGTGTTTGACCGCTACGGATCCTGAGCCAATCAGTGCGCAGGAATTAAGCCAATCACTTCATGACAGCCGCGAAGCAAGAGACATAGAACGAAGGGAAGACCTGCCCAGTGGACGTGAAGAGACGATCCCATCTCCATAGCCCCCGTGCCTTTGCCGCAGATGCCGCAAGCGACCGACCGCAGATCAGGCTCCGACTTCGAGCGCGTCAGGGCCCTTGAACGCTCCGGACTGCTCGATCAGCCCGAGGATGCCGCCCTGCAGAGGCTGGTGCGTTTGACCGCAACGGTGATGGACACCCCGATTGCGCTGATCTCACTGATTGATCAAGACCGGCAGTGGTGTCTGGCCCGCCATGGGCTGAACCAGAAGCAAACTCCGCGGGCTGTGTCGTTCTGCACGCACACCATCCAGCAAGACACGCCGCTGGTGGTGCCAGATGCCCGGCAAGATCCGCGTTTTTCCAACAATCCTCTTGTCACCTCAAGCCCGCACATCCGCTTCTATGCCGGCTGCCCGCTGAGGGGGAAGAAGCAGCACAAGCTGGGAACGCTTTGCGTGATCGATCGCCACACCAGAACGATCAGCCAGGCGCAACTGCAACTGCTGGAAGATCTCAGCGACATCGTCAACCGGGACCTGATCGCGCGACATGCGTTGCTGACCCACCAGAACGGACTCGTGGCCAAATCAGACCTGTTCTCGTTTGTGCTGACCCGTGAACTAGAGCGTGCCGCCACAACCCAGACACCACTGAGCCTGATTGCCCTGGCCTGCGATCAACACGAAGACGTTTGCGGCCTGCTGGGCATCACCAACAGCTTGCGCTGGCTGCTCTCGATCTGCAGCATCTGTACGGACAACAGCAACGACAGCGACTTCATCGGGCTGATGGACCAGCGCATGATCGCGGTGCTTCTGCCGGACACCAACATCCAGTCCGCTCTTGCCAGGGCCGTGGCCATGCGCATGGCCCTGCGGCATTCGAGCGCAGCCATTGACCTCCCCCATGGCACGGCCAGCTTCAGCGCGATGGCACTGGAGGTGCAGAACAGGCAGATCCAGGCCTCTGAGCTCTTGCAGCTCTGCGAACAGAAACTGAAGGGGCTGCAGGCCAACCTCGGCGACCAGACCGCCAGTGATTGCATCCACTGACTCCAGGCCAGTCAGCCAGCGGAGGGACACGCATCCTGCGCAAGAGCGAGCGGGTCAGCAGCCATCCTGTTGGCGGTGATCGTGCGGCCTACTCCAACTTGAAACCGCAGGATTGATCGCAATAGCCAGTGTTTAGCGTGGCGATTCGATGCATCCAACCACCAGCCAATCGGGTTGGCGCATCAGGATCCCTGCCCCTGCAGATCGCCGCGCAGATGTTCTGCGGCACTAACACTTCAGCCACCACGGTTGGCACAGACTGGAGGACGCAGACCAGGCCAATTCGGACTGAATCCGAGCCCACTAAGTATCACTACTTAGGCGCGAAGGAGTAAAGAAATTCGATGCATCGGCGAAACCGAGAGCAGGCATCGCTTGAATAGATCTGTAGCAACCACTACACACGTTCACTCCGTCGTTAGGCGGAGCGCAATTCGCCTCAGGCCAGGGAACGGGGACCTGAGCTTTCGCTGGAACGACACCATGAGTGCACTTCTCTATCGGGGCAAGACCTACGAACCCCACCACGAAGCAGCTCCAAAAGCCTGCCGCGTGCTGAATTACCACCAACAGCACTACAACACCTGCCGCGAGAAGGCTCAGCGCGACCTGCATCCGCACCTGAGCTACCGCGGCATCGCCTACGTGAAGGATCAGGTCGCCCCTGTCATCACCACTGCGGAAGCCCGCAGCCGCAACGATCGCCAGGCCTACATCGCGATCACGCGGGATCTGGCAGAAGCCCAATTCAAGCTCGCAGACGAGGAGCTTTCACGCCGCCTGTGGGATGACGTGGGTGAGCGCGAGCTCGATGTCGAGCGCATCAACAACCTGCTCTATGGCTGCTCGTTCCACGACGATGACGTAGCCATGCAGGAAGCGGATGAGGCTTACCTCAAGGGCCGAAAAGGCTGAACAGAACTGGTAACGCATTGATCGCCCTCCTCAAGACAATCCGAGGGCGGTCAATGCAATCAACAACGTAAGAAATTAGAGCGGCAAGGGCGTGGAAACCCTTGGCTTATACGACCTTCCCGACTTGAGGTTGTGGTGATCAACCAAGCTGCGACGGGATTTCTCGGCCCTGGCTAAGCGAGAGATCAGAGCAGCAGTGTCGTGCTGAGAAAGATCGCCATCCTCACCCCACTTGAGGGACGACAACGGAAACACAGCATGTCCTTTCATGGAAATGTGCGCCTAATGGATTGTCACACTAGGTGGATTAAATGCTGACAACCTGGAAGGAAAAGTGAAGAGTTCCAGCACAACTGTGCTGGGTGGCCGATCAGGCTCCAACCGTTCAAACCTGGCTCTGCACTTGCGTGCATTAGGCGCAGCCGAACCCTGACAGCCTTTTCAAACCAAGCCGATGCGGTGCGCAACAACACAGGCTGGTGTGAGCCCGCTCACACCAGCCCAACCTTGATCGGGCGATCGTGAACGCACGGTGAAGGACAAACCAAAAGACGTCATCACCAACCCAGACCAGGCCGCGATATCCAGGGAGCCCCGCCATCACGGTGGGGCTTTCGACTAGCGGTCTAGCCGCCTCAATCAAAGGCGATCACGGCTCTGTAGAGCATGGTGCCGGAGCCATCGGTGGAAGTTGCACCGGCCCCGAGCATTTCGAGGGTATGGAAACAGGCTTTGGCTTTCTGCTCCGTGAGCTGGCTGGTGGCCATCCAAGTGCGGCGGATGTCTTGCGAACAGATCGGTCGCCGCGACTGCACGGCCACCGCCTGAATCTGCTTCAGCAACTGATCAGTGATCATGGGCCCGTCGCTCTCAATGAGGCCGTTGTACCGGAGGCATTAGCGCGCGGCTGTTCTTTCTGAACGCTGAAGAGAGCCCCGGCCGGATGAGACGAGCAAGCCAATCACCGCGAGGATGAGGCCAACCATTCCCCTCGGTCATGCGCACAACGGCCTCGCTGTTGTTCAGCCTCGCTTCAATGGCTCTGCCTGCTGCCGCCTGCTCACTCCATCAGCAGCCCCTGGCCAACAGCGTCACACCCGCAGCGGAACAACGCCCCGCCTCAGGTGATGCACCATCCAGCACCGCGAAGGTGACGGTGCAACCCCTTGGCAGCTTGGATCTCGCCCAGGAGTTTGCAGGCCTGGAGGGACGCGTGCTGCGCACGCGGCGGATCACCATCGCCCCAGGCGGATCCGTGGCCTGGCATGAACACCAGCGCCGCCCCGGCGTCGCCTACATCCTCAGCGGCAACCTGATCGAAGTGCGCCAAGACGGCACCGGGCAGCGAAGGATCCAGCGCCAGGCAGGTGACGCCGTGTTCGAGTCGAGCGGTGTACTCCATGGCTGGATGAACAACTCGGAACAACCCGCCACTGCCGTGGTGATTGATCTCGTGCCTGCATCGCAACCCTGACGCAGGCATCGGCGCTTGCGCTCTTTGGCTTGAGCGCGATCAAGCGTGGAGAAGTGCCAACGAGCCGAACAACAGCAGGCAGGCCGCAAACACAACATTCACCAGCTGTGCTGCACGCTTAGCGTTGCGCTCGCTTGGATCAAACAGGTGCAATCCTGCCGCCTGCGCCATATAAATTCCAAACACAAGAATCACAGACCCCTGCGTCTGCAGCGCCCAGTCTTGCGCCCAACCGATCAATCCGACCAATCCCCAGGCGAGGTTGGCAAACCCCGCCTCCAGCTGAAAATCGTTGCGCTTGCCATAGTCCCAGTTCATCCGCTTTGCATCACTGCGGTGAAACACGGCATGCCGTAAAAACGACACCACACCAATACCACCAACTACCCAACTACTGATCCAGGCCGTCGCCGACGCCAGATCACCACGCTGCAGTGCGCCAAACCCTCCCCAGAAACCAACGAAGCCCAACAACCAGGAGAGCTGCATCAGTCGCTGAGAGGGGCCAGGCCCAGAAGGGAGTTGCATTGGACGTGGGGGCAACTATCCCTCTTTAACCACGAAGATCCTGGAACGTCTCTGATCCACCAAGGGAAAGGTTTTTGGAGGCCAACTCATACATCCTTTGGTGCAAGCCTGGCATCTCTTTCACTGCGAACCAATCCTGATCTTGGGGCATAGGAACCACGATCGGGCCTAGATCAATCAGCGAAAACTCAAGGGTGATGAAAATGCCATCAGCATCTCTGTAACCCAACTCCAGCATTAACTTGCCGCTCTCAGTCGGCATGTTGATCGTGGCCGCCTCTTTCCAGATGCTGGTTTCGGTTTCAATTACTGCAGTCATTCCACGGGAAGAATCCCCCGTAGCGATGCTCTTAAGCCTTAAAACAAGGGTTGAGTCATAACTCTTGGAAACAAGCTTTTTGGTTTCGTCGCGAAGCTTCCAATTGCAATCAATCTGTCCCGACGAGATCTTGCAGGACAGAAAAGACCTGACCGGAGGAGTTGTCTCTGACTTCTTCGGCTTGAGGATGCCCAGTCTTCTCAGAAGCCCTTGCATAGTCGGGATCAATTTCAACGCTTTTTACTATGGATACTGGAGTTTCGGGACAAACGTTTCAACTGCTTCATCCGAGTATCAGCTGTTACCAAGCGTGCGCTCGCGTGACCAACTTGAAGCTGAACAGCCTTGACTGCCTGATCCGCAGCGCAGGGACAGATGGGCGGATCTACATTCAGCCCGCGTGTCACCTGGCAGCTGAGATGCCCGTGTTGTGATGACTTCCAGCACCAGGTCCCTGACCCTGCAATGCGATGCAGCCTTGCTGGACAAGTTTGAGGCCTATGCGCTGACCAACGGCCTGGATCTGAACGCAGCGATCCAGCTGGCCCTGCGCTCTGTGATCGCAGCACCAGCGTCAATCACAGCCACAGACCAGGCAGCGCGGGATGCTCTCACCAAGCTGAAGGAGCGCACTGAAGCACTCGAGAACCTCACCCGGCAAATGACCACCCACATGCGCATGCTTCAAGAGGAGGTGGACAGCCTCAAGCGACCTGCAACGCCAAGCCAAGACCAACTGATGGCAGAGATGCTGCCCACAGTGACTGACGATTTCGCTGCCGATTTTTGATCAACAACCAACAGTCCTGGCTCTTCTAGGAGCCATGGCATCGAACTGAAACGAGGAGGCCTATGCCTCAGCTCACCGATCGACGTGAGCCAACTCACAGCCGCAGCACGACCACGAGGCGATCGTGAATGCACGGTGAAGGACCCCAACAACGACGTCATCACCGACCCAGACCAGGCCGCGATATCCAGAACGCCCCGCCACCACGGTGGGGCGTTCTGCTGTAGGCAAGCCGTTGCCACTTTCAGCTGAACCAGCACAAAAAGGCAATGCGCATGAACACTGATAGGCAAACCAGGTCACCTCACCCAAAGTGACTGCATCGAGATCGGAGGCGCTGATGACAGCCGACACTCCACCTGAGCAAACCCGAGAAGCAGACTGACTTTTTGGCCCCTGCTCCAACAGTTTCCACCCATCCGTGAGGCTTGTCCTTTCGCGGGCGTTTCAGGTCCGCCCCGTGAATCGACACTCCATTGCATCGCCACAGGTGCCCCGGAGCTGCATCAGCCACACACCTGGACGTCATGGCCCCAGGGACGCCATCGCCAGACGCTTCGCCCCTACCTCTCTCTTCTGCAGTGACGGGGTTGAACCATGCACAAGCGAGCGACGTAGGCCGTCTTTCCACCACGGAAGGGCGGCCTTCCTTCTGAAGGGTGTAGAGACAGCTCCGAAGACTGGAGACGTCTAAGCCTTGCCAGCTCTGCTTGCCCCGTCCTTTCGGCGTCTCTGCGATCCACAGCTTGGAACACCAAATCAAGCTTGATCAAGACAAGCACCATCGCCATCCATCCTGAACACGCATGCACGCATCAGCATCGCCAGAACACAATTGCAACGAGACAAGTGGTCTTCTACAACGGTGATCTCAACGCCTTCCTGTGGCGAGGCGTTGCAGCGATTTACGCGTTCCTCTCCCTGATTGCATTCTTTGGTTTTATTGCCTTACTCCAAGGCGACATCACTGGAGGCATCATTGTGATTGCAGCCTCATCTCTGGTGGCATTGATTGCCCATGAAGCAATCAAAAACTATTTAAAAGGCAGCAACCATTAAGTGCCTATACACCTTGAGCAACGAAGAGATTGTTCAAGCCATTTATGGGCAGCCAAGCAAGCAAGCCAGAGCCTTTTCCCACCACTTCGAAAAGTACAGCAAGAAAGACCGGGGGCAAATCAAATCAAATGAAACCTATGTCATACCTTTTAGCTTTTGAATTTCTTCGATCCAAGGTGTGCGTCGGAATAGAGTAAACCGATTGTCTTCTCCTGCTTGGGAGGACACCACAAGACAATTGGGGAATACAGGGATGGCGCCAAACAGAAGCGTCCAGTCTTTCCTTAAGGCAGTAATACTGGGCAAGGGAACAACCGTAGCCCCTGTCTGAACATTGAAGGCATGTGCCTCAAAAATCAAACGCTGCTGAGTGAGGTACAGCCTGCCTCCAACAGCCTCGATACCGCGCTGGTGATTGGCCGGCGATTTTCGAAGAATCGCTTCACCAGCTTCAAGTTTTGTTTGCATGACTCCAGCCCCAATGAACTCAGGATATTGAGTGCAGCGCTGCTGTCAGCAAAAGCCCTCTTGAATGTTGGACTTGCCGAGATCAGGCATGTTTTTTTGGCGACTGTTTTTGGCATCTCGAAGTGGCTCCAATCCAGGCAACCGACAGGGAGGTTTGCCGCCTCTTCAGATAGCGGCCACTATCACCCCGCTCACGATGGGGGAAGAGACAATGCGAGCAGAAGCCCTGCCATCCATGCGCCACCTCGCTCTTGCCCTGGTTGGCAGCATCGCTCCCACAGCCATGGCCCTGGCAGACAGCACGCAAGCCACCTGCATCCTCAGTCGTGATCACTCCACCGTTCCGAGCGAACGGGGAACCTGTCGCTTTAGTCAGCGCCAGGGGAACGTCAACGTCCGTTTCAACAGCTGGGCTTTCCGCTTCCCCAGTGACGAACAGGGGGTGACCTACCAGCGCAGCCATAGCCCGGCAGGAATCAGCTTCAGACGTGAAGGCCAGTACACACTCCAAGTGCTGTGGCAGCAATCCCGCAATGTCATTCCAAAACCGAAGTACTGGGCAAGTCACAACATCTTCCTCGGCCGCTGGCAGGGTCAAAGCACAGCTGGCAGAGCCGTTCTGGATGTGCTCAGCGTGGAACCTAACCGGGTGCGTTGGGGCAACAAAGCCAACGGCATCTGCGACAGCGACTACAGCGTCAAGACGCTGCCCTCGGTCCCTGGAGGCCACGATCCCGATCAACTCGTGCCCTCGAGAAAGCCCACCGAACGGGGGTATGCCATCACAAGGCTCACGCTCAAACCAAAGCCTTGCAGCACCGGTGCTGCGGTCATTCAGCTGGCGATGCCGTTGGACCACTCCGATCACCTGAAAGTGGTCACCTATGGAGCTGATGGCACCACGATTGGCCATTACGGCATGGTGTACCGACTGCCCTGATCCGATGCCATGCACCCGGCAGCCAAGAGACGACGAGTGGCGGCCTGGCTAAGACGCAAACAGAGACCAACGCTGTGTTCAAGCCGTCATGGCTCCCCTCAAGCAGAAACGCTGGAACTTCTTCGCCGCCGTCGCCCTGTTGCTGGCGCTGGTGCTGGGCGTCACCGGCATCAGCCAGCTCAACTTCAGCACCGAACCAAGAACCGACAGCTTGCAGCTCAGCTCGGCTCCGCGCCATCAGGTACTGCGCGCCGACCGCACCGAGCTGGATGGCTGGAGTTCCCTCCGCAGCTCACCCCCGGGCCAAGAAAGCTTCCGCCTGGATGCCAGCGATGCTGACAAGGCCTTATATCGCGTGCAGGTGGGCATTTACTCCACCAACACCTACGACCTCGACCTCAGCGTTCCCAGCTTCGCGGCCAACGGCTACCTCTGGATGAGCTGGGGGGACGCCCTTCAGCAGTATTTGGACAAGAACAACCTGGGCCTTGAGGATCGGATCATCCTCGTTAACGAACTGCTCTCCGATGCCGATCCGGGACTACGAGCGATCGGCGCTGCGGAACGCATGCCGGATGGCAGCTATTACCAATTGTTCTCCTACATCGGCCGTTTCTATATCGACAGGGCCAGCTTCCGTCACTTCCCCTTCATCACCGTGAGCCTGCCGATTGTGCTGGAGGCCGATGATGTTGATGGCATCTTCGAATACGGCAACCTGCGGTTTGTTCCGGATGTCGAAAACAGCGGTGTGGGCCTGTTCTCTGGGATCATCGGCTGGCTCAAACGCAGCTGGTCGATCGCCGAGTACCGGCATACCTACGCCACGAATTTCGCACTCGGTGGTGCACCGGCGGCCTACAGCACTGTGGTCTACGACATTGCCTTTGGCACGTCGTCTTGGTCGGCGTTCTGGCGACTGATCCTGCCGCTCGTCGTGGTGATGGCGATGGTGCTGCTGGTGTTCAAAGTGCGGCCGGATGAACAGGATGCCCGCGCCGGCATTCCGATCACCGTGCTGCTCACACTCGTCTTTCTGCAGCAGACCTACCGCGATGAGCTGCCGCAGCTCCCCTTCCTCACCTTCCTCGATCAGGTGTATGTGATCGCCTATGTGGTGACACTCTTGGCCTTCGTGCTGGTGATCTGGATCGGCCGCCGTTACCACGAACTCGAACAGCTTCCGAAAGGGCACGACTATGACGTGATGGCCCAGCGTCTCCACACCATGGACGAGATCTGGCCCCTCACCGTTGTGGCCCTCAGCAGCGTGAGTGTGGCGCTCTGCTGGTTCACCCTGCCACCGGGCAGTTGAGGCAAGCGAGCGAGACCCGCCGATGAGAGCTGCTCACCAGGGCAGCACTTCACCATTGGCATGCCAAAAGGTACCGCTGCTCTCGAGCGTGAGTGCATCGATCCGCGCCAGTAGCCCCTGCACCGACGCTGCTGGGGTGATGCCATGGGGATTGAACTTGATCATGCGTGTTCGCACCAATCCCGGATGCAAGATCGCCACTGCGATGCCTCGCGGCGCCAGATCGACCGCCAGCGACTTGCCAGCAATGTTGAGGGCAACCTTCGACATCCTGTAGCCGTAGGAGCCACCGGACGTGTTGTCATCGATGGAGCCCATGCGACTGGTCATCAGCGCCAGCTTGGCGCCGTAGGGCATCTGATCCACCAGGGCCCGAGCCAGCAGCAACGGCGCAAGGGCATTCACTTCGAACTGACGCCGAATCGCCTCGACATCAAGATCCTCCAACCCCATCGACTGAAGCAAACCGGCATTGAGAATCACCCCATCGAGGGGCATGCCGGCCAAGCGTTGCACCAGGTCAGTGATGCACGCCACACGCGTGAGCTCGATCCCCGACTCAATCCTCACGCCCAGAGCCTCGAGGTCCGGGGAAGCCTCCCGGCAGACAGCGATCACCTGCTCTCCGCGCGCCTGCAACTGCCTGCAGTATTCCAATCCGATGCCGCGGTTTGCGCCCGTGACCAGAAACGAAGCCATCCCAGCAGCTGAGGCAAGCCGCCATCCTGATTGGTCAAGCCGCCGCACCGGCTCGCCAACCCTGCCCATAATCAAGGCAACAAGAACAACCGAGTGCAAAACGTGTCCCCCAACCAGCCTGGGGCTCAGGCATCCCTCGCCGTGATCGCAGCCTTTACGGCTTTGATCGTGGCCATTGCCGCCATTTTCGTGGTGCCTGCTGGTCAGGTCGCTGTGATCACAACGCTGGGCAAAGTGAGTGACGAAGCTCGCCTGCCTGGCCTGAATCTCAAGGCCCCATTCGTGCAATCCGTGCACTTCTTCAATGTGCGCACCCAGGTTCGCCCTGAAGAATTCTCCAGCCTCACCAAAGACCTGCAGGTGATCGAAGCGACCGCAACGATCAAATACGCCGTCAAATCCACCGAAGCGCCACGGGTTTACAGCACCATCGCCACAGGCAATGAAGGGATTTACGCACGGATCATTCAACCTTCACTACTCAAATCACTGAAATCAGTCTTTTCAAAATACGAGCTCGTTGAGATCGCCACAGATTGGAACAAGATCTCATCAATCGTTGAGGAGAGTGTTGCCAAAGAGCTAGAAAAATTTGACTACGTGGAAGTCAAAGGGCTTGATCTCACCGGCCTCAAAATTGCTGAGGAATACCGTTCTGCTATTGAGCAGAAACAAATTGCCGAGCAGCGCCTGCTCAAAGCCGAAACCGAGGTGAAGATCGCTGAACAGGAAGCGATTAAGTTCGAAACCCTCAACAAAGGCCTGAACGACAGAGTTCTCTACAAGCTCTTCCTCGACAAATGGGACGGCCAAACCCAAGTGGTGCCCGGCCTCTCCGGCGGAACCCCACCAGTGATTGTGGGGCGGCAATAGCCCGCTGACCCCACACCAAAACGAGCCAAGGCGGTAGCCACTTACTGCGAGATGTTCCCTGATTTTGAGCTCCCCCTGAAGGAACTCGGAGCCAGGGACTCCATCACTGCTGCACCGAGGTGATCACACCTCGCAGCACAACGTACCAATCAGAGGCCTAGAAGCCGCCGAGATGAAGGGCAAGCTCGAGGGTGCCGAGGCCAAACAGGAAGGTGCCTCCGAGCAGAACAAATTCTTTCGGGCTTCTTGCCATCGATAGCAGGGACGAGCCCACGAGCAACGCTCCAAAGAATCTAAAGGGAATCTGAAGCTCCAAGCCGTCGAAGCCTTGCGATCGCCCCATTTTGCCCTGAAAAGGTTACGCAAGTTCATGCAATTGAGACAAAAGCGGCTTCAACCTGACAACTGCGCAACGTTTATTTATATCTCTGAAGAATAAAAAACTGACGCTTGTCGTCGCACGGCAGGAGGCGGGCGGTCCGACTGCCTCCTGCCCTAGAGCATGTGGATAAATGTCACAACTGGGCTGGCAGGGGCCCTGTCAGGAAAGAATTCCGCAAATGCCGTCAACGATCCATGCCGCTGCTGTGGGAGAACCTTGCCAACCAGCTGAACAGCGTCCGCTCCACCACGAACGTTGACTACAGCACTTGGTCAACCCCTTCTGGCGCACCAGACCAAGGCAGTCGCGAAGAACGGCTGAAGAAAGCCCTCGCTGCTGTGAAAGCCACAGGCAACAGCCAGATGATCGAGTCGTTGACCGCAGCGCTGGAAGGACGCGAAGCCACGATGGAACTGCCTGATCTCGAGAGCGGTCCTCAGGCGTTCCTCAAAACGATGAATCAAACGCGGGGCTGATCCCACACAATCCGCCACCTACACCTCTGCAGTGCCGGCCACCGACGCTGACGGAAGGCCTTGGCCCATCCCAGCACTTGAGCTGGGAGCCTTGGTCAAGCTCAGGAGCCTCCGTGGGCAGGTGTTAGAGGCAGTCGCAACAGAAGGCGCTCTGACGTCAGGCGTATTTATTTCTGGCGTTTGGTGAGATCACCGAAATCATCATCGTTGGGCTGCAGAAACTGCCAGACCACCGGCACGGTGAACACCACCATCAAGCCGATGGTTGCCCAGATGGCCACGGTGTAATCGCCCATGTCGAAGTCCGAATCAGCGCCGACGTTAGTGGCCTTCCTCAAGCGACAGGAGCAAGAGAGGACAAGGCCGGCCTAAAAGCGATCGATCCTGCCGGCAGCCGGCAAAAGCGTGGCGCTGACCACCGACGGCTCGGCCTGGATCCGCAAGCCAAGTGTGCTGCCATCCACCCAGGCGATGCGCCCAGGCGCGCGCCGACTGGAAATCACAGACAGCAACAACTGATCGCTGACAGGATCGAATCGCAACAAGGAATCTGGTGCCATCAGCCAAGGCTCCAGCCTGCGTTGCTTGCGCACCTTGCCATCGCGATCGAGCAACAACAGCGTGTCGACAGCCTTGGGTAGGGAATCGCGCAGCACCACCCAAAGGCGTTCTCCACCGTTATCGCAGGCCACCCCCATGACGGCCTGCTCACCCAACCAGATCTGACGTGGTGGGAGGCCGGGAATCACCAACTCCACCGACCGGCGGTAGTCCGGCCAGTGACGCACGAGCAGAGCTCTGCCGGATCCAGTGCAGAACGCCCGCAGGTCTCGACTGCCAGGAAGTGTCTGCCGTTCAGAGGCTTGATCCTGCAGGGTCTGAAGGGACAACAGCTCAAGACCGTCGTACCCAGGCACCACCAAGCCCGTGCCATCGGGTAACAGACGGATAGGACCGGCCACCTTCAGGCTCAAATCGCGGCGCCTCCCATCGGGGCTGCGCATCCAAAGCTGATCACTCCCTGGCTCAAGCCGACCGGCCTGAACGAGCAGATCCCCTCTGAGATTGCTGCTCACATGCGCGAACAACTGGGGTTGTTGGGTGATCCGCTCCAGGTCACCCAGCAGAGGGGAGCCAACTGCATCGGCATCGGTTGCGAGGGATCGCGGCGTCAGGTGTCGAACGTCGACAAACTGGTCGCCGTTGTCGTCCGCACTGACAAAGGCGACGCCGCGGCCATCACCGAATGGCTCTACCTGAAAAATGCCAGGCAGCACTGGGCTCAGTGGCACCCAGGATCCCTGACGGTCTTGCAGCTGCAATTGCTGGCCCTCTTTCAGCTGCACGACAGCCAGCAACGTCGGCCGTGGATCCCAAAACCAGCGGCTCGGCGCGACACGCAGACCGCGCCGATCAGCACCAGCCAGATCCAGCTGCAGCGGAGACTGGATGGGATCCGTGCGGTTGAGCAGCAATCGCCAGGCGTTGTCGGCACCAAACCAAGCATGGGACAGCTCCGGTTTGATTCGGCTCTCGGCCGCGATCGTCTCCCGTTGCATCGGGCGACTAAAACGCACATCCAGCGCGCCGGCCCCGGAACGCAGTGGCTGGATCGCCAGCATCTGCAGCCGGGGTGGACGGCGAAGCAGCACTTGTTGCTGGATTAGCACCAGCGCCGTCAGACCTCCCAAAGCCAGCAACAAAGGGCGGGGCAACGCCCACAGACCAGATCGGGTCATGGTTCCAGAGGTCGGTCAGGTCGAGGGATGACCTTCAAGCTTGAAGGCTCCAGAACATTGCGCAGCGCACCGTCATGCTCCTGCGTCACCATCTTGCCCTTGACCTCCAGCCAGGTATCAGGCTTCGGATCAAAGCCCTCCGGCCACAGCACAGGCAAACCCGATGGCGTGGCATCCGCAAGACAACAGCGCACCATCAGTCGGGCGAGCTGAGCAGGTTCTCCCGGGCGCTTCAGCACAAAACCGCTGATCGACACCGGAGCCCCGGCATGCAGAGACGGATCGGGCTGTGTGCGCAGGAGCCGCACCCATTCGGTGAGCGTGCGCTGCTCAGGTGGCAACACGAACGCCAGTCGCGGCGCCTCCGGGAGACTGCTCGGCCGACTGGAGGCGAGATCATTAAAGGAAGGCTGTGGCGGGAAGACGATGATCGCCAGCGCCACCAGCGCAGTCAGCCACCAGCCGCGAGGCAGAGTTTGGCTGACCTGCCCCGCCCGCTTGCGACGCAGAAGCAAGCGCAGCTGCAGCAAGCCGATCAAGATCAACAGGCCACCGCCAACAGCAACAACCGGGTGATAGACGGAACGCAGGAGCAGATCGAGACGGCCGGATGCCGTGCTCCAGACCATCACCCAACCCCACAACAGCAACAGCAGGGGAAGCGACAGCGATGACCAGCGAAGACGAAGCGTCATGACGTTCAAAGCTGCACCAGGTTCACCCACTGACCGATCAGCAGCACCAGCAGCGACGCGGCCAAAGCGGTGACTGCAATCGCTTTGGGGCGCAGGAGCACGGTAAACAGACCAGCGAGCTTGAGGTCCACAACCGGGCCCAATAACAAGAAGGCCAGCAGCGCCCCAGGCGTGACCTGCGCAGCAAAACCGAGCGCCAGAAAAGCATCCACACTCGAACAGACCGAAACCACAAGGGCCAGCAACATCAGCGCCAGAACCGACAGAGTCGGAGCCGACCCCACAGCCAGCAACCAGGCGCGAGGCAACCAGGACTGAACTGCTGCAGCCAGGGCACATCCCAGCACCAGCAACACCAACAGGCCGAGGAACTCTCGACCGCTATGCAGCAGCACGTCCGACAGCGAGATGGACTGGGATGAAGGGCGGGGCGAGATGGGAATTGGAGCCGCGCCGAGAACGCCACTGCCCCGCTCCAGCAGGCCGACTTCGGCGAGCGGCTGCGTCAAGCGGCGCTCCTCGAGCAAGGCAGGCTCCAATAGGGCCCGTTCCCCCATCAACCCCAACAGTGCACTAAGGGCAATGGCAATCACAAAGGCCCCCAGAGGACGGGCGAATAGCAACCAGGGCTGATCAGGGAATGCAGCCCAGGTGCTGGCCAACACGATCGGATTGAGAACAGGCGCCGCAAACAAAAAACCGAAGCCGGTACCAAGGGGTGCACCGCTGGCCAACAAGCGCCGGGCGACGGGCACATTGCCGCACTCACAGGCCGGTAGAGCGAAGCCGAGCAAGGCACCGACCACCGGAGCCAGCAGCGGGTGACGCGGCAGCCGTCGCACCCACGCAGCTTGGGGCACAAGCCAGCGGGCAAGCGCAGCGATCGTGACCCCTAACAAAAGGAAGGGAAGCGACTCAAGCAGCAAGCCCTGAAAGATCGCCCAGGCGGTGGCCAATCGCGCCATGAAGGTGAATGGTTTGGCTAATCATCACCGGCCCCGCCGCGATGGGGAAGGGCAGGGGCATTGCGCTAATAATGAGAACCGTTATCATTCGGCCGTTCTCCGGGCTGCCTCATGGGCGTCTCTTTTTCGCGCCTGCTGCGCAGCACTGCATTGATCGCCGCAGGCTTAGCCACAGGGCTGGCCAATCCATCACCATCCCAAGCTGCAACCCCAGCGGTCGTGGCAGGCGATGGGGTGCTTTGCGATCTCACCCGCACCCTGTCCGGCGGAGCCACCGATGTGCGCTGTCTGATTCCACCCGGCGCCGATCCCCACCATTTTCAACTCACTCCTGCCAACCGGAGAGATATCAGCAACTCCGAACTGGTGCTGATTAATGGATACAACCTCAACCCATCGCTCAGTCGTCTAGATGGCAATTTCGAGCTGATCGCCGTGGGCGAGCGCGCTGTTCCGAATAACCCCAACAAGGATCCCCATCTTTGGCACAGCCCTGCCAATACAGGCGCCATGGCCAATGTGGTGGTCGATGCTCTTCAGCAATTACCGATTAATGCTGAATCGAAACAGGCTCTGAAACGACGCCAGCAGAACGTGATCGCCATCCTCCGCGATCTCGACGCCTGGAACCGGCAGCAGATCTCCACCATCCCGGCTGACCATCGCGTTTTGGTGTCGGAACACATGGCTTTTGAGTTCTTCACCGACCGCTACGGCATGCGCCACGTGGCCATGATCGACGACTACGCCACCGGAGGCACACTGCGGCCCTCCAGCCTGAGAGCGATCAGCAACGCCGTGAAAGCCTCCAAGACCAAAGTGCTGTTCCCCGAACAATTCCCGGTCTCCAAGACCATGAAGCGCATCAGTCGCAGCACCGGCAAACCCATTGCCAAGCAGCTCGTTTTTGCTGATGGCACGGCACCTGGAAAGAGCCTGATCGAAACCGCCACCAGCAACACCTGCACGGTGGTGAATGCCCAAGGAGGCAGCTGCGATCAAGCCTCTGCAGAACGACTGCAACAGCGATGGAGTGCTGTCCAGTAACGGCAGCAAGACCACTCCCCAATCAATCCCGACTCCCTTCCCAGACTCCAACCAAATGCGCCGCTTCTCAATCTCGCCTGCAGCCTTGGCTGCACTTGGGCTGCTATCTCCGCTTGCCCTCGAGGCTGTCTTCGCACCAGCAAGCCACGCAGGTGCCGGCCACAACCATGGCGGTGGCTCAGAAGAAGAGCTGCGCGAAGGGGAGTCCAGGGTGACTCCTGTGATCACCCTGGAAGGTCACGGAGGTTTCGAGAACAACCTCAGAACCGAGGGCAAACCTGCCCACTATGCGATCGATGGCCTCTTCGGCGCAGTGTTCGAGTGGGGACTTGCCAACGACGGCAGTTTCAGCATCGAAGCCGCTATCGGTCCAGCAGCGGTCTGGGGTGAGGCCGAACATTTCTACGGCAAGGTTCATCTCGACGAGCACGATGACAATGCAACCAAAGGGGCTGCCCATGCGGAGCATGGCGATGACGAGCATGCCGAGGAAGAGCATGGCGATGAGGACCATGATGACGACCATGCCGAGGAAGGGCATGCCGAGAAAGGGCATGCCGAGGAAGGGCACGCCGACCATGCAGCTCATGGCCATGAGAAGGGGCAGCCCTACCGCAGAATCGATATGAAAGGAATGGTTCAGGCTCGCTACCAACCGAACGATCGGTTGGCGATTTCAGCAACCTGGCTTCCTTACGCCGTGATGCGATCCCAAGGTGAAGATATTCAGGGTGTGAAACATGAAGTCTCGGCAGGCATCACTTATGCATTCGGCGATGGAGACGTCAACTTCGCCCTCGGCGATGGTCTGGAGTCGGTGATCGATGGCGTCTTCGTGAATGTGAGCAATCACACCGGCTGGGAAAGCGACGGCACCTACATCGGCAACTACACCGACACTTGGGCGGGCTTCGGCTTCAACGTGGATCTGCTCAATATCACCCTGACCGGTGGTCCTCGCTTCTACTCACCTGGCTCTTATTCAGGCCTGTCACAACGCACGGACTGGGGCGGAGACATCTCTTTTGAATACCCTCTTTCGGACAGCGTTGTGGCTTTCGCCCACTTGGAGATGATGTACAGCACGGAAGGCGGGAAAGGCTGGGGCAAGGGATTCCAGAACCATGTTGGAACCGGAGTGACCTTCCGTTTCTGATCACGGCTTGACGTCTTCCTGCTGGCAGCGGTTGCAGAGGCCGTAGAACTCAAGGGTGTGGAAGAGCAATTGGTACCCGCCCTGTTGCTCTTCCGGAATGGTCATCGCATGCAACGGACAGCTGGAGAGCTCACGGGTTTCGCCGCAGTTCACACAAGTGAGGTGATGGCGATCACGCATCACAGGGGCATAAAGCACCTCTCCAGTGGGCAAATGGCGACAACGCACCAGACCACGCTTTTGCAACTGGTGGAGATTGCGATACACAGTCGCCAGCCCCATCCCCTGATCGCTTTCCAATAGAGAGCGATGGAGCTGCTGACCGCTGAGCTCAGCATCGCTGGCCTCCAGCAGATCGATCAAACGCTGCTGCTTGCTACTAATTCCAAGCTTGGAGCTGACCATCAGATCTGCGAGACCTCTCCATCATCTCGCGTCGCGTCTGATGACTGTGAAGTGCTGTATTGCTCCGAGTCAGCTCTTGAGAGCTAAATGGGAATCACTGCATCACCACTGGCGTGCGAGGCCATCAACACCGACAATCAAGGGCAAGAACCCACGAGTGACATCCCACGGCCATGACCGGCGTCATCACAGGGTTGATCGTCCTCTACCTCCACTGCTGGTGGTGCGTGCGAACTAGCAACTCAGCCGCTCTGAAACGCAGCTGGCCTTACCCGCGCCAGCTGAAGGTGAACGCCGATCTTTATCAACGCCCCAGGAAGCGCTCAGGGCGGACACTTGCCCGCCATCGGGCCCGCCAGCTCAGCCTTCAGCCATAAAAAGCCCCCGGGGGTCTCACGCCCGGGGGTCGGCAGGTTTTGCAGCAGTCCGTGTTCCGGACTGCATCAGTTGTAGTGGAGGCAAGACCAGCGCGGATGACTGAATCAATCTGCGAATGTGACCGGAGATGACTCGTGCTTGAAGCAGGTCGACCCTTTCTTCAGGCCCCACCAAAAGCCTCGAGGCAAAGCTCAGAAACGCACTTGTCAGAAACGCACTTGGACAGGAGCCTCCACGCTTAATCCCGCATCACGGGCATCACTGGTCATGGCCGTCAGGCTCTCGCCACTGAATACCGCCCGACCACTCAACAGGTCATCCCACTCGCTGGTGGGGAAATGGGCTTGCAGCCAGAACAAGCCCAGGGCACTACCGGGGCTGACAGCAAACGATGATTCAACCTGCTGAACGGTGAGATCCAAGCGGTGGCTCCTTCACTGGACACCATTGAGCCTTGAGCTCCAAACAAAAACTGTTTGTATTGATACAAAAACAAGGTTGAGACCCTTGCAGACCAAGGCGAACAACGTCTGAACTCAGCCCCAGACATCAATCCAGCCAGAGATGGGGATCTTGATCGTCCCACCATCCGCGAGCCTCAGGATCAACCCATTCCCTTGTCTGATCTCGGTGGCCGTCACCTTGAAGGCCTTGTTCCTGGCGTCCTTCTCCTCGTCAAGCCCGTTGTCATTCCAGCTGACATCAAGGGTTCCGTGGCGAAAGATCAAACTGGTCTCAGGTCTCAAAAAGCATGGACTCAAAAGGCTTTCTATGACTGGGTTCTTGCTGAGGCGTAATCCAAGAAAACCCCCACAAACGACCCCCACAAGCAACGCCCATGGGTACGTTGGTAGAACGAACCCATGGGTCGGGTCACTCGTCAGGTTCGTTTAATGGATCCCATACCTCGCCCTCTCCGGTCAGGATCTCCACCACGTCCACTCGCTTCAGGTACTGGGTATCGACAGGGCCATCAGGCGTTCCACTTCATCGAAGTAAAGAGGTTTGAGGCATTGCTACGTCATCACCAGACAGCTTGGCCGTGGGACTGGAGAGAGGAAACAGTGATGTTCGTGTCGGTGGTGAGATCGGTCATGCAGTTCAGCGTCTCGGCCATCGATGACTGAAACCTACGTTTTGCCTCACACTCACCAATTGCATTCCAGTCGATGGTTTCAGAAAGCTCAATGAACTGTTGAACCATTTTGAAATTGTTGATCTCAACCTTATCGATAGGTTTTTGTGGTTTCCGTTGCTCTGGTTGCGCTTCAGGGAAGCAATTTAATGCCGGCCTCGATGCACTTCTTGAGCCTCCACGGAAGGCACCTGAACAGACTGAGGAGAAATTGATTCTTCATTGCTCATGGCCTCATTTTTCAGATAGGAACGGCGGATCTGCTCTAGACGTCGAACAGAGATGCTTTGCTGACCAGCATTAAAGGTGAAGTCTGGACATGAGACTTCTTTCTGAACAACCCCATAGCCGTTAGAACTCATCCTGCTGAGCTCATAAAGATGTGAAGGTGACAGAGGTTCAAACCAATTCATCTCGTCCTTACTAGAGAATCGATTGGTCAGCCAGTCCGCAGTAGAAACGAGTTTTTGAGCATCATTGACGCCGATTGCTCCCATCCGCTCTAGCTAAATGGTTAAAATCAGACGTTCGCAAAAGGATTATGCGCTCCATAGCGCTGAGAAGATACGCTACTTGAAGTGAAGAATTGTTTGGATTATGCCAAAAACTCGCCGCCCAATTATAATTGAAGAAATAAATTTTTAGCTTCATGACTTCAGACCAATTAAAAGCTTTTATTGAAAAGGCAAAAGGAGATGAGGCGCTTCGACTCAGGCTTAAGGGAGTTCAAAGTGAAGCTGATTGGTGCGCAATTGCAAAGGAAGAAGGCTTTAATGTTAGTATTGACGAATACCAGAAAGGCTGTGATGAAATAAGCGAGGAGGAATTGGAGGGTGTCGCGGGAGGGGCCTCGTGGTGGAAAAAGAAGCGCTGCCATTTTGGCTCTAAGCATTACATATATGAATGCTGAGTTGTCATCGGCACATGCTTTGCTTCTGCTAGCAGAGTTGAATCTAGAAATTTCTGGGCGACCGCAGTCCTGATCATATGTTGAACTTGGCTGATATTGAGCGCTGAGGGATTGTAGTAGGATTTTTGCCGTCTTAAGTTATCTACTCCCTCTGCGCAGTGTCTTTACTCAGTTTCACTAAGCCTATTGTTTGGGCTGTCTAGTGCTTATTTTGCCCTCAGGTCAGTAGCAAGCGTGGCGATTATCCTGGCGTCTTGGATCGATGACTGAAACCTACGTTTCGCCTCACACTTACCAATTGCATGCCAGTCAAGGCTCAATCCAGTATTGTCTATCTTGAGTGCAATGGTTGGGAGACGGGAAATTATAAAAACAAGAAGGGCAACAGGGTCAGTATCAGCAAACCTCATAATATTATCATTGCCTTGGATGAACATAACTCAAGATTGAAGGCTGGGCAGAAGGGACAAAAGATGTTTCCCGCTAAAGCATACTTTAGTCCTGGAAAAATTAGTGGCAAGATAGGGAAAGCGACAATTGAAATCGATAGAAAAACAGGACATTATGCTCTTGCTATCTTTAAATATACGAATAAGCAAAGGACGGATTGAACTTCCAGCATAGGAGGTATATGTCAGAAGAAAGATGCAACTTTGTTTTAGTGAAGGATTGGGTGGGTTGGCTGATGCTTGGCCATCTCATGACGGACAGCATCTGTCTGATGGATTAGAGACAATGCCTCTTTCCTGTTATTGGTTTGCTCAGCCTTTCGTAATAGGCAAGCGTATTGAGCTGATAAATCTTTAGGTGACGACGGAGTCGCCATAATACTAATCGTTGCTACAATGTTTTCTCCATTTGCGTAGGTTGTTGATATCAGTTTTGAATAGTGCAGCTACTATTGACCACGACACACCGCTTTCATGTAGTGTCTGAGCCTGCTTCATTTGTTGCTTAGTTAGTGTCATGATTAATAGTGGTGACGTGATGCTTGGTTGTTATAGTCATTGAGCCATTCGTTCTCCTGCTCCTGTGGCCTTGGTAATATATTTATTGAGATCGTAACTAAAATACTCGTCAACATCACTGGCTCTCATGGCACTAAGGCAAGCGAGTCTGAGCTGATTGCTGCCGCTGAACGAGTGTTGTCCGGAGTTGCTAGTCAATTGCAGTCTTGGTTGCTAATTAAGCCCTGACTATCTCAACTCAACTGCGCTCAATGGTGCCAGGTATTGAGGGCTTATTAATGGGATTAGTTGGGCTATTGAAGCAATAAGAAACCCCTGTTCTGCTGTGCCTGGCTGATGCAGGAACTATTAAGTGTGCAAGTCTCTAACGTCCATCAGCATTGCACAAACCTCCCGTAATTTTCGTTAACCCCCCCCCCCAGACAGCGAAGTTCAATATCAGTACCGCCAGCCACGCTTTCCAGCTCCTCTTCACTAAGTTGGCTTACATGTTCGGTTTCAAATTCGTGACCATGCTCTTTGGCAATAGACGCCACTTCATCCTGTGACTTTGCTGCTTTAAGTCGCTCTTGGAGGTTGAGGTCGCCTTTGACCTTCTCTAGGAAAGCTTTGAGCTGCTCTTGGGACATCGCTGGCTATGTCGCTTGATCAGTCATAGCAGCGGTCGGCAGCGATGACTATTAATAATCAATAGACCCGCCAAGTGCGGGCGATGGTGTCAGGTGTCGAAGGCTAATTGATGAGCTTTTAGGGGTGATTGAAGAAATGAAAACCTGCGAAAACAGGGGGTTTATGAGTAGAATCAGGGAGAAACTCTTTTTCCGATTGTTAACAATTTCCAGGTTTACATGTCCAGTTATTGCAGGTCTTTTGGTTAGTATTACCGCCTGGCCACCCACCAGCTACTCCTTCCAGTTCCTCGTCGTTAACCGATTCCAATTGCATCGATTGAATATCTTCTGCGGTAATTGAAAAGCCTGCTTCTTTGGCAATCTCCACCACGGCATCAGCATCGGTCGCTGCTTTGAGCTTCTCCTGTAGCCCCGCATCAGCCTTGACGGCTTCCAGGAATACTTTGAGTTGCTCTTCTGACATGGGACAGGTGCTAATGCAGTAGTCATAGCACTGGTTCAGTATCTCTGTTGCTGAATGGTGAGCGATTGATGCTTATGGACCATCGAAGGAGTAAACGAAGTTTCTTCAGAGACGGCCCTAGAACAAGCGGGAGCTGATGCCAGGGGTGTTTGCACCTTAATGACTTTACAGGCCCCTTCTAGACCCTAATTTGAAAATCAGTAGCTGAGATCCTAGTGTTTATCAGGGTCGATTTTCGTAATCCTTTGGATAGGAGTAGATCTGATATTGAACTATGTTCCGTTCCCACTCTTCTCTTTCTTTAGCAGTTAGATCACGACCAGGATTAGCTAGAAAGACCATACGTGGATCATTTCTCCAACCCTCAATAATCTGTTTGTCTTTGTCTATCTTGCGGCGTTTTGTGGTCTTCTTGGCCAGACCCTCTCTTTCAGAGATTGGGCATGCAGGAACATCTGTTTCTACATTAACAATAGGATTCTGGGGTCCTGCATAGTGTTTGTATTTCATTTGTTTATTAGTAATTCATTTATTTAGGTGAGTTCGTAGAACGAACCCATATGACTGGTGCCAGGCGGCAATAGGTAGGGACCACGAGATAGCGACACGCAGTGTTGTCTATTGAGTGGTCCTATTTTTTTCTTAGGGCTTCAGTTTGGCAACAAAAAACCCCGCTCATGGCGGGGCCTGATGCAGACGTCTTTGTCTGGATATCAGCCAATTGGGCCAGGATCAAGACCTCTTCGGCTCAGCATGTCTCCGCGTGATTCGGGGGTCACTGGTTTGTACATATCGCCAGGGATCTTGAACCAATCAGGTATACGATATAAGGCTTCAGGTGGACTGAGACGTGCTTGATGCAGCTTGACGCTGATGGCAGGATTTAATTGCCATGATCTGCTTCTGCCACCAGAGATGTTTTCAAGTTGACTAAGGCTCAATTCAGAGTCGGTCATGGTTTGAAGTGGGTTGTGGAGGTTTGTGTCCTCCCGACTCACACACCATCGCCGTGACCGCCACCCGCTTCATTGACCTGGGTTAACGGTGTCTGTGATCTTGGTCACACCAGCGCCTTGCTGACACGGGAATAAACCTATGAGCCTAGTAGGGGAAGAGCTTTATGGTTTTCCAATCATCTACTTCCATGGTCTCAAGGTCAAACGTTCCATCTAAAACCGCACTACTCTCCTTCCCTAAAAACTGCTTTGCCTCTTTGTCTTCTGCACAAAGACGCGCATATACTGGTCCAGTTGTTGGCCCCCAAAGTTCAAGCCCTTTGCTCAACCATGCACGACAAGCTTTATTCGCTGCATCACGTTCTGGGCTTGTCCATGGGAAACAAGATGTCACCGCTACGGCAGTTGAAAGGATAAGAGTGCCAAGGAGGGGAATTTGTTTCATGGCTATAAGTTAGGGCCGAATCACTGGACTATGACTACTCCAACAGCTCCAACACCTCTCTTATCTGCTCTTCACTAGGACGCACATAACCCTGGACAACCTTTGACAATCCAGGAACAGCGTGTCTAGTTATCTCATGCAGGAAGAAGGGAGAGACGTTTTTGAACTGTAGTTGTGTCACCACATAGCTCCGTAACTTGTGGCTGTTGAAACCATAGTGAGCACTGCATCTCTTGGCCCAATCAGCACCGAAGACGCCAGACCTAAATTCGTTGGGCCATATTGGTTCAGCTTTGTTGTTGGTCAAAGCCTCTGGCATCAGTTCTAAAAACTTAGTCTTAAGTTTTGAATTGATAGGGACAGTCCTTTCGTCTTTTTCTTTGCCCTTTAGTTCTCTGACGATGTTCCCGTGTGAGTACCGCTTGAAGTGGATCCAGCCATTCTTCAAGTCAATATCTGACCAACGCAGTCCACGGTGCTCACCTTTCCGACAGCCGGTATACAGCTGAATAAAAAAACCAATGTCGTTGAGTTTCGCAGCTTTAACTTTGGCTGCTTCGAGCAGTTCTTGATCTAAAGATTGTTGCTTGGTACTCGTGCTTAGTTTCTTTGTTTGGCCTCTCCATATATTTTCTGAGACATAGCCATTGACCATGGCCCATGACCAAAAAGCTTTGATGTAGTTGATGTTGGTCTTTGTAGAGCTGTCCGCAAGACGTTGCATCAAATGCCGCTTGTATTGACCTGCCTCAACCTTGGTCATTGGGGATAAGCAATCAGACCCGAACCAACCAGAGAGTTCTTTCATCGTTGTCCTCCAACGACGCTCTGTGGTGGGGGCAGGGCGTTCTTCGATCAGGCGAGCATCAAGCCAATCGGTGTATGGAGTACCTCCAGCAAGGCGAGATTGAACAGCTGTCTGGAGACCTTTGACTTGGGCTGATGCTGGTGCCGGAGCGATTCCTTGCTGCCTTAGTACCTGTTCGCCATAGATGATGGTCTGGATTTGATCTGAGTCGAAGCCTGCTTTCTTCAGTCTCTGTTCAAGCAGTTCATCAATGGTCGGTGCGTCAGGGCTGTCTGTGAGCGTCTCAGAGAGACGGAACGCCTCACCTACAGGATCTTTGCCTCTTGCGTCATCGAACTTCCTGAGGGCCTTGGAGAGGAGTGCTGGGGTGTTCCTGAGAGCTTCAGCCCGAGTAGCACCAGCCTTCCATTGATACGTGTTGGTCTTGAGGACCGGTCGTAGTTCAGCCGGGATAGAAATCCTTATGTAGAAGCCTGACCTTCCTTTTAGTTGGACGATCTTCGACACTTGCCCTGGGACTTACGTTCTGCACTCACAGCTTCGTCTAGAAAGCAAGATGCTGCAAGGGATAAAGGGTTTAGGGCTCTTTATCGGAGTAGATTAAGAAGTCTGGGGAGGAATCGACCGGCGCTGATCAAGATCAGGAGCGACCGGAGCCCTAGGGCCTTAGTGGGGCTGTTGACAGATCCAAGCCACCTTCTCACGTGTGCCTGGACGGCCTGAGTAGTCCTCCCAGCTGCCATCGGTCTGTTGGCGTTCCAGTCGCCCTTCTCCACAGATGGCGCGCATGGTGAGAGGGCGCACACTCCACGGCGATGCAGTGGATCGTTTCAGTAGCAGGAGCCCATCGAATTCCACCAAGCCATCCTCTGCTCTGAGATTGCTTAGGTATTCAGCGGCTTGTGTGCTCTCGCGGTCGAGGGATCCGAAGAAGATCCACGGTGCAACGGCGATCGTGCCTGCGCTCTGAAGGCTTTGGCGAACGCTCAGCCATTGCGTTGGTTCCTGCGGCGGCTGCCAATTGGCACTGAGTGCTGGTATGGCAATCGCTGTCATGGCAAGCGTCGTGAAGACATGGTGAGCCAGTCGGCGTGGCCTGGAAGCAATGCCGTCGTCTTGCATGGTGCCTGAGCCTTCCCTCAAGTTGGTGCAGCGGGGCGTTGCAACCTGATGCCGCTTGCTTTCACCCTAGCCACACTGCAAGCAGCGTTTTGCTTGCTGATGGAGGACGGAGACCGTGATGCTCGACCGGATGCTTCCGAGCCAACGGTGGAATTCTCTCTGAATGCAGGTGGTTTACGCCTGCTCTTGGATGCGGTGACGTTCCGCCTCGACCGTTGGCCAGGAGGTGATCCGATGGAGCAGGCTGATTTGCAGCGCATGCAAGTGCTGCTCAATGCCGCGATTCTGGAGGTCACCTTCGGGGAGACGGGAATGCGTTGAGCGGCAGCAGCTGCAGGCAGACTGTGGCTACCAGAATTGATGGCCGATGGGTAAGGACGAGGCGCTCGCGCAGGTCAGTGAGATTGCAATTGCGATGGAGCAAGCCGCCCAAGCCTTGACGCCTGATTTGATCCGGGCTGCAAGAGCGTCGACTGAAGGTGCTGAGCGATTGCAGCGGATGGAAGATGCGATCAATACGATCGGCAAGGCGTTGATCCTCACCGACTTCAAACTTGATCAGTCGAAAGATCTCGATAAGTTGAAGGGCTTTCGTTCGCAGCACTCCTGATTGGTCGGAGTGCTGGACTGTCGCAAGACCTGCAGGCTTGGGTTTGGCAAGTTTGGGATTCCCCCAACCTGCCAGGCCTGATGGTCAGGGGCGCTGGCAGAGCCAGAGGTGGGCGAACAACCCCTGATAAAGCACGACAGGTGTGTCCAGTCCCTCCTGGGTTAGAACCGTGCGCACGCGTTTGTCATCCACGGAGAACACCAAGCGGTTGCGCGTGGCCAGCAGGGCGGCGACGGTGTCTTTTGACATGCCTCGATCCACGAGCCGTTGGCTCCCCACCGCCAGCATTCGCTGGTAATCGGTTGGCGCTTCCGGCTCGCTGTAGCCGCTTAGTAGCAGTGTGCCTCCGCAAGTGGTGACATCGGCCAGCTCACGCAGCATGGCTGTTTGCTCTGCAGAAGCCATCAGATGAAGCACGTTGTGGCAGAGCACCAGATCGAAGTGGGCACCATCAAGCTCCCCGGAGCGAGCTTCCGTCAGGCTCGCCTGCAGGAAGCGACAGCGCTCGACTCCAGGCAGTGAGGCAATTTTGTGTTTGCATGCCTCCAGCATTTGGCCACTAGGCTCCACCACCACCACCTCAGCTTCAGCAAAGGCACTGAGCAGTGGTACAAGCTCGTCGCCGGGTCCAGGGCCTACCACCAGAACCCGTCTGACGGGAGTCGCCACGCAATGCACAGCGGCTGTAGCGATCTCGTGCAGTACGTCGTAGCCAGGCACTGAGTCACGGATACTGGTGCAGTAGGTCCGTCCGTAGTCGCCGTCGAAGTCGAGGTTGGGCATCGTTCGACGTCGTGGCTTTGATCACTCTTTCTGGCGAGAGCCAGCCTCTGCTGTCAAGGTGGGGGCCTCTCCGACTGATCTAACTCGTGGCTGCGGGGCCCCGTCGACGGCGTTGGCTGCTTCTCGGTGTGCTGTTCGCTTTGGTGATGGCGCTGCTGGTCTCGGTCCTGCGTGCTCCTTCTCCCGAGCAGCCTGAGCTGGTGATCGATGCCTTGCCGCCGATCGAGTGGTCATCACCTCCATCGAAGGAGACGATCGCTCCTGATCAGGATCTCCCTCGGCTCGCGGTGGGTGTGTATGCCACCAACATCAGCAATCTTGATTTACTGGATGATCAGTTTTCGATCGAGCTGCTGTTATGGACGCTCTGGGAGGGGGAACCTTCGGCTGATCCCAGTGGTCAGTTGCGCCTGATCAACGGTATCTATGACGGAGATATTCAGCGTTTCCAGCCGGTGCGCCAGGAACAACGACCCGGAGGGGTCTGGACGCTTTATCGGATCCGCTCGGCCGTGGTGAAGCGCTGGCAGCTCAGCCGATACCCGTTTGATGATCAAATCCTCCAACTTCAGTTTGGTCTTGATGATCCACTCCAGCCTGTGCGCCTCGATGTGGAGGAGGATCACCCCTTCGTGATCAGTCCCGGATTGCTCTTGCCCGGTTGGCGGCTGAAGGAGCCCAGCGCCTATGCCAGCAGCCTCAGCCTGATGAGCGATCTCGGCATCCCTCCGGCAGCTGAGAAGGCAGTGCGCCGCCAACCCACCGTCTCGTTTGATCTGCCGATCCAGCGACGCAGCTTGTTGTATGTCGCCCCCGACTTTCTGGGTTACATGCTGGCGGTTGGGTTGTGCTGCATGAGTCTGATGATCACGCGCAGCCGTGATGATTTGATCCTGGCAGCTGTGGTCTCTGCTGGAGGCAACTACGTCTTTATTGCCGGTAATCTTCCTGTGACTGCGATGACCGGTTTCATCGGCAATCTGCAGTTGATCGTCTTCCTCGGCATCCTCTATGTGGTGGCCGCTGATGAGATCATTGATCACCACCTCAGTAGCTATACCCCCAGGGTGTCCAACCTTCTACGGGTAATCCTTTTGCCCAGCTACATAGCTATTACCGTCCTCGGCATTGTCTGGATCATTCCCTGAGGCGTTTGGCCATGCAGATCAGATCTTTGTCGCCAGGATCCAAGAAGGGTGTGAAGGCTCTTACCACAACTCTGATCAGCATCCTGATCCTGCTGGTCGGTGCCCTAGTCGTGCAACCCCGTGTGGGTCAGAGGCGCTTGTTCATTGACGACCGTGATGTGCTCACACCGGTAGAGGTGGCGGCCCTGCCCTCAGGAACTCTGGCAGTGGTGCTTGACCGGCGGATGGGCCAGAGCGAAGCCAGCTTCTATTATCGACTCCTGCGTCTGGTGCTTGAGCGCAGCGGTCAGCCTTTTGCTCTTGGCTTCAGCACCGAGGTTCTGCCCCAGGATGAGGTGGTGAATGCTCTGGCTTCAGAGCAGTTCCAGGGAAGTCTCAACCCCACTGGCGTCACGGTGGGAGCGTATGGAGCAGGTACCGCGCTGAATCGCCGCCTGCTGCCTGTGATGATCCCGCTAACGGGCGGGTTGCTGGGTGTCCGGGCTGGGTGGACCCATCGCAACAATCTGGCACTCCTTGCTGAGGTGAAGGATCTTCCAGACTTACGCAGGTTGGTGCTGATTCAGGGTCTGGGTTGGAGCGATGTGGAGATCTTTGATGCTGCAGGCCTACGCACTTACACCACGTCGCCTCATGATCTACTCCGCTTGGTCGACAATCAGCGCGTTCAGTTGTTCCCGAGGGGGATCGCTGAACTCGAGAGAGAATCGGTCGTGGTGCGGCGCCACGCCAAAGACACCCAGCTCGATCACCATCTCCTGATTACCTATCCCTTCGCTGGCTTCTTTTATGTCAGTCGTGCCAACCCTGCTCTGGCTACGGCCATCGAGGTGGGGTTCAAGCAAGCGATTGCTGATGGTTCTTATCAGCAGCTGTTGGAGGAGGTGCTCTTCACTCCATGGCTTCGGAATCGTCTCAACCTGAGTGAGCGCAGGGTGATTCATCTGCGTAATCCCGATGCCGCCCAGGCTCTAGCGGGGGTGGATCCTGCCCACTGGATCGTGCCATGGCGATCTCTTGAAGCGAGCAGGCTCACGCAAGGAAGCCAGTTGTGCGTGTATCAGCGTCTGCGCAAATTATGCTAATCAGCAGTCTTTGAAGCGTGTTTCAACGGCTGCGTATTCGTGAAGAATCTCCACGGAGATGAGAAATCTCATCGAGATCTGTTGAGATTGGTTTGTGTGAAATGAGCAAGATGTCAGATCAGTTTCCTGGCAAAGAGTCTCTTGGTTACGGAGAGGCAGGTGTTGGTTGGAGAAGTGAGGACTCAGCTCTTGTTGATCACAATCTTGCAATGATTCTTCGTTCGTCGAGTTATCGCCTCGCTCATGCTGATGAGTCGCTGCTTGAGAGTGAGGACATGCGGGGGGTTCGCATGCTGCTGGAGATTACGAAAACCCAACAGGTTCTTGATGCTGAAGCTGTTGACTCAACGATCATCATCTTTGGTGGCGTGAATGTTGTTGAGCGCTCTGTTGCTCAGAAGAACCTTGCGCAGTCAGAAGCTGCCGCTGCCGATGATCCGCTCAATCGCAGCCTGCAGGATCAGCTCAGGCGTAGTCGCACCCAACTCGGCTTCTCGCGCTATTACGAAGCGGCACGGGAGTTCACCCGGCTAGTCGCTCAAGATCAGCAGAAGGGACTGCATTCCCATGTGGTGGTGACCGGTGGTGGCCCCGGCATCATGGAGGCGGCGAATCGCGGTGCTTTCGATGCCGGTGGTCGTTCGATCGGTCTGAGTATCAAGCTTCCCGGGGAGCCTGAGCCGAATCCATATATCACCCCGGAACTATGTTTCCAGTTCAATTACTTTGCCCTGCGCAAGTTTCACTTCGTGATGCGCTCAGCGGCGGCAGTGTTGTTTCCAGGTGGATTCGGAACACTGGATGAACTGTTTGAGGTTCTCACGCTGCGTCAGACGGCGATCAAAAGTCCGATGCCTGTGATCCTCTTTGGCAAAGAGTTCTGGAGTCGACTGATCGACTTTGACTACCTGGCTGAATGCGGGCTGATTCGTGATGAGCATCGGAATCTTTTCCAGTTCGCCGAGACGGCACAGGAGGCTTGGAATTTGATTCAGGCGTTCGATGCAGACGCTTGTGATGCGTCCGCTCCAACCTCCTCTTCCATGGCAGCCTGATCGTTGAGGCAAAGGGGGGCTCAATGCAATGGCGACTCCCTTGGCCCATGGGCCGCAAGCGTTATCCGGTCCTCGATCCCGGTTGCTTCGATGACCCGGTGGCCATCCAGACTGGCTGGACACCACTCGCCCCCGGTGGCTATCGCCAGACGTTGCATCGTCTCCGGCCGATTGCTCCTGGAGTGCTGAGTTTTCGGCCGACACTCCAACGCCACTGGCAGACGCTGGTGCAGGTGGCAGGGCTCGTGGCCATGATCCATGCCCTCGTCATCGGTCTTCAGGGGCATGACCATGCGACGCAGCAATTGTGGCCGATGCTGGTGCAGATCGCGCTGGCCTGTTCGGTTTCCTTGTATCTGACCAATCGCCCCGTTGTGATTGACGGGAACGTTGGCGAGGTGCGCCTCGGACCGCAGCAATTGGCCTGGCTCGGCCGGGTGGAACTGCTGCGGGGTTTGGTCTGCCGCGCGATTCCGTTTCAAGAGGTCTACAGCATTCAGCTACTGGATGAAGAGGTTCATACCCGTCAGCGCCACTATTGGAGCTACGAGCTGAACTTGGTGCTGCGAAATGGCCAACGCATCCATCTGATCGACCACGGCAACCAGCAGGAGATCCGTTGGGATGCCGGCGACCTCGCGCGCATGATCAACGTGCCAATTTGGGATTTCATTGGCTATCGCCTCCCTGACCAGGAGATGGATATCGTCGAGATCAAGAGCAGGATCCTTGATCAGATGCGCTGAGGATCAGATCTCTGAATCCGATGCGATTGCGACGGGCGCCAGTGAGCGGCCTTTCCAGGTCCAACCCCTGCCGGTGAGACTGCGCCAAACGGAGGTTGGTGCGATCGCGCCCACGATGAGCCCTCCCACACCCATCAGCCACCAGTAGGTGATGGGCACGCCGAACTGCTGTCGGGTCCAGAGGCGGATGCTCAGCTGAAGGCTGATCCCCACCAACCCCGTGGCTATCACCACCTCCTCGAGCACAAGCTGCGAAGATGTTGGTAGCGCAACCACTGGCATCATTCCTGCAAGAGCGATCAGTGCCCAGGGGGTCGTGAACATCAGCACCACCACCGCACCGGCTCCCAGGGCCTTGACCACATTGCGGTCGAGGCCAAGAAACCAGTTCTTGCTCCAGCCTTCCCAGAGGGAGGGGAAATCGGGATACATCTGCAGATCGACTGCATCGAGCCCGAGGCAGTAGCGCAGCCGTTTGCCACTGCATTTGATTTTGCGCGCCAGGGCGAGATCTTCCACCACCTCTCCGGCTAGGCCGCGGTGGCCACCGATTGCTTCATAGCTGTGGCGACGAAAGAGCATGAATGGGCCTGCTGCGAAGGCCACCTCCGAGCTTGGGTCGTTGGCTTTACGGATCGGGAAGCCGAGGCCGAGCAGGCTGGCCATGATCGGTTGCACCATCCACTCCGCTAGGCAGCTGCACACCAGTCGCGGAGCGAGGCTGAACAGATCGGCCTCCTCTCGGATGGCTTGATCCATCGCCCGGCGCAGGGTCTGGGGATGCAGACTCACATCGGCGTCGATGAAGAGCACCCAGTCGCTCGTCACCTGCTCCATGGCGCGGCTGCAGGCCCAATTCTTCCCGACCCAATGCTCTCCCTCTGGTCTGGGGCCGGCTGCTATCACCGCAACCGAAGCTCCACGAGAACAGTAGGCGTGGGCCGTGGCCTCGGCGAGGCTGGCAGTGGCGTCACTGGAGTCATCGTCGACCACGATCACCTGCCACTCGCGGGCAGGTTGATCGGAGCGCAGCACACTGCTGAGACATCGCTCGATGTTGCGGGCTTCGTTGTAGACCGGGATTACCACTGTGAGTCCAGGCGCCAGAGGATGGGAATCCTTGGCTGTTGGTGCGGCCGCCAGGGTTGGGGCGGTCGAAAACACCCGTTGCAGGCTGACCAGCACGATCAGAAGGCCAACATCGGCGATTAGCCCAAGAGCAATCAGAAGCAGGCTGGTCAGGGTGATCGGGTCCAGGTTCCATGTCGCCATCGTCAGACTGCCGCCGGACCTGAGTCTGGGGGGCTCGGACGGTGGGTTGCTCCTTGCTTGGTCTTGATCGCACTGGATCTTCCAGGATTGTTCGACTTTCCCCGCTGGCTTCGCTGGCTTCTCTGGATAGGTTGCGCCCAGGTGATTGGGATCTGATGCACCAGCTCGATCTTGAAGTGGTCAATGTGATGTGTTTCCAGCAGATGCTGGAGGCCATTGAGGAGGAGCGTTGGAACGAAGCGGCGATGGCCTTGTACAAGCTCTACGCGATTGAGGAGGGGGAGCGCTTCTCTGATCTTGAGGTCGCGCCTGAAGTCGAGATGCAATACAACGCCGCCTGATCACTCAGGCTTGCATCGCCGGATCGGTGCTAGGTCGTGGGCAGCGACATCAGTTTGATGGTCTGGTTCTACGTGTGGATCGCGGCAGTGATTCTGTTGCTGTCTGTGCTGCTATGGGCTCTCAACCTGGCTGAGTTGGATCAGGTGATCGCCAAGCCGAGACGGATGATCAAATCTCTCAGGCATCGATCACGTCGGCGAATGCGCTGGTGACGACGAAGGTGAACAGGTTCGATCACGGTCTGTTGCAGCTGGCCAGCCTTGGGTTGGGCGCTCTCCCATTTCAGCGTCATAACAGCAGGAGATCTTGACGACGTGTTGATGCCCGCCAGTCGCCCCCCGATTCGCTTTCATCATTCCCAGGATGAAGAGCCCTGCCGATGTCTTGAATGCCGTCGTCTTGAGGATGCGATCCGCCGGGCAGTCCAAACTCAGCCCAGCTTTGAGCGGCTTTCAGCCTGATTGGATCGCTCAATCCCTGCAGGTTGTTTGGCCGGTTGGGTTCACGGTGTTGGATCAAGGGGTCTACAGGCGTAGCTGATGATGCTGCCGCGACGTTCCTTCCATTCAGGCGTTGCGGGGTCTTCAGCACGCCACCACCAACGTCCATCCGTATAGCTGGGGGTGCCTGCATTATTCGTTCGGGGTAGCTGCAGTGTTTCTCCACGCCAGGTGATCAGCACCCCATCCCCTGGGGCGGTGCCTGCCTCGATGTTGGGCACCTCTGTGGTTAGACCCCGTAGGTCAACGGCTCCTGGCGTCGTGCGGACGCTCAGGGGATCTCCATCGCACTCCCAGACTTGTATTGCCATGTCGGAGGGCATCAGGGATGGTTCGTTCAAGGCTGCTGTGGGCAGGGGCATGATCAGTAGCACCAGCAGCAGGCTGAGTAGTTGCTGAACCAGAAAGAACGGCACTGGATGCTTGTGGCTGTTGCCATGCTGCCCCTTTCGCTTCGTTTCAGGCGAGCTTGATTCAGATTCAGGTGTCCTGTATTCGTGAGGTGCCTGAATCTGCAGCTCTGATGGCGCTCACCCTCGTGTTTGACGGTTCCTGCCCTTTCTGCCGTCAGTTCGCCCTGCGCAGCGAGCTCAAGGCAGGCATTCCTGACTTGCACATCATTGATGGCCGCCAGGAGAATGATCTGCGGCGTCGCTTGAGCGAACGCGGCCTCAATCTGGCTGACGGAGCTGTGTTGCTCGAAGGCGAGCAGGCCTGGCACGGTAGTGCGGCGATCGCAGAGATCTCCCGGCGGATGAAGCCGAGTGATCCGCTGTTGAAGCTTCTCCAGGCTGTCTTCCATGATCGTGAGCGTGCTGCCTTCGCTTATCCGGCATTGTTGTTGGCCCGGCGCCTGGCTCTTCTGATCCAGGGCCTAAGGCCCGATCCCGATGCCTTGTAGCCCTGGCCAAGCTTCAGGCAGTGCAGTGGGGCCGTGAGGGCCTTTTCTCGAAACCCCGAGCCTGCTCAAACAGGGGTCCTGCTCACCATCCAGATTGGAAGAAAAGCAATGGGCTCGTCGTAGGTCTTGCCTGGCTTGTTTAACGGTGGTTTAACCCATCGCGAGGTTTCACCCATGTCGATGAAGCAACTGCAGACGTTTTTGTCCAAAGCGCAGAGCAATGATTCCATTCGCCGCGAAGTGGAGCAATGCGGCAAGGACAACACCTGTGTGGCCAAGGTTGGCCAGCGCCATGGCCATAAGTTCTCCCCAGCGAATCTCACCCGTTGGCAGCGGGATCATCAGTGAATCAGGGCTCAGCCGGAGCGGTTGCTCCGCTCCGGCTGAAGATCAAGAAATAGAACGGTGAGAGGCCCCTAGACAAGGAAGAAGGGATGCTTTTTGCATGGGAATCACACATTGCCCCCTCTGTATTGGCTTGGCGCTGCTCTCAGCGTTTCGCTTTATGGCCCATGTCGTCATGCTGATTCAGCTTGAACGGCAGGGTGTGGAGCAGTTCGCCCATCCAGCAGGTCTGCTGGGCACGGTCTTCGAGCTCTGAAGCCATGAAGCAGCTGCCGGGCCGGCAGCGGCCGCGTTGGCTGCAGCATTTGGCCAGTGCTTTGGCGGGCCTGGTGATGACCATTTGGCTGGTTTCACTGCTGCCTGTTCTGCTCTTGGTAGGGCTGTTTGCCGGCTTGCTGTTGCTGCCAGTGTTGCGTCAGCTGCGCCGTGAGCTGGAGAGCATGGAGTCGGGGCAGGGCGCCGCGACTGAACGAGGCGAGCCGCTGCGCAATGCCACTCCCTGGCACCAGCGCCTGCGCAATCAGCTGCGCTGGTGGTAAGAGCATCAGGTTGTGTTCCCACCTGCGAACGGCTCCTTCTCGAGCGTTCAGTACCTCAGGATCAGCGGACGGCCGAACCAGATCGGCCACCAGCGGGCGGCGCGTGCTTCCGCTGCTCGGCGCTGTTCCAGCGCCAGTTGATAGGCCTGCCGCCGCCGCTCCCGTTCTGCTTTCAGACGGTCGTAGCGCTCCGCGGACCGTTGTTCTTCCAGCGCCCGGTCATGCTCCAGGAGCGAGCGCAACTCCCGAAGCTGTGCGGTGCGGGCCTGGAGCACCGCTTCGACCTCATCCACTCCGCTGAGGTGGCGATGGCTTTCGAGGAAGGCGTTGATCCGCATCACCGTGAGTTCGCTGATGCGATCCGCTTCCTCAAACATCAGGGCGCGATACAGCTCTTCAGCCCGATCCAGCTGGCGCAGGAAAGCATTGAGGGCGTCCCGGCTGGTGGCACCAGGCGCTGACGCGATCACCGCAGTGTCATTGGCTGCCGTTGAGGCTCGAGCTCTAGTAGCGCCAAAGGCAGGCTCCGCCAGCAGTGGCAAGAGCAGCAAACACGCGCTTGCCACCCTGGCTGCAGATTGGCTGGGGCCCTGCATCAGAACTCGAGCACGTCTTTGGTGGCCTCGCGTCTGTTCTGTTCCTTGCGGTCGTAGTCCGCGATGCAGCTGTTGCGCAGGTACAAAACGCAGTTGAGATACTCACTCACCTCGATCATGGCGGCCCGAACGGCTTTGGAGGCGGGAACCTTCTTGGACGATGACTGGGAATCGCTGAAGGAGAGTCCGTACATTCCGCCGCTAGAGGAGGTGGAGTTGGACGACGACGTGGCTTTGCCCTCGATCGTGCGTGAGTATGCGATTTCACCGGTAGTGGTGTCGACCACCCTGATGTCGAGGGCGACGTAGGCCTTGCTCTGACTGGACGACTTGCGCTGGCCGAATCCCATGATGTTGAAGCCACCGCCGCCGCTTTTGGTCTCCATTCCCTGCTGATAGTCGCTGACGCTGCCGAGCACGTAGTACTTCGCGCCAGTCATCATTCCCCGTTTCGGTGCTGTGCTCTTGCGGGTGATGCCCAGCTCGGCCAGCTCTTGCTCACTCAGCACTTGTTTGACGCTTTGTCGCTCCACCAGCGTGAAGTTGCCGGTGCTCTTCAGTTCATTGGAGAGCATGTCGGTGAGCTGTTTCGACACCCGTGGACTCCACCACCAGACACCGGAGGCGTTATTGGTGATCTCTTTGACGGCCACGGTCACGGGCTGGCTTGGTGCTACACCTTGCACTTGGGCCTGAACACTGCTGGGTAGGCCTAGAGCCAGTGGTATGAGACCAGCAATGGCAACGGCTTGCAGGGGAAGGCGATCCATGAGGAGGCGATCAGTCTTGCTCCACTGATAGGGGGGACTGATTACCTGTGCACGCCTGGTTTGTGGATTCTTTATCCCTATCCCAATCCCTACCCCATCCTCATTGGCATGGGCTGGGCTGGTCATGGGCGCATGGTCTTCATTAGCCGGGTCATCGCATCCAGCAATTTGGCTTGGAGTTCCGGAGCAAACTCTTCGCCGATCTTGAGCGCTCCAGGCAGCATCTCCAAGTCCTTGTTGATCGCCATTTGGTAGCGATTGTCCTGGCAGAGATCCAGCACAGTCTTCAGCTCGTTCTCGGTGTAGTGGCGTCCATAAAGCTGCTCATATTTGGGCTCCACCTTGTCCCACGAGAACACCGCGTCAGCCACTTGGTGATAGGCCTCCAGCATCTGTTGCTTCAGTCCGTCGGGAATCGTGTCCGCATTGATCGAGCTGTTGAGGCCAGTCTCAAAACCGAGGTCCCTCGCCAAGATGAAACGTTGCTGCACGCGTGTGCACTGGATCACATCGCGCACCATTTGCCGTTTTGGATCTGCGGCGGCGGGGAGTGCAGAGCCCAGCAGCACGGCGATCACAAGAGCGAGTCGGAGCCGGCTTGGAGAGGATTTCATGCTTGGGTCGCAGTCAAAGACGCGGAGCTGAATAAGGGGTCTGGGGTTGGCTGGGTTAGGGGAGATCCTTCTGCCAAATTCGTTCCAGGCGAGCCCGTACCGCCTTGCTGCTGTCTCGCTCTGGGTTTGGACTCAGGCTGCCTCGCATCTGTCGCGCCAGGCGTGCGAATTTGAAGGCGGCTGCCACCGCGCAGACGCTCCATGCGAGCAGAGTCCAGCGCAGATCATGCGTCACGGCTTAATCACCTTGGAATGGCTGGGATGCGCTGCAAACACTGGGTGTGTGTCCTGATCTTTGTCCTAACGCGTGTCTTGAAAACCCGGAATGCCCAGGCGGAGCGCGCGTCTTAAGTATTTAAAGACGGATGGACGGGGATGGCTGATCTATGTGCGGCAGATCCCCACAAAACTCCGCCCATTTCTGGGAAATAATGGGGCGATCAGGCGGACGTTCAGAGCAGTGATGGAATATAGACATGTTGCCGGCATTGAGAAACCACTCTTTTGAAAAAATGGCATTCGAGCTGCGGGGCTTTCTGATCCAGCAGGGGTATTGCTTTCAACGAAACAGAAGAACCACCTCTCACCAGATGGCAGAACGTTCGACAAGATAGAAGTTGGTCGAACATTGGCCATGGTGCCTAGTCAATACATAATTGGCAGCTATTGCTACCGTTTTTAGTCGCTTGTTGCTGGCAAATGTCAATAATAACTATTCACACTGATGCCTCGCTTGGCTAGTGAAGTGGCAAAAACATGTAAGCAAGTAATGAAAATAAGCGCAGTGCTCTTCAATCTGATGGTGCTCGGCATGGCGCGTAATCCCCGTGCGTGATCGCACAGATGGCAGTGATTAGCATCACTATTGTGTCAAACAGGTGTCGATACATTCATTTTTGTTGGGTCATTTTTTCGCCTCGTGAAGACTTTCCCCCTTGCTTTGGCGGCCCTTGCCCTGGTTCCTCAGGCAGCTTTCGCCTCTTACCCCCCCCCTCGGGGGGCCTCCAGTTCCTTTAGTCCTACAGCCGCTCAGTGCTACAGAGGCCACCACTTCCTTGTGTCGCAGCCACAAGGGGCTGTTGTTGCCATTCCGGGCGGACAGAAACGCCTCACTGTCCGTTATGGCAATGTTTTGGAAGTGTACTGGAGCCCCTTCAGTCGTCAGTGTACTTACACGCCTAAGGCGCGTTTAAATCATTGGCAGAGGGGCATTCCCGGCTCTTCCTTTCGCTATGTATTTTCTCCCGGTGGTGGTCAGCTGATCCGCGAATATCGTGTGGTTGGAGGGCCGATTCGCCGCGTTTACTACCGCACGGTGTTAAGCCAATCGTTGCAGAATGGTGGTCAGCTTTTGGACAGAGTGGCAAAACAGCGGTGTCTAAGCCAGGCGAACTATCGCGCCACCATTCAGAGCCTCGCTATGCACTCAATTCCGGAACATCTACAGGTGCGTTTCAATCAAGTGCACCGCGTCAATTGGAACCCGCACCTACGACGTTGCGATCTGAATCATCTCGGCCGCGTGGATCAAGCCCCCTCCATGTTTGTGAGCCATGGTCGCCCGGCGTTTCATTTTGAACGGGGCAACCTGATTCGCCGGACTCAGGTCGGCAGCGGTTGGGGAGCAGCCTCGAGCATTAGCACTTCCACCTTTGTACGGATCTGATACACCACTCCCGAAAATTGGATGTCGAGCTTGGATTGTCATTAAACATTCGTTCAGCCCAGGCCTCTAAGAGGTCTGGGCTTTTGAGTGGCCAACTGACCTCTTTATTCGATTGATCAGGAACGACAAGCATTTTGTCGATGTTGAACAGGCCTCCTGCGATGCAGATCGCGATGACGGATGCATAATCGCAGTCAATCGGATAGTGTTATGCAACATTTTGGGCTGAGTGTATCTACTGGCTAAATGACCGGAGTTTCCACAGCAAGGAGCTGCACCTTGTGCTGTCAGTGCACAAGGAAGAGAGCAGCCGATTCGCCTGAGGCGGCTGGTTACTTCGCGGGCTGGTTCAGCTTGTAGATATTGAGAGCAAAGCATGCAGAGCAGAAGCTAACTGCCAGCACGAGGAGATCTTGAGTGGTCATGCCGCCGTGGCAAAGATGCTCATACACTAGTGTTAAGTAGTGTAAAGCGCGTGAAGGGCGATCGTCCGTCAAAGATTTGCCCGGTCTGTGGGCGTCCATTTCAGTGGCGGCGCAAGTGGAAGAAGGTGTGGGATGAAGTGCGCTACTGCTCTGAACCCTGCCGACGCAGAAAGGGAGAGAAAATCCCCAAAGCGCTTAGTTGATTAGGCGGCTGGCTGATCTCTGCGGTGGTCATTGGTGCCCTAAGAGATCAGACCAATCGATAGCGCCATAACCGCCTCCAATGAGCTGACGACAGCACTGATGCGACACAACGCGATTGAATCCTGGGAGACCATGCAGAAGGCAAGTTGGCAGCGATGTCAGCCCAGGTGGTGACTGGATTCTGAGCCATTCACCAGGCCTTTACCAGAACCCGCCTAAGTCTCCACCACAACCATGCACTGGGGATCACCACAAGGGCTGTGATCTTGAAGGAGTCGAGGGGGCCACACCCCCGGCTCAGTTATTCACTCCTTAACACCATGGACCGCTTTCAAAACCTTGCCGCCCTCGAAACCATTGTCGAAGCCATGCATGCGCAAAGCCCGGACTCTATGGGAATGGAACATCTGCGGAGAGCTGCCTACCTGCACACGATCATCGAAGCCATGCTCAGTGACCAAGTGGCCTGCCTTCCAGACACCGGAAGAGTCTGCTCCTGAGTAGCGAGACCACCATCAACCAACGAGACCCTCGCTTTTTCCAGGAGAGCAAAATGAACCACCGAGGGATCCATTCACGACTCAGAGGTTAGGAGAGGCTCCAACGAGTAATCGCCTCCAAGCCTCTACTTCAAGCATCGGGGTTGGATTTAGCCCAGCGAAATCAATGCCTTCGTCTCAAGGCGGGCTTTTTATTGCTTTGATCACTGCATGATCACGCCTAAATGTTATCCAATGCCAAGCACTAATTAGTGCTTGGTCCTGCCACTGGTGAGGATTTTTATTGCCTGAACTTTCGAACTGGTTTTACTTGAGAGGCTTGCAGGTGCCGCTTGCTTTCCAGTATTTATATGAGTTATCATCGCTTTCCCAGCGTTTGTTCCAGGTGAAGCTGTTGGCTTCCCTGTCGATGACAGCTCTGATTGTCTCTGTTTCCTGAATGTATGGTTCTTTGGTGCCGTACTCGCCCTTGTATTCGCTGAAGAACTTGATGTAGGCATTGTCAATAGTCGCGTTGAACTCCTCAGTGCTATTCGTATCCATTCCAAATATCTTGTATGTCAGCTTGACTTTGCTGTCGAGCGCCTCAACGATCAGATCCCAAGCAGGCAATGTTTTGGATGTTGATTTTGTCTTGTCCCACGAATATCGCCATTCCTTCTCGGCTCGCTCAAACTTGCAGATGAGTTTGTCGGGAGGGGAGCCGTAGCATGCCATGAGAGGGATCATGAGAGCGCTGGCTAAAGCAGCACTTAGAATGTTTTTCATAAGGTCTTACCGACTTTGACCTCTTCAATTTTTATGGCAAATATGAGGCTCCTTGGTGAAACCTCAATCCGTTGCCTCAATTCAGGAATATAGACCTCAGTGCTGTAAGGCCTAGGCCATATCTACGCGCAAAAGTGCGACCACAATGAATATCCCAACATGTTTCAATTCACATACCAGTTATTTGCTGTGCTTGGCAGCCTTTTAGCTACTTTGGCTTTCTCTGCAGCAGTCATTTCAGACCAGAGCTTGTATGTGCAATCCAGTGCACCACGGTCTTTGAGAGCTTCTTGATAGCAAGCGGATAGCTCTGCAAACTCTTTGGCACGGACAACGGGAACGGTCATGCGGTTTGCCCAGTACTCACTCATGGTCATAGAAACCAGTGGTACTAACAGTTCTAGCAATGAAGAGGAAATTCGCTACTAGGCCTGTATTGCTGCTCATAGAGAGCAATTCTCCCTTCCCTCCAGGTTCAAGATCCCCGTAGCAATTCCAGGAGACCTTCTTGGCCTTCTAGGCATGAACTTGGGAGCGATGTAGGCGAGGCCTGGCAGAGAGGCGATTTGAGGGCAGACCTCACTCCTCATATCCCACATCCCCCAAATGGGGATTTTTCAGCGCCCCCAGTAGCCAAGGCTGTTTCGCCATCCTGTGCTGATGCCAAGCAAGGATCGCCCTCTTGTTGATCGCCACGCCCCGAAAGACGGTGAAGGGTGGCCTGGAACTGTTGCATCAGGAGCATCTTGAAGAGGCCGTGCCAGTAAATAAATGACGGACTATCCCTGGCGATCAGTCTTGCCCGTAGCCGATCGTCCCTCACCCACCAGCCAAGAACAGCGCTGTGAAGCGAAGAGCTGTTCCAGAGCCGCTCTTCTGGTTAAGAGATGTGAAGCCAGAGTGCTCAAGGTCCAATTGCAACAGGTTTTTCATGAACTTGGGTTACGGGCGCGTGAAAGAATGCAAAGCTGTAACCCATCTAAATATTGGCTTTACCGATTCTCTTTAGATTCTTGGGAGCGTTGCTTCTGGGCACAGCCCTTCTCCCAATGGCTAATTCCCGTAAAGATTTCATCTTGCTTGGCGGATCCTTTCTGGTCGGCTTAGGAGCTCTTCAGATCGTCCTGACTCTTGGAGGGTTCTGACTAAGCAGATAGAAATCGCCAAGCACTTTTACGCTGACGGAATAGAAGAGGCCAGCGCTGCAAGCTCTTAATAGTTCAGTAATTGTTAGCGAATCAAGCAGTGGTTCGCCGCACATTGGCTGCTGAATCCACTGATTGCAGTTGTTGATTGGTGCGATCCGCTGGCGCAGAGCTGCATTCTCCGAATGCAGCAACAAAAGGCACTGTCCGGATTGTCGAGTGCAATCCCCGTGGGCAAATCTTTGGTGACAGTGAGAACGCTAATGCTTAGCTACCAGCACGACACCTTTAATCAGATTCTTGCCGAAGGTGGGTCATCATGCACTTTGTTACACATGTTTTATCTTCGAGATCGCACTCAGTAATGCACTCAAAGTAGCCGTCCACTGTTTGCCATCTTTCAGTGATGGATGTGGCATTGTGTTCATTCTTGAATGTATCTCTCACCGGCATTCCTCCTGGGCTTGACGAACGCTATGCCGAATGTTTGATCGGGTCAAGCGCTCTATTGAGCTGGGTGAAGTGCCTAAGTAATTTTTACTAAGAGCGAATAAATTGACTTCAAGTCGTTGCTCGGCTGAAGGTGAGGCATCCCAGGCTCATTGCGAGCAACCGTGCTTCCTTGCAGAAGAGCGCCAGAGAGGCGGCTTTTGGCTTAGCCATTGAATGCGATTGAATGCGATCCACGGCTTGACAGTTCCTCTTCATGGATTCAAAGCGTTGAACCACCCCAATCCCTGGCAGGGTGCTTGTTTTGATGGCGTCTTGAGGTGGCTCGTCTGCATTGATGCCAAATTCTTCAATGAACGGCTGATTCATCTCGGTTATTAAAGGAAAGCCGTCGTGCACCTCGCTTTCCTCTTTGCAGTCGAAAGGAGTGCCGAGTAAAGGGAAGCAGACAGTCACTTCGTGAGGCCTAACTCTTTTCAATGAGCTTGCATCTTCCATGCATGATGTGCACGCACTTGGCTGGAAGTGAGAAGATGCTACCCAGACAATTCTGGCCACGCTCGTTACTCTCTCCATCAGCTAGGGGGGCTTCGGAGTGTCTTTGCGTAGCCCTTTGCTGTATCGAGGCAGCCTGAACCAATCGAACGCGATTGGCTACAGCCTTGAGCTCTTCAAGGGATGCTTCTTGCTTCGTGGTGTTGGCTTTTGGCTGAGCTCAGGTTTTGGTCAGGCTTGGCTGAAGCTTGCTCAGAGGATGACCCTTCCGCAGAAT
>NZ_UCNN01000017.1 GCF_900473935.1 Synechococcus sp. UW105 | reverse complement strand
GCGCAAGCTGAATCGCAAAGTAAAGCCCCCGCCGCTAGGTGGGGGCTTTTTGTTGTTGATCTCAGTTGCCTGGAGCAGCATGCAAGCCAGGGGAATGGCGCTTGTTGTGAACGGACCCGCCGGAGATCAGTGGAGAGCGAACGGTCGCTTGATGGCTGTCGCATGGGGGATCTGCCTGGCTCTCCTGCTCGCACTTGGGGGGCCCAGCTCTGCCAATGCGATGCAGGACCAGGTGATCCGTGGTGGCTGGTATCCCTGGAAGCCCTATCAGTACCTCGAGAAGTCCGACAACATGCGCCGGATCACCGGTCTCGACGTGCAGCTTTTGAGGGCCGTGTTCGAAGACAAGCTCGGTCGCACACTGGAGCTGCCACAGGTTGGTTGGGACCGGCACCAGAAGCAGATCAGGAGCGGCGATCGGGATGTGGCCGGCGGGGCCTTCATGACGGAGGAACGCAGCCAATACGCCTATTTTTCCGAGCCATATCGAACGGAAGACATCATTCTGATCAGTCGGAGGGATCAGCCCACGGCCCGGGCCATGCTCCAACCATCGGTCTTCTCCCAGTCATTCCCTAAGAGCCAGCTGCGCTTGGGTGTTGTGTCGGGCTACGTCTACGGCGATGCGATTGATCAGTTTCTTAGAGCGCCATCCAACCGGGGCCGGTGGCTTTCCACGAGCACGGATCTGAACAACCTCCAGAACCTGATTGACGGCAAAGTCGATCTGGTGGCTATCGACAGGCTGGTGGGGGGCACGTTGCTCTGGGAGCAGGGCTTTACAAGCCAGCTGGTTGCTGGCAATCAACCGATCTTCAGCGGCCCGATTGTGGTGCTCTTTAGTCGTCGCACCACCTCGCCAGCTCTGGTGAACGCCTTCAACCACGCCATGGAAACCTTGCGGCAGGAGGGGCGTTACAACCAGATTGTTCGTGACTATCTCTTCCCAACGCTGCTTGGTATGACCGCTGGGCAGCCCTGGTTTTTTGCGCTGGAAACTATTGGGACTGCTGCTTTTGCTTTCTCCGGAGTGCTGCTAGCTCAGCAGGAACGATTCAGCCTCTTCGGTGCCTTTGTGCTGGCCAGCCTTCCTGCCGTGGGTGGAGGGATCCTGAGGGATCTGATTGTGAATCGCGACCGTCCTGCGGTGTTGCAGTCCGTCCATAACCTCACGATCGTGATTGTGCTCGTGCTGTTCAGTGACATCGTGATGCGTGCTCCGTGGCCTCGACGGTTGCCGCGCTGGACGCATCACCTAAGGCTGAATGGTGCCTGGATGATTCAGGTGCTGGATGCCCTTGGCCTGGCAGCGTTCACGGTGGTGGGTGTGATTGTGGCTGTTGAGGAACAATGTGATCCCCTGTTGATTTGGGGCCCTGTGTTTAGTGCCATGACCGGTGCTGGAGGGGCGATCCTTAGGGATGTCATCCGTGCTGATGCAAGCCATCCCACCTTGAGGCATGAGATATATGCGGAGATCTCTCTGTTCTGGGGATTCGTCCTGTCTCTGTTTATCAGCTTCTACGCCGATTCAAACAGCGTCAATCCGATCCCTCTGAATACAGCCGTCATTTTGACTGCCATGGGCTGTCTGATCACACGGCTGCTGGTGATGCAACTGCAGATCAAGCCACCCGCATTCGGCAGAATCCGCAACCAGAGAGTCAGTGAACACCAATGTCGTTGAAGTGTTGGTGTTCACTGGCTCTCTGGTTGCATTCACCAGGCTGGTTGGTTGCCTCGCACGTGTGGTGCAAACCCTCCTTTTGGTTCAGGAAGAAGCCATGTGACGAATCAGATCAATGCACTTGCAGCTGTAGGCCCATTCGTTGTCGTACCAGGCCACCAGCTTCATGAACTGATCATTGAGCGCCATCCCTGCTCCGGCATCAAAGACGGACGTGCAACTTTCACCGAGTAGGTCATTCGAAACGATCGGGTCTTCCGTGTAGCCGAGGATTCCGGATAATCCGTTCTGGGATGCCTTTTTCATCGCCAGCTTGATCTCTTCGTAGCTGGTGGGGCGCGCCAGGTTCACGGTGAGATCAACGACGGACACGTCAGGCGTTGGGACGCGGAATGCCATCCCCGTCAGCTTTCCATTCAGTTCGGGGATCACACGACCGACTGCCTTCGCCGCACCGGTTGAACTGGGAATGATGCTCTGACCGGCGCCACGCCCACCGCGCCAATCCTTGAGTGATGGGCTGTCGATTGGTTTTTGGGTGGCAGTGGTGGCATGCACTGTCGTCATCAGGCCGCTGACGATGCCGAAGTTATCGTTGACGACCTTGGCCAGGGGAGCCAGACAGTTGGTGGTGCAGCTGGCATTCGACACGATCGGCTGCCCCGCATAGCTGGTGTGGTTCACCCCCATCACGTACATCGGGGTGTGATCTTTCGAGGGGGCACTCATCACCACGCGTTGGGCTCCAGCCTCCAGGTGTGCACGGGCCTTCTCCTCCGTCAGAAAAAAGCCTGTGCTTTCCAGCACGTAGTCGGCGCCCACCTCTCCCCAACGCAGTTGCAGGGGGTCGCGTTCGGCCGTGACGCGAATTGTGCGTCCATTCACCAGCAACTGACCGTTCTCGACTCGAATCTCCCCCGGAAAGCGTCGGTGGGTCGAGTCGTAGCGAAGCAGATAGGCGAGGTAATCGATTTCGATCAGGTCGTTGATGGCAACCACCTCAACATCCGGGCAGGCCATGGCCTGCCGGAAGGCCAGGCGTCCAATGCGGCCAAAGCCATTAATGCCAATGCGGATGGACATGGAGGCAAGTCCTGCTGATAAGCGATTTATAGAGGGGATATGGCACTTGGTCGCCTCCCTTTTTGGGGATGAAGACAGGCGTGGCTGCTGAGGCTGACTTCGGTCGCCTCATCGTGCAAGACGCCGCCTCATCTCCGTGCTCTTCACCGTCACCAATCGTCCAGGTTCGGTTGCGGTCCTTCAGTCGTCTGACTTGAGGGATGGCGGTGCGGTGCTGTCTGAGCATCTGTTGGAGTGACCTTGTTCTGGGTTGCCGGTTCCGGAATCAGGCGGTGTTCTCTGTCCGCAGGCTTGGCATCAGCTTCCGTTGTGATCTCGTCAGAGAGTGTCGACGTGTCAGTTGCAGACGGCTCTTGCCCTGCTCCAGGTGGCTGAGGCAGCAGCACTTCATCCAAGCGGCTATCGAGTTCGATCGTCGGTGTTTTGGGTGGGGGACCCACCACTTCCACAGCGGTGCGTTCCACCACCAGTTGAAACTGCATTCGCTGACGCTTGTTGATCTCTTTCTGCACCGCTTTCACCTGTGTGAAGGTGGGAAAACGAGGGTCACTCACACTGACCCGGGCGCGGATGACTGGTGGTTGAACATCCCAATCAATTCGCACCGATTCAAGGTTCACCGCCTCGCTTTCAGGAACACCTTTCACATCGCCAAAGGTGATGGTTTCATCCTCGAGAAAACGACGAATCGTGATCTCCACGAGGTTTTTGATGTTGTCTTGATTTTTGGCTTGGAGCAGGCTGATGAAACTGGTGCCAAGGGGCACGATGAGTAAGCCAGTCAGCGCGAAGCTGGCTGCACTTAGGCGACTGCGGGTGAGTTGCTCGCGGAAGAACGGGTCTTTCCAGGCCATCAACATCAACCCTCCCGTCAGGATCCCCAGAAGGTTGGTGGAAAAGAGGAGGCCTGCGCCTGCGGCTAAGGACCAATCCTGTTGTGACAGCAGCAGGCCCATCACGCACACCGGTGGTACCAGAGCCACGGCGATCGCCGTCCCTGCCAGGGAGCTCACTGCGTCGCTTCGCATTTTGGCGTAGCTCGCGAGTCCACCTGCAACAAGAGCAATGCCAAGGTCCAGCAGGTTGGGCATGGTGCGCGCTGTGACCTCGCTGCCGAACTGGGGCAGTGCGACCAGTGCACCCAGCAATGCAGATAAAACGGTTGTCAGCGCAACCCCGATCGCCAGGGTGCTCAGCGATCGGCCCAACAGTCGAACGCGACCGAGCAGAACTGCAAAGGCACTGGCGCGTAATGGGTGGATCCATGGTGCAACCACCATCGCCCCGATCACCACAGCTGAACTGTTTGCCAATAAGCCGAGGGTGGCAATCAGGCTGGCACCGATGGTGAGAACGATGAAGGCTTCATCCAGTTCCGCATCGCGGCTGTAGCTGCGGTGCAGCCTCTCCAGCTTGGTCGGCTCCATGCCGCTCATCTGCAGCCGTTCACCATGGATCTTCAGTTTGATTCAGTTGTGACACTGCGCACTGATTGTTGAGACCCGTCTCACCACTCTTTTCCCGTTTCAGGCAGAGGCTGAATGCAGCAGCCCTTCAACCATGAAAGACCTGATGCACGGTGCAGTGTGTGTTTGCACTGCTGCTTTAGCCGGATCTCTGGCTGCGGCAGGTTCGTTCCTGATCATCGAGGCTCTGCTTCCCGCTCACCCAGAGGTTGCTCACTTGAGGGCTGAGGGAAGGAATGCAAGTTTGAACGGCTTCGCTGATCGGGGATCCTGAGGCCCTGGCGGTCACGATTGCGTCTGAGCCTGGACTCCTCAAATGGAGTCGTTCTTGGGGGCCGATGCGGAAGCAAAGCCGATGACCTGACTTGAACAGGCGACCCACGCTTTACGAAGGCGTCCCAGAGCCCAGTCATTGCAAGGGTTTTCTAGTCAGAGACTGGATTTACGCTCTCACCCGCTTGCCTCTGCATACCTCTGCAAGCAGGGTTCGACGCAAAAGTGAGAGCAGTGCTCTCACCCTTTTCAAGCAATTCCTCAGCATCCAGCCGATCCAAAACCATTGCATCAGTGAGCCGTTTGGCAGTCATCGCCATATGACTCAGCCCCAGCCGCAACACTGTTGCCACCCCTTCAGGGTCTCCATCGCTCAGTGCATCCATGCACGGCCCCTCCAGTTGCTCCAGATCCGCCAGTGTTTGAAGGCAGGTCAGTTCAACAGCAGGCATGGGCGCTGGTCTAGGTGAATTCAGTGTGCCGCCTGCAGCCAAGGCTGTTTCGCCATCCTGTGGTGATGCCAAGCAAGGATCGCCCTCTTGTTGATCGCCACGCCCCGAAAGACGGGGAAGGGTGGCTACTAAGCACAGAGCAACAGAAGGTCTGCCGGTTCAGGAATGACATGCCTACAGCCCATGCGAAGTGGGTGGTAGTGGAGACCAGACCGTTACGCGGCAGTGGTCAGCCTGTGGTGCGCAGGATGCTCAGGCACAACGCCATCGAAGCCTGGGAAACGATGCAGAAGTCCGGCGGGTGGAAGCGGTGCCCGCCTAGGTGGTGACTAGGTTTTGAGCACCTGTGACCAACCTCACAGCTGTTGGTGAGGCAGGTCGCCAGGTGAACCGTTGATTCGGCCGATGGTTGGTTCATCGAGAGGGGAGACCCTCCACCGCTTTTAAATCCATGCCTCACATGGTCACCTTCGATGCAATCACCGGTAAACCAGCTCCTCAAGGCGATCTTGCACTTGGCGTTCGTGGACCTCTTTCACTGGTTCAACAAGATGGACAAACCTTTTACAAAGGACCCGGTGGTCAGCTGTTGGGCCCCCTTGGGGGTGAGGGTGTTTTCAAGCCTCAAGACATCGACACCAAAGGAAGCGTGATCGTTGATGACAACCACTTCACGACAGGTGGTGGCGGCGACTCCCTTAGAGGTGAAGGTCGTCCAACGAAAATCTGGACAAACGGTGGTGCCAGCACCTTTGAAGACAGGACCGTTGGTGACTACGACGCCAACGATGTGGGGATCCAAGAAGGTTGTGGTCAAAACGTGCCCATTGGTAGCCGCTTCCCCGGCATTGATCGTTCCATTAAGGGCATACAAGTTGTTTACTTCGAGGACATCAGATCTGGTGACCAAGACAACAACGATGTGGTGTTCGGCATGAGGGAGAACGTCGGCGGCACTGCTGGTCCTGGTGGTTCGACTTTCATGACAGCAGAAAGCTTGGTTTTTCCTGGTTTATACGATTTAGCTGCCTATGCAGGGAGTGTCATGGCGACCTGCGGGGACGTCCCCTCTCCTGGCTTTGATGCAGGTAGGAATGAGCATGGAATCATCATCGACAACCCAGGCACCGCTCCACACCTCGGCGGCACTGCTGGTCCTGGTGGTTCGACCTACATGACTGAAACCTTCGAACCAGCCGCTGGGATGGACAGCTTCGGGAAATCACTCAACCCTGTTGCTGAACTCGGCGCCAACTCTGGTCCTGGTGGTACGTCCTACATGTCAGGCAAGTTCAGCGAGAACTCTGGTCAGATGATCAGTCCTCTTAGCGGTGGTGACGGCTGCGCCTTCTGAGCCAAGCCCTTTCAACGCAATGCCCCGCTCTCATGAGTGGGGTTTTTTACTGCCACCCTGCTGAGGGTTGAGATGTTGAGAGATGGAAGCGAGCCAAGGCAAAGCTCGGAGAGGATCCCTATCCCACCGTTGTCGACACTCTCGGGGCACTTACTGGCGGTGAACTTGTGAATGGCACTGAGGAAGATTTCGTTCCTATTGAATAACTAATTGCCTGATCTACTTCTGCTCAACTGCGCTCAATCGTGCCAGGTATTGAACCGCCAATGAGCTGCTTTAAGCGAGTTTTGATGAGATATTAGATCCTAGATGGGCTTGTACTCAAGCGGGCTCCCAGCCGTTAGCGGTTGCATCTTTTGCGCCAGGGCTACAATGCAACTTTACCACTTGTCCATCAGCATTAATAATTTCCAGGGACGCGCCGGGATTAATAATTTCATCCATAAACTGGAACTGACTTTGGGGTACCGAATTTATAAATTTACCATTGCGCGGATCAAACACTTTGCATGAACCTGCTGCATCATGAACGCGGATATTTCTGTTTTTAACACTTTCAGATAAAGCTTGAATGGTTGGCTTTTGCCATGCTTTTTTCTTCGTTTCTGCAGCTGAACTATTGCTGCCAAAGCGATACTCAATGTTGCCTGAAACTCTGGTTTCAAACGCTTCGTCATAGGAAACATTGATACCAGCAGTTAAACCATAAGCGATCTGATAATCCAGCTCGACCTGCACGCCAGATCCATCTGCTTCTCCTAGATCACCGCTTTGGTAGTAGTAACCAATTGAGGCATCCCACTCTGGAGTGATTGCATAACCAACATCAAGCCCATAGGTATCAAGCGCGCCGCCTTGAAAGGCTCTATTTAGCTGCTGCTCTGTATCACCAACAGGGATTAAGGCATAGGCATTGAAGTTCCAGGAATCTGATACTGCTTCTAAACCTGCTGCGATCTGCTGGAAGAACGCACTTTCCTTGTCGTAGAGCGTGACACCTGTTTCAGCATTGCCTGTATTCATCGGCCTGCTGTCATAGCCGCCGTTCACGCCATACATCCAGCTGCGGTCGCTATTCAGCCAGCGGTAGCCAAGCCTTGATGAGGTACTGATCGTTGTGCCAGCAACCTCTGTATTGACGATGCTGCTGTTGCCGCCGTAATCAGCAAAGTTGGCATTGAGCAACACATCAGCAAAGAACACACTGTTCTCGCCAACAGACAGGGGCAAGAACCCACCAATACCTGCTTGATTCGGTGTTCCTGCTCCTTGCAATGCGCCTTGGAAACCCCAATTGAACTGAACAGCATCCTTGAGGTTGATCTCCATCACCCCCAGATCTTCTGCGCCACCTGCCTCTTGAGCAATGGCAGGCAGCAGAGCGCCATTAGCGAGTGCCAGTGCAGCAACACCGCTCAGCGATAAGGACAGGCGCAGGGACCGATGCATGGATCAGGCGTCAGTCCGCGCATGATGCCGGGCTTTGCTTGGTTGCGCCCGTTGAGGCTGAGCTTGGTAACGGAACTGAGGAAGATTTTGTTCCGATCGAATCTGCTTAAGAATCTTCTGCCTCGTACTTTGCTCCTTTGCTTAGGTTCTCTTCGGCGGTGAGTATCTGAAGGTTGTCGGGGTGATGTTTGCCGCCTTTGGCTAATGGCTTGATGTGGTCAACGTGCCAAGAGCGTGCTCCATCGCGTGCGTTTAATTCATTGGCCTCAGCATAAATTGCATCTACACGTTGCTGCTCTTCTGCGCTCAATTCATTGTATTGATCGGCTAAATTTCGCAGGGTTTCATGCCTTCTCTGCTTGTAATAAGCTTTGTTTTGCTCATAATGGTTGCGCATTCCTTGCAGATAGCTTTCGCGATTGTTGGTTCTATAGCGTTTTGCCTTTTCTCGCTTATGTTCTGGCGAGAGTTTTGACCAGCCTTTCTTGTTGGTTTCTCTAATACTTTCAGGGTGATTTTCTCTAAACCTAGACACATTTGAACGGTTGCATTCAAGGCATTTTCTATCGCTTACAGAGCGTTCTGCTATGTGGCCGTGCTTGCAAGGCTTGCCTGTGTAGTAGCGCTTGAGACCTTGGGCCTGCGCTTCCTTGCGGGAGATGATTTTGGGAGCAGGCTCATCCATGCCTGAATTATCCATCAGACCTCTGCTGAGGCCATCGCCCACTCGGGGAATTTTCGGCTGGGCACTCCTCTGCACCAACGGTCCACATCACTGGCATAACTTCCTTCCGCGCCTTTCCCCTGCGCTCATCATTCACTCCCTGCAGCGACCTCGCATCAGGCCATAACCGCGCTTCACCCTCAATTACACCCAATACCTCATCTCTCCTCACCCTTCGCAGCACCGCGCCCTCCGCAGCCCTGCATAACCTCCCCATTGGAATCATTCTCCTGATAATTACTTTCACCCAATATTCATTCCTCTCACTCTCAACAACACCATCAATCTCCAACATCTCGCCATCCTCATCACATAATTCCACCCCAAATTCAGCACGCGTCACACTTGACGCCAACCTCACAACATCTCCCTTAATTATCTTCATCCCTAATACACAGCCACCGGCCTGTTTGCTACCCACTTGCTCCGCCACCACTGCACCCCATATCTCACCGCATCCAAACTGTGATTCGCACAGCCATCTGCAATCCGCTCCACATCCCTCGGATGCCTAGGCAGCGTCGGCCATGTAGCCATTAAACCCTCACACGACCTAGTCCACAGCAGCCACGGCGTCTCTGGATCCCTCCCAGCTGCCTGCAACATCGTCCGCACCAAACTCAGCCCCGATGCCTCCCTCGCTTGCATCTTCCCAGCCCTAACCAACGGGCAGCCCGCATCCTTAAAGTCCCCCGCCACACTCCCTTTCGGCCCTCCCGTCGCGTTAAACACCGCATCGTCTGCAACCACACTCGTGCTCCCAGTCCTTAATCCCCAGCGGCTCAGCCACTCCATAATTCCCACTGCTTGCTCGGCATTGCTCAGATAAGTGCCACGCGTCCAGTCACGCTGCCCACCCGCCGTGCTGGCAGCTACATAAAACTCATCCAGTAAATGGATGCTCCCCTTTGGTGCACCCTCTGGATCTGGTAAACACAAATACGCCACTGTCGGTGCACTGCAGCCCCAGTCCATGCAGACAAACGCTCGACGCAGTACGTCCTGTCTGATGCCGCCAGGTCGCACATCTCGCAGTGATCTCCGGATCCCGAAGCTCGAGCCAAAGAACGCTCCAGCAATGTCCACATCCAGCCGCCCATGCAGCCACGCATCCAGCAGCGCAGGGTCATCAGCAGCTGCAATCCTGATGTTCCGGATATAGGCATCAACATCCAAATGCTGATTCGAGCTGGCCGTGAAACTGGCAAAGATGACGTGCTTGCCCAGATCCTCTGACCAGAACCTCGAGGCCTTCCCTGGCTCTGGATAACCCGCTGGAATCCCATATCTCGCCTGCAGCCATGGATGCGCTGGACCGCCAGGATTCCCCAGCAGGATGGTCCTCGTCGGCACCCCAGCAGGTCCACGCAACGTGGCAGCGGCCTGGTCGATAAACGCACTGTCGAAGTGATTTCCCACCTCGTCATGGATCGCCGTGATGAACGATCGACCCTGCAGCCGGGCCAGTGCCTTCACCTGCTCAGCTGGGCCAGCACCGGTGTAAGCCAGCTCGAGCTTCCCGAATGGCATGTCCTTGCCGCCGAGCCTGAATGTCAGGTCCCCGCTCGAGTAGGTCGTGCCTGGGAATGCCACCGTCAGGTAGCGCCACAGCAGGCCCTGGAGCTCGGTGAGGCCCTGAAAGGTGGTTCGAGTAATCAGGCAGCTGAACTTCGATTTGAAGTGCGCCGCGTCCCTGGCCACCAGCAGCGCAATGCCCCAGCTCTTGCCTGTGCCTCGAGCACTGATCACGCAAAGGTCATCGCCGTGTGGCGCATCCAACATGAGGCGCTGGGTGAGCGTGGGCTCGCGGATCTCGATGCCGGCACTGCCGGCGACGGGGGCAACAGTCATCAGATCAGCTCCTGCTGCTCGAGGGCAGGTGTCCCGACTGCGGGATGGCCAGAAGTCCCTTTGACGCCTCCGCTAGGCGTAGGTCTATGCAGGTCTGCACTTGCATCTGCCGGCATGAGTAGGTCTGTGCTCTCACTTTTGCTCTCACTCGTGGTCACATCGACAGTCTCTGCAGAGCTCCAGCGATCAGAGAAAGAAGCGCCATCGGCAGGAGCACTCAGGTTGATCACCGTGGCCTGTTGAGTCGTTTCATTGGCGCGATCAGTGATGCCCAGGAACTGAGCCCACTGATCAGCGGATCTGGCCAGCGCCTCAGCAGTGCGGGGATCGATTCCTTTTGTCCTGCGGATCTCCCTCGAGCCATCGCTGCGCTCGATCGTTTGAATCCGGCCCTCGCCGGCCTGGCGTGAGATTTCCCCTGCAAGGTGTCCAAGGGTGTTCTTGAACAGCTGGTCAATTTCAATCGTTCGCCGGGTGATGTTGATTCCGTTTTCCTCGACATGCTTTTCCCCTCGCCTAACTGCTTCCCATGCAGTGCGGGAGGACTTAACGCCGATGTCATCACCGATGGCCCGAATGGAGGAACCATTCATGTGCAGTTCGTAGGCCCGAATATCACGTGTGATGAGTTCTTGGGACCGCTTGCGCTTGTATTTCCCCGGAGCAGATTTGCCCTCTGAAGGGTCCGTTTGTTTTACGACCGTTTGGCTCATGAACCAAGATTAGCGGTTCTATGTCGGAGGCAAGGAGGCAATGGAGGCAAAATGCCCTACCCCGGTCAGATATTTCTCCACGCGTTTTATATACCCCTTTTAATAAAACATTGAATAGATATAGAGGTTTAGCTCCATTGCCTCCGAAGTATTGGTGTGACTGGGATCTTGCCACCAGATTTGCCACCGATTTGACTCCGCAGCGGATGCAGTTTGCCCCCGGTCTCCTGATTGTCAGTTCTGTGGTCTGACGTAATAGTTGATTTGCCTCCGTTGCCTCCGCGCGACTGCAATCACTGAACATTTGCATCCGTGCTTGCCTCCGGTTTGCCTCCTTTGCCTTCAGAAGGGGCATTCATTTGCCCCCAGATCAGTTGTGTTTGCCCCCACCCGTTTGATGCCATAAACCAGCACTCTTCGATCGGAGGTTGTGGCTCTATCGGGCTTGATGTCTGGATAGAGCTGCATGAGCCGTTTGGGCAGCAATCGGGCAGCGCGGATTGGTTCGTCACCGTCTTTGGTGCTGATGAACTTCCAATCGCCAATGCGATCCATGGCCATCCAATCGTTGTCCTTGTACCAGCGCGTCAGGTCTTCCCAGATGTCCTTGGCCTCGACTTCATCGGTGATGTCATTGGTGACGCGATAGCCGGCATCACGGAGGAAGCCATGAATGTGGCAGGTAGCTTCTCTGAGCTCTTGCAGGTCATCGCTGACTGCATCGAGGCTGAAGCCATGCTGCACAACATCCCCAAGGGTTTGGATCAGGAGATTGAGCAGGCCTGGCAGGACTTTCTCCGCCAAGAAATCAGGATCGTGTTTGAACCGTGGGTCTGCTGTTTTCTGACCGGGTTTGGGTTGAACGCTGTAGGTGTGCGGCATCTTGATGACACCCCAGCGCGAGGCGATTGCAGCACTGCCTCCATCAAGCAGTGGCGGCTGATTCAGGAAGAACAGGAAGGCAGCCCGTGGGGTGATCCAGTTCCCTTTGATGCCTTTGTCTTCGACGTACATCGGCTCACCGGTGATGGCGGCCTTTAGTGATTCGAGGTTGTCGATCTTGAAAGCGCCGCTGTTCTCAGAACCGATGGAGAGTCGTGCGCGATCCAGTTGCGAGACGCTGAATCGGCCTCGACCGGACCCTGATTCGTAGCCCTGCCAATCCTTGATGGAAAGGATCGCGACGGAACTGCTGCCATGCAGCCGGCCCAATGCTTCGCGGATGGTGTCCTTGCCGTTCTTGCCGGTACCGATGAGCATCGTCGCGGGGATGCGATGGCCACGACTGCGGACGGCATCAACATCGAGCGTTGCGCCGGCCACCTCCAGGAAGAGGGCACGGCCTTCAACGCTGAAGCATTCGAGAAGTTGATTGGCGTAGGTCAGATCGGCCTCGGCGTTGTAAGTGACGCCAGGGGGATCAGTGAAGAGGTGCTGTTCCGGGTCATGGATTTCCAGCGTGGGGATAGGGCGGGATCCATCCCATGAAATGTGCAGCACTCCATTGCGGCAATTGACGTAGCCATCAGGGTTGAGCTCTTCTGCGTCGCGTTCTGTCCGTAGCTGGATCCATTGCAGCGCTTCAGTAATGAACCGAGGCTTCATGAATGGATGGCTTTCGCCGCCATCCTTGAGCGGCACTTTGGTGACCCGTGCGATCTCGACGATCTTTCGCTTGAGCTTGCTCGTGGAAATCAAGCGGTAATAGTTAGCGGCCCATTGGTAGGTCTGGCCGTTGACGGTGATTAGCGGCGCTGGCGGAGGGGAATCAGGGTCAGGTGCATGTAGCAGTGCCTGTTCAACCTGCGCGGTGAAATATCGCGTGAGGTCTTCTTCAGTGAGTGCCCTGGCTTCATCAAGTTCCAGGTTGATTTCTGAAATGGAGGGAATGGAAGTCATGAGGCAGTTACCGCCAATCGGGCGAGGTGTTGGTTCCGGGCATTTCGTTTCCGCCGGCACGGAAGGGGTTGATGAGGCTTGAAGGTGAGGACATCACCGGTGCGCTTGACCAGCGCGTAACCGTTGACGACCTGACCAATCGAGAGCGGCCCATGGGACTGCTCTGCGCTGAAGGTGGATCCAGGCATGCAAAGGATCAGCCCATCGGATGTCTCGTCACACCAGAGAGCAGAACCACCACGGCCCGAATGTCTGCCGCAGATCGGGCAGGGATCGAGTCGACGGGTGCCGTTGCGTGTTTTTGATGGCCTAGACCCAGAAGCAGCCAAGGCTGTTTGCTTCAGCGCGATGCTGACGGCATGAGCCCACCAGTCATCAGGTGGAGCGTTTAGTGCTTCAGGGCCGAGCCCAGCAGGCCAGAAATAATTGCCGCCGCTCGATGGGTGCTCTCCCAGGACGATCACTTGCCGGCCACCAAAGAAGAACACCTCAAGGGCTTCGCCTTTGGCGTCGTCTTGCTTTGGTGCGGTGATCGTTTTGCCCTGAAATTCGACCGTGCCATCAAGTTGCTGAGGCAGCATCTCGAGCTGTTCTGGCGTTGGCCGGCAGAGCACCTTCAGGCGGAAAGGATCGTTATCGCGATGGACCTGCCAGGTAGTGGCTTCCCATGGATAAATCCCCAGCCCGAGGGCTGTTTCACCGTCGAAGTCAAAGCAAAGGAGCGGCCCTGTTAGCAGCCCAGTGCGAGCACCAACGGATCGCATGCCATCAGCGGTTTGCAGCTGATCAACGCTGAAGCCAGCATGTTTCTGCCAGCCATTGAGCATCGGTCCTTTGCCTTCATTTCCCCAACCGACGGGAAGGAATGCGAGGTCATCGACGAGGGGCTGGAGACGATCGAGTTCAGAGAACCAGCTCATGTCAGCTCAGCTCCTGAGCGATGAGCATCTGATCAACAGCACGATGCGCCCAGATAGGTGCACGGCCTGGGAATTTATCGATCAGTTCTTCTGGATGCACCGCTGCAGCGCAACAACATCTGCAGAGAAGGGAATCAGCTCCCTGCGTTCTGGGTAAAGTCCTAATAGTCATTGGTGCAGTGGCTTTCGACAGTGGCCCGAGGAGTGGTGTCCTGCGGGCCGTTTTTTTTGGATCAAGCTTCGGCGGTTGCCAGGCTTCCGAGATACAGAAGCTGTCGCGCAGCTTCAGCCATGGAGCGGAGTCCTTGGCTTTTTCGATATAGCTCGATGTAATCCTTTTGTTCGGGTGACAGAACCAAAGTCAGAGGACATTTGCGTTCTCTGTTGCAGTTCGGGGCTGGAATAGTGAGCGGCATCAAGTGTCATTGGGTGACGACGTTCGAACACTACATGGATTCAAAAATGGCTCACGTCGGTCTTTGCCTGCGTCTGCATCTCTTTGCCGGCAGATGTATCTAACTTCATTACTTTCTTAAGCATTTCTACACACAAAAAAGCCCCCTTATGGGGGCTTCATGATCTTTAAAGTGTCAAGACAGTGATTTCAGAGCCATCGTGATCTGCTCACGTTGTTCTGATTCGATGTTGCGCTCTTTTTCAAGATCGCCATCAAATAAATCTAATGCGATGTCTTCAATCCGCTGCCGAGCTTCAGCTGGATTCATTGCATCCATCTCCACACAGACCTCTTGTTCGGGCATAAAGCCATGCCGCTCAAGAAATCTCATTGTGCGGCTGTCGTTTTTGTTGGCGCCTCGCAGCGCGACAAGTGCGCCAAAGCCGTCTAGGTCATCGCGGGTCACAAGTACCCGCTGCATCGTTACGGCCTCCGGCTCACTGACATGCGATTGGATCTCCTCCAATGCTGCCCGCGGCCAATCGTCACCGCTTGGATCGAAATCAGCGCAGACCAGAAGCTGAATGGCTTGCCCTTCACGGATGTGCTCATCCACGCTGAGGGCCACTGACCGCAAGTAACTGGCAGAGCCATAACCCTTGCAGGCCACCACATCCAAGCCGAATTGCCGAGCGTGCTGGAGATAAACAGGTATTTGACCTGCCTTCTCCACGATCACTAACGGCCGGATCCGCTGCTCACGCCAGAAGTCCAGTCGGTAGTAGTGCGGTGCTGTCCATGCAAAGCCAGAAGGATCCACCCAGCGAGGCTGCCAATAACTGGCTCGAGATTCATCCACCACCCATTCCCAGGACATCACTCCTGCTTTGCGCAGATTCAAGACGCGAGTTTGGACAAGGTTGTAATTGACCCGGCTGCCCAGGCTGTCCTTGGTGATGTAATCAAGTAATGCGGACACCACTGCTTGGTAATAGAGACCGCGAACGGTGATCGGATGGAGCTCTGAAGCCAGACGCACCAGCTCGGATCTGAGCAGTGCGTCCTGATCATGAGACAGCAGTTTTGGGGGTTTTCTGCTCATCAGTGCCCCCAGTAATTGCTTTCCAAATCCCGTATCTCGAGCAGGCATTCCCGCCGGAGCCGCAACAGTTCAGGCAGCTGCTTTGTCGTCGCAGTGCGCTGGCGCTCGAGGGCACGATCGATGTCCTCTAAGCGGCGCTTGATCTTGAGGAGAGGTCTCATATGACCCCCTCAAACCAGCCGTCTTTCGCCATCAGATGGCCCCCTGGAGAGAGGGTCCCACCAGCTCCCGGCTGTATCGGTTGCAGGCTCTGAAGACGAATTGCCAGAACTCCTCGTCTGTCATCGACGGGTCGACTTGTGAGAGCAGATCCGTCCCAGCCAGAGAGCGCCCATCGACCTTGGCCATCTCCACGGCCTCCATCAGCTCATTGCAGATGCGCAGGTCAATGTGGCGCTGGCGGCTGTCCACAGAGAAATCAGGGATCGTCATGACTTGCCCCTCCCTGGTGCTGTGATGCCCTCCTGCTGAAGAACATCGAGCAGTCCATTCATCGAATCCATCCGATCCGTTGCGCCGGCGTCTCCCTTGGCGGTGAGCATTGAAAACGCGGCGATCAGTGGCATGCGCCGTTCCCAGTCAGGAGTGTCTGGCTGCAGTTGCCGGTGCAGCATCAGCAGATCGCGCATGCCTTCGGTGATCAAGGCCTTGCGGTCGGTCATGGTCGTCATGACTGCACCTCCTCGCTGCGATGCGTCCGGGTGGCCAACTTGACCAGCTCATCCAGTTCGCCGCTGCTGGTGTGTTCCAGCGCTTCCACGATGAAGTCGGCCAGGGGGATGTCGCTGTTGTTCAGCGCCTTGTGCAGCAGGACTGCAACCATTCGCTGGGCCAAGGTCTCCCGCGCCAGGTCATCAACCTCCTGCCATTCCTCTGAGGTGAGGGTGTTCTGGAGGTCGCGCATTTCGTCCTGGCTGCTGCCATAGACGGCCCACGCGAATGAATCGTGGAGGGGGTGCAATCCCTGGCCGGCCATCTGATCAGCAACCGCTGCAGCGGCCAACTGAACGTGGGTTGGATGGGATTGATAGGGGAGGGGCAGGTCATGGCCGGCTTCCGCATAGAAGACATCGGAAGCGCGGTTCATCACCTTGGCGGCGTGTTTCATCCGTTTCCGCCAAGCCTCATTAGCGGCGGGGTTGCTGGGGTTGAGCCCCCAGGCCATCTGCCCATATGGAGCTTCGTTGGTGGTGCTGCTCACGCTGCACCTCCTTTGGCCACTTCCCACGCTTTGAGCGTGAGTTCAGCGTTCCAAATCCAGGGCGATTTATCCGCCGGTGTGCGGCGTTTGTAGTGCCGACCATCAATCCACGGGGACTGATCAATCGTTCGGTAGTAGTGAAGCGTCCGGACGGAAATTCCGAGCTCAGACGCCATATCTCCTGACAGGAGCCATGGGGTGTTTACAAGCATTGGTGCCAGTAAATGGGTGTACTGGCTGAGGCCGTTATTGCTGCTTTTGTTCCTGGGTTTGTTTCTGGTCAGCCCAGAACTTCTGCGATCGCCGAATGGCTTTCATCGTCCGCCGCTTGTGCTCTTGCATGACGCAAGTAGGAGCTTCGACAATGAGAACGCAGCCCTCAGGCACAACTGACGAATGGCCAGCGGTGCTCAGAAATTCGCGGATCTGACGCTCGTTTCCTTGAAGCTCTGGCGGGAGCTCAAGGCGAATGCGTCGTGAGCCGAGTGGTTTCTTTGAGGAGCGTCGAGTCATACGGATGGGGAAGGAATCGCAGAGGAACAGCGATTAACGGCAACCCGACCCGATTCACCACTGGAAGCCATCCCGGTGGGCGCTGGCCCTCTGCCAGAGCAGAGAGGGGGGCTCGAAGCCCCAACATCGTGTAGGCAAGCTAACACTATTTCCGGTGTGCGCAACACATTGCCGGCACAGAACGACGCTATGGGTGGATTTAGTCGGGATCAGACGTGCTCCAGAACGGACTCATCTCGAGCCCACTCGTAACTGCTTTCATGAGTGCTCAAGCTGTGGCCCATGGCCATGCAGATCACATCATTCCGATGCCCTAAGTGATGGGCACGCAGCGAGAAAGCATTCCTGAAGCTGTATGGGCGGACCCATTCGCCGCAGTCCGCATATTGCTGCTTGAGCTCAAGCCAATACTTCTGACGCTCAAGAAATGTCCGCACTGCGTACTTGTCAGCCAAAGGCGGCAGCGGCAATTGACCGATGGCCATTGCGCCGGCGAGGTTCCAATCGACCTGCTCGCCAAAGGCATCAGTGAGCGGCAAAGGCATCAACCAACGCGGCTTTGTCTTCACTCGATTGCAGACCTTCTGATAAGTGCAGAACAGCGCTGGCTGCTTTGTTGTCGGGTGCGGCTTCACCACAAGGTGATTCAGTTCTTCTGGTCTGAGGCCGTAAAGCGCCATCAGCTGAATGGCATTCCTCCAGCGGTTTGCTGCATCGCTGTCAGCCAATGAATCCAGCAAACGCAGGATTTCAGCGTCAGTGATCGTCGCCACGGTGCGGCGCTCTGCTTTCGCGCCGCGGAGTTGCTTTACTGCGCGATCCGTCAGCGTCCAGCTTTCAGGCGGCAGGTTGCATTCCTCTACGCCGAACTCGAGGAACAACCGCAGGCACTTGATTGCCTTGCCTCTGTTGGTTGGCATTTCAGCCCAAGGCTCAATCAGACGGATGGCCAGCGCCCGTGCATTAGCCGGAGGCGATGACGTGCCCATCAGCAGAACGATGCGTTCAAGGAACGGCTTGTAATTGCGCTTCCAGCTGGTTTCGGTAACGGGTGCCAGCACTTCGCGGTCAGCCTGGAATTTTTCCACCAGCACTGGCCATTCGCTCGTCACTGTTGGACGTGTGGCCGCGGCGGGCTGAGTGGATTTGGCGACCGCATCCCGCAGGTCGAAACCCTCACCCACCAACTTGTGGAGTTCGGTGATCAGCTGCACTGTCTCGGGCACGGTGTCGGCAGCCCAGGCGATTGGCAGCGTCACGGTCGTGGCGGTGGTGCCTCCCTTGCCGGAACGAACGCTCAGGAAGACCTTGCCCCGCATGTTGCGGACAGACCAGCCCTTCGGGCAGCTGTTGCGAAGTCTGGTGATCCATTTGGCTGCGTCAGCCATGGGGTGAGAGCAGGTAGGCGTGGGTCAAGCATAACCACATAGTGAGAGCAGGGTGAGAGCAAGCCCCAAAACTCGTCAAAATTCAAGGCAAATAAAAACCCAGCGACAGAGGAAAGCTCCTGCTGCAACTGGGTTTGAGTCTTAAGCCGATGACCTGACTTGAACAGGCGACCCACGCTTTACGAAAGCGTTGCTCTACCAGCTGAGCTACATCGGCGTCGATTGGAACTTAACATTCTGGACTGCAGCCTCAAGGGATTGAACGGTCAGAACCCCAATGGTCAGTTGGATCCTGCACTGAGGGAGAGGCTTCTTAAAGAGTCACGCACTCCCTGGAGAGGGTTGCGCCGGTTGCTCTGGATCGCTCTCTTCGCCTCCGGTGGCCTCGGCCTGTTCGTGATGAGTTTTCGCGTCAGCGCTGGCGACAGTGTCGTGCTCTCCGACCTCGCTATCCAGATCGGGGCCGTCATGACCTTCGGAGGGCTGCTCTGGTTCGATCGCTCCAAGGACGGCTAATCCAGGATCGGAAGCCACTGCTCCTGCTGCAGGAGTGTCATTGCTGTCTGGCGCAGGAGTGGAACGTGTTGCAGAGAGGTCTTCGCTGATCGTGGTGGGGGTGTCCAGTTTTTCGCTGACATCCTCAGGCTGGTGCTGGTCTTCAGCCTCGCTGTCTTTCAGGGCCTGGTCCTGCCCTGCCGTCTCTTCCACGTTGTCGTCGCTCTCTTGTTGCCCCGCTGATGGGATCTCAGGCGTTTGGTGATCGTCTGTTGTGCCGCCACTGGCATCGACGGCGGTTGCAGCGACATCGCTTGCATCTGCGTCGCTTACATCGACATCACTTACATCGACATCACTTCCATCGGCGTCGCTTGCATCGATGGTGGTTGTTGCGGAGGTGGTTGTTGGGGTGGATTCGACCGCTGACCGTTCGTCTGAACTGGCTGCAGGTGGTGTTGTCGGTGCTTTCGGCTGCGAATCAGCAACGACCTCAGGACCCCAGTCCAGGTCTGGCAGCCGGAGCAGACTCAGGCCTAATGACAGAGTTGTCTGTTGCAACTCGGCTTCGCTCAGTGGGGTCAAGCGGTCCAGGGCATCGTTGTCTCTGGTCAGTAGCCAACTGGTCTGAATCAGCTGATGCCATTGCCATAGGAGAAGAGCCAGGAGGGGCGCCGCAATCAGCAGGCTCCCCAGGCGGCTGCCGTGCTGCAGCGGCGACAAGTCCGCCACTAGCAGGGCGGAGGCATCGATCCACCACAACAACAGCAGCAAGGGCACGACACCTGCACTCCCAAGCAGTTTCAAAGGGAGAGTGGTTTGGGCCGCGCTGAGCTGCCGCTGGCGCTTGGTGCGATCGGCTAGGGGAAGTCGCAGAAGGAGCAGTGATCCCCAGTCTGGTGATCGCCGCCAGAGCAGAAAGGCTGGTGCGAGAGCCCCGATGCCCCAGGTCAAGAGTCTTTCCAGGGCAGGGAATGGGCCCAGGTCTGAGCCGGCGAGCACAAGTCGAAGCACCAGCAGCTCCAGTGGGATGGCGCCAAGGGCCAGACACTGAAGCCACAACAGGGGCTCGCGACGAGAACTCACGATGGATCGGGGCAGGGGGTGACGGTCAGGTGCTCAGCTTGCGGCGTTGGGTGACCATCTTGAAGCCTTCAATCCGGTCGCCTTCCTCCCAATTAGCAAAACGATCGCAGCCAATGCCGCACTCGAATCCGGTGGCGACTTCCTTGACGTCGTCCTTGTTGCGACGGAGGGAGTCGAGGTCGCCTTCGAACACCACTTCTTTGCCCCGACGGACACGCACCTTGCAGTTGCGTTGCAGCTTGCCAGTGGTGATGTAGCAACCGGCCACGGCGCTCTTGCCGATGGTAAACACCGCACGCACTTCCGCTTCTCCCAAGGCCTCTTCGACCAACTCTGGCTCCAGGAGGCCTTCCATCGCCAGCTGAATGTCCTCGAGCAGTTTGTAGATCACGTCGTAATCGCGCACATCAACGCCCGTGGCATCTGCGGCGCGTTTCGCACCGGAGGCCATTGAGGTGTTGAAACCCACGATCACGGCACCGGAGGCCGCTGCAAGATCGACGTCTGTTTCCGTGATTTCACCAGGTGCCGAGAGCAGAACCCGAACCTGGACTTCGTCCTTCGGTAGCTGTTCCAGCGATCCGAGAATCGCTTCCACACTGCCTTGGACGTCGGCCTTGAGAATGAGGTTGAGCTCCTTAAGCTCGCCATCGCTTGCCTGGCCAGACATGGCTGTGAGCGATACACGCCTTGAGGCCATCTGTTGAGCCAGTCGGGTGGCACGGGCATCGGATGCCCTGTCTCCCACGACTGCACGGGCGGATTTTTCGTCGGTATACACCTCGAATTCATCGCCTGCTGTTGGCACTTCACTGAAGCCAAGCGCCTCAACGGCGAAGGAAGGTCCGGCCTCCTTCATGCGCTTGCCGGCATCGTCGACCATGGCGCGGACTTTGCCAAGCACAGGGCCAGCGGCCAGAACGTCGCCTGTTTTGAGGGTGCCGTTCTGAACCAGCAGCGTGGCCACAGGACCCTTCGCTTTGTCGAGATGCGCTTCGATCACGGTGCCGCGGGCCATGCGATCGGGATTGGCCTGTAGGTCTTCCACTTCGGTGACCAGCAGGATCATTTCCAGCAATTTGTCGATGTTTTCGCCCTTGATGGCACTGACGGGCACCATCACGACATCGCCGCCCCATTCTTCTGCCAACAGGTTCTGATCTGACAGTTCCTGTTTGACCCGGTCTGGGGAGGCACCTTCCTTGTCGCACTTGTTGATGGCAACCACGATCGGCACTTCGGCAGCACGGGCATGGCTGATGGCCTCCAGTGTCTGAGGCCTGACGCCATCATCGGCAGCGACCACCAGAACAGCGACGTCGGTCACCTTGGTGCCACGGGCACGCATGGCAGTAAAGGCTTCGTGCCCAGGAGTGTCGAGGAAGGTGATCTTGCGGGGTTGCTTGTTGTGTTCAACCTCCACTTGGTAGGCGCCGATGTGCTGGGTGATGCCGCCTGCCTCGCCAGCAGCAACGCGCGCTTTTCGAATCGCATCCAGCAGGCTCGTCTTGCCATGGTCGACGTGGCCCATCACCGTGACCACGGGCGGACGGCGGATCAGATGCTCGAGGTCTTTCTCCTCGATCATCTCGACGGTCTTCTTGGCGGCTTCCTCCACATCGTCCTGGAGTACCGGCACCCCGAATTCGTCGGCCACCGCCTCGATGGTCGGCATATCCAAGCTTTGGGTCACCGTGGCGATGATGCCCTTGAAGAACAGGGATTTGATGATTTCGGAGCTCTCCACACTGAGCATGTCGGCAAGCTCCTGCACCGTGAGGTTGTCCTCCGGCACAACGATCATCTCGGGCCTGACTTGCTTGGCCTCGCGTGCAGCGCGAAGCTCCATGGCCCGTCGCCGCTGACGCTGACGGGCTGTCTCCTTGCGGCGCTTGCGGACGGCAGCCACCGGTTTCGGCGTTGAGCGGTGCGGTGTCTTCGGCTTGGAGGGACGAGCCAGGCTTGCAGAGAGCACCATGGCCTGCTGCTCACCGGCGAAGCCGCCGGTCTGTGCAGCCAGGGCATCATCGTTTTCGCCAATGATGTGGACCTTTTGCCGCTGCTTCTGGGGAGAACGGCTCCGCAGTGCTTCCAGCTTGGCGCTGTCATCCCAGTCGGGTCGTCCGGGACGACGCTGACCACCTGCACCAGGTGCGGGTCGGTAACCAGGCCGGCGGGGTGCGGCTGCAGGGGATGGCGATGTGGCCGGCCGTGCGATTGGGGGCACCGCCTTTCGGGTCGGTCCTTCTGCCGTGCGAGGCGTTACCGGTGAGCCATCGGCGCGGCGCGGTGGCGGTGCTCCAGGGCGCCCACTCGGTTTTTGCAGCTGCATGAGCTCACCGGGCGCCATCGGCTTGCGCATGCCGCTGGGCATGCCCGGACGACTTGGAGGCGCCGGTCGGCCACTGCTATCGCGACCTCCTGCTCCCTGACCATCGCGACGGATGGGTTTACCCACCAATTCGAGGGTGTTGCCGCCCGAGCGTGCTGCTCCGGGCCGTCCGCCTGCAGTTTTGCTGGCTCCGGGACGAGATGGAGATCCAGGCCGTTGAGGGGCCCCGGGTCGTTGCGGCATGGCGGGCCGCTGATTTTGGCTACCGGCCTGACTTGGACGTGGGCTGACGCCAGGGCGTTGTCCGTTGCCGGCTCGCGTCGGAGGCCCAGGAGGGCGTTTCGGCTGAGGCCGTCCCACCAGTTCAGGTCTGGCTGGCGGTCGTTGGGGTGTAGGTGCGCTGCGTTTGACCGGGGGTGGAGCTGCTGGTCGGGGAGCTCCGCCTCCTTTGGCCTGAACTGGTCTTGGGCTTGGTGTGAGCGGCTTGCTTGCCACTGGCTTTGCACTGGGGGCTGCTGGCCGCGGTTGCGGTGCTGTGGGCTTGCTCACCGGTGCTGCCGCCGGTCGAGCCGGTGGGGTTTTGGCTGCCGCAGCGGGATTTGCAGGCGCTGGGCGGCTGACCGGGGCACTGGCTGTCGATTGGCGCGCCACAGGTTGCTTAGGCGCCGAGGGAGTCGAAGCTTTGGAGGGTTGTGGCGCTTTGGCAGCTACCGGCGTGGTTGCCGATGGTTTGGCTGCCACCGGTCTGCTCGGTGCGGCAGCAGTGGGCTTGACCGGTGATTTTGCCGGTGCTGCCACTGGAGCCTCAGCTTTTTTGACGGACAGGATGGCTTTGCCCGCAGGTGGTTTGGCTGGTGCTGCTGGTTGCATGCCTTTCTTGAGCAGGCCGCGGATCTTGCCTGCTTCTGTCTCACTGATGGAGCTGCTGTGGCTTTTCGCCGCAATGGACAGCTTTTCAGCGGCATCAAGCACGTCCTTGTTGTCCAGGCCAAGGTCCTTGGACAACTCATAAATTCTGACTTTGCCGCTGCTGGTCATTCAGGTCTCCGGTCGGTCCGGGCACGGAGTGCCTCGGGGCCCCAGACAAGCTGGGGCCAATGTTCATCTTGCCTCAGCGGCTGTCTCTCTGAAAGGAGAGCCGCTCCTGCAACGTGGCGATAACGCTGTCGGGCACCTGGCATCGCAGGGCCTTATTCAGACGTTTTCGGCGACGTGCCTCATCCAGGCAGGCCTCGGTCGGGCAGAGGTAGGCCGAGCGACCCATCCCCCGATCTAAGAGGACCCCCTCCCTGTGGTCGCGGATGACGCGCCAGAGTTGTTGGCGATCCAACAACTTTCGACAGGCTACGCAGCGACGCAGGACAGGGCGTGGTTCGTTCACCGGGCTCCATCCTCGTCAGCGGTCACGGCTTCGTTGTCGCTCTCAACGGATTCGGCCTCGACGCCCTCCACCTCATCGGTGGGTGCCTCGGTTGGCTTGGCTTCGCCCGATTCAGCCATCGCATTGGCATCGTCCATGGCTTCCATCGTTTCGGCCATGTCTTGGCCGTACTCCTCCTCGTCTTCAGGGAGGGGATAGAGCTCGCGCAGACGGGCGTCTTCCTCAGCTCTTGCCGCTTGCTCGGCAGCCAGGCGCTCCTCGGCCTCTCTCTGCAATGCCTCTTCTTCTTCTCGCTGGGAGATCAGCTCGGCGACGACCGCGTCTTCGCTGGCTTGGTCGTACTCCTGTGAGTTCTTGATATCGATTTTCCATCCGGTGAGCCTGGCCGCAAGACGCACGTTCTGTCCTTCACGACCGATGGCGAGGCTGAGCTGATCGGGGGGCACGAGCACATGGGCATGCTGACCAACAGGGTCGACCAGGCGAACCATCTCGACACGGGCCGGACTGAGGGAGTTGGCGATGTACTGGCCGGGATCTGAGGACCAGCGGATCACGTCGATCTTCTCGCCGCGCAGTTCATTCACCACCTGCTGAATGCGGGATCCCCTGGCGCCGATGCAGGCGCCAACTGGATCGACTTCCCTTTCGATGCTGTCGACAGCAACCTTGGTGCGCGGTCCGACCGAACGAGAGGGGGGATTGGCTTCCCTGGCGACAGCCACGATGCGCACCGATCCTTCCTGGATCTCAGGTACCTCATTTTCGAACAAGTACACCACCAGGCCAGCGTTGGCGCGGCTGATAAACAGCTGAGGCCCACGCCGCGGCACTTCACTGACTTCCTTCAGGAAGACCTTGAAGGTCGCATTAGCTCTGTAATTGTCATTCGGTAGCTGGTCGCGTCTGGGCAGTTCCGCTTCCACCTCGGGCCGACCCAGCCCAGAGCTCACTGCCATGATCACGGACTGGCGCTCAAAACGGATCACACGTGCGGTCAGCACTGGATCCTCAAGGTCGGCGAATTCCTCCTGGATCATGCGGCGCTGCTGATCGCGCAGCTTTTGGGCGAGCACCTGTTTCGTGGTGGCCGCCGCCATTCGGCCAAACTCCTCTTTTTCGGGAGTGACATCAAGCACCACCGTGTCGCCTGCCTGGGCGTCATCGGCGACTTGCATCACTTCGGCGAGAGCAATCTGATGGTCGTCGCTTTCGACCTCTTCAACGATGATCTTGCTGGCCAGCACCCGGTAGCCCTCTTCATCGAGATCGAGCGCAACATCGAAATTGCTGAAGTATTCCTCGTCAAATGGATCTTCATTGATCCCTAGATACAAGGTGCGTCGATAGCGCTCGTAGCCCTTGAGTAGAGCCTCGCGCAGGGCGGCTTCGACAACCTGAGGTGGCAGCTTTTTCTCGTCGCTGATGTCATCGATCAGGTTGGTGAGGCCGGGGAGTAGAACGAGTGCCATCGAGGGCTGAAGGAAAGAAGAAAAGGTGGTGGGTCGGAGACACGACCGGAGAGATTGGCTGCTCTAACTAGCTGGTGGGGCTGGTCAGCTGCACAGAGCGGATGCTCGATCGGGGGATTCGTTTGATTCGACCCTTGATATTGACTTCAAGGTGATCATCAGTCCTCTCCAGAAGAGACCCTGCCAGGGTTTGTTGCTGTCCCTCGTTATCTAGAAAGATGACGTCGACGGGAAACCCCCTAAATGTCTGAAAATCGCGATCGCTCTGGAGCAGATCTCCGATGCCAGGACTGCTGATCTCCAGGACGTAGGCCTCCGTTAACAGTGTGGACGCCTCGATCGCTTCGCCCATCGGAAGACTCAAACCAGCGCAGTCGTCGAGGGTCACATCGTCACCGCTGGTGTGGCGGATTTGAATCTGAACCGTCATCGGCCTCAGATGGGTGAGCATCTGAAGATCTGCCAACTCAAATCCTTGGTCGGCAGCGGCTTTTGCTGCGACAGAAGTGAGATCTGGCAGGAGGGGATGGGGCAACGAGGGGCTGGGATGTCGGGCTCTGGCCCGACGGCTGATACTGAGATCACCCTCCTGGAGAGAAGGACTCGCCAGGCCTGTGAACAATGTAGTGGATCGAGGGAAGACAGCCAGGTTGCGCAGCTGTCTGAATCAGTTGCAGCCTTGCACTGAGATTCGATAGCTGAAGCCGGTTGCGGCAGGGTCGTTGTTAGCTCCAATCCGAAAATTCACCTGGCTGACTGCTTTGCCTGAAGGAGAGGTGAACGGACCGAACTGGGCTCCTGTCCCCGTTGGCGGTTGCATGGTCTGATCCACAACCTTCAGATTGCCGCCATCGCTGAATTTGAGGAATGCCTGTATTGGATACGCTCCAGGATTGCCGTCTGTTGAGTCGGCAGTGAAGAACAATTTGAAGGAGCGATAGGGCTGATTGACAACGAAATCGGTGTTCCAGTTGGTGCGACCGACAGCTCGGCCTAGCAATCCCTTCGGACGCTCCACTTTCTTCTTGACGATCCATGGTTTGGGCCCGCTGCCATTGCCGCCGACCGGCATCAGAAACGTGCAGGAGGCTTGTGCAGCAACGGGCAGCACTGACACCAGAGTGACTGCCACTGCTGAGGAAAGAAGGGCGAGCCGATGTCTGAAGTGCCGCATGATCTGGAAAGAGGCGCTGTTGTCACTTTGAACTGAGCATTCAGAGCTGTCCACAGCCCACGTCCAGATGTGCACGACAGGGATCAGCTACCCCCATTGGCTCTGCCCAGATCAAGGGGAGGAGCTTCGTCGTAGCGGTCGCCGGGCTGTTCTTCGCCGCGCTTCGTTGCATCTTGATTGATGCAGCTGGCCTTCTGTTCATCGTTGCTGAGGTACCGACAAACCCTGACCCAAAGCTTGCTGCGGGTGCCGGCTCCACCGAGGCTGAACAACACCTGATCGATCCCGTTACTGCAGTCAATCTCCACCTGACAGAGCTCACAGCGAAGGCGCTGGCTTGTGGGGGCAGTCATGGTCTGGTCCCTGAGATGACGGCGCAAATTAATGGCAGGACAAAACCTCCGTTGCAACAACGGATGCCATGCGCATCGCGCTATCGAGCCCTTCTCTTCCCAGTGCTTTTGATGCAGCCGCTGCGCGTCCCTGGCTTGGGCTCACACACCACCACCCGACCGTGCTCCCTAAGTTGCAGATGAGATTTTCCGTTTGTGATCGCAGCCATGAATCGCCTTAGGCGCTCTCAAGGAGTGGCATTGCTCTTCTCCCTCATGGCCGCTGTTTTGTTGGTCTTCCCTCCCTCGGTGCAGGCGACCCCCGACAGTCCCCATAGCTTCGTCGCCAAGGCCGTTCGCCAAGTGGCACCGTCCGTGGTGCGTATCGACACGGAACGCACCGTGGAGCGTCAGCCCTATGACCCCACTCTGATTGATCCCCTGCTTCGAGACCTACTGGGTGAACCGGGGGGAATGGAGCATGAACGTGGTCAGGGCTCCGGAGTGCTGATTGCTGCTGATGGTCTGATCCTCACGAATGCCCATGTGGTTGAGCGAGTGGATGAGGTCACGGTGACCCTTGCTGATGGTGATCAGCGCGACGGATTGGTTGTCGGTACCGATCCAGTGACGGATCTCGCCTTGGTGCGTCTTCAGCAAGGCCCTTCGCCTGAGGTGGCCCCCCTGGGAGATTCGGAAGCCTTGGAAGTTGGCGATTGGGCGATTGCACTCGGGACTCCTTATGGGCTTGAGCGAACGGTGACGCTTGGCATCGTCAGCAGCCTGCACCGCAATATCAGCAGCCTCGGTTTTTCTGATAAGCGTTTGGACTTGATTCAGACCGACGCAGCCATCAATCCAGGAAATTCAGGGGGGCCGTTGGTCAATGCCAGGGGGCAAGTGATTGGCATCAATACCCTTGTGCGTTCCGGCCCCGGTGCCGGACTCGGTTTCGCCATCCCCATCAACCTGGCCCGCAGGGTGGCTGATCAGCTGGTGGCTGATGGTCAGGTGGTCCATCCTTATTTGGGTTTGCAGCTGGTGCCTCTCACGGCACGGATCGCCCGTGAACACAACCAGGATCCGAATGCTCTGGTGCAGTTGCCGGAACGATCTGGTGCATTGGTTCAGACCGTTCTGCCTGATAGTCCTGCCCAGAAAGCTGGCTTAAGGCGTGGTGATGTGGTGATCACGGCCGGTGAGACAGCCGTGGTCGATCCCCAGTCGCTGCTCAGTCAAGTGGATCGTGCTGAGATTGATGCACCCCTTGCCCTCGAGGTGGTTCGCAACGATAAGGTCTTGCACCTTTCGGTCAAACCGGCTCCACTGCCTGGCCTGGGATGAGCGCTCTTGCTACGGTCGCGCGATCTTTTTGCACTTGACGACGGTGGATCTTCAGACCCAGATGAAACAAGCGGTGGCCACCGCTGCTGTGGATCAGATCAAGGACGGCATGGTGCTTGGGCTTGGTTCCGGTTCCACCGCTGCTTTGATGATCCAAGGGCTCGGGGCCAAGCTTGCGACTGGTGAGCTGAAGGACATTGTTGGTGTCACCACCTCGTTTCAGGGCGAGGTGCTCGCAGCAGAACTTGGCATCCCGTTGCGCAGCCTCAACGCTGTCGATCGGATTGATCTGGCCATCGATGGGGCCGACGAGGTGGATGCCGCCTTTCAGCTGATCAAGGGTGGCGGTGCTTGCCACGTCCAGGAAAAATTGGTCGCCTGTCGTGCCGATCGTTTCGTTGTTGTGGTCGATTCCACCAAGTTGGTGGATCGCCTCAACCTCGATTTTCTCCTCCCTGTCGAAGTGCTGCCCGGTGCCTGGCGTCAGGTCCAAGCCCAACTTCAGGCGATGGGTGGCAATGCGGACCTGCGCATGGCCACCCGCAAGGCTGGCCCTGTTGTGACCGATCAGGGAAATCTGGTCCTCGATGTGAAGTTCAACGGCGGGATTGTTGATCCCGTTGGTCTTGAGCGCGACCTCAACAATCTCCCCGGGGTGCTCGAGAATGGGCTGTTCGTCAATCTGGCGGACGAGGTGCTGGTGGGCGAGGTCAATGGAGATGTGGCCGGGGTGCGCAGCCTCGAACGCGGATCCTGAGACGCTCAGCTCAACCTGAGATGCACTGAATTGGCATGGCTGTGAAGCCCTTCACTGCGGGCGAGCTCTTCAACTGCTCGTCCCGTTGCTTCAAGGGCAGCCCGGTTAAAGGCAATCAGAGAGGTGTGGCGCATGAACGTCTCAACGCTGAGCGCACCACTGAACCTGGCCGTGCCGCATGTCGGCAGCGTGTGATTGGGGCCTGCGAGGTAATCCCCGACCGCTTCCGGTGACCAGGGGCCAATGAAAATAGCTCCTGCATTCAGGATGCGATCGGCAAGGTGTTGGGGCCGTTCCACTAGCAGTTCCAAATGTTCTGGGGCGAAGCGATCACTGAGGCCTGCGCAGGTTTCGAGGTTGTCGCACACGACAATCACCCCCCAGTCTTGGAGGGATTGACGACAAATCCGTTCGCGGGGGTGCCCCTCCAGTTGTCGTTCAAGTTCGGAAGGGAGGGCATCGGCCAAGGTTTGCTCAGTGGTGAGAAGGATCGCTGCGGCAAGGGGGTCGTGTTCGGCCTGGGCTAAGAGATCAGCGGCGACCTGCTCCACCCTGGCGGTGTGGTCAGCAATGACCAGGACTTCGCTGGGGCCTGCAAGGGAATCGATTCCCACCTGGCCCACCACCGCTTTCTTGGCAAGCGTGACGAAGATGTTGCCCGGACCGGAGATCACATCCACTCGGGGCACTGTTTCAGTGCCGAAGGCCAGGGCGGCAATCGCCTGGGCTCCGCCGATGCGATACACCTCATGCACTCCAGCGAGATGGGCCGCTGCGAGCACGGTTTGATTCACTTCACCATCCGGTCCGGCGGGTGTCACCATCACGATCCTGTCCACACCTGCAGCGCGGGCCGGTACGGCATTCATCAGCACCGTGCTGGGGTAGGCGGCCCTCCCGCCCGGCACATAGAGGCCGGCACGCAAGACCGGTCGCCACCGTCGACCAAGCCGCTCGCCGTGAACGCCTTCAATCTCTAGATCCTTGGGCTTCTGCCGCTGATGGAAATCCTGAATGCGCCGATGGGCGAGCTCCAGGGCATCGCGCAGATCGTTGCTGGTGTTTGTCCAGGCTTGCTCTAACTGCGTTGGAGCCACTTGCAGTGGTTCGGGGCGGAAGTGGTCGAATCGCTGCGTCAGTTCGATTAGGGCGCGATCCCCTTGCTGGCGCACCTGAGTGAGAATGCCGTTCACCGTGGCCTGCGCCTGCTGTTGTGTGTCGCCGGTTGTGCGATTGGCCAGTTGGTCGAGTACTTGCTCCGCTGCGCCCACGTCACGGAGGCAACGCAGCAAAGAGGGCGCTGATGACTGACTGCTCGACGCTGTCATCGGCGGGCTGGAGGGCGACTGCCGCTTCAAGCTAGGTCCCTTCAGCTCCCTTGCCGGAGGTGGGGTAAGCGTGCGCTCGCTGGGTTATGGTGTTGGATTGTCGAACCAGTATCCGACTCAGTGGCTAATAACAAGTCATCGAAGAAGCGCGTTCAGATTGCGGAGCGCAACCGTGTCCAAAACAAGACTTACAAGTCTGCGCTGCGTACCTTGATGAAGCGTTGCTTCAGCGCTTGCGACGCCTATTCATCCGAGCCAGGCGATGACGCCAAGGCCACGGTTCAGGCCAGCATGAAGGCTGCTTTCAGCAAGATCGATAAGGCCGTCAAGGTCGGTGTGCTGCATCGCAACAATGGAGCCCATCAGAAGTCGCGTCTCAGCGCTGCTGTGAAGAAGGCGATTGAACCGGCCACCGCGGCCTGAAGCTACGCCTCGGGGTTGCGGGTGACCTGCAGAATGGACCTGAAGGCGCGTTTCAGGTCCTGGTGACGTCTCCCACACTGATTGACAGCCACTGTCACATCGTTTTTCGGAACTTTGAAGACGATCTTGAGGCTGTTGCCAGCCGTTGGAGGCAAGCCGGTGTTGTCTCTCTTTTGCATGCATGCGTCGAGCCGGCTGAGATCCCTGCGATCCGTGCCCTTGCCGATCGCTTCCCTGAGATGCGTTACTCCGTCGGAGTGCACCCGCTCGATACCGAGCACTGGCAGGACAGCACTGCAGTGGTGTTGCGACAGGCTGCCCTGGACGACAACAGAGTGGTGGCCATTGGCGAACTGGGCCTAGATCTGTTTCGCGATAAAAACCTTTCTGAGCAGTTGGATGTCCTGAGGCCTCAGTTGGATCTGGCGGTGGAGCTTGATAAGCCCGTGATCATTCACTGCCGGGATGCTGCAGAGCCCATGCTCGAGGAACTGCGTTCTCGTCGGTCTGAGGGGCGATGCCCAGCTGGTGTGATGCATTGCTGGGGTGGAACCCCTGATGAGATGGAGGCGTTTCTGGACTTGGGCCTCTATATCAGTTTCAGCGGCACGGTGACCTTTGCCAAAGCAGCCGAAACCCATGAATGTGCTCGCCGGGTGCCGCAAGACCGTTTCTTGGTAGAAACCGATTGTCCTTTCCTTGCTCCAGTGCCCCGTCGTGGCAAGCGCAACGAGCCTTCCTATGTCACGGCTGTGGCGGCCAGAGTGGCGGAGCTGCGAGGTCAGAGCCTTGACGAGGTGGCGACGACAAGCACCGCTAATGCTCGGCGTCTGTTCGGGCTGCCTTGATCCCCGAATCAAAACCTGTCAACCCGGAAGGGGTTCGACGCAACACCCTGAAGTGTAAGATGGTTCATTGGCCTGGCCCGGGTGCATGATCTGCGCCTGAGCTCCCAGAAGCGTCCATTTCCTTCCGGTGCATTGACGACGTCTGCCGTTCTGTCCCGAGATCTCTGAAAGCCCAGCTGCGGTAGCCGTTCTCCGTTGAGGGGGACGGCTTTCGTTGGCTGGGCATCGATGGTTTCGCGGTCATGACGATCCAACGTTCAGGCCTTTTGTCCCCCACTTCACATCTGCAGGTCTCCGCATGAGCAGCAGCGCGATTCAGGTCGCCAAGACCGCCACCTACCTGCCCGATCTGGTAGAGGTGCAGCGGGCAAGCTTTAAGTGGTTTCTTGACAAAGGCCTGATCGAGGAGCTGGAGAGTTTCTCCCCGATCACCGATTACACCGGAAAGCTCGAGCTGCATTTCGTCGGTAGTGAATACCGATTGAAGCGTCCTCGTCACGATGTGGAAGAGGCGAAGCGGCGGGATGCCACCTTTGCCTCCCAGATGTATGTCACCTGCCGTCTGGTGAATAAGGAGACAGGGGAGATCAAGGAACAGGAGGTGTTCATTGGTGAGCTCCCCCTGATGACTGAGCGCGGCACGTTCATCATCAACGGCGCCGAGCGCGTGATCGTGAACCAGATCGTGCGGAGTCCTGGTGTTTATTTCAAAGACGAACAGGACAAGAACGGCCGCCGCACTTACAACGCCAGCGTCATTCCCAACCGGGGAGCTTGGCTGAAGTTTGAAACCGATAAGAACGACTTGTTGCACGTGCGGGTTGATAAGACCCGCAAGATCAATGCGCACGTCTTGATGCGTGCGATGGGACTGTCGGATAACGACGTCATCGACAAGCTCCGGCACCCCGAGTACTACCGCAAGTCGATCGAGGCTGCGAATGATGAGGGCATCAGCTCCGAAGACCAGGCGCTGTTGGAGCTCTACAAAAAGCTGCGTCCGGGTGAGCCGCCTTCAGTCAGCGGTGGTCAGCAGTTGCTCCAGACGCGCTTTTTCGATCCCAAGCGCTACGACCTGGGCCGTGTCGGCCGCTACAAGATCAACAAGAAGCTGCGGCTCACGATCCCCGATGCCGTGCGCACCCTCACCCATGAGGATGTGCTCTCAACCCTTGACTACCTAATCAATCTTGAACTCGACGTTGGCGGAGCCAGTCTTGATGACATCGATCATCTAGGGAATCGTCGGGTCCGCTCTGTTGGTGAGCTGCTTCAGAACCAGGTGCGTGTTGGCCTCAATCGCCTGGAGCGAATCATTAAAGAGCGCATGACCGTCGGTGAGACGGATTCGCTCACTCCGGCCCAGCTCGTCAATCCCAAGCCCTTGGTGGCGGCGATCAAGGAGTTTTTCGGCTCCAGCCAGCTGAGCCAGTTCATGGATCAGACCAACCCCCTTGCTGAGCTCACGCACAAGCGTCGGATCAGTGCGCTTGGTCCAGGCGGTCTGACTCGCGAACGTGCTGGCTTCGCTGTCCGCGATATTCATCCTTCCCATTACGGCCGTCTCTGTCCAATCGAGACGCCCGAGGGACCGAACGCAGGTCTGATCAACTCCCTGGCGACCCATGCCCGGGTGAATGAGTACGGCTTCATCGAAACGCCGTTCTGGAAGGTTGAGAACGGTGTGGTGCTCAAGAAGGGTGACCCGATCTACCTGTCTGCTGACCTTGAAGACGAGTGCCGGGTTGCTCCTGGAGACGTGGCCACTGATGCCGACGGTCGGATCCTCGCCGATTTGATCCCCGTTCGTTACCGCCAAGACTTCGAGAAGGTCCCTCCAGAGCAGGTTGACTACGTTCAGCTCTCACCTGTGCAGGTGATCTCTGTGGCAACGTCGCTCATCCCTTTCCTGGAGCACGACGATGCCAACCGAGCCTTGATGGGCTCCAACATGCAACGTCAGGCTGTGCCACTGCTGCGCCCTGAGCGTCCTCTCGTGGGTACGGGACTCGAGACCCAAGTGGCCCGTGACTCCGGCATGGTGCCGATCTCGCGTGTCAATGGAACCGTCACCTTCGTGGATGCCACGGCGATTGTTGTGCGGGACGAAGAGGGGGTGGATCACACCCACTTCTTGCAGAAGTACCAGCGCTCAAATCAGGACACGTGTCTGAACCAGCGCCCAATTGTTCGTCAGGGAGATCCAGTCATCGTTGGCCAGGTGTTGGCTGATGGCTCGGCTTGCGAGGGGGGTGAAATTGCACTCGGCCAGAATGTGCTGATCGCTTACATGCCTTGGGAGGGCTACAACTACGAGGATGCAATCCTTGTTAGTGAGCGTTTGGTCAACGACGATCTCTATACCTCGGTGCATATCGAGAAGTACGAGATTGAAGCCCGTCAGACCAAACTTGGCCCCGAAGAAATCACCCGCGAGATCCCCAACGTTGCGGAAGAAAGCCTCGGCAACCTTGATGAGATGGGCATCATTCGGATTGGTGCCTTCGTTGAAAGCGGAGATATCTTGGTGGGCAAGGTGACTCCCAAAGGGGAGTCCGACCAACCCCCTGAGGAGAAACTGCTGCGAGCGATCTTCGGCGAAAAGGCCCGAGATGTGCGCGACAACTCACTGAGGGTGCCAAGCACTGAGCGTGGACGTGTGGTGGACGTGCGGATCTATACGCGTGAACAGGGTGATGAGCTGCCGCCTGGCGCCAACATGGTGGTGCGCGTTTATGTCGCTCAACGACGCAAGATTCAGGTCGGCGACAAGATGGCCGGTCGCCACGGCAACAAGGGAATTATTAGCCGCATCCTTCCCCGCGAAGATATGCCTTATCTGCCGGATGGAACCCCCATCGATATCGTCCTCAATCCTCTGGGTGTGCCGAGCCGGATGAATGTGGGTCAGGTGTTTGAGTTGCTCATGGGCTGGGCTGCATCAAACCTTGATTGCCGCGTCAAAATTGTGCCCTTCGACGAGATGTACGGCGCTGAGAAGTCCCAGCAGACCGTCGAAGCTTTCCTGAAGGAAGCGGCAAGTCAGCCCGGTAAGGACTGGATCTACAACCCTGATTCCCCTGGCAAGCTCCTTTTGACTGATGGCCGCACCGGCGAGCCTTTTGATCAGCCTGTTGCTGTGGGTTACTCCCACTTCCTCAAGCTTGTTCACCTGGTCGATGACAAGATTCACGCTCGCTCAACCGGTCCTTACTCCTTGGTGACCCAGCAGCCCCTCGGCGGCAAGGCGCAGCAAGGTGGTCAGCGTCTGGGTGAGATGGAAGTTTGGGCTCTTGAAGCCTATGGAGCCGCCTACACCCTGCAGGAACTACTCACTGTCAAGTCGGACGACATGCAGGGGCGCAATGAGGCCCTCAACGCCATCGTCAAGGGCAAGCCAATCCCTCGTCCCGGTACCCCTGAGTCTTTCAAGGTGCTGATGCGCGAACTGCAGTCGCTCGGCCTTGATATTGCTGTCTTCACAGATGAAGGTAAGGAAGTGGATCTGATGCAGGACGTGAACCCCCGCCGGAGCACACCAAGCAGGCCCACCTACGAATCCCTTGGCGTCGCGGATTACGACGAGGACTGACGGATCAACGATCGAACCAACAACTCTTTCCTTCTTTCCCTAACCGTCAATGAGCAACAGCAATCTCCGCACTGAAAATCACTTCGATTACGTCAAGATCACACTTGCATCCCCTGACCGGGTGATGGAGTGGGGTCAGCGCACCCTCCCCAATGGACAGGTGGTGGGAGAGGTCACCAAGCCTGAGACCATCAATTACCGCACGCTGAAGCCCGAGATGGACGGGCTGTTTTGCGAGAAGATCTTCGGTCCCTCAAAGGATTGGGAGTGCCATTGCGGCAAGTACAAGCGGGTGCGTCATCGCGGCATTGTTTGTGAACGCTGTGGTGTGGAGGTCACGGAGAGCCGGGTGCGACGCCATCGCATGGGCTTTATCAAGCTGGCAGCTCCCGTATCCCATGTCTGGTACCTCAAGGGCATTCCCAGTTACGTGGCGATCCTGCTTGACATGCCACTGCGTGATGTCGAGCAGATCGTCTACTTCAACTGCTACACCGTTCTTGATGCTGGCGATCACAAGGATCTGAAGTACAAGCAGCTGCTCACTGAGGATGAGTGGCTGGAGATCGAAGACGAGATCTATGCAGAGGATTCCGAGATCGAGAATGAGCCGGTGGTGGGCATCGGCGCTGAGGCTCTCAAGCAGTTGCTGGAAGACCTCAACCTTCAGGAGGTGGCCGAGCAGCTGCGTGAGGAGATCGCCGGCAGTAAGGGCCAGAAACGCGCCAAGTTGATCAAGCGCCTGCGCGTGATCGACAACTTCATCGCGACCAATGCTCGTCCCGAGTGGATGGTGCTGGATGTGATCCCCGTGATCCCCCCCGATCTGCGTCCGATGGTGCAGCTCGATGGCGGTCGTTTTGCGACCTCGGATCTCAATGACCTTTACCGCCGTGTGATCAACCGGAACAACCGGTTGGCTCGCCTGCAGGAGATCCTTGCCCCTGAAATTATCGTCCGCAACGAGAAGCGGATGTTGCAGGAGGCCGTCGATGCACTGATCGACAATGGGCGTCGTGGCCGCACCGTGGTCGGTGCGAATAATCGTCCGCTCAAATCACTGAGCGACATCATTGAAGGTAAGCAGGGTCGTTTCCGTCAGAACCTGCTTGGTAAGCGGGTTGATTACTCCGGTCGTTCTGTGATCGTGGTTGGACCGAAGCTGAAGATGCATCAGTGCGGCCTACCCAAGGAGATGGCAATCGAGCTGTTCCAGCCGTTTGTGATCCATCGCCTGATCCGCCAAAACATCGTCAACAACATCAAGGCAGCTAAAAAGCTCATCCAGCGTGCGGATGATGAGGTGATGCAGGTGCTGCAGGAAGTGATCGATGGTCACCCGATCCTGCTCAACCGTGCTCCAACCCTGCACCGTCTCGGCATCCAAGCCTTTGAACCGAAGCTTGTTGATGGTCGGGCCATCCAGCTCCACCCCTTGGTTTGTCCGGCTTTCAACGCCGACTTCGACGGTGACCAGATGGCAGTGCACGTGCCCTTGGCGATTGAAGCGCAGACGGAAGCTCGCATGCTGATGCTGGCGAGCAACAACATCCTTTCGCCTGCTACCGGGGAGCCGATCATCACTCCTTCCCAAGACATGGTGCTTGGTGCTTACTACCTCACAGCTCTCCAGCCCGATGCCAAGACCGTGGACTTCGGCGATCGCTCCTGCACCTTCTCCGATCTAGAAGATGTGATCCGTGCTCACGCGGACAATCGCCTCAGCCTGCATCAGTGGGTATGGGTCCGTTTCAACGGTGAAGTCGACGATGAGGAAGAACTGGATCAACCGATCAAGTCCGAGACTCTCAGCGATGGAACCCGCCTCGAACAGTGGACCTATCGCCGAGATCGTTTCGATGAGGACGGAGCGCTGATCAGTCGCTACATCCTCACAACAGTGGGCCGTGTCGTCATGAATCACACGATCATTGATTCGGTGGCAGCCACCTGACGCCTGAATTGATCCCGTTATTTCCCCTTTTCTGAACGACTGACTGATCGCTGCCATGACCTCCACTCCTTCCAAATCCCGCAAATCCGCCAAGGGCTCTAAGGCTGCCAAGGCCAAGGCTGCCAAGGCCGCTGCCGCTGCTGCAGCCAGCAGGGCTCTTGCCAAGACTCCACCACCCTTTCGCAATCGGGTGGTGGACAAGAAGGGCCTCAAACAGCTGGTCGCCTGGGCTTATAAGCACCACGGCACAGCAGCCACGTCAGTGATGGCTGACCAGCTCAAGGATTTGGGTTTTAGGTATGCCACCCAGGCGGCTGTGTCCATTTCGGTGGATGACCTCAAGGTGCCGGAAGCCAAGCAGGATCTACTCGGGCAGGCGGAAGAACTGATCACGGCCACCGAGGAGTCGTATCGCCTTGGCGAGATCACCGAGGTGGAACGTCATACCAAAGTGATCGACACCTGGACCGAGACGAATGAGCGTCTGGTCGATGCAGTCAAGAAGAACTTCAACCAGAACGATCCGCTCAACTCGGTCTGGATGATGGCCAACTCAGGTGCTCGCGGCAATATGTCGCAGGTGCGTCAGCTGGTGGGCATGCGTGGCCTGATGGCCAATCCCCAGGGCGAGATCATTGACCTTCCGATTCGCACTAATTTCCGGGAGGGATTAACGGTCACCGAGTATGTGATCTCCTCCTACGGCGCCCGTAAGGGTCTGGTGGATACGGCACTGCGGACCGCAGACTCGGGCTATCTCACCCGTCGTCTTGTCGACGTCGCCCAGGATGTGATCGTCCGTGAGGACGACTGCGGCACCACCCGCTCGATCATGGTGAAGGCCGAGGACGGCAAGTACGGAAGTCGCCTTGTTGGACGCCTCACCGCCGATCAGGTCGTTAATACTGAGGGTGAGGTGCTGGCGGAGCGCAACACCGAAATTGATCCGCCTCTCTCAAAACGCTTTGAGAAGGCCGAAGTGCCTGCAGTGATGGTGCGGTCTCCCCTCACTTGTGAAGCCAACCGTTCGGTCTGCCGAAAGTGTTATGGATGGGCGCTGGCTCATAACGAGCTTGTGGACCTGGGCGAGGCCGTCGGCATCGTTGCGGCTCAGTCCATCGGTGAGCCCGGGACCCAGCTCACCATGCGCACCTTCCATACCGGTGGTGTCTCCACTGCTGAAACCGGTGTTGTGCGCTCCAAAGTTGAGGGCACTGTTGAATTTGGGCCTAAAGCGCGTGTGCGTCTTTACCGCACCCCTCATGGTGTGAATGCTGAGCAGGCCGAGATCGATTTCACACTCACGATCAAGCCGTCTGGCAAGGGCAAGGCACAGAAGATCGAAATCACGAACGGTTCGCTGTTGTTTGTCGACAACGGCCAGCAGATCGCCTCTGACGTCACTGTCGCCCAGATCTCTGCCGGCGCTGTCAAGAAGAGCGTTGAGAAAGCAACCAAAGATGTCATCTGCGACCTGGCAGGTCAGGTGCGTTATGAGCAGGCGATTCAGCCCAGAGAGGTGACTGATCGTCAGGGCAACATCACACGCAAGGCTCAGAGACTCGGCCGGATGTGGGTTCTCGCCGGTGATGTTTACAACCTGCCCCCCAATGCCAAGCCGGTGGTCAAACCGAGCGACACGGTCACGGAGGGCCAGGTGCTTGCCGAGGCCAGCCAGGCAAGTGAGTTCGGCGGTGATGTCCGCTTGCGCGACTCCCTCGGTGACTCTCGCGAGGTGCAGATTGTCACCACCGCGATGACGCTCAAAGACTTCAAGCTGTTGGGTGAGTCCACCCACGCAGGAGAAATCTGGAATTTGGAGGCGAAGGACGGCACGCGTTACCGTCTCAACACCATCCCCGGTAGCAAAATCGGATCGGGTGAAGTGGTGGCCGAACTCGCTGATGATCGTTTTCGGACTCAGACCGGCGGTTTGGTGCGTTTCGCCACCGGTCTGGCCATTAAGAAGGCCCGTTCCGCCAAAAACGGTTACGAGGTCAACAAGGGCGGCACCATGCTCTGGATCCCCCAAGAGACCCATGAAATCAACAAGGACATCTCCTTGTTGATGATCGAGGACGGCCAGTGGATCGAAGCTGGCACCGAGGTGGTGAAAGACATCTTTAGTCAGACCGCCGGCATCGTCACCGTCACCCAGAAAAACGACATCCTGCGCGAGATCATCGTGCGCAGTGGCAGTTTCCACCTCTGCACCGAGAAGAAGGCGCTTGAGCGCTTCCAAGGTGACGGTGTCATGGTGAATCCCGGTGAGGCGATCGCGAAGGGCATCAATAGCGATGCGATGGTCTATGTCCAAGCCGTGGAGACGCCGGAAGGCACAGGTCTGCTCTTGCGTCCCGTTGAGGAGTACACCATCCCCAACGAAGCTCAGCTGCCTGAGCTTGGTCACGTGAAGCAGCCCAACGGTCCCCATCTGGGATTGAAAGCCACCCAGCGCCTCGCTTTCAAGGACAACGAGTTGGTCAAGTCTGTGGAGGGCGTCGAGCTCCTGAAGACTCAGCTCAGTCTCGAAACCTTCGAGACCACTCCGCAGATGACCGTTGATGTGGAGCGCGTGCCAGACAAGCGAGCCAAAACGATCGAACGTCTGCAGCTGGTGATCCTTGAGAGCATCCTCGTGCGTCGTGACACCATGTCCGACTCCAGCCATGGCTCGACCCACACCGAATTACAGGTGGAAGATGGTCAGTCGATCAAGGCTGCTGATGTGGTTGCGACCACCCAGATCCTTTGCAAGCAGGAGGGTGTGGCCCAGATGCCTGAAGAACTCGATGATGAGCCCGTGCGCCGTTTGATCGTCGAGCGTGAGGAAGACACCACCACAATCACCACCAGCGCTAAGCCGACGGTGGGTGTTGGTGAGCGAGTGGTGGATGGGGAAGAGCTCTGCGCCGGTCAACCCGCCGGCTGCTGTGGAGAGATCGAAGCGGTGGAAGGTAATTCCGTCACTCTGCGTCTCGGCCGCCCCTACATGATTTCGCCAGACTCCGTTCTCCACGTTCGCGATGGCGACCTTGTGCAACGAGGTGATGCCTTGGCTCTTCTGGTGTTTGAGCGACAGAAGACCGGTGACATCGTTCAGGGTCTACCTCGAATTGAAGAATTGCTAGAAGCCCGGCGTCCGCGGGAATCGACGATCCTCTGCAAGAAGCCCGGCGTCGTTGAGATCAAGCAGGGTGAAGATGACGAGACCACCACGGTCACGGTGATTGAAGCCGACGATGCCGTGGCTGAATATCCGATCCTTCTGGGCCGCAACGTCATGGTCAGCGATGGACAGCAAGTCCATGCCGGTGAGCTGCTCACTGATGGCCCGATCAATCCGCATGAACTTCTGGAGTGCATCTTCGAGGATCTGCGCTCTCGCAAGCCACTGATGGATGCAGCCCAAGAGGCGATCGCCAAGCTTCAGCACCGTCTGGTGAATGAAGTGCAGAACGTCTACAAGTCTCAGGGCGTCTCCATTGATGACAAGCACATTGAAGTGATTGTCCGTCAGATGACGAGCAAGGTGAGAATTGAGGACGCTGGCGACACCACCCTGCTGCCTGGGGAGTTGATCGAGTTACGTCAGGTCGAGGACACGAACCAGGCCATGTCGATCACAGGTGGTGCCCCCGCTGAGTTCACCCCAGTGCTGCTGGGCATCACCAAGGCTTCTCTCAACACCGATAGCTTCATCTCCGCGGCCTCCTTCCAGGAGACCACTCGCGTGTTGACTGAAGCGGCGATTGAAGGGAAGAGTGATTGGTTGCGGGGTCTCAAGGAGAACGTGATCATCGGACGCTTGATCCCTGCAGGAACTGGCTTCAGCGGTTTCGAAGAGGAGCTGCGTGCAGAAGCCGGGCCCCATCCCGACATCCTGTCGGAAGACCCGGCTGGGTATCGCCGGATGCAAAACCTTCGCCCCGACTACACCGTTGACATGCCTGCCGCCGATGCCGCCAAGGCGACTGCAGTTCTTGATGATCCCAGTGATGCCGATCTGTCCGCCACTCGTACCCGTCATGGCATCGAGGACAAGAGCAGCCTTGCTGCCTTTGCCCGTCCTGACGCCGACAACGAGCTGAAGGAAGAGCAGGTGGTGGATGCTGAAGCTGTGGAAGGGCTTCAAGAAGAAGGTCTTCTCAGCGATGAGTGAGTCTCTGCTCAACCTTCACAGCAGTGGCTTCCTCCACTCCAGACTGACTTGTCCCATGTGTCCCGGTCATGCTTGATCCCACACTGATCCCCAAACGCAAGTTGCCTCGGTATGGCTTCCACACCCATACCGAAAAGTTCAATGGTCGCGTGGCCATGCTCGGCTTTATCGCCTTGCTGGCCCTTGAATACAAGCTCGGTCACGGCGTGATTTCCTGGTGAGCTCTGCTCTGCTCGGGTGCAGTGCTGCTGAGCTTGAGCAGTGGGCTGTGGCCCAGGGGCAGGCGGCCTTTCGCGGTCGTCAACTGCATGATTGGCTGTATGGCAAAGGGGCTCGTGATCTGAATGCGATCACCGTGCTGCCTAAGGCTTGGCGTGCGGCATTGCAAGATCAGGGCGTGGTGGTTGGACGCCTCCATGAGCAACTGCGGTCTGTGGCGAGTGATGCCACCACCAAGTTGCTGCTCGGTACCGATGATGCCGAGACGATCGAAACGGTTGGCATCCCTACAGATCAGCGGCTCACGGTGTGTGTCTCGAGTCAGGTGGGATGTCCGATGGCCTGTCGGTTCTGTGCCACAGGAAAAGGCGGTCTTCAACGTTCGCTGGCAACTCACGAAATCGTTGATCAGGTGCTCAGTATCCGCGAGGTGATGGATCGCCGCCCTTCCCATGTTGTGTTCATGGGCATGGGCGAGCCGCTACTCAACATCGAGGCGGTCTTGGAGGCGATTCGTTGCTTCAACGACGATCTCGGCATTGGCCTGCGCAGGATCACCGTGAGCACCGTGGGGGTGCCCCGCACCTTGCCCAAGCTGGCGGAACTGGCCATGGAGAAACTTGGCCGCGCCCAGTTCACTTTGGCGGTGAGTCTGCATGCCCCCAACCAGCAGCTGCGCGAGGAGTTAATTCCTACCGCTCACGCTTATCCCTATGACGAGCTGCTCGACGACTGTCGTCACTATCTGGCGATCACGGGCCGGCGGGTGAGCTTCGAATACATCCTTCTGGGCGGCCTCAATGACCATCCAGCCCATGCTGAGGAGCTGGCCGATCGGGTTGGGGGGTTTCAGAGCCATGTGAACCTGATCGCCTACAACCCGATCGAGGAGGAGGAATTCCAGAGACCCTCATCAGAGCGGATTGCTGGTTTCCGCCGGGTTCTGGAGCGGCGTGGCGTGGCCGTCAGCCTGCGGGCCAGCCGCGGACTGGATCAGAACGCCGCCTGTGGTCAATTGCGGAGACAAAACAGGTCAGAACCCACGATCTAAGGGAGACTGCCTCCACCTGTATCGAGCCATGACCGGAGTCGACTGGCTGATTCTTGCTGTCTACATGCTTGGCACGCTGGTGCTGGGTCTGTGGTTGTCACGCCGTAACCGCAGTGAAGACGATTACTTCGTTGCCGGTCGCAGCCTCAGTGGCTGGCTAGCGGGTGCGTCGATGGCGGCGACCACCTTCTCCATTGATACGCCTCTCTATGTCGCTGGTTTGGTTGGAACTCAAGGCCTGGCAGGGAACTGGCAATGGTGGGGTTTTGGTCTAGCTCATGTGGCGATGGCTGTGGTGTTTGCACCCTTGTGGCGCCGTAGTGGCGTGATGACCGACGCTGCCTTCACGGAGCTGCGTTACGGCGGAGCAACCGCCGCCTGGCTGCGGGGGACCAAGGCCTTTCTGCTGGCTCTTCCGGTGAACTGCATCGGCATCGGCTACGCCTTCCTGGCCATGCGCAAGGTGGTGGAGGCCCTCGGTCTCGTTTCGAACCAAACGGTCTTCGAATTTCAGGGAAAGGTTGGCTCCGGCATCGTCACCCTTGGCCTCTCTGACACTGTGTTGTTGCTCGCAGTCGTGGCGGTGCTGGTGCTTATTTACACAGTTGCTGGCGGGCTGTGGGCGGTTGTGGTCACCGATTTTGTGCAGCTGGTGCTGGCCATGCTTGGTGCTCTGGCCGTGGCCTGGGCTGCGGTGCATGCCGCCGGAGGCATGGAGGCGATGCTCACCCAGATCAACGATCTCGGTCGACCGGAACTGCTCTCGCTGGTGCCATGGCGCTGGGAAGGGGATTTCAGCGGGATATGGCCCTGGAAGGAGGGGGGCTTCAACTGGTCGGCTTCAGCTGGGATGGGCGTGAGGTGGATTGGCGGAGCCCAAATCAGTGTTGCCACCTTCTTGGCCTATCTGACGGTGCAGTGGTGGAGCTTTCGTCGCAGTGATGGTGGCGGTGAATTTATTCAGCGCATGCTGGCGACCCGAGATGAGCGTCAGGCCCAGTTGGCCGGCTGGGTGTTTCTCGTCGTCAATTATTTGTTGCGTAGCTGGTTGTGGGTGGTGGTGGCTCTTGCTGCCCTGGTGCTGCTCCCACCTGGTGGTGACTGGGAGCTCAGTTATCCGATCTTGGCTGTGCGTTATCTACCTCCGGTGGTTCTGGGCCTGGTGGTTGTGTCGCTAGTGGCGGCCTTCATGAGCACCGTGAGTACCTCGGTGAACTGGGGTGCCAGCTATCTCACCCATGACCTCTATCAGCGCTTTGTGCATCCCAAGGCCAGCCAGAGGGAATTGCTGCTGGTGGGGCAGATCATCAGTGTGTTGTTGCTCGTCTGCGGGGTTGTTGTGGCCATGTTGGCTCAGAGCGTTGGCGACATTTTTCGCTTGGTCATTGTGATCGGAACGGGTTCAGGCGCAGTCCTTATCCTGCGTTGGTTCTGGTGGCGCATCAATGCAGCCGCTGAGTTGGCGGCCATGATTTGTGGCTTCGTTGTGGGCCTGAGTACGTCCGGAAAATTAGATCCGCTGCTGGATCGCTTGGTTTGGATCCCTCCGCTGAAGATTGACGATTACGGCGAGCGCCTGATGGTCACCACAGGCATTACGGCGATGGTTTGGGTTCTGGTGATGCTGATGACGCCGCCTGAATCGCCCGATGTGATCGAGCGTTTTGTCCGCAAGGTGCAGCCTCCCGGGCCGGGTTGGAGACGATGGCGCCAGCGATTTGATGTGGATGTCGTCGATCCTCTTGACGAACTGATTCGACGATTCCTGCTCAGTAGTGGTGTGCTTTTCGGTGCCCTGATTGGCTCAGGGGCTTTCTTGCTGCATCAATCTCTGACCGGTTGGTTTGGGATTGCGCTGGCAGTGCTCTGCGGTTTGCCTCTGCTCAAAACGTATGGGCTACGGTCCCGCCCCGGTTAAACAGGTTTCAGAATGGAGTGAAAGCCTCTTCAAGTTGCAGTTCTTCCGTTCCACTCTTCTGCCGGCGCTGATTGTGCTGCTCTTCGCCTTAGCCCTCGTGGCCGTTAGTGCCCGGATCTGGTTGCCAGGCGACATGCTCGCCCCTGCCCCCATCGGCTGATTCATGCCATCCAGCTGCCTTTACGATCAGCATCATGAGTGATCTTGAAAACCAGTCAGGAGACGAGGGGTTGGCCGATCTCGCCATTGACCCTGAGGTGCTTGAGAGGGAGCTTGCCGCCGAGCTGCTTGGTGATCCTCTTGATGAGATCGCCTGCGAGGAAAGTGAAGATGAGGCACTCGTAGCGGCACGAGAGTGTGACGCAGGCCTGAAGTGGTTGCTGGGTAGTCATGAGGATCGTTTGCAGGGATTGAGGGTGTTCTGTGAATACCGAGACCCTCGTGCAGTGCCACAGCTTCTCCCTCTGCTTCAGGAGATGTGTCCTGTGTTGAGGATGAGTGCGGTGTATGCCCTTGGACGGAATCCATCTCCAGTGGCCGTAGAGCCTCTTCTGAATCTTCTGCAGTCCGACTCCAACGGCTACGTGCGCAAGGCAGTGGTTTGGAGTCTGGGCAACCATGCCGATGCTCCTGTGCTCAACCCCCTGGTTCGTGCCCTCCAAACCGATATCGCGGCCGTGCGTCTGTGGGCATCCGTTTCGTTGGCAGAAGCGGGGATGGTCTCAGCGGCCAAGGCTGATCTTGTTGCCTCCGAGCTGTTGGTCAGCCTCGGGATCGATAGTGAGCCGGTGGTACGTAGTAACTGCATCTGGTCACTTGGCCAGTTGATCGATCAATTGGAGGCGCCGCGCCGCGAGCAGGTGATGGAGGCATTTGTTCAAGCCTTGGTGCACGACCCTGAAGCCTCTGTGCGCGATGAAGCTCGAGCTGCGTTGGAGCAGCTTGATCAGCCTGACTTGCTGGAACGGGTGCAGACGTTGGTGGACGAGGGGCTTCTGGCGTAAAGCATCGTCTGATCGCGTCTGATCACGACTTCAACCACTCTGTGGCCGAGCTGTAACAGATAAACCCCAGCCTTTGGCAACGTTGCTTAGCATCTGCCGAACATTGACTGAGGTGCATGCCCCAGCGCACACTCCGCTTTCGGATCCGCCCCGATGGTCGCGTCGAGGAACGGGTTGAAGGTCTTCAGGGAGAGGCTTGCCTGGGACTCACCGAACGGCTGGAGACCGCTTTAGGCTCCGTCGAACGGCGAGAGGCCACATCTGAGGCCTACACCACACCTTCTGAGCAATCCCAGCCCCTGTCCGTTAAACATCTCTGATGTCTCACTTCAGCACTGTCAAAACCGAGCTCCGTCAACGTGAGCCTCTGGTCGCGGCCCTGCGTGATCTTGGCTATTCCCCAGAGGAGGGATCAAGAGTGGTGCGCGGCTATCGCGGTCAGACAGTGGAAGCCGAACTGGCAGTGGCGATGAGCGATGGTGGGGATCTTGGCTTTCGCTGGAATGCAGAAACCGGCGCCTATGAATTGGTCACCGATCTCGATCTCTGGAGACAACAAGTGCCGATCGAGCGTTTTCTGTCCAAACTCACTCAGCGCTATGCGTTCAATACTGTTTTGAAAGCAAGCGCTCAAGAAGGGTTTGAAGTCGCTGAACAACGTGATTGTCAGGATGGATCAATCGAGCTTGTTGTGACGCGCTGGGATGCTTAATTCCTGGTTCCGACTGTTGCGTGACCTTTCCTTTTGACCCTTCTGTCGCCTACAGGGCCTCGGCTGTTGAGTCCGATGGTCCGACTGGATCAGAGCCTGTTCTCGGCGGTGCTCTGAGAGAACAAGCTGTTTGGGTGGATGAGGCAGTTTGTATCGGCTGTCGTTACTGCTCTCACGTGGCTTCCAACACCTTTGTGATTGAACCAAGCCTGGGGCGTTCTCGGGCGATTCGTCAGGATGGCGACAGCACATCCTGCATCCAAGAGGCGATCGAGACTTGCCCGGTGGATTGCATTCATTGGGTCGGCTTTGAGGAGCTTGATGGTCTCCGCGAGCGTCTTGAGGGCATGGAGATGTTGCCTTTGGGTTTGCCCTCTCCCTCACGGCACCGCCGGCAAAAGTTCTGATGGCGGCCGGCTTGCCCACCCGGCGTTTTGGGCGCACGGAGTTATCAATCCCGGTGCTTTCGCTCGGGGGCATGCGCTTTCAGCAGAGCTGGACCGATCTCCCTGCAGAAGAGATCAAGCCTGAGTCACAGAAGACGGTTGAAGCCACGCTGCAGAAAGCCGTGGATTGCGGTTTTCACCATGTGGAAACCGCCAGGCATTACGGCAGTTCCGAGCGCCAGATCGGCTGGGCGTTGCCGAAGGCTTGTGATCCGCAACGCCTTCTCCAGACCAAGGTGCCACCCCGTGAAGACCCGGCTGTGTTTGAACGAGAGCTTGAGCTCAGTGTGGAGCGGCTTGGTGGGGCCCGTCTTGATCTGCTGGCGATTCATGGAATCAACCTGTCAGAGCATCTCGACTGGACCATTCGGTCAGGGGGCTGTCTGGAGGTGGTGCGGCGCTGGCAAAGCGAGAACCGCATCGGTCATGTGGGTTTCTCCACCCACGGTCCAACGGACCTGATCCTGAAGGCGATCGCCACCGATCGTTTTGATTACGTCAATTTGCACTGGTACTTCATACGCCAGGACAACGATCTGGCCCTCACGGCTGCGAGGCGCCATGACATGGGTGTTTTCATCATCAGCCCTACCGATAAGGGCGGGCATCTGCATACTCCCTCGCCCAGGTTGGTGGAGCTTTGCGCACCCTTGCATCCGATCGTCTTCAACGATCTTTTTTGTCTCAGTGATCCCAGGGTGCATACGATCAGCGTTGGCCCTTCCCAACCAAGCGATCTTGATTTGCATCTAGAGGCGGTTGCCTTGCTTGATCAGGCTCCTGCTTTGATCCTGCCGATCATTGAGCGGCTCCAATCTGCAGCCCGCATGGCTCTCGGAGATGCCTGGTGTGAGACCTGGCAAGCCGGATTGCCGAGTTGGGAAGACACACCTGGCGAGATCAACCTGCCTGTGTTGCTCTGGTTGCACGGTTTGGTAGAGGCCTGGGGCTTAGAGGGCTATGCCAAGGCCCGCTACGGCCTGTTGGGTCAGGGATCCCATTGGTTCCCTGGGGCGAATGCCGATCTGCTCGATCGGGATGTGAGTGAAGCCTGCTTAAGAGCTGCACTCACGAAGAGCCCCTGGGCTGATCAGATCCCAACCCTGTTGCGGGGGTTACGGCAACGGGTCGGCGGATGCGCGCAGCAGCGTCTGGCGCAGATCTGATGCATTGCCCTTCCCGTCTTCAACCGCTGTTGGCGCCAAGGGGGAGCTTGGCAGGCAGTCCCACAGCCCGGGGATAGGTTTTGGGACAGGGGCCGGTCGCTTGCAGGCGCAAAAGATGGCGCATGCCTTTTCCCGCTGGCAGTTCCAGAGCATCACGCGCTCTGATCCGAGCTTTGAGGGGGGCCAAGGCTTGTTCCAGCTCCTGCTGATCGTTAACGCTCCAGCGGCCGCGATACAGGAGTGCCTCGCCCTCGTTGCGCAGCAGTGGCACCAGATATTCGGCCACCACAGGGGCCGCCGCTACGGCACGAGCCATGGCCAGGTCAAAGTGGCCGCGGCAGGAAGGATCGCGGCCTGTCAGCTCCACGCGCTCGGTACGAACGGTGACTCTGTCTTTGATGCCAATCGCCTCTGCCATGGCCAGGACTGCGGTGGTTTTTCGGCCGACCGAATCCACCAGAGTGAGTTGGGCCCCCGGCAGGGCAATGGCGACTGCTAGCCCAGGGAAGCCTCCACCGGTGCCCACATCGATACAGCGGCGAGGAGCTGTCGCAGTTTCCAGTTCCTGATGCAGGGGCCAGAGACTGTCAATGATCTGCGACACCCAAAAGTCTTCTCCCTCCAATAGCCGTGTCAGGTTGACGCGGGAATTCCAGCTCAGAAGTTCGCTCTGCAAGGTCTGGAACTGGAGGAGCTGCACCTCGTTTGGAGCCCAGCCCAAGGCGTTCCAAAGTTCAGGACCAGGAACACTAAAAAGGGACGTGGACGGCATGGAGCGCGAAGGACAAGTCTTCCTAGGATGACGCTTGGCCTCCCGCTTCGATGTGGCCTCTGCAGATCGGAGTGTGAGCACCCCACCGACTCATTACGAACGTCTTGGGGTAGGGCCAGGAGCTGATAGCCACACACTGCGTCAGGCCTTCCGCAGCCGCAGCAAGGCGCTCCATCCTGATACCACCAGCCTTCCAGCCGCTGAGGCGGCGCGACAGTTCAGGCTGTTGCGCGAAGCCTATGACCAGTTGCAGGATCCCACCCGGCGGGCTGCCTATGACGCGTCCTTGCAGCAGCAGTGCCTTCAACAGCAGCAAGCAGCCGAGAAAGCTCAAGCGACACCTCTCGCTAATTCGGATGGTTGGGGTCGTGTCGGGGAACGTCGCCCTCTTTCCGGGGGGGAATGGTGGGCACTGTTGCTGTTGCTGCTGGCTCTGATCTTCTGCCTGTTGCTGGGCATCGGTGGCGCCTGGGCCCGAGGCTTGGAACTCCAGGTGCAACCCAGTTGGTTGGTGGCAGATCAGACTTTGGCTCAGCCTTTGATCAAGGTTCGCAGCGATGACCCCACTGCCACCGGGCCAGACACCACTCAATCGCCATTCACTCCGCTCACTTGAAGAATGGCTCAACGAACTCGGTGCCGTTCGCACGGAGTCAGACCCTTGCCTCTGGCATTGGCAACAACCCACATGGTCCGCTCAGATCCGTTTGGACCAGGAAGACCTTCTGGTGACCTGGGAACACACTGGCAGGCCCTGCCAACGCAGCTTCCCCTACGGACTGTCCCGATTGGATGTTGAGGCTGCCATGCGGGCAGGTCCCTGATGGCTTGCCACCAACAGTCTCAAGCGCAGCCGTTGATCCTCCAACCAGCTCGCTTTGATGAGCATGAATGGGTCACAAGGTGGCCTTTGGGATCCCCAATTCTTTGGGCTGCATTAGCGACAGACTTCACTGCGCTCTTCTGCTCCGGTGGAGAGAGGCCCGCAGTTGACCCAGCGCACCAGATTCAACTCCACATCAGTGAACAGAACAAGGATGCCTCCGCAGAGCAGGATGACTGCAAGGGTTGCCCATGTCTGTCGGCGGCTCATGCTCAGTTGCTTGCTTGGGTGAGTACTGCTTTGAACTTAGGGCCGAGATTCTGCTGTTGCCACTCACGTTGCAGGGTCTCTGCATTCAGTGGATTCAGGGGTGGCAGCTGTGCGAGGACCGGCACCTTCCCCAGCTGCTCCAGGGTGCGTGGGTTGTCGGCATGACAGGGGCCATTCAGGATCAGTCCCAGCACGGGAAGGTCCCGGCGCTTTAAGGCCTCGAGGCTGAGCAGGGTGTGATTGAGGGTGCCCAGGCCGCTGTGGGCCACCAGCACGATGGGCAGTCGCCAGCGTTCTAGCTGATCGATTTGCAACCAGTCGCGCGTGAGTGGCACCAGCAGCCCTCCCGCACATTCCACGACAAGTGGTGAGGTCACAGATGGGAGACGGAGATGGGCGGGATTGATCCGTTTGCTTTCGCGTTCCGCCGCCCAGTGAGGCGAGACGGGCGCTTGGAACACGTAGGCCTCCGGGATCCAGCGCTGCTCGGGCAGGTTCAGCAGCTTGATCACCTGCTGACGGTCACTGCCTTCGCTCAGACCACTTTGCACCGGTTTCCAGTAGCTCGCCCCCAGCCCCTGCACCAACAAGGCACTAACCACCGTCTTGCCGACATCGGTGTCTGTCCCACAGACCACCAGCTGGAGGGGGGATTGTTCAGAGATGGTGGAGGTCATGGTGCTGTTCCGGAGTGTTCAAGCCATTCCTGCACGCGCAACAGCAGATCGGGTACGAGCAAGGCATGGCCACTGCCCTCCAGAGTCCAGATGCTGGGTTTGTGTTGGAGATGGTGCTGGAGATCTTCCAGCAATTGCCGGCGTGCTTCGGCCACCACAATCGCGTCTGCGCCCGCATTCACCACCAGCACCCTGGCACCGGTGGGAAGACCAGAGGGAAGCGATGCGGTGTCACGGAGCTGTGTGAGATCCGCACGCAGTCGTTGTCTGCCTGCAGTCGAAAGCCCGTCGTGTACAGGGTTTGCTGGTAGCCCGCTTGCAGATTCAGGGGCTGCAGCCCGGTTGAGAAAGGTGTGAAGCATGGTCCTTTCTTGGTCTGTGCCGATGCAGTGGCCCATGCCGATCAGCCCGGTATGCAGGGCTCGTCCGGCTCGCCCTACAGGCACAAAACGGCTGAAGCAGGCCAGCAGCACCACGTCGGTTGACGCTCTGAGCACCGGTTCGGGCAGCAGATGGGGACCAAGAGAGTGGCCGATGATCACGCGGCGCTGTTGTTGGACCGGACTGCGATCGCTGCTCCAGGTGGGCATGAAGGGTGGACGTGACCCGTACCCCCTCTCTCCGTTTTGCCACGTCCACCCATGGTGTTGGAAGCGGCGCTGCCAAGGGCGCCATACACGGCTGTCGCCGCTCCAACCATGCATGGCGATGACTTGTTTCATCGCAGTGTGATTGCGGTCATGGGGTAGCGGTCATTGAGCCTTCGCCAGGCAGTGCAGCAAGAGTTCCAAGGTGTCATCACTCTGCTGCCGATGCAGCACTAGGCGCAGCCTTGCACTGCCCTCCGGCACCGTGGGGGGACGGATGGCAATGCTGAGTAGGCCTGCCTGCTCCAGTTGTTGCTGCAGATTCAGGGCGGTTTGGTCATCGCCCACAAGCAACGGCAGGATCGGGCCACGCCCCCTTGGCCTTGGCCAGCCCGCAGTCGCGATGCGATCGCGCCAGTGCTCAGCACGCTCCACCAACTCCCTGCCCCAGTGGGGGTGAGCCTGGATGAGTTGGAGGGCCGCCAGGGCTGCAGCTGCCAGGGGGGGGGCTAGGGCTGTGGTGTAGCGGAATGCGCCGCTGCTTTGCAGCAGTTGATCTCCCACTTCGTCATCACAAGCGAGAAAGGCGCCGCCACTGCCGAATGCCTTGCCGAAGGTGCCGCTCACCATCGTGACGCCGTGATGGATGTGATCACTGGGCGTTGCAATGGTTGCCGCCAGTCCTTCTCCATTGGGCCCAAGGATTCCGAGGGCGTGTGCTTCATCGACGAGCAGCTTTGCGTCATGGGCACAGCAGAGCGCCACCATGCTCGCCAGATCCGGGCTGGTTCCCTCCATGCTGAACAGACTTTCGGTGATCACCAGCAGCGGCTGGGACGGCCTTGCCCTGCGAATGTTCTCGAGCTGAAGACTGAGATCTCCAAGGTTGTTATGGGCGAACCGCTTGAGCCGGGCACCGCTCGCTTGAACACCCACCAGTAGGGAGTGATGGATGAGCCGGTCGGCCAGCACCGTGGTGTGTCGATCCGTGAGGGCTGTCACCGCCGCCAGGTTTGCTTGAAAGCCACTGGGAAAGAGAAAGGCCCGTTTCCAGCCCAACCAGGACCCCAGAGCGGCTTCCAGCTCCTCATGGACCGGACGGCTACCGCTCACCAGACGCGAACCACCGGCGCCGACCCCTTGATCCTTGATGGCCCGCCAGGCGGCCTGTTGCAGCAGGGGATGTCGGGCCAGATTGAGATAATCATTGCTCGCCAGATCAACCAGGCCCTGATGGGATGGGTGGGTGCCGGAGGGTCGCAGGCGATCCGATCCGGGCTTGGGCACCCAGGTGCGCAGGCTGCGGCGGCGAGCGGGCGGGATGCTGGCCATCGATTCACTTTGGATCACGCCTGTCGGTGTGAGGCCATGGCCTCCCTAGGATCTTGGCCATGGCTGATCATGATTCACCCTCTGCGCAGTCTGCAATCAATGGGGTGATTGACCTCGAGCAGCTGTTTTCCTTCGCACTGGATGACTTCCAGCTTGAAGCGATCGATGCCCTCAATCAGGGACAGTCGGTCGTGGTGAGTGCTCCCACAGGCTCAGGAAAGACCTTGGTGGGTGAATATGCCATTCACCGCGCCATCGCGCACGGTCAGAAGGTGTTTTACACCACCCCTTTAAAAGCACTGTCCAATCAGAAATTACGGGATTTCCGCGAGCAGTTCGGTCAAGACAATGTTGGCCTGATGACCGGTGATTTGAGCGTCAATCGCGACGCCAGGGTCGTGGTGATGACAACCGAGATCTTCCGCAACATGCTCTATGCGGAAGTGGACAAGGGCAACGATCCCCTTGCTGATGTTGAGGCTGTGGTCCTCGACGAGTGCCATTACATGAATGACTCTCAGCGCGGCACCGTTTGGGAGGAATCGATCATTCATTGCCCGCCATCGGTCCAGTTGGTGGCGCTGTCAGCCACGGTCGCCAACGCAGGTCAACTCACCGATTGGATTGAGCGTGTTCACGGGCCGACAAGGCTCGTCTTGAGCGATTTCCGTCCGGTGCCGCTGCAGTTCAGCTTCTGCAGTGCCAAGGGATTGCATCCTTTGCTGAATGAAGCCGGTAATGGTTTGCATCCCAACTGCAAGGTGTGGCGTGCTCCCAAAGGTCACAAGCGCAAGGGTCGCTCCCCAAAACCACCGCAGCCAGAACCGCCACCGATCAGTTTCGTGGTGGCCCAGATGGCAGAGCGGGACATGCTTCCGGCGATCTATTTCATCTTCAGCCGGCGCGGATGCGATAAGGCTGTTCGTGATCTCGGCGTGCAGTGCCTCGTCTCGACAGAAGAACAAGCCCGGATCGCTGCGCGTTTGCGGGCCTATACCCTTGCCAACCCGGAAGCCGTCCGTGACGGGCTCCATGCCGATGCCCTACTGAGAGGGATTGCTGCACACCATGCCGGTGTGCTTCCGGCTTGGAAAGAGTTGATTGAAGAGCTGTTTCAGCAGGGATTGGTGAAGGTGGTTTTTGCTACCGAAACCCTGGCTGCCGGCATCAATATGCCTGCCAGGAGCACTGTGATCGCTTCATTGTCGAAGCGCACAGAACGGGGCCATCGCCCCTTGATGGCCAGTGAATTTCTACAGATGGCCGGTCGTGCGGGGCGCCGTGGTCTCGACTCCAAGGGGTATGTGGTCACTGTGCAGAGCCGCTTTGAGGGGGTCCGCGAGGCGGGGCAGTTGGCCACCAGCCCTGCGGATCCGCTGGTGAGTCAGTTCACTCCCAGCTATGGCATGGTGCTCAATCTGCTTGCTCGCCATGACCTCTCGAAGGCGCGGGAGTTGGTCGAGCGCAGCTTCGGGCGCTATCTGGCAAGCCTCGACTTGGTGGAGGAGGAGGAGATCCTCAATCAGTTGCGTCTTCAGCTCGGCCAACTCCAGGGCACGTCAGGAGATGTGCCTTGGGAAGACTTCGAGGATTATGAGAAACGGCGTGGACGCCTGCGCGAGGAGAGGAGACTGCTGCGCATCCTGCAGCAGCAGGCTGAGGAAACCTTGGCCAATGAACTCACCCTGGCGCTTCAGTTCGCCAGTACCGGAACGCTGGTGAGTCTGAAGGCCCCACAACTGCGCGGTGGTGTCACCCCAGCGGTGATTGTTGACAAGCTCGATGGCCCGGGTCAGTTTCCATTGCTGCTCTGCCTGACGCACGACAATGTCTGGCTGTTGCTGCCCTGTCAGGCGGTCGTGAGTCTGCATGCAGAGCTCAGCTGCCTCCAGGTGGACAGTGTCACCGCTCTCGACCTCCATCGAGCTGGCGAGTTGCGTCATGGTGACCAGCAGAGCGGTGGTCTTGCTCTGGCAGTGGCGCATATGGCCCAACGCCATGACATGACAACGCCCCAATACGACCTGGCTGGTGAGGTGCTTTCCCAGGCCAGGCTGGTGAAGGAGTTGGAGGAGGATCTGGAGGCCCATCCCGCTCACCGCTGGGGTGATCGGCGTCAGCTCAAGAAGCATCGGCGGCGTATGGAAGAGCTAGAGATCGAGATCGGCGAACGCCAGCAGCTCTTGCATCATCGGGCCAATCGCCATTGGGACACCTTCCTGGCCCTGATCGAGATCCTTCAGCACTTTGGTTGTCTTGACGATCTTCAGCCCACGGAGATTGGCCGTACCGTTGCAGCCCTTCGGGGTGATAACGAGCTCTGGCTTGGTCTGGCCTTGATGAGCGGCCATCTGGATGATCTGCCGCCACAAGAGTTGGCAGCAGTGTTCGAGGCGATCAGCACTGAAGTGAACCGGCCGGATCTATGGAGTGGTTTCCCGCCCCCGCCGCGAGCTGAGGAGGCTTTGCATGATCTGATGGGACTTCGCCGCGAACTGTTGCGGGCCCAGGAACGCTCCAACGTGGTGGTGCCTGTGTGGTGGGAGCCCGAGCTGATGGGGCTGGTCGAGGCGTGGGCCAATGGCTGCGCCTGGAATGACCTCATCGCTAACACCTCCTTGGATGAGGGCGATGTGGTGCGAATCATGCGGCGAACGGTGGATCTTTTGGCCCAGGTGCCCTACTGCGAAGCGATCAGCGAGCAGCTGCGCAGTCATGCCCGTCAGGCGCTGAGGGCGATCAACCGCTTCCCGGTGGCTGAAGCCGAGGATCTGCTCAAGACTGGTGAGGGACTCAATCCTGCGACTGAACGGGCAGCTTGACCAGCTTTCCCCTTAGCCGTGGGGGATGGTCATGGCGGCCGGATCGACGATGCGATCGAAGTCTTCGGCGCTGACATAGCCGAGCTCTAGGGCTGCATCGCGCAAACTTGAGCCCTGTTCATGGGCATATTTAGCGATAGCGCTGGCTTTGTCGTAGCCAATCACCGGTGCCAAGGGGGTCACCAGCATCAGCGACTGCTCAACGTCGCGCTGGATTCGGGTGTTGTTGGGCGTGATCCCTTCCACCATCGCGACCCGGAAGCAGCGGCTGGCATCCGTTAGCAACGTGATGGCCTGCAGCAGGTTGAAGCCGATCAGTGGTTTGTAGACGTTCATTTGTAGATGGCCACCGGCGCCTGCCATGGCCACGGCTGCATCCAGACCGATCACCTGGGTGCATACCATCGCCATGGCTTCACACTGCGTGGGGTTCACCTTGCCAGGCATGATCGAGCTCCCGGGCTCGTTCTCTGGGAGATGCAGTTCCGCCAGGCCGGCGCGGGGTCCGCAGGCAAGCAGGCGGATGTCGTTGGCGATCTTGAGCAGGCTCACAGCCAGCAGTCGGAGTTGCCCCATGGCGTTGACCAGGCCGTCATGGCTCGCCATCACGGCGAATTTGTTCGGTGCGGAGCTGAAAGGCAACCCCATCAGGCGGGCTAATTCCGCGGCGGCTTGGTCCGCATAGCCATCGGGGGCATTGAGGCCTGTGCCTACGGCGGTGCCCCCGAGCGGCAGCAACAGCACTTCCTTCAGGCTGGCGTTGATGCGCACAGACGCAGTGTTGATCTGATCTCGCCATGCGGAGGCCTCTTGCCCCAAGGTGAGAGGTACCGCGTCCTGGAGGTGCGTGCGGCCGATTTTCACGATGCTTCCCCAGGCCTCAGCTTTGGCCGCAAAGGTTTGGCTCAGCCGTTGTAGTTCAGGTAATAGACGGTGGCAGATCCCATCAGCTGCGGCGACGTGAATCGCTGCTGGGAAGGCGTCGTTGGTCGATTGCGACTTGTTGACGTGGTCATTGGGATGGACTGGTTGATGGCTGCCGAGCTCTTCTCCTGAGCTGCGTGCTGCCAGATTGCTGATCACCTCGTTGAGGTTCATGTTGGTCTGGGTCCCGCTGCCGGTCTGCCAGACCCGAAGAGGAAATTGATCGTCGTGTTGGCCTTCTGCAATGGAGGCAGCAGCGTCAACAATCAAATCGCGTTTCGCTTCGTCCAGGACACCAAGTTTGGTGTTGACGATGGCTGCCACCTGCTTGATCCTTGCCAGGGCATGGATCAGCTCAGTTGGCATCCTGTCGGCTGCAATGTCGAAGTTCTGCAGAGACCGTTGGGTTTGAGCGCCCCATAGGGCTTCAGCAGGCACCTCAACAGGCCCCATGCTGTCGGTTTCGACCCGTGTCGCTGCCACCATCAGTTCGTCTCGCCCCGCTGCGACGCACTTGCACACGTCTTCATCCTGCCAGCAGGGCTTGGATGACCGACTCTGGTGTTGGTCAGCTGTCTTCAGCTGTCTGGTCTAGGTCGCAGCACCAGCCAGGTCACAGCCGCTAAGCCTGACAGGCTCACGACCACGTAAATCCAGTCGGCATAGGGGGTCCAGAACATCGGCTGAGCGGGTGATCAGAGCCCCAGGCGTGACCAGATCACCCCTAGGTTGGCCTGGTGTAGATCGGTGCTGAAGCAGGCCGCCAGTTGTTCGGGATTGAGCTTGTTGGTCACATCGGGGTCGGCTTCTAAATTGCCGCGGAAATCACCACCGTCGGTGTTCCAGGCCGTATGGGCGTTGCGTTGCACGACCCGGTAGGCATCCTCACGGCTCATGCCGGCATCGACTAATCCAAGTAGGACTCGCTGGCTAAACACCACGCCGCCGTAGACGTTCATATTGCGGCGCATGTTGTCGGGATACACCCCCAGTTGGGAGATGACGGCGGTCATCTCTCTCAGCATGAAGTGAAGGGTGACAGAGCAGTCGGGCAGCATCATGCGCTCGGTGGAACTGTGGCTGATGTCGCGTTCATGCCAGAGCGCCACGTTTTCCAGTGCTGCCACCACGTAGCTGCGCAGTACGCGCGCCAGACCGCTGATCCGCTCGCTGCGGATCGGATTGCGCTTGTGAGGCATGGCTGAACTGCCTTTCTGTCCCTTGGCGAAGCTCTCCTCCACCTCAAGCACGTCAGTGCGTTGCAGGTTGCGGATCTCGGTGGCGAATCGGTCGAGAGACGCTCCCACCAGTGCGAGTGTCTGCACGTAATCGGCATGGCGATCGCGTGAGATCACCTGAGTGCTGGCGGTGTCTGGGGTGAGGTCCAGCCGCTCGCAAGTCAGGCGCTCCACTTCAGGGTCGGTATTGGCGTAGGTGCCCATGGCACCGCTGATCTGGCCGACGGCCACATCACGCTCAAGTCGCTCAAGCCGCTCTGCGTTGCGGCGGGTCTCCGCTAGCCAGCCAGCCAGTTTGAAACCAAAGGTGATCGGTTCGCCATGAATGGCGTGGGAGCGACCGATCATCACGGTGGCCTTGTGGGCGATCGCCAGCTTGGCGATCGCCTGATCCAGATCGGCGAGTTCCTTTCGCAGCAAGCCAACCGATGCCTTGAGCTGCAAGGCAACGCCGGTATCCAGCACGTCGCTGCTGGTCATGCCGACATGAATGAAGCGTCCTGCATCACCCACGTGCTCGTTCACATTCGTGAGGAAGGCAATCACATCGTGACGAACCTCCGCCTCGATCTCGAGGATCCGCTCCGGCTCGAAGGCGGCCTTGGTCCTGATCTCCTCCATCGCGTCCTCAGGCACGCGTCCAAGGCTGCAGTTCGCTTCACAAGCGGCCACTTCAACGTCGAGCCAGCTCTGGTATTTGGCTTTATCAGTCCAGAGGTTGCCCATTTCGGGCAGGGTGTATCTCTCGATCAAGGCCAGCGCGTGGCAACGACGTCACCAATGTATGGCCCTGCCTTCAGGCTGAATGCAGCCGCTGGTGCTCCACTTCCCACTGCACATGCTGGCCCCAGGCCTGCTGCCGCACTAGGCAACGACCGCCACGGCAGTGGATGACCTGAAAGGGAGGAAGGTCTGAGGGATGGTTATCGAGGGTCACGAAACTACCGGGGTGCAGCAGTTCGAACACATCGTGCTTTGGAGCTGGGGAGACGGCGCTGAGAACGCGTTCAGCCCGGTTTCGGCCGTGGCGATGGCTGCGGGGAGGCTGACTAGCTGACACGTCCCGATGGGCGGATTGGGTTGATCTTCCCGGAGGTCATCCAGGCTTTGGACTTACCCCCCGGATTTGTTCGGTTTTCCCCTCTGCTTTTATGACGAAATGGCACACAAGACCCGTTTGGACCAGCATTTGCTGACGCTGGGCCTGGTGCCAACCAGGCAGCAGGCTCAGCTGTTGATTCGTGCTGGCAAGGTTCGTGATGGAAGCGGGCTGCTGCTGGATAAGCCTGGCCAGCAGGTGGCCATGGATCTCACGGTGACTGTGGAGCAACCCCCACGTTTTGTCTCCCGTGGAGGAGAGAAATTGCTGAAGGGGCTCGAGGTGTTTCCTCTGACAGTTGAGGGTCGCGTTTGTCTGGATGGTGGGATCTCTACCGGTGGATTCACCGATTGCCTTTTGCAGCACGGTGCGCGTCGGGTCTATGGAATTGATGTGGGCTATGGCCAGACGGCCTGGAGCCTGCGCACCGACCCCAGGGTGGTGCTGCGAGAACGCACCAATCTGCGCAGGCTCACCCCCGAAGAGATGTATGGACCTGATGATCCCCGCCCCGACTTTGCGGTAGCGGATGTCTCTTTCATTTCGCTAGGTCTGGTGATGCCAGCGATTCAGGCCTTGCTTGCCCCTTCGGAAGCGGAAGCCGTGCTGCTGGTGAAACCCCAGTTTGAAGTGGGTCGTGAACGGGTGGGGAAGGGAGGAGTCGTCAGAGATCCTGGGGCCCATCGCGATGCTTTGCGTGGAGTGATTCAGGCTGCATCTGGTCTCGCTTGGCAGGCTTACGGACTCGTTGGCTCGCCCATTACCGGACCGGCCGGCAATCACGAATATCTGCTCTGGTTGCGCGCCGGGCGCCCGGATCTGGTCTGGTTGTCTGGTTCACGCAAGGGTCAAGCTGTGACCGAGGTCGATGACACAGACATCGCCAGAGTGGTGACTACCACCCTGGCGAAGGCTGAATGAAGTCATCCGAGCGGGTGGACCTGTCGTCAGAGAGCGGTGCCGTCGCGCTCACCCGTGCGGATTCTCAACACGCTGTCGACTGGGGAAATGAAGATCTTGCCGTCGCCGATCTCTCCTGTTTTGGCGGCCTCAGCGATGGCGTTCACGACGGCCTCAACATTGCTGTCATCGATCACAACCTCGATCTTCAGTTTCTGTAGGAATTCAACGGTGAATTCAGATCCGCGGTAGCGCTCCACCTGGCCTTTCTGGCGTCCGAAGCCGCGTACTTCGCTCACAGTCATGCCAACGATGCCGGCGTTGACTAGGGCGAGTTTGACGTCCTCAAGCTTGAAGGGGCGAATGATGGCCTCGACTTTTTTCATGGACGGCGATCGATAATTTCGAGTGTTAAAAGTGTGTCAGAAAAGGCCTGCTTTCGGTAGAGCCTGCACCGGAAGATATTGCAGGATGAATTGAAAAGGTCTCTCTGAGGTTTCGCCCATTAGGACTCAGCCTCGGAGAGAGGATTGTGCTGGCTGCTACTGATTCAGGAGTCCAAGCTGCTCTGGGCCTCTTGGCGGCGATGGTGATACACGCTGCCTCGGTAATGGAGCTCTACGTGTGGATCGGGCGCTGCAGCGTCGTGTCGCAGAGGAGCTTCGTAGTGCAGGCCACGGTAGGTGTGATCAACCTTGGCTCTGCTGGCCTGTTCGTGCTTGCTGGGGTCGTACTGGATCCCGCGATAGGTGCGCAGTTGAATGGTCATGGTGGGCAACTCGAAGGGATGAACCTTGTCCCGGCTTTGGCCGGGTCCGCTTCGATAGAAGGAGCGTTGCTTCGCCTTGCGGACTGGCTACTTCCTGCTGGTGGGTCGGTGCAAAGCACCGCTGGAGCTCAACGTTTTGTCCTTCATTATCATTTTATCGAGATGCCGCTGTTCATGGTGAACATTTGATCATTCCTTCATGGATATTTCCTGAAGGAATGTGGTGGCGGTGGGCTTGCCCTGAGCCTTAGTGTTCGACTTGTCTGTTGCCGACCTGTGAGCGAAGTCGCCCCTGATGCCACGCGCACGCCTCTATATGGGGAGAGGTCGATTGCCGATGCAGAACTGATCTGCTTTGAGAACCCTCGCCCAGGACGGCCCTACGAGGTCTCGATCGAACTGCCAGAGTTCACCTGCCTGTGTCCGTTTTCGGGGTATCCCGATTTCGCTGTGCTCCGGTTGCTCTATCAACCGGGGCCGAAAGTGGTTGAGCTCAAGGCGATCAAGCTCTATATCAATAGTTACCGCAACCGGACGATTTCCCATGAGGAAGTAGCCAATCGGATCCTGGATGATCTTGTGGTGGCCTGTGAGCCGGTGTGGATGCAGCTCGAAGCCGATTTCAATCCCAGAGGCAATGTGCACACGGTTGTGCGTGTCACGCACGGATTTCGTCAGCCCTGCTAAGCAAAGTGGGGAACTCCTGCGCAAAGCCGCTCAGATTGCGGTTGCAAAGTCCGGCGATATGTAATTTCTGATGCTTGGGGTCTTCCACGGCCCAAAGTTGACGGGTGGCTACCAGGCTCAGCCCCCCCCCCAGAAGGGTGATGGCGAAGCCGGAGTAAACCAGAGGCACCCCAGGGTCGCGCTTCAGCAAAAGTCCGCTCGCGGGCATCACCTCGACCACCCTCAAGGGCAGGCCATTGACTTCGACGGAGGAACCACCTGGGCGCAGGTTGGTGATCAGCTCGCCGCCCTCCCCGAACACCTGAACCGGCCCGGCTTCGCTCCCTAAGGTCAGGAGCACAGGTTCGCTCCCATCGGGGCGGGTTGGTAGGACAAGGCCCCAGAGCTGGTCTCCGAGCTCAGGGAAGTTCTGGAGCGGCAGTTGCAGCAGGGGGCTTCGGCCCAGCTGAACTGTGATTGTGGCGAGGGACCAATCCGCTTGATAAACGGTCATGCCGCGATATCGCAGCGGGTGATTGACACTGATTTCTTTGAAAACCGCCTCCTGATCCCCTGGGGGTTGAAGCGAGAGTTGCGAACGAAACTGTTCGGTTCGTCCCGCCGGGTCACGTTCAATCGTGAATTGATCGAGCCTGAGCGTGAGCTGGCTGTTACCGGACCTGTCGAGAAGGTCAAGGCTGCGGCCTGGCGCCAGAAACCGTTCCAGTCGATTGCCTCCGAGGGACCCCCAGGCCGCCCCGAGCATCAGCAGGACCATCCCGGTATGCACCAGGAGAGGCCCTACGCGGCCCACCACCCCACGCCGGGCTGCCAGCCGACCTTGCTGTTCCTGAACCTGCCATCCCTGCGCTCGCAAGCTGGTCGCCAGATTGGTGATCCCCTTCTTCGGATCAGGGCTGCTCACCGTTTCGGCGAGCGCCATTTTGCTGAGTTGTCGGGGTTCGCGGTAGTCGATCCAGCGCAGGGCGGATTGCAGTGCAGGCCATTGACGCCGCCAGCTGCAGAGCATGAGCGCCACACCGAGCCAGCCAAGGAGGCCTAGGAACCAACCACTCGAATAGACATGATCCAGCTGCAATTGCAGCATGCGCTCGCCGTTGATCACTCCCAGCCAAGGGTCGGCATTGAATCGCTCCAGATAGAGAGCAGGGTCTTCCCCCTGGGGAAGGATGGTGCCGATGGCGCTAGCGCTGGCAATGAGCAAAAGGAGAAGGATGGCCAGCCGCAGGTCGGAGAGCAGGGCTGCGAGGCGTCGGAGCGGTGTCATCGATCAGCTCCAGCGGGCCAGAAGGGTGAGCATGCCAGTGCAGATCAACACCACACCACTGATGGGTGGAACCCATCGGCCGATCGGTCTCAATGCCAGCAGCTTGGGCACACTGGCGGCAGCACTGCCGGCGACCAGCAAGGGCAGCACTTGGCCGACCCCGAAGCTTGTGAGGAGCAGCACGCCCACGAGTGGTCTGCCGCTTGTGGCAATCCAGCCCAGCAACACCGCCAGCACAGGCGTTGTACAGGGCGACGCTGCTAAGCCGAAGGCGAGTCCGGCTGCGATCGGTGCCAGGGGGGCTGGCACTCGCTCAGTCCAGCGCATTGGATCCGGGCCTGAAGGAAGGGGGAGCCGCACCAGGCCAAGCAAATTGAGTCCCATCACCACCGCCAGCAGGCCGACGAGGCTTGGCACCACATCCGGTACCTGGCCATAGATGCGGCCCACAAGTCCGCTGAGGCTGCCCAGCACGACCAAGGCACCCACGATGCCCGAGCAAAACAGCAGGCTGCGTTGCCAGCCTGGCTGCTGGCCCTTGAAGCCAGCAAGATAGGCAAGGGTCACCGGAAGCAAGGAGAGCGAACAAGGCCCCAGGCTGGTGAGAGCACCGCCCGCAAAGACAAGCCCGATGGTGAGGGGACCGGGCTGATTGAGCGCCTGGGTGAGCAGCTGCTCACTGCTGCGCGCCAGATCCGACAGATCCAGGGAAGCAATCGCCAGGAGGGAAACGTGAATGGTCGCTGCCGGAGCATCCGGAGTGCGCTTGATGGATCACCCTATCGACTTGGCGCCAGGTGCTGATTGGAGCGCTCGTTGGCTCGCCTCGGTCGGCGTCCTCCCACGAGACTGGTGGATTCAAGCGAACAGCGGATCAGAAGGCCTGCCACCAGAAGGCTGGAGAGCAGAGAGTTGCCGCCGTAACTCACCATCGGTAATGGCAGCCCCGTTGTCGGCATGGCACCAGAAGCAACGGCAAGATTCATCAAGGATTGGCCGATCAAGAGGGTGGTGCAGCCAATGGCGGTGAGTCTCGTCTGATTGCTGCGGCAACGCAGGGCAACGCGCAGCCCAAGAAATGCCACCAGCATCAAGAACAGCAGCAGCATGACTGATCCGATGAATCCGAATTCTTCGGCATAGACAGCGAAGATGAAATCGGTGCTCTGAATGGGCAGGTACTGCAGTTTCTGGGTGGACAGTCCGAAGCCTTGGCCGACAATGCCTCCGGAACCGATCGCCAGAAGGCTCTGGACCAGTTGGTAACCATCGCCCTGGGGGTCTTGCCACGGGTTGAGGAAGGAGACCACCCTCAGCCGCTGGTATTCGTTGATCATGATGCTGCTGACCCCGAGTGCAGCGCCGACCAGTGCTGTTCCAAAGAGGCTGCGAAGACGAAGGCCGGCAGAAAAAGCCATGAGCCAGAGCAGGAGTCCCGTCAGAGCCGCTGTACTCAGATTCGGTTGTTTGAGAATCAGCAGTATCAGAGCCCCGAAGCTGCCTAGCCAGAGCAACTTCTGATCCACAGCACTGCGTTTCCAGTGCGCAAATAAGTTGGCTGCCTGTAGTACCACGAAGGGTTTCACCAGCTCGGATGGCTGAATCTGCATCGGACCGATCGGTAGCCAGCGGCTAGCGCCATTGACTGGGTCCCCAAAAAGAAGCGTGGCGGCCACCAGTAGACAGCCGATCCACAGAGCTGGGCCGGCCACTTTCATCCAACGTCGTAGGTCGGTGCTGACAGCAAGACTGAGGAGGCCCCAGCTTGCGACCATCCAGATCACTTGTCTTTTGAGGTAATAGGCCCCTTCTCCCATCTCACGACTGGCAACCCACCAACTGGCAGAACCCAGGATGAGAAGTCCTGCAACGCTCCAGATCAGCGTGAGAGTCAGTAGCAGGCGCGCTTCGGCAGGCCAGAGAGACCAGTCAAGGGGCAGCATGCGGGACCAGATGCTGCTGGCCTTTGGCACCGCATCTGCTGCGGCGCTGATCCGAGCCTGTCGCGAGGAAGCCCTCCGTCGGGAGTTCAAGCTTTTGCGGGACAAAGACTCAGGATCTGATTCAGTCCATTCAGCCGTTTTAAACCGTGTTTGCCAAGGCATGGAAGCAAAAAAAGCCCGGTCATTGACCGGGCTTGGAAACGAATTGGTTTGGTGGTGACTCTTAGTTGCCCACGTTGACCTGACGGCCACCTGTGCAGAGCTCAACTTTGATGATTCGTCCACCTTGCTTCTGGATTCGCTGTTGTTCAGCGAACCAACTGTCGTAGGGCACCCACTTGGTGAAGAAAGTGTTTTGCAACTCGCGTTGCGTGCGCACTTTCTCAGGGCTGGGAATGCAGGCCGTAACTTTGAACAACCGCATGGTTCTCAGTTGCCGAGACCAGAGCAGATGTAATCCAAGTAAACGCCCATCTCCTTGCCAGCATCTGCGCCGACGAGGGTGGCAACCACTTCCTTCATTGCCTGGATGGCCTGAACGGTTGCGCCAATGGGAACACCCAGGGAGTTGTAAGTCTCCTTAAGACCGTTGAGAACACGCTCATCAAGGATGGAGGTGTCACCGGCCAGCATGGCGTAGGTGGAGTAGCGCAGGTAGTAATCCAGATCGCGGATGCAGGCTGCGTAGCGGCGGGTGGTGTACATGTTGCCGCCTGGACGGGTGATGTCCGAGTACAGCAGTGCCTTGGCGACGGCATCACGGATGATGCCGGAGGCGTTAGAGCTGATGGTGGCTGCGGCACGAACGCGCAGCTCACCACTGGAGAAATAGGACTCAAGGCTGGTCATCGAAGCCGTGTCCAGGTACAGGCCCTGGACGTCGGACTTATTGATGACGTTGGTGATGGCGTCTTGCATGGATCCGTAGGAAGAGCGTTGTCAGTAGGAGGGACAGGGGATCAGGCGAGGGCGCCCACCACGTAGTCGAAGTAGAAACCGGCTTCCTCTGCATCTGAGCCGGTCAGCAGGCCCATGGCGACGGTCTTCATTTCACGCACGGAGTCTGCGAGGGCTTCGAGGGGGGTGCCTAGGGACCTATAGAGCTCCTTCGCGCCAATCACGCCAATCTCTTCGATTGGGGTGATGTCACCGGCGACGATGCCGTATGTCACCAAGCGGAGGTAGTAATCCATGTCCCGCAGGCAGGTCGCGGTCATTTCCTGACCGTAAGCATTGCCGCCAGGGGAGATGACATCTGGACGCTTCTGGAAAAGCTGACCACCAGCCTGCTTGACGATGCGCTCTCGGCTCTCACAGAGAACCTGAGCAACACGCAGGCGTCGTTCGCCGCCGTTAACGAAAGCCTTGATCTGGTCGAGTTCGCCAGGGCTCAGATAGCGGGCTTCGGCGTCCGCGTTGATGATCGAGTTGGAGACGATGCTCATGCAGTTCTGCCTCGAAACAAGCGACCGCCCGTAGGAGGCCGAGATCCGGTGAAAGGTTTACGCGATCATTTTGGCTGACCGCCCAATCATTGTGCGGTCAGCGGCCTGCACTTATTAGAACTCGTTAACAGTTCTTCATGGGCGGTGCGGGCCCAAAACGGTTGCAGCGCAGCGATTCTGCTGTTTCGCGTTTGTTATTTTCTGCTATTGAAAGGTCCGCCTCTTTTTGTCACATTGTGTTAGCAACCAAAGAAAACAAGCCCGCGTATTGCGGGCCAATGTTTTTAGAGGTCTTTGTTTTGGGGGCTGTTATTAATCTAGATCGCCGAATCTTTTGGAGGATTGAGAGCTGAATTGCCTCGATACAGTGATGCTGTGCGAATCACTGTTGATTGCGATTGGCCTGGACTTGTTTCCATCCCTTGGACGCGAGGGACTTCATTTGTTGAGAGGGACTCTGCAGCCATCAGAAGCGAGCGCACCGCTTCTAGCTGTCCAGCCCCAGCGCGAATCTTCAAGAACTCGGCGACTTCCGCTGGGGTGGCTGCTCGTCCTAGCAGGGCTAGGGCGGCGGCAGATGCCGCGCGAAGGGGCGCCATGCTCGAGAGGCGTTGTTGGAAGAGATCGCTCATGGCGACTGCTTCAACAAATCCTGAGATGTCCAGATCTTGATTGCGAAGCAGGGATTCAGCGCTCGTCAATCGCTCGTTATCTAAGGGGATGCGGTTGATGAGTTGGCGATAGGTCGCATCAATGGCAATGCTTAATTCATCCTCGCTAAACGGAGGAGTGAGAAGGATGGGTGATGGGATCCCTGCCTTGCGTTGGAATCCTGTGGTGTCTTTGCTCTCAAGTGCTCTGGCTAATGGAGGCAGAGGTGCTGCAGTCGCTTGAATGGCCTGGGTCTTGACCGCATTGAAGAGGGTGGTTGTTTTGCCTTCACCATCTCCCTCGAAGATCGGTGGTGTCACCGGAGCAATGGGTCTTGGCAAGCTGTCCTGCCGGGTGGTTTGCAGCTCTCTGAAGCTTTGGCGACCATCCGTGGAAGGAAGTTTGATTTGGAGGAGGCGGTTGGCATCATCGGCCTCGCGCCGTTCGAAGACCTTGCGAATGGCAGCGGGTTGGCCATTGGCGGCTCTGGTCTGAACGAATTCAGCCGCTTCTCCAGGAGTTGAAGCGCGACCAAGAATGGCCAGGCTGACTGCAGCAGCTGCTCTTAATGGAGCCATTGCGCTCAGACGTTTCTGGAACGTGTCGCTGAGGGCAACAGCTTCAATAAAACCAACAAGGGGGATTGTCTGGTTTCTGAGTTGAGACTCTGCTTCAACTAAGCGTTCGTCATCGAATGGGATGCGATTGAGGAGCTGTCGATAGGTTTCGTCGATGACGGAAGAAAGAGCTTCCTCTGTAAATGGTGGCTTTAATTCAATCGAGGTTTTCAGGCCAACGCGTGCTGCAAAGCCATTGATGTCATTACGCCTTAGGGCCTGAAGGATTTTTTCTCCAGGAATCTCGGGATTAACGATCCCTCTGAACTCAACCTTGGCTTGCCAGGATGGAGTTTTTGCTTTAGTTGTTTTGTTGAATTGCTTGGTGAGAGCAAACGACGTTAGTTGCTCGTTGTTCCGATTGTTAATGGATGAGGATTGTTCCCATTTGATCTGACCTCCGGCTCCCTGGATGTTTCGCTGTGTGAGATCGCCGCTGGTCTTGAGGCTCTCGACAGTTTGGGCCTCAGGCCTCTCTGACTTTGTACCAGAAGCAAGAGCTTCGAGATTGATGGCTTGCTTCCAAGTTGGAACCCGCCGCGTATTGAGATCGGCTGGGGTGATGAAGCGTTCATAGGGAGCGGTGTCTTCCCCGAAGCAATCGCAGTATTCCTTGCTGTTGATCAAGGCATCAATCAGACCGTAGAAGCCATGGCGAGCCGCGACATCAAACAGAGAATCGATCTCCCAACGACCAAATGTTGGTCGCCCCAGGAGGCGACGATGCATGACCTCGATGGCCTTGGCGATGTAGAGGCCGCTCCAGTAGCGACGCCGGAAGGCATCAGAACGGGCAACACTGCGCACAAAATCGCGCAGGGAAATGTCGCCGTTCTCCAGACGTGCTTCGTCTGATGAGACGCGTTCACCCGCATAGCCGGCATTGCCGAGAACCTGCACATAGACAGCGTTGATCACCGCTTGCGTACTGGCTTCCGTATTTCGAACGCTGGGCAAACCACCCCGCCGAGGACGCGCTGCTCCGCCGGTGGCGATCTGCTGAAGTCGGACCACACGGGGACCGACTTTGCGGGGACGGCTGCTTCGGAACTGAGCGCTGTCCATCTGGCCTGGAGAGGCCAGCCCGTTGCTGACCAGCAGCCGTCGGCTGTCGTAGCCATAGGGCGCTGGGCGTGTGGCTACGGAAGCAGTGCCACTCGGGAAAATCGCACCGTACTGATTGCCAATCGGATCATTCCCACCTCCGTAGACGTGTTGATCAGCGAAAGGCTGTCGATAAGAGGCGTAAAGGGTGACGTATTGGGGTGCTCCCTCGAAAGGTGCGCTGAAGCGGAAAAGCTTTCGGTTCGAACCCCACCCAGCACTTTCTTGGGCCTCTTCACCAAGGTCACGCAGGAATGGAACTGTCTCTTCTCCGAAGGTCTGTGCGTACTCACTGGAGTTCACAAGCACATCAATCAGACCATGGAGGCCTTGGTCGCTGAGGATGGCAAATGAGGTTTTGAATTCCTCGAGGGAGCTAACCCCTCGGCCGAGGAAGTGACGATAAGCGAGTTCAACAACTCGGCTGTTCACAAACCTGTCGTGGAATTGCTGGCGGTATTCCTTGCATCGACCAAGGGCGCGAATGAATTCGCGCATTGAGATTTTGCCCTGGACTAACTGAGAGGCTTCTTGGGCACAAGGTGCCTGGGAATAACCCTTGGCGATATCGCGTTCAAAAACCTGGCGGTAAGCGGCACGTACGATCTCCTGACGTTCAGCCCCACTCATCCCCAGCTTGATGCTGTAACGCGGGGATTTTCCCTGTGAAGCGAGGGCATAGATCGCTGGCAGTTGAAGGCCTTGACGCTCTGAACTGCCTAGTTTCTGTCGGCTGGAGGGCGTTGCGATGGCGAGCTCTTGGAGCAGCACGTTGAAACACTGAACGGCCATCTCACGTGCTTCTGGGCGATCGCGCAGCAAGCTGGCGGCTGCAGCACGCATCTCCTGGAGCGCCACATTGGTGGCAGCAAGCGAACATCCCTTCTCAAGAACGTCGCGAAGTCCGCGGGTATTGACCGAAAGAATGCTTGGGTCTCCTGCCACTAGGGCATAGCCCACATAACGGAGGAACCAGCCGAGGTCACGCACCGATTTGCGCATGCGTTCGGGGCCATATTTGGCCACGCTGATCGGAGCGAAACCGGTCGGGAGAACGACTCGAACGTCGGCATCTTCGCTACTTCCCCGCAGAAGGCGGGTGAAGGCATTACCGCCGCCTGTTGCCGCACTGGCTCCTGTAAATGTCTCGATTGACGCTTGGAACGCTGCTTGGTCGGAGGCAAGCACCGTGCCGTCTCGACGCTGTACTTCCCCTCTGCTGAGCGGTGCTTCCAGAAAGGAGAGAGGCGTCCCTCCGGCAAAGATCTTATTGGCGGCCCTCGCCACGATGGCTTCGGCGTTGTCAGCTAGAACCCTTGATGCCTCAATCCGATCCTGACCACTCCGGAAAAAGGTAATCAGGTTGTTGAGCTCGCCACCATCAGGAAAGCGGTCCTGCTGTTCGGCCTGACGCACGCTGGACAGCGGCAGTGTGTCGAAGAGCTGGGGCGTCACCCTTGGGCTGCCGCTGCTGGCGGTCACGGTCATGAACGAAAGCAAGCCAGATCGAGCCAGATTACGGCTCGCTTCATGGCCTTCCTTGCCTGCATGAACAAATGTTTGCAGGGGGTCGGTGCTGGTCGCTTTGTTGGCCATCGCCCGTGAAATGCTCGGCCCGTCGACCCTGCACTTCACCGCCCAGCACCCAAGCCGATGCCTGAGCACTCAACCGACGCCGCCACCCCTGTCGTCAGCGCCTTCTATGACCGTTTCCCCTATCCGGGTGATCCTGTGCAGGATGGTCCTCCGCCTGGATACAACTGGCGCTGGTGCCTACGCAGCGTGCATGCAGCCGTGCATGGTGAACTTCAGCCTGAGCCGGCTGGGGGAAGGCCCTGGAAGATTCTCGATGCCGGTTGCGGCACAGGAGTCAGCACTGATTACCTCTGCTATCTCAATCCAGGTGCTGATGTGCTGGCTGTTGATATCAGTGCAGGTGCTCTCGAGGTTGCCCGTGAACGCCTCCGTCGTTCCGGTGGGGCAGATCAGGTCATCTCATTAAGGCAGGAACAACGGAGCCTGCTGGATCTTCAGGGCGAAGGACCTTTTGATTACATCAATTCCGTGGGTGTCCTGCATCATCTCGATGCCCCTGAGGCCGGACTGACGTCCTTGGCTCAGTTGCTCGCGCCCCACGGGCTTTTGCATCTTTTCCTTTATGCGGATGCTGGACGTTGGGAAATTCATCGAACCCAGAGAGCTCTGAACCTCCTGGAGGTGGGTACAGGAGCTGAGGGCTTGCGTCTGGGACGTGAATTGTTCGAGACGCTTCCTCAGAACAATCGTCTGCGGCGCCACCACGAACAACGCTGGTCAGTGGATTGTGCTGCTGAAGCGAATTTCGCTGACATGTATCTCCACCCTCAGGAGACCAGCTACGACCTCGAGCGACTGATGGGTTTCATCGAAGCCTCCGGGCTTCACTTCGCAGGATTTTCAAATCCTGCTGTCTGGGATCCAGCTCGTTTGCTTGAGGGCGAACTGCTTCAGAGGGCTTCTTCCCTCCCATTGCCCCAGCAATGGGCCTTGATCGAGCAACTCGATCCAGACATCAGTCATTTCGAATTCTTTGTCAGCGCCCAGCCTGTGCAGGTCGAGACCTGGGGGGATGACCAGGCATTGCTTGATGCCTATGGAGAGCTTCAGCCCTGTCTCTGGGGCTGGCCTTCGTCGAGTCTGCTCGGCACAGATCTCGAGCCGATCAGCCTCGACGAGCCGTCTCTCGCGCTGCTACAAGCCGTCGAGCAGCACCCAGGGACATCCCTGAAATCTCTCGGGATCGGAGCTGAAGTCGTTGACGTAGCGCGAGACCTTTGCAAAAGACGCCTGCTGCTGCTGAAGCCTGGTTCAGGCTGAGTTGGGTGTTTCGCGTGATAGATTCCGCGCGCTTTCTCAAGTGTTGTTTGCAGGCTGCGACTTCCACTAGTTCGGACGAGGCGAACGCCCCTTCCGATAACGGTATGGAGGACTACGCACGCCTGCAGCGACGCCTGATGCTGGCCACCTTGATGGTGTCTCTTGTTGCGACTCTGGTCGCAGCTTGGCGATTCGATCTCTTGGTGGCCCGCAGCCTGTTGGTCGGAGCCTGCGCAGGAGTTCTCTACTTGCGCCTGCTCTCCCGCAGCGTGGCCCGGCTCGGCGGAGGATCCCGTCAAGTTGGTCGTTTTCAGCTGGTCGTGCCGATTGTTCTCATCGTCTCTGCCGCTCGATTCCCCCAACTTGAACTCCTCCCAGCCTTTGTGGGTTTTCTCCTCTACAAGCCCGCCCTGATTCTTCAGACCGTCATTGACGGCTGAGTCCGCGCACCCCCTCCTGCATTCATGGCTTTGCTGCCTTTATCACTGCCGTTCGCCGAACTGGAGGTTGGCCATCATCTGTATTGGCAGATCGGCAACCTCAATCTTCATGGCCAGGTTTTTCTTAGCTCCTGGATCCTGATCGGTGCCTTGCTCGCTCTTGTAGTGGTCGGCACCCGAAAGCTCGATCGTGATCCCCGGGGTGTGCAAAACCTCCTCGAGTTCATGTGGGATTACTTGCGTGATCTTGCACGTGATCAGATTGGTGAGAAGTACTATCGCGATTGGCTTCCATTCATCGGAACCCTCTTCCTTTTTATCTTCGTCAGCAACTGGGGTGGTGCACTGATCCCCTGGAAGATCATTGAACTTCCTGAGGGTGAACTCGGGGCTCCAACAGCTGATATCAACACGACTGTGGCGATGGCCTTGCTCGTGTCCCTTGCATATTTCTATGCAGGTCTCAGCCGTAAAGGACTGCGGTTCTTCGAGCTTTACGTGGAGCCGACTCCGATCATGCTCCCGTTCAAGATTATCGAGGAATTCACGAAGCCTCTTTCTCTCTCCTTCCGTCTTTTCGGGAACATCTTGGCCGATGAACTTGCCGTTGGAGTGCTTGTTTATCTCGTTCCATTGATTGTTCCTCTTCCTGTGATGCTGCTGGGACTCTTTACCAGTGCAATCCAGGCTCTGATTTTTGCGACTCTTGCCGCCTTCTATATCGGCGAAGGTCTGCACGAGTCGCACTAGTCACACATTCGCTATTCGCCTTTTCAAGGCGATCTGCTATACACATCTGCGCGTAGGTCCGGCGCTTATACCCGGGCCCGCTCTCTCTTGAGGGAGTGTCCCTGCGCAGGGGGAACCAATCCCCACGCCTTACTGCTCTGCGCTTCACGGCGCGCCCCCAAACGCACTCAACATGGATTCCATCACTTCCGCAGCTTCTGTCGTTGCCGCTGGTCTTGCTGTCGGCCTGGCTGCCATCGGCCCTGGTATCGGTCAGGGCAGCGCTTCCCAAGGTGCTGTTGAAGGTATTGCCCGTCAGCCCGAAGCTGAAGGCAAGATCCGCGGCACCCTGCTGCTTTCACTGGCATTCATGGAGTCGCTGACGATTTACGGCCTGGTGGTGGCTCTGGTGCTTCTGTTCGCCAACCCCTTCGCCGGTTGATGCAGGTGAGAGGAGCGATGTCTGTTAAGGCATCGCTCCTCCCTCTTTGAAACCTGCTCTGCATTCTTTCGCTTTTTCCTAGCGCTCCTCTTCCATGACCTGGCTTCTGCTCGCTGAAGCGGCGGTTCCGGAGGGAGGTCTCTTCGACCTCGATGCCACCTTGCCTCTTATGGCAGTTCAGGTGGTTCTCCTTACCTTCCTGCTTAATTCCCTCTTCTTCCGTCCGGTCGGCAAGGTCGTTGAAGAACGTGAGGGCTACATCTCCACCAGTCTTGCTGATGCCAAGCAGAAGCTTGCGCAAGTTGAGCGTCTGGAAGCTGATCTCACTGAACAACTGCGTGGTGCTCGCCAGTCTGCTCAAACTGCGATTGTCGAAGCTGAGCAGGAAGTCGATAAGCTTTATCGCGATGCGATCACCACAGCTGAGACCGAGGCGAACCGCACTCGTGAGAAGGCTCGTCGTGAGATTGAAGAGCAACGAGAAGCAGCTCAGTCCAAGCTGATGGCCAAGGTTGATCAGCTCAGCTCTCAGATCATTCAACGTCTGCTGGCCGTTTCATGATGTCTTTCCTCACCGTGCTCGCCACTGAGGGTGGCTTCTCGATCAACCTCAATCCTCTTGAGACGAATCTGATCAACCTCGTGATCGTGATCGGGGTTCTTGTCTATTTCCTCAAGGGATTTCTTGGCGACATGCTTGATCGCCGTCGTCAGTCCATTCTTAAGGAACTGGACGACGCTGAGGCTCGCTTAAAGGCCGCCACTACTGAGCTGAGCAAAGCCCAGGGTGAGCTTGCTTCGGCCCAACAAAAAGCAGAAAAAATTCGCGCTGATGGTAAGGCTCGAGCTGAGGCCATTCGTGCTGATGGTGAAAAGCGCACCATCGAGGCCATGGCGGCACTCAAGCAAGATGCCCTTGCTGATCTCAACGCTGAGGGTGCACGCCTGACCGAAGAGCTTCGTCGTCAGGCTGCTCTTGCCGCGATTGACAAGGTCTTGGCCGATCTGCCCGGACGGCTCGATGAGAAGACGCAGTCTCAACTGATCGATGCCTCCATCTCGAACCTGGAGGATGCCTGATGCCCCTACTGAATTCACTGGCCACCCCTTACGCGCAAGCTTTGCTTCAGGTCACCGATGCCCGCAAGGAGTCTGATGATGTGGCTGATCAGTGCAAGCAACTGCTGTCGATCTGGTCATCTTCCTCTGATTTCAGGGAAGCGATGACCTCACCAGTTCTGGAGCCTGATGCAAAGAAGCAGGTTCTCTCCACTCTGCTTTCAGAACAGATCCAGCCTTCTTTGCTGAATCTGCTCAAGGTTCTCGCTGATCGCCAGCGTCTTGTTGCCTTTGACGCGGTTCTCAATCGCTACCTCGATCTCTATCGGCAGTCCCGCCAGATCTCCTTGGCCAAGGTGGCCACGGCCCAAGCGCTTTCCGAAGCCCAGCAGGCAGCCCTGACCCAAAAGGTTCAGGCGATGCTCGGCAAAGGATCTGTCGAGATGGATCTGAGCGTTGATCCTTCTTTGATTGGCGGCTTTGTTGTCAACCTGGGTTCCCAGGTCATTGATGCCAGCCTCGCTGGTCAGGTTCGCCGCCTCGGTCTGGCACTCGCCAAGACGAGCTGAGTTCTCCTCCACCCCTTCCTGCTCCTCTACTCACCACCCTTCCTAGGGATTACCCGCCATGGTTTCCATCCGTCCTGACGAGATCAGCGCCATCCTCAAACAGCAGATCGAGGACTATGACAAGTCCGTTTCTGTCAGCAACGTCGGTACTGTCCTGCAAGTGGGCGACGGTATCGCTCGTGTTTACGGCCTTCAGCAGGCCATGGCCGGCGAACTCCTTGAGTTTGAAGACGGCACTGAAGGCATCGCCCTGAACCTTGAGGACGACAACGTCGGCGCCGTTCTGATGGGCGAGGGCAACGGCATTCAGGAAGGGAGCACCGTTCGTGCGACCGGAAAGATTGCATCCGTCCCTGTTGGTGACGCCATGCTGGGCCGCGTGGTCAACCCACTGGGCCAACCCATGGACGGTAAGGGCGATATCGCGACGACCGAGTCTCGTTTGATTGAGTCTCCCGCTCCGGGGATTATTCAGCGGAAGTCGGTGCATGAACCCATGCAGACCGGCATCACGGCGATTGACGCGATGATTCCGATCGGTCGCGGTCAGCGTGAGCTGATCATTGGTGACCGCCAGACTGGTAAGACCGCCATTGCGATCGACACGATCCTCAATCAGGCGGATCAGGACGTGGTTTGTGTCTATGTGGCCGTTGGCCAGAAGGCTGCATCGGTGGCCCAGGTGACTGAAGTGCTGCGCGAGCGTGGAGCTCTTGATTACACCGTGGTTGTTGCCGCGAACGCTTCCGAGGCCGCGGCTCTTCAGTACCTGGCGCCTTATACCGGTGCCTCGATTGCTGAGTACTTCATGTACAAAGGCAAGGCCACCTTGGTCATCTACGACGACCTCACCAAGCAGGCACAGGCGTATCGCCAGATGTCACTGCTTCTCCGCCGTCCACCCGGACGTGAGGCTTACCCCGGAGATGTCTTCTATTGCCACAGTCGTCTGCTTGAGCGTGCAGCCAAGCTCTCTGATGCCATGGGCAAAGGCTCGATGACTGCTCTGCCAATCATTGAGACCCAGGCTGGTGACGTTTCTGCTTACATTCCGACCAACGTGATTTCGATCACCGATGGTCAGGTCTTCCTCAGCTCTGATCTGTTCAACTCTGGTCTGCGTCCTGCCATTAACGTCGGTATCTCTGTGAGCCGAGTGGGCGGTGCTGCTCAAACAAAGGCCATTAAGAAGATCGCCGGTACCCTCAAGCTGGAGTTGGCTCAGTTTGACGAGTTGGCTGCCTTCTCTCAGTTCGCATCTGATCTTGATGCCGCCACACAGAAGCAGCTCGGCCGCGGTAAGCGTCTGCGTGAACTTCTTAAGCAGCCTCAGTTCAGCCCGTTGATTCTTGCTGAGCAGGTGGCCATCGTTTACGCCGGTGTGAAAGGTTTGATTGATGATGTTCCTGTGGATCAGGTGGTTCAGTTCTCCCGCGAGCTGCGTGAGTATCTGAAGAGCAACAAGCCTGATTTCATCCAGAAAATTCAGACCGAGAAGGTGCTCAGCCCTGACGCTGAATCCATGCTTAAGGAGGCCATCTCAGAAGTCACGTCCACAATGCTGGCCACGGCCAACTGAGAGGTTTTCACTCATGGCGAATCTCAAGGAGATCAGAGACCGGATCAAATCGGTCAAAAACACACGCAAGATCACTGAGGCCATGCGTCTCGTGGCGGCGGCAAAGGTCCGTCGAGCCCAGGAACAGGTGTTGCGCAGTCGTCCATTCGCGGATCGACTCGCTCGTCTGCTGGAAAATCTGCAGTCACGAATGCGCTTTGAGGACGCTGACGCTCCTCTGCTGGAGCAGCGAGCTGTCGACACCATCACTCTTGTGGCTGTCACCGGCGATCGTGGTCTCTGCGGTGGCTACAACACCAACATCATTAAGCGCACCGAACAGCGTTTTAATGAACTCAAGGCCAAGGGTTTTAAGGTTGATGTGGTTCTGATTGGCCGCAAGGCGATCACCTATTTCACGAACCGCAACTATCCAACTCAGGCCACATTTACTGGTCTTGAGCAGGTCCCAACCGCTGAGGAAGCCGGCTCAATCGCAAATGAGTTGTTCGCTGAGTTTCTCTCGGGGAGCACCGATCGTGTGGAGATTATCTACACCAAGTTCATCAACCTGGTGAGCTGCAAGCCGGTTGTTCAGACACTCCTTCCGCTTGATCCTCAAGACATTGCGGATCCAGACGATGAGATTTTCCGTCTCACAACGAAAGAGGGGCGCCTCACTGTCGAGTCTGGTGCAGCACCAGCCAACACTGAACCGAAGATTCCTTCGGACATTGTGTTTGAGCAAACTCCTGATCAGTTGCTGAATGCCTTGCTGCCCCTTTACCTCCAGAACCAGCTTCTGCGCTCTCTGCAGGAATCGGCAGCGTCTGAATTGGCCAGTCGAATGACGGCGATGAACAATGCCAGTGACAACGCCAAGGCACTCGCCAAGGAGCTGACTCTGGATTACAACAAAGCGCGTCAGGCCGCCATTACTCAGGAAATTCTTGAAGTGGTTGGTGGTGCCGCAGCAGCTGGCTAATCGCTGAATTGATTGTCACCTCTTTCTTCAGCCGGTTCCTGACGGGACCGGCTTTTTATTTGTCGAATTTCAGTGTCGGGAACTGGCGCCTGTCTCGATCATCACTTTGGAGTCTTGTGCGTTGCCGGAGATGGTCATGCTCCGAGGGCGCGTGCACGGATTCGTCTCCAGCACACGCAGGCTTGATCGCAGCTGAGATCAAGCGCCTTCGGATCACCACAGTTGGCTGCCCTCTGTGGGGGAGTCCTGGCTGAGTCCGTAGGGCTGGTCTCGCCATCCCAATGCCCATCTCTCACTGCTCTGATGCAAGAGAAGGGTCGCAATCGTCCCTCGCCCTGAGAGGATGAACTTTCTGGTGCGTTCCTGGAAGGATGAGCAACACGACTGGCACGAGCTATGCCATCAGCATTGAGCTGGATGGTCAGCAGCAGGTTTTCCAGTGTGCTGAAGATCAGACCGTGCTGTCAGCGGCAGAGGATGCCGGGGTGATGATTCCGAGCTCTTGCTGTGCTGGTGTTTGCACCACCTGCGCTGCGCGCATCACGCAGGGTGAAGTGCATCAGCCCGATGCCATGGGAGTGAAGGAGGAGCTGCGCAACGACGGCTTTGCCCTCCTCTGTGTTTCGTTCCCTCGCTCAGACCTCAAAATTGTGGCCGGCCAAGAGGATGCTCTCTATGAAGCGCAATTTGGTCAATATCAGAAGTGAAACTCGCCTCTCGGCGATTGATGCTGGCCTGCCCGGCAGACCTTCCACCTTCCGGTTTGCATGCTTGGGTTCTGAATCAGCTCCGCGATGAGGGGGAGCCCTTGCGTTGGGCGATCACCAGTGTTCACCGCACTGCTGGCACGACTGCTTCTACGACTGATGCCATTGCTGTGCTGACCCTGCAAGTCGAGGCTGTCTTGATCCAATGAGCGGGCCTGACCGATGCGCCGCACCCTTCCCCACGCTGCTGCTGGTTCCCACTGGTATCGGCTGTCAGATCGGTGGTTTCGCTGGTGATGCGCTCCCTAGTGCACGGCTGTTGGCCGCTGCTAGTGGTTGCCTGATCACCCATCCCAACGTGATGAACGGCGCGGCGCTGTACTGGAGTGATCCCCGCATCCACTACGTGGAGGGCTATGCGATCGACCGATTCATGGTCGGGGACTGGCGCTTGCGGTCAGTTCGGGGGCATCGGATTGGCTTGCTGCTGGATGCGGCCATTGAACCTGAGTTGCGGCATCGGCACCTGCAAGTGGCCGATGCTTGTCGCGCCAGCCTTGGTCTGGAGATTGGACCTGTGGTGACGAGTGATGTGTCCCTGGGGGTGCATCTGGAGCTTGGGGAGAGCGGTATCAGCTCGGGCACGCTGGAACGTCCCGATGCCTTGCTGCGTGCCGGCGATCAGCTCAAGGCGGCTGGTGCCACTGCTATTGCCGTTGTGACACGTTTCCCTGAGGACCCTCACAGTGAGGCGCTGGCGGCCTATCGGCACGGCAGTGGTGTGGATGCTCTTGCCGGTGCGGAGGCCGTGATCAGTCATCTTCTGGTGCGTCACCTGCAGATTCCCTGTGCCCATGCTCCTGCCTTGTCACCACTTCCTCTCGAGCCTGAGCTTGATCCAAGAGCAGCTGCTGAAGAGCTGGGTTATACCTTTTTGGCCTGCGTCTTGGTGGGGCTGAGCCGGGCCCCAACTCTGCTCTCTGCGGAGGCCTCTGCCCACGGTTCGGATCTGAGCGTTGAGCATCTGGGTGCCGTGGTGGTGCCTGCAGATGCGCTTGGGGGAGAACCGGTGCTCGCTTGCCTAGAGCAAAACATCCCTTTGATCACGGTCGCCAATCCGTCGTTGTTGACGGTGACGGCGCAAGCTCTCGGCCTCAAGTCCTACGCCCAGTTGCTACCTGCAGCGTCCTATGCAGAAGCGGCAGGACTGGTGCTGGCGCTGCGGGAAGGGGTCAGCCCAGCCTCTCTTCAGCGTCCCCTCTCTGGGTTGCAGGAGCTGCTCTAGGTGGGACGAGGATTCTCAGTTGCGGAAGACAGCGCTGTTCCATGCCCCTGTGGAAGTGGTAAGAGCTATGCCGTTTGTTGCGCACCCTTGCACCAGGGTTTGGTGATGGCGGACACGGCTGAGCAGTTGATGCGCTCCCGCTACAGCGCCTTTGCGAAAGGGGAGGTGGATTACTTGATCAAGACCCATCTCGATCGCGAGAATTCGCCGGCGCGCCAGCGGCGAGACCTTCGCGCGCATTGCCGCCAGACACGATGGCTGGAACTTCGCATCCAAGCGGTGGAGGGAGGAGGAAGCGGCGATCTGACCGGTTGTGTTCGCTTTGAAGCGGATTTTAAAGAATCTGGGCAGCACAGAATCTTGAAAGAAGCATCACTGTTCAAACGCTGTGCTGATCGAATTGAGGGCAACTGGCTCTATCTACGACCTCTTTCGTTAGAGCTTGTTCATGCCTGATTGTTTTGGCAGCTACTGAGCAAGTTTTGGATTCTATTTAACATCTTTTCTGCGTGTGGGCCTTTGTTTTCGCGGCAGATTGTGGCCTCTAGAGTGCTGAGTCATAAGCATCAAGTGATTGTTGTTGATGAGGCAGAGGCTCTCGATGCTCCCACTTTTGATGGTCCACTGTCGATGTCGTTGATGCTCTGGAATCAGCTCATTGTGTCGTCAGCTTTGGGGCTTCGCTGCTTCAAGATGCTGATGAAGGTGTTGTCTTCGAAAGAGGGATTTGGCTGAAGCGTTTGGCTGGAATGAAGGGTTCATTCTGTGTGTGCTGTGCCTTTGGCCGCTCCCTGACATTGAACATATGCGGCTCTTTTCTGAATTAGGGGTTATCGATTGATCTATCTGCCTAGGTCATGAGCTGTTGGCACAGCTGTGCGCCCCGTCTCAGCGAAGGCAGGCCATCGGATGGCGAGGCTGCACACCCAAAGCCTTCGCCACGCTGGGATGACAGACCGCCCCCTGCACAGTATTCAGGCCTGATAGAAGCTCAGGTCGTTCCGTCACCGCTTCTTCAAGGCCGCGTCCTGCGATGCCAAGGATGTAAGGCAGGGTGACGCTCACAAGGGCTTCCGTGGATGTAAACGGCACAGCTCCTGGCATGTTGCCGACGGCATAGTGCTGAACACCATGGATTTTCACGGTTGGGTTGGTGTGGGTGGTTTCCCTGCTGGTTGCCACACAGCCGCCCTGGTCGATCGCCACATCAACAATCACCGAATCCGGCTTCATCTGCTTGACCATCTCTTCGTCCACAAGCGTCGGGGCCCGACCACCGGGCGTGAGAACAGCCCCAATGAGGAGATCGGTGCTGGGCACGAGCCGCTCCAGCAGACCGCGACTACTCACCACGCTCATCAGGCGACCGCGCCGATCCGCCTCCAGGCTCCGAAGCCGTTCGGGAGAGCGATCTAGCAGCATCACTTCCGCATCCATGGCGGCCGCCAGCCTCGCCGCGTTCCAGCCCACGGTGCCGGCCCCCAGCACCACAACCCGTGCCGGTCGCACGCCTGTGCATCCTCCGATCAGCACACCACGGCCACCATGGGGGCGTTCCAGCAAATGGGCTCCCACCTGTGCTGCCAGTCGCCCGGCGATTTCACTCATCGGGGCAAGCAGTGGGAGGCTGCCGTTCTCCAGCTGCACCGTTTCGTAGGCCACACCTGTGGTCCCCGCCTCTAAGAGCGCCTCTCCAACTTTTGGATAGGCGGCAAGGTGGAGATACGTGAATAGAACCATGTCGTCGCGGAGAAAGTCGAATTCCTCCTCCTGTGGTTCCTTCACCTTCACGATCAAATGGGCTGCCCAGGCTTCCTCCCTGGTCACAACCCGTGCCCCGGCTGCTGCAAAGTCAGCGTCGCTGAGGCCAGCACCTGAGCCAGCACCACTCTGGACCCGCACCTCTAGACCCTGGGTCACCAGTTCCCGCACAGCATCTGGGGTGAGTGCGACCCGTTGCTCATCGACTTTGATTTCGCTTGGCACGCCGATCGTGGCCATCGGCGCCGTCAGGACGGAGTGGACCATGGTTGCGGGGAAGTGCCCTCAATCTGGCTCAGCTGGCGGCGATCGGCAGCCTCCATCCAGTCCCGAATGCCTGGCTGCTCACCTTCAGTAAAGGCGCTGCCTGGCGGCGTTTGAACTCAGAGCGGCGGAACAGTCGTTGCACCCTGTCGATCTCCTCTGCCGGATGGCCTCGCTCCAGCAGTTCTTCCCGGCCGCAGCGTTCCTCGATCAGATCGCGCAGCAGTGGATCGAGCACGGCGTAATCCGGAAGGGAATCACTATCTTTTTGGTCCGGCCTCAGTTCGGCACTCGGTGGTTTTTCGCGGATCGCTCGGCCCACCAGTTCCCCTCCCCCCGGCAGATTGAGGTCTTTGCGGCATGCGCAGGCTGCATCGCTGTCCAGCCAGTTGCAAAGAGCAAATACGGTCGATTTGTAGAGGTCACCGATGACTGCCAGTCCACCGTTCATGTCGCCGTACAGAGTGCAGTAGCCCACAGCAAGCTCCGATTTATTACCAGTAGAGAGCAGCAACTGGCCCTGCTGATTGGCTACGGCCATCAGCAGGGTGCCGCGGATGCGCGACTGCAGGTTTTCGGCAGTCACATTCGCGGGTGCCGCTTGCATCACCGGTGTGAGGCTGGCATCGAAGCTGGCTATCAAGGCGGAAATCGGCACGGTGTGGGTGCGAAGTCCCAGGCGGCTTGCAAGGGCTTCCGCATCCTCGATCGAGCCCTTTGAACTCCAGGGAGATGGCATGAGGAGTCCTTCCACCTGGTCTGCACCCAGAGCTGCCGCTGCGATCACTGCCACCAAAGCCGAATCAATGCCTCCACTCAGACCCAGCAGGGCTTGGTCGAATCCGCATTTTCCGGCGTAGTCGCATACCCCGAGAACGAGGGCGCGGAACAGGCTCTCTTCCACCGGCATCGGCGTTGTTGCCTGTGCTTGGTGTGGGGTGGTGACGGCTTCCCATACAGCCAGCTCTTCGCTGTAGCTGGGTAGCTGCAGGGCTAGCCCAAGCGGTGTGCCGCTCTTTGCAGATGTCTTTGTGGATGGATCATCTGTGGCGGGAACCATCACGAAGCTGGCGCCATCGAACACCAATTCGTCGTTTCCTCCCACCTGGTTGACATAGACCACTGGGCAATCCAGGCGACATGCGGCCTGCTGGGCCAGCTGATGTCGGACTGCCTGCTTGTGCCGCCCGAAAGGGGAAGCGGAGAGATTGAGCAGCAGATCGATCTCTTGTTTGGCAAGAGCTCCGATCGGATCGGGGCCGCATAGTCGCTCCCGATGCAGGCCTGGGTCGACCCAGAGGTCTTCGCAGAGGCTCAGTCCAAGCTGCCAATCACGGTTGCCCACTGTGAAGTTGAAACTGGATGGGGCGCTGGCCGGCCGGAAATAGCGGCTTTCATCAAACACGTCGTAGCTGGGCAGCAATTGCTTTCGCCCCACCACCTGCCATTGCCCGCCGCGGATCAGAGCGACGGCATTGAACAGTCGTGGCTGCTGGCCATCATCGGCAGGGTCCACTAGCCCAACCAGTACACCTAGCGCCGGTGACACTGCATACAGATCACGGCTGAGTCGATCCATCACCGACTGCTGCTGGGCGACGCGAGAACGGTTGAGCAGCAGATCTCGTGGTGGATATCCCCACAAGCCAAGCTCTGGCGTTACAACGAGGTCCGCTTGAAGTCCGTTGGCTTGACGGCAGGACTGAAGGATCTTGTTGGCATTGCCGGCCAGGTCGCCGACGAAGGGGTTGAGCTGGGCCAGGGCGATGCGCATGGACCTTTAGAGAGCGGCTGAACCGGAATCTGTGTCGAAACCGTAGAACTTGTTTTGCATGAGCAGTGGCCTTAGGACTGCTGGGATTTGAGAGGGATCAGTGTCGCGTCGGACGCTGGAACTGGCCGTTCCCGGTATGTGCAGTGAGAGCACATCCAGCTGAGCACCATGGCGGCGGAGCATGGCGATGGCGGTGTGGTTCAAGGGCCAGCCTTCCCTGGGCACGATGATCAACCGACAGCGGGCCAGCACTGCGTCGGCCTCTTTCCACCGCAAGACCTGATCCATCAGGTCGCTGCCAATCACGAAGCAAAGCACCTGCCCAGGCCAGAGGGCCTCTGCTCGTTCAAGCGTGGTGATGGCCCAGGGACTGCTGAGCTCTTGCACCAGTGTCAGGCGCGGATCACCGACTGACTGCACCAGTGCTTGCAGCAGTGCACTTCGCTGTGCAAGCGGTAGGGCATGTTGCTTGCCTGGATTGTCACTGGCCCAGGTCACAACGTGAGTGAAATGGGTCAGTAATTGCTCAAGCAGGGCCTGATGACCACAGGTGGGTGGATCCGCGCTGGTGCCAAGCAGAGCGATGGCACTCATGGCAACACATCCGCGATGCTGTTCCGCTGGCTGTGATGGGGCCAGTCGTTCAACAAGAGGCGCAATGTCGGGTCGCTGCCAGCCAGGTGACGCAGTAGGGAGGCCGGCACCGGTTGACTGCGGCGTCCTCGTCCCTGTTGTTCCAACAGCCAACGGGCCGTGAGTCGCCCCGTCCGGCGGGTTGTATGAACGGCAAGGGCTGCCTGGGCGATGGCCACGGGGGCTGCCGGGGCAAGACTCAGGCCTGCTGTGAACGGCACTGCTGCCATGAGCAGTTGGCGTATGCCTGCTAGCGCGGCCTGAATGCCCAGTTGTGCACCACCGATCAGGGCGTTATGGCCTGAGAGTCGTTGGAGCAAACGTCGGGCCGCTGGGCCTCCCATCGGCAGGTCATAGAGCTGGCAAAGTTGCATCACCAAGGCGGTGTCGCAGGCCATTCCACCGGCTAGATCGACAATCACTAGTGGGTTGGCGGCCACTCCTGTTGCCTTGAGTGCGGCAAAGCGACCAATCAGGCTTTGGGCATCACGGCGTCTGCGTTGTAACCGCCCTTGTTCGATCTGTCGTTGCAGCCTGTCGGCTTGCCGCAGCGCATTGAGGGCAAGTAGCGGTGCCCCTTGCGCGCTGAGCAGTTCGACCAGCACCTGATGCAGTGCATCCACGCGTGCCGGTTGCATTTTGCTTCTAACCCGACCGTCTTGGAGAAGACTGGCCTGTCGTGGTGCAGCGGCCACCGCCACTGGTGAGCGCAGACTGAGCCCAGCGGTGGGTCCGCAGTGGTCACTGATGCGCCGCCGAATGCTGGCCAGCAGGGAGAGGCGTTCCTGCTCAGACCAGCAATCGCTCCGATTCAGAACTGGCAGCACCGGTTTGCCGCTTGCTACAAGGCTGTCGAGAGCGTCGAGTTCGACGCGACTGATATCGGCATCGAGCACCAGCAGCACCAGATCCGATTGCAGGGCAACACGCGCGGCCAAGCGGGCTCGCGCTTCAGCAGAGACTTCGTCGATTCCAGGGGTGTCCACCAGTTCCACTCCCTTTAGACCCGGGATTGGCTGTGGCCAGGCCACTGCTTTCTGAAGGCGCGTGCAGCCATGGGCAACGTCGGTGGCGAGCAGCGCCTCCCCCGCGAGAGCATTGACCAGACTTGACTTGCCTACACCCACCCTGCCGAAAACGGCCACGCGAAGGCGGCGATCGCGCAGCCTTTGCATCTGCCGGTCCAGGTTGGTCATGGTTCCGGCCAGCGTGCTGCGTTCTCTGCCGCTGAGGCTGAGCTCGCTGCGCCAGCGTTGGAGCAGCTCCAGGGCATGCTCCAGCGTGGGAGGCGACACGTCCCTCACGGTGTCGCTCCACTGGTCGCTGAGGATTTGCGCCACCAGCCAGCCAGCACGGCCAGGACGGAATCGGCTCCAATCACCCCTACAAAGCCACCGAATTCATCCACAACCACCCGCACGCCGCTGTTGTCGCGTCGAAAGCTTGTGAGCAAACGGTCAACCCGGATCATTTCGGGAACAAATTCGACCGGTTCTGCCAGGTCGAAGGCGCTGAGATGACCTTTGTGCTCCAGCAGAGCGGTGAGCAGATTCTCACGGCTGGCGACGCCCAACACGTTGTCGACTTCCTTGCCCAGGACCACCCACCATGGTGAGGAATTATCGACCAGCTGCTGGCGTAGTTGATGCAGGCTTGCGCTGCCGGCAAGGGTTGGAGCCGCCACCCGCGGGGTCATCAGCTCACGGGCAGTGAGGTCATTGAGTTGAAACACCTTGGCGATCATCGCCGCTTCATCGGCTTCGATCTGACCCTTCTGGGATCCCAGGCGTGCAAGCAGCCGAATCTCGTTCTCGTCGGTGCTGATTTCGTTCTCTTCGGTGATTGCAGGAAGGAGGCGTTCGAGCAGCAGCACCAGTGGCCGCATCAGCACCCCAAGGGTTTGCAGCACAGGTGCACTGCTGAGGGCTACCGGCAGGGCTAAGCGGGTGCCGAGAGCCTTGGGCAGGATTTCTCCCAGGAGAATCACCAGCACTGTGAGTGCCACAGAAAACAGCGGTAATGCGACCTCGCTGAAGTTGTGCTGCTGGAACACCCAGGCGGCGTAACCACCCAACATCATGCTGCCAAAGATGTTGAAGGCGTTGTTGGCGATCACCAGCACTGACAGGGTGCGACCGAGGCGTTGGCGCAGGCGGGCCAGAGTGCGTGCTCCTGCAAGGGGCTTGGTGCGACTTGCCAGTTCGTGCAGGCGCACTGGGTTGACTGAGAGCAGGGCGGCTTCGACACCCGAGCAGAGGGCGGACCCGGCGAGAACCACCACTACCATCAACAGCAGGATCAGCAGATCGGAGCTCATGCCGGGACGCTTTGCCTGCCATCCTGACGGTTCCCTGTCGCTCTGTCTCCGCCGTGATCGATCAGCACTGCCATGCCGAGCGGCGCCAGCGCTTTCTCGAGCTGCTCGGTGGTGCCGCGGCAGTCATCCCTGCTGCCCCGCTGGTCACCCACCATGCCGACTGTGAATGGCCGTTTCGTCAGAACAGTGACTTCTGGTATCTGACCGGTTTCGATGAGCCCGATGCGGTGGCGCTGCTGCTGCCCCATCGCCCAGAGGGCGAGCGCTACGTGTTGTTCGTTCAGCCACGTGAGCCTGGCGCCGAAGTGTGGACCGGGAGGCGCTGGGGAACGGAGGGTGTTGTTCACCATTTCGGGGTTGATATTGCCCATCCCCTGGCGGATCTACCCACTTTGCTGCCGGACTATCTCCACGGCGCGGAGGGCATTGCCTTCCGTGTCGGTCACCATCCGTCAGTGGAACCATTGGTACTCAAGGCCTGGGCTGGCCAGCTGGATCGTCAGCCCCGCGTCGGATCGGCAGCCCTGGCCCTGGTGGCCCCCTGCCCGTTGCTGCATCGTCTTCGTCTGCAGAAGACCCCTGAGGAGCTTGAACGCCTGCGGAAGGCGTGTGGGATCTCGGCCGAGGCCCATGAACTGGCCCGCCAGGCGGCGGCACCCGGTGGGAGTGAACGACAGATCCAAGCCGTGATTGAGCAGCACTTTCTCTCCTCTGGTGCGCGGGGGCCTGCGTACGGATCGATCGTGGCCGGTGGAGACAACGCCTGCGTGCTCCATTACATCGCCAACAGTGACGTGTTGCGAGATGGCGACTTGCTATTGATCGATGCAGGTTGCTCGATCAGTGACTACTACAACGGCGACATCACGCGTACCTTCCCGATCAATGGGCGTTTCAGCGGTGAGCAAAGGGCTCTCTATGAGCTCGTTCTGGAGGCTCAGAACGCGGCGATTGCTTCGGTGAAGCCTGGAGGCACCGCCGAAGAAGTGCATGCCACGGCTCTGCGGGTGCTTGTGGAGGGTCTGTTGGATTTGGGGCTGCTTGCAGGGCAGGTCGATAGCGTGATTGAGCAGGGCGCCTACCGCCATCTCTATATGCATCGAACCGGTCACTGGCTGGGGCTTGATGTGCACGATGTAGGTGCCTACCGCTTGGGTGAGCATCCGGTCAGTCTCAGCCCGGGCATGGTGTTGACCGTTGAGCCTGGTCTGTATGTGAGCGACCGGTTGCCTGTACCGGAAGGTCAGCCCGCCATTGAGGAGCGCTGGAAGGGCATCGGCATCCGTATTGAGGACGATGTGGCGGTGCGTGATGGTTCCGAGCTGGCCTGCGGCCATGAGGTGCTAACGGCCGCGGCGCTCAAGGACACTGCCGACATGGAGGGGTGAACTTCCCTGATCCCGCCAGCCTTCAGACGATCCATGTCATCCCTACGGTGAGCAGCATGAGCGCCTCAGCATCAGACTTGCGGAGTGCTGAAGCAGCTCCGTCAACAGCGCTTTTGCCCCGATTGCAACCAGGATGAGGAGTCTGCGCAGCAGTGCCCATTCCTTGCGGAGCGCGGCAATCACGACAGGCCCTTCACCCACTCCAACGCTTCACTGGTCTGGCGGAGGATGACATCAGCCCCGGCCTCTCGGAGGGCCTGTTCATAACGAGCCCGGGCCGCAGCTTGGGTGGTTGTCTGCAGATGGGGAGGAACCACCGCCAAACTGACAAAGCGTTGTTGCGGCCACCGCTTCCGAGCCCGCATCACGGTGTGGACGTCTGCCACGGTGTCGCCTAGGTAGCCGACAGGAGGTGCCGTCGCGGAGAAGGGCTGGCCAAGTAATTCGGCTGCCATGCGCAGAAATCCGCTGGGGTCAGGTTTGTCAGGCGCATCTCCCATGGCGATCAAGGCTGGGTTGATCAGCCCCAGTCGTGTGGAGAGAAGAAAGCGTGCGGAAGGAGGTTCAGCCCCACTGACGAATCCCCAGCGCACATTGCGGTTCGTCAGGCTGGAAAAAAACCCTTGGTCCACCAATAACGATTCATCGCAGATGTAGCCGTCCCAGGCCTCTGGCTCGCCGTCTGGATTGGCGCCGAAATAAAAGCGGCTGAAGACTGTGATCAGTGCATCACGGTCGGGCAGCGTCGCGTTGTCGATTGGATGGCTGATCCAGTGCCGTCGCAATAGTTCCAGGCTTGCGTCCCAGTCGTTGTTCCAGACGCCTTCTCCCTTGAGAGCGTCGATGCAGCTCGGCTCAGGGCACCAGCCGCTGTAATGCTCCACCGTGGATTGCAGGGCACGGCGGTAACTGCCCGCCACATCGCGGATGACTCCATCGATGTCAAACAGCAGGAGGCAGCTGGGCGGTGCAATGGATCGGTCCAGAGATCAGCCAAGGTTGGGGCGGCTGGTAGGTTAGTTCTTTGTCCTGAATTCTTGAGCGCTGACACCATGACGGTTTCCGAAGGCGCTGCTGCCGACCAGGAGGTCGCAACCGCAGCACCAGCAGCTGATTCCGCCCCCCAGGAAGCGCCGGAAACCGGCAGCACTGAACAGGAGCAGGAACCCAAGGAAGGCCGTCCGGTCATGCGTGGCGGCAGTGCTGCACTTGCCTCGGCCACCATCGATGCGGATGGTGTGCCCTCCGGCTACACCCCCAAAGCCGATGAAGGCCGTTTTTTACTGAAGATCCTTTGGCTGCCAGACAACGTGGCTCTGGCTGTCGATCAGATCGTTGGTGGCGGTCCCAGCCCCCTCACGGCTTATTTCTTCTGGCCCCGTGAGGATGCCTGGGAAACCCTCAAGAGCGAACTAGAGGGCAAGAGTTGGATTACCGACAACGAGCGGGTTGAGGTGCTTAACAAGGCCACTGAGGTCATTAACTATTGGCAAGAGGAGGGCAAGGGCAAGAGCCTCGACGAGGCCAAGCTCAAGTTCCCCGACGTCACTTTTTGCGGAACCGCTTGATTGGGCTTTCAGCCTTGGATCTTCGACGACCTGCTTAGCCGGGTCGTTTTTTTTTGCCTCATGGTCCTCGCCGGTGGCCGCTTCCTTCCTTCTGTCGGCGTTAGGCGCCTTGCAGCTGGAAGGGATTGTTCGGGCTGTTGTTTGGATCTGGATGGGACCCAGCAGTGGTTGGGCTTAATCAGGCCAGCTTTGAGGATGGAGAGGTGAGGCTGCGACCCACGCGATCTGTCTTCCAGGCACAAAAAAACCGGAGAGTTTGATCTCTCCGGCCTGATGTCTTGCGGGTTTGGACCCGGCAGTCTTGATTACTTGCTGGCTTGCATGCGTGCACGAGCACGATCAAGCGATTGCTGAGCTTTGACTTTTTCAGGTGTGGAGGGCTGGCCTTCCAGTCGGGTGACATTGGCCCGAGCTGATTCCAGTTCAGTCGCAGCCTTACTGGTGTCGATGCTGCTTCCTAGTTCGGCAGCGTTCACCAGAACAGTGACGTCGTCAGCTTCAACTTCTGCAAAACCGCCCATCAGAGCGATGGACTGCCAGTCGTTGTTGGTCCGTACGCGCAAGACACCAACATCAAGGGCGGCCAAGAGAGAAACGTGACCGGGGAGGATGCCAAGTTGGCCTGTGGTGCTGGGGAGGATGACCTCATCAGCGGAACCATCAAACACGCTCTGGTCGGGCGCCAGCACGCGAAGGGTGAGGGACATGGGGAGTCAGAACGTGGGAGCGAAAAAAGCCATAAAAGAAGAAGATAGGGACATCATTTTGATGTCCCTATTACGAATCAACCCTTGGCTTCGGAGGCGATCTTCTCAGCCTTGGCCTTGACTTCATCGATGTTGCCAACCAGGTAGAAGGCCTGCTCCGGCAGCTGATCCAATTCACCGGCGAGAATCTGGTTGAAGCCGCTGATGGTTTCTTCCAGCTTGACGTACTTGCCAGGCATGCCGGTGAAGATCTCAGCCACAAAGAAGGGCTGGGAGAGGAATTTCTCGATCTTGCGAGCGCGGTCAACAGTTTGACGATCGTCTTCTGAGAGTTCGTCGAGACCCAGAATGGCAATGATGTCCTGGAGCTCCTTGTAGCGCTGCAGGGTGGACTGCACGGCGCGGGCGGTGCGGTAGTGCTCGTCACCGACAACCGCCGGCTGAAGCATGGTGCTGGTGGAATCGAGGGGGTCCACAGCGGGGTAGATGCCTTTGGATGCCAAGGCGCGGTTCAGAACCGTGGTGGCATCGAGGTGGGCAAAGGTGGTGGCAGGAGCGGGGTCGGTGAGGTCGTCAGCAGGCACATAAACGGCCTGAATCGACGTAATCGAACCCTCAACGGTCGATGCAACACGTTCCTGCAGAGCGCCAACGTCTGTACCAAGGGTGGGCTGGTAACCCACAGCTGAGGGCATGCGGCCCAGCAGAGCGGACACCTCGGAGCCGGCCTGCACGAAGCGGAAGATGTTGTCGACGAACAGCAGCACGTCCTGCTTGTTCACATCGCGGAAGTGTTCAGCCATGGTGAGAGCCGAGAGGCCCACGCGCATGCGTGCACCAGGGGGCTCGTTCATCTGGCCATAGCAAAGCGCCACCTTGGACTTGGAAAGGTCCTCGGAGTTGATCACCCCGGATTCCTTGAATTCCTCGTAGAGGTCGTTGCCCTCACGGGTGCGCTCACCCACACCACCGAACACGGAGACGCCACCGTGTTCCTTGGCGATGTTGTTAATCAGCTCTTGAATCAGAACGGTTTTGCCGACTCCGGCACCCCCGAACAAACCAACCTTGCCGCCCTGACGGTAGGGGGCCAGAAGGTCGATCACTTTGATGCCCGTTTCAAACACCTTGGGCTTGGTCTCAAGCTCGGTGAGCTTGGGAGCGTCACGGTGAATAGGGGCGGTGGTGGTGGTGTTGACAGGACCTTGCTCATCAACAGGCTCACCGAGCACGTTGAAGATGCGCCCCAGGGTGGCTTCGCCAACAGGCACGGAAATGGCAGCACCGGTGTCAATGGCATCCATGCCACGCACCAGACCATCAGTACCGCTCATGGCCACGGCGCGGACGCGGTGGTCACCAAGCAGTTGCTGAACTTCTGCGGTGAGAGCAACCTGTTCACCTGCGGTGTTCTTGCCTTCAATCCGAATCGCATTCAGGATTTTGGGCAGCTTGCCAGCGGGGAATTCCACGTCCAAAACCGGACCGATGACCTGACGGACAACACCCTTGGTACCGGCGGTAGCAGCAGCAGCCATAAGAAAGGAAGAGTTCGAGGGAACGGAGCAAAGCAATGCTCTGAAGGCATTCCCTTCCTGAGCGGCGCAACCATACCACCGCAACCGTTGGCTGAGCATGGTTCGGTCAACCGCACGCTCAGGTGGTAGTCGGACCCTGCTGCTGAGGCATAGGTTGGCAGTCATCGACCTTGAGTGCCAGTCGCCTCTGAGTCGATGCGCGGCGCTCGACGCCCTCTTTTCTGCTTCCGCAATCAACCATGGCTGCTGTTTCCCTCAGCGTCTCCACCGTTAAGCCACTCGGAGACCGCATCTTCATCAAGGTGTCTGCTTCCGAAGAAACCACTGCTGGTGGCATTCTTCTTCCTGACACTGCCAAGGAAAAGCCCCAGGTGGGTGAAGTCGTTCAGGTTGGCCCCGGCAAATGCAACGACGACGGCAGCCGTCAGGCTCCTGAGGTTGGGGTCGGCGACAAAGTCTTGTACAGCAAGTACGCCGGCACTGACATCAAGCTCGGTAGCGATGAGTACGTGCTTCTTTCCGAGAAAGACATTCTCGCAGTTGTGAACTGATCAAGTCCATCGCGTTGTTTCGACCCGGCTGACGCGCTTGGTCCTCCGGATCATCCCGGACCTATCACGTTTTTCTTTTTCTCTCATTCCCTTCGCCCGCTATGGCAAAGCGCATCATTTACAACGAGAACGCCCGTCGCGCTCTCGAAAAAGGCATCGACATTCTCGCTGAATCCGTTGCCGTCACCCTGGGCCCCAAGGGGCGCAACGTTGTCCTTGAAAAGAAGTTCGGCGCCCCTCAGATCATTAACGATGGCGTCACCATCGCCAAGGAGATCGAGCTCGAGGACCATATCGAGAACACGGGTGTGGCTCTGATTCGTCAGGCTGCGTCCAAGACGAATGACGCAGCTGGAGATGGCACCACCACCGCGACAGTCCTGGCTCACGCCATGGTGAAGGCGGGCCTGCGCAACGTGGCTGCCGGAGCCAACGCCATCACCCTCAAGAAGGGGATCGACAAGGCATCTGACTTCCTGGTTGCCAAGATCGAGGAGCATGCCAAGCCGATCGCTGACAGCAATGCGATCGCTCAGGTGGGCACCATTTCTGCCGGTAACGACGAAGAAGTCGGCAAGATGATTGCTGACGCCATGGACAAGGTTGGTAAGGAAGGTGTGATTTCCCTCGAAGAGGGCAAGTCCATGGAGACCGAGCTCGAGGTCACCGAGGGCATGCGCTTTGACAAGGGCTATATCTCCCCTTATTTCGCTACCGACACCGAGCGGATGGAGGCTGTCCTCGAAGAGCCCTACATCCTTCTCACCGACAAGAAGATTGGGCTGGTGCAGGATCTGGTTCCCGTACTCGAACAGATCGCCCGCACCGGCAAGCCTCTGCTGATCATTGCTGAGGACATCGAGAAGGAAGCTCTCGCCACTTTGGTGGTGAACCGTCTTCGTGGTGTTCTCAACGTGGCCGCTGTGAAGGCCCCTGGCTTTGGCGATCGCCGTAAGGCCATGCTCGAGGACATGGCTGTTCTCACAAATGGTGAGTTGATCACTGAGGACCGCGGCCTCAAGCTCGACAACGCCACCTTGGAAATGATGGGCACCGCTCGCCGCGTCACCATCAACAAGGACACCACCACCATCGTTGCTGAAGGCAACGAGCGTGATGTTGAGGCTCGTTGTGAGCAGATCAAGAAGCAGATGGAGGAGACCGACTCCACCTACGACAAGGAAAAGCTCCAGGAGCGCCTGGCCAAGCTTTCCGGCGGCGTGGCCGTGGTGAAGGTGGGTGCAGCCACTGAAACCGAGATGAAGGACAAGAAGCTTCGTCTCGAAGACGCCATCAATGCGACTAAAGCGGCTGTGGAAGAGGGCATTGTTCCCGGAGGCGGCACCACCCTGGCTCACCTGGCTCCCGCTCTGGAGCAGTGGGCTGGTGACACTCTCAGCGGCGAAGAGCTGATCGGTGCCAACATCGTGGCTGCGGCTCTGACCGCTCCCCTGATGCGCATTGCTGAGAACGCAGGTGTGAATGGTGCGGTTGTGGCTGAAAACGTGAAGGCCAAGTCCTTCAATGAGGGTTACAACGCCGCGAATGGCGACTATGTCGACATGCTCGCTGCAGGCATCGTTGATCCTGCCAAGGTGACTCGCTCTGGCTTGCAGAATGCCGCGTCTATCGCCGGCATGGTTCTGACCACCGAGTGCATCGTTGCTGACATGCCTGAGAAGAAGGATGCTGCTCCCGCCGCTGGCGGTATGGGCGGCGGCGACTTCGACTACTGAGGCTGAAACGGGAGGTACTATTTCCTCCCGAACGCTTCAGTTACCTGATAGCAACGTTTCTGGGGCACTTCGGTGCCCCTTTTTGATTGCCTGCCCATTCTGGGATGTGTGGAACATCGGGTGATTTGTGTGGAGCATTCACGGCAATCCAATTCCCGCCATCGCTCCTGATTTCTTGCCTGGAGCAGCGCGTGGAGCATTCTGTATAGACGAAACTAGGCTAGTCAATGTGAGTCGCTGCTTCTAATGCCAGCAAATTGCAGGAGCACCCAATCGGATTTGGCCCATAGAAATTTCTTGGCGATGCAATTTGCATAGGCATTGCTAGGTGTGCCAATACAGGAATCAGGGTATTGCTCCTAGGTCTTTGCGCGTATTTGCCTTGCAACAATCTCAAGCGCATCGCGTTGAGCGACCCTTCGGTGACCGCTCCCAGGGGTCGATTCATTGTTCTTTGGAGGGCCTGGCCTCAGTCCAGGAGAAGGGAAGGTGTCCGTGGATTGGGGATGTCCTCAAAAAGGGAGGGTATTGGCCTGTCGCTTCAGCGGCTCCCAGGAGCAATCCTCATCAAAGAATTGATGGAGGTGGGGTCCGGAGGGGGTGAAAATGAGGCCCCTAGCTTCTACAACACCGATATAGTTGGATCAATACCTTTGTCCTTCTATGTCAAGGCCAGGTGCCTTTGCTGCCAACTTCTCTCCGGACACCCTGAACCGGTTTAGAGGTCTCTGTAAGCAACAGGGAAAGCAATACACAAAGGTGCTGGAGAGGTTGGCAGAGGTCTATCTGGAAACAGGTGGTGGAGTGCTGGACGGTGTTGCCTCGTCTGTTCCAGTGCCGGATGCCAAAAAGAGGCAGGTTCAGGTCGAATCCCTCCAGAACAAGTTGCTTGAAGACCTCCTCAAGAGGGTGGAGGTGTTGGAGAAGCAGAAGGTCAAGACGGACTATGAAATCGAGAGAGTGCAGAAGTCCGTTGCATTTATCCGGTCAGGATTGCAGGAGCCCAGTCAATCTAAATAGGCTTACTCCTTGAGATCGGTTGGTTGCATTTTCACTGGTAAAGCTGCCTTCGCTCGACCAGTGCGAGCTCGTCACTTCTGGTAGTCAGTAATCATAGAGCTGGCTGATGTAAGCAAGATCTCAATGGCTATTAGGAATTGTCCAAACTGAAGAATTGGATCTAATCTCCACCCTTGGAAGAATAGGATCCCTCCGTATAGGGGAAGAATGGTCTGCCTTGCAGGCTCCTGAAAAATGATGAATACGGTTTTCCCGATTGCTGCGGGTGTAGTGTCTGCTCTCCTCTGGAGGTTGAAAAAGATTTAGAGTATTCCCAGCAATTCTGCAAATATTCCCTAGGGGTATAAGGCCATGCCTGCGATCCTTGCCTGGTTCAGTGACGGATTGATTGCTTTTGCTTTATACCCGTGGATGCATGAATGAATTGAGCGCCTAGCTGAGCCAGCCCGCGCTGAGGATCACGGCCAGAGTTAGAAAAATTGCAAGGCAGGTCCATGTGATGCGGTTGAGCGTGGATTCTGCGCTACTTGCACTCGTAAACATTGAACTGCCGCTAGCGGCAAGACCACCCATGCCATCGCCTTTGGGACTGTGCAGTAACACCAGAAGGATGAGAATGAGTCCACTGCCTATCCAGACCCAGGAGAGAATGGAAGTGAGCATATCTACAGAAATAGGGGTGATGAATTAGACCGGTTGGGGAAGTCTGGCACTGAAGGCAGACCCGGCTTCGACCGCTTCGATCAGGCTGGATCCTGACATGGCTTCCGGCTTTGGAAGCTCTAGCAGCTGGAGCAGAGTTGGCGCGATATCGGCCAGGCCGCCGTCGTCGCGGAGATTGATCGAATTGCCCATCCCTGCGACCTTGCGCTTCTCGCCTTCCACCAGAATGACGGGCACCGGGTTCGTGGTGTGTGCGGTCCAGGCCTGACCGTCAGGGCCCTGCATGAGCTCTGCATTGCCGTGATCGGCAGTGATCAGCAGGGTTCCTCCCATGCGACCCACCGCATCAAGCAGGCGGCCGATGCAGTGATCAACCGTTTGTATGGCTTCTGTGGCTGCTGTCATCACGCCCGTGTGGCCGACCATGTCGGGATTGGCGTAGTTGATCACCACCAACGAGTATTCACCCTTCTCGATCGCTGCAATGCAGCTGTTGGTGAGGATGTCAGCCGACATGGCAGGAGCTTCGTCATAGGTGGCGACCCGAGGTGACGGCACCAAATGGCGTTCTTCTCCCTCTAGAGGCTGTTCGATGCCTCCGTTCAGGAAATAGGTCACATGGGGATATTTCTCAGTTTCTGCCGTCCGGTATTGCTTGAGACCATGTTCAGCAACCACCTGTCCGAGGAGATGGTCAAGGGATTCAGGGGGGAAGGCCACGGCAACTGGGAGCCCGGCTTCGTACTGGGTGAAGGTCACCACCTCCAATTTTGGTTGATTGGCTCGTTCGAACCCTTCGAAGGATGGGACTGTGAGGGCTTGGACCAGCTGGCGAGCACGGTCTGGGCGGAAGTTGAACATCACCAGCCCATCGCCATCACGCAGGAAGGTGTCGCTTAGCCGAACAGGTTCGAGGAATTCATCGGTAATACCTTCTGCATAGCTGGCGGCCAGGGCGGCCTCCACATCGGTGTCGCTGATGTCGACCGCCGGGTCGGTGAACAAGGTGTAGGCCTTGGCGGTCCGTTCCCAACGGTGGTCGCGATCCATGGCCCAATAACGACCACAAAGGCTGGCGATCTCGCCAATGCCGCTGCTTTGGATCGCTTTGCGTACCTGCTGGATATAACGGGGGGCGCTTTCGGTGGGCGTGTCGCGGCCATCGGTGATCGCATGAATGGCGACCCGGCTGATGCCCGCGTCCGCTGCCCATTGCAAGAGGCCACAGAGGTGATCCACATGGCTGTGGACCCCGCCGTCGGAGCAAAGCCCCAGCAGATGGAGCGTGCCACCGCTGCTGCGCAGCGACTCAGCCAGCTGGGCCAGGGCAGGGGTCTGGCTCAGTTCACCATTGCGGACCGTTTCCGTGATGCGAACCAACTCTTGGCGGATGATCCGGCCTGCCCCGATCGTGAGATGCCCCACCTCGGAATTGCCCATCTGGTTGGCAGGAAGGCCCACGTGAGCTCCGCTGGCTTGAATCAGACTGTGCGGATAGGCATGCCAGAGCGCATCCATCACAGGCGTTTCAGCGCTACGGATGGCGTTATGGGTCTCTGTCTCCCGATGTCCCCAGCCGTCGAGAATGGCCAGGACCACCGGCGCGACTGGGATGGTGCGATTGATGGCTTTATCACTGCTAATCGTCACGCTCACTCCGCGGCTATTCGTTCTTAAGAGCTTCTCCATATTCAAGTTACCTCCAGAGGACCCGATCGCGATGGCTGCTCTCGGGTCGGTCAGGTTTTGCTCACGCCAACGCTCATAAACTGAGTGGCCTCGGCGACAGAGTCATGACTGCTCCTGCAGGATCCGAGCGGATTGAACTCCTCTCTGCCCAGGATCTGACGCGGACGCTGCAGCGTCTGTCCAGCCAAGTGCTGGAAACCGTTGAGAACAGCGAAGCGTTGTTACTGCTGGGCATACCCACCCGAGGGGTCCAGCTTGCCCGTGTGCTCGCCAAGCAGCTTGAGACGATGAGTGGGTACCCGCTGGCCCAGGGAACGCTTGATCCCACCTTCCACCGGGATGATCTGCAGCGTGTTGGCACACGCATGGTGCAGGCCACTGATCTACCGATCAGCGTGGAGGGGCGGGATGTGCTGCTGGTTGACGACGTGATTTTCACGGGTCGCACCATCCGTGCTGCTCTGGAGGCGATTCAGGCGTGGGGGCGCCCCCGCCGAGTCATGCTGTTGGTGATGGTGGACCGTGGTCACCGCGAGCTACCCATTCAGCCTGATTTTTGCGGCCGTCACGTGCCTACACGACGGAGCGAAACCATCGAGCTGCGCCTTCAGGATCTGGATGGTGAAGAGGGTGTGTATTTGCGTCGTGAGCAATGACGTGCAGTGATGACACAAAGGCATGCACTATCCAAGCGATCATTTTCTCAGCGCAGATCTGTCGCTCTTTGATGGCCTCAGTCAGCGAAGCTGAGCTCATCGCTGCGGAAATGGGCCTTGTAGCGACCGAAGGCGACGATCACAGGCAAGGTCGGGCTGATCGGCCGGCCTTTCCATTCATTCAGAACGCTGACCACTTCACCGCTACTGCCCTGCATGTCAAAGGCCTCCCCCCTGTGCTGAGGGTGGTTGAAGACCACAACGTTGGCTGACACGACAACTTTGTCTCCGGGTTGCATGAGCCATGGCGTTCCTGGCGGCATTTTGTCATGCGTGCCACGCCCTTAGGGTCTGTTCCTCTTGCAAAGACTTTCTGGGCCTTCTTCTTCAACATGACCGCCCACATCACTGCAGCCAGCCTGGAATGCCTGCCAGGGCTCGAGTCCTTCCGCGATTCTTGCTTTCACGGCACGGTCCAGATCCGCTTGGGACACGCTGTGGGCAGGAAGGTCGCCATGGTTGTGGTGCTCCTCAAGGTCTTTGAGCGCATCGATCGCTGCTTCGACCTTTGCTCGTAAGGGTTCTGATCGGCTCTGCCACCAGGGGTGATCCAGTCTGTTGAGAACTGCGAGAGCTTCCCACCAGCGTTGGCTCTCCACCAGATCAGCAAGGCGTTGGTGGTCGAGTTGATTGCGGTTCCAGGTCTCGCGCAGGCTGTCGCTCAGTCGGTCGCCTCTGGAGCGGATGCTGGTTTCCATCGGTGCCAGCAGCTCAAGGGCCGCCTCGATGTCACCATCCCGGAATGCCTCCAGTGCTGTGCGTTGCAGGTGCTTGCGCCAGCGCGTTAGGCGCTGACGATCGGTACGTTGGTTCTCATCGGAGCCGACAGCGGAATTGACCAGCTGTTCTTGGAGCTGGAGAGCTTCGGCCTGGCGCCCTGTTTCCCAAGCTTCTTGAGCGGCACGTCTTCGGCATAGGGCTTGCTCCTCAGGGACTCGCTGACCCAGCCAGCGCAGGGCTGCAAGCTGTTCGCTGTAACGCAAGCAGGCCATGTTGTCGCCCTCAAGGAGCGCATTGGACAGGCGTGCGGGGAGCTGACGTTCCCACCAGTACGCCACGCCGCAGAGCATGGCCACTCCGCCCAGGGTGAGCCCAAGCCAGTAGCGCGGGAGCCGGTGGCGTCGGAGCGCCAAGGAGGTGGAGGCGAGAGATCACTTCTTTCTATGGAGATGTCCACCGCTTCTCACGTTGCGGTGGACGGACGGTCCACCGCCCTGATCCACAGGTCAGCGATGTTCAGCGCACGCGTCCCAGCTTTCTCGGTTCAATGGCTGCCCCGGTGCGGAGGTCTTCTCCGTCCATCAGCAGATCGGCACCATCATTGAGACGGAAGTGCAGTTTCAAGCAGTCTTGACCGGGAGATCCAGGCTCATCCAGCTCGATGCTGCTGACGGGCTGATCCCAGGCGTTGACTTCGGGCGTGCCCTGGTGCTCCTGAACAGTGGGTAATCCGTTCACGAACACCACGTCATGGCGTGCATGGTTGTCGGGCTCTCCGAGCACCAGCTCGATATTGCTCTGATTGTCCTGACCGGCCGCAAGCACAAGTGTGAGAGGAGATTCGGATGGCCAGGTCTGTCCGGCGACAAACAGTGGGTGCCAGTGATGGGTCCCGCTGCGTCGGTCCCAGCAGCGCAGAGACACCCCCCGTTGCAGCACATCGCGCACACGAACCCCAGGCGTCAGGCTGAGGGCGCCTTTGGCCACTGCCTCCACAGGGGGCGCGCTCAGCAGAGGTACCGGTCGGGTGCGCTTGCTGAGCCAATCGCGAAGCAGAGGTAGCTGGGCACCGCCACCCACGGGTAGGACGCCCTGCAGATCTTCGAGTTGGCACGAATGCTGACGGGCTCCGGCGAGCGTTTGCTCCAGAAGATCATCGAGGACCTCGAGAACGCCTCGTTCCACAAGCAAGGTCTCTAGCTGATGGCGGCTGAGGCGCAACTCGTGCTGTGAGCCGTCGTCGGCTGCCGCGAATTCCGTGAGTACGGTTCTGTCTGCCAGTGTTGGGTCACTCAGGCGGCATTTCAGCCGTTCAGCGGCGTTCAGAACCGCTGGCGTGGGCTTGCTGATGCTGGTTGGATCCGCAGATGGCTGGAGATACTCCACGATCCAGTGGTCGAGATCTCGCCCCCCAAGCTGAAGACCTGCTTTCCCCAGTACCCGAGCGCAGCGGAGGGTCTGGCGACTGTTGTCAAGACTCTGGCCCCCGAAACGAAGCAACTGGGCGAGAGGGGCTGCCCGCCCTTCTCCTCCCTCCAGAGCCACGATGGAAAGGTCGATGGTGCTGCCACCCATGTCCACCACGAGCAGTCGGCTGCCTGGCGCGAGGCCGGCCCCAAGAGCTGCTGCGGTGGGTTCGTCCACCAGGGCCACCTCGTCGATGGGGAGGGCTTGACTGGCCTGGAGAAGCCATTGGCGATAGCCCCGGTAGTGCTCCACTGGCGCCGTCAGCACGAGACGCTTGATGTGCAGATCAGTCGGTAGCCGTTTCCAGATTTGCAATAACAGTGATTCCGCCGCTGCCTCTGCGCTCAGGCAGGTCTGGTGGGAATCGAGAGGTGCTGGTGCCCCAATCGCCCGTTTGAAATCACGCAGCAGTTGGGGGGCATCACTGTCTCCAAGGCCGGCATCCAGGACCTGGCGTCCGACTAGGGGACTCGGGTCTTCCTGGCTTTGTGCCCAGATCAGGCTCGGCACCTGGCCTGGGGAACGGGTGATCGCCTCGAGCTCCAAGAGTTTTGGCTCAGGAGTCTGTGGTCCTTGGAACGCGACCACCGTGGTGGTGCTCCCAAGGTCGATGGCAAGGGTGCCTGCGTTTTCGGAAACCTGAAGGTTTTGTTCGTCCGTAGGGGCCTGGTCCACCGCCATTGGCAGGTTGGTGAGAGGAAGAGGTTACGGGGAATCTGAATGGATCGCTTGCAGCGGCTCGTGTGGTCCTTCTATCGGGAGGAACCCCAACTGGAGGCTCAGTTGGAACCCTTGCGTGACTGCAAGTTGTCCCGTAGCTGGGGGAGTATCCGGGTGGAGTGCGTGGATGCCCGCCACTTGGAGGAGGTCAGCGCTCTCCTGGCTCTGCTGCGCCGTCCACTCGCGGCCATGGGGCTTGGACGTCAGATTGTTTTGAAGGTGCCAGGCAGCCTTCAGCGCACGTACCCAATGCATGTGCCGTTTCATAGTGACCTCCTCACCTAGGATGGGGAATCCTTGCGTGGACAAACGTGATCAGTGCCGGTGTGGATTCCCAGGATCTGGCCAAGCGCGGTGAAAGTCTGATTCGTCAGTCCAGCAACCGTTATCTCACGACCGTCCGGATCGCATTCCGTGCAAAGCAGCGTCGTTTTGATGATTTCGACGGACTGCTTGAGGAATCCAGTGTCAAGCCCGTGCAGAGAGCCATTGTTGAGCTCAGCGATGAGCAGGATCAGCCCGACCTGCTGCCTGGATGATTCAGCAGGAGGGGCCCGGCTGGCGCTTGGCCCGGGATCTATCCCGTGCTGATTTCCCTGCCTTGATTGGTGGAGAAGGATGGGCGTTTGAGCTCACGCAGAAGGAGAGTCAGGTGCTGATGGCACTGCTGTGTGAACTCACCGATCAGTATCAAGCACTTCAATCCCAGTTGATGTCTGAAGAGTCCATCGAGCTGGAGATGGAGCTTGAGCCCTGGTGGGGATGTCTTGAAGGCAGCAGGGAGAGCTGGGGTCTGCGTGTCGTGCTTGAGGGGGGATGGACCGGCCGTGGCGTTGAGGGGCATTGGCCTGCACCGGCTGCCCAGGCCTTTGTGGCTGCGATGAGAACGGCCTGGGACACATCCGGGAATAAGCAGGGCTGATCGATAGCACTTTGTTTGATTTTTCCCGGAATTCACGACGACCTTTCACAGGTTTTCCACACGCTTGCGGCCTGGATCGTTCTCCTGGGGCCGTTCTGTGGAAAAGCGCTGGTCGTGGGGTCTAGGCCTTGACGGCTGCCTGGTCGGTTCAGGGTTTCATGCAGATTTTGCATCGCTTGCCCTGAAAGGAGTCTGGGCCTTGTGTCTTATCCGGAGATTGGATGCGACTCTCGTGTTCGGGCGTCCTTGACGTTGGCTGACGAATGTGGAGAACTGGTTAGCGTTCGAGGGCTTCAGGATGCAGCACGTGCAGTCAGTGGATCAGGAACAGGCCATTCTTCCTTGCATGGAAACTCGGGCTTCCGCCGCTTTGGTGGATGAGGTCACTGACGCAATGGTGAGCTTCCATGCTGAGCTGCCGGAGCCTCTGCAGCAGGCCATGACCAGCTTCATCGAGCGTTACCCCAATTGGGACCAGTACCGATTGATTCAGGCCGCTCTCGCTGGCTTTCTGGTCCAGAACGGAGTGGAATCTCGCGAGATCACCCGTCTCTACGTGGGCAATATGTTTCGTCGCCAGTCCTTGCTCCAGGGCGCTTGAGTTCGGCAGCTGGCCATCAGAATGAGGGCGCTGAACGGGAGGCTGAGAATCAGGCCCAGGCAGGCCCCCATCAGCCCAACCAGATTGATACCCAAGATCAGGCCGACGAGAGCCAAAACCTTCAGCCGGTTCTGCTGCACAAGTTTGCGGCTGTGTTCCATCGCTGCCAGTGGTCGATAGCCGTGATGAATCAGTAGGGGCAGGGCCAAGCACTGTTCGAAGGTCCATGCGATCAGAGCAACGCTGCCAATCAGCGCACTGAATGCTGCGAGGACTCCGCTGTGTGTGATCAGGCTGAGAGAAACACTGCGAATCGCCGTGATGCCGCCAAACAAGATCAAGGCTTCAATCAACACGAGTGCGATGGATTGACGCATCAGCCAGGGCATGCGCTCCCTGGTCTGCGCTTGGTCCCGTTCGTCAGGGCCTGAGCCAGGTAGCAGCTTGTCGGCGAGTTGAAGAAGTGCGAGAAGCGGCACAAGGGGAGCCAGCATGGAGAGCACCCAGAACAGGTCTCCCAGGTGTCGGACCCAGGCATCTTCACTGGTGTGAAGCTCCTGGGCCAGGCTTCCCAGGGCGAAGGCGCTACTCAGAGCTAAAGCAGCCAGGCCGATACAGGGCCAGGGTGAGCTGCAGAAGCCAATCCAGGCGCGCGGCAGAACTGTGCTGAGCGGAAGGCGTTCCGGAGACATGACGGCCTATCTCTTATTGGAGAGGACCGAGACGCTTGAGTAGATCGGTTGCAATCGCAGAGCTCACTGGCAGGATCGACAACCTGTTGCCCCTTCTGACGACAGTGAGTTCTTCAGGGTTGTAGGTCTCCTTGAGGGCATCCAGGCTGAGCATCGTCTTGAATTCTCCGAGATAGCGGAGCCGAACGCAGTCCCAGCGTGGAGAGTCTTGTTTTGATGCAGCATCGTGATACTTCGAACTGCTATCAAATTGGGTAGGATCTACCACGTTAAGTTCGCAGACCTCCATCAGGCCGACAATTCCTGGAGGTTTGCAATTGGAATGATAGAAAAAAACGCGATCACCGATTGCCATGGTGCGCATGAAGTTGCGAGCCTGGTAGTTGCGAATGCCATCCCAAAGAGTGGTCTGTTCGCGTTTTAGGTCGTGGATTCCATAGACATCTGGCTCGCTTTTCATTAGCCAGTATGAAATATCAGTCATAGCAATGATTCTTGTGAGTTGAGGCTATTGGGATGCCCTTGCTATGGCCAGCGTTTGGGCCATATTCGCGTGGGCTTTCGAATGAAAGCGATCACATACTGGACAAGGCAGCAGAGTTCTGCCCGTTTTGTATAGCAGTGACACGCAGCGGTTTGGCCTTGTTGGGCAACACGGGTTTTTTATCCCGATTCCTTCTCTTCCTAATGATGTGCCTGCTTTGGCGGCTTGCGGTACAGCGAGAGCGCCTCTGCTATCGCTTCGATGTTGAGGAACGCTGATCAAGGCACTGTCAAAATGACGGTGCCGGCAACAGCTCTCTGTCTGTCTTTCTGGGGTTGCTGCTGTTGATGGTCATGCTCGTTCTCTTCTTGCTTCTTTTGGGTCACTACAGTTGAGCGGCAAACTCCATTCGCTCTGGTGGTCTCGTGGTCGTCGACGCTGCCATTGCGGCGATTGCCTCAATCGCGATTGCTTGCCCTGATTGACCTCAGAACGATTGGTCGAGGCCTGAGCCTCATCGTATCCATTACGCGTCTGGTCAGGCACTAATCCTCTGGCTGTTGTTGAGTGAAGCGATTGAGACGGAAGATCATAGGCCTATGTGTATCTGAATTCAATGATCGCAACGGGAGGTCTCTTCTCTGTCGCCCCCTATTTGTGTGGGTTGATTGCTGTCTTGTGCTTGCGGTTGGTCTGTGGGATTGCCGGGTCTATACCTGCCTAGAAAATGTTGTTGAAATAGAAGGATTGACTGCCTGGTGAATGGTTTTTTTGAAGACTCGTGCGGCACTCGCTGCGCTCTGATCGCAATGTTCAGGGTTTCTGCGCTGCTTTGACTAGGCGGCGGAAGTCTTCGCCTCGGGCTTCAAAGTCTTTGTACTGATCAAAACTGGCGCATGCTGGCGAGAGCAGAAGCGAGTGGGCAGTGTGCGCTGCACCGCAGTGGATTGCTGTTGGAAGGGCGGCCTCAAGATCGTTCTCCATCCACACGCCACCAGCGAATCCGCAGGCGTTGATCAGCCTTTTCAATTCCTCGGCGCCATCGCCGAACAGCACGACATCACAAGCCCGTTGCTTCAGCAGGTCGAGCCATTCGGAAGCATCACCTTGTTTGGTCTGTCCACCCGCAAGAACCACCGTGGGACTGGCTACAGCACGAAGGCCGACGGCGGCTGCGTCGTAATTGGTGGCTTTGCTGTCATTGAAGACCTCCATGCCTTTCAGGAGCCCTAGTGGTTCAAGGCGATGGGGTACTCCAGAAAAACTGCGCAGACCCGCTTCTATCGCCGCCGCGGTTAGGCCGGTCTTCAGGGCTGCGGCGGTGACCAGCAGCATGTTTTGGCGATTGTGAGCGCCTGGTAATGACAGGGCTTCAGCAGGGAACAGGCGGTCGGCGGTGGTACGCACCCAGTGCTCCGAATCGATCCACAGCGAGCACGGCATGGTTGGACATGGTCTGGTGCTGACCCAGGTGGCGTCAGTCCATGCGTGCTGATGCTTGCGCAGATCGGGGTCGTCTCCATTCAGGACTGCATGTTCGGAGCGGACTAGCAATCCACGTTTGATGGCTCGATAGGCCTCAAGCGTTCCGTGTCGCTCGAGATGGTCAGGGGTGAGGGTGGTCCAGATGCCAATCCTGGGTGCTACCTGCTCAGCGGCCTCGATCTGGTAGCTGCTCATTTCCATCACCACCCAGTCGGGCTGATGCTGCTTGGTGTTCATGCACTGCAGTGCAAGTTCGGCGGCGGAATGTCCCACATTCCCTGCCATCGGAGCCTGGAGGCCTGCCTCATTGAGCACATGCTGAAGCAGATGGGTCACGGTGGTTTTGCCGTTGGTTCCGGTGATGCCAATCCAGGGGATATGACGAAGAGCATCCCAGGCAACGGCCATTTCGCCACACACATTGATGCCCTTCCGGCGCAATTGGGTCATGGCTGGGTGGTCCCAGGCGATCCCGGGACTGATCACAACTTGGTCCAGACGATCGGCCAAGGGATCGAATGGATCAGGGTGAAGAGGGCAGCCAAGGTGCACTTCAATGCCAAGTTGCCGTAGCGCCTTGGCGGACGCCTGCTGGGTCTTGTCGTTCTTGCTGTCCAGCACAGTCACGGTGTGTCCCTGGGCCTGGAGCAGACGCGCCGCTCCCATCCCGGATCGTCCAATCCCGACGACCACGCTGGCTGTCATGGAGAACTCCTGTCCCTGCAAGAGAAATGGGCGATACTGGATTTGAACCAGTGACTCCTACAATGTCAATGTAGTGCTCTACCCCTGAGCTAATCGCCCGCACATTTCACATTGATGTGAAAGCGGTCTGCACACCCTGGTGCGCTGAAGAATGTAGCAGCCGGCCATGATCTGCACGGCTGACATATGGCATTCAGCTTCTCTCCATGGTGACCCTCCAGCGGTCCCGTTTCGTGAGCTCTAGAGACAGCACTTCTAGGCTGCCGCGGTCCTGAAGCTGCAAACGGTCGCCGCTGCTGAGACTTTTACTAGCCAGCCGCACCGCTTGCCAATTGAGACGCAGGCGGCCGCTGCGGATCTGCTGCAACACCCTGGCGCGGGAGATGCCGAATCCCGCTGAAGCGATCGCGTCCAAGCGGCAAGAGGCCTCAACGCTGGTGAACCGTTTGGTCGTACGGATTGAAGGGAGTTGCAGCATCTCAACCCCTCGCTGCTCCATCTGAATCTCTACCTCCCTGACGTGACTTGTCTTTCCGTTCAGCGCAGCGGCAGCCTCGGGTGTGCAGAGGGCCTGGGCACCACGATCGCCACGAATCCAGATGTCGCCGATCTCCCCGTCTGAAATCCCTAGGGAGGCGATAGCGGTACGCATGTCTTCCGGTTCCAATGGATCAAACAGGAAGTTGCCTTCCACCTCCAGCCCCATCACAGGAAGGGGATGGCGTTCCAGCACGTCATTGACCTCACAGCGCCGACTGATCAGCAGGCGCTGGCGTTCAGCGCCCTGGCGTCCGCCATCGCTGTGCACCTGGAGTTCTGCGAGCTCGAGAAGCCGTCCCACTGCCTCCTCCCTCAAGGGGGCGGAGAGAAAAGGAGACCAGAGAGGTTGCCAGGTGCGAAGCACGGTTTCTGAAAGCTCCAGCAGCGTCTTGATGCCCTGCGGGTCCCTGCAGCCTTCAAGCAGCTCTTGTTTGGGCAGCATCACAGATCGTTGAGGCGCACCACCTGGAGTGGTCGGGAGCTCTGTAGCAGCTGCCATGGCGGCTCGATCCCAGTGGGTGTCTCAAGCAACAACAACCACCGGTTCTCCTCATGCCGGTTGCGCAGGATGCGAACTCCGTCCTCATTCTCAGAAGGCACGCTCGCCGCGGCTGAGTAACTGCCCATCAGGCCTGCACCCATCCCCAGCAGTCCGCCAATCACGGGTTGTCCCCAGGGACCAAGACTGGAAAAGGTTTCGAGGTTCGTGATCTGGGTGAAGGTGAGGCCTGCCATGAAGCCGAATGGCAGTAGCCATCGGGCCATGGACCGTTGGCGTCGCTGTCGCGCCAGGCGAGGTGTGAGCAGATCAACAGAATCGATTGGCGTCCCTTGTTCCGTGCGATCCGCAGGCGGAACCAGCAGGCAGCGCTGCAGGGGGACTCCGTTGGCCCTCAGCTTCTCCTGCAGGGATGCCGCAGCGACTTGTTCCTTCAGCACCAGCACGCAGACGGGCATGGGTGATTTCCTGAGAGCGTTTAATTCTGGCCTGCTGGCCTGTCTTTAAAGTGGTTTGAGGCAGTCTTTCGCCGGTTGATGACAAAAGTTCTGGTTTCCGATCCCATTGATCAGGCCGGCATAGACATCCTGAGCCAGGTGGCTCAGGTTGATCAACGCACTGGTCTCAGCCCAGAAGAGCTGAAGGGAATCATTGGCGAGTACGACGCTCTGATGATTCGCTCGGGCACGCAGGTCACCGCCGATGTGATCGCAGCGGCCGATCGCCTGCGCATCGTTGGTCGCGCCGGAGTGGGCGTTGACAACGTTGATGTGCCGGCCGCGACCCAGCGTGGGGTGCTCGTGGTCAATTCCCCTGAGGGGAACACGATCGCTGCAGCTGAGCATGCCCTGGCGTTACTGCTCTCGTTGTCTCGCCATGTGCCCCAGGCTCACGCATCGATGCGTCAAGGGGCCTGGGATCGGAAAAAGTACGTCGGAAACGAGCTCTATAAAAAAGTGCTCGGCGTTGTGGGTCTCGGCAAGATCGGCTCCCATGTGGCGAAGGTGGCCAAGTCAATGGGCATGGATGTGATCGCTTATGACCCCTTCGTGTCCAGTGAGCGAGCTCAGCAGATGCAGGTGCGTCTGACGCAGTTGGCTGATCTGTTCAGCAGCGCTGATTACGTGACGCTGCATATCCCGCGAACCCCAGACACCGAAAACCTGGTGAATGCGGAGCTGCTTCGAAGCATGAAATCCACCGCTCGCCTCGTGAACTGTGCCCGTGGCGGAATCATTGATGAAAGTGCCTTGGCCGAGGCGATCGAGAACGGTGTGATCGCAGGAGCCGGTGTGGATGTGTTTGCGACTGAACCACTCGCGGCTGATTCACCGCTGCGCAGCGTTGAGCGTGGTCTGGTGCTGACACCCCATCTTGGTGCGTCCACTGAGGAAGCCCAAGAAAATGTCGCCACCGACGTGGCCGAGCAGATCCGCGATGTGCTCCTCGGTCTTCCGGCACGCAGTGCGGTGAACATCCCCGGTCTCAGTGCCGAGATCATGGAGCGTCTCAAGCCCCATTTGCAGTTGGCCGAAACACTGGGCCTCCTTGTTAGCCAGTTGTCCGGGGGGCAGGTGGAGGAACTGGAGGTCAGGCTCCAGGGTGACTTCTCGGAGTATCCATCCCAGCCCTTGGTTGTGGCTGCTCTTAAAGGTCTGCTCTCCAGTGCCCTTGGCGAGCGCATCAACTACGTCAATGCTCTGCTTGAGGCCAAGGCCCGCGGCATCCACGTGCTGGAGGTGAAAGACGAGTCCAGTCGTGACTTCGCAGGGGGCTCGCTCCAGCTCACCACCCGTGGCTCCCAGGGGGGGCACAGTGTCACTGGTGCGGTGTTTGCCGATGGTGAGCTGCGTGTCACCACCATCGATGAATTTCCAGTGAATGTGCCGCCCAGTCGGCACATGTTGTTCACCCGGCATCGCGACATGCCCGGGATTATTGGCCAGCTTGGATCCGTTCTGGGTGAGCACAACGTCAATATCGCTTCAATGCAGGTGGGACGTCGCATCGTCCGAGGTGACGCGGTGATGGTTCTCAGCATTGATGACCCAATCCCACCGAGCCTGCTGGCCACCATCAGTGCCATCAACGGCATCCAGGAAGCACATCCCGTCACCCTCTGACGGTTTGTTGTTCAACCTCCTTTGCCATGACATCGACCTCCCTTCGTTGGTGGCGTTTTTCCCTGCCACTTCAGCCCGAACTTGAGGAGTCGCTTCTCTGGAAGATGGAGAGTCTTGGGCTGCATCGCGTGGCGGTGCAGCATGCACCGGAAACGCCACACCAGCGCACCCTTTTCGCTTGGTTGCCGGAGCCAGAATGGCCTGAAGATCAGCGCACAGAGCTGATCGATAGTCTTCGGCCGTTGGCGACCACGTTCGGCCTGAGCTTGCCCAGGGTGGAATGGAAGCAACTGGATGATGAGGATTGGAGCCTCACCTGGAAACAGCATTGGCAGGCCGATCCCGTCGGAGATCGATTGTTGATCCTGCCTGCCTGGCTTGAGCTGCCTCCGGAACATGCCGATCGTCTGGTGTTGCGGATGGATCCAGGCAGCGCTTTTGGTACTGGCAGTCATCCCACCACTCGGCTTTGCCTCGAGGCCTTGGAAGCCTCTCCCCCTCAGGGCTTGCAGGTGGCCGATCTCGGATGCGGCAGCGGTGTCCTTGGGCTGGCGGCCTTGGCCCTAGGCGCCGAACGGGTGTTAGCGGCAGACACTGATTCTCTCGCCGAACGCTCTACAAGGGATAACGCCAGTCTGAATGGGCTCGATGAAGACCATCTGATGGTGCGCCAAGGCTCGGTCGAGACATTGGCTCTGATGCACGCAGGTGTTCAATCCCAGCTGTTGCTCTGCAACATCCTGGCGCCTGTGATCGAAGCCCTGGCGCCTCATTTCACCTCGGTGTTGGCCCCGGGAGGGCGCGGCCTCCTCAGTGGTTTGCTTGTAGAACAGGCTCCGCGGCTCACCAGCGTGCTGGAAGAACTGGGATGGACTGTTGTGGCGCTTCGTTCCCAGGGAAGCTGGGGATTGATGGAGATCAGCAGGGTCGAATCTGCATAAGCCTGCCTTATCAGTGCATGGGCTTTGATTGGCCTTGCCCGGAAAGCTTGTCCTAAAAGACTGAGAGTGCCCCAGTCCGATGTAGAAGGGTTTGGTCCTGCATGCCTGTTTTTCAGGTCAGTGCGCACTCCATCCATCCATGGCTTCCTACAAGGTCACTCTGGTCGCTGAGAGCGAAGGTCTGAACAAGACCATCGAAGTGCCCGACGATCAGTACATCCTCGACGCCGCTGAAGAGCAGGGCATCGATCTGCCCTATTCCTGTCGTGCAGGCGCCTGCTCCACCTGCGCTGGCAAGATCACCTCTGGCACTGTCGACCAGTCCGACCAGAGCTTCCTGGACGACGACCAGATTGAAGCTGGCTTCGTTCTGACCTGTGTGGCGTATCCCACGTCAGATTGCACCATCAAGACCCACGCTGAAGAAGAGCTCTATTGAGTTCGACCTCAGGGTCCTGAATCTCGTATGCAGTCCTCCGTCGCTTTGATGGACTGTCCATCCGCCACCCCCAGGGGTGGCTTTTTGATGGCATCGTGAACCCACGATCAGGATCTCCCATGCCTGCAGCGTCAGCCGCTGCTTCTGCCTCCTCCAGGCCTGAAGTCGATGCACTGATGGAACACGGCAGTGTTCACACCAGTCCTGGTGGTCAATACAGCTTTCGGGTCATTGGACCCTGCTGCCGCCTTTTCGATCGGGAGGAGCTGCCGTGGCCCTGCTGCCGTCTCGTCTGGCGAAGCAAGGAGCCCAGTTGGAGAAGGGTCGGACGGCGCTTTGTGCCTGATCTGGCGGCGCGTCGATGCCCCTCCTATGCCGTCGAGTTGTTGCAACCTGGCTCAAGACCCACGGCCACGGTGCTGACGCTGTTCTCGATCCGTTTCAGCTCTGCGCTCCAGGAATGGTGGTATAGCCGCCATCCCCGTTCCTTTGAACCGGCGAATACAGCACCGGGTTCCCAGTCATGAAAAAGCCGCCCTTTGGGGCGGCTTTTTAATTGAGAGCTGGTTGAGAGATCAGAAGTAGATCTTTCCGCCGCCCCATTCTTTGCCAAGCACCTTTGGTGCCACAAGGATGTAGCCAGCCATCAGGCGGAGGTCTTCATCGGTGAGATCACGCATTGCTGGATAGAGCTCGCGGCTGCGCATGCTGGGGTGGACGTCAGCAATGCTGTATTCGCCGTCGTAGGAGGTTGGATCGTTGATGTAATCCACCAGGCCTTCAATGCTGTCGCGCGCTGGAGTTGCCAGCGCAAGGGTCTCAGGGTCGAGTCCCACGTTGTGGTTGGTCTTGGTAATACCACCGGCATGGCAGGTGCCACAGCTGGTGTTGAACACCTTGCGGCCAGTTTTGATCTCCTGCTCGGAGAAAGTCACCTCAGCGCCGCTGGTGTCAGCGGGAACGGTGAGGGTCTGGGCATCCCACTGGGCAGCAAGAGCGGGGGAGCTGAAGGCGAGAGCGACCAGCGCAGGCAGCACGAGCAGCAGTCGGCTCAGGGACCGTCGCAGGGAATGGAAGGGAGAGACCATGAAGGACACCAGAATCTGACGGATACACCGCACCAAGTTCTTGTATCACGCGGTGATGGTCCCTTGGTGATGTTCCTGGAGCGTGCTCATGAACTGTTGCAGCCGGGAGGATGGCTTGTGGTTCCGCTCACTCAGCCGGGTGGATGTCCAGGGTGAGGAAGTCCTTGGCGAGGAGCGTGTTGGGGAAGATCGCCTGTGCCTCATGCAGCAGGTCATCGGGGGTGACGGCATTGCCCGGCGCATACCGGGGGCTGAGGTGGGTGAGAGCCAGCTGCTTGACCCCAGCTTCCGCTGCGGTTTGAGCCGCCATGGTGCTGGTGGAGTGTTGGCGCTGGAAGGCCATCTCCGCTTCGGCGTGGGAGAAGGTTGCTTCATGGATCAGCAGATCGGCGCCGCGGGCTAGCTCCACAGCCGCCTCGCAAAACACTGTGTCTGTGCAGTACACAATGCTTACCCCAGGCCGGTCTGGTCCGCATAGTTCCCGACCGTCGATGCGGCGGCCATCCTCCAGGGTGACGGTTCGCCCCTGCTTGAGTTGGGCATAGACAGGTCCAGGCGGGATATTTAGGGCACGGGCTTTGTCGATGTCGAATCGTCCTGTGCGCGGTTTTTGGTCGATCCGGTAGGCGTAGGCGGGAACCCGATGGGTGAGGGGAGTGGCCCGCACAATGATGTCGTCGTCTTCCAGTACCAGCCTCCCTTGCTGGGCGGCCTCTTTCACTCGATGCACAGTGATCGGATAGCCGATTCGGGTGGAGCTTGTCCGCAGAACTCCCTGCAGATAGTCCTCCAGCGCCTCAGGACCATAGAGATCCACTCCCGAACTGTTGCCGGCTAGGCCGAGGCTGGCCAGCAGGCCAGGCAGGCCGAAGACATGGTCGCCATGCATATGGGTGACGAACACCCTTCGCAGTTGGGAAAGGCGCAGCTCGCTGCGCAGAAATTGATGTTGTGTGCCTTCTCCACAATCGAACAGCCAGAGTTCCGACCGCTGCGGTAATCGCAGTGCCACAGCTGAAACGTTTCTGGCCCGGGTGGGAACGCCGGAACTGGTGCCGAGGAAAGTGACCTGCACGGTCTGGGGCGGGCAAGCATCAAATTTGCCATGCAGCACCCTGGATGAACGGGGCAGAGGGGGGCACACTGAGCTGCCCTGCCGATCGGATCGCGTGGTGAGGCCCTTCCCTTCCCTTCTGTTCGGACCCGTTGCCGCTCTGTTGTTGCAACCGTTGCTGCCGGCCATGGTGCCAGCAGCAGCTGTTGAGATTGCTGCTCGGCAACCCCAGATGCGGGTGTTGGTCGCGGAGGCGAGCACCTTGCGCCTGCGCGCCGACGGTCGACAGCGCTTGGAGCTGTCAGGACTGGGTGGGGAGCCGCTGCAACTGTCCCGTCTTCTGATTAAAAGCAGCCACGGACAATGGCTGATCGAGTCTCCTGAGCTGGGACGTCGGAGCCTTCCTCGCACAGCCAGATTGACGATCCACAGCAGAGATCCGCGCGGCATCTGGCTCGGTCAGCGTCGCTATAGCGGTGAACTGCGTCTGGCGTCACGAGAGGGTCGGATCCAGGTGGTCAACCATCTCGGCATCGAGAGTTATCTGGCCAGTGTCGTGGGCAGTGAAATGCCCCAGGACTGGCCGATGGCCGCGCTGCAGGCTCAGGCGGTTGCTGCTCGCACTTATGCCCTGCGTCAGCGCGGGCGCAACGGCAGCTTTGACTTGAAAGCGACTGTGGCTAGTCAGGTGTATCAAGGGTTGGAATCGGCGACGCCCCGCACCCGCGAGGCGGTTGACAGCACCCGCTCCTTAGTCATGGTGCATGGCGGCAAGCTGATCAGCGCCGTCTTTCACAGCAGCTCCGGCGGTGCGACCGAGCCCAGTGGTGAGGTGTGGCGCAACCAGCTGCCCTATCTAGTGAGCGTGCGTGATCACGATCAAAACAGCCCGGTGCATCGCTGGGAGCAGCGCTTTGATACCCGTCAGCTCAAGAAGGCCTTTCGGGAAACCGGGGGGTTGCAGAGGCTGGAGGTCTTGCAGACCAGCTCGACCGGCCGACTGCGCGCAGTGCGTGTGCGCGGTCCTCGAGGCGCGCTTGAAATCACGGGCCGGGAGTTGCGTCAGCGCCTCGGTCTCAAAAGCACGATGGTCAGTTTTAACTGGCTGGCTCAAGCGCCCGTCGCGGCCGTGCCCGCTACAAGCCCCCTCCCCTCGACGGCGGCTGCAGTGCCCGCACCCACCACAAGCCGGATGCGCGACAGGGCTGTTTTGATCGGCGTGTGGCGGGATTCGGCGACTGGATCTGTTGATGTCGAGTCCAAGGGACCTGCCTCCTTGCCTGCGACCTCCTCCGCTGCTCGGCCTGGGGTGATGCCGCCGCCACCCCCGCCACTGGAGCTCTCTCCCCTTGTGACTAGAGGTGGTGGTACCAAGAGAGTGCTGGCGGTTCGCGGTCGCGGCTTCGGCCACGGCGTCGGCATGAGTCAGTGGGGAGCCCGTGGCCTGGCGGAGCAGGGCGCTGACTTCCGCCAGATTCTCCAGCACTATTACCGCGGTGTCACGATCCGACCGTTCTTGCCTGCTGATGACCCGGCGATGGCATGGATCGCCCCACTCAGGCCAGCCTGGAGCAGTTGATAGTTCTCATCGTTGGATCTCCAGCAACTTCCGCACACGATTGTTGTCTCACAGCGAGCCGATCCAGCCGCGCTGATGGACGCCATCGTTGATGACTGGGAAGGGCAGCTACGCAAGCGGTTGAACACGGTGGCCCCCCGTCCGTTGGGCCTGGCCACCGGACGCACGATGGAATTGTTCTATGCGGCCTTGGTGCGGCGCCTGCAGCAATGGAGCGGCTCTGACTTGGAGCGGCTCCGTAGCGGCTGGCTCAGTTTCAATCTCGATGAATATGTCGGTCTTTCCAGCACGCATGCCAACAGCTTTGCCTTCTACATGAAGCAGAGGCTGGCAGACCCGCTGGGATTGCTTCCCGAGCAACTGCATCTGCCCGATGGTGCAGCGGCCCAGCCTGATCTGGAAGCAAGGCGTTACAGCCAGGAGCTGCAGAGGGCCGGTGGCATCGGACTGCAGCTGTTAGGCCTCGGTGGTAATGGTCATATTGGCTTCAATGAACCCCCCTGCGGTGCCGATGCACCCTGCCGCTGCGTTCAGCTCTGCGCTGCCACCCGTGAGCAGAACGCAGCGGCCTTTGGTGGAGTGTCTGATCAGGTGCCGGCTCGGGCGATCACTCTGGGTATCGCAGAGATTCTCGCTGCGCAGGAGCTACATCTGATCGTCACAGGTGCGACGAAAACTGAGATTCTCCGGCGCGTGTTTGCCAACGGTTGCAACCCCTCCTTGCCGGCAAGCTGGTTACTGCGTCATCCGCGGGTTCGGCTTTGGGTTGATGATGCCGCTCTTGGGTTGCGATAACGGCACCTTGACGGACTGGCGCTTCTGGGTTGATCGCGGCGGTACCTTTACGGACCTGGTCGGGATGGCTCCGGACGGACGTCTGGTGGTCCGAAAAGTGCTCTCGGAGCAGCCGTGGAAATCAGGAGATCCCGCAGTGCAGGCCATGCAGGAGATGCTGCTAGAGGAGGAGCTGTCTGCGGAGCCGGAGTCCTCCATCGGGGAACTGAGGCTGGGCACGACTGTCGCGACCAATGCCCTGCTGGAGGGAGCTGGGGATCCTGTCCTTTTGCTGACCAATGCTGGCCTGGAGGATCTATTGCGCATCGGTGATCAGCACCGAGTGGATCTTTTCGCTCTCGAACTCGAGGAACCGCCCTTTCTTGCGGTGGCGGTGGAGGCGGTGAACGGGCGGCTTGATGCCGATGGTGCGGAGGTGATTCCGTTGCAGCTTGATGATGCGCTTGAGGAGCGACTGCGTCATCACCACCGTCAGGGATTGCGCTGTTGTGCCATCGCTCTGTTGCATGCCTGGCGCTATCCAGAGCATGAACAACGTTTGGAGGCCCTTGCTCGGCGGATCGGTTTCACCACCGTTGTCTGTTCTCATCGGGTGTGTCCGTTGCCGAGGTTGGTGCCGCGCGGGCAGACCACGCTGGTGGAGGCGACGGTGGCGCCATGCCTCTTTGGCTATCTGCAACAGGTGCAGCAGGCGCTCGGTCACCGGACTCAGTTACGGGTGATGACCTCCAGCGGTGCCCTGCAGGCACCAGGGCACCTCCAGGCCAAGGACACGATTTTGTCTGGTCCAGCTGGTGGAATGGTGGGAGCGGTGGCGGTGGCGCGTAGGGCGGGTTTCGCGACCCAGCCGCTGGTGGGCTTCGATATGGGCGGCACCAGTACGGACGTGTTTTGTCTCCCGGCCGGTTCCTCGGACAGTGCTTGGGAGCGCAGCGCTGAAACGGAGGTGGCTGGGTTGACGCTTTTGGCGCCAAGGCTGCCGATTCACACGGTGGCCTCGGGGGGAGGGTCGATGATTGATCGGCATGGTGATCGCCTCACCGTCGGTCCCCGTTCGGCCGGTGCTGATCCGGGGCCTGCCTGTTACCGCCGCGGCGGTCCGCTCACGATCACAGACGCGAACATGCTGCTGGGACGACTGCAGGTGCAGGGTTTCCCGGCTGTGTTTGGGGACACCGGCAACCAGCTGCCCGATGGGGAGGTGGTGCAGCAACGCTTTGCTGCGCTTGCCGAGGCCCTTGCCTGCACCCCTGAGCAGTTGGCGGAAGGGGCCCTCGATCTTGCGGTGGAAACCATGGCGGCTGCGATTGAGCAGGTGTCGCTCTGTCGTGGCCATGACATCCGTGGTGGTGTGTTGGTGGCCTATGGCGGAGCCGCTGGTCAACTGGCTTGCCGTGTGGCTCGCGCTCTCGGCCTTCGGCAGGTGTTGCTGCATCCTCTGGCAGGCGTGCTGTCGGCTTACGGCATGGGACAGGCGCGTCAGCGGCAGTGGCGACAGGGTGCCGTGCGCCAGCCATTGCAGGAGAAGCAACTGCTTCCGTTAGCGGAGCAGCTGCGTGCGGCTTTGGAGCTGGCAGAGCAGCAGTTGCTTTCCGATGGCGACGCACAGGGCGGTCTCCTGGAACGGAAAGTGTCGTTGGAGTTGCGTGATCCAGCCTCCGAGCAGGGGTTGATGGTTGAGATTGCCGATCCAGGCGAGGCCAATCTCCTGGCCTTGCCAACGATCACCGATCTAGAAGGAGCCTTTGCCAGGCTGCATCAGCAGCGTTTCGGTTTTCTCCCCCAGCGCCAGGTCCCTCTTGTGGTGGAGCGGTTTGAGGTGGAGGTGGTGGCGCCACCTCTGTTGGCCATGCCGTCGGTTCGTGGGTCTGGTGCCGAGGCAACCCCGTCCGTGTTGGCTTCAGGCGACCGATCTGAGCTCGTCTCGATGCACTGCCCTGGACGTGGCTGGTGTTCTGTCCCGTTGTGGCGTCGTGAGCAGCTGCACGAGGGTCAGCACTTGGTTGGCCCTGCCCTGATCCTTGAGGCCACCGGGTGCATTGTGCTGGACCCCGGTTGGAGGGCACGCTGCGCCTGTCATGGCGATCTCATTCTTGAAGACCTTGTGATCAGTGGTCGGGGTGTGAAAGCGGGGAGCGATTCAGCCTCAGCAGGTTCCGATCTGGTGCCTCAGGCAGCTGAGGCTTTGGCTGGTGGGGGTGCCGATGAGGCTGTGGATCCAGTGGACCTCAGCTTGTTTCACCATCGCTTCATGGTGATCGCCGAACGGATGGGGGAGCGGCTGCGGCAGACCAGTCGGTCTGTGAATATCCGCGAACGGCTCGACTTCTCCTGTGCCTTGTTTGATGGTGCTGGTGCCTTGGTGGCCAATGCTCCCCACATCCCAGTGCACTTGGGGTCGATGGGGGAGGCGGTGGTTGATTTGCTCACTGAGGTGGCGGCCGGCAAGGCCCCGCCGCTGCAGCCAGGTGATGTGGTGATCAGCAATGACCCTTTCCATGGAGGCACCCATCTGCCAGATATCACTGCGATCACACCTGTGTTCGCAGGGGGAAGTGAACCGCTCTTCTTCGTGGCTAGTAGGGGCCACCATGCTGATGTGGGTGGTCTGACCCCCGGCTCGATGCCTCCCTTCAGTCGATGCATTGAGGACGAGGGGTTGTGCTTGCGTCACTGGCCTCTGGTGCGGCAAGGACGTCTTGATCGCGAGGCCTGGACGACGCGCCTTGCAGCCGAGCGGTTGCCTCCGCGCTGCCCTGATGTCCTTCTTGCTGACCTCCAGGCCCAGGTCGCTGCCAATCGACTTGGGGTGGACTTGCTCGAGGCTCTTGTCGCCCGAGAGGGCCACAAGAGGGTGGCTGGTTACATGGATTATGTGCAGCAGCACGCTGCGGAGGCGGTGGAAACGCTGCTCTCTCGTCTATCCGACCAGTGCTTTGAGGTGAAGCTCGACAACGGTGCTTGCCTGCAGCTTGAGGTCCGGGTGGATCAGACGCGGCGGCGAGCCCATCTCGATTTCAGCGGTAGTTCGCCGCAGGCAGACCACAACTTTCATGCTCCGCTGGCGGTAACGAAGGCGGCAGTGCTCTACGTGATGCGCTGTCTTGTGCAGGAACCCATCCCTCTGAATGCTGGCTGCTTTCGCCCCCTCACACTCACGGTGCCGTTTGGATCGCTGTTGAATCCGAAAGCTCCTGCGGCTGTCGTCGGCGGCAATGTGGAGACCTCCCAGGCACTCTGCAATCTGCTGTTTGCTGCCCTGGGAGTAATGGCTGCCTCCCAAGGCACCATGAACAATCTCAGCTTCGGCAACCAGCACTTTCAGTATTACGAGACCATCGCCGGAGGCAGCGGGGCAGGAGAAGGCTTTGCTGGTGCATCGGGTCTGCAATGTCATATGACCAATTCCCGGCTGACGGATCCCGAGGTGCTTGAACAGCGCTTTCCTGTTCGCGTGGAGCGCTTCGCTCGCCGCAAGGGCAGTGGTGGCGCGGGTCGATGGCCCGGGGGAGATGGGCTGGAACGCCGTTTACGTTTCCTTGCACCCATGACGGTGGGACTGCTGTCCGGTAGTCGTTTCGTCTCGCCGTTCGGGCTTGCGGGTGGAGGGGATGGACTCTGTGGGAGCAATCAGCTCGAACGCGCCGATGGGTCCAGGGAGCACTTGCCCGGTTGTGTGCAGCTTCAATTGGAGGAAGGTGATTGTCTGACGATTGCGACTCCAGGCGGAGGAGGCTGGGGCATACCGCAATGATCGGAATTGATGGGTCTGTAGCGCACTGAACGCCAGAGGGAGCGACACTTTCGCTATTTATGGAATGTGAGGCATTCATCTGAATGCGTCGCGACACGTTCACTCTGTGTTTCACAGAGCGCAGTTCGTTTCAGACCAAGGAACGGGGGTCTGAGCTAACTCGGAGAACCACCATGCAGCTCACCTACATGGGCAATGTCTACACGCGTCAGTCCGTCGCAGTCGTCAAGCCGACTGTCGCCCTCGTCTATCGCCATGCTTCTTATCAAGCCCGCCAGGCTGATGCCCAAGCTGCTTCAGCAGGTCTCACCTACCGCGGCGTGCACTATCAACGGTCTTTCTGAAACGTCGTACCTGATCCAGGTCGTTAGCCATTCGCCCCGCTCCGGCGGGGTTTTTTGTTGACGAGCGCACCACACTGATGCCACTGGTGATAACTTCGGCGCAGATAGGTGATCAGAATGAAAACATCACGGCTGGTCCGAATGGCACCGATGGTTGCCAGCGCGATGCTGCTTGCTGCAGCTCCCGTTGTTGCTCGCACGCCCTTCGTGTATGCAAGCAAGTTCAGCTATGACGGAAGCCTTCAGAGCTGCATCGATGGTGCCACCAAGGCTCTGAAAATCCATGGGTTTGATAAGAACGTGCGGGTTCTGGATGTCAATCCCAAACTCAAGGAGGTGAAGGCTAATCACTCCGTGGAGTATGTGGCCGCACTGATTGAGTGCGATAAGAAGCGAGGCCTCACAATGCTGGTGGTGGCTGGTCCTGACAATGACGCTGTTTATGAAGCCTATGAGAAGCTTTACAGCGCGGATTGGTAAGGCCCCCATCTCGCCTTAGTGATGGATCTCAGCGGTTTCGGGCAGACGTTCCACTTGCTCGTTGAGCATTGCGGCAACGATGCTATGCAAATAGGCGGCTTGTCTTAAACGCAGCATATCCAAAGTGTTGAGGCTGCCGGACTCAATCACGGCAATCATCTGCTGGAGGGCGGCGTTGTTGAGATCGCGGTTCATGGTAAAGGTTGAAACTGCAATCACCCTCTCTGAACTGGTTGTGGTCAGGTGTGACTCAGATCCTTTTTACTGTGATCTTGGTCACCCCGTTGTTGCGCAGCAACGAGGCTGTTCAGGGACCCAGCCCACTTCCTGTTGGAGCGCAGACAATAAAAAACCCCGCTCAAAGCGGGGCTGGTAAGGGCATCAAGACGTTCATCACAGGGCAATCGTGGACTGATTCAATGCCTCCTGGCTGCCAAGTTGGACAGTATCAGTGCTGCCGAGTAGTGAATCACGCAGTGGGTCGGCTTGATGCTCTACGGCTGCAGTTGTTCCTAGCGACTGTGCATCAAGGGGCAAGATTGTTTCTGGAGTGGATGCAAAGATTGCAGCACGACGCTCAGTACTTGCCTCGAACGCTGGGTCGTCTCCCTCAAAGCCTTCATCTTCATCAAAACCAAAGTGCTGAAGGGCTTGGCCTGTTGCGGTGAATGCTTTGGCGACCTTGTCGACGCCTTCGATTTGTTGTTGAGCTTCTTGGGGCAGAAAAGGTTTCAGGGCGT
>NZ_UCNN01000015.1 GCF_900473935.1 Synechococcus sp. UW105 | reverse complement strand
CGGAACCAGCGGAACCGCCACCACCACCCTCTCCACCTTTCGAGGCGGATCCACCGAAGGCAAAGGAAGAATTGGAGACCGATGTTTTGACGTTGCTGCCGATGATGGAACCACCAGCACCACCACCACCACCGACGGATTGGAGCAGAAGACCGTGGGCACCTGTGCCCTGGGTGGTCACTGTCAGTGGTTTCGGAACCAAGAAGGAGACCGCACCACCATCACCGCCACCACCGCCTTTGCCCCCAAACCCGAAGGTGGCAGAACCAGCGACGCTCACATTGCCGGAAACAGAAGCGGAATCCATCACAGACCCTCCAGCGCCGCCGCCGCCGCCTACCGACTGGGCTTTGAAACCAATAGATGCTTCTCCTGCGGTGCTGATCGATCCGGAGAGTGAGCCACTGACGTCGCCTGCCGAGCCGCCACCGCCACCTTCTCCGCCAACGCCGACAGAGATTCCAAAAGCAAACTTCGAGTTGGCACTACTAGCCGAAGCCGAGGCGTTGGAGGTGACGGAACCCCCGGCTCCACCACCACCACCAATCGACTGGATCAACACGCCATGCGATGAGTGACCTTTTGTGATGAACGTGCCATCAGCGAACATTTCGACATCGCCGCCATCGCCGCCATCACCACCGGTGCCTCCCATCCCAAAGGCCACAGACAAGTTGCCACCAGCAGAGCTGTTGTTGGTATTGGAGCCAATACCACCACCACCACCAAGGGACTGAATAAACAGCCCGGTGGCGTTATCACCGCTGGTTTGGATTCCAAGTGTTGCGATGTTTTCAGTACTGCCAAAGCTCACAGAGCCAGCCCGGCCACCCCCGCCGCCTTTGCCACCCACCGAAGCAGATGCGCCGAAGTTGAACGAGGAATTCGCTTTGGTGGTAACGGTGTTATCAGACTTGACTTCGCCGGCATTACCACCACCACCACCAAGACTCTGAACAGTGATGCCAGTGGAGGAATCCCCGGTAGTAACAACTGTGATGGGAGCTAGTGCACTGAACGTGACATTGCCTCCGTCACCGCCTGTGCCTCCGTCACCGCCAAGTGCGACTGACAAAGAGCCTGAGAATTTACCGCCGCCCCCTGCTGAAGATTTTGAGATGGTGGAACCACCAATGCCACCACCACCACCCACGGATTGCACATAGATACCGTCGGAGGCCTGGCCTCTGGTCGAGATGGTGCCCCCGAATCCAACCTTTACATCGCCGGCATCACCACCACCACCACCTTCACCGCCAGTTCCTAATGCAACTCCGAGGCTGAAGGTGGAATCCTGCTCCTTGGAATTGTCTGACTTTTGATCAGGAGCACTTGATTCGGCTTGGGAGATACTGCTACCGCCTGTTCCACCACCACCACCGATGGATTGAGCGATAAAACCGCGGGAATTGGCACCACGGGTATCGATGTTGGCAAGGGCGTTAACAATCACATTGCCGGCGTTACCGCCTGCTCCGCCTTGGGCTCCCAAGGCAAAGGCAACACTTACTGAACCACCTTTGTTTTCACTGCTTGCACCGCCGCCGGTACCTCCACCACCACCGACGGATTGGGCGAGGAATCCTTCTGAATTATGCCCAAATGTTGTGATTGTGATGTTCAGCGGATTGCTGGCATTGGTGCCAACAGTTACAAGGCCTGAATCTCCACCCGTTGCTCCTTTTCCGGATTTATTTATACCACCTCCAAACGTATATTTAGACTTGCTTTTATTAATGCTGTTGCTGCTTGAAGCACCACCGGAGCCGCCGCCGCCGCCAATCGACTGAGCAACAAAACCTTTTGATAACTCGCCATATGTAGTGATCGTTAGCCCATTACCTGTGCTGTCGGAGTTGACAGTGACATCACCTGAGACCCCGCCACTTCCGCCTTTCCCGCCGAGCCCAACTTCAGCACTGCCTTGGATGGATTTATCGCCTTTGAGTGAGGCTGTGGCTGATAATGATTCAGAGCTACCTCCTGCACCGCCACCACCACCGATGGATTGGGCAAAAAAGCCATAGGCAAAATCGCCATGGGTTTTAATCTTTCCTGAAACGTTCACAAGAACATTGCCAGATCGACCGCCTTCTCCTCCCTTCCCGCCGATATCTGCTCCCAAGGTGACAGGGCTTCCTTCTTTGGAAATTGATGCTGCGTAGCTGCTGCTGCTACCGCCGGTGCCGCCTCCACCTCCAACGGATTGCGCTAATACTCCATAGGAAAAATCACCACTGATGATGACACCGTTGGAGTCGACGTATCCAGTTGTGATATCGCTGTTGGATGTAACCGTCACATTGCCGCCACTGCTGCCGGCGCCACCGGTACCACCAAGATTGACTCTGCCACCAACGCTGGCAGATTTTCCAGTGCTAACAGTTCCTTGAAGGTTTAGAGAGCTGCCGCCCGAGCCTCCGCCTCCGCCGATGGATTGAGCAACAATTCCACTTGCATGGTCTCCAAAGGTTTGAATGGTTTGTGCTGTGTTGAAGACAGATACTGAACCTGCTGATCCGCCTGAGCCACCAGTACCTCCGATGTTCACTGCTGCATTGACTGATGTTTTATTGCCGCCACCAAGTTGCCCGTTGACAGTGCTTCCACCTGCTCCGCCACCGCCGCCAACTGATTGCGCAAAGATGCCATAAGCAAAGTCACCATAAATGTTGTCTTCTCCGTTTTCAACGTAATTTGTTCCAGTAAAAATATTTCCGCTATTGGTGATCGTAACGTCACCAGAATTTGCCCCGCTTGCTCCTTTGCCGCCAACGTTGGCGCCAACATTGGCAGCAACTCCGCTTTCGGAAGCAGCTAGTTGAGCATTGATGACACGGCCGCCTGAGCCGCCGCCACCGCCCAGTGATTGTGCATAAATGGCAGCACTGTTGTTGCCAATTGTTTTGATCTCTCCGGAGTTGGTGATGGTGACATCGCCAGAAGTTCCGCCTTCGCCTCCATTCCCTCCAAGGCTTACGCCAACGTTGGCGGCGGCGGTTCCGCTGGTCGAAAGTGCACCTTGAATTGATATAGCTTCTCCGCCTGAACCACCACCGCCACCGACGGACTGGGCGTAGATGCCGTAGGAGTTGTTGCCGTAAAGAGCCGAGAGACGATCGTCAGCGGTGCCGGTTGAAATCGAAGCTGTGTTGCTAACAGTCACGTTTCCGGCGCTACCGCCTTTCCCCGCACCGCCGCCTAAGTTCACACCAGCGCTGACAGCATTGCCGCCACCTGCACCCTGAAGATTTACGGTGCTTCCGCCTGAACCACCGCCGCCGCCGATGGATTGAGCAAGGAGTCCAGTGGCGAAATCTCCGAGTGTTTTGATCGATGCACCAGTGTTTGAAATGGTGACATTGCCTGCCGTATTGCCAGATCCAGCTCCTCCGCCAATGTTGACGCCTACGTTCACTGCTGCAGTTTTACCCGCGCTGACCTGAGCTGAAAGCGTGCTGCCACCGTCGCCGCCGCTACCGCCAATCGATTGGGCATAAATGCCGTAAGAATAGTTGCCAGTGAGCTCGAAGCTCGTAGTGTTGTCTGTGGTAACTAATTTAATGTTTCCGGTTTCAATATTAGCAGCATTGGTCACTTTTACGTTTCCGGATGTACCTCCATCGCCACCTTCTCCTCCAATATTTGCAGCCATGTTTACGGCAGCCGTTCCACCACCGCCGAGTTGAATGTTTGTCGCGCTACCTCCAGAACCACCGCTGCCTCCAAGAGATTGCACATAGATGCCCGCAGATGAGTCACCGATGGTTTGAATGCTGCTGCCAGAGTTTGAAATAGTGACATTTCCCGCTTTTGCACCCGTTCCAGCTTTCCCTCCAATCTGAGCGCCAGCATTGACTGCTGCGGTACCAGCAAGAGAAATGGAGCCTGATAAGGAATTGCCACCATTGCCACCACTTCCCCCTACTGATTGGGCAAAGATTGCAGCTGAGTTGCTACCTACTGTGCTCAGATTTGAGCTGTTGGTAACAGTGACATTTCCTCCGGATGCCCCAGCTCCTCCTGATCCGCCAATCGTCGCTCCAACGCTAACTGCCCCTGAGCTACCGCCTTGAAGACTCAAGGACATGGCTGATCCTCCGGTGCCACCACCACCGCCTAGTGACTGAGCAAAAATGGCAGAGGCATAACTCTTTCCAGAAGTCGTGATTGATTGACCTGTGGAAATCACAGTGACATCTGATCCCGTGCCGCCTGACCCGCCTTGGCCACCGATTGTGGCTGTGGCGGTTACCCCAGCACTGCCACCCAGGGCGACACTTCCGCTAATAGAACTACCACCACTTCCACCACCACCGCCTAGCGATTGGGCAAAGATGCCATAAGACAAGAAACCTTCAGTTTTAATTGAGCTGGCTGAATTGACAGTGACGGAGCCAGCGCTTCCACCACCACCTCCATTGCCACCGACGGCGGCTGATGCAGTCACACCAGCTGTACCGCCGATGCTCCCCTGAAGGCTGAAGGTTCCTCCTCCTGAACCGCCGCCGCCGCCAATCGATTGCGCCAGGATGCCTGCGGATTGGTCGCCTTTGGTAATAATCTGACCGCCGGTGGTGGTCACACTGACAGGACCCGAGTTGCCGCCATCACCACCCTTGCCTCCGACACTGCCACCAAGAGTGACGCCAGCTGTTCCTCCTCCCCCTATTTGGGCGTTGACAGTTGAGCCACCCTGGCCACCACCACCACCGATGGATTGAGCAAAGATGCCTTGTGACAAGTTGCCCAATGTCAGGATTTGATCTTCTGGTCTCAAATTGGCTGTAACGCTGACCGAACCGCCTTGTCCGCCTCCACCAGCTTTTCCGCCAACAGCAAAGTTGGCGCTAACACCAGCAACACCACCTGCCGCGAGACTGATGGTTGTTGAGGATCCTCCAGCTCCACCACCGCCACCAAGTGATTGCGCAAGGATTCCGGGGGAGTAGTCGACTGGTTTGTCTTTTGCGTTTGCGAGTCCGGTCTGGATCGAACCGTCGCTATAGCTGAGTTCGACGGAACGACCATCTCCCCCGCCCCCACCGATGCCGCCCACTGCAACTGCTGAGCCAATACTTGCGACTGGGTTGATGGACGCTGCTCCACTAACGGTTGAGCCGCCCGATCCGCCTCCACCACCGATGGATTGAATCAAGATTCCCGGAGAATATCCTTGGTTGGTGGTGATATTTCCTGAAATATCACCGATTGCTTGACCCCCAGATCCGCCTGCAGCTCCATCGCCACCAATGCCCACGCTTGCCGATACACCAAGTGAGGCAGTCATTGATATCGTGCTGCCGCCTGCTCCACCACCTCCACCAATGCTGGTGATACTGACGCCAGGTGAATTTTCAGCCTCTGTTGTAATGCTGCCTGAGAAGGTGGCTGAGGCTCTGTTGCCTTGACCCCCACCAGCTCCTTTGCCACCAACTGATGTAGTCACTGCAATTCCCCCAGCAGCTGCGCCGGCAGCAGATCCACCTGAGCCACCACCACCACCGATGCTCACCACATTTAGGCCAGGAGATTGATATCCCTTTGTCCTGATATTTCCAGCAGCAACGACATCCACAGTGCCTGCGTTTGCGCCTGTACCACCGTCGCCGCCGACGTTGACAGAAACGCTAACGACAGAAGGGCCAGACGCACTCTTTGTGCTGCCGCCTGATCCACCACCACCGCCAATACTTGTTGCAGTAATACCTGGTGAGTACTTGCCAGTTGTCGTGATATCTGCATTGAAGGGATTACCACTCTCGCCAACTTTCACAGTGCCGCCCAAGCCCCCAGATCCACCTTTGCCTCCAATGGTCAAGTTCACACTGATCAATCCACCGCCACCGCCAGCGCTGTTGGCACTGCCGCCATTGCCACCCCCACCACCAATTGCTTGCACGAGTAGGCCAGGGGAGCTCACTCCACTTGTGCTGATAGTGACTGCATTTGAACCCGTTGGTGAATTGACAACTGCGGTGCCGCCAACTCCACCACCACCACCATCTCCTCCAACAGCCACGCTGATGTCGCCTGCGGAATTGGCGTCGCCACCATTACCACCACCGCCACCAATTGACTGCACAATCACACCAGGTGCGTAGTCCTGGAAAGTGGTGATAGATCCTCCACTCAAGTTTGCGGTTGCTAAGGCTCCGTTTCCACCTGGACCCCCTTTGGCGCCGAACGTGATGAAGCCAGAATTGGTACCTGCACTTCCGCCACCACCGCCAATGCTTTGAACAAGGATTCCCGAAGAAAGTGATCCTTTCTCCTCAGAGCCCGTGGTGATACTTCCCCCTGAGAAATTGATAGTCGCATTTCCGGCATTGCCACCAGCTCCTGCTTCTGATGACGTCCCGAGGGTGATTGCAGAAATATTGCTGCCGATCGCACCACCACCACCACCGATGGATTGAACGATGATGCCTTGAGAGTTGTCTCCGCTGGTATTAATCGTGCCTGCCGACATGGAGGCCTCGGCTGACCCCCCGTCACCGCCCTTACCACCTTTGGAACCTCCAAGGTTGACTAGAGAAATTTGGCCAGGGACTGAACCACCACCACCACCAACGCTTTGGGCGTTGATGCCAGGCATATTGTTTCCGACTGTCGTAATTGAGCCGCTATTGCTGGCCTGAACACTGCCAGCAGCGCCGCCCGAGCCACCAAGGCCGCCCCAGGTGACGATCACCCCCCCTGTTCCTGCCTGACCACCCTGGCCACCAACAGATTGAACAAGGATGCCGGCGCCGCCCGCCCCGCCACTGTTGGACACGCTAATGGTGCCGGCATTGCTACCGGTTGCGAGGCCTGAAACGCCTCCAGTTCCTCCAGCTCCTCCTGAGCCGAAGGTACCGCTACCTCCGTTGCCTGCAGTGCCACCTGTGTTTTGAGACAACACGCCAATGGCGGCAGCGTTGGTGCCGCCGGAGCGGTTTGTGACAGAGACACTGGCACCACTTTCAATGGTGATGCTTGCTTTTTGGTTAACGGAGCTACCGCCTGCTCCACCAGCTCCACCACTTGCCAGGCCTGCACCTGCTCCGTCACCTCCCTCTCCGGAGACGGCGGATGCTTGAACACCTGCAACAGTGCTATTGCTTGAAGTGTTGATCGAGACGGAACCACCGCTCGCGAAGGTGACTTGAACATTGCCGGGGGAGCCTCCTGTGCCCCCGTTTCCACCGTTGCCAACCGAACCGCCACCGGTACCGCCCTTTCCACCAAAAGATTTTGACCCAACTTGTGAGCTATTCGACCCTGTAACGGTCTGGGTGATGTTGGGCCCCTGACCACCCGTTCCACCCGTGCGTCCCGTGGTGCTCCATGGGTCATAGCTTGGTTGCTGGCCTGGTTGACCAGTTCCTTGGAGTAGGGGCTGCGCAGGTGGTGAGTTGTATGACCCAGACGGCACGGTCTGGGTTTGGGCAAGCACACTCGTCGTTCGTCCTGCCATCAGCAAGAAGGCAGGTAGCAGAGCTATTGCAGACGAGGTGCGACGTTTCACATGACACAGCAAGCCGGTAAAGGCTAGTTACGCTCATCTTTGGCGACAACTGTTTTTTGCTCATTTGCAGCCAGTTGTGATGACTGGTCGATATCACTGCTTGAATCCCCTTATCTGTGCATCTGACATGGCAAATCGCTCGTTCGCAATCGCCTTCGTTCTGGCATGTGCGTCTTTGTTCGCTCCCTGCGCGAGGGCTCTCGAGCCTGATGCTGTCGATGCCAAATTTCAAACTGTCACTGTGTTGACACCCGTGACAGAAGCAGGAGAGCTGAAGCCGCTCAAGCAGGCCGGCATGGTTGCATTTTTTTCGACCCTCGCTGCTGATCTCTTTGCTCAGCAGTGGCGTCAGCGCACAGGTGAAACAGGTGAGTTTCGTGTTGCTCCGTTGGCGTTGACGCAATTTGAGGCTGCCTTTCTGAAAGCTAGGGAAAGCGATTCAAGCTTGACCAAGGCTTATGTGCCAGACCCAGCCCAAATCCCCGCTGTTGTAGGTCTGCAGCTGCAGCAAGGGGTTGAGCTGGAGCAGGCTCGCAGCCTGGCTCAACAGCAGCCCTATGTGATCTGTCCAGACCCTTTGGTGCGGATCACCCAAACGCAAGATGGCAAGTCGTCCACCATTGTTCCTTGCGCTTTCACATTCACATCGATGGCTCTGTTGGTGAATCGAAGCAACCAGGAAGCTCAATCACCAACTGTTCTCAAGGCCTATTCACTTCAGGAAATGGTCCAGTTCCTCACCGAACAGTCCGGTGAGGATGCACGCAATCTCACGATCGCTTCGCCGATCGCTCAACCTGCCGATCAGGCAGCCTCTGATTCCTCGGATTGATTGTTTTCCACTTCTGAAATTGGCTCAATTCCTGCTGCTTGGATGATCTGGCCAATGGCGGCGGTTAGCGTTTGTTGTGCAGCCGAAAGCTGACGCATGCGGAAACGATGCTCGTTCAGTTCATTTTCAGATCGGATCAGATCGTTCAGTGCATTGATCGCTTCCGCAGGCAGAGCGTTCATGGCATAAACACGACCATCAAGGGTGAGGGTTTGTTGGTCTTCGTTCGTGACCTGATCCTGGCTCGCAGTCTCTTCTTGGTTCTGATCTTCCATGTGAGAGGGCATAAAGTCGCTCATGTGTTCTCTGCAGAGAAACGATCGGTTGAGTGTATGGGCAATGTCCGATTTGGGCAGCATCGGATCCAAGGATTGTGATGGCTGGGAACGGGATCACCTTCCATCAGTCCTTGGAAACAAGACTGATGCAGTCCTTGCCGGAGCAGTTGTACCTGACTGCGCAGAGAGGATGGAGCATGGCCCATGGATGGAGACAGGCTCAGAGTGCCTTCACCGCAGCCGTAGACCGCTACGAATGCCAGGCGGTCGACGTCTGCATGGTGGCCTTCGCTCCCGTGCAGGGTCCAGCCATCGTGGTAACTGCAGTCACCCGGTTGCAGTCCCAGGGTGCTGATGTGTTGCCAGTCCTCCCGTAGCCAGGATTGTTGGTAGCCATGAAAGCTGTCGATTGCACTGCCGCCTTGGAGAAGATGGCAACTGGGATGTGGCGGTTGCCAGTATTCGAGTGGTGAATCGCTTTGGTTGAGAATTGGTGTGATTGGGATCCAGAGAGTCAGGAAGTCACAGCCTTCAACAGGAATAAATAGAGCATCCTGATGCCAGGGGGTGTGCTCACTGCCAGGCGGTTTGAAATAGGTCTGATCGCGCAGCAACCAGATTTTGTCGCTGTTGAGGAGATCGGCGGCCAGTTGGGCCGGTTCTTCTTCCAGCAGCCAGCATTCCAGTTCTGGACTCTGTCTCCACAGATTTTCGCGAAAATCCCAATGTTGGCCGTACTCCAAAACGCTGGTCTCCAGCCCTGAGGTGCTCGCGTTGTTGTTCTCTTTTTCTGAAGGTGCAGCCAGCAGTGCAGCGACTCTGTTGATCTTTTCTTGGCCGCAAAAGCGATGGGCGATGCCCTGAAGGCCACCGCAGGCTGAGGGGATAGGGGTGGCCCGGGGCATGGGCATGGCCCTCTTCGGTGGTGGCTGTCATCATGTCGCCCTTGGGGTGGAGTTGTGCATGCGTCCGAGCTGGGACACGTTCTGGACCAATGACTCCTTGATCGAGACGATGCTGGCCCCATTGGCTCCATCAGCTGTGCAGCGTCAGTTTCTGCAGGGCCTTACCCCTGTCGATGCACCTGCGATTGGGCTGGAGCTCTCGAGTCGCGGTTTGCGTCGGCGTCCGCACATTGCGGTATGGCTATTGAGCGGTCGTTTGCAGCGTTGGTCCGCTTTGCTGCAGCCGCTCGTTCGTGCTGATGGCACGTTTGCCTCAGGGCTCGCGGTGGAGGATCTCCAGCCGTTCATTCAGTCGCAGGATCTGTTTGATCGGGAAACCTGGCTTGAATACACCCAGCCACTGCGGCGCCAGGGCGGTCAGCCCTTTTTATTGTTTCGCCACACACGCCGGCCTCTCAGGCTTGACGAGTTGCGCCATCAGTTGGAAGCCCTGCATGGCCGATTGGGCTCACGCTTGCAGCAGCGTCTGCCGTTGCCCTCCGATGCCTGGTGGCAGGCACTTCAGCAGATCCCACAGGCTGGGGCTGATCAGCTAGGGATCGATCTCGATCCCTTACAGGGTGGTTGGCGCTTTCTCTTTGGGGTGACGGACCCTCAGGCTTTGCTGGCTGCGCTTGGATTCGAGCCGCCTCTAGGGGCTGGTTTGGAAGCATTCCCGCTGGCATTGGCTCTCGATAGTCGTCGTGTGGTTGCAGACCGCTACTGCCTGGAGGTGTTTCCGCGCTATCGCCAGGACCACACAATCATTGGCTACCCCGGCGAGATCCCAGCCGATGTTGATCAATGGCCGGCCTGGACTCCCCATCCAGCCTTGATTCCGCCGGCACGTCTCAAGGCGCTCATGCAAGCCACCGTGCATGTGCCCTCGGTGGCGTATAGCTCGCAGCAGCTCGCTCTACGCGGTGGGCTCAGTCACCAGAAGCTGGTGGTGGAAGAGGGGCAGCTTGTCGATCACAAGGCCTATCTGGGCGTCATGGTGACAGCTGCGAAGGCAACGCAAGCGGCATCGGTTGCTGCGCCAGAAGGGGCTAGAGAAGGTTCACCCGTCGACCATGCCATCCAGTGGCTGAGCCAGGCGGCCGATGGATGGTTGGGTTTTGCACTCAGCCCTGGGCATTCAGATCAGTGGGTGCCGCTGGCTTGCCTCACCTTGCTCGCACAATGGCGGGATGAGCCGCAGCTCATGGCGGCTTACGCCAGGCAGCGCGAAGCATTGGAGCCCTTGCTGCAAGCTCCTCAGCCTGTTGGCTATAGCCGACTTACACCAGCTGATCTCGACAGCTCCATTTGGTTGCGCCGCTGCCTGCTATCTCTTCAACGACCGTCATCGGCTTCACTGGATCGTTTTCTGGCATCAGGCTGGAGCCGTGATGTCGGCATCAGTACTTACTCAGATCCGCAGCTGATCGCGGCATTTATCGAGCGACAGCCTGCAGAGATGACGGGGTGGTGTGCTCCCCATGACTGTGTGCTGATCAACTGGGCTGCCGATCCCAGCATGCCTAAATCCGGTGCTGCCTTACAGCATTTACGTGATCGTTTAAATGAGGGCCGATTTCGCAGTTATTGGTGGCCTCTTGATGGCTTGATTTTAAGTCTGATGCCTCGGGGGAGCTTGCCCAGGAGTGTGGTGCAGGGCTGTCTCCAACAGTCATTGCCCCCGGCTGTGGAGAGGGTCTTGCCGCCGTTGTATGCGGAGCGCTTCCAGGCCTTAAACCGCGGCTTGTTGCTGATGCGGCACGGAACGATTGCTGAACAGCAGCAGGGAAACGCCCTAATGGCAACTCTGATTCGTCGTCCGGAGGATTTTCGTGATCTGTTGGTGATGCAGCTGCCGCAACCGGACCAGTTGGACCCCGATGCAGACGTGCAGTGGCTCTGGAAGGGGCGGATGGAAGGCAGCTTGGCTCCCGACCCTGAGGGCTATCTGGCAGCGGCGCTGTTCCTGGCGACTCAAGTGCGTTCTAAATAGGCCTGGAAATCGTTCATGTCGAATAGGTCGTCCAGGCCCCCTTCGACAAGTAGATCCAGCTCGTCGTCACTCATGGCCAGGATCTGCTCGGCTTGCGCACGCAAAAGATCGGCTGCTCTGAGCTGAAAACCCTTGTCGGCGGCGAGTTTTAGCACCCCTTGGAGATCGAGCTGGCTGAGCTGCTCTTGCAGATCGGGATTCTGATCCACTGTGGCGAGGAAGGTCTCCAGATCCTGAAGGGCCATGCTGTTACAGGCAGAGGCAATGATGAAGATCCTGGCATCGCTTCTGCAAAATCCCCATAGGATCAGTGAGCTTTGGCAATGATCGCGTGCATATCCATTTTCTGATTCCCTGTTACGGCGGTCAGATTTCGGAAGTCACCTTCACCAGTTTTGTGAGATTTATTGCTAGAGCTCCGCAGTTGGGTCTGGAGTGGAGCCTGGACACGCTGGTGAATGAAAGCCTGATTCCAAGGGGGCGAAATGCCCTGGTCGCAAGGGCAATGCATAATCCCCGTGCGACCCATCTGATGTTTCTGGATGCGGATATCGGCTTTGATCCTGAATACATCTTGATGCTGCTTCAAGAAGATGTTGATGTGATCGGTGGTGGTTACCCCAAGAAAAGTTTGCCAATCGATTATGTGATCAATCCGATCACGGATGGAGAGGCTGATGATGGCAAGGCAGAAGTTGAACGCATTGGCACCGGTTTCCTCTTGCTGAAGCGGGAGGTGTTCAGTCGCATGGCCGAGGCAATGCCCGAATTGAAATACACCGACGATTGTGGATTGGATCCCTCGATCAATGAATACCTTCACGCCTTCTTTGAGTGCGGGTTGTTTGGTGAAAAGGTGTTTATGAGCGAAGACTGGCTGTTTTGTAATCGCTGGCGTGCGCTGGGGGGGCGAATTTTTATTTCCAAGCGTTTCGCCCTCACCCATGTGGGCAGCTACGCCTTCTCGGAAGCCTCTCAGGCCGATCTGCTCACCCGTCTCAGTGCTCAGCTCACGGCGGCCCCAGCCGCGACAGCGACGACGTCACCGTTGAGTGCTCCTTCTGCCTCTACGTCCACTTCATCGGTTTCCGTGCTGGATGGAGCTGTCGCTGCTGTCTCTGCACAGCCAGTCGGTAAGAGCAGCCCAGCCAAGCCTGCGGTAGCCAAGACGCCAGCATCCAAGATGGCCAAGGCCAAACCCGCAGCGAAAACTGCCAAAGCCAAGCCTGCGGCAAAACCAAGCCGATCGCCCCGGCGCAGGCCAGCGGACAGCTCCCCGGCAAACTGACTGCGGTGATTTCTCCGTGTCGATGACGCAACTGCAAAGCCTGCGCGGCATGGTCGATCTGCTTCCTGAGCAGACTTGCCGCTGGCAGGCGGTTGAATCCTTGGCTCGTCAGCATTTTCAGCGCTGGGGTTGCCGAGAGGTCCGAACCCCGATGCTGGAGGTCACCGAGTTGTTCGCTCGTGGAATCGGCGAAGCCACCGACGTTGTCGGCAAGGAGATGTACACCTTTCAGGATCGTGGAGACCGGTCCTGCACCTTGCGGCCCGAGGGGACGGCCTCAGTGGTGCGCGCTGCGCTGCAGCACGGATTACTTGCGCAGGGATCGCAGCGCCTTTGGTATAGCGGGCCGATGTTTCGTTATGAGCGGCCCCAGGCCGGCCGGCAGCGCCAGTTCCATCAGATCGGTGTGGAATGGCTTGGTGTGACCTCAGCGTTCAGCGATGCAGAAGTGATCGCCCTCGCCTGGGATCTGCTTGCTGATCTGGGCGTCGATGGTCTGGCTCTTGAGATCAACACGCTCGGTACGCCAGATGATCGCCAGGTCTATCGCAGTCGCCTTGTCTCGTGGTTAGAGCAGCGGCAGGAGTTGTTGGATGCTGATTCGCAGCAACGGCTGAGCACCAACCCTCTGCGTATTCTTGACAGCAAGCATCCCCAGACTCGCGAGCTACTCCAGGACGCTCCGATGTTGGAGCAGAGCCTCGCTGCTGACAGTCTTAGTCGCCATCAGGCAGTGCTCAAGGCGCTTGATGATCTCTCGATCCCTTACGCCGTGAATCCCCGCCTGGTGCGTGGTCTCGATTACTACGGTCACACAGCGTTCGAGATCACCAGCGATCAACTTGGTGCTCAGGCCACCGTCTGCGGTGGTGGTCGTTACGACGGTCTGGTTCAGCAGCTTGGCGGTGATCCCACCCCGGCCATTGGCTGGGCCTTGGGGATGGAACGGTTGCTCTTGGTACTGGAGGCTGCGGCAACCGCTAACCCCAGCGGTCGTGCAGCTCGCCTCGTGAAGGAGGCTTCACCTGATGTGTATTTGGTGAACCGGGGAGAGCAGGCCCAACGCCAAGCCCTCGTCCTCTGCAGGCAGTTGCGATTAGCTGGCTTGGCCGTACAGCGCGATGAATCAGGCTCGGCCTTTGCAAAGCAGTTCAAGCGAGCCGACCGCAGTGGCGCCGCCTTTGCCCTGGTGATTGGTGAGGAAGAGGCCGAACGCAGTGTGGTGCGGCTTAAAGCACTGACGTCAGCTGTGCCGGATGCCGGGGACGCTCAACAGCAGGATTGGAGCCTCAACGATCTCGGGCTGCTGGTCGAGGCTCTTCAAAACGGCGCTAAACCTGGTGCAGGTGGTAAGGATGCAGGAGTGAGCAGGAGGAGGGGATGACAGCTCTCAGCAACGTTTCCAATCTTGCCCCTCGCGGCTCAGCGATGGCTCCACGTGGTGCAGCGGTGATCACTCCCTATTACGAGGAATCGCTTGCTGTGCTGGAGCGCTGTCATCGCAGCTGCCAGGAGCAGGAGGGAGATTGGCCACTTCGACATGTGATGGTCGCGGATGGCCATCCACGACCTGAGCTGGCTGGTTGGGATGTCGATCACATCACCTTGCCCAAGGCTCATGCTGATAACGGCAACACCCCTCGCTGTCTCGGGGCGATTTCGGCGATCAATCAAGGCTACTGGCCAATTCTGTTTCTCGACGCTGACAACTGGTTCAGGCCATGGCACTTAAAGACGATGGTGTCACTGCACCATCGCCATCCCAATGCGGATGTTCTGGCAATGGGAAGGCAGTGTGCGCTTCCCGACGGCACTGAGATTCCCGGGATGGCGGACGAAGACTATGCCCTTCGTCATGTTGATACCTCCTGCTACGTCTTTTACCCCTCCGGTTTCCGTGTCTTGCCTCTTTGGGGGATGATGCCGCCGTACTTGGGGCCTGTTTGTGATCGCTTTATTCGTGAAGCGATCACAAATCATGGACTAGTCATGGCAGGGACCAATGTTCCTAGTGTTGTGTTTACAGCCCACTACAGCTGGGCTTATGAGGCAGTAGGACGTCCAGTACCTGATGACGTTCACGATATCGATTGGTTTGTGATAGAAGGGCATTTTGATCAGTCCGAGATTTTTAATCGGACCGGCGTGCATTCCTCTCTTGCTATCTCGCCACCCTGTGTCGGGGCTGTAGGCACGATCCAACAGGGTTCCAGTATTAGCGGACCCATTCTTGCGAAGGCTCACACACCTAAGGATCTTTGACCATCGATGTTTGTCCTCCGCTCTCTTGAATTGCTGAATGACGGTGATTCGGCTGACTTCAGCTATTGATGCGATTGCCAACTAGATAAGGATGTCGTTCTGGTTGAGTCGATCAAGTCAATCAATAGAGTGTAGTCAAATGTCTCTGCCCTCTTTGAAGGATTAGTCTTCAAAAATTAACACTTGCTTGCACCATCCAGCGCAATTGGTTGAAGCTCATGATTTCGTTATTTTCCACAACGTGAATGCCAGCCGTCATGCGCAGAGGAAGATCGTTAGTGAGATTCGTTGATATCCCTAGTGTGGCCCGACTGATTGCATACTCTACGAAAGTGCTCCATCTCTCGTTGAATACAAGGCTGACGGAGCCAATCGCTCCCCAGCAAAGGTTTTCATCGATTTGGGCGACCTTGCGGTTCTTTTCTACTGGTCTGCATGTGAAGTTGAAGGGCTCATCGCGATCGGTAAGCGAGGCAAAGCGTCCGGTTCCAAAGCCTCCATTGGCGATGAACAGAGGATAGTTAGAGCCCTTGTCGCCAAGCCACCAACCGTTAGACGCCATTAGATAGAGGTTGCGGCCCGTATCCGTGTTGTCATCCCATTGGATGACTTGCTCGCCGCCAAAGGCTATGCCGCCTGTATCTCCGATCGCGCGCGCAATTCGAAAACCGGAACTGATGCCGTCCTCAATTCCTGTACTGCCTCCAGGGATCTCGGGGTCGTGTTGGAGGCTTCGGAAGGAGGTGTTCAGTGCCACACTCCAGTTGCGCGTCTGAAGGATGTTGGCATGAACGATTGCCCAGCCATCCAAATCGCCGGAATCGCGAGATGGGATGAAGGCATCATCGGAGTTGCGGCCATCTTGGTAGTCGTAGCCAAGGATGGAGGCATCGCCGAACCAGCGTTGACTCCATCGGAGGCCATTTGGGACGCGGATGCTGAGATCGGGCCCCAAAGTTCCATCACTGAAGGCAATCGAGCGATTCAAGGATTGCAGCTTCGGAGGCTTGGGGGAAGAAAGGCCTGCGTACGCTTCACTCTTGTTGTCAGTGCTGCTGGTATGTACTCTCTTATCAGTTAAGTCATCGTTTCCGGCGATGCGATTCGATTCTCGTAAAATGACACTTGGTTTTTGTTGGCAGATGCCAGTTCCCAAGTTAGTTTCTGCTTGGGGCGCGAATTGCTCTCGTTTTTGTCATCCATTGCAGTTCTACTAGATACGTTGTTGGTTGAAACGCGTTGCTAAATGATTGAGGTTTGGCTGGTCTCCTGTCATAGCATGAGCTGCAAGAATAAGTATTTCTTTCCACGTTTGACAGTGTATGTTTTGGTTCGTCTCTGTAAGGAGCGGTCATTCTGCTTGTGAAGAGTCCATTGTTTGCTTTCTGTTCTTAGCATTATTAGTTCCCAGCTCAAAGGGAATTGCCCTTTAATTCATTTGCCTGATGTGGGACAGCCCTCAAGGCTTCGATGCCTGTTGGCATTTTAATACTCATCGTGGAATAATGGCTTTATGCAATCGCACTATGTGTTGATCAGTTGTTTGATCCTGAACGAAGCTAAGCCAGTCTTCTTTTAGGGTATGCTCGATATTTTCTTTCAGTCTTGGAGGGTTTGGTAAGGTCCTTGTGCTTTGACTGAAGAACAACAAGCAAGTATCGCCTTAATGGATGCCTGGCTTGCTCATTGGGGGAGATTATTTTTTTCGAATTGCAGGATTCGTAGTAGAGCAAGCTGTCCGGGCAAAGGATTGGTTCCAGGATGGACTTGCATGAGATAATCGAGGGCTGTTTCGGGGCTAAGGCATTGCTTACAGACCAGCCAGCCTAGGCATACCAGTGGTGAGCGTTCCATTGCTGCAACGCAATGAACGAATACTGTTCCGTGTTGCTGTTGTAGCTCTTCCAACAGACTGAGGGCCTCAATGAGTTCGCTGAGTTCTGGCATGCGACCACTTCGGTGATCGGGAAGCACAAGACGCTTGCATGAGAACTTGTTCTCAAGTCCAGAGGGTGGTGGAGCCTCATCAAGGCTGCAGAGGCTCAATATGGCTTTGACACCTTCTTCTTCCAAGCGTGCTAAGTGCCGCTCGGCTCTTGGAGCAGGGCCAATAGCCAGCTCATTAACAAGCACCCAGTCGATCCTAAAGTGTGAAGGTTGAGATGCCATTATCTGCCGTCAAGCCAGCGCATCATTTGCCCGCAGCGTTGGCGCACTTTGCCCTTCCAAGTGGTATTAGCTTCTTGAGGAGCGATTCTTGATGAGGAATCGTCGTCGTTCGCATAATGCGCATAAGTTGCAGGCGTTTGGAACTTTGCATAGCTGTCGCTATATCCATACTGATACGCAGACCCATAGTTTCCATATCCATACGCTTCGGAGCCATCCATTCCACTATTGATGGAATTGGTGATTAGGCCTAAAAGTGGTACCCCGCTGGTGCGAATACGCGCAATGGCTTCTTTTGGCAGGCTGCGGTCTACACGGCCTAAGCTCACCAGCAGCATCAAGCCGTCACAATGTTCAGACACCAAGGCAGCATCGGCCAGGCCTAATACCGGTGGGGTGTCGAAGAGAATGAGGTCGAACTGGCCACTTTCTTTTAGGTCCTGTACTAATTGATGCATGCGCTTTGAACTCATTAGGCGTGCTGGATCGGGTGGCCGCCGACCAGCAGTGATGACCGACCAGCCTTCATAAGTATCCACCTTTTGTACGACTTTCTGCCAATCATTAGATTCACCGGTCAACAGATTGGAGAGGCCCATGAGGTTGTTGAGTCCAAGACGGCTGTGCATTTGTGGTTTACGTAATTCGGCATCTACCAGCAATATCCGTTGCCCCATTTCTGCAAGGGTTTTGGCCAACAACACATTCACAAGTGATTTGCCTTCTGCAGGTTGAGAGCTGGTGAGGGCGATGGCCTTCAAGGGTGTGTCGCTGTTGAGGAAGCGAATGGAGGTAAACAGGTTCCGGAATGCTTCTTGATAGAAAAAGCGTTGATAGATTTGTTGACGTCGTGACTCTGAATCTGTGGTCTCAAGTGTGTTTGCATCACTTGAGACTGAGCGATCAAGTTCTTCGAGTAGAAAACGTTTGTTTTCTCTTACCCCTTCGAAAAACTGTACATGGGGCACATGGCCTAATAAAGGTAAACCCAAATCGTCCTTCACTTCTTCGGGTTTGCGGAAGACATGATCGAAACGTTCTCGCAGCAGAGCTGCTCCAGCACCAGAGATCAGACCGATCAACACTCCCAGGGCCATGTTGCGGGGCACCGAGGGTTTGATCGGTTCAGGATTGATTTCTGGAGGAGAAAGTACCCGCCATGGCACAGAGCGCTGAGCCATTTCCAGTTGAAATTTTTCGCGTGCTTTCACGAGCCCTGACAGGTTTGCCTTGGCAATGTTGAGATCCTGTTGCAGAGCTTCGTATTCTTGGATTAAGGCGGGTTGCTTGAGAAAGCGACTTTCCAGCTGTTCTTGCTGGCGATTGGCAGTATCTAGCCGCCCCGCGTTCAGCTTTAAAGCAGCATCAACGGCTTCGAGCTGGTTTTTGCGGAGCAGTGGCTGGAGTTGGTTGAGGCGCGATTCCAGGCTTCGCACCATCGCAGAGTTGCGCTGATATTTGGAACGTGCTTCGGCGAGTTCGCTTTCCACCTTGAGAGTTTGCTGTAGCAGGGTTTGGTCAGCATCAGTTACTGATAAGCCTTGAGTTTGGCCGCTGCTTGCATTGCTACTGCCGGTGCTAACGGCTTCCTGAAAGCTTCGCGCGCTGAGGTTGCCCGCGGCAATTTCTGCTCGCACTCTGGAAAGCCTGTTGCGTTCGGACTTTATGTTCATTACAACTGTTTCAAGAGCAATCTGGCGTTCTTTGAGAGCTCCTCCTTCAACGCTTGGCTCAAGTTGGGAGTGACGTTCGCGGAAAGAGGCAAGCTTTCCTTGGAGCTCGGAAGTTTTGTTTTCTAGAGAAGGAGCCTGCTTGTTGAGGAACTCCAGGCCATCTGACAGTCGTTGCTGGCGTTGTTGTAAGGCCGCCTGAAGGTAAACTTCACTGACAGCCTCAAGTAGCTTCGAATCCTCATTGGGCTTGCGTCCTATGAGGCTCACGTTGAGAACGCCTTTGGCCTCATTGCGTTTTTCTCCTCCAGTGGTAATCGAAATGCGCTCATTCAATTCTCCGGCGGTCAGGCCGAATTGCTTGGCGACTGGTGATAGCAGCAGTGGGCTTTGAAGCACCTCAATAAGGGTGGGGATGTCATTCCTCGTCGTGTTGAGCGCCAGATCCTCAAAGACCGCGCCGCTTGCTCCAGTGGCAGTGCTGGGAGCCCGACCATCACTGCTGATTGGATCGGTGATCAGCAATGAAAAAGAACCCTGATAGACAGGCCGGAAGAGGCGCTGGTAGCAAGTCATCAACGCAGCCAGCACGATGATGGATCCGGCGGTTACGCCAACAAGCTTTTTCCGTCTGACCAGTGCCTGCCAAAGCTCGCGCAGATCAACGTCATTGTTGTCATTGCCTTGCTTTAGGGGCTGTCCAGTCGTGCCTAAATCACGCACGTGCACCGTCTGAATTTCAGGACCTGGCCCCGAGGGCGAAGTGCCCGGTCGTGGGATCAGACTCGACATTCACAAAGCATTCGGAACGCGAACTGTACAGGGTTCAAACCCTTTTGACTAAAGGCATGAAAGCCTCGAAGTGTTGTGGTTGCTGCTGTTGCCGTGAATCGAGCGAGTCGCTTGAGTCTTGCCTTGATGCTGCTTGTGTCTGGTCCGTTTGGATTGGCGGCTAGTGGGCAAGAGGTTGTGTTGCCTAACGTTCCTCCCGAGAGGGAGCTGCAAGCCCAATATCCATCTCTGCAAGATGACGTTTACATCATCGGTCCTGGCGATCTTCTTGAGCTCAAGCTGTTCGGTGCTCCGGATCTCTCAGGGACGTTAGAAGTTTTGAACGACGGCAGCGTGTCCTTACCATTAGTGGGGAGTGTGCGTCTGAGTGGTCTCACGATTCAGCAGGCCAGTCTTTGGGCACAACAGCTGCTTGGAGATCAACTTTTACGGCCTGAGCTTCAGCTGCTCATTGTCAAGCCAAGGCCTATTCGCGTGACAGTGGTGGGGGCTGTGGAGCGACCTGGTTTGTATTCACTTACCACGAGGGAAACCACCCAAACTGAAGGCGCTCCCGCTTTGAGTATGAGCGGTCTACCAACGGTGGTGGATGCGATACAAAAGGCAGGTGGAATCTCCCAGCAGGCAAATTTGAGAGTGGTTCAGCTGCAGAGACGATTGCCCGGCACACCGTTTCGTTACAAACGCACGCATCTAAACTTGCTCGATCTAGTGCTGAAGGGAGATCAGCAGCAAAATCCTTTTCTTTTTGATGGAGACATGATCCGGTTGGATCGCGCTGAGGAACCGCCATCCGAAGCAATTGAGCTGGCGGCTGCTAACCTTTCGCCAAAGATGATCGAAGTGAATTTGATTGGCGAGGTGAATAGTCCTGGTCGTCTTGAGTTAATGGCAAATACACCACTTGTACAAGCAATATTAGCAGCTGGGGGCTTGAAAGACTGGAGGGCGAATGGTGGCAATGTTGAGTTGGTGCGGATCAATCGAAATGGTACCGCCACTCTAAAGCGCTTCCGTTTCGACATGAGTCAAGGCGTTTCTAATGCTTCTAACCCCCCGCTTCGGCAGGGAGACACAGTGCGTGTTGGACGAAGTCTTATGGCTAAAGGTAGTGATGCGATTGGGGCGGTGAGCCAACCGCTCACTGGCCTTGTAACAATTTGGACGTTGTTAGACCTGGTGAATCGTTAAAGCTGGGCTAAAAAGCGCTTATTTCCCGTAGGCTTAAAATCAGTCAGCTTATCCGGGCTATTATGATGAAGTAGTTAGGCTAAAATGAGGCCTCGCCTCATTCCTGTTGCTGCTATGTTGAATTGACATGCTTTATTCGCCGAAAATCTGCCTTTCTGGGATGAAATCTTGTTAAAATGTTTCTCCCCCTTTTTGAATGCAGGTAATCCGTTTCGAGTGGTTAATGTTGGCAATGCGTATTCATTCCACTTAAAAATAATCCCGTGTTCTCTTGCTGGTATTGAAGTAAGATTTTGTTCTAGTAACTTGGTTAAAGCTGTTTTTTCGCAGGCGACTCATGTCGGTTCATCCTACAGCTAGTGTTCATTGCACTGCTATTGTTGACGAAGGCGCAGTTATTGGTGACTTTAGTCGCATTTGGCATTGGGTCCATATTAGCTCAGGTGTGGTAATTGGTAGGGGATGCTCGCTTGGTCAGAACGTATTTGTCGGCAACAGAGTTCGGATAGGAGACAACGTTAAAATTCAGAATAATGTCTCAGTGTATGAAAGCGTGACTCTGGAGGATGATGTGTTTTGCGGGCCGAGCATGGTGTTCACAAATGTGTATAATCCACGTTCAAAAGTATCTCGTAGAGAAGAATACCGTGAAACTTGGGTTGAGCGCGGTGCCACTCTTGGTGCCAATTGTACTATTGTATGCGGAATTCGGATAGGTCATCACGCTTTTTTGGGCGCTGGTTCTGTAGTGACCAGGGATGTGAAACCGTTTGCCTTGATGGTCGGTGTACCTGCGCGTCAGATTGGATGGATGAGTGCTTATGGCGAGCGGGTTGATCTTCCATTGTCTGGAGCTGGCAAATGGATTTGTCCTCATACCGGTGATCAATATGCTCTGTACGGAGAGCAATTGAGATACCAACCTGCGCCATCAGCTCATTCCGCCGGATGATCACGATGCAATTCATAGATCTTAAAGCTCAGCAGCAACAGCGTTTAGCAGATGAGCAAAGCTTGAGGGAGATAGTGGATGCCCGGATTGCAGCTGTGCTGGACCACGGCAAATACATCCTTGGCCCTGAGGTGGCTGAGCTGGAGAAGCGCTTGGCTGCTTATGTGGGAGTTGAGCACTGCATCGCTGTGGCCAGTGGTACCGATGCTCTGCTGATCGCCCTGATGGCGCTTGGTGTTGGAGCTGGAGATGAGGTGATTACTACGCCGTTTTCGTACATCGCGACCGCGGAAACCATTGCATTGCTCGGTGCGGTACCAGTCTATACCGACATTGATTCGCGTACTTACAACCTGGATCCCAGCAAGATTGAGGTGGCGATCACGCCCCGCACTAAGGCCATTATTCCGGTGAGCCTGTATGGGCAGCCGGCCGATTTCTTCGCTATTAACACGATCGCCGAGCGCCATGGGTTGCCTGTCATTGAAGATGGTGCCCAGAGCTTTGGGGCTCAACAGCGTGGGCAACGCAGCTGCAGTCTCAGCACAGTCGGTACTACCAGCTTTTTCCCTTCCAAGCCTCTTGGGGGATACGGCGATGGCGGAGCATGTTTCACCAATGATGCTGAGATCGCGGGTCTGATGCGCCGTATTTCCCGCCATGGTCAAAGCCGGCGATATTTCCATACCGAGGTTGGTGTGAATGGCCGTATTGATACGCTGCAAGCCGCGATTTTACTGGCAAAGCTTGAAGTTTTTGATGGAGAAGTAGCTTGTCGCCAGCAGATTGGTGAGCGTTACAGCAAATGCTTACAGAAGGCTGGTGTTATCACTACGCCCTATCTCGAGCTGGGCAATACAAGTGTTTATGCGCAATATACGATTCAGGTGGATAATCGCACATCTGTTCAAGAGCACCTCAAAGCCTATGGCATTCCCACCGCGGTGCACTACCCACTCCTGCTCTCTCAGCAGCCCGCCCTTCAGCCGTTTAAAAGTAGCTCCACCAGTATCTGTTCGACTCCCTTGGCAAAGAGCGCCAGCGAGCGGGTGATGAGCTTGCCCATGCATCCCTATCTGTCCGAGCGGGATCAGGATCAAGTGGTCTCTGCGGTGACAGCAGCTTTGCATTAACGAAATGAATCATCTTTGGCTGCACCTCAATCACTACCTTAAGTAAAAATCGCTGAATGTCTGCCTTCTCTTCCTCTCAGCATCATCAAATTCTCCTGGAGCGCCTGCGCAAAAAGGAAGCTTTGATTGGCGTGGCAGGCTTGGGTTACGTGGGTTTACCTCTTTCGCTCACCTATGCCGAGCAGGGATACCGAGTTCTAGGGTTCGATATCGACACGAGCAAGATTGAGGCGATCAATCAAGGGCAGAGCTACATCAATCACATTAATAGTGAGCGTGTTGTTAAGGCCTTGCAGCAGCAACGGCTTGATGCCACAACGGATTTCACTAGGGCTGTGGAAGCGGATGCCTTGATTCTTTGTGTGCCCACGCCGCTGAATCAATACCGCGAGCCGGATCTCAGTTTTATTCACAACACGATGGCGGCACTGCTTCCCTACTTGCGCTCCGGTCACGTGATCAGCCTGGAGAGCACCACTTATCCGGGCACCACTGAGGAAGAGCTTCGGCCGCTCATCGAGCAGCGTGGCTTTACGATCGGCGAAGATGTGTTCTTGGTGTACTCGCCTGAACGTGAAGATCCTGGCAATCTTGATTTCAATACAGCTACGATTCCAAAGGTAGTTGGAGGGAGCACTTCAGCTTGCAGAGAAGTGGGCATAGCGCTTTATGAACAGGCGATCAGCCAGGTGGTGCCGGTAAGCAGTACAAGGGCTGCTGAGATGACCAAGTTGCTCGAGAATATTCACCGGGCTGTGAACATTGGTTTGATGAATGAACTGAAGCCTCTTGCTGATCGCATGGGGATCGATCTCTATGAGGTGATCCGAGCTGCGTCGACCAAACCCTTTGGCTTTGTGCCTTACTACCCTGGTCCTGGCCTCGGCGGCCATTGCATTCCGATAGATCCCTTTTATCTCACGTGGAAAGCGCGAGAATATGGCATGCATACCCGCTTCATTGAGCTGGCGGGAGAGATCAATACAGCTATGCCCGCCTATGTAGTACAAAAAACGGCCGATGCTCTAAATCAGGCTGGTAAACCTTTGATGGGAAGCAGGGTGTTGGTTCTGGGGATTGCCTACAAAAAAAATGTGGATGATATGCGCGAGTCGCCCTCTGTGGAGTTGATGGAGCTCTTCCGGTCGAAGGGGGCAGATGTGCACTACAGCGATCCCTTCTTCCCAAGCTTTCCTCCGATGCGGAAGCACCAGTTTGCGCTTCAAAGTGTGGTGCTCACAGCCGAATCTGTGGCCTCTTTTGATGCGGTGGTACTGGCTACAGACCATGACGCCTTTGAATACACGCTCCTTGCCAGCCACAGCCAGGTGATGATTGATAGCCGAGGGCGTTTTCAACCATCCAACAACGTCATTAGGGCTTGACTAGATGGATAAACCAAGTACTCCGATTACCGAACACCGCATCAGAATTGCCCTGGTGGGCTGTGGTCGGATCAGCCGAAACCACATCAAAGCGATAGCAGCGCATCAAGATCGGGCAGAGCTTGTGGCCATTTGCGACACCCAGGCCGACCGCCTGGAGCAGGCCCAGCAATTGATCGCTGATGCAGCGGGCGAATACCCGGGTGCTGCTAAGAATGTGGATCAGTTCACCAGCTATGGCGAGTTGGTTCAAGCTGTCAAGACTAAATCTACGTTAGTGGATTTGATGGTTTTAGTAACTCCAAGCGGCCTTCATTCCAGTCAAGCCATTCAAGCAGCTGAAGCTGGAATTCACGTTTGCACTGAAAAGCCGATGGCTACTCAATGGCATGATGGGGTGGGAATGGTCAAGGCATGTGATCAAGCGGGCGTGAGGTTATTTGTTGTGAAGCAGAATCGTTTTAATAGCACACTGCAGTTAGTCAAGCGTCAAATACAGAGCGGCCGCTTTGGTCAGATGGCATTGGTGGCGGTTAATGTCTTTTGGCAAAGACCCCAAAGTTACTACGATCAAGATGAATGGCGTGGGACTCTGAATATGGATGGCGGAGCTCTGATGAATCAGGCAAGTCATTATATCGATCTTCTTGACTGGTTGATTGGTCCGGTCGAAAGTTTGAGTGCTTCAACTGCAACTCTGGGTCGAAAGATTGAGGCAGAAGACACCGCTGCTTTGCAGATGCGTTGGTGTAACGGTGCCCTGGGAACGATGGCAGTGACGATGCTTGCCTACCCGAAGAACTTGGAGGGTTCGATCACGCTATTGGGAGAAACTGGTACGGTGAAGATCGGTGGGCCGGCTGTTAACAAGATTGAGCATTGGGCCTTCGCCGACGAAAGCGCAGATGATGCCGAGGTGCAGCATGCCAGTTACCTAACCACTAGCGTATATGGTTTTGGCCATCTGCCATACTATGCCAATATGCTTGATGCTCTGCAGGGTAAGGCAGAAGCCATGTGTGACGGTCTCGAGGGGCTACGTAGCTTGGAATTGCTGATCGGCGCTTATCGCTCTGCCCGTGATGGCCGATCGGTGCACCTGCCATTGGAGCATTGACTCATGACTGAGGTCATCAGCGATATTGTCATATTGGGTGGTGGAATGGTTGGGATGGCAATAGCCAATCAACTCATCGAACATGACAAACATCTTTCGATTGCTGTGATCGATAAGGAACCCGAGATCGGGCGACACAGTTCCGGTCGCAATAGTGGTGTTTTGCATGCCGGAATTTATTACCCTCCGAAAACTCTCAAGGCAAATGTATGCGTGCAGGGAGCCAAGCGCTTACGCGCATGGTGTGAATCTGAGGGCTTACCTGTGCTGGCCTGTGGCAAGGTAATTGTGCCTCAGACTGCTGAGCTTGATGGCCAGTTGGAGTTGCTTCTCGAGCGCGGTCGTGCCAATGGTGCTGAGGTAAAGCTGATCGATGAAGAGAAGTTTCTCGAGCTGGTGCCTGATGGCCACACAGCCTCGAGTCGAGCTCTATGGAGTCCAAGTACTTGCGTGGTAAAGCCCAAGCTGGTTCTTAAGCGGTTAGAGCAACGGCTCAAGGAGCGGGGAGTAAGGTTTATTGTCGGAGCTCAGTTGGATGCTGTTAACCCGCAAGCGAGGCAGCTCCGCGTTTCACAACTTGGCGACACCACTACTACGTTTACATATGGTTTTTTATTTAATGCTGCAGGTTTACAGGCCGATCGTGTGGCGCGTGCATTTGGACTAGGAGAATGCTGCACACTTTTGCCATTTAAGGGCATCTACTGGCAGCTTCATCCACGTGCTCCCTTTAATTTTCGCACCAATCTTTATCCAGTTCCAGATCTGCACGTACCATTTTTAGGTGTTCATGTGACACCCAGCCCGGATGGCACGGTTAGCCTTGGGCCAACGGCTATCCCGGCCTTGGGACGTGAAAACTACCGAGGTTTCGAGGGGATTGAGCCGCTCATGGCCATTCAGTTCATGGGCGATCTAGCTAGCCAGTGGTGGCGCAACGCAGGCGGCTTTCGCCGCTATGCGAGAGAGCAGGCCCTGCATGGCATCAAGCCCTTGTTTCTCAAAGCAGCTCAGGCCTTGGTACCGGGCTTGCGCAGTGAGCATCTAATCCCGAGTCAGAAGGTAGGCATTCGTGCTCAGCTCTACGATCGAAGAGCAGGGGAGTTAGTGCAGGACTTTCGACTGGAGCATGGCCATTCCAGTACACATGTGCTGAATGCTATTTCCCCTGCGTTCACGGCTAGCTTCGCTTTGGCTGACCTCATCCTTGATCAATCTTCTTTGTTTTCTAACTGATGGACATTCGCGGTAAGAAGCTCCTCGTGATTGGTGGTGCCGGCCTGATAGGTTCCCACACGGTTGATGCACTTCTCAAAGAAGATGTAGGTCAGGTGATTGTTTATGACAACTTTGTGCGTGGGCGCATGGAAAATCTGGCTCAGGCCCGCCAGGACCCACGCTTCAAGGTTTATGATATCGGCGGTGATATTCTTCAAAGCGACATCCTGGAGGCGTCTATGCAGGGCGCTGACGGTGTGTTCCATCTGGCAGCGCTATGGCTGCTCCAGTGTCATGAGTTTCCGCGCTCCGCATTTGATGTGAATGTCCGCGGCACCTTCAATGTGATGGAGGCATGCACTAAGGCAGGGGTAGAGCGGCTGGTTTACTCCTCATCGGCTTCTGTTTATGGCGATGCCCTAAGCGAGCCAATGACCGAAGACCATCCCTTTAATAATAAAAATTTCTATGGAGCTACCAAAATATGCGGCGAAGCGATGTTGCGCTCATTTCATCATCGCTATGGACTTGATTATGTGGGTCTGCGCTACATGAACGTGTACGGGCCCCGTCAGGACTATCAGGGAGCTTACATCGCTGTAATTATGAAGATGTTGGATGCTATTGATCGTGGCGAAAGTCCAACCATTCTTGGAGACGGCTCAGAGGCGTTTGATTTTGTTTCTGTTGAAGATTGTGCTCAAGCTAATGTGTGCGCTATGAAGGCGACAGCTTCTGATTCCTTCTACAATGTCGGAACAGGAATTAGAACATCTCTCAAAGATTTAGCTGAGTTGTTGATCGAACTCACGGGCACATCGAACACCATTAACTATGCACCGCGTAGCCAGGCCACTCTCGTTCGTAACCGTATCGGTTGTCCTGAGAAAGCAAGTCAAGAAATCGGTTATACCGCTGCGACCGATCTCCGGGAGGGCCTGCAGCGCTTGATCGATTGGCGCTCTTCTCATAAGGCTGAGGTGGAAGCCCGTCGCGATGCACAGAGGGTCTCGGCATGAGCAATCATCCTTCAATGAACATTCCGATTGCTCGCACAGGCCTCACTGAGCCTGAAATTCAAAGCGTGCTTGAGCCGTTGCGTAGCGGATGGTTGGTGCAGGGCCCCAAGGTGCGGGATTTTGAACAGGCCTGGAGCGCGTTCACGGGGGCTGAGCACAGTATTGCGGTTACCAGCTGCACAACAGGCCTGCATCTCTCTTTGGCGGCTTTAGGTTTTGGTCCAGGTGACGAAGCCATTGTGCCCGCTTTTACCTGGATTTCTACCGCCAACGTGGTGGAGCACCTTGGTGGCAGCGTGGTGTTTGCCGACATTGATCTGGCAACTTTCAACATTGACCCCGCCGGCCTTGAAGAGCTGATCACCCCTAGTACTAAGGCGATTTTGCCGGTGCATTTGTTCGGCCTGGCTGCTGATATGGAGGCCATTAATGCCGTAGCCCGGCGCCATGGGCTCTGGGTGGTGGAGGATGCAGCTTGCGGATTCGGTTCAACCTTTAAGGGCAGCCATGTCGGGTCACTAGGGAATACTGGCTGCTTCAGTTTTCACCCTCGAAAGGCGATCACCACTGGCGAGGGGGGGATGATCACCACTAACGATGCCCAGTTGGCTGAGCGGTTGCGACGTCTGCGGGATCACGGTGCGGCTATGAGTGATCTCCAGCGGCACCTAGGTCCGAGGCCCTATCTGCTAGCAGATCATCCTGAGGCCGGTTACAACCAGCGTATGACCGACCTCCAGGCTGCGCTGGGCGCCTCTCAGATGCAACGCGCTGATGCAATCGTGGCTGAACGCCGACATCTGGCAGCGACCTATGACACTGCCTTTGCTGATCTGGATTGGCTGCAGACACCGGCGGCGCCAGCCGGTTACGGCCACGGCTTTCAGAGCTACCCATGCTTGTTTGAACCCATCCAAGTGCACCAGGCCCTAAAGACGGGCAATCAGCAGCAGCTCAACGCAGTGCATGAGCGGCGGAATGCCTGGATGGAAGAGTTACAGCAGCAGGGTGTGTCAACCCGCCCTGCCACTCATGCAGTGCACATGCTCAGCTACTACCGAAAGAAGTACGAATTAAAGGCTGAACAGTTCCCTGCAGCTCAGGCTGCCAACGATTGCAGTATTTCGTTGCCCCTGTTTCATGGGATGCTCGCCGATGAGCAGAAGCATGTGATTGATGTTGTGCTTAGTCGGTTGCTCTGATGTGTGGCATTACGGGTCTGATCGATTTCAACGGGGATCCGATATCTCCGGTCATTCTCAAAAAGATGACCGATGCGATTGAGCACCGCGGTCCTGACAGTGAAGGCCATTGGATAGAAGGCAATGTTGGCCTCGGGCATAGGCGTCTGGCCATCATCGATTTGAGCCCCGCGGGCCATCAGCCGATGATCAGCGCTGACCACCGCTGGGTGCTTAGCTATAACGGTGAGATCTATAACTACCGCGAACTTCGCACCGAATTAGAAGCAGAAGGGTTCTGGTTCCGCAGCCAAACCGATAGCGAAGTAGTGCTCTATGCGCTTGCGCGCTGGGGCACGGAGGCGCTTCTGAAATTCAACGGCATGTTTGGGCTGGCTCTGTGGGACCGCAAGGAACAAACTCTGCTGCTTGCGCGCGATCGCTACGGGATCAAGCCCCTCTACTACAGCGACCAGTCGGGCCGATTTGCGTTTGGCTCAGAACAGAAGGCAATCATTGCCCATCCAGGTTTTCGACGAGAGCTTAATAAGCCGGCATTGCTCGAATATTTCACCTTTCAGAACATCTTCACCGACCAGACACTGCTGCAGGACATCAACATCTTGCCGGCTGGTCACTTCCTGACGCTGAGATTAGACCAAGCTGATTGCTTGGAGCTCCATCGTTACTGGGACTACCGCTTCCGTGAGCCTCAGAGCCCACTTTGCCGCGAAGAGTATGTAGAGGAACTTGACCGGCTTTTCAGGCAAGCTGTGAATAGGCAACTTGTGGGCGATGTAGAGCTCGGTGCATACCTATCAGGAGGCATGGATTCGGGTTCAATTACAGCTATCGCTGCTCAGAGTTGCTCTAACCTCAAGACTTTCACTTGCGGATTCGATCTCAGCTCCGCCTCTGGCATTGAATTATCTTTTGACGAACGTACGAAAGCTGAAGCTATGTCCGCTCAGTTTAAGACTGAGCACTACGAGATGGTTCTCAAGGCAGGAGATATGGAACGATCACTGCCTCATGTGGCGCGTCACCTTGAGGAGCCCCGCGTTGGGCAGAGTTATCCAAACTATTACGCAGCAAAACTTACTAGTAAGTTTGTGAAGGTTGTGTTATCTGGTAGTGGTGGAGATGAGCTTTTCGGCGGTTATCCATGGCGGTACTACAGGGCCGCTAATTGCCAGAACTTCGAGCAATACATCGATCAGTATTATCTCTACTGGCAGCGCCTAGTGGACAACAAGCAACTTAAAAAAATGTTTGCACCAATTGCTAATGAAGTTGATGGAGTATGGACTCGAGATGTCTTTAGGAGTGTCTTTGCAACTCATGACAATGAGTTGGTAAAACCAGAAGATTATATCAATCATTCTCTATATCTTGAGGCCAAGACTTTTCTGCATGGATTGTTTGTGGTTGAAGATAAGCTTTCGATGGCGAATGGTTTAGAGAATAGGGTCCCTTTTATGGATAACGAACTTGTGGATTTTGCTATGTCTTGTCCTGTAGGCTTGAAGCTCAATAATCTTTCAGAAGTTCTACGAATCAATGAGAATGTTCATAGCGATAAACCGAATATCTACTTTCAGAAGACTAATGATGGGAAGCAGATACTTCGCGAAGTTATGGCAAAATATATCCCCAGCGAGGCAGTGCAAGCTAAAAAGCAAGGTTTTTCTTCTCCCGATGCAAGCTGGTTTCGGGGCGAGAGCATCGATTTCGTTAGACATAGACTCGTTGATAATGACGCCGTTATCTACTCTGTTTTGGACCGCAATGCTATCGTCCCCCTTATAGAACAACATTTGCGTGGTGAACGTAATAATCGTCTTTTAATTTGGTCAATCTTAAATGTAGATCAGTATTTAAATGAGGTTTTGTCATGAACGAAGAATATACTTTGAGTCGGCTCCAAACCGTATGGCGTGCTGCACGCGATGATCTGAATACTAAAATTAAGCGAACTTTACCGTTCGGTGATTATATCGTTAATCGATGGGAAAAAGCACGACTTCTTGGTTTTGGAGAGGGAGCCAGTATCTACGATAGTTCTATTGTATTGGGCAATGTATCTGTTGGCGCTAATACTTGGATAGGTCCTTGGGTGTTACTTGATGGTACCGGGAGTTTGTCAATTGGTTCGCATTGCTCTATTGCCGCGGGGGTGCAGATTTATACTCACGATTCCGTGAAATGGGCAACTTCTGGTGGCAATGTTGAAATTGAGCGGGCTCCTACAACGGTTGGGAGTAATTGTTATGTTGGTCCAAACGTTATCATTGCTAAAGGTGTAAGTATCGGAGATGGCTGTATTATTGGAGCAAATAGTGTTGTTTTGAATGATGTGCCAAATGCAATGAAGGCTTACGGAAATCCATGTCAAATAGTTGGACCTGTTGTTAATGACCGAAACAGCAATGTATAGGCTTAATCCGGATATTTCTCTTGCTAACGTTCGTATTTGCAGTCGATGTATTTACGATGAACGCGTACCCTCTATCACTTTCGATTCGGAGGGTGTATGTAACTATTGTAGACAGGTCGAAAGTTTGTCAGCGCAGTACGCTACAGGAAAGTTAAATGGTAAAAATCGCCTTAAAAAAATTATAGATGAGATCCGTTTTGAAGGTCGAAAAAAAAGATATGATTGCGTTATCGGCGTTAGTGGAGGGACTGATTCGTCATATCTTATTCATTGGGCAGTCGAACAGGGTTTGCGACCACTTGCAGTTCATTACGACAACACATGGAATACTGCGATCGCGACTCAGAATATTCGTAAAGTTCTTTTTAGCACAGGGGTTGATTTATACACTCACGTTGTAAACAATAAAGAAATTGATGATATTTTTCGATCCTTTTTTTTCGCGGGTGTTGCTGAAATTGAAGCCTCTACTGATTTGGGTTATGCATATACACTGAGGAGAGTGGCTGCTAAATACGGAATTAGTGCAATATTGGAAGGACATTCATTTATTGAGGAAGGTATTACTCCACTCGGGCGGAATTATTTCGACGGCAAGTACATTCAGTCTATCCATCGACTTTTTGGTGAGCAGCAGTTACGGACCTATCCGTTGATGACGTTTTCGAGGTTTTTAAAGTCAGCTATTATCGACAAGCCGAAATTTATCCGTCCTCTTTGGTATCTTAACTACTCCAAGGAAGAAGCTCAACTTCTTCTTAATCAGCGTTATGGCTGGCAATATTACGGTGGACACCATCTTGAAAACCGTATGACGGCTTTTTACCATAGTATCTACATGCCGGAAAAATTCGGTGGTGATCTTCGGAATAACACACTTGCAGCTCGTGTTCGCAATGGATCTATGGATCGCGCTACTGCTTGGGCTGAGTACAATTCACCTCCAATAGTTGAGCGGCAATTGCTTGACTACTTTTTAAAGAGACTTAATATCTCTCCTTCTGAGTACTCTCTTGTCATGAGCGAGCCACCACGTGATTGGTCCGAATTCCCTACCTATAAAAGACGTTTTGAGCGGTTTAGACTACTGTTTAAGTTGCTCGCAAAAGCTGATCTAGTCCCCATGAGCTTTTATTTGAAGTATTGTTTCCCATCTAAATAATCTGAATGATTACTATTATTGATTATGGCATGGGCAACTTAGGCTCGGTGGTTAATATGCTCCGTCGGGTTGAGGTTGATTGTGAAGTAACCTGTGATCCGGTGCGAATTTCGAATGCTTCTAGCATCATTCTTCCTGGTGTTGGTGCGTTTGATGCCGCGATGGAAAGGATTGATGATTCAGGAATTCGGCAAGTGTTAGACGATAAAGCTCTGCATCAAAAGGTGCCTATATTGGGAATCTGTCTGGGAATGCAACTGCTAACACGCGGAAGCGAGGAAGGTACCCGACCTGGCTTAGGTTGGATTCCTGCGGTCACTCGTCGGATCCCTTCGGAATCTGGTATCAAGATTCCGCATATGGGCTGGAACGTTGCGGAACGAACTCGTCAATCTAAGCTCACAGATCACCTTGATGGGGAGATTCGCTTCTATTTCGTTCACTCGTTTTGTGTTAAAACTGACGATCCGCATGACACGGTCCTGAGAACCAGGCATGGACAGGATTTTGCTGCTGCTGTGCAACATTCAAACATAATGGGTGCACAATTCCATCCTGAGAAGAGTCACCGCTTCGGTATGCAGCTATTAAAAAACTTTGCGTACTTTTCATGTTAAGAACCAGAGTTATTCCTGTATTGCTTGTTCGTGAGGGTTGTCTAGTCAAGACTATCCAATTTAATCGATTTGAATATGTCGGAGACCCTTGTAATACCGTTCGTATTTTCAATGAGCTCGAGGTTGATGAGCTATTAGTACTAGATATTACTCCAGATCGTTTTCATCGCGGACCCGATTATCACCTAATTGCTGACCTGGCTGATGAGTGTTTCATGCCACTTGGTATCGGTGGCGGTGTCCGCTCGTTGGAGGATGCTCGCGCTATCTTTGCTGCCGGTATTGAGAAGGTGGTTATCAATACTGCTGCGATAGAGAGACCTGATCTTATCCGCGAAATATCGACCGTTTATGGGAGCCAAGCAGTTATTGTCTCTATTGACGTCAAGAGAGGACTTTTCGGAGCAAATACTGTGCGTACTCGGAATGGCCGAAGGCGCACAGACCTTGATCCGGTGGTCTGGGCGAAGAAAGCTGAAATGTTCGGCGCTGGTGAGATCATGCTTACTTCTATCGATCGCGAAGGAACTTGGAATGGTTTTGATCTCGAGCTTGTACATAGTGTTGCCAACGCCTTGTCTATTCCTCTGATTGCTCATGGTGGTGCAGGCAACTTACAGGATATTGTTAATGTTGTGAAGAAGGGTGGCTCTTCTGCAGTAGCTCTAGGCAGTATGGTTGTGTTTCAAAAACAAGGCATGGGAGTGTTAGTAAATTTCCCAGACAACAAATTAATTCATGGGCTTTTAAAATGAAAAAAAAATTTAGCTTTACATATCAAAATTTGGAAAATCAATATATTGCAGCAATTAAAGCTGGATATGAATTTATTTCATGTTTTGAATACTCTCAAAAAAAATGCAATCTTTCGCCTCTAACCATTGTCAACAGAGTAGATATCGATATGTCTGTCAAAAAAGCAGATCGCTTGAAAGAGATGTTTAATCGGCTAGGGATTAATGCTACTTTTTTTGTCCGCTTACATGCAAAAGAATACAACCCGTTCTCTTTCGAAAGTTATAAAATTTTAAGGTCAATTCGCGATTCAGGACATGAAATAGGTTATCATAGTGAAATTATTGACCAAGCCTGTATCTGGCATGAAGATCCGGCAGATTGTTTACGTAGGGATTTATCAACTTTGAACACTATTCTCGATATATCAGTCCGTGGTGTAGCTAGTCACGGCGGCATGACAGGATTTAACAATTTAGATTTTTGGGTTGATCGTAATCCTGAAGAGTTTGGCCTTGTTTATGAGGCCTATGACAATTCTCCGAGTTTTAATTTATTTAATTCATCTTTCTACATTAGTGACTCTGAGTGGACTCAATGGAAATGTTATTCGCATGGAAAATTGCAATCTGGTGATACCAGATCTATTTCTGAGCATGTCCGTTCCCTGCATCCCTTAATTTATTTACTAATCCATCCTGATACATATTTTGATCATCACATCTATGAATGAACTATGACTAATGATTCTTCTTTTACCCAGCTCTCCAATGTTTCTCGATATCTTCTCTCCCATTTTGGAGGTATGCTCCCTGAGGAAAAATTACTCTTGATTGTTGATGAGACAACAGTAGAACTTGTGCAATATTTTCATCATGCCGCCGATGAATTAGAACTCCTCCAAGCCACATTGTAATCAACGAGCTTTATTCTATGGCACCAGGGTTATTTGCATACGAGGCACTTGCCAACTTTAATGCACTCCTGACCTCAGCCGATCCGTACAAAAATCCATTTATCAATCCAGGTTTTAAGGACTGTTGGTTAGTAACATATAATTGGTCTTTATATGATAAACTGAAGTATCTTCTCACTCACCGTGCTGTGGCATATGAATACGCACATAAGGGCTACTACGCTTCCATTAAATACAACAACAAGAACTATGCTGCACATATATTAATGTCAAACTTGAAACGCATTTCTTGACTTTGTTGCGCAATTAATTCTATAAATATGCCTAATATACTAATTTGGGATTCAAAGCATAATCCATCGACATACGGCTATGACTCCATAATTCTGTGGAATAATAATTCTCATGAGGCAATAAATGCCCTACCTATTACTCGCATCATCGAGCTCTATGCCAATCAAGTCAAGGATATTTATCTTAATTGGGTTCACTCTCTTAAATCTGATATTTGCAAATCTATCCCTTTTTATTCCACATTGTCAAACAATATTGACATTTGGCCTGCTTCAACTATTTATGAAAAGCATAATCTTTCAGCAAACAGCTGCATACCATTGATTCTTAAATGTCTTGCATTTAGTTGTTGGATAAATGATACGTATGATGACAAAGCACGCGTTAATGTATACCTTGAGACTGAATGCTTATTGCTAAGAAGTATTTTTTCGGATACACAAAAATCTTATTCAGTCCTCAATCATCGGACATCTTCTCCTTTCAAAACCTCAATCAACAAAATTGATTCACTACCGATCACGCGAAAATTTCTTTATTCATTTAAATCACTCTCTTGGCTACTTGGCTATTGCTTCATTCGCTTTCCAATTCTCTTTTTGAATATTAAGCGATGGGCTTCTTTACCCTCTAGTTTTATTGTACTTAACTACGCTACAGTTTCCTCCATATTTGACCAATCATTGACAGACAAGTTTTGGGCTAGTCTACCTTCTGCTTTGCCTGCATATTCAAATAGCCCCTTACGTTTTTTGCATATATATATGCCCTCAAATGGTCTTTTGCCGTCTATAAAGTTATTCTTTAAACTACTTGCCCATAACAATGGAAATAATATTCATCTCGATATTTCTTCCTTTGTCTCGCTAAAAGTGCTCAAAAGCACAATTTGTGATTACTTTAAAATACTTGTCAGCAACACTCATGTGCCTAGATTCAAGATCTTAGAATTTGATTTTTATCCCCTACTTTTAGAAGAGTATATTAATTCTCTTTTCGGGAAACAAGCTATTCATTCTATTCTACTTTCTCACTTATTCGATACTGCCTTCAGAGCGAGTCCTCCGTCTATTCTCTTCCTATATCTGTCTGAGGGCTTTGGCTGGGAATCTCTTGCTCTTCAAGCATTTCACAATAATCATTCCGGCAGATCTGTTGCATACCCTCACTCAACTACTCGATTTTGGGATTTAAAGCTATTTGATAATTCGCTACGTCAACCACTTGACGATACACTACTCCAGGACATTAGGCTTTCTGCAGACATCATTGCCTCATCTGGACCTCTATCCGATCAGATCTGGACCTCATTTGGCATTCACCCATCCAGAGTTATACGTGTTGAATCTCTTCGTTATCTTCATTTAGTACGTAGAGTTGATTCTCTGGCTCATAAACCCTTTTCTACTATTGGCAATTCGCATATCAAGCCTACTATACTATTTTTTGGTGATTTTTATGACAACTATACAAGGTCAATGATTTCAGCTGTATCAAAACTATACTCACTCTCTGGCGGAACATACACTTTTTTGTTTAAACCACATCCCTCGTCAACTGCATCCACTCTCTCTTTTGTTAAGCAGTCCATACCATTTGTAGAAATCTCCTATCTTCCTTTATCCAGCCTCCGTCCTCTCTACAAACTAGCTATTGTACCTGCTAATAGCTCCGTTATTTTAGATTGTCTATTCATGGGTTTTAAGGTTTGCTTGTTTCATGATGAGCAATTTTTGAATAACTCACCTTTAAGATCCTCTTCTTTTGTGCATTATGCTCGTTCTGCTGACGATCTCTTACTGTTTTGCCAAACATTTATAGACGAAGCATCTGATCACCAATTTGACGCTACTAAAATATTTAACTGTGATTTGTCTTTACCTCTCTGGCGTAGATTTTTGACTAAATTTGAATAGCCTACATATAATTGCCATATTTAGCCCTTACCCGTCAAATCTACTTGTATGAAAAATTTATGAGAATCTTCATGAGCCCCCTTTTCGAAAGCTAGAATGAAGACAAAGTTTGATTTTCAACTGATGCTTGATTGATTTATTCAGTAACACCATATCCCTTTCACATTCCTCCGTTCAGTTCAGAATTTTTTCTTTATGGCTGATAAGCGCATTGATTATGTATCTGTTGTTTACAACGAGGTTGATCGTCCTCTGACTTCCTACCCGAAGAAATTAACTCGTTATCTATTTGAGCGTTTCAATATACAGTCTGGTGACAAGCTTCTCGATGTTGGCTGTGGCCGTGGTGAATTTCTTGCTGGTTTTATTGACCAGGGTGTAAATGGTTACGGTGTTGATCAGTCAATTGCTGCTAAACATTACTGCCCACAAGCCATACTTAAAATATCCGATATAGAAATTGATGGTATTCCTTATGAAGATAATTTTTTCGATGTTGTTTATTCAAAATCTGTCATTGAACACTTTTATTATCCTGAACGTATGATTTCTGAAGTTTATCGGGTTCTTAAGCCAGGGGGTTTGGCAATCATTTTATGTCCAGATTGGACCTATAACTATCGAATCTACTTTGAAGACTATACACATAGAACCCCTTTTATGAGTTCTTCATTACGGGACATTCTATTAATTCACGGTTTCGATTCTGTTAAGGTTCAAAAATTCCGTCAACTTCCTATTCTTTGGGGCAATTATGGCAAATACCTTTTTCCTTTAGCCGAGATTACACGTTTACTGATTCCATCAATTTTCAAGTCATCATCTAAATGGGTTCGGTTCTCTAAAGAAGTCATGCTGCTTTCAGCCTCTTACAAACCTCATGTTTAGTAAGTTATCGAGTCTATAGCCTCTTTTACTCTAGATTCATTGCTCTATAACCAATTCATACCAACCCATATTTCCTCTTATAATACATCTATGCGACGCACCCCTTGCCCATTGATTATTTTAAGATCACTAAATACTTATCATCAAGAAGAATTTGTTTAATGCATAGTTATTTATCCTATACATAATTGCATCTGCCAACAACATGCTAATTTTGTGGCACCATTTCTCTTTTTTCCGTGATGTAGTATTCAACTACATCTTACATAAGTGATCTTATGTATTATTCGCTAGTAGATCGAATGCTTTAGCAAACTTCTTCCATGCCAGCCTCAATCAACCCCATCTAACTAATGAACTTTAAATACTATGGCAAAGAGAGTTTTGATCACCACCCCAATTGAGGCTACATGGCCTCATGATGCTCAACCTGTATTATTTTTAGGTGAATGGTGTTGTTTGTTTCCACGTAAACATATTTGGAGCAGTCTTGATTCATTAACAGTAAAATATCATTGGAATGACCGCACTAAATTATATAGGGATTACTGTTCTCTAAGCTTACTTCACGAACATCTTCTAGACACTCTCACTCATCAGCTTAATCTCATTCATAACAAGTCCTATGATAAGCGTTATTGGAGGATACTTCTCGCTCCTTGGCTTGGAACATTTACGCAAATACTCTTTGATCGTTGGTACATGCTTAAATACGCTATAAATCTATATGACATATCATATGTAAGCATTATTAATCGCAATATATATGATCTTGTTCCAAGAGATATGTTGACTTTCAATGAAATGATTACAAATGACCCTTGGAATGAAATGATTTTTGGCCAAATTCTCAACTTCTTAGAATTTCATGCCATTGAACGAGTCAGTTTGGTTGAAGCAGGCGCAGAGACTAAGTTATTTAATGTACTTCCCCGTATTTCAATCCTCTTCAGACGGTTGATCTATTCAATCTCTTCAATTCTGTATAAGTTTCCCCTAAAGAACCAAAAGCATTTCTTCATTTCAACATACTTTAGCTCTGCTTTAAATTCTGCTCTTCTCACTCTTCTTCGCCAGACTCCTATACACAACTTTTCTCCCCATATTTCACATAGCTCTCTCAACATTAACGCTCGTTGTTTTCAACTAAATCTACAAAACTGTAGCATACCCTCCATTAGTGATGAATTCATCAAGCTTTTGTCCATCTTTATTCCTAGGCACCTGCCTACTATTTATTTAGAAGGATACTTAGATCTTATCGACCTTATTTTGAAATCACCTTGGCCTAATAATCCAAGAACTATTTTTGATTCCAATTCCAACCACAGTCAAGACTTTTTTAAAGCTTGGGTGGCTGAAACAATATCCAACTCTACTACAACTTTTTTTGTAGGCCAGCATGGTGGTAATTATGGGATTTCTCTATGGAACTTTACGGAAGACCATCAGATATCTATTAGTGACTATTTTCTTAGTTGGGGGTGGGCTGATCGTAAGAAACCCAAGGTCATACCCGGTGGAAACTTAAAGCTATATGGAAAAAAATATCGTTATAATTCTGATGGTTTTGCCTTATTAGTTCAATGTGCTCTGCCACGTTACAGCTATTACATGTACAGCGTACCAGTCTCTGCATGTCAATGGAATTCTTATTTCCGTGATCAGTGCGCTTTTGTCAATGAATTACCTTCTCATCTCCAAGCCATACTCAAGGTAAGACTATGTCCTACTGATTATAATAATCATCAGTCTGAACGATGGTCACATCTCTTCCCCAATATTGATATTGATCTTGGCACCAAACCTATCTATTCATTATATCCATCTACTAAACTATTCATCAGCACTTATAATGCAACCACATTTCTTGAATCTCTTTATCTAAATATCCCCACCCTTATATTTTGGGATCCTATCTACTGGGAGGTTCGTAAATCTGCCAAATACCATCTAACTTCTCTATCTGATGTAGGTATATTGCATGATAACCCTGTCTCAGCCGCCCGTATGATGATCGATAACTGGTCTTATTTATCCGACTGGTGGTTTTCCTCTGATGTTCAAGCCGCTAGAAGCTCCTTTATTCAAACTTACAGCAATCCCTCCCCAAATCTACCAAGCACACTTTATTCATATTTGACCAAACCCATTTTTTCTGAGTCGGTCTTGTAGGTCTATTTATTTATCTCGATAATCATGTCTATCCTATTCCTTTCTTCTATCTATTGTTTCATTCTTACTGTTTTTTATAAACCTTTGTATTTCTACGGTTTTTTCCTCATACTAGCTTCTCTTTTTATCTCAAATAATTTCTCTGTTTCCTTGGCGATTCCAATAAAAAAATATTGTATCGGCATATTGCTTATCATTGTTTATTTTTCAGCGCGTTTCTTTTTCGTTGACTCCTCGCTTTACAGTGAAATTATTATTCTTCGTCAATATTTTGCTTGGTTTTTTGTTCTTTTTCTTGTTGATTTTGCAGCCGCTTCCCTAGAGCTTTATTATCCATCTAAATCCAATTTTTTTCCAAAACTATTTCTAAGTATGCTGTTTGTAGTATTTGCTTTACTACTTTTAGAGTGGTTTTATCCTTCGTTCCCCTTATTCACTTCTATGCTTAAAGAAAGCTCAAGACTGATCACAGGTTCAACTCAATTGTTAAGCGCTCGTGTTTACGGGTTAACTGGCAGACCATCTACAACCGGATCACTATTGGTTGTTTTATTTGTATCTATTACTCAATCTTTTTCTTACCTCAAGAATAAACCATATTTATCATTCATCAGCTTTGCAATATTTTGCATTGCTTTTATTCTTATTGCATCAGGTACAGCAGCTGGACTCGTATTGGCTTCTCTAATTTTTTACTATATTCTAGTCCCCTATTATCAGTTTCCCATATATTTGGCTAAACGCCTCAAATTTTCTACCACTTTTCTTGTTATCCTCGTAATCTTTTCACTGATTCTGTTTTTGTTTTTCACCTATGCTGAATATATTTTTCCTATGTTTAGCCTCCGTTATATTTCATATCTTTTTGTTGATCATAAGATCTGGCGGCTTTCTCTGGTCTTTTCATCTGAGCATCCTCTCTTAGGTTATACGCATTCAGTTCTAGATCATGTCGGTTTCGGTAGTGATTTTGGTTACTTAGAAATATATTATTATCTTGGCTTTATCGGCAGTGTTCTGCTTGGTATACTATTGATATCTATTTCACCCTCCTTCACTACTGTTCTTTTCCTTTTGGCAAGTTTACATTATAATCTTTTGTTTACCTCTGCGGGTTCAGTTGTTTTTGCTCTTACTGCAATTATTTCGTCTAGATATTATCATAGTATCAATCCTCGAACTATAGGACCAGCTTATGACTAGTCACCCTAACTTTACTCCTAAGATCTCTATTATTTCGCCTATATATAATGTCAATTCTTTTCTCGTTTCCACGCATGAATCTATAAAAGCACAGACCTTTTTTGACTGGGAATGGATCATTGTCAATGATGGATCGACAGATTCATCAGCCGAAATTTGTAATACTCTTGCATCAACTGATCCTCGTATCAGACTATTTCATCTTCCTCGTAATATGGGTCGTGGGTTTGCAAGAAACTTTGCTCTTTTCCATGTGAAATCTCCTTTTACGACTATCTGGGATGTTGATGATACATACCCATCTACTCGTTTGGCAAATATATTTAATTTACTGAACTCTGGTTGCGACTATTGTTGGGAACCTGTATATATTGTCAATAGTAAAAACGCTATCCTACGTAAACTTCCATACGCCGGCTTATCGTATTTTCCTCTCCCTTTTCATAATACTCTTTCATACAAAACTTCCCTCGGCCTCTCATATCTTTACCAGATGTTGGGTACTTATGGCGGAATAGGTGAAGACTATTATTTAGTTTATGCCCTAGCTGTCAAACATACAGGTAAAAGCATTCCTAGCTATTCCCGATATTTCCTTTCTCGTGAACAATCTAATTTAAAAACTTTCCATAGTCACCTAGGGCGCATTCTCGCTTTAATCAGAATATTTTTCAACCAGGATCTACCCTTTACAAGGCGTTTATGTCTTTTCTCTATCTATAGCCCTAAAGCAATTGTTGGTTTGGCATTTAGCTCGATTAGATTTATTTTCAACCGTTAACAAAATAATGAAAGGAAAGTTGTATCATCGCCTGCCATGTCAATTTCAAAATGCTGTTTGTTCAATTAACGGTTATTTTCTAAACCGACGTCGTTATGGCGGTGACTTTACTAAACGATTGCAAGACTCTATTTACAGATCAGAACAATCGATAGACTTTATTCGTCAATATCAAAATGAACGATTAAAACTTCTTTTTCTCGCTGCTTCCTTCAGTCCTTTTTGGCGTTCTAAATTTCTCGACTATGGAGTTTCTTTCTCCTCCAAGTGTCCTTTAGATGATCTTGTTAAGTTGCCAATTATCACCAAGAAAGAGGTTCAACGCAATCTAGCAATAATACCACCTGCTTCTGATTTTATCTCTACCTATACCTCTAATAAACTTATATCATGTCACACAAGTGGTACAACTGGAACTGGGCTAGTCTTCAAAGCTTCTTTATCTGCCGAACGAGAACAGTGGGCTACATGGTGGCGTTATCGTCACTCTCATAACATCTCTTTCAATGATTGGTGCGGAATATTTGCTGGTAGACCAATAGTAAGCCCCAATCAGACTAAACCACCTTATTGGAGGCTAAATTATCCAGCTAAACAAATCCTATTCAGTTCATATCATCTTAATGATGATACTGCTTTTTCTTATTTAACTAAAATACGCAGATCCGGCCTACCTTGGCTCCATGGTTACCCATCCTTCTTGGTATTGCTTGCATCATATTGTCAAAAGTATAATTTTGATTTATCTGATCATTTGCGTGTTGTTTCTACAGGTGCAGAGAGTCTGTTAGAGCACCAACGACAACTTCTTTCTGATGTGTTTAAAGTTCCCATATTTGATCACTACGGCCAAGCAGAATATGTTGCAAATATTTCACAACAAAATAATGGCTATTTGCGAGTTGATGAGGATTTTTCCGTTGTAGAACTAATCCCTTCTGATCAACCGAATTCCTATAAACTGATTGGTTCTACTCTTTTTAATATCGCTTTCCCTCTTTTTCGGTATGACACTCAAGATCTAGTTTCTATTAATCCTAATAATTTGCACGACCATTCTGGGTGGAGACTAGTTGATTCTATTGATGGTCGAATCGAGGATTGTCTCGTTCTTTGCGATGGAACTCGAGTCGGTAGGATGGATTTCATCTTAAAAGACTTTCCTTTTATTCAAGAGGCACAGTTCGTACAATATCGACCAGGACATGCCAAGTTGTATTATGTAACTAACCTTTCGAATACACACGACCTAATGAACTCGTTGTTGCAATCAGTGAGGATGCGTTTGGGAGACAAGATTCAAATTGATTTCACTCGTGTGTCAGCTATACCGCGTATTAATTCTTCAAAGCTTAGATTTGTCCTTTCCCATCTCTAATTTTCCATATTTACTACTATGAAACAAGTAATTCTTTCACTACGTACCGGTAAATGTGAAATTTTGGAGGTTCCCTCGCCTTCTCTTTCAACAGGTCACCTTCTCATACAAACATATTCCTCATTATTATCCTCTGGTACAGAGCGTATGCTTGTAGATTTTGGCAAATCTGGGTTCATTGATAAAGCTAAGAAACAACCTCATAAGGTTAAGCAACTTATGGATAAAGTACGTACTGATGGTCCAAAGCCTGCTATTGAGTCCGTTCAAAGCAAACTTGATGATCCCCTAGCCCTTGGATATTGCAATGTTGGCGTTGTTTTATCAGTTGGCCAGAACGTACTTGGCTTCTCTGTTGGAGACCGTGTCATATCTAATGGTCCACATGCTGAGATTGTCTCAGTTCCTCATCATCTCTGTGCTCGTATACCAGATAATGTAAGTGATCAATCTGCCCTGTTCACTGTTCTCGCTTCCATTGGTTTGCAGGGCGTTCGATTATCTAAGCCTACTTTTGGAGAAACATACCTAGTTAGTGGCTTAGGTTTAATTGGATTGCTTACTGGGCAAATATTAATTGCACATGGATGTCGTGTCTTGGGTCTCGATCCTGATTTATCAAAATGCACGATTGCTGAAACATTTGGTATACAATCTATCTGTACTTCGAAGCATGACGACCCCATTTCATGGTGTATGAGTCAAACTTCTGGTATTGGTGTTGATGGTGTTCTCATTACTGCCTCTACAACTTCTTCCGAACCAGTTGATATCGCATCTACAGTCTGTCGTCAGCGTGGTCGTATTGTGTTAGTTGGTGTTTCAGGTTTGCAACTTAAGCGTGATTTATTTTATAAAAAAGAGCTTTCCTTTCAAGTCAGTTGTTCTTATGGACCTGGGCGTTATGATTCATCTTACGAGCTTCTTGGCAATGATTATCCTATTGGTTTTGTTAGATGGACTGAGCAGCGTAATTTTTCAGCTGTACTTGAAGCACTTTCACGGGGTTCATTGTCAACAGAAGGCCTCATCTCCCATCACTTTTCTTTTCAGGATGCCCCAAATGCTTATGAGTTACTCACAAGTTCTGAGCCCTCGTTGGGCATTATATTGACATATTCTCTTAAATCTGCTTCTCCCAAATCTACAGTTAATCTGCCTTTTGCCGATTTTAAGAGCAAACCTTCGATCCCTGCCCTCAGTTTTATTGGTTGTGGAAACTATTCTCGTAGGATACTTATCCCCGCCTTCGCTTCTGCAGGCGGTAGTTTTCATACCCTCTGTGCTATTTCTGGCATAGGTCCAGTTTATTATGGTAAGAAGTTTGGTTTTCGTAATGCAACAACAGATCCCAATAATGCTATTTCTAATCCATCGGTCAATGCTGTTGTTATAGCAACTCGCCACGATAGTCATGCATATTATGTTATCAAGGCTTTGTCCGCTCGCAAACATGTATTTGTTGAAAAACCTCTTTGCCTCTCTCTTGATGAATTAGCAGCTATCGAGTCTAGTTATACTGGTGACAGTTTACTTATGGTTGGCTTTAATAGACGTTTTGCTCCTCTCACTGTTGAACTTAAGCAACATATATCCGTCCTTACAGGACCAAAGGCATTTGTATATACTTGTAATGCTGGTTCTGTATCACCTGACCATTGGGTTCATGATTCCAAAATTGGTGGAGGACGTTTATTAGGCGAAGCTTGTCACTTTGTCGATCTTCTTCGCTTCCTTGTAGATAGTCCTATAGACACCCTTCATCTATTCAAGGCTTCTGACTCAATGGCCCGTTCGGACACATTTTCTCTTCAACTTCGTTTTGTTGATGGATCAATTGGTACCATTCACTATTTTGCGAATGGTCATAAGTCCTTTCCTAAGGAGCGCATCGAGGTTTTCGCTGGCACAAAGGTCTTTTGCCTATCCAATTTCCGCAAACTTCAAGCTTGGGGAGTAGAGGGTTTCCGAACTCGACGTCTTTTATCTCAAAATAAAGGTCAAGTTCAATGTTCTGCTGCTTTTCTCAGATCAATTGCTACTGGTTCTAGTAGTCCTATACCCATATCTCAAATTTTTGAGGTACAACGCTTACTTTTACAGGTATTAGATTAATGAGTACATGTTGCATCCTTGGCCTCGGCTATATTGGCCTTCCAACTGCTGCTCTATTGGCAAAAGTAGGTCATCGTGTTTTTGGTGTAGACATCAATCCCGATGTTGTAAACATTGTCAACGATGGAAATGTTCATATTATTGAACCTGATTTAGAACAATCTGTCGCTGATGGTGTTTCATCAGGTAATCTTTCGGCTCAATTGTTTCCATGCTCTGCTGATATTTTTATTATAACTGTGCCCACTCCTTTTGACACCTCTCACAATAGTATCCCTCAACCTAATATAGAATTTGTGTTGACTGCGGTACAGTCTATTGCTCCATATCTTCTTCCTGGTAACTTAGTATTACTAGAATCCACTTCTCCGGTAGGCACTACTGAGCAAGTTTGTGTATTGCTTGAGGAGATTAGCGGTCTCACTAAAGATCAATTAAGCATAGCCTATTGCCCAGAGCGTGTTTTACCTGGACGTATTCTTTCTGAACTGGTCAATAATGATCGTGTAATTGGTGGTTTGACTTACAGCGCATCTCAGCATGCTAGAAGGTTTTACTCCACTTTTTGCGACGGAGAGCTTTATCTGACGGACTCTCGTACTGCAGAGCTTGTTAAACTTGCAGAAAATAGCTTCCGCGATGTAAATATTGCTTTTGCCAATGAGCTTTCAATTATTTGCCATGAGTTAGATATTGATATTAGTAATATGATACGTTTGGCCAATCACCATCCCAGAGTTAATATTTTACAACCTGGTTGTGGTGTTGGGGGGCACTGTATAGCAGTAGATCCTTGGTTTATTGCCTCTGCTCTTCCTAACTCTACCCCTCTCATCCAAGCCGCTCGGCTCGTTAACGATCAAAAAAGTCTCTGGGTTGTACAACAAGTTAAGTCACGAGCTGATTCTCTTGCCTCTCAATTAGAACGTCCAGTACAAATAGGCCTTCTTGGCATCACTTTCAAGCCTGATGTCGATGATCTGCGTCAATCCCCGGCTCTCAATATTGTCTCAGAAATAATTTCGTCAGGTCTAAATGTTCTTGTCTGTGAACCTAACCTTGTTAGCCATCCTGACTTCAGACTATATTCTATCGATTCTGTTCTTGCCAATGCTGATCTGCTTGTTTTCTTAGTTGCTCATACCGATTTTAAAAGACTTCGCCTCCTTGATCGTCCCATATTAGATTTCTGTGGGGTCACTAACATTGTTTAAGCCCAACTTTCCTTTTTTTGCTTCCTATTATCGGCGCTTATTTCGCACTTTGCTTGATATAGGTCCTATCCGGCTTAAACGTCGCATAGTATATGATATTCATAAGTTTTTTGATAGTTTTCTACCCTCTAACTGCTCCCTTGCTTTGGCTGATGCCAATAATTCCAATCCAGGATGGCGTCCTGTACTTCGTGAGCTTTATTGTCATGGTCTCCATCCACCGGCAAGTCTAGAACGACCTCTTTCTTCAATACGTTTTTCTTTTCTTCAACAGGAACGTCAACTATTTTTCCCCTTCTCGTGGAATGATTCTTCTTGGCCCCGACTATGGCAATTCCATTTACATTATTTTGATTGGGCTCGTGATTGGCTCGAACATGCATTGATATCTAAATCCTGGTCATTTGACGCTATTGCTTTAGAACAACTTCTTGATCATTGGATCTCAGCAAATACACCTGGAAATGGTGATGGTTGGAATAGTTACACTATTTCTCTCCGTACCAGGAATTGGATTTGGTTATTCCGTTGTTGCCCTGAGCTTATATCTTCATCGCGATTACAATCTCTTTGGCAGCAGTTGCGTTGGTTACAGTCTCATCCTGAGCATTGTCATGGAGGTAATCATTGGATAGAAAATCTAACTGCCTTGGCGCTTGGCGGTCTTCAATTTTTTGGACCTGATGCCTATTCCATGCACATTCGGGCCCTATACCTACTTGAAATAGAGATTAAAACTCAAATACTATCGGACGGAGGGCATGAAGAGCGCTCTGCTTGTTATCATCTCTTGCTATTAGACCGTTTGGTTGAACTAGGTTTTGCCATTGCGTTAATTACCCATCAACGCCCGTCTTGGCTCGTTTCCGCCATTAGAAAAATGGCGTCATGGGCCTCCTCAGTACGTTTATATAATGGCCAATATCCACGTTTCAACGACAGTCCAGTTGATATATCCCCGTCACTTGATGAGGTGGTATCGTTTGCTCAAATATATCTCAATCAATCACATTGTTCAGAAAACAACTTCTTTCTTACTTCTCCCCTGCGGCGATATTTGGCTTCTTCCTTATTTTCCCTCCCAGAATCTTCCTCCAATCGCCGACCACTCACGATTTCTCCTAGTGTCCTCGATTTACCTGCAACTGGCTGGACGCTTTTACGACCTGGATATGGTTGGGAGCTCATTTTTAAATGTGGTGTTCCTTGTCCTCCACATCTCCCTGCACATGTCCATTCCGATCAATTGAGTTTTGACCTAACCTACTTTGGCCAACCAGTTATCAGTGAAACTGGTACTAGTATTTACCGCTATTGTTCAGATCGTCTATACGAAAGGTCTGGTGCTGCTCATAATGTATTGCAACTTGGTTTCTCTTCTCCATCTGGTGAAATTGATTGGGTTGAACCTGTAGATGTTTGGGGAAGTTTCCGTGCAGGTCGAAAAGCCTTACCTCGACATCGCGAATGCTCTCATTCATCTGATCAAGTCTACTTCGCTGCAGGCAGCCATAATGGTTTCGACAGTAGAGGTGCACAACATCATCGTCGTGTTCAGCTAAGCGCTGCTTCTTCCGACCAGATTACGCTTATTATCGAGGATAGTGTTTCTACGCACGTTCCTTTATACTTCCGTCTTTGGTTGCATCTTTCTCCCAGCTCCCCTACTTCACTATTAAATTCTCTGCTTATTGACGCTTCCTCTGCCTTAGATGTTAAAACCTTTTGGCAACCCACATGGTTTGCCATGGGGTTAGGTCACCGTTTGCCTAGTCAAAGTTTCTGTATCATTGGTTTTTTGCCCTCAGGTGACCACCTTCTCAGAGTAACTCTCCCGCTATCCGTTGCCTTCCTTACACCCTCATAGGAATGCCTAGACTTTGGCTTATTAACCAGTTTGCTAACACTCCTGATCTCCCTGGTCATACCCGTCAATACGAGGTAGCCGCAAGTCTTGTTAACAATGGATGGGATGTTTCAGTTTTTTCGTCTGACTTCAATCTAGCTCAACGTAAATATCGGCGCCTTCGTTTTCCCCAATTAGCATCTAAGGAAACACCTTCTGGTATCCACTGGTTCTGGCTTTGGGTTTTCCCTTACCGATGTAACAACTGGAGAAGGCAACTCAATATGTTGAGTTTCTGTTTTCATCTCGCCCTGAGATTGCTTCCTACTGGATTGTTTGGAATTCTCACCGGCAAAGGTCCTAACGTTATACTTGCGAGTTCTCCTCAACTTCCAGCTGCATTCACAGCTTTATGTATTGCACGTCTTTATCATATACCTTTCGTACTGGAAGTTCGTGATCTCTGGCCCCAAGTATTGATTGATCAATGCGGCAAAAGTCGCAATAATATCCTGGTTCGCCTCCTTAGCTTTATGGAAAGTTATATTTATTCTCACTCTTCTCAGCTTGTTGTCTTAGCTAAAGGTGCTGTTTCTTATGTGGAAGCTCGTGGAGCCAGGCATATTGAATGGTTACCTAATGGTCCCGATTTAGACTTGTTTATTCCAACCCCTCTTCCTCCCGAAAGAACAAATTTCAAGGTTCTTTACGCTGGAGCTCATGGTGTCGCAAATGGTCTTGATAATGTAATAGAGGCGGCTCGCTTACTTGAGAACAAATCACTTCCTATATCAATTCAATTTCTCGGAGATGGCCCTGAAAAGGATAAATTAATTCAACTTGCTTCTGACTTGAATTCAGTCACGTTTAGCGAACCGGTGCCTAAATCTTTAATTCCTGAGATAATGGCAGATGCAGATGCAATTTTGTTGTCTCTTATTGACGTACCTCTTTTTCGTTATGCAGTCTCCCCAAACAAGCTTTATGATGCTTATGCTTTAGGGCGACCAGTTATAACTACAGTTCCAGGTGATATTAATACCGAGGTTGAAAGCTATAAGCTTGGTTTTACTGCTCTTCCTGGTATACCTGAAGATCTAGCCTTTGCTATTCAACAACTTTTTGAAACCTCTATCCTAGAAAGAAAAGCTATGGCCGAAAGGGCTGTTGTGCTCTCTAAAACGGTTTACTCTCGACAGCTTATTAACGTTCGATTTAATGCTTTGTTGCGCACTGTGATTGGCCAATGACTATTTCTGTTTCTGGAGCCAATGGCTTTACGGGTCGATTTGTCTGTTCTGAATTACTTCGCCGTCAGCTTCCCTTTATTGCTGTACTTCGTCCCGGTAATGACCCATCCTGGATGTTAAATAAACGAATACGATACCGCTTTGCCGATCTAGAAGATCCTCAGCAGTTTGTTCATGCACTTCGGGGGTGTAGCTCTCTTTTGCATGTTGCATCTATTGGCTTTGGAAGTGCACCTTCCATTATTGAGTCATGCAAAAGGGCCGGTATCTCTAGAGTTGTTTTTGTCAGCACAACTTCTATTTATACGAAATTAAATGCCGGCTCTAAAAAAGTTCGTTTGGCTGCAGAAGCCTCGATCAAGTCTAGTTCTTTAGACTATACTATCATTCGACCCACAATGATTTATGGTACAAATAGGGATAGAAACATGATACGTCTAGTTCGGTGGATCGATCGCTGGCCTATCCTTCCAGTGTTTGGCGATGGCCTCTCTCTTCAACAACCAGTGCATGTATCCGATGTTGCATGGACTCTTGTTGAGTCCCTGCAACATCCCGAATCCATTGGTCTTGATTTCAATATCTCAGGTGAAGAACCACTCACCTATAACGAAGTAGTTCGTCTGATTGCTTTCTATTTAGGCCGCCCTTTAATCCGTATACATATACCCTTTACTCCTGTTGTTTACCTGCTCAAACTGTTAGAATTCTTCCAACTATTTTTACCATTGAAATCCGAGCAGATTCTCCGCTTAAACGAAAATAAAAATTTCTCATACACTAATGCAGCTCACATTCTTGGGTATAAACCCATCTCTTTTCATGAGGGAATACAAATGGAGGTTTCTCTTTATCGCGGTATAGATCTATGAATGTAATATTAGTATCCTGTGTTGTCTTGCTTTCTGCTTCAATAAGTTGGTTCCTTATAGGTATCTTAATTCCTTTATTAAAGCTTCGTTTTCTCGATAACCCTAATCACCGTAGCTCTCACACCAATCCAACCCCTGTTGGCGGGGGTATTGTATTTGTATTCGTATCTTCTATTGCCAGTACTCTCTTCATAATATTCTCAGGCTACTCTTCATTAGCTCTTTTACCGCTTGCGACCGTTCCTATTGCATTTGTTGGTTTTTTAGATGATTGTCATGATCTCCCTCGTATTTTGCGATACGGAGCGCACTTGGCTATGGCAGTTTTCATATTATTAACCTCTCCTCTTCCGCATGAATCTATTTTGCAAATTACAAATTTGCCTCTTCTCATATCTTCCTTGGTTTTGTTTATAATTATAGTTACTGCTGTTATTAACTTTACCAATTTCATGGATGGTCTCGATGGTTTATTGGCAGGTTGTATGTCTGTTCTTCTCGCTACCCTTGCTTTCCATCTAAGTGCACCTTGGCCCATTTGGTCATTGTTGGGCTCAATTCTCGGTTTCTTGATTTGGAATTGGAGTCCAGCAAAATTATTTATGGGTGATTCAGGAAGTACTTTTTTAGGATCCATATTTATTGCATTGGTTTTATATGCACACTCCTGGTTAGATGCTCTTTCTTTTTTGATAGTTTCGACCCCTTTGTTGGCTGATGCTTCTTTGAGTGTTTGTCGCCGTTTCCTAGCTCGTCAACCGATCTTTCAAGCTCACCGCCTACATTTGTTTCAGAGGTTGACGCAGGCTGGATGGAATCATCGCCAAGTCTCTCTTCTTTATATCTTATCAACTACATTTTTGTCTATTGTTTATCTATATTTTGATTTTATGGTTTTGGTTTTGGCTGGCTTATTGGTACTTGTCCTTGGTTTTTTGCTAGATAGGTTTATTGCTGTTCCTTTTCATCTTGCCTCTCGCGCCTGATTCTCTCGAATTGTTTAGTCATTAAATGGTTTTGCTTGATCCTATTCTCCGACTCCCTCCTAGTTTTCGGCGCTTTCTTCTGGTATTTATTGATATTTTACTCCTTTCCTTATCGGTTTGGCTCAGTTTTTGGCTTCGTCTCGCAAATCCTTTTCACCTCTCATTCCAGGTGTCTGGCAGTTGGATGTTACCGGCGATATTGCTCTTGGGTTTACCCATTTATGCACTTACAGGATTATATAAGGGGCTAACACGGTACGTAGGTAGTATTGCTGTTTATCGGCTTGCTTACCGTAATGGTCTTCTTGTCTTACTTCTTGTCTTAGTCGGTATAACCTTCAGGTTGCCAATGCCACCACGCAGTAGCTGGTTACTCTTATGGTTATTACTCACAGGTTTCACTGGAGCCATACGCTTTATTTTCCGAGATATTTTACTTTCACTAAACTCCGTCAGGAAAAAGCAAACGGTTCGAGTTGCCATTTATGGAGCTGGTCAAGCAGGAGCTCAGTTAGCAGCAGCTCTCCGTCTTGGTGGCAATCATCAGATAATTACTTTTCTTGATGATGCACCCTTTCTTTGGGAACGTACACTCAACGGTACCCCTATACAACCTCCGCAGGTTCTTCATCAGATTTATAACCAAATTGACCAGGTTCTACTTGCGATCCCATCTCTTACTCGTAGTGAACGTCGACAGATTGTGTTTGAGCTTAGAAAATTATCTATTCCAGTCATGCATATTCCTTCTGTAAATGATCTTACCTCTGGTATATCTCTTATTAACTCTTTGCGTCCAATATCTATTGAGGATCTCCTCGGTCGTGATCCTGTTACTCCAGATCCTTCACTTATGGCTCCTGCTATTAGAGGGGCTGTTGTCTGCGTCACAGGTGCGGGTGGCTCCATTGGTAGTGAACTTTGCCGTCAGATCTTAAAACTTAATCCCAAGCGACTAATTCTCCTTGAACAAAGTGAGCCTTCACTATATTCTATTGAGCAAGAGTTACTTGCCACAGAGGCTTCCAACGTACCCGTACAAGCAGTTCTTGGTAGTACGTCAGATTCCGTCCTCCTTCAACATTTGTTTTCTACCTCTCCGGTAGATGTAGTCTTTCATGCTGCAGCTTATAAACATGTACCTCTTGTTCAGAGCAATCCGCTCTCCGGCTTGTCTAATAATGTTTTTGGTACACGTCATGTCTGTCAAGCAGCTACACGTTGCGGCGTACCTCTTCTTATCATGATTTCTTCTGATAAAGCCGTCAGGCCTACTAACATTATGGGTGCTAGTAAGCGGCTTGCAGAGTTAATATTACAGGCTTTTGCAGATGAGCAGTCACAACTTTCTAAGACTCGATTTGCTCCATTCACTCGTTTGGCGATGGTTCGTTTTGGGAATGTTCTTGGTTCTTCTGGATCCGTTGTACCTTTATTTAGGCGCCAGATCGCTTCAGGTGGGCCAATTACACTAACCCATCCTGAGATAATCAGGTTTTTCATGACCATTTACGAATCAGCTCAGTTAGTTTTACAAACAGCTTCTTTAGCTCAAGGTGGTGATGTATTTCTTCTCGATATGGGTGATCCTGTTCGTATTAAAGATTTAGCCGAACAGATGGTAAGCCTTTGTGGTCTTTCTCTTAGAGATGCATCTAATCCTACTGGAGATATCGAAATCATTCATACTGGTTTGAGGCCTGGTGAAAAACTGTACGAGGAACTTTTAATTGATGCTACATCGGAGCCCACTCAGCATCCTTTGATTTTTCGAGCTAAAGAAGCCTCTATTCCTCCAGATGAGTTATGGCCTCTCATAGATGATCTTGAGGACGCTGTTTTTTCTCATGATGAATCCACAGCCCTCAAAATATTGTCTAAATTGGTTCCAGAATGGCAGCAAAATCACTAACTCCGTGTCTCGTTCAATAGTTATATCACTTGTTAAAATTTTTATTCACCCTATCCAAATCCCCTCCTTTTTTCTTCTGCCTGCTGCTTAGGTTGCGTTGATATTATTTCATTGGCCCTGTTTTTTACTATTCTTCCTTTCCCTTTTTGTCTTTTGTTCCTCAAATCCATCCATATTTTTTCTGGTTTCGGTTTGAGCGTTATTCTCTACTTATGGCTACATGAGTCCTTTGCCTGGCTAATTGTCATAAGGATCCTTTCACATTCCATCATTCTTGCATCATACGTGAGATACCACTCACTAGGCATGTCTTTCTTTTTAACTACTCCATTGCTTGAACCTCCAGTCCAATTTTTTTGATTCGCGCCTGCTAATCCGTATTATTTTTTTCCCATTTGTTCTTTGGGTTCCCCCAAGTACTTCTTAAATGTATTCTTTGTCTTTGGTGATTCACTTTAAATTTTCTTCCATATGGCTAGGGTTTGTGCCTATATCCTGTAACTATAAACATACTATTATGGCTATTGCGATCCCATGTTTAGCCTTTAGAGTGAAGTTCCTGTAAACTCAATTCTTTCCCCTTTTTGTAATGCCTTCTTCCATAACTCGCAATCTCATCACTGGTGGAGCCGGTTTTCTTGGATCTCATCTATGCGACCGATTGATGGAAGATGGAGAAGAAGTTATCTGCTTAGATAATTATTTCACAGGACGTAAGGCCAATATTTTAAAATGGATTGGTCATCCAAATTTTGAAATTATCCGCCATGATGTTACAGACCCTATAAAACTCGAAGTTGATCGGATTTGGCATTTGGCATGCCCAGCTTCACCTGTACATTATCAGTTTAACCCCGTTAAAACCGCCAAAACTAGTTTTCTTGGTACCTACAACATGCTCGGCCTTGCCCGCAGGGTAGGAGCACGTTTGTTGTTGGCCAGTACCAGTGAAGTTTATGGTGATCCTGAAGTTCACCCTCAACCAGAGAGTTATTTGGGTTGCGTTAATCCAATTGGTATTCGTAGTTGTTATGACGAAGGCAAACGAATTGCTGAATCTCTATGTTTTGATTACCAAAGGATGCACGGATTGGAGGTTCGTATTATTCGAATCTTCAATACTTACGGTCCTCGTATGTTGCCAGATGATGGCCGTGTTGTTAGTAATTTTATTGTTCAGGCCTTAAAGGGTGAGCCCCTTACTCTTTATGGTGATGGTATTCAATCACGAAGTTTTTGTTTTGTGGACGACTTGATTGAGGGAATGATTCGTTTGATGAATGGATCTTATTCTGGACCAATTAACATTGGTAATCCCGAGGAGTTTACCATCAGACAGCTTGGTGAAAAGGTACGCTTGCTTGTCAATCCTTCCCTTCCCTGGATTAACCTACCCCTTCCTGATGATGACCCACGCCAACGTCAGCCTGATATCTCTCTCGCGACCCGTGAGCTTGGCTGGTCACCATCGGTGACTTTGGATCAAGGCTTGCTTCCTACTATCTCCTGGTTTCGTGATCTACTTGGTCGAAACCTGGCTTAATCCCCGTAACTAATTTCGCCTTTACTTTTTTTCTATATTCTCAACTTTATCTACCTCCCCTCGAACATTATATTCTTGACCCTCTCTTATTGTATTTTTTTCTAAATTGTTTAGCTTTCTGATTCATCATTGGCTCTTCTCTATCGTCTTAAGATCAACAAACTAGAGCTTACTTGACAGGTTGTATTTTCCTGCCATTTCCAATTTTTTGTTAGAATCTATCCCGTATTTATTTTAGGCAATTAACCCTTGTGAGCATTTTTTTATTTATGCTTCATTTGTTGTCTATACTGCCTGCTCCGTTCATACTCTAGGAGCGCCAGTTGAGTTCTTCTTCTTATGTATGTAGCCATTTCTTTGCTCTGAAATCTTTATGTAAGTCCATTCATGCTATTCCGCTTGGTTACTATGGTCTGATTTCGCCGCCTGTTTTTTATGTTTATGGATTGTCCGTTATGATTTTTCATTCATTCTTTGTATTTTTTGTTTTATCTTTATTTTTTCGAGAATGCTTTGTCTTCTCTCCTCTTTTTTGGTCATGCGTTATTTTCCTTCCTTCCGTCATTAACTCTTTAGGTATCCTCTAATATTCTTAGCGCCATTTTTCGAGATTTTTCTCTTGGCTCAGGAATTTATTTACATTGTCGTCAACTCCTGTCTCTCTCGAGCTACTTGTTCATTTATTTCTGTCATATCTCGTCAACTCTCTCCCTGCATGGCTCCCCGCCTCATGCATTCATTCTTTTGTGGACGTCTATATCCATTTTTCCGTTTTGCATATCTCCCCTATCCTCCCTTGCATTGGCACCTATTTTGCTTCAAGCACGACCTTATTCACTCTTTCTGGTTAAGTTTCTGATCATTCGAACTTTACCTGTTTTGATGTTCACTAATTTGGTGTTTGATCATATACATACTTTTCCTCGTTTTGCCATGGACTGATTATTTGCTTTTTACTTTATTGATCTTTCCTGGCTTTATTGTTTCTCTTCCTCTCGACTTCTTCCCCTCTCTGTTTTCTTTCAGCCAGTTCAATGGTTTCCATGCAAATTGTGGCTATTCCTGCTTTCGCTATCCAGGTTTCGCTTTCCATGGTTTACGGTCTCTTACGGTGTCCTCTTCGGCTAAACTCCGTTACTTTGTTTCGACTCTTTCAGTTTCTGTTGTGTCCATTTTTCCGACCATCACTTGGTGATAACCCTTATGTGGCTTTTAGCGATACCCTTTCCTTACTTCATGTCTTAGACCCTGACACTTGATGCCAGCTGCTTTAATCCGCCGCATCTGCTGCATCGGCGCCGGCTATGTGGGCGGCCCCACCATGGCGGTAATTGCCGATCGATGTCCGCAGATCCATGTGACTGTGGTCGATCTCAATGAGCAACGAATCGCTGCCTGGAACGACAGCGACCTAGACAAGTTACCGGTTTATGAGCCCGGCCTCGACGCGGTTGTGGGCCGGGCCCGCGGTCGCAATCTCACCTTTTCCACTGCTGTTGATGAGGCGATCGCCAACGCTGACTTGGTGTTCATTTCTGTGAACACGCCCACGAAAACAAAGGGGTTAGGTGCTGGCCAGGCCAGTGACCTGCGCTGGGTGGAGGCTTGTGCTCGCCAGGTGGCCAAGGTGTCTCAGGGGCACACGATCGTGGTGGAGAAAAGCACTCTTCCGGTGCGCACAGCTCAGGCGATCAAACAGATCCTCAGCGCAGCTCGGGGCTCTGGTGACTCTGCACGCACTTTTTCTGTCTTGTCCAACCCTGAATTTCTGGCGGAGGGCACCGCCATCAGTGATCTGGAGTCCCCTGACAGGGTGCTGATCGGTGGAGAAGAACCAGCAGCCATTGATGCGCTTGCTTCGGTGTATGCCCACTGGGTTCCCCAAGAGAAGATTCTGCGCACCAATCTCTGGAGCAGTGAGCTCTCTAAGCTCACCGCCAACGCCTTTTTAGCCCAACGCATCAGCTCGATCAATTCGATCGCGGCGTTTTGTGAGGCCACCGGTGCGGATGTGCGCGAAGTTTCTCGGGCGATTGGTACAGATAGCAGGATCGGACCCAAGTTCCTTCAGGCAGGTCCTGGTTTTGGTGGCAGCTGCTTTCAGAAAGACATCCTCAATTTGGTCTATCTCTGTCGTCATTTCGGCTTGCCAGAGGTTGCTGATTACTGGGAGAGCGTGGTAGCCCTGAACACCTGGCAGCAACATCGCATCTCTCGTTTAGTCGTCCAGAAATTGTTCGGAACGGTGACAGGCAAGCGTCTGGCTGTGCTTGGTTTTGCGTTTAAGGCCGATACGAATGACACTCGCGAGGCACCGGCGATCCGTATCTGTCGCGATCTGCTTGAGGAGGGGGCTCAGCTATCGATTCACGATCCCAAGGTTGATCCGGAGCAGATTGCCCGCGATCTGCATCTCCCCGCGATCGCAGCTCCAGACCTTTCTGCCCTCCCGTCCCGGGCTGCTCTCAGCGGCGAGGGCACGTGGTGGAAAGGGGCCGATGAGGCGGCCACCATTGCTGGGGCTGATGCGGTGCTGATTCTCACCGAGTGGCAGCAGTACCGTCAGCTCGATTGGACCGTTCTGGCCCCGCTTCTGCGCCAGCCTGCCTGGATCTTTGATGCTCGCTCAGTCGTCGATCCCCCAATCGTCGCCGCCGCTGGCCTGAATCTCTGGCGCGTGGGCGCTGGTGGTGTCGAGTCTGAGGCCTGATCTTTTACTCTCAGCAGTTGGTCTGATGCCCTTGTCTTCCTCCCGTCCGACTCTGGTGACCGGTGCAGCCGGTTTTATCGGAGCCGCTCTCTGCCAGCGGCTGCTGGAACGGGGAGATCGTGTGATTGGCATTGATAACCTCAACACCTATTACGATCCGGCCCTGAAGCAGGCAAGGCTGGCCCAGATCAAGGCGATGGCTCCAGCTGAGGCCTGGCGTTTTGAATGCATGGCTCTGGAAGATGGAGAGTCCCTCCTCGGTGTCTTTGCGAGTGAACGCCCCAGGGTGGTGGTGAATCTGGCGGCCCAAGCTGGTGTGCGTTATTCGCTCGAAAACCCTGCGGCCTACATCCAGAGCAACCTGGTGGGCTTCGGAAACATCCTTGAGGGTTGTCGTCACCACAGTGTGGAGAACTTGGTGTACGCCTCAAGCAGCTCCGTGTATGGCGGCAATCGCAACTTGCCGTTCGATGAGCGGCAGGCAGTGAATCACCCGGTGAGTCTCTATGCGGCTAGCAAAAAGGCCAACGAGCTGATGGCACACACTTACAGCCATCTCTACGGTCTACCGGCGACGGGTCTTCGCTTCTTCACGGTGTATGGCCCCTGGGGCCGGCCGGATATGGCGCCGATGTTGTTCGCCAAAGCGATCCTGGCCGGCGACCCAATTAAGGTGTTTAACCATGGCAAGATGCAGCGAGATTTCACTTACATCGACGACATCGTTGAGGGGGTCCTGCGCTGTTGCGATAAGCCAGCGATGGCTAATCAAGCCTTTGATCCCCTGGCCCCTGATCCCGCCACCGCTGCGGCTGCCCATCGGGTATTCAATATCGGCAACAGCCAGCCCACTCCGTTAATGCGCTTCATTGAGGTGATGGAGCAGGCCCTCGGCCGTGAGGCTGTGAAGGATTTTCAGCCGATGCAGCCTGGTGACGTGGTAGCCACCGCCGCTAACACCGCCGCCTTGGAAGAGTGGGTGGGGTTCAAGCCCGCTACCCCCATTGAAGAGGGGGTGCAACGCTTTGCCGACTGGTATCGCAGCTACTACGGTGTTTGAGTTCTATTCCGGTGGGCTTCACACGAAGAAGCGTTTGCCGTCGACCCGTTTGATCTGGGTACGGCGAGCGTGGCGGTGTGTCTACTCACTGACTGTAGGGTTGGCGGCATTGGGATCGACATGGGCTACATGCTCCCAGAGATCTCGCGGCGACCAGCGCACGCTGTGGGATACCCGGTCGTGCCTAGTGATGTGGCACCAATGGCTGCAGCCGCACTTGAGACAAAACAACTCTTCCAACCACTCATCGCTCAGTACAAACACTGGATAAGCGTTGATCACTAAGCGAGCTCGCTTGGCTGACATGCCCCGATGCTGCAGTTGCTCAGGCTGCAGCCAGGTGCAGAAAGTATTTTTTGGCGTTTTCTTCGACGCGCTGCTCCGGATGGGCGGGGCAAAAAAGTTCACGCCGCTTGGGCCGGAGCTTGGGGTGCTGGGTTGGTGCGGAGGTTGAAGATTGCATTGAACCTGTCGACGCATCAACCATGGAATCCACTGGTATGCCTTTTCTAAATGTATGGCTTAAGGGCTCGGCTCTAAGAGTGTGCGTCGCTACGGTGAGTGTCCTAAGCGATGCCGGATACGCATAGAACGCTCCCATCAAAAAACCCCTGGCTAAAACAGCACAGGGGGGTGGATGCGAAATGTTTGACAGTCTTCGCTGTAATGAATTCAGGCGGAACCGACTCCGGTATAGGAACCGTAGAAAAAGAGGCCGACGACGAAAAGAACAGCCATCCCTCCAGCTGTGGCTACTAGCCAAAGAGGAAGAGTTCCTTCGGTCCAGCGAGACCGCCATGCGACTGCAGGACGACCGTCAGGGAGACGATCAGGAATGCGACCGTCAGGAAGATTGGATTTTTTGCCGCTCATGAATCAGTTCCTCAGTTGAAGAAGTAGCTGGAGAACAGAATCCCGCAGGTGAAGATGAACAACAGGCCCAGGTACAGGCTGGTGCGGTTCAGCTCAACAGGAAGGCTGTTCGGATTGTTGTTGCGCTCCATGGTGTCTCAGATCTGTGAGGTGATCAGCGGCGAATAAACTGCATGGCAGCAAGGGCGCCAAGGAAAAACACCGTAGGCACTCCGAGGGTGTGAAGGGCCAGCCAACGCACCGTGAAAATCGGGTAGTTGCGCGGTGTGGAGGTTGTAGGGGACTGCGTCATGATTTATTTCAGGCGAACGTCGAGTTGGGACTTGCCTTCGTATCGCTGGCTCACAACTGGTGCTTTGCTCTCGCTCGCCTGAAAATAAGCATCAGGACGAGGAGTGCCAAAGGCGTCGTAGGCCAGGCCAGTGGACACGAACAGGAAGCCGGCGAGGAAAATCGCAGGCAGTGTCACAGCGTGGATCACCCAGTAACGGATGCTGGTGATGATCTCAAAAAACGGGCGTTCCCCGGTGGAGCCGGCAGCCATGGCTTCGGGCGTATCAGCTTGATGATCTTAAGGGCTGGGTCCGATCCTCGGGGCCTCTTGCCTCTGTTGGTTACACAGAGTTGTGGGCTGGGTGGTGTTGGATCAGCCCACCCAGCGCAGCAGAACGCCTCTCTCGCCAAGCACGAACCCTTTCCCGTCCACCATCGCGAAGCGAGTGAAGTTGCTGGGTTGCTTTGCGCCAACAGGGTCCCTTTGCCAGCTCTGCCCACCGTCGTTGCTGACGAGCAGAGTGCCGTTGCCGCCGGCAGCCCAGATGGCGCCGTCTGGGGTCCAGGTCAGATCGAGATAGCCGTATCCATTCGTGATTGGCACGATGGGCTTGCCCCAGCTCTCGTAGTTGTCGGCGTCATCATTCAGACGGATTTGCGCACCACGGGCCAGCATCCAAAGGTGGCCGTCTGGCTGGTACCCGATGCTCTGTAGGCGTTGGCTGCTCACCCGTTGATGCACCTGCCAGACGGACTGACCGGGATCCCAGCTGGCGTAAAAGTTGCCCAGGCTGCTGACGCTCATGTAGCGGCCATCGTCACTGCGGCGCAAATCTCGGACCGCTCCAGCGGCGTCGCTGACTTCGGCATCCCAACTGCCGCCTCCGTCAGAGGTTTGATAAACAGCCCCAACGTTGGTGGCGAGTTCAGCCTGATTCCGGCCAAGGGCTGTAATCAGATAAGGCTCACCTGGGAGTTTGGTGTCAAGAAAGAGTCGGGTCCAGTTGCTGCCGCCATCGCTGGTGTGCATCAGCAGGCCCGGCTGACCAGCAAGCCAGCCGTCCTGACCGTCGAAATCGATGCTGATCAGTCTGAAATTCTCTTCTTCAGGTAGGTCCAGGCTGCGTTCGCTCCAGCTCTCACCCCCGTCTTGGGTCTCCAGGATCATGCGGTTGCTGCCGACAAGGAAGCCGTGGTTGGCGTCCGTGAACGCCACATCCAGGGGATTGGACTGGGTGTCGAGGGCAATGGCCTGCCAGGGGCTGGTCTCCGCCGCTGCCAGACGTGTTGCTACGCAACCTCCGAGGCCAAGGCCGAGGCAGGCCACCAGCAGCAGCTGGATCAAGGGTTTGAATAGGCGCTTCATGGGGAACAACAGGAGTGCAGGCTGGATGGCAGTGATGCGATCAGCGCAGGGAATAAAGGGAGAGGAAAAAGGCAAAGGCCAGAGCCATGCTGCCGAAGATCAGCACATTTTTTTGACCTGGTGTGAGGCGATTGACCCCAAGGCCGTAGTTGAGGTTTTCCTCGAATCCGCTGGGCTTCGTGGAAGGGCCAATATCTCGGAAGGCGCCCACCTTGCTGCGGCACACCGGACAGCGGAAACGAATGGCGTCGAGGTCTTCAAAGGCTGTACCCGAATCGATTCCAAGCTTTTTTACCCCTTCGGCGGGGTCGTACACATAGCCACAGCTGCGGCACTCAAAGCGATGGGTGCGCGGATCGGTGGTCGATGCTTCGGCGGTTGAAGACTCGGTGGTCGATGACTCAGTGGCAGTCACCGTTGTGCTGACGACCTCAGCTTCTGTGCCGGATGCCTCAGCCGGAGCAGCAGCCTTGGGTCCAGAAATCTCGTCACTCACTGCTGCTTCTCTGGGTCATGAGACTCTATCGGGGGCGGCAGTCAGGTGCTGGCGAATGCCAGACTGACGCTTAGGTCGGGCTCATTCATGTTTGCGCTGCCGGGTTACGACGCCTTTCTGGGCTTCCTGCTGATTGCAGCAGCGGTGCCAGTGTTGGCGTTGATCACCAACAAGCTTCTCGCCCCTCGCAGTCAGCAAGGTGAGCGTGAGATCACTTACGAATCGGGCATGGAGCCCATCGGTGGTGCCTGGATTCAGTTCAACATCCGCTACTACATGTTTGCGCTGGTCTTCGTCATCTTCGATGTCGAGACCGTCTTCCTGTATCCCTGGGCCGTGGCATTCCATCGCCTTGGTTTGTTGGCCTTTATCGAGGCCCTCATTTTTATTGCCATCCTGCTTGTGGCGCTGGCCTATGCCTGGCGCAAAGGCGCCCTTGAGTGGAGCTGACTGATGCCTGAATCAACGTCCCCTTCAATCTCAGCTGTTCGTGATCTGCGGGCTGCCAGCTGTGGCCCTGTGGCTGGAGCCGCTGACTCAGCTCCCACTGTCACGTCTGATCTAAGTGAGAACGTCATCCTCACCAGCCTTGATGACCTGCATAACTGGGCCCGACTGAGCAGCCTTTGGCCTTTGTTGTATGGCACAGCTTGTTGCTTCATCGAATTTGCGGCCCTGATTGGCTCCCGTTTTGACTTTGACCGGTTCGGTTTGGTGCCTCGCAGTTCACCCCGTCAGGCGGACCTTCTGATCGTGGCCGGAACGGTGACGATGAAGATGGCTCCCGCTCTGGTCCGGCTCTATGAGCAAATGCCAGAACCCAAATATGTGATTGCAATGGGTGCATGCACGATTACCGGTGGCATGTTCAGCGCCGACTCCACGACGGCGGTCCGCGGTGTTGACAAGCTGATCCCCGTGGATCTGTATCTGCCTGGGTGCCCGCCTCGGCCGGAAGCGATCTTTGATGCGGTGATCAAGTTGCGAAAAAAAGTTTCGAATGAGTCAGTCAGTGATCGGCGCCAGTTGGAGCAAACGCATCGCTATTGCACGGTGAAACATGCCATGAAGCCGGTTGAGCCGATCGTGACCGGGGCATACCTTCAAGCTGAAACCCAAATTGCAGCCTTGCAGCCCGGCGCAGGTCTCCCCATGCCAGCATTCTCCACCCCTGCGTCAGCCCCTGCGGAATCGCCTTCGACTGACTCTTCTGCCTCCTGAGCGCTATTGCCATGAGTGAAACGCCTAAGTCTTCCGCAGCGAGCACTTCTGAAGAGAGCCAGCTTCCAGCTGCGCGCGAACGTGGCCCTGTGAGTTTGTGGCTGCAGCAACAAGGCTTCGAGCATGAGCTGTTGCCAGCTGATCATGTTGGTGTGGAAACCATCGGGATTGAACCGATGTTTCTGCCTGTGATTGCTGCAGCCTTGAAAGGGTATGGATTCGACTATCTCCAGTGCCAGGGCGGTTACGACGAAGGTCCGGGGCAACGGCTTGTCTGTTTTTATCACTTGGTGGCGATGGCCGAAGTGGTGGAGGGCAATGTTGACCAGGTGCGTGAAGTGCGGCTCAAGGTGTTCCTTTCCCGCGAAGGCGAGCCCCATCTGCCCTCGCTTTACGGCCTCTTCCGTGGCGCGGATTGGCAGGAGCGTGAAACCTTCGACATGTTTGGCATTCGTTTTGATGGCCATCCCCATCCCAAGCGCTTATTGATGCCGGAGGATTGGAAGGGCTGGCCTCTGCGCAAGGATTATGTGCAGCCTGACTTTTACGAAATGCAGGACGCCTATTGATTGGGTTCGACTTGATTGCTTGGTTGAGAATGTTTTCGAGCCGGCAGGCGGAGAGCGCTCACGGCTCGTCGATGCTCTGCACTCGTTGATGGAAATAGCTACGGTAAAATCATCATTCAAGTATTGATTGTGGTAAGGACGAAATGGGTGATTGATAGGTGTTGATCTCCTCCCAGTCGTTGTATTCGTTCTTCTTGTATCCTTCTTGTCTAGAGGGCACGAAAGATTTTAGCAGGGTCTGAGGGGGGGCTGGTGTTTTCTTTTTGGTCTCTTTTGACTTCAGGTGTGATTCACATTGCCCCCTTTTTTTCTTGCAGGTTTTTTCGGTTTAGTTCACTCGCTTGTTTCTGGGCCGGGTCGTTTTTATTGACCTTGTCCTGCTTGCTTGTCGGACTTTTGTTTGCGGTAGAAGCGCATCACTCCAAGCGCCAGGCTGCGGGGGTCATGGCGCAGCGTGGCCGTGGGCCTGCTTCCTTGCAGTGGCGCTTCCATCACCTCATAGCCCTCTGTCTGCAGTGCCCGGCGATTGCACAGCACGGGTTCTGCTCCCCGGGATCGGTAGTGGGTAATCAGGGGTGATTCGGGTAAGTCTTCTTGAGCCAGCACTGCCGTGAACAAGCGTTTACTCACCCCAAGGCTTGCGAGCTGGGCTTCGATGGCTCGCAGGTGGCCGCTCACATCCAGCCCGTCGGTTTCGCCTGGTTGTGTCATCAGATTGCAGATGTACAGCCGAGGAGCCCTGCTGCGCTGAATGGCCGTCACCAGTTCGGGCACAAGCAGGTTGGGAAGGAGCGAGGTGTAGAGGCTGCCGGGGCCGAGCAGGATCAGATCCGCATGGGCAATGGCTTCGAGGGCTCGCGGTAGGGCCGGTGGTTGTTCCGGTAGGCAACCCAGCCGCACGATTGGGCTTGGTGCATGGCCAATGGCCGACTCCCCTTCGATGCGTTGGCCGTTTTCCAGTTCGGCCCAGAGGCGCACATCCACGTTGGTCGCTGGCACGACTTGACCTTGGACGGCCAAAACGCGACTGGACGCGGTGATGGCTGTTTCCAGGCTGCCGGTGATCGCTGTGAGTGCCGACAGGAATAGGTTCCCGAAGCTGTGGCCTTCTAGGCCCCCGCCTGCCGAAAATCGATATTGGAACAGGCGGGTGAGCAGTGGTTCCTCTGTCGATAGGGCGGCAAGACAGTTGCGGATGTCGCCGGGTGGCTGCACGCCCAGTTCCCTGCGCAGCACACCGCTGCTGCCGCCGTCATCGGCCACGGTGACGATGGCCGTGATATTCGAGCTGTAGCGCTTCAGCCCGCTGAGCAGGGTGGAAAGGCCTGTGCCGCCACCAATGGCAACAATGTTCGGGCCGCGGTTAAGTCGGCTTTTGGCCCGCAGCGCATCCACCAGCACCGTGTCTTTCTCGGGCGCAAGAGCCTGCTGAATTGACCCGAAGCTGCGGCTCTGGCCCCATAAGAGCAGGCCGATGCCGATAAGCACGACAAGGGGACCCGTCACTTCGCGCGGCAGGACTCGCGTGATCCAGCCCAGTGATTCCTGGATGGCCCACAGCATCCAGTAAATCGGCTGCAGGTCAGCCCACACTGCTGCACCCAGCAATGCCAGCATCAGCCCAACACTGGAGGTGAGCAGCCAGCGCTTCACCACTAGACCTGGTTGTAGCCAGCGCACGGCCCGGCGCGACCGGTTCATCAGATCGCGTTGCCGTTCTGATTGCAGCCCACGCAGCCTGTCTGTGCGGCTGCTGCGCCTCATCCTGGGCCGTGATGAAGGGTTAGGCGAGCTCAACAGCTGGGCGGCATCGGCAGGGCTTCCTGAACTGTACGGAAGTGGCCAGGATCCATCACCCCCCTTGCAAAAGCATGCAGGATGGGGCTCAAGCACCGTTTTCTTCTTCGCGTGCAAAGCCTGACGGCGAGCTCAACTCCTTCAGCGCACCATCCCGTGGTGGAGATGCGCAAACTCACGATGCAGTGGGGAGCGCGGCCCGTGCTCGATCGGGTTGATTTGAGGATGGAGCCTGGACAGCGGCTTGCGGTTGTTGGCCCCTCCGGCGCAGGCAAATCAACTGTGTTGCGCTTATTGGCTGGTCTGCAGTTGCCCACGGCTGGGGAGCTGCGATTGTTCGGCGAGCCTCAGGATTATTTGCGCCTCGATCAGCGTTATCCCAAGGATGTGCGCCTGGTGTTCCAGAACCCGGCGCTCTTGGCTTCGCTCACGGTGGAGGAAAACGTCGGCTTTTTATTGATGCGGCTCGGGCGCTTTAAGCCCAGTCAGATTCGCGAACGGGTGATGGCCTGTCTGGAAGCGGTGGGCCTGCACGATGTGGCAGACCAATTCCCTGGTCAGCTCAGCGGTGGCATGCAGAAACGTGTCAGCTTTGCCCGGGCTCTTGTGGATGATCCCGATCGGGATGCGGAGGCCATGCCGCTGATGCTCTACGACGAGCCCACGGCCGGTCTCGATCCCGTTGCTTGCACCCGGATTGAGGATCTGATTGTGAAGACCACTGCTGTTGCCAACGGCTGTTCGGTTGTGGTGAGCCATGTTCACAGCACGATTGAGCGCACGGCTGAGCGGGTCGTACTGCTGTATGGCGGTCAGTTTCGCTGGGATGGATCGATCGACGAGTACCGCCGAAGCGATAACCCTTACGTCCAACAGTTCAGGACCGGTAACCTGCACGGGCCGATGCAACCCACTGATCACTGATTGCTATGCGTCGCAGTGTCCGTGAAGCGATTGTCGGATTCTCCCTCGTTGGAGCGTTGGTGGGTTTCACCGGCACCATGCTTTGGCTTCGCGGCTATAGCCTCGGCGCTGAAACTTGGACGGTCACTGCGGAATTCGCCAATGCAGGTGGTCTGGCCGAGCGTTCGCCTGTCACTTATCGCGGCATCGTGGTCGGTGTGGTGCAGGAAGTGAAAGTCACTCCAGCTGCCGTCAAGGTTGTGCTGGAAATCAATCAGGAGGATCTCCGTCTTCCTACCCCCGTGACGGCAACGGTGGCTTCAGGCTCGTTGTTGGGTGGTGATGCTCAGGTGAATTTGATTAGTGGCGGTAATGCCGCGTTGCTCTCTGCGACCACGCCTGGTCCGAAATCTGATCAGTGCAGAGGGGGCAAGGTGCTGTGTGCAGGCACGACGATTCGCGGCGAGGCAGGTGCAAGTCTCGACACGGTGACGGCTTCGATGCAACGTCTCCTCCAAGAAGCCGAAGACCAGAAGTTGGTCTCCAGCCTGGTGAATTCCTCCAAGGAATTCGATGCTGTCGCCAAGGAGGCCAAGACGGTGCTCGGTCAGTTGGGAGATGAACTTGAGCGGGCAGCGCCAACGATCACCAACCTCAATCTGGCCACGGCAGAGGCGGTTGAGGCTGCTGCTCATATCAACAACTTGTCAGCGGCACTCGATAACCCCAAAACTGTTTCGGAGCTCAAGCAAACTGTCTCGAACGCCCGTTCGTTGACGCAGCGCTTCGATGCTGTTGGCGGGGACATTGAGCAGCTCACTGACGACCCGAAGTTCATCAAGGCGGTGCGGGATGTGGCGATTGGTCTTGGTGCTTTTTTTCAGGAGCTCTATCCGGCCGAGACCAGCAAGCCCTGAGTGCTGGCGGAGCGCTGATGGTGTTGTTGTTCCGAATCGACAACCTGTCGTTGGCTTGAGATTTTGATTGTTGCCTCCGGGCCAGAGAGAGCTCCGAAAGGCTCAGGTCTCAAGTCACGGTGTTGATGGCGTCCATGGCAATGGCGGCAATCGCCTGATCGCTGGCCTTCGGCAGTTGCACGTACTTACCACCAGCAGCCTCGGCCAGGTCTTTGCCCATGCCGCTGCCGATGAATTTTCGCTCGGTGTCGATCACCAGAAGCTTGATGCCCAGCATTCGGTAGCGGGCGGCAACATCCAGCACTTCCTGCTTGAGGTCGGGTTTCTCGTCTCCCTCAAGTGCAGGCTGGCCAAGAGACGTGCTGAGGGGGACGTTGCCGCGGCCATCTGTGATGGCGACCACAACCACTTGACCGAGATCGCTTGTTGCCAGGGCGTTGGCACCGACTCTGGCGGCCTGAGTGAGGCCATGGGCCAGGGGGGAGCCGCCGCCGCAGGGCATCGATTCCAGCCGTCGGCGTGCAGCGGTGATGGAGCGGGTGGGTGGCAGCAGAACTTCGGCCTGGTCGCCGCGGAAAGGGATCAGGGCCACTTCGTCGCGGTTCTCGTAGGCCTCAGTGAGCAAACGGATCACAGCTCCCTTTGCGCTTTGCATCCGGTTGAGGGCCATCGAGCCACTGGCATCCACCAGAAAGATCACGAGAGCCCCGGATTGACGCTGCAGCAGCTTGGCGCGCAGATCCGATTCCTCCACGATCACCGTGCGATCTGGCTGGCGGGCTCGCCGTGCTTTTTGATAGGGCGCCGCTGCCCTCAGCGTGGCGTCGACGGCGATGCGGCGGACAGGGCCACGGGGCAGGATCGGTTTGACGTAGCGGCCGCGGCTATCACTCAAGACCACCGATCGGCTGCCGCTATTGCCGCTCTTGGCCTTGGCCGATGAGAACAGCAGGAGATCGGGATCGATCGCGACAGCTTCCGGGTCAAGCATGAACTCTTCCGGAATCGACGGTGGGGGCTCGTCGTCTGGAGTGTCGTCTTCGTCGTTGTCCTGTTCGTCCTCACTGTCGTCCTGGTTGTCGTCCGGCGGCTCTTGGTCCTCAGGCGACTCCTCGCCCTGGGGCGGCGGCGGTTGATCTTCCGGAGGTGGAGGTTCCATTTGCTCGTCCTGGGGCGGCAGTTGCAGGGCCCTTGGCGCGATCACCAGGCGCACGGCCACTTGCAGGTCGTCGGCTTCCACTCGGTCTCGGCCGCTCAGAGCGGCATGGGCTTTGGCCACGCGCACCGCATAGAGCTCGGAGCGGTGCCCCTCAACGCCGCCGCGGATGGCTTCGGTGACCAGGTACTGAATCTGTTCGGTGCTGATCTGGACATCCGGCAGCCATTGGCGCGCCAGCAACAGCTGGGTGGCAAGTGCTTCGGTTTCCTCCCCCCACTTGTCGGCGAAGCTGCGGCTGCACTGGCCATGGGAGAGCACGGCCTCGGTGATCTCCACACGCTGTTCTGTGCTCACCAGCTGGTCGGCGGAGAGGGCGATCGCAAAGCGGTCGAGTAAATGGTCGCGTACGGCACCTTCTTCCGGGTTGTAGGTCGCGATCAGGAGCGGTCGGCAGGGGTGGCTGAGGCTGAGGCCTTCGCGTTCCACCTGGTTTTCGCCGCTGCCGACGGCCGCCAGCATCAGGTTGACGATGCCGTCATCAAGCAGGTTGAGCTCATCAACATAGAGCACGCCTCTGTGGGCTTCCGCCAGCAGGCCAGGCTGGAACACGGCACTGCCGCTGGCCAAGGAGGCCGTCACGTCGACGGCGCCAACGAGTCGGTCTTCCGTGATGCCCAGCGGCACCTGGATGAAAGGGGCTGGCAGCACCTTGGTGGGCAGATTGGCAGCGGTTGCGTCTTCCTCTCCGCCCCATTCCTCAGGCCGTAGGGGATCGAGATTGCGGCCAGCTGTGCCTTCCACATCCAGCACTTCGATCGGCGGCAGAAGGGCATGGAGCCCGCGTGCCAGTACGGATTTTCCCGTGCCGCGACCCCCTGCAATGATCACACCACCGAGCGCCGGATCCACGGCCGCCAGCAGCAGGGCGAGCTTGAGGGTGCCGTGGCCGGTGATCGCCGCCAGTGGGAAGGCACGGCTGGCCTGATCTTGGGCGGCACTGTTGGCCACACCACCCGCTGCTGCCACCCCTCCTGACACCATGAACGTTTCCAGGTCCTTGCGTGAGCGCCAGTCTCGCTGATCAACCCCGTTGCTTGGCAGTGGCCCTCGGTGCAAACCTGCCCAGCTCTGTCGGGGATCCGCGTCAGACCCTGCTTGCAGTGCGTCCTCTCTTGGAGCAGTTGCTTGCTGATTGGGCCGGTGAAGCCTTGCACTACCGCTGGTCACCGTTGCTCGAAACGGCACCAGTGGGCGGTCCGCTTCAACAACCGATGTATCTCAATGCGGTGGTCATCGTGCGGGGTCTGAACCGAGTGCCGCACCAGGATGCAGCCCTGGAGCTGTTGGTGTCGCTCCATGCGCTGGAACGGCAGTTCGGGCGGGATCGCTTTCGGGAGCAGCGCTGGGGCCCGCGCACGCTTGACCTCGACTTGTTGTTCTGGGATGAACTACGCCTTGCGCATCCGCGCTTGGTCTTGCCCCACCCTCGGATGCATCTGCGTGCCTTCGTGATGGAGCCTTTGCTGGCGGCGATGCAGGCATCCGTCGACTGGACGGTTTGAATCCAGCGGTGCTCAAAGGATGGCTGCTGAGCCAGATGGGTGACTTGGACTGCTTTTGGAGTGGTTGAGCGTAATCACCTGATCGGCTTGTTGAATCAGCTGTGGATCATGGGTGCTCACCAGAACCAGTCGGCCTTGCGTTCTTTCCTGGATGACCGCACGCACGCTCTCTGCAGCAGCGGTATCCAGAAATGCAGTCGGTTCATCGAGCACCTCCACTGGTCGATCCCGCAGCCAGGCGCGTAGGAGGCCGAGTCGATGAATCTCACCGCCGGAGAAGGGATCCTGTGCCAGGGTCATGGGAGCATCCAGACCGCCTTCTCGCAGCAGTAGATGGCTCAGGCCAAGCCGTTGCAGCCAGGTTTCGATCACTGTTCGCGACTGCTCTCCACCCAGCAGCAAGTTGTCGCGCAAGCTGGCTTCAAACAGCACAGCATGTTGCGGTGCGTAGCCAATCAATTGGTGCATTTGCACGGCACCGGCTGGGCCGGAGAGGTGCCAACTCTCCGTGTTGCAGACCAACTCCCAGGCGCTGTGCTCTTCGCTTAATAATCCGCAGAGTTGATCGAGCAGGCTGGTCTTGCCGCAGCCAGAGGGCCCAGTGATGGCAATCAGTCTGTTCGGCTTCAGGGTGAGAGAGGTCACGGCGGCAGAAGCCGTTGGCATCACTTGCCATCGCAATGCTGTCCATGGCGCCAGCCCCAGCCTGTCAAGGTCACGGTCTGACAGGGTGTTTTCGCCTTCCAGTCGAGGGATGGGTCGCAGCTGTTGCCTCCGCTGGCAGAGGGCTTCATATCCGGGCAGATTGCCTAGGCAGAGCCGTCTGGCCTGAACCACGTTGCTGAGGGAGGAGCCGGCTCGATAGGCGAGCACCAGCGTTGTGGTGAGCACCTTCGCAGTCAGCGCGTCTCCTTGGAGGAGCATCCACAGACCCGCAATCGCCACGACCAGCGTGTCGCGCCAAGCGTTGTAGCCGGCTCGACGTCGCACCCGTTCTTTCAGAAGCCAGCGGCCTTGTGCGGTCTCCTTGCTGAAGCGCTCCAGGAGCCAGGCTTCCGCTGCTGCTGCGCGTACTGCTTTAAGACCATGCAGGCTGTCCCCCACGGTGCGCTGCAGCGCTGCATTGAGGCGGCTCTGGATGCGGCCTAGTCCCCAGCTGTCCGAGCGTTGTAGCAGCGCTGCTGTTGCTGTTGCCAGCAACGCCAACAGCAGTGGCCAGGCAGCGCTGCGGCCAATGAGCAACACGCTGGCGAGGTAAATCACCATGGCCAGAAGGGCCTGGACCAGGCGTACGGCCTGGTCCAGGCTGAGGGTGGTGCGGTTGATGTCGCCCATCAAGAGGGCGAGCAGGGCACCACGCCCAAGTCGGTCGAGTTGCGACGAGGAGGCGGTGAACACCTGGTGAAGGAGTTGATGGCGCAGGCGATCGGTGAAACCGGAGCGCAACCGTTCTCGGCTGATGGCAACGCGTGCTTGCATCAGACCGCGCAGGAGGATCAGACCCACCAGCAGCGCCAGACTTGCTGGCAAGGACAGGCTGATGGCGAGCGGTAGTGATGCAGCGGCCGCAGACCCAGATCCCAGCAGCAGTGTCACCGCCAATCCGAGGCCGGCAATGTCGAGCAGGCTGCTGATGCTGCTGAGCAAGCCCAGTAAGACCAGATGGCGCCACCCGGCTTCCTGTGCAAGGTCTTTCAGCAGTTTGATCTGCAGCAGACGGGGAAGGCCACGGGGTGCTGATGCCATCAACAATGCAAAGTCCCACCAACGCAGCAGGATCGATGTTGCACTAACGATCCTGCTGCTCAACCGTCATGCTGGGCCTCAGCAATGCCCCGCGAGCCCATGGCGCCTTTGCCGCCCCCAGAACCCTCCCAGTTGTTGGAGACCATCGCTGCACTCGACTCGCGCAAGATTCGCTTCGAGTGCAACCGTATCCGTCTCCCGATGGGGGTTGAGGGCACCTTCGGGATCATTCGCCACCCCGGGGCCTCACTGGCAGTGCCGATCACGGCTGATGGCCAGGTGGTGTTGCTGCGTCAGTACCGCTTTGCTGTGCAGGCTCGTTTGCTGGAGTTCCCCGCCGGGACCCTCGAAGAGGGTGAAGATCCGCTGGAGTCAATGCAGCGGGAGCTTGGCGAAGAGGCGGGTTACAGCGCTGCTCGCTGGGACGTGCTTGGGCCAATGTTGCCCTGTCCTGGCTATTCCGATGAGGTGATCCACTGCTTTCTGGCCAGGGAGCTGAGTCCTCTTGAGAATCCTCCGGCTGGGGATGACGATGAGGATCTTGAAGTGGTGCTGATGAGCCCGGCCGAGTTGGATGCACGACTGGCCTCTGGTGAGGAATGGCTGGATGGCAAGAGCGTCACGGCCTGGTTCAGGGCCAAGCAATTGCTGGGGCTCTAAGCAGGATCGCGCGCGTCACCCTCTGCTTGTGGCCTGCCTTTTGATCCTGCAGGAATCGTGTTGATCGGGGCTCTCTTGCTTCTGCTTTGTTGATGTCATCACCTCGCACCTTGTTCTGGCACCGTCGCGATCTGCGTCTGGCTGACAACACTGGCCTGCAGGCTGCTGTTGCACTGGGGCCTGCGGTCACTGGGGTGTATGTGCTTGATCCATTGCTCATCACCCCTCCGCAGCAACTGCCGCCGATGGCTCCGGCTCGGCTGTGGTTTTTGATTGAAACCCTGATCGAGCTAAAGCAGCGTTGGCGAGCGGTCGGCAGCAGGCTGTTGGTGGTTGCAGGAGATCCGGTGGAGCTCCTGCCACGTTTGGCGTCGCTGCTTGATGCCCCAACGGTGGTGTGGAGCCGGGATGTGGAGCCCTATGCCCGTGCTCGTGACCGCCAGGTTGCCAAGGCTTTACAGGCCGATGGCTGCAAGCTTTTGGTGGATTGGGATCAGCTGCTGGTGGCCCCGGAGCTGATCAAGACTGGAGGCGGTGACCCCTACAGGGTGTATGGCCCTTTTCTGCGCAATTGGCGCGGACAGGTTGAGCGCAGACAACCCAGCACCGTTCAAGCCCCCGTTGGATTAAGCGACCTGGACTCAGACACCCTCGAGGCGCTCACCAGCGGGGAAGGTGAGCTGGGTCGTTTATGTGCTTACGGCCATGGTGAGCTGGAGCGGTTGCGGGCCGAGCACGGTTTCGTCGGGATGGAACTTTGCCCCTGCCGGCCAGGTGAGGCAGCAGCAGCGCAACAGCTGGCCACTTTTGTGGACGGACCGTTGCTGGCCTATGAACCCGATCGCAATTTCCCTGGGGTCGAGGGAACGTCCTCTCTCAGTGCAGCGCTGAGTGTGGGCACGGTGAGCCCGCGCCAGGCCTGGTGCGCGGCCCAGGAGATGAAAGAGATGGCCCGCAGTGATGAGCAGCGCAAGGCGATCATGGTGTGGGAGCAGGAGCTGGGCTGGCGGGAGTTTTACCAGCAGGCGTTGTTCCATTTCCCGGAGCTGGAACAGGGCCCTTACCGCGAGCAGTGGACTCGTTTCCCTTGGCAGAACAACAACGACTGGTTTGAGGCTTGGAAGACTGGTCAGACCGGCATGCCGATGATTGATGCGGCCATGCGTCAGTTGAATCAGAGCGGCTGGATGCACAACCGCTGCCGCATGATCGTGGCCTCTTATCTGGTTAAAGACCTGATTTGTGATTGGCGCTGGGGTGAGCGCGCCTTCATGGAACTCGAGGTGGATGGCGATCTTGCCGCCAACAATGGCGGATGGCAGTGGAGTGCGAGTAGCGGTATGGATCCAAAGCCCCTGCGCATCTTTAATCCGTCCACCCAGGCCTCCAAGTTTGATGCTGAAGCTGATTACATCCGCCAGTGGTTGCCGGAGTTGAGGCATGTGAACACCAAGGATCTACTCAGTGGTGAGATTGCTGCCTTGGAGCGCCGTGGTTATCCCGAGCTGCTGGTGGATCACAAGCAGCAGCAGGCTCGGTTTAAAGTGCTTTACGCCACGATTCGTGGCTAAATCCTGAGAACTGGATGCTTACTCCATGCGCACTGGCACGGATGTGACCTTGCTTAGCGTGCAGCTTTTGCCATCGATCGTGAGCTTCAAGGTCACGGTGAGGGGCTGTGTTGTGTCGCCCTGAATCGGTCGATGCTCAATAGTGTTGAACCGGTTAAGAGGGCTCAGGTCGGGTTGTTTGTGCCACGTGAGCAGATGGGTGTGTCCGTTTTGGCTCCAGTTGGCTTTCAACACTTCAGCGGTGTGGGTATCACGGGTGGTGTTGTGCAAGCGGAGTTCCATGTGCAGCACATGGGTGTGATCTGTTCTGCTCGGTGTTGGTGCTGGTGGTTCTTCAGGGGGAAGCGCATGAGCTTGAGCGATAGGAATTGGGCTGACCCACGTGAGTAATTCAGGGACAATTTCGCCATTGGGGCAGGCGATGACAGGTTGCTGCGTAGAGAAGTTGGTGGCCATAGTGAGGATGGAAAGGAATGCAAGTGTGGTGAATTTCATGAGGCTCTTGCTCCTCGATAGAAAGGAAAGAAAAGGAGGCGCAATTGCCTCCTTGTGTTGACTTCGTCTTGATTGCGAATGGCTCAGCTCAGGCTGTAGCGGATGTTGGCACCGAGTTGTCTTAGTTGAGCGTGAGTCAGGCTCAGATTGGCGGTGTCCCAGGGATTGCGAATGTCGTAGCGCCCCGTTGTCGCGTTGTAGCCAACGATCGAATATGCATGGCTTTGCACGGCCCGGCCAATGTTGGTGGAACTAGTGCTTTTCCAGTCGATCGCTCCATCGCCATCATCGTCGGTTGAGGCATTGTTGTTGAAGCCCCCGACGGTCACGATGTTGTTGCCATTGACAAGTTCTTGTAGCTCGCCATCGCTAACCCCAAACCAGGAGAACCAGTTGTGAATAGCCCCTTCGCTCTTCGTTTCGAGGCCGGTGATCTGTTCGGTGGCCAGTGCTGAGGAGCCGCCACTGATTCCTGCATAGGAGTTGGTGGCTTCTTGTTGGCCAAGTCGCCCAGATTCATTCAGCTGTGCATAGGCCTTTTCGGCTAAAGCTACCCACAGCTCGTTGTTTCCAGACACAAGATCTTGGGATCCATTGTCTCCACCATCATTGGCATACAGGTAGGCGCCATTGCTCCGGGTTGCCATCATGTTGTCGACGGTGACGTAGTCGGCCTGACCATTGGTGTAGAAGCGCACGCTGTAGGTGCCGTCACCATTGTCAGTGAACATGTCGCGGATCATGCTCGGCTTGTCGTTTGCTGTACCGGCGAGGCCGGCGAGTAGGTAGCAAGTGCCCATGTTGCCTTGATCAACATCATCAAAGCTGACATCGTTCATGAATAAATTGCCTCCAGCTTCCGTGTAGCTCCCGCTCAGGTTGCCGCTGCTGTTGCGGTGAATCTCGGGCCTATCGGTGCCGAGCATGTGTTTGCCGATCAGCAGGTTGAGGTTTTGGGTGCTGGTGCCGGCTTCCAGATTGCCGAGTTCATTGCGAATGCTGTCGTAGCCGGTGTACCAGGCATTGCTGTCATCGGAGAAGACCACCTTTTTGGAGAGGCCGGCGATATCAGCACGCATGGTGCCGCTGAAGGTATTCCAGAATTGACGCAGATCAGTTCGCTCGGTGCCGGTAACAGAGCCATAGTCGCCGGCGCTCTTAAGGATGCCGATCACGTCGTTGCGATCAAAGTTGTAGTCGTATTTGATTGAGT
>NZ_UCNN01000023.1 GCF_900473935.1 Synechococcus sp. UW105 | reverse complement strand
AGCCCAAATCACTGAACTGACAGACGAGCAACTGGAACTGGTGGAAGGCGGCGGCAAAGCCCGTGTCTTTTTTAAGGTTGCCAAGCATGCGGCTCCGTTCGTTATTGATTGGCTTACGAGGAAGTGATCTCTTTGCCAATTTTCAGCCAACTAATTATTCTTCTACTTATTTTTGAATCATGACTACACATTCTTCTTTTGCAGGCACTGCGATGAATGCCGAGGATCAAATTCTCGAGCTGACAGACGAGCAACTGGAACTGGTGGAAGGCGGCGGCAAATGGGGCCGTCGATTCCAAAAGTTCCGCAAAGGGATCGACTACCTCAATCGGGTGATTAATTAAGTCTCCGTGCCGGCAAGCGCCAGAGTCACAAGCCCCGCCCCGTGAGGAGCGGGGTTTTGTGGTGTCTGTGTGCGTTGTCAGCTCAGGCGTTGACTGGGGTTTGAGTCTTTCACCAGAGGTGCACCAGAAGTGTGCAGGAGGATCACCAGAGCTGTGCAGTGGGTTTCACCAGCGTGGCTGAGATCTTGAAGGAGTCGAGGGGGGCACCACCCCCACAGATCACCAACTCAACTCAACTCACGAACTCACTCACTTTTAAACCGATGACTGAACTCAACACCCAAGCCCAAATCACTGAACTGACAGACGAGCAACTGGAACTGGTGGAAGGCGGCGGCGTGCCAATGCCTCCAATGCTTCGGCTGCCAGGTGGTATCTATAACTTCTATCCAAGACGTCAGGTCAATCGCCGCGCTTGGTACTGACCTGAGGGCAATAATAAGCACTGGACGGCCCAAATAATAGGCTTGGACAAAGTGGAGTAAAGAGAATATGCCGAGGAATTGGATCAATTAAGGTCCCCACAAGCCCCGCCCCGTGAGGAGCGGGGTTTTGTGGTGTCTGTGTGCGTTGTCAGCTCAGGCGTTGACTGGGGTTTGAGTCTTTCACCAGAGGTGCACCAGAAGTGTGCAGGAGGATCACCAGAGCTGTGCAGTGGGTTTCACCAGCGTGGCTGAGATCTTGAAGGAGTCGAGGGGGGCACCACCCCCACAGATCACCAACTCAACTCAACTCACGAACTCACTCACTTTTAAACCGATGACCACTTCAAATTATGCCCAGTCTGACTTCAGTGCTGAGGATCAGATCCTTGAGCTCACGGAAGACCAATTGGAGGCAGTGGAAGGCGGGATAATGAGGACTCCGCCCTGGTTTGATCAACCGAAGGGAAGCCGACAGGCCGGATCCCGGTCAACTATCTTTTGGCTTTAAGTTAAGTCAACTAACTCCCGCCGCCCCGCCACAAGCGGGGTTTTTGTTGTCTGTGCGCGCCATCATCCAGCGATAGCCTGTGCTCTCACACATATTTCCACTCAGGAGCCGCATGGTGTGATGGCTCCGCCGCTGGTGTGGTGACCTATCGCAAGCCTCCGCTTAGTCAAGGGCATCATTTGAATGGCTGATCTGACCAGTCGGTAGCAAAAAATGCCTAAATAGTGTGTCGCCGTGAGCTCTGTGTGGGCCTTGATGTGTCCTATGAAGCCGCTGAAACGGACAAGTCTTCTGATGGCCAACATGCAGTACCGCTTTGCAAAGCACTCTCTCGCTGGCAAGAGCTTTGCTGCTGAAAGTCGTGAGCTCACCTATCGGGGGGCGACCTACATGACTCGCGTCTTCCAAAGCTGTGCAGATGATCCACAAGTTCTGCGTCTTGACTTCCAGGCACTGCAGGAACCCGTTGCAGCTTGATCTGGCCAGATAGAGGAAAGCTGTGAGGCTGTTCCTTTGCTGGAGCAGTGAATGTGGCGATGTCGCAGAGCGGTTGGGCTGCCCTAGCCCAGGCGATGATCAGTCGGTTCTGCAGTGAGAGGAGTTAGCCCCTCTTCTTCATCCAGCGCCTTCCGTGTGGAAAGCAGAGGGGTCGAAGGAAACCTCTCTGCTCGCCGGCATGCGACTCAAGGGTTCCGAGGCCCCTGAATCGCAACCACTGTCAGCCGAGATCAGTTGGTAGTCGATCGTGCATGATCAGTTGCCACGTGCCCAGTGATGCACTTCATTTGTTCCTTTGCTGCCGGGCTTTGTTGGTTGAAGCCTGAGGCCTGCAGTGTCTGTGCCGGCCATGGTGCGACCGTCATCAAAGAGCCTCTGGCTTCAAAGGATGGGCTTGCGTTCACGTTTGATTGGCATTCCTGACAGAGGCATTTGTGATTTGTTTATGGCGATAGGTTTTTGGAGTACTGATCTGAAGGCCATCTTCCGAAAGCGCAGCCAGGGGTTTGCCATCGGGAACGCCAACGCATGACTACCACACTCCAAACAACGCTTGCACTGCGAGAAGCAGCTCTTCAGCGCCTCGAGGCGTCACTGGCGGCCAAGTCAGCCTCCAAGACTCAGCCAAAGAAGCCTGTCGACGCAAGTGGCCCCGGCGATCACTCGTAGAAGCTGCGTGGAACGCTGCGATCAAAGCCTTCTTCGTTGCTGGCTATGGCATCACCCCCTTCGCTGGGAACGATCAGATGTCACACCAGACCTGTCTAGGGCTCCAGTACGGTCCTGATCATGGACATCGCACACATCCTTGGAGTTGCAGCTGCCTTTGGGCTCGGCGGGGTGCTCGCTGAGTTGAATAACAGGCGTGTGGGTCGCCGTGGTCGCCGGGATTGGCGCTGAAGAGACGCTCCTGAGGCATTGCTGTTGTCCGGCTGGGGAGTCGGGATCGACAGTTAGGGGGTGCTTCTATGGCCACCGATGCGACACACAACTGGTGGGGCCTCTTGTCATTGGGGAGGGGCATAAATGCCGATTGCATCTTTTCCCTCAGCAATTAAGACACTCTCATCACCACCATGGTCTGCAGAGAGGTGTCGATGCATTCACGCTCCAGCCACTCCTCGGGCACGGTGCAGCCCGCCCGACAGGCCATCACGTTGCTGTTGGCCCTCGCCACAGTCATTGGTTGTGGCTGGGCCAATGGGCGCTTTTGATGCAATCACTCAACGAAACATCACAAATAATTGTGTTGTGAATGACTTGCCTTTGCCCCTTGCTGTAGCTGCTTCCTTATTGCTCTTCAGTAAAAAATACTTTTGTGTTTTGAGCCAGTTTGAGCACATCCTCTGGTTAAGGTTCCCATTGGAGGCTTTGGTGTTGTTGGGAGTTTTGCTTGTGTCTAAGACTCTTAAAGAAGCAAGTTTGCTTGGGTTTACCTTTTTGCTGGGTTTGGCTGCTATCGAGGTTATGCTTCATTTTGCTGGGTTTTGATTGTGCTTTGGGAGCAGTGGCGGCCTCATTGCTCAGCGCCTCTCAGCCTGCAAGGAAGTCAATCTCCTGCGGAACTCAATGTCTTGATCATGCTCTCTCCAGCTTTGAAGTTTTTTTGGTTGGTGATTGAGACGCATTGATAGTGCTCATCACGCGGAATGATTCTTCCAAATCCTGTGTCGATGCAATCGATTGGAATCAGTTCGCAGTGGCCTTGAGTGAGGCCTGGTCTCTTGCCAGAGAGGGAGGCCACTGAGGTTGGATTGGCTTGTGGTTGATTCCGTGGTGCCGGATCACAGCAGAGATGCCGCTAAGCCTTGCGGGTCCGGTCCCTGGGCCGTGACTGTTGGCGGTCAACCAGAGTTTGTTGGCCATCTCTGCATCCTGTCGCCACGGGGCCGTCGGTTCCCCTCGCTGGCTATTCCGGCAAGTTCTCAACGGCGCGATGCATGAATCGCTTCACGAAAGGCATGGGCCACCCTTCCCGCTGCAGATTCTCGGCGATCTGATCGATCTGAATTGAGATCTCATCCGCCACGAGGTCTTCCAAGAGGGCGTTGGAGTGTTCCGTGCTGGAGGTCATAAGGCCAGGTGCATCTTCTTGCACTAGCCCAGGTCGACCTCATGCTGCCACTCTTCAGGCACTTTCTTTTTAGGTAGGACTCGTTGTGATCACCATCGTTTGTTGGTCTTTGTGAGTTCGACCCGATGATGCCAGCCAGCGATCATGAATCGGCGGCCATCAGTCATGCGTCATCTGAGGCGAGTTTGATGTTCGGTCTTTTCATTCTTTTCCAGCGTTGTCTCCCTTGTCTGGATCTGCCTGGTCTTAAAAAGTAGGTGTCTCAATACCGTGGGCCGACCTCAAGCCCATTCGGGCTGCTTGCACATGTCTTCTTAAATAATTCGCTTTCTGTGCGCCGTCTGACGATGGGCGTTGAAGCCCCACCCTTGTAATTGAATTCAAATAGATGATTAAAATCAGATCGGTCTATTGTTTCCATCTCTGACCAGCCCAAGCCTTTGGCTAGCTCGGGCATATCCCAATAGTGCCAGATGACGACGACGAGAGGGTATTGCGACGCTGGCAAGGCCCTTAAGGCTTTGCCAGCCTGGAGTGTCCCTTGCTTGGCTTGCCACAGAAATCGTATATTTTCCTGAGTGGCTACAGCAAGAGGGACTGCCGTTTGGTACTCCCGTTGATGGGATCTTGGTTTGTTGTTGTCAATCGGATGCACGTAGATTGCGCTCGGTTTGCCAAAGCAGCCAAGCAGCATGTAGGCCAAATTGATAGAACGCGTGAAGCCTTTTGGATTCAGATTTTGCGATGTATTGGATAAGTTTTTGTTTTCATGGCGAATTAAGATTAGGCGCTTTGGAGCAGCTTTTGCCGATGAAATAGTGATGCCTACTGTAAGCAGGATGAAGAATGCAAGTAGCCTCGAAGGGATTCGATGCAGCATGGATCGGGCTCGGGTGTATTCAGCATGCCTCATCATTGTTGCCATTGTGTTGAACTGTCTTGAGCAACGCTGAATCAATCATCCCAAGCACAAAATTTCAGCTTGTGCATTGTTCCGCGGCCAAGGCTTCTTGAGGCGATTGATTGCCAACAATCACCCTTTTGGATCAGCCCATCAAAGCAGGCTTGGGCATTGCGCATGTTGCCTGTATTCCAGCACAGGCGTGCTGCTGAACCTTCGCGCTGCAGAAAGCCGTATACCCCATTCCGCGCGACGCGCATTTGATATCCAAAACAGTCCGATGTTTGGACAGGTCGACCATCAGGGCACACGACTAACAGCCTTTCATCACTGAATGAGTCTGTTTCTCCATTGGATGTGAATGAGCATCGATCGTCCAATCGAGTCACACCATCCATCACCAGGAGACATTTGGCATTCAACGCACTGGCATCGCTCGGAGCTGTATGGAGTGCAGCAAAGCTGGCGGAGAGGGCTGCCATCAGCGCCACGGCTTTGATCATGGAGATCACTGGGTTGTCATCACCATGATTGCCTCTGTGATGCCTGCTTACAACTGCCTCGGAGGCTAAGAGTCGCCGCTCAAGACCAGCTTGCAGAGGTTGAAGCCAAGGTGTTCAGACATGGTTCAGCCAAGACTCGTTAGAAGGGGGTGGCCTTTGAGTAGTTCGGCGGCAATAGCACTGATAAAGCCGACCATTGCTAATCGACCATTTAAAAGCTCTGCAAAAGCCATCCCTTTTGGTATAGGGGTGTGAGGCTGTTTCCTTGTCATAGGGTTGAGAGGTCTCATGCATTCAATCTCATTAGATTTCAAGATCAGATTCAAAAGGCACAAGTCATCCTTTCAAGCGATCGATCCATGGTCTAGACGATTCCTATGGGCTGCTTAGGGCCAGATGATCACCTAAAGCTGTGTTCTGATTGTTTCAACAGTTGTCAATTATCGTTCAGTTGATTGAGCGGCATCATTACGAGAGATGCGATCTTTGTCTTTTAAAGAGACTGCTCCTGCTAAGCCAATTGGTCCAAACACGGACCCTGCGAGAAGCCATAGCCAGCTTGGATGATTTTTTGAATCTGCGATAGCTGTACTCAGCAGTCCACATGGAATCCAAACACAAAATAAGACGATTAAGATGTATGTGCTCATGGTTTGGCTTGTTTTTCTTCGTTCTACGTTCCCATTGCTTTTTTTGTTGTCGTATTTGATTGAAAAGTCTGTCTTCAAAGCATCCTTTCGTCGCAGCAATCAAGACTTTCCCCTTGGTCAAATCCCCAATTATCTATCCATTCAGTCCATTCTTGATGGCTTGGTCTAGCTCTTTTGTTTTGAGAGGTTGTCTCCACAGTGCAATGGAATGCATCACCAACGTCCTTCCTGGAGGGGGCGAGGCATCAAGTCATAGGCCTTGGCGTCAACCGGCTTCAACACAAGTGTGTTGACAAGCCGATGGCCAAAATGATCTCAGCATCCCGGTAACAACATGTCGTTGAGGGATGGGAGTGTGCTGCTTCACGACCACCAAGGGATGGATTGGTGTGGGTACGACGGCCAGAGATCCGCCATCAATGGCGTCTCCAGCGATTGATGGATCACTAGCGTTAGCCGAAGTGGCTGTGCTTCATGCCTGGTGTCCTGGTTTTATTCATGCCTCATTGTCGCTTGTATGCTGCTCGAATGAGCCCAACTGAATCAATCAATTGTTCAGCTAACATCTTTCCTCCTACCTTCATCAGCAGACGGTGTGACCTTTGTAACATAGTTTTTAATCATAAAAGCCGAAGGCTTACGTCATATTGGCGATATTGGCAGTAAAAATTATAATCAATTTGCCTCAGTCCTCTGGATAATTGTCTTGTGCGGATACGAGCTTGTCCTTAGCTATGCCATCAATTTTTAGCGACACTCGTTTGCAATATCCATACTCATCTCAACGATCCCGTGTGGATTCTTTTGATGCCAATAAAATCTCATCTCAAAAGCGAGATGAGACAACAGAGCCTTGTGATCAGCTTATAGAGCAATGTTACCGACAGATATTCTTTCATGCTATGACTGCTGATCGAGATGTTTTTCTGGAGTCACAACTTCGATCTGGCAGCATTACGGTCAGAGATTTTATCAGGGGTCTTCTTCTTTCAGAGCGATTCTATAGAGGCTATATTCTTTGCAATAGTAATGAAAGAATTGTTGAGCAAGTGATCGGTAGAGTGCTTGGCAGACCTGTTTACAACTCAGAGGAAGTGTTGTCTTGGTCTATCGTGATTGCTGGGCAAGGATTTGCTAAGTTTATCGATCTAATTTTAGATGGTAGTGAATATATGGATCGATTTGGTTACGACAGTATGCCCTTGCAGATTAACCGTCTGATTCCTGGCCAAGCGATTGGTGAGCTCCCCATCTATCAAAAATTGCCAAGATATTCTGAGTATTGGAGAGATAAACTCATTTCCAGCAAAATGATGATGTCGATTGATCAATTTAATGCCTACAGCCTAAGAAGAGCGTCTGTCGCAAGTCTCATCTATGACAAGCCCGAAGGGCGAGCCTTGACTATCTGGACTCTTCTTCTCTCCATTGGATCGATTAGTGCCCTCATCATTGTGCTGTCAATCTTTAATGCCACTTTTACGGTGCGATGAATGACTGAAAAGCTACCCATCAATGACAGTAGTCTTTTTTAATCAACGTCATCTATCAAGCTTTGAAAAATAATGCAGGAAGTTGATCAAAATAACATGATTGTCAGATCTGAATTTAAAGCTGGGATAGTTGAATTTGCTCGATTGCGTACAGGTGATGAGCCAATTTTAGGTGGCCAACTTAATGCTAAGGCTGTCTGGGTTGATGAACGGTCATGTATTGGATGTGGATATTGCATTAATGTTGCATCAAATACATTCATGATGCTTTCTCATTCTGGACGATGTAGAGCCCTTCGCCAAGATGGAGATTCGTTGATGCTTTTTCAAGAAGCCATCGATACATGTCCTGTCGATTGCATCCATTGGGTTGACTTTAGTGAACTAAGATCTCTCTTGTCTGGACAGTCTGGTGTGGTTACGCATAGAGGCACGCATCAATGGGCTTCCTAAGCATTCGTGAATCATGCAATCTGGATTGTCATGGGTCGGCTTGAAGTTTCTAGGTGAAGATCGATCTGATCTTGATCCCTTTCTTCGCTTCAGTGATTTGCTTGTCTACTTCTCTCGGTTTGGTTCAGATGTCAATATCGATGCAGCCTTTTCTTCCTATTTAGAGCAAACATGATTTTTATGAATTAAGTGACCGTGCTTGATCACTTGCCGTATTTTTCAAAGGGCATCAAAAGATCTACGTTCTATAGCTTTATTTTTTTATTCTTGCTCCTGTAGAGCAATATCGTCAACCCGGCTGCTGCTAATGGTATCGCAGTAAATAAAAGAATGTATATGGATGTATTGCTTTGCTGCATGGCTCATGTTTTTGAAATTGTAGTAGTCTCTGTGCGGCTGATTATGTATTGATTGATTGCCTGTTACGGGTTAGATGATTCTTGCTTGCTTTCGAAGTTGTGTTCACTGCTGGCCTTTTGTTGATCCCTTCTGTGCCAATTTAATCTGCCAGGTTCAGTTGGCGCGTTAGTTTGTGAAGGCAATGCATGTAGAGATAGATGGCTGAGTCATTCCTTCTTTGGGTTGATTTGTCTACTGCTGTTGTGTGTTTTGGCTTTATTGTTGGGATATTAAGCTCTTTGATGATTGATGATGACCTCTATTGGTGATCTAATCATCAATTGTATTCTTCTCGATTTTATCGTTTCGCTTGTTTTCGCCCTTCAAGGAATGCATCAAGATCCATCTTGGCGTTATTCCATCTGATTAATTTTTCGATACTTTGCCCTTGGAGCCAGTTGCTTTCTGCAGCGATCAACCTGGCGTGTAAAGCTCGCTCTGTTTTTGTCTCAAAACGAATTGTGCCGCTATCTAGCGGTGCATTGATGAAGTAGTCCCAATTTGGCTCAGTCATTCTGATCAGAATCTTTTCTGTATTTAACACCATAACTCTCTGTTTGGCGAATGATATGATTGCCATGACGTCTAGATTTGTTGTTTGCTTGAGCATATTAAATTGGTAGCATTTGAGTGGGTTGCTGGTAAAAAGAATGAAAGCATCGCTTGAGCTTATTGCCCCTTGGCCTGTAGCTTTTTATGCTTTCTTTCTCTGATGAAGGCAGATAATTGGCACAGCATTTAATTGACTGTGGATTTACGGATCGTTCTTGTTTTTGCTCCAATTGTTCTGGCGCTATCTTGGGCCGGTTATAATATTGGCCGTGCAGCGCTCGGTCAGTTTCAGTTAGCACTGCGTCAATACAAGAAAAACACTGGTAACTAGTCTGGTTGCCTTGTGAGGCAAGCCTGAACCTTCGTTTTCACCGCTTGAGTGGCATGTTCGTTGGCTTGTCTTGTTTGGTTTTGTGGCCTGTTCATCGATTGTCATCAGATAAGTCGGCAAAAGTTCTCTGACGAGTTGATCGAGGTAGCCACCTGCTCCTATCTCAACGCAAAGCACAGCTATTTTTGCTCTATCTAAAAATTCTTGTTGCTGTCGCTTCATTTCGGCTTCTTGTTCTGCACTCTTCACCCTTGCCCATGCAGCTTGTTTGATTTGTGCTGCCTATTTTGCTTTCTTGGTCTTTCCTCCCTGAGCTCTCTAATCGTGTTAGACCTGCTTCAGCGTTGCAATGGTGCGGGAAGAAGATTTAGCTCCAATTCATGCACTTCCTTCCTCTTGATTGTTCCGTGTTGTTGTCTGCAATGATTCGAGCACCGAAACTCTTTTGATATCGCTTTATTTGAACCCCCTGGTCCCCTTGGCGCTTTCATAGCACCAAAGGAACAGGCGACGTGGGGCTGTCGATCCCGTCCAAAGGATGACTTTTGAATTATTATTTGCCATCTCTAATGCCTCAGTGCGCAACCTTCCTCACATGCGTTACGAATGATCCCCTCCTCCTGACCAGATGAGCATCTTGCCTGAGAGGCCGCTCGCGCAGGAGCCTCTCGGTATTAATACTTATCCTTGGCTTGGCGTCGTTGGCTCTCTTGCCCCTTGCCGTTGGCTTGCTCGCGTCAGTGTGCAATGTAATCCTTTCGCTGCGGGGCATTTGTCGTGCCTCGGATCTAAAGAGGCTGGTTTGATTCCTCTTGAGGCACCGCTGCTTAGCTGCGTTCTTCTCTGTTGCGGTATGGCTTTAAGGCTTCCTTGATCTGTTCTTGAAATCTGGTGAAAAGATTCAAATATGATCGGTCTGCTTTTCAAGCGTCTCGCTTGTCTTTAAGCCTAAGGAGGGAGACCCTCTTTTCTTATGCGAATTCGCACAGCAAAATTCCTTGGCCTTGGGCTGACCATAATTGCTACCAGTTATCCATCCACCGCCTTTGCTGGTGATCAGAAGAGCAGTGAATGTCTGATCGCATCCGCGCAGGTACCCGAACTTCAACATGGATTGATCGAGGGTTATCTTGTGAAGTCGGATTTCCCCGACAGCCTGGAGTTGTTGCCACAACCTCCGAGCCTTGGACAGGCTGATCATGCTCTGGATACGTCCATCTCGAGAAGAAGCTTCAGCCTGCCCGGAACGCCGCGATGGACTCTTGCAGCCAGTGATGCCAACCTAAGGTTCCCCGATGCGGCTAGTACCTTTTCATGCGCAATCGGTGCTCCCATTAGCGAGTCTGAAACTCCTAGGCTTTACCAACTCCTCAGGCGCAGTCTCACCGATGCTGGTTTGTCGACTTATAAGGCCAAAAATAATTACAATCGACGTAGACCATTCCTTGTGAATCAGAAGCCGATTTGTTCCCCAGAAGATACGATCGAGCTCACTTCAGATCCCTCCTATCCCTCTGGTCATACTGCTGTTGGATGGGCTTGGGCATTGATTTTGAGTGAAATGGTCCCCGACCGTAGCAATCAAATTTTGGCCCGTGGATTGGCCTATGGTGAGAGTCGCCATCTCTGCAATGTTCATTGGTACAGTGATGTGATCAATGGTCGAGTGATGGGTGCAGCGACGGTAACTGTTCTGCATAATAATGCTGAGTTTCGCGCCGATTTTGCAGCCGCAAAAGCAGAAGTTGCCAATGCCCGTGCCAGGAATCTAGAGGCGAGCCGTGATTGTAACGTCGAGACTTTAGCGCTTGATCAGGATACTCACTGAGACCCTGTCTGAGCCAATCAAATTGGTTTGGTAATGTTCAAGTATTGACAGCAGTTCAGTCCACCCTCCTTCGAATGAGGGGTAAGGGTAGTCCTGGAAAGTAGAACGTAGAAACCAGAGAGAAGGAGGAGACCTCTCCTTCTCTCAACTTCCCATTGGCTCACCTCAAAATCTGCATCTCTTGAGATGCTCTTATGGAGACGACTGCATTCAATCTTTAGTACTGGTTTTAATGGCTGGCATGGTCACCTTCCTCAAGGATCGACAGAGAGATGTCGCAATGACCCTGGCGCAGTTTGATCATCTCTTGGTATTGATTTGATTCGTAAGCAGCTTGTGCTTGCGCCACATTCTCAAACTCGATGATCAACGTGAAATGGCCTGGATTCCCTTCTCGTACATCAGTATTCAGTTCTCTGCATAAAATCTGTCCCTTGTGAGCTTCCAGAAAAGGTCCGAATGCGGCAAGAAAGTCAGTCATCCCTGCTGGATTGGTGATATTGCCAGCAACGCTCCAATAACCTTTAGCCATTTTGTGAGTGAGAAAACGTTTTATTATTGCATGGCTTAGCGGATTCTCAAAGCAATTCACTCCGACACTCTATGGTCATTGAATTGTCTCGAATGTTCTTATTAAGCTCGATTTTTGATTGGCCTCCCATGCTTTTCCGGATCGTTCCATTCCTTCCTCTTTAACATCTCCATAGCTCAGTCAAATGGTGATCTTGGTCAACTCTCAGTGGGTCTAAAAATCAATCCAATTGGCCTAGCCCTGCGCTGCTCTATTTGACGAAGTTGGTTGTAGGCATTCCTTTGACTCCTGCAACTGTCACCCAAATAATCGTTGTTTCATCGCTTTGATTTTGCACAAAGTGTGGTGTGTCACCACCTTCGATAAAGGCTTTGCCAGCTTTGAATTCCCGTTGCACCTCTGTACCATCTGGCATTACCTGGGTCACCAACAGGTCTCCGGAGTTTTCGCCTTGGACATAAACCATCATCGGTGCTGGATGGGTGTGAAGAGGGATTTTGCTGCCGACAGGTAACTCAACTCTGAATAGGCGCAGTTCTGGTGTGCCTTCGGGGTACTTCAAAGCAACTCCATCAATTGTTTTCGTGTCGCTAAACACTTTTTGGATCACAGGCTCGCTGGATGTTGTTGTGTCTTGCGTCTCGTTTGACGTACACCCCACCACCCCCATGACGATCACGGTCGTCGTGCTCAGTGCAGCCAGAAATTTCTGCATCATGATCGGCTTGGTTTGGTGGATTATCTCACCACTTTGACCCTTTCCCCCTGATCATGCCCATGACTGTGACGCCTGTCAGTCAGGTCCCCAAGCCTCGTGATGCTCAATAGTCGCTGTTTCGACAACGATTCGCTCTTGATAGATCAGTTTATTCACGATTGCCCTCTCTCAATAGCTGCTTTTTCTGCTTTGTATTCGCCTTTGCTTTCTATCAATGCTTAGAAGCTGGTTGATTCCGATTACTCTGCTTGTGATCGCTCAGGATTTGACTTAATTTGGGTCTCTTGTCTTGATGATCTGCTCCTCACTGCTCCGCCCATGTCGGCGGCTGTTGATCGGGTCTTCGTCAATTCGTTTAAGCAAGAAAAAGGGGCTGGCGCAAGACCAGCCCCTTCGTTATTTGTTGCGGGCGTAGGTTTCTCGACCCTCGTGCATCTCTATGAAGTGATTGCAGAGTAGGCCACGGTTAATGTGATTCTTACGATCTCCATGACACCAGCGATGGTGAGGACTGTACCCACTTTAGAAAGGAATTTTGGAGGACGACCACCAGCCCATGCAGCTGAAGTCCCAATAAACTTATAGCTTGCCGAGGCCGGTGATTTGATGGCGTAGTTGGAGGTGCTTGAGAAGGAGTTCTTCAGCTTGCTGTCGTTGCCGATCGCTTTGTCTGAGTAGGCAAAGCCGAGCACCATCGCAGCTGTTCTATTGAATGATGACTGATAGGAGCCTGCATATGATCTCCATGAATGCATGTATGGAACCGTATGCTTTCCGAATGTTTCTAAGTATTCGGCTGAATCAACCATGGCATCAATGACTGCGCCATGGCCTGATCTTGCTTGCAGGCTTATGTAGTCTGCAATTTCTGCTTGGTTGCGTGGTGTGCGGCCTAATAGATGCTTGAAATCCAGTTCAATCGTTCTCATGGGGTCACGACCCTCATAGAAATTCTTGGTATAAAACTCACTCTTTGCTAGTCCACGTACGAAGTCCTGGATGCTTATTCTTCCATCGAGAAGCTTGGCTTCGAGAGAACTCTCTCTCTCATAGTCCATCACGTGTGCATTGCCAAATACCTGTTTGTATGCGGCATTGATCGCATTGGTGCATGCGTTTTGGCTTGAGTCTTTGAGCTGGTCACTGGTGACTTTTCTTCCGCACTCTTCATGGCTCCGAGGCCCTGTCGGTAGCTTTAGATTGGTGCATAGTGTGCTGCGGTACTCAGCTTGTGTGAGTGAAGCTCCTGCTGCTTTTGTATTGTCGTAGGTTATCGGCTGCTCTGTTGCACGTTCGCCGCCAAACGTCGTGATGATTGAATTCGATGACAGCATTTGATTTGACGGTGGCAAAGAATGGTTGTTACGACAACCTATTCCGAGTTTTTTGGCTTGAGTTGGTCTAAGACTCACTTGTAGGTTTTTTGTAAAAGTCCTTCAAGGAAAATTACATGAGACCTTGAATTTGTGTTTTTTTGTTCTGTTGTAGGGAATTTTTGGTTCTCCTCTTCTAGCGTTCACCACTTTTCTTTTGCATCGACCGGGTTTTTCAAGCATTTTTTGTCGATTGCCAGTCATTTGCCCCGGTTTGATGGCCTTGGTCCTGATTCGCCGTTGCAGTCACTTTCGTGACCGATTGCTTCGCTGTTCCGGCTTTGCGATCGCATTGTGATTGCCAATTTGGCCCGCCGGCGGCTTGGTTGCTTTCTTGGCGGTTGCGACGAATTCTTGGTTCCTCAAGCTTTGCTGATGACGGCTAGGCAAGTGTCTTGTGGGCAACTTTGCTCTTTTGTTCTGTTTTGCCTGTTTTGGTATGGATCGTTTCTGTTCGCCCTGAGCTGATTCTCGCCGTCTGATCCTTCATGCGTGATCAGTCTTCCCCTGCTATTCGCAGAAGGGCCGACTCTTTCGGTGCTGGTTCTTGGCGGTTTGTTTCTGCGCAGGCTTGACCCGTTTCGCAAGCGCCAGTCGGCTTCATCCGTTCGGCTGCGACTCGGGCCTGCATTGTCATGCTTGCTTTTCGCTGATCGTTGGCGCCGCATTGGCCCTTGGCATCGTGTTGCATCTGGTTCAGATTCTGTCTTGCTCTATTGCCTGTCGCCGTAATGGGCTTTTGATAGACAACAGTTTTTCAGTTGTGATGTCTTACGAACCAGGCACGACAGAGTGCCGTCTGCTGATCAACAGCAAGGAATCAATTGAAACGATGTTGCTCAATTTGAGCCGTTTAGAGGGCGCTGAGTCGATTCTTCTCCAGCTGCGCCAAGTGCATCAGCAGTTGGAGCTGCTTCATGATCAGCGTCGCATGCAAGTTGACGCCCAGGAAGCCTCTGCGGTTTCACTCTCCTGATTCGGAGATCTGTCTAGGCCTTTCCCTTCCTCTCCACTTCAGCTGGGTTGGTTCAGCGCACAGGGGGGTGACAACGACGCCATCCGCTTTGGAGCATGGTGTTCCAAGCCTCAATCGCATTGTTTCTGAGCATGCGTCGCTGGCTGTGGGGCACTGGAAGTTGTGGTGGTGCCCAGTTAAACGTTCTCAGTGACACCCAGCGGGAATGGACCGTTGGGGTGTCAGGTTTGAACTGAATGAGCAGTTGCTGCGCTTCATGCACCAGCCAGCCTTCCCCACCGTGCTGCTCCGGCTGTCGTTTGGGGTCAGGGCGCAGGAGAGGCATGTCATCAGTCTGGCCGATGATTCCAGGCTTCGTCTTTAATCTCTCCACTGTTCTCGGCTGCAGAGATCAGCGCACTGCGTCGTTGCTTGCCGCGTTGTGGGAGAGAAAGGCTTCCTCCACAGCTGCCAAAACAGTGTTCGCAGCCCTTGTGGATCTGTGTTCTGTCCGCCCGATCACTGGCCTGATTTTGGATTCGTAGTGTTTGGCACAGTCGCCATCCTTCATGTCTGGTGTGATGTCTGCATCGAATTAGGGGCAATCTGTGGAACTTCTCGTGCTTGCGGCCATTGCCGTTCCCCTCTCCACGCTTGTGATGCAAGCCCTTTCCTCTGAATCGGATGATGAATTCGACTTCCTTTGATTTGTGGACTGCACGAGCTTCAGGCCTTAAAGACCCCAGCCTTGCTTTGAAGCTCAGATCCGAACTTTCTCGACAGCTGCTTGGAGAGGCCTCACGCCTGTGCTGATCAAAATTGGTCGCTTGGTCGTGATTTCAACTTTGATCCCAGCCCGCGAGATGGCCACAATTGCTCTGCTGATCGCAATGCAGCCGATGACAAAAGCGAGAGGCCAGCGCAGCATCTCGACGATGACAAGACTCCCATTCATGCCGTACTAGCGCCTGAATGATTGCTAGCACTGCAACAGTCAGTCTGCGGACTTGTTGTTGTCTCTCCCAAGGCTGAAGGCGGCAATCTTTGCATCAGCCCAGCGTGCAAAGAAATAAACGGTGATGAACAGTGGCACATACGCCATCCACAGATTGTCTGGGCCCATCCCGCTGTTGTTGATGATGGTCAGTCCCGCGTAACCGACCACGAAATAAATACCTGCCCGTCTCAGCGCACCCGCCAGATTTGGATTCATCACTGCCCCTGCATTGATGTCACTTTAGGTCGTTCAGACCTGCTGTTCGTTGGTGGGTGGACCAAGAGAGCTCTTACGACCGCGTGCTTTCTGGTGGGGGAATGACGTGGGTTGCTGCTGATGAGATTGGCTTCGGCATGGGGCGATCCAGACCGCTCATCAGTTGCAATGTTCCAATCAGCGATGTCTGCAGCAGCAAGCAGATTGCGACATCGATTCGCTGCTGCCAGAGAAGGGACGTCATCTGCCGAGACGCGTTGCTCAATGATTTCAGCCTGTTTTGATCAGGATCGCTGTACTGCAAATCACCTTGGCTGGCAGATGTTGAGTCGCTCGATCCCCTCGATGAAGACGGTGGTTGAGCACTCCATGGCGGTCAGTCAGAGGCGTTCAGCCATCCGTGCGCAATGCTGAGGGCCTCCTGTCGGCTCGAACAGAGTCCGCCGATAGCGAACTGTTCAAGCCGCTCGCGCACTTTCCCTTGGGCTCCGGCCACCAGCACCCGACGCTTGTGACTGTGGGCTTCCTCCACGATGCGTTCGATCGCAAGGGTGGCTGTGACGCCTAAATGGGGCACATCTGTGATATCCAGAATCAGCACTTGGTACTGCCGCACGAGCGTCATCCGTTCACTGATTCCTTTGGCTGCGCCAAAGCTGAGTGGTCCCTGGAGGGCAAACAGCATCACAGCATCACCACATTGATCCAGCAGGTTCTGTTCATCAGCTGGAAGAGCTTTGCGATCGGTGTTGCCCATGCCAGCGAGCTGGTGAGTGGTCAGCGATTCGATCGTGAGCAGATTGGCGACGAACATCCCGATCAGCACGGCGCCGATCAGGTCCCAGAACACGGTGAGAAGCAGCACTCCCCACATCACCAGGGCTGTTTTGATCGAGAGCCGATGGGCTCGGCGCAGGAACCCCCAGTCGATGATGTCCAGGCCGACCTTGATGAGGATGCCTGACAGCAGTGCTGTTGGGATGCCCTCTGCCAGTGGACCTGCTCCCAGCAATAGAACCAGCAGCACGACGGAATGGGTCATGCCTGCTAATGGCGTTTTGCCACCCGACTTGATATTGATCACGGTGCGCATCGTGGCTCCAGCCCCTGGCAGGCCTCCCATCAGGCCTGCGATGGCGTTGGCAAGACCTTGACCCACCAGCTCACGGTTGGAGCGGTGGCGGCTCTGGCCGATGTTGTCGGCGACTAGTGAGGTGAGCAGCGAATCGATCGACCCCAGCAGTGCCAGCACCACGCCGGCACGGATCAACACGGGAAGATGCATCCCCCAGTTGGGGATCACGAACTGCAAGCCACCTTCCGGGATGTTGCCAATACGCGGCAGGGTTTCCCATCCCAGGCTCTCGAGTCGTTGATCGTTGAAGAGCAGAAAGGAGAGCGGGGTAATAAAGATCAAAGCCAGCAAAGGTGCTGGCAGCACACGACTGATCCGTTTGGGAGTGAGAAAGACCACCGCCAGGGTCATCAAGCCCACGCTCAGGGCCGCCGGGTTGGGCTGGAAATCTTGAATCACCATCGTCAGCGAGCTGATCACCCCACCCGACGAGGGCACTCCCAGCAAGGGCCCGATCTGAATCAGCAGAATGATGATGCCGATCCCCGACATGAAGCCGGACACCACCGAATAGGGCACCATCGTGATGTAGCGGCCCAGCTTGAGCAGGCCGAAGAGGATCTGGAAGAGCCCTCCTAAGACCACCGCGGCCATGACCAGAGGCAGCAGCTCGCCGCCGGTCAGCTTGCCTGCAACACCAACGGCTAGCAGGCTGCTCACCACGCCAGCCACAGTCACGCTCATCGGACCCGTGGGCCCGCTCACCTGGGCTGGAGTGCCCCCGAACAAGGCGGCCAGAAAGCCTGTGACGATGGCTCCATAAAGCCCATAAATTGCACCACCAGGGCCGAGCGCTGCATTGCCGAAGGCCAGGGCCAGCGGCAGTGCCACAACGGCTGCGGTCAATCCCCCGAGTAGATCACCGCGCCATTGACGCAGATCCCATCCATAGATCAGCTGTTGTCGTCCGATGCCCATGCATTGCTGAGCAAAGATTCATTCTTCTCGGTCTTTCGCAATCTGGCTGCCCACCGTCATTCCTCGATAACAGTCAGCTGCTTCAAGGCTGTTCGATCCACCCTTGGAGATCGTTCAGCGACTGCACACCCTCTCGGCGTTCTCCAGAAGGATGGATCCAGGTCGGATAGGTCCGGATCACAGCAGCACTGCAGGCTCTGGCTTGTTCGGGCAGGGTGTCCGGTTTGGCGCATTCAACGTAGGGAAGTCGTTGCTGCCCTCCCTGGCCGAACAGATGGCTCTGGTATTGACAGGCTGGACAACGCCAGGATCCGTAATACTTCACCCCCGCGGTCTTGAGTTGGTCGGCTAATTGCACTTGAGCCGCAGTGGACGCCGTTGGCTTTGGCGGCAAGGGCGTAGCGCTGCTGCCAGCGCTGGCGGGTGAGCCTGCCAGCAGGAACGCTGTGGCAAGGCTGGCGGATGCCCAGTGATCCATCCGTGCCTTGTTTGCAATGGTCATCACGATCACTTCGGCTCAGACACGATGGGCGCCCTTAATTCTGTCGAAGCCAGAGCTGGCCTGGTGGATCAAACGTTCGGGCTTCCCTCCATTGCGGTGATTCCATCGCTGAGAAGAAACTGGGACACTGGCTAGAAGCAGGGCCTGCGGGCCGGGGGGAGGCCATGGCTGGCACGGGTTACCGCGACTATTTCAAGGTGCTTGGTGTCGAGCGTGGCGCCGATGCCGACACGATTAAACGGGCTTTTCGCAAGCTTGCCCGTCAATATCACCCGGATGTGAATCCCGGGAATGCCTCTGCTGAAGCCAAATTCAAGGAAGTGAGCGAAGCCTATGAGGTGCTCTCCGACCCTGAAAAACGTCAGCGTTACGAGCAGTTTGGCCAGTACTGGAACCAGGCTGGCGCTGGCAGTGGGGGGGCTGGAGTGGATGTCGATTTTGGCCGCTACGGCAATTTCGACGATTTCATCAATGATCTGCTGGGTCGCTTCGGTGGTCAGGGCGGCGGCCCTAGTGGTTTCAGCGGCGGCTTTCCGGGAGGGTTTGCTGGTGCTTCAGGTTTCCCCGGCGGTGGTTTTGCCGGTGGCGGTTACGGAGGTGGGGGGCGTGCAGCATCTCGGCAACCCGCCAATCTTGATGCGGAAGCCACAGTCAAGGTGTCGTTTTCTGAGGCGTTTCGCGGTGGTGAACGCACCCTTTCTGTGAATGATGAACGCGTTCAGGTGCGGATTCCTGCAGGAGTCAAGAACGGCTCTCGCCTTCGCCTGAAGGGCAAGGGAAATCTTCAGCCAGGTACCGGACGCCGTGGCGATCTCTATCTGAATCTTGAGGTGCAGTCGCATGGGGTCTGGCGGCTCGATGCTGATCAGCTGCGCGCCGATTTACCGGTTTCGATCGATGAACTCGTGCTGGGCGGCACCGTGACCGTGATGACCCCCGATGGCGAAGCCGATGTGACCATTCCGGCTGGTACGCCGCCAGGCCGCAGCCTGCGTTTGAAGGGAAAAGGCTGGCCAGGGCGCAACGGCCGTGGCGATTTGTTGTTGACTCTCAGCCTGCAGTGGCCCGACGGTTGGAGCGAACGTGAGCAGGAGCTGCTGCGCCAGTTGCAGCAGGCGCGCTCCACGGATCCACGTCGCAACTGGCTTAAGTCAGCCCGCCTCTAACGCAAGGCCTACGATCGCAAGCACAATTCCCTGCCCCTGGATGGAGCTCACCTACCGCCCTCGTCGCCTGCGTCGGACCCCTGCTCTGAGGGCCATGGTGCGCGAAAGGCTCCTGCAGCCATCCGACTTCATCTACCCGCTATTCGTGCATGAGGGTACGGAGATCGAGCCGATTGGAGCCATGCCTGGTGCCTTTCGATGGAGCCTGGATCAGCTCAGCGGCGAGGTGAAGCGGGCCTGGGATCTCGGCATCCGCTGTGTGGTGCTGTTCCCCAAGGTGTCGGAGAGTCTCAAGACGGAGGATGGCGCTGAGTGTTTTAACGAAAACGGCCTGATCCCAACAGCCATTCGTCAGCTCAAAAGAGATCTGCCCGATATGGCGATCATGACCGATGTGGCCCTTGACCCCTATTCCTGTGATGGCCATGACGGCATCGTCAGCGAGGACGGGGTGGTGCTCAATGACGAGACCATTGAGTTGCTCTGTCGTCAGGCGGTGATGCAGGCGGAGGCTGGTGCCGATTTGATTGGCCCGAGCGACATGATGGACGGACGCGTTGGTGCCATTCGAGAAGCCCTCGATGACGCCGGATTTGAGCATGTGGGGATCATCAGCTACACCGCTAAATATTCCTCTGCCTATTACGGCCCTTTCCGTGAGGCCCTCGACTCCGCTCCACGAGCTGCTGGCAGCAAGCCGATCCCCACAAACAAGGACACCTATCAGATGGATCCGGCCAATGCCCGTGAGGCGATTACCGAGGCCCAGTTAGATGAACAGGAAGGGGCTGACATCATGATGGTGAAGCCCGGGTTGGCCTATCTCGACATCATTCACCGTTTGCGTGAGGAGTCTGAATTGCCGATTGCCGCTTACAACGTCAGTGGTGAATACTCCATGGTCAAGGCTGCCGCAGAGCGTGGTTGGATCGATGAACGTGCCGTTGTTCTGGAGACCTTGCTCAGCTTCAAGCGGGCCGGTGCCGATTTGATTCTCACTTATCACGCCTGTGATGCTGCGGAGTGGTTGCGGCAGTCCTGATGATTTGCGGCTAACGAAAGGAGGCACCACCCTGCCTCCATGGCCGCCGCTCGCCCCCTCCGCTTTTGGAGCCCTCTGCCCTTTGTGGCCTCGGCGATTGCCTTCGTGATCGCGGCCCACCTGTTGCTGGAGGGTGATCGTCGCGATCGGGCTTCTGCTCTCAACTTGATCGGTAGCGGCCTGATCTGTTTCTCGATCGGATGTGTGTGCCGCACATCCTGGGGGATCTCCTTCGCTCACGATCCCGTTCCTGCTCCCGCAGCCCTTGAGCCTCGCCAGTAGGTTCAAACAACGTTGTATGTCTCCGCTTCTAGTCGGTCTCTCCAACATGGTTCCCGTCCATCGTCTTGGTCATGTCGCCATTCGCGTTGAAGACATGGACCGTGCCGTCGGCTTCTACACAGGTCTCGGCATGCGAATGGTATGGAAGGCCAACGATTGGTGCTATCTCGAAGCCGGGGATGGCCGCGATGGTTTGGCCTTGCTGGGACCGAACTACAAGGCTGCTGGCCCCCATTTCGCCTTCCATTTCCACGATCGAGCCGATGTGGATCGGGTTCACCAGCAGCTGCGTGAGCATGGCGTGAAGGTGGGCGCTGTGCATGATCACCGCGATGGCACTGCCTCCTTTTATTTGCGCGATCCAGAGGGAAACTGGCTGGAAATGCTTTACGAGCCTCCCGGAGGGATTCCCTCCAATCAGCTGGAGGCGGCGGTTCCTCAGCCCTAATGCCGCCCCTTCACCACGTTGCCTCGTCGCATCACAGTCCTGTGCTGCAGCAAACGCTGGAGCTGCTGGAGTGGCCCAGGTTGTGTTCCCATCTGGCCTCGTTCACTAGCACCCTGGCTGGACGTAAGGCTGCGCAAGTCACCGTCCTGCCGGAGCACATCGAGATCAGTCGCCAGTGGCTGGCCCGCTCGATTGAGCTCGCCGGACTGAATGGAGTCACCGAAGGCGGGCTCAGTTTTCAGGGGGTGCACGATCTGGAGGCTGTGCTGCTGCGCTGTAGCAAGGGTGGCACCGCCCATGGTGAGGAGCTGTTGGCGGTCGCCGACACCCTGGCCGCGGCTCGTCGGCTTCGGCGTCAGGTTGATGATCCCGAGCTGCGCCCGCTCTGCACGGCATTGTTTAGTGCTGTGGCCACCATGCCTGAGCTGGAACAACGGCTCAAATTCGCTTTGGAGGAGGGCGGCCGTGTGGCTGATCGGGCCAGCCCTGTGTTGGCTGGGCTGCGTCAGCAATGGCAGCTTCTGAGACAACAGCGACGTGATCGGCTGCAGGAGACGCTCCGGCGTTGGTCGGCCCAGCTTCAGGACACGGTGGTGTCGGAGCGTCATGGTCGACCTGTTCTGGCGGTGAAGGCCGGTGCCATCTCTCACTGCAAGGGCATGGTGCATGACAGCTCTGCTTCTGGGAACACCGTGTTTGTGGAGCCTCAGGGGGTGATCGAGCTCGGCAACCGTTTGGCCGACCAGGAGGGCCGCATTCGGGAGGAGGAGCAGCGCTTGCTTGCGGAGCTGAGTGCCGCGGTTGCGGCTCAGCATGAGCCGCTGATCCGGCTCGGAGAGGTGTTGCTGGTTTTGGATCTCAGCTTGGCAAGGGCTCTCTACGGCCAGTGGATCGGAGGGGTCCCTCCGCGCTTGGAGGCCGACCCCCAGACTCCCTTCGTCTTCGATCAGCTCCGCCATCCACTGCTGGTGTGGTTGGAGAAGCGCGATCAGGGAGCACCGGTCGTTCCGATCAGCATCACGGTCTCGCCTGAGCTGCGGGTGGTGGCGATTACGGGGCCTAACACTGGTGGTAAGACCGTGACGCTGAAAAGTGTCGGCTTGGCCGCTCTGATGGCGCGTGCTGGGCTTTGGCTGCCGTGCAGCGGCAGTCCATCATTGCCCTGGTGTGCTCAGGTGCTGGCCGATATCGGCGATGAGCAATCGCTGCAGCAGAGCCTGTCCACCTTCAGTGGTCATGTGAAGCGGATTGGCTGCATTCTGGAGGCGCTGGACAACGGCCCGGCACCTGCCCTGGTGTTGCTCGATGAGGTTGGGGCCGGAACGGATCCCAGTGAAGGGACAGCCCTGGCGACGGCATTGCTCAGAGCGCTTGCCGATCGGGCCAGGCTCACAATCGCCACTACGCACTTCGGTGAGCTCAAGGCCCTCAAGTACAGCGACGACCGGTTCGAGAACGCCTCCGTTGCCTTCGATGCCGAAACCCTGTCCCCGACCTATCAATTGCTCTGGGGGATTCCTGGTCGCAGCAACGCTCTAGCCATTGCCTCCCGTCTCGGGCTGGATCACCAGGTCATCGATCAGGCGCGCAGTTTGCTCAGCCCCCAAGCCGACGGCGATGTGAATGTTGTCATCCGTGGTCTGGAGGAGCAGCGTCAGCGTCAGCAAGCAGCGGCTGAGGATGCCGCTGTGCTCTTGGCTCGTACGGAGCTGCTGCATGAAGAGCTGCTCGGCCGCTGGGAGCGTCAGCGCCAGCAGTCGTCGCAACAGCAGGAGCAAGGGCGCCAGCGCCTTGAAACCTCGATTCGCGATGGTCAGAAGGAGGTGCGTCGACTGATCCGGCGGCTTCGCGATCAGAACGCTGATGGTGAAACGGCGCGTCAGGCAGGCCAGCGCTTACGACGGCTCGAATCGGATCATCGGCCTGCGCCCCAACGCAGGCAACACCCAGACTGGAGCCCAAAGGTGGGGGATCGCATTCGTTTGTTGGCTCTCGGCAAAGCAGCTGAGGTGCTGGCGATTTCTGATGATGGTCTGCAGTTGACTGTGCGTTGCGGTGTGATGCGCAGCACTGTGGAGCTGGCGGCGGTGGAGAGCTTGGATGGCCGTCAACCCACACCGCCACCCGCCACTGTGCAGGTCAAAGCCAGAGGGATAGGAACGCGGGGTGCAGAGGTGCGCACCTCACGCAACACCTTGGATGTGCGAGGGATGCGGGTGCATGAAGCTGAAGCGGCTGTTGAGGAGTTGCTCCGCGGTGCCAATGGACCGCTTTGGGTGATCCATGGCATTGGCACTGGCAAACTCAAGCGCGGTTTGCGCCAATGGCTCGACACCGTGCCCTATGTGGAGCGAGTCATCGATGCAGAGAAGGGAGATGGTGGCCCTGGCTGCAGTGTGATCTGGCCTCGCTAGAGGGGTGGCAGTGCTGGTTCTGGTCCGCGGCTGGGCGGTGGTTCCGGCAAGGAGATCGCTTCGCCATCAGCATCGAACAGACGCCAGCCCTGTGGGTCTGCCGCGAGGTGTATGCGGCAGCCTGGGTTCAGGCTCAGGCTTGGTTCGGCGCGAACCTGAACGAGATGATCGCCATCGAGTAGACGGCAGGTGACGAGTTGCTCGTTGCCCAGCACTTCACTGTGGCTGACCTCTGCCGGCAGGTTGCGGTTGGTGGCAGGTGCCACCTGCAGATGCTCGGGGCGGATGCCGGCGGTCAGGGTGTTGCCTTCGAGGCTGGGGAGGGCTGCCGCGATCGGCCCTTCAGGTGTGAGACGTTTGTCGCCAAGAATCAGCGTGGAGCCTGCTCCCACCTGCACCGGCAGAACATTCATCGGAGGACTGCCGATGAATTGAGCCACAAAGAGGTTGGAGGGCCAGCGGTAGAGCTCCATGGGCGTGCCGAGTTGTTGCAATCGGCCCTGATTCAGAACGGCGATGCGATGTCCCATCGTCATGGCCTCAACCTGATCGTGGGTGACATAAAGGGTGGTCGTTCCTAGCTGCCGTTGCAGGCCAACGATCCGGGCCCGCGTGCTGGCACGCAATTTGGCATCCAGGTTGCTGAGGGGTTCATCCATCAGAAACACCGCCGGTTGGCGTGCCATGGCTCGTCCGAGAGCAACGCGTTGTTTTTGGCCACCGGACAGCTCCTTCGGTCGGCGGTCTAAGAGATGGTCCAGCTCAAGGGCTGCTGCCACGTCGTTGACGCGCCGTTCGATTTTGCTCTCGCGCTGCGAGGGGATGCGCAATGGCTGGGGTAGGCCACGGGTGCGGCGATGCAGCTGATCCTGCAGTTGCTGAAGATTGGTGCGAGCTCTGCTGCGCCTCAGGCCGAAACTGAGGTTGTCGCGCACGCTGAGGTGGGGATAGAGCGCGTAGCTCTGAAACACCATTGCCACATCTCTCTGGGCCGGCCTGAGGTCGGTGATCGGACGATCTCCAATACGGATCTCTCCGTCTGTCGGGGAGTCAAGGCCAGCAAGCAGTCTCAACAGGGTGCTTTTGCCGCAGCCTGAAGGCCCCACCAAGACCAGGAACTCTCCATCCTGAATCGTGAGATCCAACTGCCGGATGACCTCCACGGGTTGGTTTTCACCACGGCCGGGATAGGTTTTGCTCAGCCCCTCAAAGCGAACGCCTGCCACTGCTGAGATCCAGGATGCCGCGATCTTAGGGTTGATGGTTGGCCCTGCCCGACGCTTGACGTGCAATTCATTGACCAAGCCCGAGTCACCGTGCGCGGAGGCCGTGGAGGCGATGGCATTGTTGCGTTCCGGCGCGAGAAATATGTGCCTGCTGGTGGTCCATCCGGCGGCGATGGGGGCCATGGGGGCAACGTGGTGCTGGAAGCGGATGCGAACCTTCAAACACTCCTGGATTTCAAATACAAACGTCTCTTCCCGGCCGTTGATGGGCGCCGGGGTGGGCCGAATCGCTGCACGGGTGCGTCAGGCCCAGATCTGGTGATCAAGGTGCCATGTGGAACGGAGGTCCGGCATCTCAAAACCGACATCCTGCTGGGAGATCTCACAGACAGCGGTGAGCAATTAGTGGTGGCTTTCGGTGGTCGCGGTGGGCTCGGCAATGCTCATTACCTCAGCAATCGCAATCGAGCACCGGAGAAATGCACGGAAGGCCGAGAGGGTGAGGAATGGCCCTTACAGCTTGAGCTCAAACTGCTTGCTGAAGTGGGGATCATTGGCCTGCCGAATGCGGGGAAAAGCACGCTGATCAGCGTGCTTTCAGCAGCGCGACCCAAGATCGCCGACTATCCCTTCACCACCCTGGTGCCCAATCTTGGTGTGGTGCGTCGTCCGACAGGAGATGGCACTGTCTTTGCTGATATTCCCGGTTTGATCGCTGGTGCTGCCCAAGGCGCCGGCCTCGGCCATGACTTCTTACGCCACATTGAACGCACGCGGTTGCTGGTTCACATGGTGGACGGTGGCTCAGAGGACCCTGTGGGAGACCTCCGCGTTGTGGAACAGGAGTTGGAGGCCTATGGCCACGGTCTTGTGGATCGTCCGCGCTTACTGGTGCTGAACAAGTTGGAGTTGATCGATGAGGACGAACGTGAAGAGCAGCGGCAGCGTCTCGAGGAGGCCAGTGGCAGACCGGTGATGTTGACCTCTGCGGCCATGGGCCAAGGTCTGGATCGTCTTCTTCAGAGCGTTTGGGCGGAACTCGGAGTCTGAAAAAAGGTGCTGCACTCTGTTGTGCTTTGTCACCTCCATGGCAATAAAGGGAGCAGAGCTGATCCTCTGCTGTGACTTTTTTCACCTGTTTTGATGATCGTGGTGGGCTGATCGCCCGCTGCCAGACCCAAGCCGAAGTGGAAGCCCTGCGACGCCGTGGTCGTCCTATCGCATCGGTACAGCCGATGAAACCTCAGGAGGCTGTGGTCTGCGGTCTGACCAGCAGTCCGGCGGAATATGACGAGGAGCTCTGAAAGTTCCCCGCTCAGTGGTGTGCGACTGCACTGAACCATTAAAAAAGCCTGCAGCCACAAAGCTGCAGGCTTTTTTTGTTCGTCTCTGGCGCTGGGTCAGTCGTCGTAGACCCGACACTCGTCTGCATCAGGGTTGGCCTCGCAGTAGAGCTCCAGGGGTGTGGGGTCGTGGGAGTCTTCAGGATGTTCCTTCTTGTACTCCTGAAGGGACTCCAGCTCCTCAGTGATGTGGCGGACCTTCGCCTCATTCCCTTCAGCCTGGGCTTCCTGAAGGTCGGTCTGGTCCTTCTGAATGTGCTCGTCGATTGATTTCATGAGAGCTGCGGCCAGCACCGCCTTCTTGCAACGCTCATTACCTTACGGCTCATTTCCACGGACGCCACGGCCATGGGGTGCCACTCCGTTTCCGTAACAACGTCATTGTCAGCAGGCCATGACCGGCGCTAACAGCTGAATAGGAAGTGGGCAGTCATCCCATGGTTCGGATCAGGCAGCGCCAGGGCCGGCATTTCATGGATGACGAAGGCCGGATGTTTTGGATCAACGGCCCGGAGGAGTTCTGCTATCTCTCCGAACAACGCCAGTGGCGTGAAGGTCTTTCCTTCCAGCAGGTTTTGGAGTGGAAACAATGTGCGCCGTCCGGTCTGGTGAGCCAGCGGTTCAGTTCGATGTTGGCTGCCTGTGAGGCGTTCGAACACAACCAGGTGATTTGGTCTCATGACCTTTACCTGCGGCGTATGGGAGATCAGATGCAGTTGCACCGCTCTGCTCAGGATTACCGCCCAACCGCGATGAAGAAGGCAGAGGAGGCTGGTCAGCGGGTGGAGCCCCAGCCCTGGGAGGGCACGGTGCAGTGCCCTCCCAGCTGTGAATGGCCGGCCCCGTCGTCTGGGGAGGCCCTCGTCCACCCGCGTCGTCGCAGACGCTCCGGGCTCAAGGTGCCAGTTCGCTGAGTTCAAGCCAGCGTTCTTCTGCCTCGGCCAGTGTTTCCAGCAGTGTGGCCAGCTCTTGGCTGAGGCTGGTGAGATCGTCGCTGCCGCTGCCGATTGCTGTCTCTAGTGCAGCCTTGCGCGTTTCCATCTCTGGCAGCTGTTTGTCGAGTTGTTCCAGCTCCCGCGCTTCCTTGAAGCTGCGCCGGCGGGGCTTGTTGCTGGTTGGTGTGGCTGCCTTCTCACGAGGCCCTGCGCTTGATGTTGATGATGCGCGGCTGGTGGAGTTGCGGCTGAGTTCTTCGGCCCGTTCCAGCTCCCGGCGGTGGTCGAGAAATTCGCTGTAGTTGCCTTCAAATCGTTTGAGCTTGCCCTCTTCAAAGCAGAAGAGACGGTCAACGGTGCGATCGAGAAAGTAGCGATCGTGCGAAACCACGATCACGCAGCCTCGAAAATCCTCGAGAAGATCCTCCAGCACGCTCAGGGTGTGCACATCCAGATCATTCGTGGGTTCGTCGAGTAGCAGCACATTCGGGGCCTGGATGAGCAGGCGGCAGAGCGTGAGCCGGCGACGTTCGCCACCGGAGAGTTTGCTCAGAGGGCTGTGTTGCTGGGCCGGAGGGAAGAGAAAGCGTTCCAGCAACTGCGACGCACTGAGCTGCTCGCCCCCCAGGTCGATTCGGGAGGCTGCTTCTTCCACGAATTCGATCACCTTGCGCTCCAGCCCGCGGCCACTGGTGAGCAGATCGGTGTGCTGATCGAGATAGCCCAGGTGCACCGTGTCACCGAGGCGAAGCTCTCCTCCGCACGGCTGTCGGCGTTCGGCAATCAGATCCAGCAGAGTCGATTTGCCGCTGCCGTTCGGCCCGATGATGCCGATTCGATCCTCTGGGCTGAAGCTGTACGTGAAGTCGTCGAGCAGCACAGTCCCACTGGATGTTCCGTCGTTGGTGACCCGTAGGTTCTCCGCTTCAATGGCCACCTTGCCGATCCGGCGGCTCACGCTTGCCATCTCGAGCTGGTTTTTGGCGCGCTTGGGTGGGGCGGCGCGCATCGCTTCGATCCTTTGCAGCCGAGCTTTCTGCTTGGTGCTGCGGGCTTTTGGCCCCTGGCGAAGCCAGGCGAGCTCGCGGCGCAGCACGCTTTTGAACTTGGCCGCAGAGGCGGCATCGGCCGCATCCTGCTCTGCCTTGCGTTGCAGATACGTGCTGTAGTTGCCGTCGTAACTGCGGGCTTCGCCGTCGGCTACCTCCACAATCCGACGGGTGACTCGGTCAAGCACGTAGCGGTCATGGGTGACGAGCACCACCGCTCCTGGATAGCGATCCAGCCAGCTTTGCAGCCATTCCACGGCGGCCGCATCGAGGTGGTTGGTGGGCTCATCCAGCAACAGCACATCAGGGCAAGCCACCAGGGCTGATGCCAGGCCTACCCGTTTGCGATACCCGCCGGAGAGCTCCTCCACCGGTTTGTGCAGATCGCTGATCCCCAAGCGTTGCAACACCTCCTGGCACTGTTGTTCCAGCCCCCAGGCCTCGGCTTCATCCATGCGTTGGCTGAGGTGGCCAAGCTCGGTGAGCAGGGTGCTGTTTTCGGGTTCCTGGGCCACGGCTTCGGTTAGGGCGCTGAAGCGCAGCAGCAGTTCCCGTTTCTCCCCACAGCCGGCCAGAACCTGCTCAAGCACTGTGAGCCCGGGCTGCACCACACTGTCTTGGCCAACCAGCTCCACGCGCAGCCGTGGCGAACAGCGCCGCTCTCCTCCACCAAGCGGCTCGTCTCCTGCCAGCACCTTCAGCAGCGTTGATTTGCCAGCGCCATTCGGGCCGATTAAACCGAGCCTGTCATTGCTGCCGATGTGAAGGGTGAGGGCGGCGAAAAGGGTGCGGATGCCGAAATCTTTTTCCGCATCCACCAGGCTGATCAGACTCACTGGGCTCCAGCCGTGCGCTGTTGCTCCAGATAAGCAAACACACTCTTATCGCCGACATCTGCAGCGGCCGCACCGCCGAATTTACGTAAGGCCAGCACGATCAACAGCATCGCCGCTGCTCCTAGCAGCACCAGGCTTAGGGCCGCTGGTAGCAATCCGCTGAGCTGTCCCAGCAAGGCGATGGGCAACAGCAGGGTGAGGCCGATTGCCTCAGGCCGCTGAAAGCAAAAGAACTCCTTGAAGCCGATACCGGCCAGGGCGGCAAAGAGTGGGCCCACCGCCAGGATCCAGAGAGGTTGCCTCTGCAGAGTGCTGAGCGCGTTTGACGGGCCGGCGAGCACCAGCAGTGCGGCCCAACCGAGGCAACCCAGTAGCCAGAACAGCTGCAGGGTTCGGTGCAACGGTTTCAAATAGATGTGGATCCAGTGCAGGGCCAGGCCCATGGCTGCGGCGAGGGGCAGGATCCAGAGCCAGGCCAGCTGACCTCCCAGTTGCCACCATTGCAGGAGCCCGGCGCTGAAGGCGATGCCACTCACGAGTAGGGCGAAGCGATAGCGCTGCACATCCCGGCGGTCTTGCTCCGTGATGGTGTAGGGGCCATAAACGCCTTCAAACTGGGGATCAGTCGTGGTCATGACCGTGCCGCGCGACTGATCACCAGTGTGCTCGGACCTGTGCGGAAATGCTGCATTCAAAAAACCTGCCCCAGAGGGGCAGGCGGTGGTTGTGGTTTGAGCTCAACCATGCCAGCGGCTTCAATTTGCTGGACCTGGGTGGCCGATCAGCGTGCTCAGATCCGGCCCGGCTGGGACAAGGCCACCTGGATTGAGGGGAAACAACGCTCCGAAGTAATCAGCGCGCCAGGCCTCGCCATCGCAGGTGTTGGCCACTCCGGGTAGGGCGTAAAAGCGTTGGCGCCAGCGCCACAGAGCTGGGAACATCCATAACGGTCTGGCACTGCAGCCAAATAGCGGTGCATACACCAGTTCCCAACGGATCAGGGTGGGGAATAGGCGCACATCGGCGATGGTGAGCGGCTCACCGCATAGCCATGGCCCCTGGCTCTGAAGAGCTGCTTCAACTTGTTCAAGGGCGGCGAACAGCTCGGCGCTGGCTTCGTTGTATGCCTGCTGGGTGCGTGCGAAGCCGCAGCGGTAGACGCCGTCATTGACAGCGGGCTGCAGCAGGGACTGCCAGCATTCGATCGCTGGCAGCAGATCGCTAGGCGCCAGATTCATTGCTCCGTCTCCGCCAGGCCAATGGTTGAGGGCTTCGCTGAGAGCGGCACTGTCATTGCCCAGCAGACGGGGGGTGATGTCGGCGTTGTTGCCTGGATCGACAAGGGCTGGAACGGTGGCACGGTGATGCGGCGGTGTGCCGCAGTGTCGGTAGAGGGCCAGCAGCGAATCGCAGCCCAACCAGGAGGGAGCAAGACTCCAGCGTCCGGCGCGGTGATCCGCCTTGGCCGTGAGCAGCGTGAGCGTTCCCTCCAGTTGCCGCAAGCGGTGCATCAGCCAGGTGCGATGGGCCCAGGGGCAGCTGCGCCCGATCACCAATCGCGGCCGTTGCTGAATGGATCGACCCAGCAGCTCCTCTGATGGGGGAACCGTGACTTCGAGTCGATCGCTGGGCGGGCGGACGTAGCGCCCTTCCGCATCAGCTGGCCCCAGCCCCTGCATTAATTGACGCCATTGCCAGCGCCAGCCATCACGGGCAGTGGCAACAACTAAAGGGGGGACTGCCATGGGTCGCGGCGTTCAACAGTGTCAGTCTGGAGGTGTTGGCATCTGGTGAATGGCACTCCCTCGCGTTTTGGTGGTGGCCGGTACCCATGGCAACGAGATCAACGCCCCATGGTTGCTGGATCAATGGCAGCGCAATCCGGCTCTGATTGCTTGCCCTGACGTCACCCCAGTGCCCGTGATCGGTAACCCTGAGGCGCGTGCGCAGGGTCGCCGTTATCTCGATCGGGATCTCAATCGCAGCTTCAGGCTTGAGCTTCTGGCACGGGCGGACGATCAAGCCATGGCCAGCTGCGAGTCATCGCGGCTCGATCGAGAGATCGTTCGCGCCCATGAATTGGTCAGTCGCTTTGGACCGGAGGGGCCGGAGGGCTGTGTTGTCGCCCTTGATCTGCACAGCACCACGGCGGCCATGGGCAGTTCGCTGGTGGTCTACGGCCGCAGGCCGGCCGATTTGGCCCTTGCGGCTGCGGTTCAGCAGCGTCTTGGACTGCCCGTTTATCTGCACGAGGCCGATCAGGCCCAGCAAGGGTTCTTGGTGGAGCGCTGGCCCTGTGGTGTCGTGATTGAGATCGGCCCGGTGCCGCAGATGCTGCTTCAGGCAAGCATCGTGGAACAGACGCGCCTCACGCTGGAAGCCTGTCTGGCTGTGATCGCAGATGCGCGGCGGCACCAGTTGGTGTGCCCTTCGGCCCTGATCGTGCATCGCCATCTCGGCAGCCTCGATCTTCCCCGTGATCCCGAGGGGCGGCCTGATGCTTGCGTGCATCCGGCGCGTCAGGGTCAGGACTGGCAACCGTTGTTGAGCGGCGATCCACTGTTCCTGAAGGCTGATGGCAGCGTGATCCCTTACGAGGGCCCGGATGGCAGGGTTCCCGTGTTCATCAACGAGGCGGCCTATGGGGAGAAAGGGATCGCACTCAGCATCACGGAACGTGAGGTCTGGCCCCTGGAAGGGGTCGTTCCTGAGGCGCTCCAGATGCTGTTAGCTGACGATTAACGAGGCGCGCCGTTGTAAATGACGCTGTCAACCGTGTAGCCATCAGGGGCAATCTTGATCTCTGTTTCCGTGGTGGGCTGGCTGTTGTCTTCAGGCCAGCCGGGCTGTCCGCCCAGGAATTGGAAGGTGTAACCGTCGGCGTTGTTTTGGATGAGGCAGTCGCCACCTCCAGTATTGGTTTGGAACATGCAGGGTGCAGGCCGGTAAACAGTGAGCCCACCGTTGTCGGTGACGGCTGTATTGCGCGCCAGGTTGAGGGCCCGAATCTGAGCTGCCGGTACTTGGGCATGCACCAGTGAGGGGATGGTCGCCCCCAGCGCTGCAGTGCCTGCCAAGACCACCACCGCGGAGAGTGAACGAAGGCGGATCATGCCAAGAGGAGAAAGGCACCCTTAGTGGTGAATCCGTTATGCCTTGATGTCAACTTGGGGCTTTGCTGAAGGCCTTGCAGTCACGAACGCTAGGGCTATGTCTGCACCAGTACGCCAGCTTGCTGATTAGCAACGCCTTCTGAAGCTGTGGCGTTGATTCCCCTGATGGCAACCACTGCATCGCCTTGAGCTGCGGCTTTCGTCGATGCGTTTCTTCGGCATCGGTCACAGTGCTGGGCTCAGAGGCAACAAAAAGCCCCCACCTAGCGGCGGGGGCTTTACTTTGCGATTCAGCTTGCGC
>NZ_UCNN01000014.1 GCF_900473935.1 Synechococcus sp. UW105 | reverse complement strand
TGGAAAAGCAGGGCAGTCAGTGGAGGTGAGGACTGATCCATCCCCCGGCACAACACCACAAAGCCCCGCTACAAGCGGGGCTTTGTGGTTGCCTGGGCGGCCTCGATCTTCTCCAAGAAGCACTGCTAAACATGTGTGTTCAGCAATTTCATTCAGGGGAATACAAAAAATGTAAGCTGGAAAAGATAGAAATACGCCAGGTTTCTGAACACAACGCTGATACTGCTTAGACAGCCTGGTCGTATTGATGGAGCGACTAAGCAGTCTTCCGACGCGGCCTGATCGAGAGGCTTGGAAGTGAGCGTTTGAAAGACGAAACTTTCGCAGCAAAATTCGCTTTGGTTCTAGTCAACGCAGCTTCACCAACCCAGAAGGTGAATAGCTCAGCTGCAGTGACGAAAACCACAGCGCCAATGATGACCAAAAGGAGAGCGGTGAAACGGCTTGGGTCCATGCTGGGAGGGGGATTGCTCTTGTTTAGATAGCCACAAAAGAGAGGGTTGGATCACGATGGCAAAAGCATCAGGGCCTGAGCCGGCCAAGACCAAAGCCCACCGTTAAGCCAATGGCAGCTCCTACGGCTGCGTTGCTGAGGGCATCGATGTGGCACTGGCCCATTCGCTTGGCGATCGGCAGAACCAGGCCTAGGGAGAGAAGTGCGCTGACAAGAACGAGCACGGTGTTGCCACGACGAACACCACGCTTCTTTGGTGGTTGCCCGTCGCCACCGGACAGGAGCGAACCAGGCTTATCCGTTCCACCACCATGACCAGAGGCCTGGTTGATTTCACGCTCCAAGCGATCGATTTCCTTTTCGGCGCTCATCAGCTCAGCAGTTCAGCCACCCCCATCTGAGCCCAGAGCTCAGATCTGCGCATCCCCCAACTGGGGGATTGTTCCGTGCTGGGCGTCTTAGGCCAGCGCCTTCTGCCAGGTGGGAGCGACAGAGCCATCGTCTCCAAAAAGGCGGCTCTGGCCCAGCAGCAGGAACACACACGAAACTGCGACCCACGCTCAACTAGGTCATTCACTGCTGGAGACGTTTTGCCGCCCCAGGCACAGGGACCTCAGCTGCTGGCTTCTAAGGCCAAGGCCGAGTTCATCCGTTTCTCTTCGTTTTTAAAAAAGTCGCCCCACATACTGACCAGGAAGCTCAGGGTCATCAACGACCGGAGCTGCTCTTTAGAGCCTGGTGCCGTGTACTTGAAATCCATCAACATCTGATCAGCGACACGCTGCTGTTCCTTGCACCGAGAATCGATGGACATCAATCAGCCCTGAGAAGGAGCAAAACCCTCTTGATCGGAGAAGCGCACGGTCCACAGCTCTTCATCAGTGATTTGCCCATGCTCATTCAAGAGTTCGGGATGCACGGTCCGAAGACCTGTCCTGTCCTGCAATCGTCTCATTGCTGATGGAGTTGTGCTGGTCGCCATTCGCATCATCCGAAATGCCTGCAGGAGAAGGCAAATCAAGACTGCCGCGTAAGCAAGCGGGAAGAGAGCAGAGAGCATCGGAACGCCCAACCATTATGAAGAAATATTAACAGGTGTGATTGTCTTGGCGCGGTTGGCCGCCATTGGGGTGCGGCGAGCTCAGAGAAGCGCGAGCGCCTGCATCACCTTGACGCGAATCCCACCAAGCTTTGACCAGGCGGCCACTGCTTCGGCTTTGCTCTTATAAGGGCGCCAATCGTCTTCGTCGATCCTGCGCTGCATGTGCTTGGCCACTCTCTGAGCGACTGTGACGTCACTGGGAGCATTCACGGCGATGGTCTTGCCGTTAATCACCAGATCAGGAGGCATCGCCTAAGTCACTCTCCACCCAGTCTGCAGTTCAGATGTCACGGCTAGTCATCAGCAAACGAGGAACGATGGTGGCTGTCAAGCAATGGATGGCTTGGAGCTGCAAAGCAATGTGAGCTCAGCCCAGTACAACCACAGCCTCAGGTGGGCGAACTGATCAAGCTTTGGCGAAACAAGTTGTTCAATACAAAAATTGCTGAGCACTGATCGCATCGCGTCGCGACAAAACAAAGGTGGTGCCTGCATTGCCTCGACAGATCCGCAGATCTCTGTCCAACACAGTGATGTCCAGCCAAGCAGGGAAACTTTGTTGCACCTCTCGCAAAAGCTTGATCTGGCCAATCCCAGGAATCCGTGGACCTAACCACCCTCCTTGACGGAAACGCACTTCAACCCTTTGGGAGTCGATCAATTTCAGGTCAGCCTGCACGCTGATGGCACCGATGGCCCCCAAGGGCCCGCGAAGACGAAGCAGGTTGCAGCCTCGTTGTTGCGCAGGATCCAAAATCTGAAGATTCTCAAGCCAGGGCGCCTGACGCAGCCAAGGCTGACTGGAACTACTCCAGCGCAGATCCCAAACGCCAGACAACAGCTCTGCATCGAGGTTTAGATCAGCAGGTTGCTCTTCTTCCACAGCTGCCACCAGCCTGCTGAGGCTCGGGTGATTGGGGTTGCTCTCAAGCATCGAAAGCAATGCGTCACGCTTGCTTGCCATTGCCCCTCACATCCTCAATTGATCCATGCTGGCTGCCTGACGCAAAGAGCGTGGAAAGGCAATTGCTGGTGCCCAGCAGTGCATCAGCAGAGGTCGCTGAACGGAAACGTCTTTCTCTCATGAGGGAGAAAGAGCCTCCTGCACTCATGGAGGCTTGTGGCAACGCAATCATTCTGAGGTCGACAAGACCCTGCTACGAAGAACCCTAAGCATCCAATCCACAGTGATCACTCTCTTCCAGCTCACCTCCCAGAGGCTGCTGTCCTTGAAGAGGTACCAGCCCAGAAGCAGACCGACTAGCCGCCAATCATGAGTCGAGGCAGGTCAATCAAGTTGCCCTTGCAGAGAAAGGAACACTGCCGATGCTGCAGACCAAGCAGCGAGAACAGCTCCGCAAAGAGAAAGCCGCCTTCCACGAAAGAAAGACGGCCCTGCTCTATGTGTTGCTTAAACCCAGTATTCAGAAGGCTGAATAGGGGGGGTCGAAGCGTCTGGCTGTTTGGCTTGTCGGGCCAGTCAGGCAGCTTCTAGAAGGTGCTCGGTTGGTCCGTCGTCACGCATTGGGACGCCTCCGAATCCGATTGATGGTTTTAGTGTCCACCAACCGATGGGTTCTAGGCATCGGTCGAATGGCGCATTGCCTTTAAAGCCAAAATCACCAAGAGTGGAAAATCGCTTGTGCAATGGCGGTTGCAAGGTCGGATCTCCGACTCAGAGACCTGATGCCTGGCTAGATCCACATGGCGTCAGCGCCAAGCAGGTGAGCAGTTGCGACAGGAGCGTGGAGTGCCACGCCAACCACTGCGCAGCAGTCTTGATGGCAGTGCGTTGAATCAACTGGGGGGAGAGGGCGAGATGATCTTCAGACAATCGTGCAAACCGCGATACTTGGGTAATGAGAAATCACCTAGGAAGCATGCGAGTGAGAGCATGCTTTGCCAAAGGCTGGGTATCAAAACAGAGGACTCTTGCAATTGTCTGATTCAACAATTCCAGAGTGGTGGTCAATCAAACAACCAGGCCCTGAGGGTGCGCACTAGTCAGCAAACAGAACGGAAGGCAGCAGATAAACTGCTGGACGACGACTCCTCTTCCAATGAAGCGCCTGCTAATCGTTCACAACCTTCTGGAAGGCCAAAAGATTGTGCATGAGCTGGAAGACAAAGACTTTGCCATTGAACTGGTAGAAGGAGACAATCTCGACGACAACGATGATTTAGATATTGAGTCTCGTCTCTTTTACAAACTTGACTAACCCTGGAGATCCTAAGAGCAACCATCAATTGAAAAGTCGCTTGCTTTCACCAAGAGGCCGAGGCAAACGAAACGCGACTGCGCACCTAAACCAAATCGCCTCCCTAAAGACTTCGCTATCGGGGGCCAAGAGGCCTCTGCCTCAAACTCCATTCATTCAGAAAATATCAACTGCATGACGATCAAGCCAGCCCCAAAGCATGAATCAATCCTTTGCTCACAACGATCAGGAAGAACACTGATGTGAATGCAACGAGGCCAAGACTTGCCAGGTTAAAAATGAGAGGACTTTGCTCTTGCTCAATCGACCTGGCTACTGACAGCCTATGGCCACGACCCTCATCCCAATAGGCAAAGACAAAACCTTTTCTCGACGTTAGCGTTGAATCATTGTGATTTGATCGAGTGGCGGAAGTAGACGTGACTGATTGAATTCGAGCCACGACATCCGACTCACGCCTAAAGATGCTCTCAAACCACTCGATATGCGTGAAGATACCAATGGACGCCCAGAACATCAAAGACGTACAGACCATTACATTTAGAATCGCCATCAGGAGACTGGAGCCTGACGTCATCTTCGCCTTGAGCCTTGATCAATCAAAACAATTTGATGCATCGCATGTCAGCTTATGGGCTCAACATGACCTCGAAAGCAACAATCGAAAAGATCAATTGACAGCTGTCTAGACAACAAGGGGCCTCGAGGAACGATGGGATTGGCAAGCTCATTGGCTGCTTCAAGCCTCGAGAAAACCATGACCACCCTCATCCCCATCAAATTCAGGCCTTCGATGCAGGCCTGGATTAGTGCAGAGACTCTGGCCAGATCGCTTTGCAATTGGGATCGCGAGCCAGGGCAGAGGTCTTGGCAAGCTCAGCGTCTGCATGGCCAAGGTGGTGCGCTGTAATCAGAAGCATGAGTCGCTTGATTGCCTTTCGACCCTGTGCCCGGTCGATCCAGCCCAGTCCGTAATAGGTACAGGTGGCATCGAGCCATCCCTTCGCCTCTCCTTGCAAGCGAATCTCCAAGCCATCCATGGCCGGAATAGCCTCAGCCGGGGAGCCACACAGAAGCGAAGCAGCGACAATTGGGAGAAGAAGGCGGCGCACGAAAGAAAGCTCGTATAAGGAATTTTAGAGCAGACAAATATTTTGACTGAACGATCGATCAACGAGAAGGAGATGTTCCATCCTTCGATCCGGGCAACCCACTGATCATCGCCTTGAGGTCACCAAGTGGCCAGCCAAGATTGCGCAGATGGCGCAGCAAATACTTTGAAGCCACAAAGTATTCAGGCCCGTAGCTGGCAGAGATTCCAATTTCTTCGAGTGTCATCAAGAGCAAGCGATGCTCCCGCTGGGTTCCTTCTCGCTCACCGAATAGAACAAACCCACGGGCCTCAAAATCTGCGCGTTGCTCACTGGATAACGCTTGGGCAAAACCGATCAACAACATGTGGTCGACTTCGCGATAAGCCGTGAAAACCTTTGCGTCCCGATGGACCTCAAGATATTGGTAGCGCTCGGTGACAGCGATCACCGATTCCATCGAGGGTGCCACCAAAGCAGCTTCGATCACGTCAAGCGAGCTCATCAAACACCTCCCAAGCCACTGGCCGAAAGCCGCTCTTCACAAGCGAGTTCGTAATTGCGAACAGCACCTGCGGGGATGGACCCACTGCTCTTGAGCTGCCGAACCGATAGCTCAACGCACTGCAGCACAACGCTTGTGAGCTCACGTCCCTCGCATTGGGCCCAACTGCGCAACAGCACATGCAGGCTCGGAGGAACAGACACCGTGAGCTTCACCTGATTTTCGCGGGGCAAGCCCTTCATCCACCGATCGCAGCAACCACAGAGTAGCCCTGTAGATACTCCAGAGCAACTGCTGGGCAGCTCCAAAGCAAACTTGCAGTCACCGGCAGCATCTTCTGGGCCACCCCAAGCCGTCTCCGCTCTTGATGCCATGACTTGGCAGCGATTGGCCCCGCAAGATCACAACCTGTGGCCCCGGCATCGCCCTATCCCCCTGCACTCAACGCCGATAGGCAATCGCAAGGTTGTTCGCAGGCATCGAGCGCACCTCGCCAGCCCTGAATCCACAGTGAGCAGCGAGTGCCTCGACAGCCTCAAGATCGCGCACACCCCAAAGCGGAGAGCGAGAGCGCAAGGAATGATCAAACGCTGCGTTGCTGTCGCTGGTATGGCATCCATTGCGTCGAAAGGGCCCATACAGCACTAAGGGCGCTTTCTTTGGGAGACGACTAGCCGCTTCAGCAAAGAGAGCCTCGCAACAGGCCCAAGGAGCTATATGGATCAGATTGATGGCAACAATGGCGGCGAGATCTGCCTGAAGTGATGCCCCCAAAGACCATGGCCGGGAGGCCACGTCGAGGGGCAAAGGTGACGGCATGCGAGCAGCCAAGTGTTCGTGAGAGATCCAGGCCGCAATGCTGGCCCGATGATCGGGATCAGGATCGCTGGTGTGCCAAACGAGGACAGGGAAACACTGCTGAAAGAACACCGCGTGCTCGCCGCTACCGCTAGCCACTTCCAGCACGTGACCGCTCTGAGGCAGCCAACGAGCCAGGACTGCAGCAATTGGCTCACGGTTGCGATAGGTGGCAGGGAATTCCAGTCGCAGGTCCCGATCCGCAAAGAAACCTTCAGTCATCACAACAGCTAGCGCGCCCTTCGCAGCGTCTCACCACAGCCCCAAGCCAAGCTTGCAAAGCTGCGATTGCCTGCGGTTGAAGCCGGTAATACACCCAGCGCCCACTCTGGCGGTCTGCCACGAGGCCGCTGTCCTTCAACACCTTGAGATGAAACGACAGTCGTGATTGCGCCAGCCCGAGGTCACCGGTGAGGTCGCAGACACAACGCTCACCCTCCGACAGGGCTTCAATGATCTGCAACCGCAAGGGGTCTGCCAAGGCCCTTAACAGGCTGCGTGCCGTTGCGGAATCCAAAGCGGGGAAGACTGCAGTCATCTGAAGACGGGGAGCTGGCCGCATAAGCGCCCTGGGCCAAGGCTCGACGCTATCGAGGCGTGTAAGCCAGGCACTTGCATCAAAGACTTTTGATGCATCAAGATCATTTGATCAATGTATTCCGTCTAGCCACTCGGCTGGCCAATCAGCTCATGCGTCTTGGCATCAACGGTTTCGGTCGGATTGGCCGTTTGGTCTTCCGTGCTCTCTGGGGACGACCCGGCATCGAACTGGTGCATATCAACGACCCGGGTGGTGACGCAACAGCAGGAGCTCACTTGCTGGAGTTCGACTCTGTTCACGGCCGCTGGAACCACCACGCGGAGAGCTCCGACGAGGGCTTCTGCATTGATGGCAACACGGTGAGCTGGTCACAAGAGAAAGAGATCACCGCTGTTCCCTGGCAGACCCATGGTGTGGAGATGGTGCTGGAAGCCAGCGGCAAGTTCAAAACCCCCGAACACTTGAATCCTTACTTCGAGCAAATCGGGCTGAAACGCGTGGTCGTCGCCTGTCCTGTGAAAGGAGTTGTGGCTGGGGAAGAAGCGCTCAACATCGTCTATGGCATTAACCATGATCGCTACAACCCGCAGGTGAATCGACTGGTGACAGCGGCCTCTTGCACAACAAACTGCCTCGCCCCAGTCGTGAAAGTGGTGCAAGAACACTTCGGTATCGAGCACGGAATGATCACAACCATTCACGACATCACCAATACCCAGGTGACCGTGGATGCATTCAAAACTGATCTGCGTCGGGCTCGCTCAGGGCTGAACTCACTCATCCCCACCACAACGGGATCAGCGAAAGCGATTGCAATGATCTTTCCAGAGCTGACCGGCAAGCTCAATGGTCATGCAGTACGCGTTCCGCTATTGAACGGATCACTCACTGATGCAGTGTTCGAGCTGAAACGCCAAGTGACTGCAGAAGAAGTCAATGCTGCATTTGCGGCAGCAGCCAACGGATCCCTGCAAGGAATCCTCGGTTTCGAGACCCGGCCCCTGGTGTCATGCGATTACACCAACGACAGTCGCAGCGCGATCATCGACGGCCCCTCGACGATGGTCGTCGACGGGACCCAGCTCAAGATCTATGCCTGGTACGACAACGAATGGGGATATAGCAACCGTATGGCTGATCTTGTTTGTTACGTCGTCGCCAACGAACAAGGCTGACGCAAGCAATGAAACTCTCAGCTCTGCAGCAATACAGCGTGGTGACTGCCAATTACTGGGCTTTCACACTCACCGATGGAGCCCTGCGCATGTTGGTGGTGTTCCACTTCCATGCCCTTGGCTACAGCACGCTGGAGATCGCGTTCCTCTTCCTCTTTTATGAATTCTTTGGTGTGATCACCAACTTGTATGGAGGCTGGATCGGTGCTCGTTATGGATTACGGCTCACCCTTTGGGTAGGCACCTTGCTGCAAATCCTGGCTTTGCTGATGCTGATCCCAGTAGCAGCAACCTGGCCGAAATTATTGAGCGTGGTCTACGTCATGGTGGCGCAGGCAATCAGTGGCGTCGCAAAAGATCTCAACAAGATGAGCGCAAAGAGCGCCATCAAGACCGTGGTGACCGCTTCTCCAGAAGACAGCCAGAAGGGTGAAACACAACTCTTCAAATGGGTCGCAATCCTGACGGGATCCAAAAACGCGCTTAAAGGCGTGGGCTTCTTCCTGGGTGGTGTTCTACTCACCGCTTTCGGCTTCAATGCTGCCGTGGGCTGGATGGCGGCCGGACTGGCTATGGCCTTCCTGTTGACACTGGTTCTGCCGGGTGAAATCGGCAAGATGAAAGCCAAGCCTGCGTTCTCGGCGCTTTTCTCTCAATCACAGGGCATCAACATGCTCTCGTTGGCTCGGTTCTTCCTTTTTGGAGCCCGTGATGTTTGGTTTGTGGTGGCCCTACCAGTGTTTCTCGAAGCATCCCTGGGATGGACCTTCTGGGAAATCGGTGGCTTTCTCGGCCTGTGGGTGATTGGCTATGGCATCGTCCAGGGATCAGCGCCGGGGCTACGAAAGCTGTGGGGCCAGACGAGCAGTCCGGGAGTCTCGGCCATCCAATTCTGGTGTGCGCTGCTGACATCGATCCCGGCGTTGCTTGCTGTTGCCCTTTGGCGAAACGTCGACGTGTCGCTCGCAATCACCGCAGGCTTGACGGCTTTTGCCGTGGTGTTCGCGATGAATTCGTCGATTCACTCCTACATGGTGCTGGCTTATACCGACCAGGAGAACGTGAGTCTCAATGTTGGCTTCTATTACATGGCGAATGCTGCTGGCCGCCTGGTAGGAACGCTGCTCTCCGGAGCGATCTTCATGCTTGGAGGGTCCGAGCAGGCAGGCATGCAAGCCTGCCTATGGACATCCTCTCTACTCGTACTGCTGTCATGGCTGAGCAGCCTCAGGCTGCCATCACCAAGAGCTTCTGCCGAAACATGAATCCAGCAACTGGCGAAACACAGTGGTGCGTGCACTTGCGGTGCAAGCAGGATTTGGAGTCGGTCATTCAGACGAACAAAGCCTGTGATCTCGATGAGAAGAGGGGAAGCGTTGTGCCAGAACGAACTAAAAAGTGGCCTTTAATACATCAAAAGATGCGGCTCCAGGCCTGAATAGTGAGGTCTGGATCGCTTGGATGGCCTACGAACCTGGAACCCCCGACTGCCGGCTGTTGATGGATGCCAAAGCAAGCCTCGAGCGTGCCCTTCACACACTCAACGGACTGCCGCATACCGACCACATCCAACGCCAACTGGTCTCGATCTACAACCAGCTCGAAGGGATGCATGAGCTCAAACGAGCAGGCGGTGCGGATGTGTCGTTTCGATCTGCCGATTGGAGTGCCTCCAGTTCCAGCATTAAGCCGACTCCGTAAAGAAGCACCCGGACGTCACTGCGAAGAGATCTAGTGAGACATCCCATTCGGCGGGACCTGATAGCTCTTGCGCTTGGCAAAGGCGTAGTGCTGAGAACGGCTCCTTGCATCGATACGGATCGACTCAGCCAATAGCTTTCCAGGCAGGCCAAGATGTCGTTCTTCCTCCTGACGCCAATACTCCTGAATATTGCGAGGCCAGTGGCGCGCCATCCGTTCCAGCTTCGGGCGTTGCTCACCAAGCTTGATCACGCTCATGACCCCACTCCAACCAACGGACTACTCCACAGCTAGCCAAAGCGGACTACCACGACCACATCGCAACAGAACTAGAACCAGTTGAAGGAGCGCGAGCGCTGAGGGCTGATGATCAGGCCAGTGATCAAGAGAGCGGGTGTTAGCGAACAGGCTGGAACAGCTCTTCGCGGTCATGATCACCGCCGGCCTGGTGTTGGGTAATTTCTGGTTATTCACGCCTTGGCGCAACGGTCAGGACCCAAGAGAACACAACCGAGCGCCCAGCCAAGACCTTCAGGAAGGACGAAGGGAAAGAGGTTGATCACCTGCGAGAGGTTTGTTGTAGTCATCGCTGGACGACACGACTATCTAAATGTGAGCCAATGAGACCAACGATGGGGAGCGAGAAGGGATGCCCAGGTTGACTCTCTGGTCTGTGAACACTGGTTGAGGCGAACACAAGAGAACATGTAGCGAAGGACTGCAAGCTGAAACAACAGCCATCATCCACAGTTGATTAACAACGTCCAGATCGAATGGATCACTCTCCAAACCCTACAAAGGTGGAGAGAAAAGAGGGCCGAGAGCACTACTCCGGGAAGAAAAGCGAATGGAACTCTTGGGAACAGGCACAGATGAAAGCACCCTGCGAGCTCGCAGGTCAGGAGCCGAAGACAGAAAGCGGAAGACTTACCGATGAGTTCCGGCCCTACGCCTTCATTGCCGTTGAAGTATTAAGCATCGATGAGATGCAGCTGGCCCTCAAACCCATCAACACGGTCGGATCCCGCCGAAGCGTCTTCCTAACAGAAAGCACGTCCTCAAGCGATCGACCTGTACAGCGCCAAGGCAAACGCCCTGGACTCCTCCATCGACGGCCCTCTGCTTTGACTCACACCAGTTAGATGTCTTCAACCAACACCAGCCAGATGGACCACTATCTGGCGCAGATCGGGCGGATCCCTTTGCTGACGCCTGCGGAAGAGATCAGCCTGGGCAATGCGGTTCAGCGTGGGTTTGCGGAAGATGCCTCACCCTCAGAGAAGCGTGCCGCCCGCAGAGCCAAGGAGCGGATGATCAAAGCGAATCTGCGCCTCGTGGTCAACGTGTCGAAGAAATACCTGCATCGTCAGCGAGGAGCTGCAATGGAGTGGCCGGATCTAATCCAAGAAGGAACGATTGGGCTGAACCGTGCCGTTGAGAAATTTGACCCCGAAAAAGGCTACAAATTCTCCACGTACGCCTATTGGTGGATTCGCCAGGCGATCTCAAGAGCACTGGATCAGATGTCTGCCTCTATCCGGCTGCCAACCAATATGAACCTTCTCCTCACAAAACTGAGTCAACTGCCAGTGGAGACCCCGAAGGCTGTGATTTGCGAAGAGCTGAAGATCACAGAAGCTCAGCTTGAGAATCTGTACAAAGCACGTCAGACACGCTGGCTAGGGAGCCTTGATGCACACCTATCAGGAGCCCCAAGCGGTGAAGGCTCAACCATTGGGGAATTGGTTTGGGATGAGACATCAACACTAGATGTCGAGAAGTTCCAATGGGACGGAGTGCAAGAGAGACTACGCAGCCGGCTCGAGTCTGATCGCAACAGTGACAACGACATCCTCGTCAGAAATGCAGTGAACAATGAATCCCTACAGTCCATCTCTAAAGACCTGGGAATCTCCCGTGAACGAGCCCGACAAAAAGCTCAAAGAGCACGCAGACGGTTGGCAACAAGCCTGGAAGAGTATCGCCATTTAGTCGCCTAGATCATGCGTCAGGCCCCTGGGAGAGCATCAAGCGCCCAAACTGCATTGATCAGACACGAAGGCCAAAGCCTGAGTCGATCCAGGAACTAAACCTCCGGGTGTCACAGAGGCATCAACAGAAGCCTTTGCAAACGTCGGAGGCAATGCATCGAGGGCTCAGGCTTTGACAACAACAAGCCCCGTGGGGTTCCGCTGCATTGCCCGGACCTTCTAACCACTGAATGACGACATCCTTCTGTCGGCATCTAGGCCTTGATCGCGGTGTTTTGGTTGGTCACGCAGGCACGTTGACACCCAACCAAGCGATCACAGCATGCATCGCTCAAGCATGGGGCTCGACACGAAGGCTGTCGTGAACTGAATCTTGGAGAAGGGTGATGGCAAAAGGGAACTTGATGGCTATGAGTAGAGAAGGCATTCTCTTCTTCATGACCGTTTCTCCGATCAAAGCCAGGGCAGCTCAGCTAACAAAGCTGGTCGGAGTGGGGTCTCTCTCTCATCTTGTGATGGAGCGTTGGGCGACTCGTCGGATCGCAAAGCACTACCAACATGAACCGATGTGCCCCTCTGGTGAACTCGAAACCATTGACTGGTCATGACGCCTCGAGCGAACAGCACCATCGATAGAGGCACACGACCTAGGGACACCACTGCTAGTTGTGGCAGTGATGGAACAGGCTGAGAATCACAAGCATGAACTAGCGCTGTTCAAGTCGAGGAAGTAATTTAAATGCGTGAGGAAAAATACTTTCAGGGTGGCAACAAGGACACACTTCTGAATGTATTTTACAAACCCTGCCTTCGGCGGGGTTTCTTTTTGTCTGCACTCTAGTTGTTGCATTGCATCCCACTGATCGCAAGCAGGCGGGAATGGAAATTGAACTCTCTCCAGTGATTGCCAACATCTGTGTTGCTGCACCAGCACAGATCATGCTTGATGCAGTGGGGGCAGACGAGAGATGCAATGGGGCCAAATCAATTGGAAGCATCTGCCAAAACAATCAACCCTGGAAGGGATCTGGTTCGTCCTCTCCATCGAACGACCACGTCCGAAGGCATCCGTGCCTCAGCACACCAACGCTTGCAACCAAAAGCGTTAGGGTCGCAGCCCATGACGAGGTGTTGTGATTCACAGTGTTCTCTCAGTCCTGATTGCCGCAGTGATGTGGGTACAAGTGCCTCAGCAGCAAATCGACTGGTCAAACTGTGCAGTGGATGTGCCGGATGTCGCCTGCCATTGGTACGTCGCAGCCCCTGACAACACTTTTGGTGAAGGCTTTAATTGGGCCTCGGCACCTTGGTTTGACGCCAATGGCCTCAGCGATATCGCCAAGCTCAACAGCACAGTGGCAACCATTCATGAACAGGCCGTCAAGTCTGAAACGACCACCTAAGCCTTAATGGGGAGAAAGCGAAACATGAGTGCCGCTTAAGCCGATTCAGCCGTCGGACGATCCACCAAAGCCGCTGCAAATTCTTCAAATGCAGCGGCCGCCACGGCCGGGGTTGACTGGTGCTTCAACTCCCACTCGGCAACGAGGGCATGCATGTCTTCCCACATGTCCACCATCGCCAGTGGATTGAAACCTGATGGATCGGCCTGATCTGCAGACATGAAGTGAGCAGAGAACGAAGGATTGTCATCATCGCTGAGATCAACAACGGCAGGTCATCAAGGCAGCGGAGACCGAACGTGACGCAGGTGCAGAGCCATGAGCATCGAGGACATGAGCAGACAGCCGTCACAAACCATTCAGTGCTGTGAGCCCAGCCACTGACTGGCGTTTGCGCTGTTGTGAGCAAGCTCACAGCTGGAGGGGATGAAGGTCATCAGCTGAAGCGGTGAAAGCGGAGAAGTCATTCTGATCAGTCAGTTGACAGGCTGGGGATCCCTCAGAAGCGTTGCTGGATTGCCTTCTGCGGATGGAACCAGTGATCTGTTCGCCTTCCCGTACGACTCAGTGGGGACTACCCCACTGAATTTGTCTGCTCTTCGGAGTTAGGACAGAACTGTTCGAGAGAGAAGCCATGAATCATGCACAGCTAACTCCGTCAGTGATGGGTAGCCTCCCTGCTGATGGACGCCCGCAAGCCCTTCACTTGGCTGGTGTTGACATCACCCCACTTGTATCGGGTTCCGCCTGCAACAGCTATGAGCTGGGACTGGTCGCTGGCTGTAATGGGCATGGCACACCAGCCCACTCACACCCCTGGGACGAGACCTATTTCGTGATCAAGGGCGAAGTCGTGATCGGGGTGGGAAACCAGGAGAAAGCTTTTCATTCTGGAGATCTCGTCCATATCCCTGCAGGCGAAAGGCATTGGTTTCGATTCGACAAAAGCGGAGAAGCTCTTGATCTCACATCTGGTCAGAAAGCATTCGCCATGTTCGAAGCCCTTGTTGATGTCCCAGACGGATCTTCTGCGGACAAGTACTTATCCATCGCCAAGACCTATGGCGAGGAAGATCGCCGAAAAGGATGAGCGCCCTAGCCGGTGAAAGATCAGGCAACACACAATTGTTCTAACCCCGCCACGAGCGGGTTTTTTCATGGCATGGAGGTTGTAGGGATCAACGTGTTCAGGCGCTATTAGCCCAGACACTGACTGGTGTTTGCGCTGTTGTGAGCAAGCTCACAGCACTGCTTGAGTCAGATCAGCAGGTCAGCTGGTGATTCCGGAGATGGTGAATGCATCGGAGGGAGCGATCCCACCTCACTCATCACCCCCATC
>NZ_UCNN01000012.1 GCF_900473935.1 Synechococcus sp. UW105 | reverse complement strand
TGCCAGCCAGTCGCGCCGGAGCGCTGTTGGATGGTGGTGGTCATGAGAACGGAAATAATGTCTCCGAAGAGACGGTTACGGAAGGGCAGGAATGCCCTGCCTCAAGCAATGTAACGCAAGATTGCGCTTTGTAAAGAGACCTTTGTGTAAATCGCCTCTCCCTTGGACGGAGCGCCATTGGGGGGCGTCTTTTCGCCCAACGCCCCCCAATGGCGAAGGAAAAGCCGGAATCGGTGAAGAGTTCTTGAGCAAATCCAAACCAAAGGCCCAGCCCCGAGCAAAGGGAAGTCAACAAAGACTTAAGATTCTCGGATTGAGATTCGGTGACCTCGTGGTTCTGATCCGCTGGCTCCATGCCGGACGACGCCTGGAGGAGACCGTCCCCTTCCACCAGGCTCGCCACCGCCGTCTTGAACTGGAAGCACAAGGCGCTGTTGTCTATTGGAGCGAACGCCTGGTCTATCCCTGCTGAAGCAGCAAACTGGGCACTACCGCAGCCACCCATGAACCCTGCGACCCCGTCTCGTCCCGGAGCCGAGACCATCAAACGTCTGGCGTTGATTGGCATCGTCGGGCTCATCACGGTGGGCTGCAGTCCAAAGCAGTCATCCTCCGAGGCGGTCAACCAGACAGAGGCCATCCAGCGGCTTGACTATCGCCTTCAGCAGCTGGAAAGGCGTCTGGACCAAGACCCTTCTCCAGGCCCGGATCCAGGCGACAAAACACCGGCTGGCCCTGTGAAATCCCTGACGTTGCGGCTGGGCACCGTCGATGACCGGCTGCGTATTTATTGGGGCGATGGCTCCACCAGCAACCTCCCCTGCACGGAGGAACAGAACACTTGGGTATGCGGCTGAAAGAGCACTCCGCCCTTGCTGCAGTCACATCCGGTCAGACCTCAAGGCCCATCCAGACCTATCTGTGCAAGCTGCCAACGCCAAGATCGGAGCGATGACTCCCTTTCTCCGAACCATCCTCAAACCTGCCAAAGCGGCCCGTCTGGCGAGCCTGGTGCTCCTTGGCGCAACACTCTCCGCCGCATTACCAAGCAACGGCGAGCCCGGTGCGCTGCCGCTCTCCCAGACCAAAGCCGCCAATCTGGCGCGCATGCGTGCCGAAACCCTCAATGGTGGAGTGTCCGGCTACAGAGCCGATCGCTGCATGTACAGCACTGGCGCGCCCGAGTGTTTGGTGCGTCAAACACCAGACGGCTACACCTTCAGCTTCCGCGGTGGGCCACCAGGCTGGCAACAGCGCAATCCCGTCACTCCCACGGTGACCACAACCGTGACGGTGTCTGCGGATGGTCAGACGATTCGCAGTGTTACCAACACGCCGATTCCCTAACAGCCCCCATAGAAGAGAGCCCCAAGCGGAGGCCATCCAATTCTTAGGCCCTCTGCATGAGCTGGTAACGGCAGCAAGGATTCTGAGTACAGCACCGCTTCCAGAAACAGAGGGCACGACCTGACAGAACTGAAGGCGATGCTTCCACCACCTCCAAAGGGGCTGTGCTCAGCCTCACCGCTGCATCGGCAGGTGCACCAGCAAACCGGGGCATCCGGACCCACAACTCGGTACCAAAGCGAAACGCCTTCACGCGCTGGGCAGACGGGCTACAAGTAGTGAAAGCGGGGAGACAATGACAGACCACCAAGCAGGCCCCACGAGCGAACACAGTGCCAATGCAGTGGTCGAAGGCTTGATCGAGGAGTGGAAGATGCAGCCCCACCCCGAAGGGGGTTGGTACAGAGAGATCCATCGCAGCTCCCAAACCGTCACCCGCTCCGATGGAGCTAAACGCGCAGGCTTCACCACCATCCTGTTTCTACTGAAAGCTGGCTCCACCAGCCGTTGGCATCAGGTGCGCCACGCCGATGAGGTCTGGATCCACCTTCAAGGGGCACCGCTCAGCCTTTGGGACCTGCCGGAGACAGGAGGAGAAGCATCACGACAGATTTTGTCACTGCAGCAGCCAGTTCAGGTCATCCCAGCAAACCACTGGCAGGCCGCCAGGCCTGAGGGCCCCTACTCCCTGGTGAGTTGCTGCGTCGGACCTGGCTTCGCCTTCGAGGACTTCACGATGCTGCACGAACTCCCGCAATCAGAATGGCCAGAAGGCGCGCTCACGGATCTGGTCTGACCTCAACAGCTCAGACCTGACAGACGACTCATTACGCTCTATCCAGCTCTATCCAGGTAGAGAGAGGCATGGGAAGCAGCTTCGGCACACTGTTCCGGATCAGCACATTTGGGGAATCTCATGGGGGTGGTGTCGGCGTGATCGTCGACGGATGCCCACCCCGCCTCAGGCTTGATCTAGACGCGATCCAGGCAGATCTCGAACGGCGCAAGCCAGGCCAAAGCAAGATCACCACCCCACGCAAGGAAGCCGATCAGGTGGAAATCCTCAGTGGTCTGGTCGACGGCGAGACCCTTGGAACGCCGATTGCCATGGTGGTGCGCAACAAAGACCAGCGTCCTCAGGATTACAGGGAGATGGAAATAGCCTTCCGCCCCTCACACGCCGATGCCACGTATCAATTGAAATATGGCATCCAAGCCAGGAGTGGAGGAGGCCGTGCATCCGCCAGGGAAACGATCGGCAGGGTTGCCGCTGGCGCCATCGCCCGCCAGCTTCTGCACAAGGCCGGGGGCACCGAGGTGATCGCTTGGGTCAAACGCATCCATGACCTGGAAGCCAGCATTGACCCAGCCAGTGTGGAGCCCGACGCGGTTGAAGCCAATATCGTCCGCTGCCCGGATCAAGCGATGGCTGAACGCATGATCGAACGGATCGAAGCGATCGGCCGCGAAGGAGATTCCTGCGGAGGGGTGATCGAATGTGTGGTGCGCAATCCCCCCGTAGGTCTCGGCATGCCGGTGTTCGACAAACTGGAAGCTGACCTTGCCAAAGCGGTGATGTCTCTACCGGCCACAAAGGGATTCGAAATCGGATCCGGATTTGCTGGCACCCTGCTCAGGGGTAGTGAACACAACGATGCCTTCCTGCCGAGCGAAGACGGCCGCCTACGCACGGCCACCAACAACTCTGGAGGCATCCAGGGAGGCATTAGCAACGGCGAACCAATCCTGATCCGCGTGGCTTTCAAACCAACGGCAACGATCCGCAAGGAACAGACGACCATCAATTCGGCTGGAGAAGCCACCACCCTTGCTGCCAAGGGTCGGCATGACCCTTGCGTGCTGCCAAGGGCTGTGCCGATGGTGGAAGCGATGGTCAACTTGGTGCTGGCCGACCACCTGCTGCGTCAGCAGGGGCAGTGCAGTCTGTGGTGAGTCGCCTCAGGCTGCACTACGAATCCAGCGCCAATCGAATCAGCTTCGGGCTGGCGAACTGATCCCACTGGTCGCAAGAGCACTGCTACTGCTGAGGCGACCGGCGGCCTTGGCCATGCGCTTGACGACCGACGTGGTGCCAGTGCCACTGGTCGCCTTGCGGGCCCGCTTGGCTGGCCTTGGCTTACGGGTCGCGGATGTGGTGGTCGTCGAGGCCGATTTACGCACGGTCTTGGCACTGGCCTTCGAACTGGTCTTCGTGCTGGTCTTGGCACTCGCCTTCGTCACAGGCTTGGCCGACTTCGAGGTCTTGGCACTGGCCTTGGTCGCAGGCTTAGCGGTTTTGGCAACCTTGGCGACCGCTTTAGCAGCTGTTGCTGTTGAGGCCTTGGTCTTCGCAGCGGCTTTCGTGCGTTTGCGAGGTGCCGACTTGGAGGCTGAACCATCGCTAGCGGAGCGCTGTCGATGGTTCAGAACCATCGCCCATTCAGCATCACTCAACGACGATGGCTTGCTGCCATGGGCATTGGCGAGCTTCGCCGCTTTTTCAATGTCCTTGATCAGATTGGTCCAAGACGTAGCGAAACGCTTGTCGGACTGGGAGCGGGCACCACTTTCAACGAGGGTCTCCACCACACCCGCCGCGGTGACTTTTTTGCGGCGACGGTTGAAGATCTCCTTCTGAAGCTGAGCGATCAAGGCATCAGCCTTATCGGACAGCTTGATCGACAGCTGAGACATCGAACAAAGAATATCTATCTCATCTGTAGCACTTGATTCTCATCCCAACCATGAAAGGAGGCTTTGATCGAGCTTTTCGCCTTCGATCAAACCGCGACCAAGGGCCAAGGCGTGATACCCCGCCGCAAGCCAAGGATCCAGATCTGCTGCCGTGAGACCACCCGCCGCGATCATGCAAGGCAACGGCGAAAGCGGTGCCGATAACTGACGGAGATAGTTGATCCCCACTGTGGCTGCAGGGAAAAGCTTCACGAGCTCACATCCGAAAGCGACGGCCTGCTGCACCTCCGACGGCGAAAACACCCCGGGGACCAGAAGCTGGCCATGGCGACGGGCCAACCGAAGTAGAGATGGATCAAAACAAGGAGACATGGCATAAGCCATGCCTAGGTCGATCACCATCTCCAACGCTTCCCGTCGCGTCACCGATGCAGCTCCTAGCCGCAGGGCTGGATAGCGGTCTCGCAGCCAGCAGATCAGCTCACCCCAGCGGCAATGAGGAGTCCAGGCGATTTCGATGTGGTGAACTCCAGCCTCGACTAGTTGGTTGATCACACAGAGCAGAGGTGCCTGATCAAACGTCTCCACTGACCAATCGAGAGGAGAGGGGCGAAGCACCACCAGAAAGGGCTGCTCACGCAGAGATCGGATCAACTGGTGCTGGCGATCAGTCCAGTTGATCCGATCAGGACGCGATCGATCAGATGTATTCGGCAACGCGAACGTCGCGGCGAATCAACAACTCTTGCAGCTCCTCGGAATCGACTGTCTCCTGCTCAACAAGCATCTCTGTCAGTTCATCCAACACTGCCCGATTATCGAGAAGCACCTTGGTTGCGCGCTTGTAGGCGGCATCAACAAGCTCAGAGACCTCGGCATCGATCGTGGCCGCGGTGTCTTCAGAGAAATCTCTTTCGGCTGCGATGTCGCGTCCGAGGAACATTCCGCCCTGAGCGCGACCAAGCGCGACGGGTCCTAATTTGTCGCTCATGCCAAAGCGAGTCACCATCTGACGGGCAACCTGAGCAACCTGCTGGAGGTCATTGGACGCTCCGGTTGTGACCTCGTCTTCGCCATAGATAATTTCTTCAGCGACACGACCGCCAAGGGCCACTGCCATTTGGCTCTGGAGATAGGTGCGGGAATACAACCCCGACTCCATCCGCTCTTCACTGGGCGTAAAGAAGGTGAGACCGCCGGCATTGCCACGAGGAATGATCGAGATCTTTTGGACTGCGTCGTAATCAGGCATCACAGCTCCCACCAGAGCATGGCCTGCCTCGTGATAGGCAACGAGACGCTTACGCCGTTCCGTCATCACCCGATCTTTCTTTTCGGGTCCCACCATGATGCGCTCAATTGCATCACTGATCTCGTCATTGCTCACCTCCGTGAGGCCACGACGTGCGGCAAGGATCGCCGCTTCGTTGAGAAGGTTCGCTAAATCAGCCCCGGTGTAGCCAGGCGTTCGCCTGGCCACCTTGTCGAGGTCGACGTCCTTGGACAGCGTCTTGCTGCGGGCATGAACGCCGAGAATCTGGAGCCGACCGTTGTAATCAGGACGATCGACAGTGACCTGTCGGTCAAAGCGACCAGGACGCATCAAAGCAGCATCCAGAACATCAGGACGATTGGTGGCGGCGATGATGATGATGCCGGTGTTGCCCTCGAACCCATCCATCTCTGTGAGCAATTGGTTCAGGGTCTGCTCACGTTCGTCGTTGCCACCGCCTAAACCTGCCCCACGCTGGCGTCCAACGGCATCGATTTCGTCAATAAAGACGATGCAAGGAGCATTTTTCTTGGCCTGCTCAAAGAGGTCACGAACACGACTGGCGCCAACACCGACGAACATCTCCACAAACTCCGAGCCGGAGATCGAGAAGAACGGCACACCCGCTTCACCCGCCACAGCCTTGGCGAGCAGGGTCTTACCGGTACCGGGAGGACCGACCAGAAGGCAGCCTTTAGGGATCTTTGCGCCAACAGCGGTGAAGCGGTCGGGGTTCTTGAGGAAGTCGACAACCTCAGTGAGCTCAAGCTTGGCTCCTTCGATACCAGCCACATCTCCAAACGTGACCTGAGTGGAAGGCTCCATTTGGACACGAGCCTTGCTCTTGCCGAAGTTCATGGCTGGATTGCCACCGCCTCCGCCCTGGGCACGGCGGAAGAGGAAGAACAATCCACCAAGCAGCAACAAGGGGAACACCAAACTGCCAGCAGCCTGCTGCCATGCACCCTGTTCTCGGGTGGGTTGCACCGCGATATCCACGTTGTGATCGGTCAACAACTTGAGCAGATCTTTGTCCGGAGCGAGATTCACCTCGGCGCGTCGGCCATCGTTCTCCACGATCAACGCTGAGGCGCGGTCTGGAGAGATGGTCACCCGACTGACCTGATCCTCCTGAACCGCCTCCACGAAATCGCTGTAACGGAGGGTACGGGCTGCGGTCGCAGGGTCTGGACGGTCAAGGAAAGCTGTTCCCACCGCTATGACCACGACCACAAGCAGGACGTAAAGCCCAACGTTGCGCCAACGCTTGTTCAAGGTTCTCTTGCCTCTGATGAAGGAATGTTAATGGAGATGCTCAGGGATCAGGCGGAGCGGAGCACATCAACAACGCTCTTGAACGCGAACCACTCCGGGATCTCCTCACCGCTGCGCAGCATCTTGCGGAATTGGGTGCCGCTCAGCTTTTTGACATGGAGACCACGGGTCTCTGCATGCTCAGCCGTCACATAGCCCTCTTCTTCCGTGAACACAAGATTGAGGGAAGGAACAGTCTCCATCGACAGTTCAACAGCACACTCCTTGGCAAAGTTCTGAGCGTCATAAGGGCCGTAAAAGTCATCGCCGTTCAGCGACGACTTACAGCCAGCCATATCGCGGCCGATGATGAAGTGGGTGCAGCCGTAGTTGCGGCGGATGATCATGTGCTGCAGAGCCTCACGCGGGCCAGCCATGTGCATCGCATAAGGGAGGTACGCCCAGCGGATGCTCGCGTTATCCACTTCAGCCGCTAAACGTTCATAGGTTTGAAAACGCACCACCCCGGGGATGTCGTCTTGTTGGGTGGGGCCGCAGGTGGGATGCACCAGCACCACAGCGTTCTCACTCACGTTTTGGGCATGCAGCGCCCGGGTGAAGAGCTCATAGTGGGCACGGTGAATGGGGTTACGGCACTGGAATGCCACAACATCTTCACCACTGGGCAAGCCTGCACGCACCTCAGCAGGCGTCTTACAGGGGAAGACTCGCTTGGGCAGTGCAAGACCCTGGATCAGCCCACCCAAATAAAACCGCTTCCGCTCCATCGTGATCATGCGAACGGCGGGGTGCTCAATCGACGTGGTGCCATAGCAACCCTTGGCTTCCACCACCTTGTCGGGCTCCCACTTGTCTTCAACAGTGAGCACCGCCAGATCCTGACCCTTGTAGGTGAGCAGCACCCGATCGCCGACCGCAACATCGTCGCAATCGGTGTCCATCACGATCGGCAGGCCGAACAGATATCCCGACGTGGTGCGATGAGACGCCACAACGGAGTCGTAATCGGCCTGATGCATGAACCCCCGCTCAGGGGAGAAGCCACCCACCACAAGCAACTCAACATCGCAAGCATTGCGATCGGAGCACTCCAAGGTCTTCGTGGCTGAAGCCTTCACTGCTGCCTGTTCCGCATCGGAGACCATCAGGTCCACCAGGGTGCCGCCGTAAGGAGCGATCACGCTGTTCGGAGCAGAGCTGGCAGTCATGGCTGAGCTTGGGAGGGAAACAATGGGGGATTCTCACAGACGACACAAAAAAAGGGGGGCCATTGGCCCCCCTTACGATCTGGCAGGTGTTCGGCTTGTGATCAGCCCTCTTCCAGACGTCCGTAAAGATCACCACTGATTTTCACGTCGACAATCTCGCGTCCTCCCATGTCGGAGTCGGAAGGCTGGGTGGCAGAGAACACTCCGGCGAATTCGCCGGTTTCTGGATCCACCTTGGTGATCGAGAGGGTCATTTGACCCACGCCATCGATGTAGCGCTTGATGTTCTCGCTATCCAGTTCCTCGTAGTCACCAGCCAAACCAATCAAACCCTGGGGATAGTCCACACCGGTGGTGAGGGCACGACCCTTGGGATCAATGAAGTTGCTCGTGCGGTAGCTGGGGGTGCGGTAGGTGCCTTCGAAGTCAGTACTGGTGGTGATGGCAGCGCCATCAGCTGTGGCTTCAAGCGACTTACTGGAGAAGGTGAAGGGGTACTCCTCACCGCCAGGAACCAGCACGGTGATCGGCTGAAAGTCGATACCGCCTTGCTCGCTGAAATTGATGCCGTCGCTCTTCACGGTGAGGTTGCCGTACACCTCATCAAGGCTGGAGGTGAAGCGAGTGAGGATCTTGCCCTCAACGAACTGAGCCTCCTGACGCTTGTTCGCGGGCTCACCTTTCACGAAAACCCTTGTGGGATGCATGCAGATGCCCTTGAGCTCATAGGAGCCACCGGGGGTGAGGCTGATCGATCCGCGGGCGGAATCAGAAATAACTGGGCAATCATTCGCTTTGCCGGTGTTGCGAATGTCGTCGTAAGTGATGTTGGAACTGTCAACAGCCTGGGCACCACCGCTGCAGGCGGTCACCACGGTGAGACAGAAAGCCAGCACCAGGGCCAGCAGGGGACGGATGCTCATGAAAGGAAGCCGAATGGCCGAATGATGACGGTATCCACCGATCAGGCGGATCCTACAGGTGGCAAACGCTTGTTCCGGGTACCCTTTCGCAGCTGTAAACAACCCGTCGCGTTGTCCGTCCTCAGTCCTGAGATCGAAACACTGCCTTCAGCTGAGCAGGAACGACTCGAAGCACTGTTGGCAGAACTGAATGCACTGGCCGGCCATCTTCAGGGGCGGCCCCAAGCTCTGCTCACGATGCTGCGCAGCATCGAAGCCCTGCATCGCGACATTCAAGATGGATCCTTCCGCAGCAGCCTGCCGGAAGATCGTCAGCAGTTGTTCAACCTGCTTCAAGCGATTGAGCGGTCAGGCGGATGGCCCTACATCCCCAGCCTGCAGCTCAAGACCTTCATCGCCATGCTCGACCAACCCCAAGTCGAGATGGCAGCCTGAGGGATCGAGATCAGGCTTCCTGCAAGGAGAGCAAACGATCCAGCAACCGATGGGCCAAGCAGAACTTGTCCATCACAGGCACCACCTCTACGCCGCCATTGGCGCTGATCAACCAACCACCATTCGGAGCCTCTCCGAATCCCTGGCCAGGGATGTCGATGGGATTCGCCATCAACAGATCGCAACCCTTGGCTGTGCACTTCGCGTGGGCACGGCTGATGATCTCCTCCTCCCCACCGCTAAGGGCTGCGAACCCAAGCAGCCGCTGCGTTGCTGGTCGGTTGGCATGCAGCCCCGCCAGCAAATCGGGCACAGGTTCAAGGTTGGAGGTGAGGGACGCTTGCAACGCAACCTTGGCAGCCTTGGCAGGGGAAGGCCCGCCTCGCAGACGCAGATCAGCCACGGCAGCAGCCATCACGACTGCATCAGCGTCTGGCTGGAGAGCACCAAGCTGCTCTTGCATCGCTTCTGCTGAGCTGACCGGATAACAGCCGAGCCCTTCCAGCCAGGCTTCAGGCACCTGAAGAGGACCGTGCACAAGCTGTACTGCCGCTCCGCGAAAGCGCGCAGCTTGGGCGATCAGCACCCCCATGCGTCCAGTGCTGCGGTTGGTGATCAACCGGACAGGATCCAGTGCTTCCACGGTCGGTCCCGATGACACCACCAGGGTGCGGCCGGCCCAGTCACGCGGAACGCCACCATGGGGATCACAGCGCTGTAGAGCACTGGTCGCTGCAAGCTGAATGCACTCCGGGGCCGCCATACGACCATCCCCCATGCGGTCGCAGGCCAGCAGCCCGACCTCGGGGCCAAGGCTGAGAACCCGCGGATCCTCCCCCAAGAGAGCCCAGTTCCGTCGCACCGCGGGATGATCCCACATGCCTGTGTTCATGGCGGCTGCAGCCACCACAGGCCGCTCACAGGCCAAAAGCAGGCTGGCCAAGAGACCATCAGCTAGGCCTTGAGTCCATCGCGCCAGGGTGGTGGCACTGAGCGGAGCAACGATCACCACCTCCGCCCATTCCGCCAAACTGACGTGCAGAGGCCTGGGCTGGTCTGGATTCCACTGATCCTCGTCTTGATAACAACGATGACGACTGAGGCTTGACAGGGCCACTGCACTGACCAACCGGGCGGCACTGGGAGTGAGCACACACCGCACCTCCGCACCAGCTTTCACCAGCGCACTCACCAACAGGGGGGTTTTAACTGCGGCGATGCTTCCACTAGCAGCAACAAGCACCCTGCGCCCGCAGAGGGTGCCGGGATCAGTCCTCATCGAAGGGTTCCTGATCAATCAAATGCACATAGGGCGCTGTGAGCTCAGGACGATGAATGGCGAGAGCCCGTAACAGGTGCCAATCCCCCAACCCAGCGAAGGGGGTGGGGTAGTCATCGTCTTCGAGGCGCTGTGCCAAGACAGCCACAGAGGACTCATCAAAGCTCTCGAGCTGTTCTGGGGTGATGGCTGAACTGGCCATGGGCATCTCTGCCGCCTATGCCTGCATTCTGCCTGGACTCTGACGCTAGGTTTTTGCAATCGGGGAATTAGCTCAGCTGGTAGAGCGCTGTGATCGCACCGCAGAGGCCAGGGGTTCGAGTCCCCTATTCTCCATTGACAATTCAACAAAACCCTTGTGCCAACTGGATCTGATCCAGCGACACTGAACAGTGCAGGATCAGATGCGGTGCCAATCTCCACGGCTGCTTTTGCAGAGGAGGACACATGCAGGGCGGCCAGGGCAACAGCATCAACCATCACGCCAGCTCTCAAGCTGGAGCAGTGCGGAACCCGTGAGACTGCAGACCTCTTGGAGCGTGGCCCAGAGAAAGCAAGATGGCGGGGCGGTATCCCTAACGCCCCAAGACATTTTGAACCGTTTTTGAGAGCGACCGCGAGCGCTGTGGACCCGAGACACAAGGCCCAGGTGTCGTCACCATCCATCCAGCTGGGATGACGCTTTATCTCCCCACAGGCTCGCCAACCTCAAGATGTCGTGCTGCTGCGCCTGTGCAGTTCGGCCTAGCAGCCCATCAAAAAAGGACGACCTCCCTCAGCGGCGGGAAGGCGACCTACGTCGCTCGTTGGTGCATGGCTCAACCCAATCAATGCAAAGGAGAGAAAGGTGTAAGCGTCTGGCTCGAGGCGGCCTGGGGCCATGGGCTCGAGGTGTTGGGTTGCGATCTCCAGGAGTACCTAGGGCGATGCGAGCGGAGCGTCGATTGGCGCGGCGAACATTCCAGTGCCGACCAAAAGACCAACCCAGACGCTTGTTTGAGACTGTTGGAGCAGGCGCCAGAAAGTCAGCCTGCTTCTGCAATCTGCTGTGGTGGAGTATCCGCCGTCATGGGCTCCTCCGATCTGGTTGGTCTTAACTTTCCACCCTTGAAGCTGCTTCTGACATCCGTCGAATCGCGCATTGCTCTCGAAGACGAAACAGCCGAAAGTGGCGCTGGCTTGCCTGAACGTGGCGGAAGGATGAATGTCCAGCCCAATCCGATCGGAGAGTCAGACAACACCAAGGAAGCGCTAAGGGCTCGCACGGCTTTGATCTAATGCCTGAACTGCAGACCTAACCAGAGCTCAAGATGGAATTCGCTCGCCAACCGCTTCGAGGCGAAGTCAGCGCTGAGGCCACAGCCCTACTTCAAGGCACTCAGGTCATCGTTTGCATGGCGGACCCATTGACGCTGGGAGCATTCAGCCTCCTACCCCCAATCTCAGAGGGGTTAATTGGGGCCTACACCACAGAAACAGAGGTTGTGGAGATCACAAAGAGCTGCTGCCCAGATCTGCTTTTTGTGACTGAGGACTTGGAAGAGGGCTGCGGCATCAGCCTGGTCAGGAAAACCAAGCTTGCTTGCCCTGACACCATCTGCCTTGTATTCCTGCGCACTGAGACCAAATCGATGGTCCATCACTGCATCGCAGCTGGTGCAGAAGGGGCGATGTTCGTGTCATCTCTCGGTGGCCGAGGTGATGGTGACTTCATGGGTGCGTTACGGAAAACCCTGCATGGCGGCATCTATTACCCGCGCGATGTGCTTCAAGCGGCTGATTTCGCCAACAACCCACAACATTTACTGCCATCTGATCTAACCAAAAAGGAATCCGAGGTCCTGAGCTGCCTGGCCTCAGGCTCAACGAATAAGGAAATTGCTGAGCGGCTCTTCGTGTCTGTGGAAACAGTCAAAAGCCACGTCAGCGCTGTCATTGGCAAATTAGGAGTACGCAACCGTCAAGCAGCCGCAGTCGTAGCGATCCAAGCAGGCGTGGCGATGTAATCAGCCAATACAAGTGCCGCACAAACGAACAGCAAAAGTCACTGACATCAATCCTTCTGGAGTCCTTTCAGCCAGGCCTCACCACATGCCATTGATCCATGCCCTGACAGGGAAGCCAAGCAACGCACAAGCCTTCAACAAACATTGACGCTCTAAACACAATGCATGCGTTAGAGAGCACATCATCATCAAGCTTTCGCCTTCTCACCAACAAGCCAATCCACACCAATCGAAGTATTCAAGCCTTGATCCAAACGCACCAGAAGCCGAGGAAGACCTAATCTTGCACAGGTAAAATTGAGCAGATGCAATTCGGATGCTGCTTAATATAGTCATTGAATTCCATGGCAAGAATGCGAGCTTTCACCACATCAGCAGCAGAAATGGAGGTGCACTCTGTAAAACCGTCAGGTTTTTTGTAGCAAATACTGTAAGCCTGTTCAGCGGTAGACATTTAAAAAAGCGAATCGAATACTCTTAAAGGCTGGCTCGACTATGACGCAAGGCAAAGAAACAACAGATTTCGTCCATCCGCTTGCACAAGCGCAAAAATACTCAAACAGCGTGCACCCTCTTGATGGAGGCATCTTTGACGCTATCAGCCGAGGCCTATGGAGACTTCTCCGTTCCAACCTGCAAATGAAGTCTGCTTGCAGCAACCACCTGTTCAGCAACAGAGGCAGAACACTCAATTGTTGATCTTGGCTCGACAAAGGCCTGACAAATAGGCCTCAAGGCCCTCCAAGCCTTTGGGAAGAAGCCCGAGTGTCAGCACTCCATCGCACAACTGCATCCATCGATCCAAGTGTGGCTACCAACAGCAAAGCCACTGGTCGACTGATGCAGCACTTCCTGATTGTTTGGACGTTCCCAACTGTTGAGGGAGCGTGGGAATCCTGCCCCGGTTTTGCTGACTACATCAATGCAGGAGGCCCTGGCGACACATTCGAAGGCTTTGAGCTGAAATACCGCGTTTGCGAACCTGTCAGCGGGAGCGGCGTCGCCATCGCGAAGGCCAGCGACATCGGAAAAGTTTGGGCACACCTTGGCCCTTGGATCAAGGGATATGGGATTCAATTTGAAGTCACAGCGGTCGTGTCTGACGCAGAGTTCGCTGCTTTATGGCCAAGGGTTGAAGCAGCGGCTGCTGTGGCATAAAGACAGCCACAAACCCGAGAGACGTGAAAGGCCGAGCCATGCACTTGCCAATGGCCCCATCAAACCAAACACGGAAGGTCAACACTTAACGACTGGGCTGGTCGCTCCAGCATTCCTCCCACTCGTCTTGAAGCTCGCTGGCAGTGAGGGAGTTGTAGAAGCCTCTCCACTTCGCCTCGGCTTTGGAGTCAGTCGCCACCAGAGACACCAACAAATTGATGACTTCTTCAACTGAGAAGAGCCGTCCTGTCTGCGATCTGAATTGCATACTCCCAGTCGTCAACCTTGCGGGAAACTATCCTGCCAAAGCAAATGCAGCACGTCAGGACTTTAGAGAGATAGGGCAATCAACAATGAAGAGATCGGCACCCATTTGGAAGCTGGTCTCGTGAGGCCCGAGGGCAGCGGCTCCCGAGTCAGGTTTGATGGGAGCCACCGTTAAGGGGCATCACAGCAGCCACCGCACATCCGAATGGAGACGTGTTAAGACCGCTTTCGCCAAAGCGAGTTAGCGTTGCTCACGTGAAGGGTGCGCCGCTCTTTCTCTTGGACGGCTCGGCACAACCCCATCACTCCGGATTCAACGACTCTGAAGGGAAAGATCCGACCTCAACCGATTTTGCTTTCCTTGAAGACCATGCGCCTCCTGCGCTCTGCTGCACATATTCCGCTCATTTGCGCGCCTTTATTTGCCCTGAGCTCATGCTCAGACCTTCAGGAAAATCGATTCATTTCAGTATATTGCTCAAGCTCCAATCATGTGCTCGACCAATCTAAAGCAGCCTTTGATACCTATCCAGATGCGAGCTCCCTTCATGCACAAAGAGCCTCTCAAGGCAAAGAACCTTTATGGGCTTTTGATAGAAAAACTGGTCAAATCTATGCATACGAAGGATGGCCCACAGAAGCTTTTATCCCTCTTACAAAGACCGAAGAGAAAGAAATAGCAGCAGGATCAGGATCTTACTGGGAAGAGTACCAGTCTTCTCTGAGCCCTGACAAGAAGCGGGTGGAGATCAAGATGCGACATGTGAAGAGAGATTCACTCATGAATGAGAGCCTCATCGGTGAGGCTCTCATTCATTTTTCCTTCGATGAATTGCAAATTACCTGGGGCGCCGGTGGTCCTACTGAGTTAGTAGAGAAATGCGTGCTAGTACCCACTCTTGGCATCCAAATTAATTGGAAGGAGCATGGCTAGGCATCATGCAGAACGGTGATCAGTGCTCCCAATTCCGTGAAGCGATCTGACGAAAAGACTCCTGCTGCTGATGCCGTTGCAGAGTCTCAGCGAGTCACCAGCACGGGCCCAAGACAATTCAGAAGCCTGACTTCCGGCCCATACCAAGAAACAGCTCCAGCTAGTTGAGCACCGTTAGTTGTTGAATTCGAGCCCGACGGACCCAGGCGGCCAATGCATCGATATCTGATCGATCCGGAATGCAGATGCAGCCAGTACCTGGAAAACAGCGATGGATGCCAAGCGCACTGCGAGTGGTTTCAAACCGAGGCTGCAAATCAAACCAGAGATCATGCCCCCAGGGTTCCGGTTGACCAAGGGCATAGATCCCGATCGGTAGAGGAGAAGCATTGCCAGGGCTCCAGCGGCGATCTGCATGTTGTCGCTGGGAGGCCCCACTGGCCGCATCCCAGCTGGCGAGCAGTCTTTGCCCACGATGCAACTCCACTTTCCAGATGGGATTGCCATCCGGAAACCATTCATCCGTACGGCGAGCACTAAGAAGAGGGACCTCTCCGGCCAAGAGATCCGCTGTCGGACCAGCCTGACCGGGTGGTTGCAATGGAAGCTGCGCAGCTACAGCGCCAGAAGAGATGGCACTTGGCTGGAGCTCTTGGGTACTGTCGAGGGACGAACAGGCAGCAAGAAAGCAAATAACAGCCAGTGAGACTGCTCGCAGCAAAACGATCAGCGCAGAAATCACATCAACTCTGGCGGAGCCAAAGCCAAAAGGCTGTGCCTACGAATGATTAGCAGTTGATTCTTATGCGAAGAGCGAACTGGCAAGCCGCTTGTGTGAAGTCAACGCAATGCCTGGTGCAGTGAGCGAGCAAGCCAGAAGGAGCATGGATGCCAACGAGCACGGGATTGGATGGTGGGAAGCAACCATCACACAAACTCTGCGGGCACTATGCAGCAGACGGCTTCTGACTCAGCTCGGAGAGAGTGGGCATCGGATCAGGCTCACCATCAGCGATGACACGAGCTCGCAGATAAAAGCCGCTATGGATTGCACCAGCAGCCTCTAGATCTGATGCGATCTTTTGCCAGTTTTTAATTTCGGATTGATCCATACCAACCTGAGGTCAACACCAATTTGACTGGTCGGACTGGACCACTGCCAGGTTCCAAGGGTGGTTGCCGAACCAACGACCGAACAACACCAACCGTGCGGAGATCCATAGCTTGTCTCGATGATCAATGATCCCCATGAACCACCATCGCTTGTCTGTCGAACAGAGATTTCAGCTTGAAGCCGCCTTCCGTGAGATTGATGCCTGTCAAGAACTGGCTGAACTGAAAGAGGTCACCAAGCAAATCCTTACCGCACATGAGAACGAAAAAGCATTTGTTCGTGAAGCCACCACTCACCTACGCAAGGAGCTAGAAACACGCGTAGCATCCAGAGTTGGCCTCCATACCAAAGCGATGCAAGATTTTTCTGATGCGCGCGAGTGATCAAACACCCACTCTGGGCACAAGCCGCTCTGAGCCCATCACCATCAAGACAGGCTGAGGCAGGCAAGAGAAAGGGCAGTTGCCAATGTGTATCACCGGTGATCACGATGCTGTGTGGTTGCTTCGGAAGAGCCCTTTTTGGCATCAAGTGTCTGCATGAGCCTCACCAACTGAGAGTTTCATGAGTGTGACGATGTTCAGCACTTGCCGAGACACTGCTTCGATGCAGCATCCACCGAAACGGCACGCCATCGATATGTAAAGCCGCTGGAACCCCCACTCACCCAGCCAAGAGAAAACGATAAGATCATTTGACGCGATTGGGCTTCAAAGCCACCGCGCGCGATCCGATAAGCGTCAAATCAAATGAGCAGAAGAGGCATCCACCCCCTTTTGATGGGGTGCAACAAAGCAGAGAGAGCCAAGGAGCAACAGCAGAAGGAACTGACTGGCTATGAGTCAGCCCAGCGCAAGCGTTTCTTGCTCTCCGAAGAGGAAACCAAACAAGAAGAAGCTGCTTAGACAGCCTTTTCAACCGGTTGTGATCAGCTCACACATTTGGATCGATCGCTACACAATCACGAAACTCCTGCAAGCATCACCCTGAACAGAGCAGCCCCCTTAGGTCAACTCTGATCGGTTGGATGAAATTGATGGCAGAGCGATCAGTCGCAATCACCAGACACGAGATCATCGTTCGTCGCAGCCAGCAGAGACCTGTGTGGTCTTGAGAGCGACTGAAACTCCAAGGCGGCAATCGACGCGCGCAGAGTGCCAACCGTGAGAAACAGATTGATGACACGACAAGGCCATCACAGTGACTGGCCTGCAGTCTTGACCATCCACAGCCGATAGCACTGTTGATCTTCCGCGGGCTGGTCAACGCTTGCCAGATGAAAAGTCGGCAACACCGCATTGCATTGAATGATGCGTTCACTTCGCTGCTGCCAGATACAAATGATCAGAGCAGGAACAAGAGCTGATGGCTCGTGACCACCACCTCACTGATCACGAGGCGATACCTCAAGCGATTGGAAGGGGAGAGCCTGCATTCCTGCAGGATGTTGTTCGATGCAATGACCTGGCCAGCGAGGCTGCACGACAACCTGCATGGTCTTGGCTGACCCTGGTCGACTTGATCGTGAACTGGTATGGAGACCACAAAGCAGAGGAACGTTTACTTTCAGCCGAAGGTGACTGCAACGCGGAAGCATGAGCTGCCAACAAAAAAGTGCAACTTGCCATACCAATAGCTGACAGCATCAGCCTCAACTCTTCACTCATACGTGCTCAAAACTGGATCCACCAAGATGCCTAGCCAGAACAGATTGAAGCAAAACCGCCCCTTAGACATCCATCATGTTTGCAACTTGATGCTCGACGACAACAGTGACCAGCTTGTAGAGCTTGGCCTATCTGCTGAAATGCATGCGGAGCTATCAGCCATGCGTTCCACGTATCGAGATGCTGAGCGACTCCAGGAGCTGGCTGAGCAACGAATGGTTGCGTATGAGATGGGATACAACCGCCTGAAGCAGCTCATGCTTGCCGATCAGCCAGCCATCCAGACCACCACACTCGCCTCGAAGGGAAGTGAGATGCAATCACGATCTCAACGGCCAACACGGGAACAAAGTCGTTGAGATCGGCTGCAGAGCCATCGCACTTTCAAGCATGATCAGCAGGATCTTGCTGAAATCGAGGCTCAAGACGAGACTTTGAGCGCTTCGCAGGATCAGGCACGGCTCTGGATGAGACCCACTGCAGGAACGCAGTTGAGGGACAGAGAAGAGTTGGGTAACGCCTGATGCAGCATCCAGACCACACAACCAACGATGCGACGCAGGGCCGCATCGCGTCGTGGAGCCAACCCATGCAGGCTCAACAAACAGCCGCACACCAACAAGGCCAGCGCAATCACAGCATCAAGGCATTCAGCCAAGAGGCCGCCGGAAGAGATCACTTCAACGCGAACATCAAGAGATAAATTTTAAAATATTAAGACGAACAAGCTTCTTATACCAAAAAACCAGAGAAATCATCATCGCAAATGCAAATACCATTCCCATTCCCCACTCAACAGTTCTTTCTACACCCAACCAATCAAGGCAATGGAAAGCTGAGCCCATAAAAAAAATAAATGCCAAGGCGAGACTCCTAGGCGCGAGCAAAATAGAGCTAGACAATTTTCTCACCTTGAGCCCCCAAAGCAATGTTAATCAGAACGATGAAAAACCCCAAGGACACAATAACCATTGGCAAGACGGCAATCCCCATACTCAGCACATCTGCTGAACCTAAAAACATCTTTCGCGCATAGACAGCACTGATCAAAGAAAGCATTGCGCAGACCAACGCTTTACTCATCAGCCCCGTCATCGATTGAGCAACGAGCGCTTTAAAGCGGAGTGCTAGTTCAGCCATAGAGCCAGGAGAACCACAACCTCCAGGTTAAATCGAGCCAACGGCTAACCCTCATCAATTGAGCCAAGCACTGGCGACATACGGCCCATCTCAACGCACAAAGCATACATAGATGCGAACATTTCCTTACAACCTTTTGCCACCATCTTCAATAACCCCAGCCTCACAAGGAAACCATCCAAACTTCCTCACACCGATCATCCAAAAACAAAACATCACTGCTCACGACACAATCACAACCAATGCGTGAATCCCATCCTGCCATTGCCATCAGAGAAAGGAGGCCGCCGTGGCGAGAGTTGATCGCAGCGTGAGCAACAAGTGTGAGCAACAGCCGTGCAGCAACAACTGTGCAGCACATTCAGGCGGGCAGGCTCCAGAACACCCTCCCCTCCCAGCGAGAAGGGCAGACAGAAGCGAGAACACTAAATCACACTCAATCAGAGCCCAAATACCAGTGGCAGCCCAAGGGCTCAAAGATGATGCCCTTCAAGCACTGGATCCTTTAGCCTCTTATTAAGGCGAAGATTGATAAGAGCATGGAGTGGAGCAGCGAAGCGGAACAAGCCCTGAAGGAAGTTCCTTTCTTCGTGCGTCCTGCCGTGCGCAAGAAAATTGAATCGATCGCCAATGCCGCCGGCATCAACGTGATCGATGCTGATGTGTATGCCGAAGCCCGCGCCCAGTTCAACAAAAGGGGATAACCATGGCCAAGCGACGGCCATCAACATTGGCCCGATCCCTAACGCGCCGGCCGCGGCTCCCCCTGCTCACAGCGCTCAGCACACTCGTGGCAGCCACGGTGCTGGCCAGGCCAACCGCCCTCGTCACCTTCGGACTGATCGCTCTGGCAGGAACGCTGAACAGCAAACGCCATCCGCAAGGACGGATCATGAGGTAAAAGGGAGGGCATTAGTAGCTTTTCCCTCATGTCGCAGTCGAAGCGAGAGCAGGTAGTCAGCCACCTGCGCTACATCCGTCAGGAGCTGCGAGAAATGCACCAAGGCGTGATGGAGGACGGGCTGCTTCCAGAAGCAGGCGAAGTGCGTGGTGTGATGGCTCAGATGGAAGCCCTGCTCGAGCTACTGGAAGGGAAGGGATCCAGGAAGGCCAAAGCAGAATCGAAATAAGCAATCGCCCCCTTGCCAAGCCCCTCGTGGGGAGGTTTGCTTGGGACATGCGTGCTGACGGCGGGCCAAGGACTTCAACAGTCGAGCCCTCTTTACCCCCACCCGTAGTGCATCGTTACGGCACGAACACCAGAAATGGTGTATATAGCTAATGGCAGGGCACTGGGTCGGGTGATGGGGATCATCGACTGTCATCCCTGCCTCTTTTTCCACGGGATTGACTGGATCCTTCCGCATGGTGCCGGAGAGGGATGAGTCAACGTTTACAGACAACTCAGCTGCAAAGAAGCTTGGGTGATTGGTGGGGGCGACTGCAGCGCTGGGCAGACAACCCATGGCGACGAGCCTCCTTGCTGCTGATCTTGATGCTTGCCAGCTTCCTGATCGGAAGTTCCGTGGGGTCGATCGCAGGCGCCAGCGCGCTGATGGATCCTGTGGCTGCTCTCATCACAGTGGCCTTCTGGGAACTGCTGGTCAGGATCCGCCGGCCATGGCCGAAGCGAACCGAGACCCTTTTAGGCCTGCAAATGATCGATATGACGAGAATCGGCTTGCTCTACGGCCTGCTGCTGGAAGGCTTCAAATTGCTCTGAACAGAGCCCATCACAACGCGCACGCCTTGCATCCGGATCAATTCCGAAGTTTCAAAGCAAAACGGTCATTTCCTAACAACGTCCATACCCTTCGGGATAGGACCGTTGCTACAGGGTTGATGGCAGCAGAGCATTTCTTCCTCGAGCTAGAGCCACCAGAAGAGAGGCTCCGCGATGCGCCCCACGTTGTGATCGTGGGAGGTGGATTTGCAGGCGTCAGGGCCTGCAAGGCCCTTGCCAAGGCTGATGTGCGCATCACCTTGATCGACAAGCGCAACTTCAATCTGTTTCAGCCCCTGCTGTACCAGGTCGCCACTGGCCTTGTCTCTCGTGGTGATGTTGCCACCCCACTTCGTCAGCTCGTGGGCAAACAAAGCAACGTTCAGGTGCTGCTGGGCGAGGTCACCAATCTCAAGCCTGAAAGCAAACAAATCATTTTCAACTCCAGGGCCTACAGCTACGACCATCTGGTTCTGGCCACGGGCTCCGGAAGCACCTTCTTCGGCCATGAGCAGTGGCGCACCTTTGCGCCGCCAATGAAGATCCTCGAGCACGCTGAAGAAATCCGTCGACGTCTGCTGATGGCGATTGAGCAGGCAGAACAATCACCGGATCCAGCGGCCCGCAAGTTCCTCCAGACCGTTGTCATTGTTGGAGGTGGGCCCACTGGCTGTGAAATGGCTGGTGCGGTGTCGGAACTGATGCGCAACGCCATGCGTCGCGAGTTCAAGCAATTGAACACCGAGGACACGCGAATCGTGCTGGTAGACCCAGGAGACAGGCTGCTCAAGGCGATGCCGGAGTCGTTGTCAAAGGCGGCGCAGAGCAGCCTCGAAAAACTTGGAGTGGAAGTGCAATTCAAGGCTCGGGTGCAAACGATGCAACCGGGCGAAGTGACGATGAGCACCCCGGAGGGTGACCTGCTCATCCAGGCGGCCACCGTGATCTGGACCGCTGGGGTGCGCCCTTCTCACCTTGGCCGAAAACTGGCCGAAGCAATCGATTGCGAACTCGACCGAGCCGGTCGAGTGGTTGTCGAACCAGACTTCTCGATCAAAAGCCATCCGGAGATTCGGGTGGTGGGGGATCTTTGCTCCTACCGCCACACCAGCAGCGGCAACCCACTTCCTGGCATGGCCGGACCTGCCACCCAGGCGGGAGGTTTCGTGGGCAAAGACATTGGCGCCATCGTGGCTCAAACACCTCGCCCGAACTTCAACTGGTTTGATTTCGGCAGCATGGCCGTGCTCGACCGGGTCGACGCAGTCGCCGATCTGCGTGGCTTGAAATTCAGCGGCGGGATTGGCTGGATCCTCTGGGCACTAGCCCACCTGGCGTTCATGCCCGAGCGTGAAAACCGCTTGACCCTTCTGATCAAGTGGATCTTTGCAGTGACATCACAACAACGAGCATCCATGCTGCTCACTGGCATGCCTAGCCAGCACATCGGCCTGGATGCTCCAGATGCACCTTTCCCGATGCAGAGCGGAGGCACAGGCCCCTCGATCTCGGCGCCCGATGCTGCCTTGAAGGCCGCCATGGAGTACTACTCCAATCAGGTGTCAGGCCATCAGGATCATCCCGCAGAAACGTCAGAAGGCTCCACCGACGATTCTGCAGCTGCCATGAGATAAAGCAGGGCCATGCGCACTGGGATGCCGTTGCGCACCTGCTCCTCGACCAAACAGCGGGATGTGTCATCAAGAAGGGAGCTACTCATCTCCACCCCACGGTTGACGGGTCCTGGGTGGAGAACAGGAATATCAGCACCACACCGCTGCAAACGTTGATGGCTGAGGCCGTAGGCGCGGTGATAGCGATCGAGATCGGTGAGCAGATGCTGGCGCATGCGTTCTTTTTGAAGACGCAAGGTCATCACCGCATCCACCCCAGCCAAAGCGGTGTCGAGATCTCGCTCCACGCTGACCCTGCCGCGTTGGGGTACCGGATCCCACTGCTGACCAGGGGGAGGCGCATCCACAAAGCGGGCAAAGCTCTCGGGGAGCAAACTCGGCGGTCCGCAAAGGGTCACATCCACACCACAGGCAGTGAGTGCCCAGAGATTGGAACGGGCCACGCGGGAATGAAGGATATCTCCCACAATCAACAAACGTTTGCCCTCAAGGGCATCGATCGATGCCCCTTGAGGATCGAAATAATGGGCCAAGGTGTAGAGATCAAGCAATCCCTGGCTGGGATGGCTATGCAGCCCATCGCCGCCGTTGAGCACCATCGTGCGTTCACCGGACGCTTCGAGCGATTCCGCCAGCTGCTGAGGAACACTGGTGCACTGATGACGCACCACCAGCACATCCGCCCCCATGGCCACATAGGTGCGCGCCGTGTCGAGCAGTGATTCACCCTTACTCAAGGAACTACTGGCTGGCGCAAAGCTCTGAACATCCGCAGAAAGACGCTTGGCAGCCAACTCAAAGCTGCTTCGGGTGCGTGTGCTGGGTTCAAAAAACAAGGTGGCAACCAGCCTGCCCTGCAACGCCGGCAACTTGCGCGCTCCGGTTAAGGGCATGGAGCGGAAGCGTTGGGCAAGCTCCAACACCATCGCGAAATCGTCGCGAGAGAACGCCGCCAGATCGAGGATGTGGCGATGGCTCCAGCTGCTCATGCCGTTACGGCTCCATCGGGCATCCAGGCAGCGGAAACAGGCGGGAGCCGATCACCACGGGCCCGCTTACTGACGCTGCGGCTCGCCTGGAGATACCAGCGCCAGGGCAATGCATGCCCCTGGGAGATTCCGATCCGGGTGGTCGTCACAAGCACAGGCTGCTCGAGTGCTGCTGGTCGCGGCGCCAGCCACAACTCATTCTCACCACAAACTGAGCAGCTGTCATCACTGCGATCGATCCCGAAACGACGTGCAAGAAGCCCCGGACCGGCCGCAACCCTTTCAGGCTCAGCAGGGAGAGCAATCGCGCGAAGAAGTACCCCGTTAGCCCATTCAGAGCGGTGAGTCACCACATTCACGCAGTGGTGGATGCCATAGCTCACATACACATAAAACCGCCCAGGCTCACCAAACAGCGTTTCGTTCTGCGGTGAGCGGCGGCGGTAACCGTGGCAGGCAGGTTCATCCTGTGAATACGCCTCCGTTTCCACAATCACGCCCCAGAGCAAACTGCCATCGCTCTGGCGTTTCACCAACCTGCAGCCCACCAGCTCAGGTCCCACGAGCTCTGCAGGACGGCAGAAGAAGGATTTGGGTAGAGCTGGGAAATCCTTGGCGATGGGCGGGGTGGCTATGGGCGTGGCTGGAGCGACAACTTTCTTCGCCCAAGTCTGACAAGGCTGCTTGGAGGAGGGACAATTGAATTATCTAAATTCTTTCCCTGATGTCAGAAGAGCAACTCAAAGCCTTTCTAGAAAAGGTCAAAGCAGACACCAGCCTTCAGGAGAAGCTGAAAGCAGCTGCGGACAATGATGCTGTTGTTGCGATTGCAAAAGAAGCTGGGTTTAGTATTTCTGCTGACGAACTTGGAAACGCTCAATCAGAGCTTTCTGGAGAAGAGTTGGAAGGCATGGCTGGAGGAGCTGTTAGCGAGTTTTGCACGGCACAAGATTGTGTATCTGTTCAGCGATGTTGAACAATGCATCACGGCTGTTGAATGATAGTCTTCGAAGTCTTCTAATAGCCTACGCCTTCAAAGCCCCTGCTGCTGCAGGGGCTTTTTATTACTTCAACAGTCTGACTAATCCCATAAATCAGCCTCCAATACCTGGCACCGTGACCCACAAAACATTCACAGCGTTCACCCATCCAGCCACCTAATCCATCTACAAAAAACACAAGGCACAGCAAATAAAGCCTCCGCATTCTTTAGCCTTACATCTACTTATATCTCCTCAACGCAACTGCCAAAACCTTCGCTCCCTATCACCATCACGGATGCCATTCGCCCGTCTAAATCTCACCGCAACCTGATGCCACTCCTCTGGGATTTGATTGAGCCGAACATCAAAAGCAAAAGGGAGTTGCTGTTGACCTGGCGAGACACGCTTTCCCTTGCTTCTACTGCTCCCAACCAATCGCTTCAGCATCCGTGAGCCCCAATGGCACTTCGCTCCTCCCTTGGCGTGATGGCGATACTTCTGGCAGAACCGCTCATATCGCCTGGAGCATCCCTTCAGACTTGATGCCATTTTCAGAAAGCTGGGGTGCCATTCGCTGATGCCATCACACGCCAACCTGCCGTAGTGCCCGTAGTTGGAATAGGGGTCATAAAAACCCTTTCGCACTCCAGCCGCTTTCGGGTTGGCGTGGATATACCGCAAGGTATTCAGCACTCGCCTGTGGTCTTTCGGTGCGATGGCAGTGGCGTAATACCTGGCTTCCCAGAAGTGCCCGCAACGACCACTCAAGCGGTTGAGTGCCATCGCTGAATACCAGCCAAACCAGTGCATCAGTTTTGGCAGTTGGCGTGCATCATCAGCTCGCAGAAGCAAATGCAGGTGATTTGCCATCAAGCACACGGCATACAACCTGTGCGGCACCTTGGCTTGTGCCTTGGCGAGCACTGCTAGCAGCACATCCCGCCTCAATCCTTTCGCAATCAAAAACTGACGGCTATTGCACCTCAAGGTGATGTGAAACGAATAGCCCTGAGGCAGATGGCGTGGTGAGCGGGACATTGCGGCTGCTCAGGCTGACACTTTCAACTTGATGCTCTGCCCTTAGCGGTCTTGGCATATTCCTGCTGGATTTGACTCACCAGAAAACCTTGGATGCCTCTATACGCCCGATTGACCTTCTGCACCTCCACCAGCATTGCTGCCTCCACATCAGGTAGGCGAATGGTGATGGTCTTCATTTGACGAGCTCTTGGGTTTTGACTTTCTGCAATCGCTGCACGACAACATACCGACACATTGAGATGGCGACTTTTATTCAATCAGTGAAGTGTGCAATGAATGCACTTGACTCAACCTCTCAGGAGGCCGTCGTTAGCTCTTGCTTGCAGCCTGACCTGTCACAAGCCTTCAGCCCACAAATTCAGCCCCACCCCATCGGTGGCCCAGAAGAAGGCGTGATAATGAGCCCAGAAATCCTGGGTGATGGGTGGAGTGGCTTCATCAAGCCATCAGTGCAAGACTTGCAATAGACCAGCCTTAAGACCAATGCTCAGACAGTCTTTTGCAGTCACCTGTCTTGCCACCTTGCTGCTCAACACTGCTTGCAGCAAAGCAAAGACGCAGGACCTCAAGGTCACGCCCCTTGCATGGCAAGAGCTGCCACGCGGATGCAGCCTTTATTTCTACAACAACAGCAACACAGAGCCCCTTGTGTGGGCAACTTTTCCAAAAGCCAACACATCTAACAATCGTTTGCTTGTCGGCATCAACGGCAAGCAAAGAGAGGCCTATATCTCCACTTACACAGACACAAGAATAGAAGCAGAAAATGATAGATACAAAGTAGTTCTGTCCGTCAAACAATGGGACAGGGTTGGCTACGAATTACAGAAAGGAATTGGGCTGCTGACAATCAATCAACGAAAAGGGAGCCAGGAGTTAAGGCTCAACGGCACAGCAGAGCGAGGCTGCTAGAGAAACTGCACGACCAACATGAAGCCTAGATTTTGCATGAAAGATTCATGCAAAACGTTCTGGCCTGCACAGCCCGAAAAGATGTTGAGGCGTCCCGATCTGCCTGTGATCTCAGAAAAGGCGGCTTCTCGATACCTGCTGAACAACGGTCTGCTTGGCTGGAATCGGCGGAGGCCTGAGCATGCTGCATCGACTTCCGCCTCCTTTAAAGCGTCGGATCCGGTTAGCTGGATGCCAGGCCATGGCGCAATGGCGTCGGTACCCAGGCACACCAGCGCTCCAACATCGGCAGCTGAGCCAGACAGAAGCCGAAGCCTTCACAGCTCAGGCCAGACCTTGGCAAGAGATCACCACACCCATTCCGGAACGGGGAGACGCCATAACCTGCGCAAACCGCCTCCACAACCTGGAACGTGCGATTGAAACGCTTCACAACCACCTCATCCCTTCCGGTGAGGCTTTCAGCCTGTCGCAGCTGCTCGGAGAGCCCACAGAAGCAGCTGGCTACCGAGCTGGCCCCGTCTTCATTCGGGGGCAAGTTCTCTCCGAGGCCGGAGGCGGCCTATGCCTGATTGCCACCAACCTGTACCAATTGTTCCTTCACGCCGGCTGTCGGGTGCTTGAGCGCCATAACCACAGCATCGATGCCTACGGGGAGGAGCGCTTCTACTCGCTCGGAGAAGACGCAGCGATCGCATACAGCACAAAGGATCTCGCCATCCGCAATCACTTCCAGATGCCGATGCTGCTTCAGATCCGACTCGGCCCCCATGCCGTCCATAGTGCGCTTCTGGGGCCAGGGGCTAGGCCTGTACAGACCCTCGTGCACTCAGTGGTTCTGGAGCGCTATCCACCATCGACCGAGCAACAGCACCCGGGGTGGCAGGTGAGCACGAGCCGCTTTAGCAAACAGGCATCAAGCTCAAGATGGCAACAGGACTACCTGGCCTTCAGCCACTACAGGCCCTGTTGAGCATCCCAGGCATGTCTCCCTTCACCACCGTGACCAGTAGCAGCTTGCAAGCCCGCCGCGATCTGGTGTTTCTCGTGCTGGTGGGATTGTTCCTCGGCACCCTGGGGATGCTCAACATCCTCGGGCTGACGCGCTTTCTAGCTCTGGGCCACATCGGCTCCTGGCCAATCGTGGTGGCCGTCGGTGCACTCCCCTACCCAGTCACCTTCCTCTGCACCGACCTGATCAGTGAACTGTGGGGTGAACGCAAAGCAGCTCAGGTGGTGTGGGTGGGCCTACTGCTCAACGTCTGGGTGGTGCTGATCCTCTGGCTGGGAGGCGTGATGCCGGGGCTCCAAGACGCTCCAGAGACAACCTTCTTTGAGATCCAGCGGCTGGCCTTTGGTTCAGTAGGAGCCTCGATGGTGGCGTATCTCACCGCCCAGTTCGTGGATGTTCGTCTGTTCCATTTCTGGAAAGAACGCACCCAAGGGAAAGCTCTATGGCTGCGCAACAACGGCTCCACCCTGGTGAGCCAGCTAGTCGACACCAGCGCGGTCGTGCTTATTAGCCACTACGCAGCCCACGTGCTGCCAATCCGCACCGGCGAACCAGTACTCCCGCAGCTAACCGCGTTCATCGCCAGCGGCTATCTGTTCAAAGCCATGGCGGCCCTGGCAGACACACTACCCTTCATCTGGCTTACTGCCTGGTTGCGGCAATGGCTGGACGTTCCAGAGGCAGGTCAGGAAATCACTGGTTAACCACCAACCGTTGCATCCTTGGCTGTGTCGTTGCCTGGATCGCGCCAAAACGACAGCTGAGCGATCACTGCACGCCAACGGTGACGATCAGCGCACCAATTCCAACTCCAACCTGATTGGTTGGCATGCTTACAGCATCAAGCATCTGACCATGGACGCTGCCCTCTCAGGATTCAACCTCGGCACCGTGCTGCTCTTTAGCTGCGGGTTTTTCGTCCTGGCGACGCTCTATTTCGGGACCAGAGGTGGCTACTACAACACCGACAAGTACGACGGCAACGGCACCGCCCATTGATCCCTTCCCCGATCGGCAAGCGGGGGGTTGCTGAGCGATCATCAGACGAATGATTCGCTTGGCATGAGTTCCCCCCTCCCAGGACCGGTCTCCAGCACCGAAGCGATTCGACTGGCTCTGCGCAGCTGGCCTGAAGTAGATCGCTATCTGGAGCAGTACAAAGGTGTGATCATCCCGCTCGGATCGACCGAGCAACACGGACCCACCGGAGCGATCGGCACCGACGCACTCACCGCCGAAGCGGTGGCCCTTGAGCTAGGGCGTCAGAGCGGTGTACTCGTGACTCCAGCCCAGGCCTTTGGCATGGCAGAGCACCATCTCGGTTTCGCCGGCACGATGAGCCTGCAGCCCAACACCCTGCTGGCCGTGCTGCACGACCTGGTTTTGTCCCTGGCCACCCATGGCTTCGAGCGGATCTTCGTCGTGAACGGACACGGCGGGAACATTGCAACAGCCAAAGCCGCCTTCGCCCAGGCCTATGGCACCGCCACCAGCCGCGGCCTGCCAGTTGCTCCACGACTGCGCTGCAGGCTGGCGAATTGGTTCATGGCCGGACCAGTGATGCAACATGCGCGGGCGCTCTACGGCGACAGGGAAGGCCAGCACGCCACCCCGAGCGAAATCGCGCTCACCCTGCATCTGCATCCCAGCCTGGAGGACAAACAACGCCCACTACCTGAACCAGCCCCCTGCGGGCCCATCCATGGCCCGGCAGATTTCCGCCGCCGCCATCCCGATGGCCGCATGGGCTCTGACCCGTTTTTGGCGAAAGCCGACCATGGCGCCGAATTCCTGAGCACGGCAGCGACGGCGCTGCGCAATGATTTAGCCACCTTCCTCACCGCCGCATGAGCAAAATCACAGCCGACGACGTGCGCAAGGTGGCCAAGCTGGCTCGGCTCGACCTGCCGGAGGAGACCATCACCACCTACACCGGCCAACTGGAGCGCATCCTCGATTACGTCGAACAACTCCAAGCCGTGGAGACAGAAGGAGTTCCGCCAACCACTCGCGCTGTGGAAGTGGTCAACGTCACCCGCGAAGATGCCGTTGTGCCAACCGATGTGCGCGAAGAACTGCTGGATCAAGCGCCACTGCGGGAAGGCGATTTCTTCAGAGTTCCCAAGATCCTGACGGAGTGATCAGCCACGAACAGAAGGCACCCAGCCGAACCGAATCAGCACAAACTCAATGCTGATTTAGAAGCGTCTGCGTGCCGGAGTAACGGCTGTGCGCTGGAGCAGACCCATCCAACCCCGACGCATGCGAGAACTTGGCATGACCCAAGCAAGACGGCGCATCTTGCTGCCATGTGGCTTGTGGCTACGCACCCCAAGGAAGATGTCGTAGAGGAAGTTGAACAGATCGGTGCGCGTCTCAAAGAGCCCAAGGCGCTGAGGGGAACCCTTTGAATCGAGCAGGGGCTTGGTGGCTTCATAGGCCGGCTTGTACTCGAACCAAGGGATCGAAGGCCAGAGATGGTGAACCAAGTGATAGTTCTGGCCCATGATCAGCCAGTTCATCGTGCGACCGGGATACACGCGCGCGTTCTGCCAGCGGTTACGCGACAGAAACGGACGGTGAGGCAGGTAGTCGAAGAACAAGCCGAGGGTGACACCCACCATCAAGGCTGGGGCAAACCAACAATTGAAAATGAAGGACAGAAAATCAAAACGAACTGCAGCGACCACAATCGTGATGAAGACAGCCCGTTCAAACCCCCACTGCATCAACTCCCAGCGTTTCCAGAGCTTGCGCTGAAAAAAGAAATACTCGTGATAAAAAAACCGCGGTGCAATCAGCCAAAGCGGACCGAAGGTGCTGACGATGTGATCGGGATCGTTCTTGGGGTCATTCACATGGGAGTGATGCTGTAGATGCACTCGCGTGAACACAGGAAAACTGAAGCCAAGCAGCAGAGCTGACCCATGCCCCATCGCCTGGTTGATCCAGGGCACAGGATGGGCGGCCTTGTGGCATGCATCGTGCACAACGGTGCCTTCCAAATGCAGTGCCAGAAATCCCGTCATCAACAGCACGGGCAGGGGCCAGGTCCCGATAAACCACCCCCAAATGGTGACCGCGGCGAGGGCGTAGCCACAGAGGAACAGCCCCACGGTGGGGTTCCACGCCGCAGGGGGGTCAAGGAACTCCTTTGGCACTGAGCGCAACCCCTGGCCCGCAGGCGGTGCAGTGAAGGCAGCAGCGGTTGCGTTGGTCATCGGTTGACGCAGCCTTCTCAACATGTCACAAGCACTTGACCCTAAGAAAAGTGCAATGCCCACCGGGGGACTTGAACCCCCACGACCGAAGCCACTGGTACCTAAAACCAGCGCGTCTACCAATTCCGCCAGGTGGGCAGCGGCCGAACTCTAGGCATCCAACCAGAATGGAGCCAACCCGCACCCACTTGCTGATGCTGGCCAACCTCACCGGAGATCTCTGCCTGCTGGTGGGCATGGCAGTGCTGTTGCTGCCCCTGCTGGCAACTGAACTGAGCCGACCGCGCGATGGTCTCTGGGGGGCAGTGGTTCTGCTGCTGGGGCTGGTGCTGGTGACCAGCAGCGATCTGCTGCGGGGGTCGCCGATGCTTGCAGTGGTCTGCGGCACTCTGCTCATCGGCCGACTGGGCAGTGAAGTGGCCCAGGCTCGCTGGCACCAGCTCAGCAGCGAGGAGAAACAGCGTCTCAGTTCTCGCGAACGCTGGATCACAAGCGTGCAGCAGCTGCTTGCGGCCATGGTGAGCCTTGGCAACAGCGCCGGAGCAGCACTCACCGCTCTCAAGCCCTCCCCAGCGACCACTGCAAAGCCTGAAGGAACAAGCCGCACGGGGAAACGCTGGGTCCGTCCTGAAACAGAGGACACCACCCCTGAGCCATCCAGTACTGACCAGGCCGAAAGCACAGCGCCTGAGGTCCACAACGACACCACAGTGGCCTCCCTCAGTGCTCCTGAACCCCTAGAAGCCGCAGAGACAAACGCGCCATCCGAAGCAGCCGAAGCAGCCGAAGCAGCCGTCAACGCTGAGACGATCACCGTGACAGCGGAACCAGTTGCTGCCAAGCGGAGATCCCCCGAATCGGCCTTGCCAACGCACAGCGCACCCTCAGAAAAAAGAGGCAAAGGCTTCGGCAGCCCTCGTGTGAAGGGAAAAGGCAAACGTTGGGTCCGGCCGGAACCGAAACCAGCAACATCACTGGAACCACCCAGCGATGCAGACATCACAACGGCTTCGAGCACGGTCCTGTCCAAGCCATCCGGCGACGATCCGGAAGCCGAAACCCCGATGAGCACCGGCGAGGACTGATAATCCCGATTGCTGCAGCGCCATTGTGTCCCAGGAGAGCCGCCCGGCCGCTGATGCGCGCCCCTCATACAAGGAAACCCTCAACCTTCTCCAGACAGGGTTCGGGATGCGTGCCAACGCAATCCAGCGCGAACCGCAGCTGCAAAGCTTCTGGACCGAACAAGGAATCGACCAGCGCCTTGGCGAAGAGAACCCAGGCCCGGTCTTCACTCTTCACGACGGTCCGCCCTACGCCAACGGGGCCCTGCACATGGGGCATGCCCTCAACAAGGTGCTCAAAGACATCATCAACAAACATCGGGTGATGAAGGGTCAGCGCGTGCGCTTCGTGCCCGGCTGGGACTGCCACGGCCTGCCGATCGAACTCAAGGTGCTCCAGGCCATGGACCAAGAGCAGCGCAAAGCGCTGACACCGGTGAAGCTTCGCAAGAAAGCTGCGGTCTATGCCCGCAAGCAGGTGGACAGCCAAATGGCGGGCTTCAAGCGGTGGGGGATCTGGGCCGACTGGAGTCACCCCTATCTCACCCTCCAGAAGGAGTATGAAGCCGCCCAAATCGAGGTCTTCGGGAGCATGGCCCTCAAGGGCCACATCTATCGAGGCCTGAAACCGGTGCACTGGAGTCCAAGCTCCCGCACCGCCCTTGCCGAAGCCGAACTGGAATACCCCGATGGTCATACCAGCCCAAGCGTGTATGTGGCCTTCCCAGCTGTCTCCGTGCCAGATGCACTACGTACCTCTCTCAAGGAGCAAGGCCTAGAGCTACCGATCGAGGGTCCCGAGCTCGGGCAGACGCTGAAGGTGGCGATCTGGACCACCACCCCCTGGACTCTTCCCGCCAACCTGGCGGTGTCGATCAATGAGCGCCTGGATTACGCCTTCGCGGCCGATGCAGATGGCCGTTTGCTGATTGTGGCCTCCGAGCTGTGCGAGGGCTTGGCCTCCAAGTTGGAGACCTCGCTAACCCAGAAAGCCGTGGTCAAGGGAGCCGATCTTGCAGGCCTCAGCTACCGCCACCCCCTGCTCGAGAGGGAAAGTCCGATCGTTGTCGGAGGGGAATACATCACCACGGAGTCCGGAACCGGGCTGGTACACACCGCCCCTGGCCACGGTGTGGATGACTTCAACACTGGCCGGAAGCACGGGCTGCCCGTGCTGTGTCCGGTGGATGAAGCAGGCACCCTCACCGCCGAGGCCGGTCCTTTCGCGGGCCTGAACGTCCTGAAAGATGCCAACCCGGCCATCCTCGAAGCACTGGAAGAATCGGGCGCACTGCTCAAACACGAGAGCTATGCCCACCGCTACCCCTACGACTGGCGTACCAAGAAACCCACCATTTTCCGTGCTACCGAGCAGTGGTTTGCCTCCGTGGAGGGGTTCCGCGCCGATGCCCTTGAGGCGATCGATCAGGTGAGGTGGCTCCCGGGCTCCGGCCGCAACAGGATCGAGTCCATGGTTGCTGAACGGGGCGACTGGTGCATCTCCCGACAACGCACGTGGGGTGTACCGATCCCAGTCTTCTATCACCGCAGCAGCGGCGACGTGCTGTTGAACGCCGACTCCATCAGCCACATTCAGGCTCTCATTGCCGAGCACGGCGCCGACGTGTGGTGGGAGAAAGACGAAGCCGAGCTTCTGCCACCCAGCCATCAGGCGGAAGCAGACCAGTGGCGCAAAGGCACCGACACCATGGACGTGTGGTTCGACTCCGGTTCCAGTTGGGCCGCCGTGGCCAGCCAGCGCGAGGGCCTGAGCTATCCCGCCGACCTTTACCTGGAGGGATCCGACCAACACCGGGGCTGGTTCCAGAGCTCCCTGCTCACATCGGTGGCGGTCAACGGCCATGCCCCCTACCGCACTGTGCTCACCCATGGCTTCGCTCTCGACGAGAAGGGCCGCAAGATGAGCAAATCCCTCGGCAATGTCGTTGATCCGATGGTGATCATCGAGGGTGGCAAAAACCAGAAACAAGAGCCGCCCTATGGCGCCGATGTGCTGCGTCTTTGGGTGAGCTCCGTGGACTACTCAGCGGATGTGCCGATCGGCGCCGGCATCCTGCGCCAGCTCGCCGACGTCTACCGGAAGGTGCGCAACACTGCCCGCTACCTCCTCGGCAACCTCCACGACTTCGACCCGACACGGGATGCCATCCCGATTCACGAACTGCCGTTGCTCGATCGCTGGATGTTGCAGCGCACCGCCACCGTGCTCGACAGCATTTCAGAGGCCTTTGAGAATTTCGAATTCTTCCGCTTTTTCCAGTTGCTGCAGAACTACTGCGTCAGCGACCTCTCCAACTTCTACCTCGACATCGCCAAAGACCGGCTTTACGTCAGTGCCCCCAACGACAAACGCCGCCGCAGTTGTCAAACGGTGATGGCTCTCATCATCGAACGACTCTCCGGGGCGATTGCCCCCGTGCTCTGCCACATGGCGGAAGACATCTGGCAGAACCTGCCCTACCCGGTGGAAGAAGACTCCGTGTTCCGCCGCGGTTGGCCCACGGTGCCAGACAGTTGGCGAGACGACAGCCTCCAGGCCCCGATGCAGCAGCTGCGAGACCTACGAAGCGCCGTCAACCGCGTTCTCGAAGACTGCCGCGCCAGGAGAGAACTAGGCGCGTCCCTCGAAGCCACCGTGCGGATCGATGTGCGCAGCCCAGCACTGCAAAACGCAGTGAACTGGATGCAGGAGCACGGGCAACCGGAGGTGGATGGGCTACACGATTGGTTGTTGGTCTCCCAACTACAGCTGGGAGGTGATCCCTGGGCCGAGCTTTTGGCGAGCGAGGAGAGTGAGCTGGCCGTGATCGAAGTCGCCCGTTCCCGTGGTCAGAAGTGTGAACGCTGCTGGCACTACGAAAACGACATCGGGCAACACCCAGATCACCCCGAGCTGTGTGGTCGCTGTGTGGCCGTGCTTGAGCGTCGTTAACTCAGATCCAAGCCTCAGGGTCGAGCAACTGGTGAACGGGGATTGGGCCCAACAGCGGTTGCTCAGCATCCGGATTCAATGGCCCCAGAAGCAACGTGGCCTGCTCAATGCAGGCCCCATCAGGCAACACGCTCTGATCGGGATCAAAGGCTGTGGGGTGAGTGATGCAACTGCTGAAGCCACGGAACAGCAAGAGTTCAAGCGCTTCTGTTGCACCTCCCGACAATTGGACATAACCCGCGAGCCGCACGACACGGTCGGGGCGCTCACGGCTGATGCTCTCCAAGATGACGAGCTCGCCTGACGTCAACGGATCAGAACTCACCTGCGACGCGCCCCTGTCTGGGCAGACGGACCAACAACCACTGGAGCAGGCCCACGACATAGGCCACCAGCATCACGTAGCCAAAGAAGGCTGCGACGGCTTCGTTCCAGTCTCCACCGAACAGGAAATCAAACACTCTCTCCAGCACCCGATGCAATCCTTGGGGGGCCTCAAGCCAGGCTTTGCAGTCACTGCCCTGGAGTGCCGTCACACAAGAGAGACTGCTGATCGCCATCGCGGTGGCGATCACCGAAAACCCACTCAGGGCCCACCGCCAGAGCCTCACCGTCAGGGTGAGTGGGTTGCGCAGAGATCCATCAGCGAGCTCCTCATTCAGATCCACCCAGAACCACACGCTGATCGTCATCAGCACGGGGGCCAACAAGGCTGTGATGTAACCCAGTGGGCGCTGATCCGTCAGCAACAGCAAGGTGATGACAAGCAAGCTGGCCACCTTCCAATAGATGCCGAGCAAACGATTGATCACCGCCTCCCTGCGCACCGCGGCCCAGATCAGCAGGACAAGCGGCAGACCCAAAGCGAAAGTGGCTCCGAGACGATAGGTCAGCCACACCAGGCTGCGGTAAGGAAGATCGGGCACCGGAGTGGTTCAAGTCGGCGCCATTATCGACGCACACATCCGCAAAGGCAGGGTTGGTAAGGTCCAGCCATGCGGCTGTTCTCACCGTTCAACTGGTTGCGACCACGCCAGGCCCAGGCCCGATGTCGCACAGCGCTGTCCAGTCAGACCTCCCTGGATGCAGCCGTGAAGGAGGTCAGCACCGCTCTCGGACCGGCCAAAGCAGACCTGGCCATGGTGTTTGTCTCCAGTGATTTCGCTAGTGATCTCCCCCGACTGCAGCCACTCCTTCAGGAGCGACTGCAGTCGGAGCACTGGCTGGGTTGCATCGGCGGCGGTGTCGTCGGCACCAACAGCAAAGGCAAAGCCTGCGAACTGGAACAAACACCCGCCCTGAGTGTCACCCTGCTCAACCTGCCTGGGGCGGTGCTTCAACCCTTTGCGGTCACAACCGACACCCTGCCCGATCTAGATGGATCCAATCAGCAGTGGCAGCAATGGCTTGGACTGGATCCTGCGGCGCTGCGGTCGCTCGTCATCCTGATCGACCCGAGCAGCTCGAGCATCAACGACATGATGAGCGGCCTCGACTACGCCTTCCCCTCCGCTCCCTGCCTGGGAGGGATTGCCGCTCCTCATGCAGCACCCCATGGCTCTCTTCTGCAGGGACAGGCCGTGAGGAGTGGAGCCGTTGGCATTGCCATTGGCGGGGACTGGACGCTGGAACCGGCGGTAGCGCAGGGCTGCAAACCAATCGGCCCAGTGTTCTCAATCGAGCAAGCTGAACGGAACGTGCTGCTCGAACTCAGTCATAACCAGAAACGCGACACGCCTGTTGCCTGCCTGCAGCGGGTTCTTGCCGAGCTCAATGACGAGGAACGCGAACTGGTGAAAGACTCCCTCTTCCTGGGCATCGAAAGAGGTGCTCTGCTGATGGGAGCCAGCACTTCCCCAGAACCACGCAGTGCCTTCCTGGTGCGCAACCTGATCGGCGTCGATCCCCGAAACGGAGCAGTCGCGGTTGCCGAAAGGATCCGGGTCGGACAGAACGTTCAGTTTCAACTACGGGAAGCAGAAGCCTCCCGCAGAGAGGCCCGCCAGCTGCTCTGCGAGGCCAGAGAACGTTGTGATCAACAGCCACTGTTCGGCCTGCTGTTCGCCTGCCTCGGGAGGGGGGAAGGCCTCTTTGGTAGCAAAAACGGGGATGTTGGGATCGCCCGTTCCGTCATCGCAGACCTACCGATCGCGGGTGCCTTCTGCAACGGCGAAGTTGGCCCTTTGGCCGGGAGCACCCACCTGCATGGATACACCGCCTGCTGGGGACTCCTGCGTCACGCCCCCCTGGCAACCTCAGAGGCTAATCCACCACCCTTTGCCTGATCTTGCGCCAGCACGTCAATCCCCTCAGCCGGTTTTTCCAGCTGCCCCGGGAGCTGCCCGGGCCGGATGCGCTGTTTGACGATCCGAGCAGACCCATCCACCTGGACATCGGCTCTGCCAGGGGCCAGTTCTTGCTAGCCCTGGCGGAAACCCAGCCACACTGGAATCACCTTGGCGTCGAAATCCGCAGGCCCCTTGTGGATGCAGCCCAACGCGATCGGGAGGCCAGGGAGCTGCACAACCTCCATTTCCTCTTCTGCAACGCCAACGTGAGCCTGGAGGGCTGGATGGAAGGGCTACCAGCCGATCGTCTCCAGCGCGTGTCGATTCAATTCCCTGACCCGTGGTTCAAGAAACGGCACCAGAAAAGGCGGGTGCTGCAACCCTCACTGCTGCTCGCCATCGCCTCCGCACTCCAGCAGGGCCGCGAACTGTTCATCCAGAGCGATGTCCTCGAGGTGATCAAGCCGATGGTGGCTCTCACCGAACTGAGTGGATGCTTTGCGCGCCCAAAGGAGGACACCCGTCCCTGGCGAGGGGCTAATCCGCTACCCGTGCCAACAGAGCGAGAGCGTTACGTGTTGGAGCAGCAGCTGCCGGTGTACCGGGTGTTGTACCGCCGCAACAACACGCCAATGCCATCCGTTGCAGAACTCGAACAATCCTGGGAACGGGTTGATAATTCAGCGGACACCACACCCTCCCCGTGATGGCTGACGCTGATGGCTGATGCGGTTGCCACACCTCCGTTATTGCTGCGCTGGCAGGGATGGCTCCCCTGCTCGAGCGGCCAGCAGAAGCGCCTACAGGCCAGCGCCTGCCTGGTGCTGATGGCTCTGCTGGCCACTTTGCCCGTGATCAGCCGCACGGGTCTCAGCCTGGTGGTGATGGCCTGTGGTGCCCTGTGGCTGCTCTGGGCCCTCATTACCCCGCCCGGTCGACTTGGTGCGATCAGCGGCTGGATGCTGCTCTACCTGGCCATTGCCGTTCTGACCACAGGGTTTTCGCCTGTGCCCATCGCAGCTGCAAAGGGCCTGATCAAGCTCCTCAGCTATCTCGGGGTCTATGCCCTGATGCGCCAACTCCTGCAGGCGCGTCCGATTTGGTGGGATCGTCTCGTGGCAGCGCTGCTCAGCGGCAGTTTGCTCAGCAGTGTGCTGGCCCTACGTCAGCTTTACGGACCGACCGAAGAACTCGCCGGCTGGGCTGACCCCAATTCCGTTGCCGAAGGCACGATTCGCATCTATGGCCCCCTCGGCAATCCCAATTTGCTGGCGGGTTATCTGGTGCCGATCCTGCCCATCGCCCTGGTGGCCCTACTGCGTTGGCGCACCTGGGGGCAACGGCTGTTCGCCGGCACTTCCCTAATTCTGGGAACGGGCGCGACGCTGTTCAGCTACAGCCGCGGCGGCTGGCTGGGAATGGTGGCGGCCCTCGGCCTTGTGCTCCTGCTCCTGCTGCTGCGGGGGATCCGCCACTGGCCGCCGCTCTGGCGGCGGCTCCTTCCTCTTGGCCTGCTCATGCTGGCAATCGCCCTAACTGCCGTAGCCGCAACCCAAGTGGAACCAATTCGCACCCGCGTCGCCAGCCTGCTGGCAGGTCGTGGCGATAGCTCCAACAACTTCCGGATCAACGTCTGGATGGCCTCGATCGAAATGGTTCAGGACCGCCCCTGGCTGGGCATCGGCCCTGGCAATAACGCCTTCAACAGCATCTACCCCCTCTATCAGCAGCCGCGATTCAATGCCCTCAGCGCCTACTCAGTACCTCTCGAGATCCTTGTGGAAACAGGAATTCCAGGCCTCATCGCCAGCCTTGGTTTACTTGTGAGCAGTCTGCGCCGCGGCCTCATCGGGCTCGGAGGTGAAGGGCTGCTCAACTTGCCACGGCTGGCGAGCCTTGCCGCCATCGCTGGCTTGGTGGTGCAAGGCGCCACAGACACGATCTTCTTTCGGCCGGAAGTGCAGATCGTTGGCTTGTTCTGCCTCGCCACCCTGGCCCAACCCGTCACAACCGCTAACGAAACAACCCTCATCGACGCAAGGGAACAACCATGCTGATCGCCGGATTCGATGCCGGTCAAACCCACACCCGCTGCCGCCTACAACGCTGGCTCTGCAACCCTGAACCAGGGGCCGATGCAGGTGCTGGAACAATCGTTGGCGAAGGCGAGGGGAGTGGGGTCTGCCACCTCGCTGCCGACGGTGGCGAAGCCGCCTTTCAAGCCGCGATTCGCTCCAGCCTGAACGCTGCTCTCACAGAAGCCGCCCTGCCCCAAACCACCCCGATCAAGGCAGCCGTCGTTGGCGCCAGCGGCATCGAACAGGGCACGGCCCTGCAACAACGCGGGCATGCGTTGCTCTGCCAAGCCCTCCAACTCGACCCGGCCATGGCCCTTGTGAACGGCGACGAACGCACGGCCCTGCATGCCGCCTTTCCCCGTTCAGCAGGGATTGTGCTGATCAGCGGCACCGGCATGATTTGCCTTGGCCGCAATGCCGAGGGGCGAGAACACCGCAGCGGAGGCTGGGGCTGGCGGCTCGACGGCGCCGGATCGGCCTATGACATCGGCCATCAGGGCCTACAGCTGAGCCTGCGCATGGCCGATGGTCGTTTACCCAAGACCCGATTACTGGACCAACTCTGGACAGCTCTGGGGTGCAGCAGCCCCGAAGCGATCAAAACACTGGCAGCAGGCCAGGAGATGGGCGTGGCTGCCATAGCCCGCTTAGCCCCGCTGGTGGAAGCGGAGGCCCAGGCTGGCGACACACAAGCCCTGCAAGTACTCGATCACTCGGCCATGGCGTTGGCAGAAGCGGTGGCGGCGGTCGCCAAAGCTCTAGACCTTCCCTCGGCATCGATCAGTGCCCAGGGAGGCGCGATTACTCATCTTCATTTGCTCCGCAACCTGGTGGAGCAACACCTCACGGCCAAGCTGCCCCACTGGCAATGGGCCAGGAGCGACGGCGATGCCTGCGACGGTGCTCTGAGCCTGGCCCTAGGGCTACTCAGGCCGCATTGAGATGCTGATCAGCAGCAACGGCGAGACGCTCAGTCCAGAGGTCCACACTGGCTTGCTCTGCCGCCTCAACCATCACTCTCAACAGGGGTTCAGTGCCGCTGGCCCGCACCAAAACTCGCCCCTGATCAGCCATCGCTTCCTCTGCTTCACGCACGAGCGCATGCAAGGGCTCACAGCGATCCCAATGTTTGCGACGGCTCAGATCAGGCACCCGCACGTTCACCAACTTTTGCGGATAAGGCTGGAAACTTTGATCCAATAACTCGGCCAGGCTGAGCTCCCGCTGCTGGCAGAGGTTGGCGATCTGCAGAGCGGTGAGCACCCCATCGCCTGCCAGACCATGGGCCGAAGAGAGGATGTGACCCGATTGCTCACCGCCAAGGGCGGCGCCAGAGCTCACCATCGCCGCATGCACGTGCTGATCGCCCACAGCAGTGCGTTGGAGGACACCGCCTCGCGCCTGCCAGGCCCGTTCGAAGCCAAGGTTTGACATCACTGTGGCCACGAGAAGCTGATCAGGAAGAGCCCCCTGATCCTGCAGTGCCGATCCCCAGAGATAGAGCACGTGGTCTCCATCAACCACGCGACCCTGACCATCCACAGCCAACATGCGGTCGGCATCGCCATCAAAGGCAAAGCCCATGGCGGCACCACTGGTCATCACCGCCTCCCGCAATGGCTCGAGATGGGTTGACCCGCAACCGACATTGATGCGGGTGCCATCCGGTTCTCCGTGCAGCACCGCGAGATCGGCACCAAGAGCCTGAAACACCTCCGCACCGAGGGCCGTGGCCGATCCCCAACAGAGATCCAGCACCAGCTTCACCCCCTTGAGTCCCTGCCCAGGCACGCTGGCCAACAAACCATCCCGGTAATGCTGTAGCAGTTCCGGCCGGTGGTGGGCGGGTGCACAGGCCGGCTCCACCTCGGCTGGAGCGGAGGTGGCTGACGCACCGCGCAGTCCTGACTCAATCGCCTGCTGCAACTCAGGGCGCACCTTGTTGCCATCCGCACCAAACACCTTGATGCCATTGTCATGTGGCGGGTTATGGCTGGCAGACACCATCAAGCCACCGGCGGCACCGCATCGACGGATCAAGTGAGGCACCGCCGGGGTAGCGCACAGTCCCAAGGTCCAAACCTCACGCCCCGCAGCGGTGAGACCGGCTGTGAGCGCCGACACCACCATGGCGCCACTGCAGCGTGAATCCATGCCAATCAACACCGGACCCTGCCGCGGGAACACGCGGCCGCACCAATAGCCCACCTGAAGCGCCAAAGCGGGCGTGATCGCAGAACCCACCCGTCCACGCAGACCATCAGTGCCGAAGGCCGCCTGGGAGGGATGGTGGGGCATCCCCAGGGGCGGAGTGGCGTGATCGGCCATCAGGTCGCAGTTGAGAGAGCTGGAGGTTAATCCGCTTCCAGGCGTCTCACCGCCAGCGCTTCGCGGCCAGCAGCAATCCCGCCAGCTCCAGCACTGCCCAGACAGCGATGAGCACCACCACCCAGCCGGGTAGCCACAGCAGAGGCCACATCCATCGCCCCCCCCAAATCAAAAGCAAGAGCAACCACGCCAGTGCACTGCGTTGGCGCTGGAACTGTCCCGGATGCGACTCTCGCTTCACCCTCGCCATGCCAGAGGTCATGCCTCAGCAACAGAATGCCAGCAGTTCGCGCCGGCGGCTTGACTGAGCGTACTTCCCGCGGCCTGCTGCTACTCGGCGGCACAGTGATCGGCAGCGTGGGGCTGATCCTGGCCGGTCAGCAGCTGCTGCGACACCAGCACACCGTGCTCACCCCTGCCGCCAGCGAGGCAGTGCTGTGGAAGAACTACCGATGGTCATGGGATCCCGGCCAACGGCGCGAAGCCGCCTTGCTGCTAGCGACCGCCGATCAAGACTCTCAAAGGCGCCGGCAACGGTTACTGCAGGGACAGGCCTGGGGATCGGCACCGATTGCCGCTGCTGTCCTGCAACAACAAGCCAGTACGGCAAGCCAACTAGGCGACCTTGATCGCGCCAAGTCTCGCTGGCAGGCACTGGTGCTGCTCTTCCCTGACAGCCCGCTCAGTGCGGATGCTGCCTATCACCTCTCCAGGACAAACCCTGACCTCACACAACACCTGCTGAAGCAGCATCCAGCCCATCCCGCCAGCCTTGAACGTGCTGTGGAAACCAAGCAGGCGCTGCATCTAGCGCGCTGGGGCCCAGGCCACCATGGCGCCGGGGGGGTCATCCGTGAGGCCTGCCTCCTGAGCACCACTGCCGCAGCCCCCAGCAACGACGAGCGTCAGTTACTGGCCAGGGCCCTGGCGACCCTCGGGGATGGACAGGCAAGCCTCGACTGCCTGCAGGGAGCGCCCCCTCAACCCGCCACTGCCCTGAGCATCGGCCGAGCCTTGCTGCAGGGCACTCAAGAACAGCGGTCCAAGGGGGAACGCTTACTGGTGGCATTGACCCATAGCAGTGCCAATCCTGTTGGTGCCACTGGCCTCGAGGCGGCACGCCTCCTGAGCGAGCCCTTGTACCCGGAGGCAACACTGCTAGCCCAACTGCCGCAATCGTTGCGCGATCAGTCCGCCGATATCGCAACAGCTGAGGTGCGCCTGGGGAAGCGCAAGGCTGCCTCTGTCTTCCAACGATGGCCGAAGCATCCAGCCAGTTGGCAGCTGCAGTGGGACCTGGCACGAGCGGAACTCTTGGCTGGTCGTTGGCAGCAGGCAGAAGGCTGGCTGCAGGCACTGGCCACCACCGTGCTGCCGGAACCGCTTGCAGCACGGCAGCGCTTTTGGCTCGGGCTCAGCCTTGCCAAGCAAGGGCGTGCTGCGGAGGCCAAACGCCAATGGCAAACGCTGCTGAAACAGCATCCTCCGGGGTACTACACGTGGCGAGCCTCAGCCCGGCTTGGGCAAGACACGCTTCCCGGCCTGAATCAACCAGCGGAGGTCAAGTTGAACTCTGGTGATCGGGACACAAGCCCTCCGAGCTTGAAATGGCGCCCTCTCAAGAGCGACGACGCCTTAGTCAACAACCTATGGCGACTGGGCATGATGAAGGAGGCATGGGAAAGCTGGCGCAGCCGTCATGCCAGCCGCCTGGATCCCACATCACTCAGCCCTGCACCCGATCACACCGAGATGATCACGACAGGACGCCTACGTCTCGCTGTCGGAGACCACTGGGGTGGGCTCGACACTCTTTGGCGCACGAGCCTTCGTCTCGTGGGTGAAAGCTGCAACACGCGCTGGACCCTGCATCATCTCCAACATCCGCGTCCGTTCGCCGCTGTCTTTGCGGCGGCTGCGCACGAAGAGAACGTGCACGAAGCCCTGCTGCGAGCGATCGCCAAACAAGAATCCCGCTATTCACCCGGGGTGCGTTCGGTTGTGGGGGCCCAAGGGTTAATGCAACTGATGCCATCCACAGCAACCGAATTGGCCGGACGCAAGCTCAATGACAAGGAGCTGAAGGATCCGAAGGCCAACTCCAGACTCGGAGCCCGCTACTTAGGCCAACTGTTGGACCAGTGGCAAGGCAACCCCTGGCTCACGGTGGCGAGCTACAACGCCGGTCCAGGCGCCGCCGGAGGTTGGCGCAGCGACGAACTAGAGCAGGACCCGGAACTCTGGAGTGAACGAATCCCCTACCCGGAAACGAGGATCTACACCAAAAAAGTGCTGGGCAACCTCTGGGCCTACCTGCAGAGCAACCAGGCCCCCTGCGCGCCGCGACACGCTGACAGCGCAAACGATTGACCTGGGGGGATCTGTTTCAGATTCAGAAACTGATCGACGCTGAAGCCGCCAGTGGCCAAAGCGGGCTCGGCAAGGAATGGCCCAGCCAGATCCCAGCCAGCACAATCATCGCCATCCAGAACGCCATCACGACAGGCGGCGGCACCACCCTGATTCGGGTGAGATCCAAACGAGCCAAAAGCACAGCTGAGGCAAGAATCAGCACATCAGCCAGCAACTTCAGCTGCAAGACATACAAACCACCTGTAATCACCAAGAGCAAGGTGACCACGAGGCTGAAAACCCTGCTAGAGGCCATCAGCATCGAGATTTGACGAAGCAGCAAATCCGGCATGGTGCAAATGATCACCACCACCAGAGACTGGACCACCTCCACCGTCCAATAGATCTGAGGATCCAGGCCTTCCCCTTGAATCAGCTCCTGCTGGAACACGGTCCAGTGGTGGCCCATCACCGTCGCTACCCCGAACAGGAGGAGCACCAATGGCGCACGAAAAGGCAGCAGCAAAAATCTCAGCAGCGGCATCGGCAGTCGCGCTTGATCAAACGCTAGCAACGCCGTTCACGAGAGCCTGCCAGAGTGAAGTCCGTCTCTGAAGTTCGGCATGACCGGTCAGTCCGCGTCCGCGAGCCTGAGCGCACTGCAAAAGATCCTGCTTGTCATCAGCGCTGTGGTGTTGGCGGTGGTGCTCTTTTTGCTGCGCAATGGCATGTCGGCGGAATCACCGATGGATCAACTCGCGCGGCGATCACTTTCGCCGGAAGTGGCTCTGAGCAATCAAGCTCCAACCATGCTCGAGTTTTATGCCGACTGGTGCGAGGCCTGCCGGGAGATGGCACCAGCGATGCTGGACACCGAACGACGCACCAGCGGACGGATGGATGTGGTGCTGATCAATATCGACAACCCCCAATGGCAAGACTTGATTGACCGCTATGAGGTCAACGGCATTCCTCAGTTGAATCTGTTCGACGCCGATGGGGAGCTCCGCGGCAGATCGCTTGGTGTGCGCACACCCGCCGAACTTGAAGCCCTCAGCACAGCACTGATCGAAGCAACACCCCTACCGCAGTTCTCAGGGATCGGCAGCATTAGCGCTCTAGAACCTGTCGATTCAATTGCTACAGCCACATCCGGCAGTGCCGGGCCTCGCAGCCACGGCTGAAAGAAACGGCCATGATCGGCCAAGACCCGTTCATTTCATTCCCATCCGCCATGGATCCTCGCTTCCGGGTCGACTTGATCGCCGCCACACCCAACCCTCAGCAGTGTGTGTATGCCGGCATGCATCAGGACTACAGCGAAGGCTTCGTGGCCGGGGATCGAGACCAGTGGCCGGATGAACGCCGTGCTGGCGAAGTTTGTGTGAAACGGCTCCTCGCTGGGGAACGTGGCCATTACGGCCCACTCGAACATGCCCAGATCGTGCTGAACGTGGGCTGGTTTCCCCATTCAGTGATGCAGCAGGCCCGCACCCACCGGGTAGGCGTGAGTTTCGACGTTCAATCCATGCGCTACACCGGCGATCGAATCTGCCGTGCAGCCAACGGTGAACTGGACCTCGAGGAAGTGTTCTACCTACGCCCCTTAGGCACCTACAGCGATCGGCAAGGCAAGAAATATGCCTACAGCGAGGAGCAACGAGCACAGGACCTCCAACTCTGTCGCCAGGGAGCTGAGCGCTATCGCGACCTGCTGCAGGGCGGATTTGCCGAGGAGCATGCCCGTGGAATCCTTCCCTTCGACTACCGCCAGCACTTTGTTGTGAGCTTCAGTCTTCGTGCTTTCCTTCACTTCATGGATCTAAGAGCCAAGCTCGATGCCCAGCAAGAAATCCGTGAGTTGTGCGATCTGATGTGGCCGCACTTGCAGCAATGGGCTCCGGAGTTCGCGGCCTGGTACGAAAAAACCCGATTACACAAGGCCAGACTGGCTCCCTGAAGGGGAGAGCCTTCAGACCTTTGCCAACGTCACCCTCTCAGGCTGGTGCTGATACTTGCCCTGCCGATCGCTGTAGGTGGTGTCGCAGGGGTCGCCTTCAAAGAACAACAGCTGACAGATGCCTTCGTTGGCATAGATGCGGCAATCCGCTCCGGAGCTATTGCTGAATTCCAGGGTGAGATGCCCCTCCCAACTGGCTTCAGCAGGAGTGGTATTCACGATGATGCCGAGCCGCGCATAAGTGCTCTTGCCAAGGCAAATCACCGTGATATTCGGCGGCACCTTCATCTTCTCGAGGGCAACACCAAGCCCATAGGAATGAGCCGGAAGGATGAAATAGGCGCCGTCTTCGTCGTGATGAAGCTCAGTCGGTTCAAGATTGGCTGGGTTGAACCGCTTGGGGTTCATCACCGTGCCAGGCACATGCTTAAAGATCAGAAATTCCTGGGGCGAGAGACGAAGGTCATAGCCATAGGAGGAACAGCCAAAACTGAGCACAGGGCTCTTCCGCTGTTCAGGGTCGAGATGGCGCACCAACCCTGACTGAAACGGCTCAAGCATGCCGCCAGAAGCCTGCTCGGTGATCCAGCGATCGTTCTTGAGCATTAGAAACCTCGACGCAATTCGGTGACCTGATCGGCCATGTCCATCAGGGAGTCTGGAATGGATGGACCCGTCACGATCACATCCATAGAGCCCGGCCGCTGGTCGAGCGTGCTGCGAACCTCCTGTTCATCCAGGTAACCCAAAGCAACAGCAAGACCCAACTCATCCAGCACCAGATGATCCAGATCGCCTGCGAGCAGATGCTGCCGACACTCAACCCATAGGGCCTCCACAGCGGCCCTGACATCCGGGCTCTGATCGGCAGCGGGATCGGCCAGGCAGCAGGCCAAATCAGGGCGAAGCCACTGCAGCCGACCACAGAGGGTGAGGCGACGCTCCGGACCCTGGGCCACACCACCCTTCAGAAACTGCACCACCATGACGCGACTGCCGAGCCCAGCTGAGCGAAGCGCCTGACTGAGAACAGTGGCAAAACTGCCGCGATAAGGAGCGGTGTGGACTTGCAGCTCCCCTTCTGGTGAAACCAGATGCAAGGGTGGCCGCGGCGCGGGCAAAGGCAGCGGATGAAGCCCTGCACGCTCCAGAGTCCGATGATCCGCCAATCGGGAATCACCGGGACGATGGCTAGTGCTGAGGCTCGCTGTCATCAAGTTCTCGCGCGTCCGGGAGTATCCCGCTGAATTCAAACCTAGCGCCGCCGGCCAGGTTTACAAGCACTCTGACACTATCCCTGGTGTAAAGGTCCGCAGCGTCCCTCTCGCCCTGCCCGCACAAGACGCAGGTAGCGAGCTGGCCACCTGCCAGGCTCAAGCCACCCCCCTCTCCCCAGGCTCTGGCCATGACAGCTCATACCAGCCATGGCGGCAACTCCGTGCGTGCCGGTGGCCGCACAGCCGCTGATCTGCGCCCGTTCTCGATCAGTTGGGATCCTATGGGCTTTGCCCTCAGTTCGCTGATTGTCCACACCGGAGAGACCGCCGTGCTTTGCAGCATCTGCCACCAGGAGGGCGTACCCCGCTGGCGAAAAGGTGAGGGGAAAGGCTGGTTAAGCGCGGAATACCGCCTGTTGCCAGGGTCTACCCCTGAACGCCAGAAGCGAGAGCTGATGAAACTCTCGGGCCGCACCCAGGAGATTCAGCGCCTGATCGGTCGCAGCTTGCGCGCCTGCATCGACATGGAAGCGCTTGGGGAAAACACGCTGCTGATCGATTGCGACGTGATTCAGGCTGATGCCGGAACCCGTACAGCATCGATCACAGGGGCCTGGGTCGCCCTCCAATATGCCTGCAACAAACTTCTGGAGACAGGGCTGGTGCAGCGACAGCCCATCACCCAACAAGTGGCCGCCGTTTCCGTCGGCCTTCTCGCAGGCAACGGTCTTCTCGACCTCGACTACAGCGAAGACTGCCGAGCGGATGTGGACATGAACGTGGTGATGGCTAGCAGCGGCAATCTGTTAGAGATTCAAGGCACAGCGGAAGGTGCGTCCTTCAGCCGGCAACAGCTCAATCAGCTGCTCGACCTTGCCGAACCGAGCCTGACCCAATTGATGGCAGCACAACGACTGGCGCTGAACGAGCGCTGAATTCCGTACCTGTTGCTACACGAGTCGACAAAGTTCATCCTTAACTTCTGGAGATCAGCAGTGTCTTCATGCCTGGAGTCATGCACGGTTTCAGCCGTACCGTCTCTCCACTTACAGGGCCGGTGAACCTCGCCAACGCCTCCGAGCAGAAGCCACGCACTTTGATGGACGTGATCCGTGGCCTTGATGGCGCCTCCACGGAAATGGTTGAGCGGGGCAAAACAATTTTCTTCCCGGGCGATCCTGCCGAACGTGTTTATCTGATCCGCCGAGGTGCAGTGCGCCTCTCTCGGGTCTATGAGTCCGGCGAAGAGATCACGGTGGCACTGCTAAGGGAAAACAGCCTGTTTGGCGTCCTCTCCCTGCTGACTGGCCATCGCTCCGACCGGTTTTATCACTCAGTCGCCTTCACCAGGGTGGAAATGATCACCGCTCCAGCCGGGTCAGTACGCCAGGCGATCGAAGCCGACTCTGGCGTCGGCCTGCTGCTACTGCAGGGGCTTTCGAGCCGCATCCTGCAAACGGAGACCATGATCGAGACATTGACCCATCGGGACATGTCCTCCCGCCTGGTCAGCTTCTTGCTCGTTCTCTGCCGTGATTTTGGTGTTCCCAGCGATCGCGGTATCACCATCGACCTACGCCTATCTCATCAGGCGATCGCCGAAGCCATTGGCTCCACCCGGGTAACGATCACACGGTTGCTGGGCGATCTGCGCAATTCAGGACTGGTTGAGATCGACCGCAAAAAGATCACAGTGCTCGATCCAATCGCCCTAGCGAAGAAATTCAGCTAGGGATTCAAAGGGTGAGAATGACTGTCGGTTGGCAAGGTCACCCCCCAACCACTAAGGAACGTTGACCGGCTGGCTGCTGATTCTCACTCTGCTCGTACTTGGTGGCGTACTCGCCACCCTGGGCGATCGTCTTGGCTCACGTGTCGGCAAAGCACGTCTGAGCCTGCTGGGTCTGAGGCCGCGCAGCACTGCCGTTGTGATCACAGTGTTGACCGGCAGCCTGATCTCCGCACTGTCACTGGGATTGATGTTGCTGGTCAGCAGACAGCTGCGCGTAGGACTGTTCGAACTGAATGCATTACAGGAGAAATTGCGCTCAAGTCGCAAGGAACTGGAGCGCAGTCGTGATGCGCAGGCTGGAGCAACCAGGGAAGTGAAACAAGCCCAGGCGGAACGACAACGGGCCCGTCAAGAACTCGCCACCGCCCAGGCCAAAGCTGATGCGCTGAGAAAAACTCTGGTGCCCCTGCAACAGCAGCGGCAGAGACTGGAGGCCGAGCGTCAGCGCCTCAGTCGCGATGTGCAGGCTCGTGATGCCGAAATCCAACGCACAGAACAAGAACTGAACGATGTGCGCGAGCGCATCAACAAAGGGGAAGCAGAACTGCGGGAACTCGAGAAACAACGCCTTGCGCTGCGGCTTGGCAATGTGGTTCTCAGCAGCGGCCAGCCACTGGCCACCGCAACCCTTCGCCTCGACAATCCTGGACAGGCGAAGCAAGTGATCGATCAGCTGCTACGAGAAGCCAATCAACAGGCCTATCAAAGAGTGCTGCCTGGCGAGAGCCCTGATCGCCAGATCCTTCTTGTTCCCCGCAACGATATTGAAGGCGTGGAATCCACCATCAAAAAACCGGGCACCTGGGTGGTGAACATTCGCTCGGCAGCCAATGTGCTTTTGGGCGAGAAAGTTGTTTACGCCTTCCCTGAGGTGCGGCCCAACACCACTGTGGTCGAACGAGATGCAGTGCTCGCCCGCACGGCCTTGGAGCGATCCGAAACCGACGCTGAAGCGATTCGCAACCGCCTCAACCTGCTGCTCGCATCGGCTCTGGCCGAAGCCCAGCGGCGAGGATCGCTCGTGCAGGGCCTGCAGTTCGACGCAAACGCCCTCAATCAGCTCGGCAGCACACTGCTCAGTCGTGCCCCCTCAAGGGTCGAGCTTCGCGTGCTGGCATTGCGTCGCAGCGACACTGCAGATCCTGTGATGGTGACCATTGAACCGATGGGAGAGATCCCCCAGCCCAGAAGCAATGACCGCCGCTAATCCGTGCAGCGGTCTTGTCGTCGCCATCGACCCTGGTCGAAGCAAATGCGGCCTAGTTCTGGCGGATTGCACCAGAGGACATGTCCTCGATGCTCTCGTCATGGCAACGGAGCAGACCGTTGAGCAGCTCAATCAATGGCACCAACGCATGCACCTCTCCTCTCTGGTGCTTGGCAACGGAACATTCAGCAGCGGCTTGGATCAACAGCTGCAGCATCTGGCCCCCATCGTGCGGGTGAATGAGGCCGGTACAACCCTCAGAGCAAGGGATCGGTACTGGCAGATCTGGCCAGCTCGAGGATGGAGGCGATTGCTGCCGCATGGCCTGCGTCTTCCACCATGCGAACTGGATGCCATTGCAGCCCTTGTTCTCCTGGAGGATCACCTTGGCCAGCAGCTCGAGTGGCCAAGGCCACCATCAAGAGGGCCTGGCTTCAGAAACGTGACCGAACGGTGAAGGTGTAATCACCTCCTGCTTCAAGGTGGTAGTCAGCCTTCACCAAAAAGCGCAGCAACGCGTCCTGAATCAAGGCCCTTCCAAGCGAGGGTTCAACCGTCAGTTCTCCACGATCGAAAGACCAGCAGAACTGCCAGGAGAATCCTCCGGCACTCACCTCTCCCTCCAGGCACTTCTCCTGAAAGCTCTGACGCAGAACTCTCAGATGAGCATTCGTCACAGGAAGTGGCGTCATCCCTGCTCCTCCGTTGCGAGCTGCAAGCCATTGAGATGATTGCCAGCGCGATCGAGCCCCTGCTTCTGAATCAAGACGAGACCACGCAAGACCTCTTCAAGCACCTCGTCAAGCAGGGTCTGTTCCGCCTGATGAAAGCTGCCAAGAACGTGAGATACGGTGCGGGCCCGCCGCTCCTCCGCCGAGCGACCGGGAGCTCCGATACCGATCCGAAGGCGAGCAAAATCCTGAGTGCCGAGATGCTGAATCGTGCTTTTCAAACCGTTGTGGCCTCCAGCACTGCCCTTGGCACGCAGGCGCAATCGTCCCAGAGGTAGATCCATGTCATCCACGAGGACAAGCACCTGATCGACAGAGAGATCAAACCAATCGAGAGCTGCACGAATCGATCGTCCGCTCTCATTCATGTAGGTCTGAGGCATGAGTAGCCGCAGTCGGTTACTGCCTAACCCCACCTCCGCCAACTCCCCCTGGAGCTTGGTCATGGTGCGGAAGCGTACGTTCTCGCGCTGAGCCCAGGTCTCCAGAGCCATGAAACCAACGTTGTGCCGCGTGCTGGCATAACGCTTCCCCGGATTTCCGAGCCCCACAACTAAGCGGAGATCACCGCTTTGCATCACCCCTCTGACGACGGTGGCAAGGGGGACTGAACCACATCAGCGCCGTCCTCACTGGACTGGGACTGAGACAATCCGGTTTCGCCAGACGACTCTGAAGCATCCGAGGCTGTGACCTCAGGCTCAGCCATGGCTTTGTTGATCTCGCGTTCAAATTCCTTGGACGCTGACTGGAATCCCTTGAGCGTTTTACCAAGGGTGCGACCCAGCTCGGGAAGGCGTTTTGGCCCAAACACAAGCAGGGCCACAGCACCAATCACGGCCATCTCAGGAAGGCCGACCCCGAAAACGTTCATGAATCAGCTTCAGCCGAGGCCGTTCCAGTTGACGTTGATGCCCTCAAGAATCAGGGACTTGTTGTACAGCTGCAAGATCACGAGCAGGAAGACAAGGAAAAGGGACATAAAAATGCCCATCACCGGTGTCGTTCCCCAGCCCGGCACCACCTTGCCGTACTCGGAATTCAGGGGACGGAGGAGATCTCCCAGACGAGTGCGTTGAGCCATGGCAGCGCTTGGGTCTCGGGTGAGGTTAAGTCTCGGTACTGTAAAGGTCATGGCCCTGATTCAGGCCGAACCTGTCGAGAGATGTGATGGAAACCTCTTCACCAGCCCTATCCGTTGCCATTGGCGTACTGGCTGTATTGCTCGGCCTGACCGGGTTCGGGGTTTACACCGCCTTCGGACCACCGTCCAAAAAACTGGACGATCCCTTTGATGATCACGAAGACTGATTCACCGGCTCAACGGTCTCGCCGGCAGGCGAAAGCTCCAGTTCCACCAGTTCGCCTGGCCTGAGAGTGACCGAGGCAGCCGGCTCCTCGTGCCGTCGCATCACAGTCCAGCCTTGCGGGCACCAGGTTTGGCGTCGAGCGCCAGGGTTGTGCACTCTGATCGTCAATCTGGAAGGGTCGCCCTCCGCTCGATCGAGTGGAGTCAAGACGGCCACAGGCACCAGCCCGACGGGGAGCGACGGCAACAAGACAGTCGGATCGGCCAATGATGAGGGCCGACACCAGCCCGGTTCGCGAAAAGCGATCGCCGCCTGAGGGATGCCATCCCTGCACCAGCCTGCAGGCGTTGGCATCAGTGCCACGCGCTGGCGATGCCAGCCACGGTCCGCACCAGGGTCAGGCCAGGTCGAACCTCGAAGCAGTGAGACACCCAAACGCCCCGGCTCGGCATCCACCCCCTGAGGGCCATCGAGGAGCAGCGCCAAGCCACCTCCTGGGGCCCCAGCCTCACTTGCACACCATGAAATCACTGGCACTTCCCATCGCACCCGCTCTCGAGGTGTGCAAGGCCTGGCTGGGCGTTCGATCACTCCGCCACTGGTGTCCGCCGCCCAGCGCACAGCCGACTGCGCCAAGGGGATCTCCAGCCTGAGCAACTCATGGGTCTGCTTCCAGTTCACGCTGCAGGTGAGCTCCAGCCAGGGGCTGTCCGCCCTGAGCTGACAATCAAGCCGAATCCGACTGTGACCGGCACGAGCACGCACGAGCACCCGTGCCACCAGGGGGCCCGCCTCAACCAGCTGAAACGAGGCCGATTCCCACTCCACAGGCAACGGATGATCGCGGTAATCGGCTGCAAGATCCCAGGCATCCCAGAACTCGCCCTGATCTCGAAAACGTCGCAACGCGATTGGCCCCAGCAACTGCGGCACGCCGGCACCATCCCAAAGCTGATGCACTCCTTGCCCACCGAGTTCCGCAGACAAGCGGCCGTTGGTCAGCCGAAAGCCTCCGGTCGAGATGGATTCGACCTGCACAGCTCCCCGCACAACCCCCTGAGGGGCATCGCCTTTGAATCGACATTCCAATGGCAACGCCGCCACTCCCTGGAGCACCGGCAGCTGCACCCATGTACCGCCAGACACCGCAGGCTGAATGGGCAATGGCCGCCCCATGGCAGCCCATCCTGCTTGCGGCAACCGCAGCACCGGAGACCACCGTGCCAAGGGCTGAAGGCCCACCCATGCCCAGCCCTTGCCATCCACGCCACCATCCCCCAGAAGCTGGGCGAGATGTTGATCACGCTGTGCTGAAGCCTGGCGGCGATCCTGGCGCCACAGCGATTCGGCCTGGTCGAACACCTCCGGGATGGAGGTTCCAGGAAGGATGTCATGGAACTGCTGGAACAGCAGCGTGCGCCAATCAGCCGAGGCAGCTGGTCGAGCCGCACTGCGGCGACGAAGCAGCGCCGCCGTCAGATCCACCTCCCGCAGCAGACGCTCCAAGCTTCGGTTGTGGCGTTTCTGATCCGGTCGACTGGTGGAACATCCCCGATGAAGATCGAGATAGAGCTCATCGCGCCAAACCGGCAAAGTCGCCGCCATCGGCTCCAGCTCCGCCAAAAAGGCGCGAACCGTGGAGGCAGACCGATGCGTCACCTGGGGGTGGCCATCCCATAGCTCCATCTGCTCGAGCATTTCCACAGTGGGGCCGCCGCCGTGATCACCCACGCCTGGTGTCCAAAGCGCATGATTCAGCCCTGTGGCAGCGCCAAAGGCTCGATGTTCAGCCTGGATCGCAGCCGGATCGGCGTCAGTGCCGATCGGCGGCAGCATCAAGGCGAGTAGCTCAGCGCCACCGCGGCTACGCCAACGGAACAGACGATGGGGGAAGGGCTCACTGGCATTCCAGGCGAGCTTATGGGTGCAGAACCAGCGCACTCCCTCCGCCACGGCCACCGCCGGCACACCCGCTGCGAAGCCAAAGCTGTCGGGTAACCACGCCAGTTGATGCCGCCATTCAGGGAAGGCCCGACGGCTGTATCCCTGTCCGAGACAGAACTGTTGCCACAGAGATGCCGTGCTGACAAGCACGCAATCAGTCTCCACCCATGGGCCGTTGATGGGTTCCCAACGCCCAGCAATACTGGCCGCACGAATCCGTGCCCACAACGCCGGCCGAAAGCGCTCCATCCATTGATAGAGAGCGGGTGTGGAATGGGCAAAGCGCAATTCCGGGAAGCGCTCCATCAAATCAAGCGCCGAACGGAAGGTCCGTTCCGCCGCTTGCCAGGTATCCGCGACTGGCCAAAGCCAGGCCAGGTCAAGGTGTGCATGGCCAATCCAATGCAGCACTCCAGCAGGGGCAGGAGTCTTGAGAAGCACAGCCGCAACGGCCTCAGACGCCTGGGAGGACAGAGGATCCAACTCCAACAATGCCTCAGGCAAGTCCGCAAGGGACGGGAGCGCCAAATCCAGCGCTTCGGGCAGAAGCAGCTGCGCTGCGTCATGAGCAGGCCGCAGCGGTTCACGCACCACCTGACTGGTGATCAGCGCGCCGTCGTCATGACAGGGACTGCGCAATTCCAGCAGGATCTCAAGCGGCGTCCCCTGACGCCAGGACGAGGGGAGCGGCCAGCGGCAGCGCGTATCAAACAGGTCTCCCTCGTGCACCAGCACCCCATCCACCCAAAGGCGCACCTGATCAGCCCACCAACTGAGCACCAAACGTTCGCGGCACTGCTCACCAGTGCGCCAGGCCTGCGGACAGATCAATTGAAGCGTGAGCCGACGCCAGAGGCCTCCCCTAGGCCAGATCAACAAACCACGTTTAACCCAGTCAGGGCGGTGCATTTGACCCCACGGGTCATCAAGGGCAGGCCCCCGGCCTGGATCCTCCATTCGACGCCACTGCGGCAGCAGATCCAGACGCGAGCGACTGCGAAACGTTTCAATCCACTCCGATCGCCGGGCCTGGAGACGGTTCTGCATCGTGTCTAGCAAACATTGCCCCATAAGATGATGACGCTGTCCCAGACGCCGGTCGGTCTCCATGCTTGCCCTCAAGATTTCCGTGTACTCGGTCGTCTTCTTCTTCCTTGGGATCTTCGTGTTCGGCTTCTTGGCTAGCGATCCCAGCCGCACACCTAGCCGCAAGGATCTCGAAGACTGACTCTGGCTGATCTGATCCAGGCTGTCGGTCACGCGCAGCACTGGTCAGCACCAGAGCATTCCAGCGATCTCACCATGGCAAGATCAGCGGCCTCAGGAGAGATCGCTTGCCAGGTCGATTCGCCCAGCCCCAACGCCATCAACTGATTGCGATCGGGTCACTTGGGCTGTCTGCGGCTCTGGCACTCACGAGCGGCGAGAAGGCTCTGGCCCAAAGCGAAGACATTCGTAGGCCATCAACCACTGGCCAGGTCAGTCAGTCAGCAGCGTCGCAGACGCCGCCCCTTGAGATTCAGCTCAGAGCAGATCAGCAGCGGTTCGACGGCGAACGTGACCTGTTTGTGGCCGAGGGCAACGTCACTGCCCAAATCAATGGTGGACTGCTTCAGGCTGACAGAATTGAATTCGATTCAAATTTCAGTACCTTCGCGGCACAAGGCCGTGTGCGCTACCGCAGGGGTGCTCAATATTTCCAGGCCAGCACGCTTCGCTTCAGCCTGATTCAGAACGAAGGCATCCTTAAGGACGTCTATGGCGTTCTCGATCTCGACAGCGCCGCAATCGACCTCAATCCCACGAGCCCATCGGCACAAGGTGCTGCCGTTCGTTCCATCCGACCACTGCCAGTGTTGGAGAGCTCGGGGCTGGGATTTCCAACAGCGTTGCAGATCGAGCTGTCCGGCAGGACCGCTGAACGGATCAGCCCGCAAGGGGATACTGGTGAGTTCTGGACGCAGGAGCTTCCTGGCTCTGGGGACTGGGTCGTTCCAGGGCCGGTGCATGCCGAATCTGCCACCCATCTGGGCATGGCCTGTCCACCTGTTCTCCCCCCGATTCCTCAATGGCATCCCCATCCCTGGGCTGCCACCGCCTGGGGTGGCCAAAGCATCGACTCCAACTTTGGCGACACCTTTCTGTTCAATGGACGCATGCGTCCGGAATATCTGCTCGGTGTAACCCTGCAGAAACGAATCTGGAAAGCGGGCCCCCTAGCGATCGAACTCGAGGGCAATCTCTTCGGCCATCAGGCCTATCAACAGCCAGGCGGTGAATTTAATCAAGCTGTTCCCTATGCGGACACACCAGGGCAACAGTTCGGTGAAGGCATTCTCGGCATTGGGGCCAGACTTTGGCTCCAGCCTTGGCTGAGCTTCGGAGTGGTGGAAGGCGTCAGTTACTTCACAGCAGCCAGTAACTATGAACGCACCTACCGCGAAAACTACGCGCAGCTGCTCAACTATCTCGGCTTTGAGCTCGAGGCCGCAGTCTCGAAACAGCTCTCACTGGTAGGACGCATTCACCACAGATCAGGCGCCTTCGGCACCTACAGCGGTGTGCGAGAAGGCAGCAATGCCTACCTCATCGGTGCGCGTTACCGCTGGGGGCGAGATCGCGCTGCTGCAGCACAAAGCGAGGTGCCACCACCACTGGGTTGTCCAGACCCAGACCGCGCAAACCGCAGGCCCTCTCAAACCCTCAACCAGGAGCTCGAGGCCATCACACTGGATGGTGCGGGTACGCGGGTCACTGCAGGACACTCCTCTACCCAGCCGGAGCCCATCGCACAGACCCGATACTCCAGCCTCTCGCCATCGGAGCAAGAAGCGCTTCGTGCCAGCGCCATTGCCGCAATTGACCAACGGATCAGCAGCATCCAGATCCAACAATCCCTCACGATTGAACGGCGTCTCGGTGTCCCCGGCGGAGGCCAGAGGAAGCAGGAGACCCGCGAGCAAACCATCGAGGAAGAAAACGATTACGGCGGCATGAAACCCACCCAACTGAAACAGCTCGGACGCACGCAGCTGGTGACAGGTGAAATCAGTCGCTGGCGGATCCAGGCCAGCAAGATCCGCCTCACACCAGAAGGCTGGACCGCTGACCGCATGGGCTTCACCAACGATCCCTTCACCCCTGCTCAGACCCGCATTGACGCCGAAGATGTGGTCGCCAGACAGGAGCCCAACGGCGACATCCTGATCAAGGCGCGCCGGAACAGGCTGATCGTGGAAGAGCGGCTACCCATCAGCGTCAGCCGCACCCAACGCATCCAGAAGCAAGAAGAAGTGGATAACCGCTGGGTGGTCGGGATTGACAACGATGACCGCGATGGCTTCTTCATCGGCCGCAACCTCAAGCCGATCAAACTCAGCAATGACTACCAATTGGATCTGCAACCGCAGCTTCTGGTGCAGCGGGCAATCGATGGTCAGACCGACAGTTACGTGGCTCCTGGCAGTGCAGTCGACAGCGGCAAAGTGGAGCAAGCGATCACGGCAGGCGATGCCTTTGGCCTTGAAGCCGAGCTCTCGGGTCAGCTGTGGGGATGGCAAACATCCTTGAACGCCGACATCAGCAGCTTGAATCCCTCCAACTTCGCGAATGCAAGCCGCTACTGGGGAGAACTGAAAAACCGCTTCAACCTGCCTGTCGTTGGCAACTTCAAGACACGCATGTTTGGCGCTTACCGCTACCGCACATGGAATGGATCCCTTGGCCAAACCGACGTGTATTCAGCCTTTGGCGGATTCGCTGAACAGAAAGGGGACTGGAACTGGGGCCAACTCACCAACACGTTCCTCTGGCGCATGGGCGTCGGCAACTATCAGGCGGAAACGTTTGAGAGCGAAAACCTTGCGGATCTGTGGCGCGCCAATATCTATGCCTCCCTCAACAGCAGCTATCCACTCTGGCGAGGTCAACCTGCAGCGCTCACACCTGAAGCGGCCTATCGCTATTCGCCAGTCGCCATCGTCCCTGGCCTCACGCTCAACAGCAATGTCAACACCCTGCTAGCGGCGTACGGCAACGGCACGCAACAGAACACCCTCTCGCTGAGTGGTGGCCCCACCCTGACCCTGGGGACCTTCAGCAAACCATTCCTGGATTACACCCAGGTGTCGGTGATCGGTGGCGGCACCCTCAAAGAGGGATCCAGTCCGTTTGATTTCGATCAGGCGGTCGACCTCGGCACGATTGGCATGGGTGTCACCCAGCAACTGGCCGGTCCCTTGATCATCAACGCCGGCCTGGCCCTAAACGTCAACCCGAATTCGGCGTACTACGGCAACGTGATCAACTCCAACCTTGAGCTGCGATGGCAGCGGCGTTCCTACGACTTCGGTTTCTACTACAACCCTTATGAAGGGATCGGCGGCTTCCGATTCCGCCTCCATGACTTCAACTTCACCGGAACCGGGGTGCCCTTTGTTCCCTACACACCGACGAACCTGAACAACCCCGACAAGGGCCTGTTCTGATCAAGGCTCCATTCTCAGCCGCTCAATCAGGTCCACCGCCATAAATCAAGTGGCTACCGGTGAGGTCCGAGCCGGCGTACTGCATGCCATCGGTTTTCACTCCAGGGGCATAGGCATTGATCACCACCGCCTCCCGCAGATCAGCGCGACGCAGATCCGCTCCAGTGAGTTCAGCATTGCTGAGAACGGCCCTTTGCAGATTGGCACCATCCAAACGAGCCCCACTGAGGTCCGCTCCCTCCAGATTTGCACCTTCAAGGCGGGCACCACGCAGATCAGCATCACGAAGATCCACTCCAATCAAATGGGCACCGCCCAAATCCACCCCTCGCAGATCACACCCACGACAGTCACCTGTGGACTGAAGACGCACCACCGGATCGACCTGGATCGGAATCGGCTCCGCCGCCCGCAACTGGACAATCGTGCCAAGACTCAAAGCGAGCAACCCAGTCAGGGGATAACAGGTGGGGAACAGCGGAAAGCCCATCAGCCGGATGCCTCTTCTTCATTCATAGACACTGAGGCAAGTGTCCGCAGCCCAGGTGACTTAAAAGCCGTTCAGATACGGGAGCGCAGCCATGGTCTGCTTCAGCTCAGCATCGCGGGCCACCAACTGAGAGGTGGCATCCCAGCGACCGCTCAGCAACATCTCGAGCGCTCCAGACTCAAAGCCAACAGCCCACTCTCCAGCCGCTTCACTGCGGCACCGACAGGTCTGCAGATCCAGGCTCCAAGATGCCATGGCATCTGCGGAAACTGCTGCCTGCAGCTGCTTGATCTGATCAGAGCTCGCCGTAGCGCAAGGAATGCCAAGAGCCAAGCAGTTCCCGTGGAAGATCTCGGCAAAGCTCACACCCACGAGCGCACGAATACCCCAGCGCATCAAGGCTTGAGGAGCATGCTCCCGGCTCGAACCACAACCGAAATTTCCATTGACCACAAGGATCGATGCTCCGACATGAGCTGCCTGATCAAAGGGATGGTCCCCAGCAAGCTCCTGACGATCATCAGCGAAGGCCTGGGAGCCAAGGGCATCAAAACTGACGCATTTGAGGAAACGGGCCGGAATGATCCGATCGGTATCGATGTCATCGCCACGCAGGGCAAAGGCCCGTCCATTGACGCTGGTGATCGTTCCCTGGGGGAAAGGGCCGGACTGGGTCATGGCTGACGTGGAAGAACAAAGAAGAAACGAACAACAGAAACGCAGCGCGGATGCATTCAGCCGTCGGCAGGAGCAAGGTTGCGCACATCGGTGACCGCACCATGGATGGCTGCTGCCGCAACCATGGCCGGGCTCATCAGCAGGGTGCGGCCAGTGGCTGATCCTTGTCGGCCTTTGAAGTTGCGGTTACTGGAACTGGCACTGATCTGACGACCTTCCAGCCGATCGGGATTCATGGCCAGGCACATCGAACATCCCGGCTCCCGCCAATCAAATCCGGCGGCGCGAAACACCTGATCAAGCCCCTCAGCTTCCGCCGCACGGGCCACCTGTTCCGAACCCGGCACCACAAAGGCCTTGATGCCATCTGCGACTTGGCGACCACGAGCTACATCGGCAGCTGCCTGGAGATCGCTTAAGCGGCCATTGGTGCAACTGCCAATAAAACAGACATCCACGGGGACTCCAGCGATCGCAGAACCCGGGGCCAGATCCATATAGCGGTAGGCCTCCTCGGCAATCGGCCGATCGGCTGGATCCATTTGCTCGGTGGTGGGCACCGTCTCATCCACACCGATTCCCTGGCCTGGCGTGATACCCCAGGTCACGATCGGAGCGATCGCTGCGGCATCAAACCGCACCTCATCATCAAAGCGGGCATCAGCATCGGAAGCCAAAGAGCGCCACCACTGAACCGCCCGATCCCAAGCTTCACCCTCAGGTGCCTCCGGCCGACCAGCGAGGTAGTCGAAGGTGACTTGATCAGGGTTGACGTACCCGCATCGAGCGCCACCCTCGATGGCCATATTGCAGAGGGTCATGCGCTCTTCCATCGACAGAGCCTCGATCGCAGGCCCGGCGAACTCATACGCATGGCCCACCCCAGCCTTGACGCCGAGAGTGCGAATCACGTGCAAGATCAGATCCTTGGCAAACACCCCAGGGCTGAGCCTGTTGTCGAACCAAAGACGGCGCACCTTCAGCTTGTTCATCGCCAAGCTCTGGCTGGCCAACACATCACGGACCTGACTGGTGCCAATCCCGAAAGCGATGGCACCGAAGGCGCCATGGGTGGATGTATGTGAGTCACCGCAGGCGACCGTCATCCCAGGCTGGGTGAGGCCCAGTTCCGGGGCGATCACATGCACAATCCCTTGGCGGCCGCTACCAAGCCCATACAGGGTGATGCCATGGCGAGCGCAGTTGCGCTCCAGGGTGCTGAGCATCTCTTCCGCCAGGGAATCGGCGAACGGCCTTGCCTGACTCGTCGTGGGCACAATGTGATCCACCGTGGCCACGGTGCGCTCCGGACAACGCACGGGAAGGCCCTTGTCGTCCAGAGCCGCAAACGCCTGGGGGCTGGTGACCTCATGGATTAGGTGCAATCCGATCAGCAGCTGGGTGGGCCCACCGGGGAGATCCGCAACGCTGTGCAGATCCCAGACCTTGTCGTAAAGCGTGCCGCTGCTCATTCCGGCCAAGTGATCAGCCGCTCACCCTAAGCCGCAGCCTCAGCCTGATGGAGAGTGCATGAAGAGACGCAGCCGCAGACGATCAAGCGCTTCGCCAACACTGAGACGACGAACCCAGTCGCGACCTCGCGTCTCTCCAAAACGGCAAGCACTGCTGATACAGCCGTCCGGACCAGCCACTGCAATATGAACCAACCCCACAGGCTTGTCATCGCTGCCCCCACCAGGGCCAGCAATCCCAGTAATTCCTAGGCCCCAATCAGCCCCTGTACAGCGGCGTACTCCTTCAGCCATCGCCGCTGCCACAGGGTCACTGACGGCGCCATGGCAATTCAACAGCTCTGCTGGAACGCGCAACAGCGACTGCTTAACCGCATTGGCATAGGCGATGACCCCCCCAAGCACAACCTCGGAAGAGCCCGGGACTGCTGTCAGTGCAGCCCCCAGACCGCCTCCGCTGCAGGACTCCGCCACCGCAACGGTCTGTCCTCGCTGGCGCAGCAATTGGAGGACCACTGACGCAAGGCTGTCAGCATCAGCCCCAAAACAGTGATCACCGGTGCGCCGACGTAGCTCCACCTCCAACGGCTCTAGAAGCCTGCGTCCTGCTTCAGGGTTGTCTGCGCAGGCAGTGAGTCTCAGCATCACCTCCCCACCACCGGCATAGGGCGCAACGGTGGGATTGGTGCCTGCGAGCAAATCATCGATCTGTTCAGCCAGGCTGGATTCACCAATCCCCCAGAAATGCAGAAGGCGACTGGTGAAGACCCCCTGAGTCAGTCCAGCCTGCTGCAACCAGGGAACTGCGGTGGCAGTCCACATGGCCCGCATTTCACTCGGCACCCCAGGAAACGTGAGCAGGGTGAAATGCTCCTGAGGTGACCAGATCATCCCTGGTGCAGTGCCAGTGGGGTTGGGCAACACCGTGGCACCCCTTGGGAGCAGAGCCTGACGGCGAGTACTGAGGGACGGTTCACGACCACGACTGCGAGCCTTGGCAGTGATGTCAGCCCACACCTCCGGACGCTCCTCGAGCGGCACCTCAAACGCGGAGGCAATCGCCTCGGTGGTGAGATCGTCGGGTGTCGGTCCCAGACCACCGGTGGTAATGAGCACCCTGGAGCGCGTTGCCGCTTCGCGCACGAAGGCAATCACCCTGTCGCGGTTATCCCCCAGCACGGACTGGCGATAGTGCGGAAGACCAAGACCAGCGAGCTGCTCGCCAAGCCAACGGGCATTGCCATTGAGAATGTTCCCCAACAGCAACTCAGTGCCAACGCAGAGCAACTCGACACCTTGACCCGTTGCGGCATCAGCCGCACCCTCAGCCATGCTTGTGATGACAGGCTGCGAGGTTCTTGTCTGCATGGGCTCTTCGGCGTGCAGCCTTCCGAGCCGTTTCTTCCATCTGACGACGACGCATCACCACGACGGTGGCCACCAAAATCGCCGTCGCTAAAGCCAACCAGAGAAAGCGGAGTTCAACGTTGGCCACCACCATTGCAAGAGCAGCCAACCATTGCGTGAAGACGTAGATGAGCAAAACCGTGCGTCGATGACTGAACCCCGCACGTAACAAGCGGTGATGCAGGTGGCGCCGATCGGGATAAAAGGGGGAATGGCCATCACTCAGCCGCCCCATGATCACGGCAGACATATCCGCAAGGGGCAGAGACAGGATCAGCAATGGCAGCAAAAGACTGACGGTAGTGAGGCCTTTGGCTGGGCCAACGATGCTGACGGCAGCCAGCGTGAAGCCAAGGAAATAGGAGCCACCATCGCCCATAAAGATGCGGGCGGGATTGAAGTTGTGGCGCAAGAAACCGAAACAGCATCCCGCCAGGGCCGCCGCCAGCAAGCCAGCTGCCGCCTGGTTAAGCGAGAAACTCACCGAAAGCAGACCAACCGCTGCAATACCGGCCACTCCGGCAGCAAGGCCGTCAAGGCCATCCAGCCAGTTGATTGCATTGGTAATACCCACCAGCCAGATCACTGTTGCAGCGAGGCTGAAGAGTTCGGGCAAAACGATGACCGAGGCAGACCCACTCAGCCAGGGGAGGTCAATCGCACCGATGCGCACCCCCTGGGACCACACCACCATGGCCACGGTGATCTGGCCTGCGAGGCGCGGCCAGGGGGAAAGAGCGAACAAATCATCGGCCAGTCCGATGAAGAAAAAGCAGAGAGATCCAGCCAGCGTCGTCCAGATCAATTGGTCACGATCGGGGGCTAGCAGGCCAAAACCGCCAATCCCCCAGATGACGGCCAACGCAGCGCAGAAGCCCAAGACCATGCCCACACCACCCAGGCGCACCATCGGGGAGGAGTGCTGTTTACGCGGATCGGGTTGATCAATCAGCCCCAGTTGCAGACCAAGTCGTCGCACCAATGGAACGACCAACGTCGTGATCCCTGCCGCGATCATCAGCGTGATCACGGCCATGGCGAGAGGGCTGCTCGCGAGGATCACAGAAGACTCCGGAGGCGGATCACCCAGATCGGATGAGATGGTTCCAATCTAGGCAAGCCAACCACATCGTTCCAGCCACCGCTAGGACAGTCAGGCAAGCGCCGGCACAGGCGAAGGATTGAGATACAGCGGGAAGCGCCGGCACAGGTCGAGGACCCTCACACGGCAACGACTTTGCACAGCATCGTCTTCGGGGTTGAGCAGCCGGTCTGCAATCACATCAGCCACCTCAGCGAAGGCGTCAGCATCAAATCCGCGGGTGGTGAGGGCTGCGGTTCCGAGCCGCAGACCACTGGTGACGAAGGGCGACTCAGGATCAAACGGCACGGTGTTCTTGTTGGCGGTGATATTCACATCACTCACCAGCAGATCGGCCACCTTGCCCGTCATACCGATGCTGCGCAGATCAAGCAGCACAAGATGGTTATCGGTGCCATCGCTGACCACATCGATGCCACGAGCCTGAATGCGCTCAGCGAGAGCCTGGGCATTCGCCACGACCTGAAGGCTGTAGGCCTTGAAGTCAGCCTGTAAGGCCTCGCCAAAGGCCACAGCCTTGGCCGCGATTACGTGCTCAAGCGGACCACCCTGGGTGCCAGGGAAGACGGCCTTGTCGAAACGCTTGGCGAAGTCGGCATCGCGACAGAGGATCAAGCCACCGCGAGGCCCCCGCAAGGTTTTGTGGGTGGTCGTTGTCACCACATCACAGTGAGGCAAAGGACTGGGGTGCACTCCTGCCGCCACGAGCCCCGCGATGTGGGCCATATCAGCCAGCAAGAAGGCACCCACTTCATCGGCGATGGCTCGGAAGGCAGGGAAATCGATCGTGCGTGGGTAAGCGGAATAGCCGCAAACGATCAGCTTCGGTTTGTGCTCAAGCGCAAGTTGCCGAACCCGCTCCATGTCCAGGCGCTGGGTTGCTTGATCAACTCCGTACTGCACCACGTTGAACCACTTACCGCTCACGTTCACGGGCGATCCGTGGGTGAGGTGCCCGCCATGGCTGAGGTCCATACCCATGATCGTGTCGCCAGGCTTCAGAAGCGCCAGAAAGACGGCGAAGTTGGCCTGGGCACCGCTGTGAGGCTGAACGTTGGCCCAGGCGGCACCAAAGAGCTGCTTGGCCCGCTCGATCGCCAGCTCCTCGATGGCATCCACGTGCTCACAGCCGCCGTAGTAACGCTTGTGGGGAAGGCCTTCGGCATATTTGTTGGTGAGAACCGAGCCCTGGGCCTGCATCACGGCACGAGAGGCAAAGTTCTCGGAAGCGATCAGCTCCAGGTGCGTTTCCTGACGGTTCTGCTCCTGATCAATCAGGGCAGCGATCGCGGGATCGGCATCCACCAGAGCGGCATTGATCGGAGCGGAAGCGCTGTCTGACATCGGAGGAGGCCTGCTGTTGATGAATCGTAGGAAATGACTTCCAACGAATTGATTGCAAAAAAAAACTGCCCTTGCGGACAGCTTTCAAGCGCGCCTGGAGAGATTCGAACTCCCGACCCTCTGATCCGTAGTCAGATGCTCTAATCCGCTGAGCTACAAGCGCTTGAGTCCGACTATCTGAGCTCATCGAGGCACCCGACGTCAACCATGCCTGCGGCCCTGTCGCATCAGCGGAGCTCCCAGGCGCTCGAAGCGAGCGCCACAATCAATGCAGTGCACAGGCGCTGCTCCATGCCCATCCGCTGGTACGGCCCGGCCAATCCGGAGGATCCGATCTACCGGCACTTCAGCCGGATTGTGAATCTCACCCTGCACGCAGGTGTGTTTGCCGCCATCAACAGCGGGCTCTGGTTCGTGCAGGGCATGCGTCACCCTTGGGAGCATCTTGCTTGGGTCACAGACATCTGGTTCACGCTGTTAGTGGTGCAATTAATCACCGTGATTGCCCAACGACCCGGCCGCACAGAACCAGTGGCCACCACCCCTACGCATCCCCCACAACGCGATCAGCCATGAGCCTCGATGCTGCTGCCCTACGCGATCTGACCACCGCGCTCAGCGATCGTCTTTACCTGCAAGTCGCCGGATGGCATCTCTATCTCGGCGATGCGGGCCTAGCGGAGGCTCTAGCGATCGAATGCAGCGCCCGACTGGATCAAGGTGCAGGGATTGCTGCCCGCCAAGCGCTCGAAGCCCTACAGGTTCCGATGGGTGGCGGCAGCACCAAACTTCCGCTGGCGCGTCTGATTCCTGCTGTACAGCTTCATGATCTCGAGGAGATCCTGGAGGAGCACTGCCGATAAGGTTGCTGCCAACCCGGACGTTCCCGTGCTGATCATCGAGGTCACTAATGCCCGCGAGGTGATGCGTCAACGCATCGGCAAGCTCGGAGAGCGCCTGATCGGGAAAGTTGTTGATTCCGAAGCTCAGGTTGAGAAAGCATTGATTCAGGAGCTCGAAAACGCTTTCAAGGAATTCGGGATTGAGGCCCGCATCTTGTCCGTGCAGGGGCCTCAAGTCGTGGGTCGCCAGCAACTTGAGCTGCCCATCCAAGTGCGGGAAGACCGCAACGTCATTCTCAGCGACGACTAAATCGGCGCGTGACGGTGCTTGTGATTTGGGCCACTTCCGGCACATCAAAGGCACGACCCAGAGCAAAGAAGACCAGACAACTCGCCGCCGTCGACAAGCCCACCTGGCACAGACGCCCCACCAAATCGTAGGGCCAGGCAATCAGAGCACTCAGTGCCCATGCTGCTGCACCTGAAAGCCCAGCAGACACCAACAGGGACAGCCCATCCATGGCCCAGTCCCGCAGGGGCAAAACCTGAAGTCGCGACTGCAACGCCAACAGCAGTGCGATGCAGGTGATCAGATTGATCGCCACCGTTGCAAGCACCAGACCCGGAGCACCGAGATTGAACGGAAGCTGAGGGCCCCAAGGCGTCGGGCCACCCACGAGAACCCAGTCGAACAGAACATTCATGCCGATCCCCGCCATGGAGAGACGGAAAGGTGTGGTGCCATCGCCCAAGGCGTAAAAAACACGCACGAGCACATCGCGGCCGAGATAGGCCGGCATGCCGACGCCATACGCCATCAGCAGTCCGGTGACCAACTGCACAGCCTGGGCATCGAAAGCACCACGTTCGTAAACCAGCGCCACGATTGGCCCACCGAGAGCCACAAACAGCGCGCCCAGAGGAAGCATGCTGGCCGTCGAAAGCATCAGTCCCTGACGGATGCGTGCCACCAGAGCGGGGCGATCCTCTGCGGCCGTCAACCTGGCAAAGGTGGGTAGGAGCGGCACCAGCAGAGCATTGGAGATCAAACCCAATGGGGTCTGCACCAGCAGATTGGCGTAGCCCAGACCAGCCGCCGCACCGAGAATTCCAGAGGCGAAGAACAGATCAGTGAACACATTGATCTGCAACATGCCCGAGGAGAGGGTGGCAGGGCCCATCACCTGCCAGACCTCACGCACCCCGGGATGGCGCCAGTCCCAGACGAAATGGAGCCGAGCCAACCCATGCTTCATCAACGCCGGGAGCTGGAGTAACCACTGGGAAAAGGCACCAACCAGGGTGGCGAGGGCCAACACCACTCCCCCCCGGATCGCGAACTCGGGCAATGCAATCAAGTCACCGAGCTGCCACCAGAGCAAACCAACGCCGAGAATCAAGGCCAGGCTTGACATCAATGGCGAAATCGCCGGGATCCAGAACTCATCAGCAGCATTGAGGGATCCAAAGCCGAGGCCGATCAAACCGGCCAGCAGAGCCATCGGTGCCATCACTTGCAGCTGAAGGACGGCGTTGTGGTGCAGCTCTGGAGGCAGACCCGGCCCCACCAGGGTGATCAGCGGGTCGGCCGCAAGCACCAGTGCGAGGGTCACCACCAGCAACACAGCACTCACCATCGAGTTGAGCGTGGCGAGAATATGGGCACCCTCCTGCCGAGGGCGACGACTCAGAACGCTCACCATCGCACTGTGAAAGGGCCCATTGATGCCGCCGAGCAGGATGAGCAGAAATCCCGGCAGCACGTAGGCGTAGTTGTAGGCGTCATAGGCAGCCCCAACGCCGAAAGCAGCAGCAATCACCAGTTGTCGGGCGAGGCCACCCACCTTGCTGAGCAAGGTGCCGTAGGTCACCACCAGAGCGATGCGCTTGAGGGATCTCGCCATGGAGGGACCGCAGGCAGTGAAGAGTCGGGCGGCATTCTCGGCCGCCTGGGGCTGAGCGGCACAGGCCAGGGGCCACCATGGCCACCATCCCCGGACTCTTCAGCTCACACCCATGGCGGATTTACCCCTCCTTCAGTTCGAGGCCTTACACGAAGGGGTACTGCTCAAGCGCTACAAACGCTTCCTGGCGGATGTTCGCCTGGATGACGGCACAGAGGTCACAGCCCATTGCGCCAACACCGGACCCATGACTGGCGTGCTCCTGCCAGGCCAAAGGGTGCGACTGCGCCATGCCCCATCCCCAACCCGAAAACTGGCCTGGACCTGGGAGCAAGCAGAAGTGCCTGGAGCGGACGGGAAAGAGTGCTGGGTTGGCATCAATACCGCACTCCCTAATCGACTAATCCGCGCCGCGATCGAAGCCGGCTGCCTCGATGCGCAGCTTGGCGAGATCGGCTCCATCCGCGCGGAAGTGCCCTATGGCAAGAACAAGAAGAGCCGCATCGACCTACTGCTCCAGCCGGCGGAACAGGCCGTTGATCAACGCCCGATTTACTTGGAGGTGAAAAACACCACCTGGTGCGAAGGTTCCCTGGCCCTCTTCCCGGACACCATCACCGAACGGGGGCAGAAGCATCTGCAAGAGCTCATCGACGTACTGCCCAGCGCACGGGCTGTTCTGGTGCCCTGTTTAAGCAGGCCGGATCTGACCTGCTTTGCTCCAGGCGATCGCGCAGATCCACGGTACGGCGAACTCTTTCGTGAGGCCCTTGATGCCGGCGTCGAGGTGCTGCCCTGCTGCTTCCGTTTTGAACGCGATCAGGTGAGCTGGCTGGGCTTAAGACCCGTGAAACGGCAGCAACCCAGCTAGAACAAGGGCTGTAGCGAATGTAACAATATGCACCTTTTGCAAATTCGGTAGCCAAAGACACTTGAAAAAAGTTCGCTAACGAGCATTTTTGATTTAGCGGTGGACCAAAACCACCGGCTTTGCAGCCCTGCTTTTCATTTATGACAACTGCTCTGCAGCCGCCATCGAGGCGGAGCAAGACGCGTCTCCAGGAGGCCAGCCTCCTGGATGGCCCCATGCTCCTCCTCCGCAGCATCCGCGGCTTTAGCTCCGATCGCTCCCGCCTCTGGCTGGCAACCGTTCCCCTAGCCCTACTAGGGCTAGGCATTTTCAATCTTTCCGTCCGAGCCGAAAGCGTCGGCCTCAGTGACCTCACAGGTGCACAAGCAGCGAAGTTCCTCGCTGACAACCTGTGGCTGCTGATCGCAGCAGTGCTTGTGATCTTCATGAATGCCGGCTTCGCCATGGTCGAAGCCGGCATGTGCCGTCAGAAAAACGCCGTCAACATTCTTGCGAAAAATCTGTTTGTTTTCGCACTGGCCGTCACCGCTTATTGGGTTGTCGGTTATTCCCTGATGTATGGAGATTCCATCGTTAGCGGCTGGCTTTCCTTCAAAGGATTCTTCTTCGACTGGAGTGCAGCTGATGCCTTGGCATGTGCCGCAAACCCTGATCCAGCAAAGGATTGTGTGCAGTTGGTGCCATCCATCGACTTCCTCTTCCAGGCTGCTTTTGCTGGTACTGCCGCAACGATTGTTTCCGGACTCGTGGCTGAACGCGTCAAGTTCGGTGAATTCGTGGTCTTCGCAATTGTGCTGACGGGTGTGATCTACCCCATCTCTGGCTCCTGGGAATGGAACAGTGGTTGGCTGAACGAAATTGGGGCCAGGGATGCTGATGGAGCCGTGATTCGACCCTTCATCGATTTTGCAGGCTCTTCAATCGTTCACTCAGTTGGGGCCTGGGCAGGGCTGGTTGGAGCCATGCTCCTCGGCCCTCGCATTGGCAAATTTGTTAGTGGCCGTCCCCAGGCCATCCCAGGCCACAACATGGCCATTGCCACTCTTGGAGCTCTGATCCTTTGGATCGGCTGGTATGGATTCAATCCAGGCTCCCAACTCGGCATGGATGAATGGGTGCCCTATGTGGCAGTCACCACCACCCTCGCGGCGGCAGGCGGTGCCATAGGCGCCACGCTTGTCTCCACACTCACGTCGGGTAAGCCAGACCTGACGATGATCATCAACGGCATCTTGGCTGGTCTCGTCAGCATCACCGCAGGTTGCGCCAACCTCACCTGGGTTGGCTCCTGGCTTGCCGGTTTAATCGGAGGCATCATTGTTGTTTTCGCAGTCGCCGCACTCGATTCCGCCGGAATCGATGACCCGGTCGGAGCCTTCTCCGTACACGGTGTCTGTGGTGTTTGGGGAACTCTCGTCATTGGTCTCTGGGGCTACGACATCCAGGAGAGTGGCGATGCGCTCGGACTGTTCAACGGCGGAGGCATCGACCAGCTTGGAATCCAAGCCCTTGGCGCTGGTGCCTACGCACTTTGGGCCCTAGTGACCTGCTGGATCGCCTGGTCAGTGATCGGTGCCCTATTCGGTGGCATCCGCGTTACTGAAGCCGAAGAAACCGAAGGCCTTGACATCGGTGAGCACGGCATGGAGGCCTATCCAGACTTCGCCACCACCAACAACTAGACAGCCACTCTTGGCTGAATCCAACAAACCAGGTCCGGCCATCAGGTCGGACTTTTTTATTGGGCAGTGATGGCCAAACCATCCGCAACAACGCCCCCTGTCACGTCAGACAGCCGGAGCTGCCCATAGAGTCATGCCACTGCTTTGCCGGATATGGATACCCACGCCTTCAAGCGTTCTCTGCACCATTCCGACCGCTACAACCGCCGAGGCTTCGGACGCGCCGACGAGGTCGCCGGCAGCCTGGAGCAGGCTTATCAGAGCAGCCTGATCGGCTCCATCCGTGATAACGACTATCGCCTCAGCCATGGACGCCTGAAGGTTCGTCTAGCAGAAGCCTTCGGCTTCTGCTGGGGCGTGGAACGGGCCGTGGCGATGGCCTACGAGACCCGCAAGCACTATCCCCATGAGCGGATCTGGATCACGAACGAGATCATTCACAACCCATCTGTGAACGACCACCTCCGTGAGATGAACGTGGAGTTCATCGCAGTCGACCAAGGCGTAAAGGACTTCTCCGGTGTCGACTGCGGCGATGTGGTGATCCTTCCCGCTTTCGGGGCAACGGTGCAGGAGATGCAACTGCTCAACGAGCGAGGGTGCCACATCGTTGACACCACTTGCCCCTGGGTCTCGAAGGTGTGGAACACGGTGGAGAAGCACAAGAAGCACACCTGCACCTCGATCATTCACGGCAAGGTGAAGCATGAGGAAACCCTTGCCACCAGCTCCTTTGCCGGCACCTATCTAGTCGTGCTCGACCTCAAGGAAGCGCAGATGGTGGCCGACTACATCCTTGGCAACGGCGACCGGGAGGCCTTCATGGCCAAATTCGCCAACGCCTGTTCCCAGGGATTCGATCCCGATCGCGACCTTGAACGACTGGGCGTGGCGAACCAGACAACAATGCTCAAAAGTGAAACTGAGGAAATCGGGCGCTTGTTCGAACGCACGATGCTGCGCAAATACGGCCCCGCCGACCTCAACGATCACTTCCTGGCCTTCAACACCATCTGCGATGCCACCCAGGAACGCCAGGACGCCATGTTCTCGCTGGTGGATGAACCCCTCGACCTGATGGTGGTGATTGGTGGTTACAACTCCTCCAACACCACTCACCTCCAGGAGATTGCCATCAGCCGCGGCATCCGCTCCTTCCATATCGACACCCCGGAACGGATCGGAGCCGACAACAGCATCGAGCACAAGCCCCTGGACGAGGAAGAAGAGCTCAGAAGGGAAGACAACTTCCTTCCTTCCGGCCCTGTGACCGTCGGCATTACCTCTGGCGCCTCCACACCTGATCGCGTTGTGGAACACGTGATTCAGCGACTGATCGCGCTGAGCGAAATCTGACCCTGGGCACCTTTACATTGGTTGACATGCGGGGACCCTCCCCGGAAAGGGACCGCGATTCGTGCTGCTCTTGACGAGACATCCAGCTGACAGCCTGCGCCATAGCAAGGACCCACAGGTCCGCTGCTACAGCAGTCATTTCTCCGATCAGATGGAGATGCGCGCCCCTATGGCCCAGGTCAGTTCGTACCTGGATCGTCATGAGGGCTGGTTCAGGCGTTGTGCCAAGCCGATGGAGGTCGAGGTGCTTGATCCACAGGCCTACGCCCTACGGCTCGGCCGCTTCGGCAATTTTGGCTTCGAAGTGGAGCCGACCATCGGCCTTCGACTTCTTCCCCAGCAACAGGGAACCTATGCCATCGCCACGGTGCCTGTTCCCGGCAGCGGCGATGGCCTCAATGCCCTCTACGACGTTGACTTTCAGGCCTCATTGCGACTTGAAGACACCGCCATCAGCAAGGCGGAACAGCCTGCGGCAGCTTCAGAGGTCTCGACGAATGTGAGCTGGGATCTTGATCTTTCTGTCTGGATCAAGCTCCCCAAAGTGATCACATTGCTTCCAGACGGTCTGGTGCAATCGAGCGGTGATCATCTTCTACGCCAGATCGTGCGCCAGATCTCCCGACGGCTGACTTGGAAAGTGCAGGAGGACTTCCACGCCACCCATCATCTGGTCTGTCCACCACGAAAAAGGGCGGCGTTTTAAACGCCGCCCAAAGTTGCCAAGGCCCTCTGCCAAGGTCAGCTGTTCGTCCAGATCTTGTTCACGATTTGCAGCCCACTCACGACCTGCCAGAGGAAGAGCGTGAGCATGCCCATATTGAGACCAACATGAACCTTGCGGGCAATCACATTGCCACGTTGCATCAGGGGTGACAGTGAGGCAGCTCCAGCAATCATTCCCGTCATCGCCAGGCCCACCAAGAGATGAGGGCCAACAAACAGTTTGCCGTTATTGAGGTAGGTGACGGCCATGCCTCCAAGGCTGCCAAACACCATCAACGCCAGCAGCATGCTGCCCCAGAAATAGTGACGCTGGGCAAACTTGCCGGGCAGCAGAGCCTTTCGCTGCTCAGCAGTACCAGTGCGTACCTTCTTAGTCTTGATGCCAAGAAACATGGCATAGCCACCCATGGCAAGAAGCAGCCCCATCAGAAGTGGATGGACGAAGTTGAGGCTGAAAGGAAGAGTGGCCAGCATCGAGAGAAGCAGTTGCGTGGAAGGAATTTAGAACTGCACCCAACCCGTCGCTGACCAACACGGTCCAGCTGAAACCTGATTCAGTGAAGAAAATGCCGCCGACCGGTGAGCATCATCGCCAGCCCCAGTTCATCGCAAGCCTTAATCGAGTCGGCATCGCGCATGCTGCCGCCGGGATGAATCACCGCGGAGATGCCATGGCTGGCAGCGAGACGCACGGTGTCATCAAACGGGAAGAACCCGTCGCTGGCGAGCACCGCATTGTTGGCTTGCTCCCCTGCAGCCTCAAGTGCCAACCGGGCTGAACCAACCCGATTCATCTGGCCGGCACCGACACCAAGGCTTTGACCCCCACGCGCCACCACAATTGCGTTTGAACGCACATGACGGACCAGCTGCCAGGCGAATTGAAGGTCTGCTTTTTCCTGCTCTGTGGGCTGGCGCTGAGTCGGCACCGTCCAAGTGGCGGGATCAATCGGCTGATCGTCGAGATCCTGGACAAGCACGCCACCCAGGATGCTGCGCAGGTGATCATGACCAGCCGCATCAATCGCGGCGGACGACAGCTCCAGCAGGCGCAAATTGGCCTTGGCGGACAGCACCTCGCGAGCCTCCGCAGTGAAGCCTGGGGCCACGACACACTCCAAGAAGAGACTGGTGAGCTCACGAGCCGCCTCCGCATCCACCTCCCCATTGATGGCAACAATGCCACCGAAAGCACTGACCCTGTCTGCATCGAGGGCGCGTTTGAGGGCATGAGCGACCCCATCGCCCACGGCAACACCGCAGGGATTGGTGTGCTTCACCACAACCGCTGCTGGCTGCTGGGCAGGATGACGACCATCGACACCAAAGCCGAATTCGCGCACTGTCGCCAGTGATGCCTCAAGGTCGAGCAGGTTATTCGTGCTCAGCTCCTTGCCCTGCAATTGGAGCGCACCACCCCAACCCTGGTTGGGCTGGCTGTACCAACGAGCCTTCTGATGGGGATTTTCGCCATAACGCAACGTCTGGCGCAGAGGCACGGCATCAAGCCAGGGAGCTGACTCAACATCCATCTGTCCAGCCATCCAGACACTGATCGCCGTGTCGTAAGCAGCAGTGTGCTGGAAAGCTTCGAGCGCCAACTGTCGGCGCATTGGAGCGGGCACACCTCCTCCTGAGTTCTGAAGAGCGTCCAGCACACGCTCGTACTGATCAGGGCTGGTCAGCACTGCCACATCGGCATGGTTCTTGGCCGCAGCCCGCACCATGGTCGGTCCGCCGATGTCGATGTTCTCGATCGCCTGATCCCAGGTCACATCCGGGCGGGCAACCGTCTCCCTGAAGGGATAGAGGTTGACCACCACCAAATCGATCAGAGGGATCTGTTGCTGCTCAAGATCCTGACGATGGGCGGCATCATCGCGCTTGGCAAGGATGCCGCCATGCACACGCGGATGCAGGGTTTTGACTCGTCCGCCAAGGATTTCAGGCGCACTGGTGTAGTCCGCCACCTTGGTCACAGGCAACCCCGCGTCCTGAAGCACCTTTGCAGTGCCACCGCTGGAGAGCAGCTGAAAGCCATGCTGATGGTGCAACGCCTCAGCCAAAGGAACCAGGCCGGTTTTGTCAGAGACGCTCAGCAGGGCGAACGGAGCCATGGAATCGGGGCAAAATCAGGCCTGAGCCAACCTACGCAGCAACGCTCCAGCTCCCCTCATGCCCTTGGCCACCACCACCGCGCTCCGGCAGCAGCCGAGAGCTGACGCACAAGCCCGACTGGTGCTGCTCCACGGCTGGGGCGCAGATGCCGATGACCTACTGATCCTTGGGGAAGCCCTGGTGCGGCAGACGAGAACAGCTCTTGATGTGGTGGCCCTGCCCGCACCTGAGCTCCATCCCCAGGGCATGGGTCGTCAGTGGTATGGCCTTTTCCCTGCAGAATGGGAGGCTGTGCCCGCAGCACAGGAGCACCTCAAGGCCAGACTGCTCGAGCTGGCCAACGATGGCCTACCCCTTCAAGCAACAGTGGTGCTTGGGTTTTCCCAGGGAGCCGCCATGGCCCTAGCCACCGGCACCACTCTCCCCTTAGCCGGATTAATTGCTTGCAGCGGCTATCCCCATCCCAACTGGAACCCGCCAATCCAGCGTCCACCTGTGCTGCTCATTCACGGCCTTCAAGACGAGGTGGTACCTGCCTCAGCGGTTGATGAGCTCTCAAGACGCCTGGCCAAGAGCCAAGCTGAGCTGAACCTCGAGACCTTCCACGGGGGGCATACCATCCCCGAAAGCGTCTTTCCAACCATCTGCAAAACAATCGACACCTGGCTAGAAACTCCAGGTGTCGACGCTTGATGACCGCTGAAGGCGTCAGCGACCGGACTTAAACGAAGGCGTACTCGTACTCTTCCATTTCTTCCCAGTCATCGGAGGCCAGTTCAAGACCTTCGAACATCACCTCTTCGCCAACCTTGTCGACGATGGAGCGCAATGAGGGGAAGAGGAAGTGGTTCTCTTCGGCGTACTGGGCGCTGAACAAGCCCTTCTCACCCCAGAAGAAATGATCCGTGGTGTGCTCGTTACGGCGCACACGCAGGAGTGCAGGCGCGCTGATGCAGCTTTCAGCGATATAGCGTCGGGCTGCCGTCACCGGCTTGTGCTCGCCCGTCTCAAGATGAAAGGTGGCCACATGGGCCAGAACCCGCTGACCTGCCAGGCGGCGGCGACTAATGCGCTTGCGCTTCTTGGACATAAGACGATGACCCCCGGAGCGAGGGCAAGAGAAAGAGCAGGGAGGGACAGAACTGTCCAAACGTCAGCAGCAGAAGCGGCTAGAGGGAACTGAGTGAACTCAGCGCCGCACCAGAGCACGCATCACGATTCAGTCAACCGGAGTTGACGCAGACAGAGATGGTTAGTGGTCAAACTCTGCTGTAGCCTTGGTTGCAAGAAATGTGCAACCAAAAACTGGGCCCGATGACGTTTCGCACACGCCTTAGGGCGTTGCGATGTCTGTCGATCATCAGATCTTAAGACTTTTTCCCAATTTTTCAAGTCCCTGGGCAAAGCAGACCTTCAGGTCGTCTGTATTAAGGGGCACGATCGATGCCATGCCACTGTCGGAACGCTTCCTGCAACTGGCGCAGCAACAGCTCGAGAGCTTCGCTGCTGTGAATGCGCTGTCCCGTTTGGTTCTGTATGCAGCCCAAGGGCAGGAGGGCGAGAGCGCCAGCTTGGAGATGGTGCAGCAATGGCCCACAAGCGCAACATCCTTACCACCAGCCGAAGCCGATCCCAGCCTTCGCATACCGAGCCCTGAACGGCGCTGGTATCCCCTGCGCAACGGCAATCTTCTGCTCGGGGCCCTTCGAGCCGAAGCCATTCACGACCAGGCCTGGACAACCGATCTGGATCAACGCCTCCAGGCCAGTGCCAGCGCCATGGCCCAGTGCCTGAGCCTGGACGTCGAGCGAAGCCGTCTGATGGAGCAGCTCGAGCAACAGCGACAGCAACTGAATCTGATGGTGCATCAGCTTCGCAATCCGCTTGCCGCTCTCCGCACCTACGCCCAACTGCTGCTGCGCCGGCTTGATCCCGACAGTCACCACAGGGCGCTGGTCGAAAATCTGCTGCAGGAACAAGGGCAATTGGATCGCTACATCTCCGCCCTCGACCGGATTGGCAACCCCGATGTACGCCTCGCCAGCAGCGGCAGCACTCCACTGCTGCTGCCTCCAGTGCTCCCCGACCACCCCGCAATCAGCCTTCAGACGCTGGTGGCGCCCCTGGCGGAACGCGCCGCCGCCACGGCCGCATTGCAGGGGCGTGACTGGCATGGACCGATGCAGTGGCCGGCATGGATGCAAGAACCCAGACCGGCTGCCGATGCAGTCGTGGCCGAGATCCTGGCCAACCTGATGGAAAATGCATTCCGTTACAGCCCATCCGGAGCGGCACTCGGGCTCAAAATTCTTGAGAAGGGTCTCTGCCTTTGGGACGAGGGAGACCCGATCCCTGAGCATGAACGGCAAGCGATTTTTAGCCGGGGCGTCCGAGGCAGCCGCAGTAAGGACCGCAGCGGCAGTGGACTCGGTCTGGCCCTCGCACGCCAACTCGCGGAAGAACGGGGCGGGAACCTTGTGCTGGCCGACAGCCCAGCCGCAGTCGATCCCCAATTACCAGCGAAAGGCAATGCCTTTGTGCTCAACCTGCCGCGCCATCCAGCAGAGGGAGAAGTACAGCGAGAGCCACCAAGGTGAAGCTCTCGGTCCACACAACCGATGCTCCGTAGCTGTCTCCGGTATGGCCACCAAGCCTGCGGCCGAAACATTCAGCCACCACCCCACTGATCACCACACCGACCGCCATCGTCAAAGCGATCAGAAGCCCCAACGGCTGAGCCAAAGCAAAGGTGAGCGCAAGGGTGATGGACACCACGATCAGGGCAGGCACCCACTCCCTCAGGCCACGTGCCCTGGCCCGATGAAAGCCCGCCGTTCCATCCGGCCGCAGGTAGCGAAACCGATGCAGGGCCCATAGCGGTGAGCATCTCCCCCAGAAACCAGCACTAAGCAACACCACAGGGATCCACGCCGGCAGGCGGTCCGCAAGAGACCACAACGCAGCAACCTGCAGGATCAAGACCAAGGCAAACGCCTGGACGCCGCTGGCACCGACCCGACTGTCTTCCATCGCCTCCAAACATCGTGACGGACCGGCAGCCAAACCATCGGCACTATCCATCACCCCATCGACGTGCAACCCGCCGGTGATCCAAACCCCAACGCTGATCACGAGCAACACGGAAGCCGCCACAGGCCAGCCCAGAGCCTGCAGGAGAAGCCATACAGCAACCTGCAGCGCTGCAATCACGAGGCCAATCCAAGGGGCAAAGCGGGCGATGCGTTCAAATCCAGGAGCCACACCAGGCCAACCGGGCAACACGGAATAGAAGACCCAGGCACCGGAAAGATCGCGCAACCAGCCAGGAGCGCTCGGCATCGACATGAGCGGCCCACGCCGCAGCAGGAGATCCCGCTCACCGTAGGGTCAGGCATGGCCCCGGATTGGCCCGTGTTCCGCTTTCAGATCGACGCACACTGCAGCAACACCAAAGCGCGCTGCGGTTGTTTTCAAACGCCCCATGGCCCCGTCTCCACCCCTCGGTTCATGCCGGTCGGCACTTTGGGAACCGTCAAAGGAGTGACCAGCGCGCAACTGGCTGAGACAGGAGCGCAGATGGTGCTTTCCAACACCTATCACCTGCATCTACAGCCTGGTGAGCAGGTGGTGGCTGAAGCCGGCGGCCTCCACCGCTTTATGGGCTGGGATGGCCCGATGCTCACTGATTCAGGAGGGTTCCAAGTCTTCAGCCTGGCGGACCTCAACCGCATCGACGATCACGGCGTGGATTTCCGCAATCCCAGGGATGGAAGCCGCATCCTGCTCACACCGGAGCGCTCGATGGAGATCCAGATGGCCCTGGGGGCCGATGTGGCCATGGCATTCGACCAGTGCCCCCCTTATCCAGCGACCGAGAACGACGTGGAGGAGGCCTGCCGCCGAACCCATGCCTGGCTTGAGCGTTGTGCCACCGCTCACACCAAAACCGATCAAGCCCTGTTCGGGATTGTGCAAGGAGGCTGCTACCCCCATCTGCGCGAACAAAGTGCCCGTTCCATTGCCAGCTTCGACCTACCCGGCATCGCTATTGGCGGGGTGAGTGTGGGGGAGCCGGTTGAAGACATGCATCGAATCGTCCGCCAAGTGACCCCCCTGCTGCCCAGCGACCGTCCCCGCTATCTGATGGGGATTGGCACACTCCCGGAGATGGCGATCGCTGTTGCGAACGGCATTGATCTGTTCGACTGCGTTCTACCGACACGCCTCGGTCGCCATGGCACCGCCCTGGTGAATGGCGAGCGCTGGAATCTGCGTAATGCCCGCTTCCGCCATGACCACACGCCCCTGGATCCAAGTTGCAGCTGCCCAGCCTGTCAAGGCCATACCCGGGCCTACCTGCACCATCTGATCCGCAGTGAAGAGCTGCTGGGACTGACGCTGCTGAGCTTGCACAACCTCACCCACTTGATCCGCTTCACGACCGCCATGGGCCAAGCGATCCGCGAAGGCTGTTTTTCAGAGGATTTCGCTCCCTGGGATCCGAACTCTCCCGCCCATCACACGTGGTAGCGTCCGCTGAACGACGTTTTACATCGCCGGGATGGCCGCCACCACACTCGATCTGCTGGCCCAACTGCCCGAGGCTTATCAGGCCTTCGGTCCGCTGGTCGACATCCTGCCGATCATTCCTCTGTTGTTCCTGCTTCTCGCCTTCGTTTGGCAGGCCTCCGTGGGCTTCCGCTGATCAAGGCCCAAACAGAACGAAGATTTGAGATCCTCTCCGAGGCCCCACAAGCCTTGTAGAGCAGAGGTTTGATTTGGAGTGCAGCGATCGGCAGTGATTGGCCAACCCATTCAACGACGACGCAACACTGCAAATGCAAAGGCAGGCAGGGACAACATCCGTCTCCAGCGACTCGGTTCCTGCACCAAGCGATAAAGCCATTCCACTTGGAAGCGGCTCAACCATTGTGGTGCCCTCTGCTTGACTCCGGCCCACACATCGAAACTGCCTCCTACGCCCATCCACAATCCAGGCTGCCCTTGTCGCACACGCTGTGCCCAGGTTTCTTGGCGCGGTACGCCGAGGGCAAGCAGCACGAGGTCCGGAGCCTGAGCCCTGAGATTGGCTTCCAGTTTTGGCCAATCCTCAGCTGATTGGTAACCATGCTCTGCGATCACAACATGCAGCTCCGGCAGTTCCCGGGCCAAACAATCGCGGAGACGGCCCATCACCTCCGGAGTGGCACCGATCAGCGCCACTCTCCAGCCATGACTCTGGGCATCGCTGAGCAGGGCACGAGCCAGCTCAATACCGGGACTGCGGCGCACCTTGACACCCTGGCGAGCCAGAGCCCAAACCACTCCCGCACCATCTGGAATCACCAGCTCAGCATCAGCAATCGCAGCGCCCAGAGAGGGGTTGGACCTGGCCAACATCGTCATCTCAGCATTCAGGGTCACGATCTGACCACCTCCTCGAGCGTGCAGGCCAATGGCAGCGCTACGCACGTCTGCACAGACATCCACCCCAATCCCCAGCACATGGCAACGGCGTTGATCAGAAGGATCGAGATTGACAGTGCCCATCCAGGTCGAGCCAAGAGAGGAGAATTTAGGTCCGGTCGGCCAGGAGGTCATGGTTCGGACGCAAGCCACCCCCTTCGATCTCAATCAAGAACAGCAGCGAAGGCAGCTGCTCCACAGCCTGGATCAATCAATTGAGCGGGTGGTCCTGAGCCGCCAGCATCCGGTCACCGGTCTGCTTCCCGCCAGCACCGCTCACACCGTCCATGGCAACTATGGCGATGCTTGGGTCCGCGACTGCGTGTATTCCATCCAGTGCGTCTGGGGCCTGGCCCTTGCCCACCGGCGCCTCGAGGGGGTTGCCACGGCACGCTCCTGGGAGCTGGAGCAACGGGTTCTGGCACTGATGCGGGGCCTGCTCAACGCCATGATGCGCCAGGCCCACAAAGTTGAGCGTTTCAAAAAAAGCCTCCATCCGCTTGACGCCCTTCACGCCAAGTACGACACAGCCACCGGTGACACGGTGGTACCTGATAACGGCTGGGGGCACCTGCAACTGGATGCCACATCGCTGTTTCTGCTCCAACTGGCGCAACTCACCCGGAGCGGGCTGACGGTGGTGCGTAGCCGCCATGAAGCGGACTTCATCCAAAACCTGGTGTATTACGTCGCCAGGGCTTACCGCATTCCCGACTACGGCATTTGGGAGCGCGGCGACAAAGGCAATCACGGCTTACCCGAACGCAACGCCAGCTCGATCGGGATGGCCAAAGCGGCGCTGGAGGCCCTGGAGGCCCTCGATCTGTTCGGCACCAACGGTGACGGCAGCATGGTTGTGCAGATCCCCCAGGGTTCATTGGTGCGTCTGCGCCGCGCACTGCAAGGGCTGCTCCCTCGTGAGTCGGCAAGCAAAGAATCTGATAGTGCTTGCCTCTCTGTGGTGGGCTACCCCGCCTGGGCGATCGAAGACCGGCAGCTGGTGGCCCGCACCTGCGACCGAATCCGCCGTGATCTCGGCGGACCCTATGGCTACAAACGCTTCCGCCGTGATGGTCACCAGACCGTGGTGGAAGACATCAGCCGTCTCCATTACGAGCGGGAGGAACTAGCCACCTTTGAGGGGATCGAATCGGAATGGCCCCTGTTCCTGGCCTACGAACTCATCACCGCCTGCTGTGAAGAACGCTGGGATGAGGCCAAGCAATGGCAGCAGCGGCTCCAACCGCTGGCTGTCGAGCACAACGGCGAGCGGCTTTATCCAGAGCTCTATGTGGTGCCAAAGGACGCTCTCAGCGCTGAACGTCGGCAAGCTGGAAGTCAACAGCGACACGCCAACGCCAACGTGCCGCTGTTGTGGACCCAAAGCCTCGCCTGGCTAGGGGAGATGTTGCTGGCAGGCCTGCTGCTGCCCGAAGACCTAGACCCCTGCGGGCGGAGGCTGCCGGCTGCGCTTGGCGCAGATCGGGTGTTGGTGACACTGGTGGCCAGCAACTCTAACCAGGCCAACATCCTCAGAGGTCGAGGCTTTCCAGTGTCTGACACAGGCTCAGGAGAGGTAACGGTGCAGCCATCGGCAGCCCTCAAACAACGGCTGCGCCCAATCGGTGCCAATCCAAACCTCGGTCTCACTGGCCATCCACCGGTACGGACGGAATCGGCGGTCACCGCCCGTTTCTATCGGCAAGGGCAAAACCAGATGGTCTTCCCCCCCTCCGTACTGGAGGAGGACACGTTCTATCTCACGGATGACCCGAATCATCTGGTGGAAACCGTGTTGAACGAGCTCCACCTCCTGCAGCGTCACTGGCGTGGTACAGGTGCTCCTCTGCTGGTGATCCCAATCTCGGAAACGGTGTTCTCAAGAGCACCGGAGACTGTGCTGGCCCTCGCAGAACGGCTGTGCACTGGAGAAATCGATGGCATCGCCGTGCACTATGCACACCTAGACGACCTGGCCAGGCAGGGCCAATGGGTCGATTTATCGGATCAGCGGCGCGGTACCTGGGCTGACCATGCAGACCATGACCAGAGCACTGACCCGACACGCTTGTTGCAGGACTCAACGGATCTGGGCGATCTCACTGCCGCGCAGGAGCAAGAACTCGATGACATCTCTCCAGCCGAACTCTGCGAACGCCTCTGGAGCAGTGCCTCCCTGCGCGAGCAAGCCGAAGTGCTCGAACAGCTGAACATTCGTCTCGGCGATGGGGCCCAACTACAGGGACCACAGGGCAGCAGCGTCACACTGCTTGCCCTGGTTGAGGAGATCTATCGCCGAGGGCTGCAACAACAAGACTGGAATGTGGTCAGACGCTGCGCGGGCGTGCTCGGTCTGGTGCACCCCCAGCTAGAGGACGCACTGATCGACCTGCTTGCCCGCCAGAAAACTGTTGTGGTGGGGCGCAACTACACCGCCGACTCGAGTCTCAGTCGCCCAGTGGGCAGTGGAACAATTGCGGGGCTCATTCGCCGTACCTGTGGCAGTGATGCCCGCGAAAGCAGCCTTCAACAGGAACTTTTACTGGCACTGGATGGCCTGGCCAGACGCCAACCCCAGCTGCTGAGCGGCACTCTCACCCTGCAACTGGGACAACTGCTGTTACTGCTGACCTCCGAACTGGCCGCTGAACGACACTGCAGCCAAGACGAAGGCTTCGAGGCTCTCTGCAGCGAGCCTCCCCACGCCATCGGGCTACGCCTTCGGGCCGTGCTCAGCGACCTTGAGCACGCCCGAGCATCGTTGAAACGCAACGAACAGCTTCATCTCAGCGGCACGGTGCAATGGGCCGTACCAGCCCCTATGGAAGAGCAACCCAGTGGTGGAGACTGGCTCCAGCATCGAATCCGACTCGGATCACTGCAGCGCGTACCCAAAGACTTCCATGCAGGAATCTGGTCACTGCTGGAACATTGCCGCGGCCTGGTCATCGGCGACAAGCTTGAACGGCGCAATCGACTGACCAGTGCACTGCTACTGGAGAAAACACCTGGCGAGCGAAATTTTGCCGTTCAAATCGAGCATCTACTCGGCAGAATCAGCGCACCGGAATACCGACAACTCTGCAGCGAATGCCTGTTGTCACTGATGGCCTTCACCGCCACCAATCCAAACGTGCGCTTCGACGATGACATTGCTCTCGATGTCGTGATCGGACATGCGGTGCGTGTCGGCTGGGGACTCACCCACCCCGAGCAAGACGTTGCCAGTTACTCCGAGCACAAGGCGGCTGCATGGGCTCAGTTCTATCGCGCCTCACCAGCGCAGTGTCGCCACTGGCAGATTGCTGCTCTTCGGGACTTGGCGGAACTGGAAGGCCTGGTCTGAACAGAGCGGAAGAGGTCAGATCGGATCGTTCAGAGGCACACCGATGCCTGGATGCTCAACGGCATGCTCGATCAAATCCGCCAGCTTCAAGGCTCTAGATGCCTGTTGACCATCAACAGCAGGCGTTTCCCTGCCTCGCACGCACTGAAGGAAGTGCTCAAGCTCGGCATACAGGGGCTCGATGGAGGTGGTACTCACCTCCTCGATGAAACCATCATTCCGATACAACAGCTCGCCATGGTCAGCCGAGTACCACTCGTGGGCACGGCGATGAATGTGGAGGTTGTGATTGAGGAAGTCAGTCTCCACAAGGCTTGCGCGGCAATGGGCACTCAAGCTGCGGATTTTGCGATGACTCATTTTGCTAGCCGTGAGGCTCGCCACCACACCGTTCGCAAAACCGAGTGTGGCGTTCACATAATCAATCGGGCCCTCAGCACTGCGGCCACCCGCGGCAGCGAGGCTGACCACAGGGGCCTGAGCAAGCTCTAAGACCAGGTCGAGATCATGGATCATCAGATCGAGAACCACCGACACATCGTTGGCCCGGTCGGCATGGGGACTATGCCGACGCGCCTCCAAAACAACCACCTCCTCATTGGCAACCACCTTGATCAGTTCGCGGAAGGCAGGGTTGAAACGCTCGATATGCCCCACCTGCAGCAAACGCCCGTTCCTGCTGGCAGCAGCGATCAAGGCCGATGCCTCCTCTTGGCTCGCCGCAATCGGCTTCTCGATCAGCACATGCAGGCCGGCATCGAGACAGGCGAGGCCAACGGCATGGTGCAGCAGCGTTGGTACCGCGATGCAAACCGCCTCAACCTCAGAGAGCATCTCGCGGTAATCGGCAAACCAACCGCAGCCGAACTGCTCTTTTGCCAGCTGGCCGCGGTCGGGGTCAGGGTCGGCGACCCCAACGAGCTCAGCATCTTTGAGCAGGCTCAGCACGCGAGCGTGATGCCAGCCCATGTTGCCAATTCCGATCACACCAACCTTCACCGGCACCATTGGTTCGGTCATGGGCAGGCGAAAGGGATCCGGCCAATTATCCCTGATTGCTCTTGATCAGACGAACTGAACACAGCTGTTAGGCATCGGAGATCTCAGGATTGTGGTCATCAGAAGCGGTGGGAGAGCCTTCTGGGCAGATCAACAACACACGGCCAATGCGGGGTCCGTCCATCGCCACGATCTCAAATTGCAGCCCGTGATGTCGCAGTGCTTCTCCTTCTGCAGGGATGTGTTGTAGCCGCTCCAGCAAAAAACCGGCAAGGGTGTGGTGCTCCGTGGCCTCGGGCAATTCAAGTCCCAGCTGACGATTGAGCTCAAAGATCTCCAAGTCCCCAGCCACCAGCCAGCTACCAGGGCTGTTCATCAAGGGCTGGAGATCCGGAATCTCCGAATCCGGCTCCGGCTCCTCCCCAACGATCTCACCGGTGAGGTCCGCTGCCGTCACCAGCCCCTCAGTACCACCGTGTTCATCCACCACCAGAAGCAAGGGGTGGCCATTACGGATCAGGGCCAGCAGCTCCGCCAGGGTGCTGGTTTCGAGGACACGTTCGGCAGGAAGTAGGTAAGGCTCGAGTGGCGAAGCCTCATCCAGCAGCCCGCCAGCAATCGGTTCGGCAAGCAAGCGCAGATCAAGGACTCCCCGCACGTCATCAAGCGATTGGCCAATCACCGGGAAGCGGGCATGACGGGTGCGGTGCACCGCCTCCATCAGCTCAGCAAAACGCACATCCACAGGAAGCGTGACCATGCCCGAACGAGGCACCATCACCTCCCGCACCTGGGTATCGCGCAACGCGAAAACCCCTTCAAGAATGTTGCGTTCGTCCGGCCGCAGGCCGGTGACATCGCCACTTTCGATCAGGGTTTCCAATTCACCCGCAGTCAGCGGTGAACCGAGGGAATCCCAGCGCGCTGGCAGGCCCATCAGTCTCAGCACTAAGGAGGCCAACGCCTCCAAAAGCGAGAGAATCGGCCTCAGCACCCGCATCACTGCCTCCAGAACCGGTGCCAAGATCAGCGCCGCCCGTTCCGGACGGCTAAGCACCCAGGCACGGGGCAACAAGCCCGCCACCAACGTGGCCAAGAGGGTGAGGAACAGGAACCAGACCAAAGTCCACCACCGGCTTGGCAGCGTCTGCTGAGGCCACCAATGCCACGCAAATCCGCTGCCGGCCCAGCCGAGAGCGACCAGGGAGAGCGTGGCTCCGAGCTGACACATCAGCAGGGCCCGCCGCATGCGGCGCTGCAGGCGATGCACCGCATGAGCACCTGCCACGCCCTGCTCATCCAGCACCCGAACCCGACTGGTGCGCAAGCGCAGAAGAGATACCTCGACCGCTGCAAAGAACGCAGGCATCACCAACAAAACCAGCAGAAGCAGGATGCGCATCAGTTGGGGTGAATGGGGGTCGCGAGGATCGAACTCGCCTTAGGCGAATTATGAGTTCGCTGCATTCACCAGATTGCTAGACCCCCTTGGCATGAGGATTTACCACAGGCCGCGCACCGGGGTGCCAATGGTTTCACTGGGGGGGAGGTCCAGGTCCACCATCACCGCCTCAGTGGTGACTTCATCCTCACTAGCCAGGCTGCGATCAAAACCACTTGAGATATCGACAGTGCGCCAAGGAATCGGCTTGCTCTGCTCCTCCAACAAGGACTCTGTGGTGTTTTGCAGAGCAGAGCCATCCCAGATGATCGTTTGATCCGGGAATCCGAAACCCATCAGGCGAGTGCCCTCCGGACCGGCCATTGCGATGCCGAGCAGGTCTGTGACCTGATGGATCACATCCACGCCGCGGGCAAAGGGAGAAGTCCAGGTATAAAAACGGCGATCCATCATCGTGTCCGTACGCTCCACCGGCGCGCAGCGAGTGATTTCTACCGGCAGAGCAGGCCCGGAGGCTTGTATGGCAGTAGGCGCTTCAAGGCTGGTGGTACAGACCACAGGACGGGCGACCACCTGTCGCGCAGGATTCGTCACAGCCAACACCAACAACACAAGCGAAGAGTGAAGAAGGCGCGACACAGCCCAGGACCCAGCTGAGCGCAAACTAGGCAGAAGATCCGTCCCGGACCAGTCCCCCTATGAGCCGCGACAACCTGTTGAACCGACTAGCAGCTGAGTGCTACCGCCATGGCGCCTTCACGCTCGCCTCCGGCCGCAACAGTGACCATTACGTGAACTGCAAACCTGTCGCCCTGAGTGGAACTGGCCTAGCCCTACTCAGCCCTGCCATGCTCGCTTGCGTGGAGCCTGACGCGGTCGCCGTCGGAGGACTCACCTTGGGGGCAGATCCATTGGTGAGCGGAGTGGCGATGGCTGCAGCTCAAGCTGGCCGCAGCTTGGATGCCTTGATTGTGCGCAAGCAGGCCAAAGGCCATGGCACCGGCGCATGGCTGGAAGGTCCTTTACCCCCCGCAGGAGCCCGGGTCACCGTGCTGGAAGACGTGGTGACCACCGGAGGATCGTCGATTCAAGCGGTGAATCAACTCAAACAAGCCGGCTATGTCGTGGCACGGGTGGTCACGATCGTTGACAGAGAAGAAGGCGGCCAAGAAGCCATGGACGCCGCTGGGCTGGAATTGGTCAGCTTGTTCAAACTGAGCGAAATCGCAGCCCGTGCCAAGGAGCTGAAGCCATGAACGATGGCGCACAAGCACTGCTCTGGGATGCCAGCTTCCCCTCTCTGCGCCTGAAAGGAGGCGGCAGTCGTCAGTTCTTGCATGGACAAACCAGTGCTGCGATTCAGCAGGCCCCCGACCATCAGCTCATCCGCAGCTGCTGGCTCACGGCTACAGGCAGGGTGCAAGCTCTCCTGGAGGTGCGCCTCGATCCAGAGGGCGCCGATGTGTTGGTTCTCTGCGGCGATGCAGAAGCCGTGCTCACTGGCTTCGATCGAGTGATCTTTCCCGCCGATCGCGTCAAGATCACCCAGTCAGGTCAACGGCGGCGGCTGCAACGACTCTGCCCTGCGCACCAACCCCCGCAGTGGGATCAGGAAGTCCTCTGGCTTGAGGGCACATCCCTACCCTCAGATTGGGAGAGCCTGAATTTGGCCAACCCAGACCAACTCGAGCACTGGCGTCTCAACCTTGGGCTGCCCTTCAGCAAGCAGGAGTTAAACGGCGACACCAATCCTCTGGAGCTTGGCCTCGGCGACTGGGTGAGCCTGGATAAAGGCTGCTATCTCGGCCAAGAGACCATCGCCAAGCTGGCATCCCGCGATGGCGTGAAACAAAAGCTGCGTTGCTGGACCGTTCAACCCTCCGAGGCCCTAGCCACCTCCCCAGCAATCGGAGACACCCTTCTGCACAACGGCGATCGAGCAGGAACCATCACCTCTGCCGTTCAAGAGGGCAGCAGCTGGCGAGGACTGGCTTTAATTCGACGTGGCGCCTTACAACAGCCATCGCTTGAGCTATCGACCGGAAGCCAAGCCTTGAGCTTGCACGAACCGCCAGCCTTCCAAGAGTGCGGGACTGCACAAACCAGCTAATTTTTTTGTCTCGAAATAGACAAAATTCCTGACTAGCGCCATAGTTCCGGCGAGTAATCCAACGACATCCATGGGACCGATTGAGGCGTTCACCACTGCATGGCGGAAATCCTTCACCTACGGCGGCAAAGCAACGCGATCTGAGTATTGGTGGTTCGCCCTGCTTGACGCGATTGTTTATTTCATCCTCCTGATCATCGGCACCACCGTTTTCGCCAACACGGAAAATGGCATCCTCCTAGGCGTGGCCGTGATCTATGCCATTGCCCAAATCTTTCCGTCCCTCTCAATCACCGTTCGCCGTCTTCGCGACAGCGGCAAGGAGTGGGTCTGGATTTTCATCAACTTGGTGCCCTTTATTGGCGGCTTCTGGTTTCTTTATCTTCTGGTGCAGCCCAGCGTGGTCGGCTGACTCCAACCCAGGTTGACCACAGAGATTGACCACTGAATATGCGAAGGGGCTCCACAGCCCCTTTTTTCATCTCTCCGACGCACCGGTGACGTCCGATCTCTCCTCATTGTTGTCTTGCTCCAACAACCATGAGGCCACCGCCCATGTCGCCAGGCAGTCATCTTCGTTGTAAGTAAAAATCCAGCGCAAGGTTTGGTGATGTCCGCGATCGAGAGGGCCGGATCCCCGCCACTGCCGCCACCACAGCAGCGCCCTGGCTCCGTCCACACTGCGTTGACGCCACTGAAAACCGCGCCATGCGGCGACGGACTTAAGGCCATAACTGTTGAGCGGTAATCGCCAGTGATGCCGCACCCGGGCATGCACATCCACCAACCGATGTTTATAGCTCTCTAACTGGCGATCACTAGCCCCCTGACGCTGCGCCATGCGTTTCAAAGCCAGCGATTCGGTCTCGCCGTAATGAAGAATCGGCCAGTCGGCGTAAGCAGCCAGCAAACGGCGCAACCTCAGCCAAGAACGCTTCTCACCATGTTCCTGGAGCACCAGAAGTGGGTGATAGCGGCCTCGACCGAGGTCCCAGCGGCCTGACTGGTCACGCGGCAGACAAACAAAACCATGCAGGAAGTCATCGCGAGCATCGGGATCCGACTCGATGTCGTAAAGCAGCACCCCTGGCGCCATCGCCAGCTCGGGAAGACTCGGAGCCTGATCAAGTCGCTCCACCAGACCATCACGTTGGGCCCGGGCTTGGACGACCAACGGAAGTGCCACCGCACCGTGCTGTTCGCCGTAGCGCTCGAGCTGAGTGGCCAACACCGCAGGCTCGGCCGCCGCCAAGTCCTTGAGGCCATGGATTCCTAACTCCTGGAGCATCTCGCGGCGTTTCGCCCCGATTCCACTCACTTCGCTGAGATGACCTTCGGACGCTGCCTCGGCATTGCAGAGGCCTCTCCAGCTACAGAGTGTGCATTTGCGTCGATCGGCCGCTAGCGGAGGCGGATCCAAACGCTGTAAATCAGCCGCCAACTTGACCAATGCTTCATCCAACTGGCGCTGAAGGGCTGCATTCAGGGGCAGCCGTTCCTTCTCCAACCGTCGCCCAGCTCCTGCAACCGCGAGAGCCTCTCCCACCGGCGACTGCTGGAAATCCGCGAGCAATTGTCCAGCCAGGGCAAGGGGGAGACGATGTTCACGGGTGAGCCTCCGTCCCTGACGAGCAAGCACTGGGCGATAGGCGAAGTCTCCCCAGCGGCTGCTGCCGGCCACCCGTTCCAGCAACGGCGGATGCGCCTCCAGAGGAAGGCCATCGGGCCCCTCTCCTGTCAAACGAACACCCACCACACCAGGAGCCCCCTCGGCCAAGCCGGAAAGCCCCGCTGCGGGCTTCCTCGGCAGCAAAGCCACAAAACTGCGTTGTTGATCGTCGAGCTGGAGGGTGCGATGGGCGGTGTAGATCCTGGCGTGGGGATCACCATGCCGATCCAGCCAAGCCCGACGCCGGCAACGCACCCAGCTGCGCAACAGGCGATCAGTGAGTGGCTTGTCAGCAAAAGGGGTGTCACCCATCGCCCGACGTTACGGCGGCCCGCTGCTAGATCCTGAATCGAACGCCTGCTTCCCTCCAGCCGTCCATGGCTTCAGCTCCCCTACCTCTCGCTGCCTCGCCAATCCAGTTCGGCACCGACGGATGGCGGGGGATCCTCGGGGTCGACATCACCGTGGAACGCCTGCTGATGGTTGCTGCCGCATCAGCTCAGGAACTGGCGCATCGCGCTCCGCCTAGTAACGCGAGTGAAACGGTGGTGATCGGATACGACCGCCGCTTCCTTGCACCAGAACTGGCCGAGGCCATTGCCTCAGCAGTACGCGGCTGCGGCCTCAAACCGCTACTCAGCACCACCGCCGTGCCCACCCCGGCCTGCAGCTCAGCAGTCGTGGAACGCCAAGCCCTCGGGGCACTGGTGATTACTGCCAGCCACAACCCACCGGAATGGTTGGGACTGAAGATCAAAGGCCCGTTTGGAGGGTCTGTGGAGGGTGACTTCACCACAGCAGTCGAGAAGCGCCTGGCGGCGGGAGGCATCACCGCAGCCAGCCAAGGTGATACGGAGCGATTTGACGCCAGAGCGGAGCATCTCGCATCGCTACGAACCAAAGTCGACCTTGATGGCCTCCGCCGCGGCCTTGATGCCATGAACCTGAAGGTCATTGTTGATCCCATGCATGGCTCTGCCGCCGGCTGTATGGCCGAGCTGCTCGGTGGCCCGGATGGACCAGTCCGTGAAATCCGCAGCAGCCGCGACCCCCTGTTCGGCGGCAACCCACCTGAGCCTCTCGCCTCTTATTTGCAGGAATTGATCGCAACGGTGAAGGAGACAAGCGCGAGCGGTTCTCCAGCTGTGGGTCTGGTATTTGACGGCGACGGCGACCGCATTGCTGCCGTTAATGAGCAGGGGAACTTCTGCAGTACGCAACAACTGATGCCTCTCTTGATCGACCATCTGGCGCGTGCACGGCAACTTCCCGGCTCAGTCGTGAAAACAGTGAGCGGTTCAGATCTGATGCGTTTAGTCGCTGAAGACCTTGAGCGTGAGGTGCTGGAACTGCCTGTGGGCTTCAAATACATCGCCTCCGAGATGCTGAACGGAAAGGTGCTGATCGGCGGCGAAGAATCCGGTGGTGTGGGCTTCGGCATGCATCTACCTGAACGGGATGCCCTGTTTGCCGCCCTACTGGTGCTCGAAGCGCTTGTCGAAGGGGGCAAACCGCTGGGCGCCAGAGTGACGTCGCTCCAGGATCGCTGCGGTGGCGCCAGCCATTATGACCGGGTGGACCTGCGCCTGGCCGACATGGCCTCCCGCCACCGCCTCGAGACACTGCTGTCGCAGAACCCACCCACGGAGGTTGCCGGCATCCCGGTGCAAGAGGTGATGAGCATCGACGGCGTGAAGCTGCGGCTCGGCCCTAGCCACTGGCTCATGCTCCGATTCTCCGGCACCGAACCACTGCTGCGTCTGTACTGCGAAGCGCCCAGCTCCGAACAAGTCGAGAAGGTGCTCGCCTGGGCCAAGAGTTTCGCCACCGCGATCTGAACCCGTCTCCGCAACTCTCCCTTTCGCCACGATGAGACCTCGCACCCTGGTCATCGCCAGCGGCAATGCCGGCAAGATCCGTGAATTCGCCCGCCTGCTGGCCCATCTACCTCTGAGCCTGAAGCCCCAGCCCAGGGACATGGATGTGGAGGAAACCGGCACCAGCTTCAGCGAAAATGCCAGGATCAAAGCCATTGCCGTGGCCGCTGCAACCGACCATTGGGCTCTGGCCGATGATTCGGGATTAAGCGTGGAAGCCCTCGGAGGCGCTCCTGGCGTTTACTCCGCGCGCTATGCCGACACAGATGAAGCACGGATCACCCGCCTGCTCTTGGAGTTGGGCGCGAGCAAAAACCGTGAGGCGCACTTCAGTGCTGCCCTCTGCATCGCCGCCCCCGATGGCTGCGTGCTAGCCGAAGTCGAGGGCCGTTGCCTAGGACGCATCACCCAGGAACCACGGGGGGTAGACGGCTTTGGATACGACCCAATCTTCGAAGCAACCGGTACCGATCTGACCTTTGCCGAGATGCCGTCAGACACCAAAGAGCGCCTCAGCCATCGCGGCCTTGCCTTCATGCAGCTGGAGCCAAAGCTGCGCGAGCTTCTTAAGGTTGTGTAGCGAGTCAGACCTGGGCAGCGCTGTACCGTGCAATCTGACGCTGACGAGGTCGATGGCCATCGCCATGACCACGGGTTACAGCGCACAGACCGAAGGAGCTCTGCTCTGCATCGAAGCTGCTTCGGACTGGGCCTTGACTTGTGTGGATTCCCTGGCTGCCCAAAACAGCCACGTGCTAATCGACTACGGAGCTGCCGATGGTGGCACCGCTGTTGGTCTCTGGAACCAGATTCTGGATCGCCTGCATGCCAACCAGCCGGCGGCACATCTGACGCTAATCGGCAATGACCTGCCAAGCAACGACAACGTGGCCTTGGCGGAAAACTTGGCCCTCCAGATTCCCCGGTCCCCGAAACCGACCGTCTTAGTGAGTGCTCGCAGTTTCTATGAGCCCTCCGTCGCTCCAGACACGGTGAGTTTCGGCTTCTCCGCCACAGCGATGCACTGGCTGAGCGCCTCTCCAGGTCCGCTCAATACCCATACCCATGTGCTTGCCTCCGGCGATAGCGAAGCCTTGGAACGCTTCACGGCCCAAGCGCTGAAGGACTGGAACTACGTCCTTGAACTACGCAGCCGCGAGCTCAAGGTGGGAGGGCGACTGTTAACCGTGAATCTTTCACGCGATGAACAGGGTCGCTATCTGGGGCACAACGGAGGGGAAACCCGCAATGTGCACGACCAGCTCCATCAGATCTGGCGCGGCATGGCGGACGAAGGACTGATTAGCGAGGAGCAATACCGCAATGGCACCGTCAACAACTTCTACAAGTCACCGACGGAGTTCATGGCTCCGCTCAAAGATGAGTCTTCACCGGCATACCGCAACGGTCTTCGCCTAGTGGATGAGCGGACGGCCTATGTGAAGTGCCCCTATCGCCGCCGCTGGAACGAGGACGGTGACACCGCCACGTTCGCGGCAGGACTGATGGCCACGATCCGCAGTTGGAGCCGTCACAGCTTTGCTTCCGCCGCAGGCGATCAAGCTGCAGACACGGTCTATCAACGCCTGCAGGAGCGAATTGCTGCTGCGCCGAGCGAGTGGAGTCTCGATTACGTCGAGCACCACCAAATGATGGAACGGGTGGGCTGATGGGCAGCACCACAGATCACACGCCGCCGGTGACGGTTCTGGCGGAACACGTCTCCGACCATCTCTCTGTCTTTGTGGTGGGCGAAGCCACGGATGCCAAGAGGCCGGCGAATGGTGGGCTTCGGCTGCTCAATTACCCGAGCGATGAAGCCTGCATCGCTGACGGACAGCGCCTGGCTGGTCTGATGACCCACAAACACGATCTCTACGGCACCGGTTTCGCAGGCGGGAAGATCGTTGCTCGCGCCTCCGACCCAGAAGCTGTGAAGGAGGAATTGATCAGCGTCACCGCAGGGCTTCTCGAATCTCTGGATGGGGCAATGATCACAGGCTGTGATCTCAACACCAGCCTCGAGGACATGGAGCGTCTGACCGCTTTGACACCCCATGTCCTGGCAGCGGTGGGCAGTCCGGTGGATGCCAGCGCTGCCACTGCCCACGGCACCCTTGGTGCTGTGGAAGCCGTGCTGGGCAACAAACTGGAAGATGCTGAACCAGGGCGCGCCCTGGTTCACGGCTGCGGCGCGGTGGGCGGCACGGTCGCCCGCACTTTGGTGGACCACGGCTGGACAGTGTTCACCGTTGATCTGAGCCGTGAGCGAGCAGGCTTCAAAGGCGCAACACCTCTTCCCAACGATTGTCCTTGGTGGGAACTGGAGCTGGATCTGTTGCTGCCCTGCTCGATCTCAGGCCTGATAGATGCCTCGATCACCGCGGCGCTGCGGACCAAGGCGGTGGTCCCTGCCGCCAATGCACCCTTCCAGGATCCCCAGCTGGCCGAAAGTCTGAGGGAACGTGACATTCCGGTTTTGCCCGACCCTCTGGTTAATGCGGGGGCCGTGATTGCCGACTCCATTGAACGCTTCTCGCCTGAAGCCTGGAAAGGCGCCGGTGCTGAGGACGTTTACACATTCGTTAGGGATGAAGTGCGCCAACGCGCCAGCAAGTATCTGAACCAACGCGATCAAGGCCTGTCTGTGGGAGCTGCCCTGAATGAAGTGGCTGCAGCCCCCCGCACGGAGCCCATCGGTCTCAGCTTCGGAGAAACGGAATGACCAGTCCTGCCTCCATTCCAGCTCAGACGTCTGTCGTCATCGTTGGCGGTGGCATGGCAGGCCTGAGCTGCGCGGCTTCCCTTGCGCGCAGTGGCATCACCGATGTGGTGTTGGTTGAGGCCCAGACCCTGGCCCATGCCAAAGCCAGCAGCTTCGGCGAAACCCGGATGTTCCGCGAGATGTACTCCGACCCGGTGCTCTGCCGTCTCGCCCAGGAAGCGAACAGGCTCTGGCGAGAGGAAGAAACCCACGCCGGCGAAACACTGCGCCAAACCCACGGGTTGCTCTTCTACGGCGAAAGCTGGGATGAGGAAACGATCGAGGGATCGATCCCTGGGGCGCGCAGGGTGATGGATGACCAGGGCATTCCTTACGAAGCACTCAATGCGGCAGAAATTGCAGCCCGCTTCCCGCTGAAACCCAAAGCGGAGTTCACCGGCCTGTTTGAGCCCACCGCGGGTGCAGTGCGCAGCGACAAAGTGATCGCCCACTGGATTCGCACCGCCCGCAACGCGGGCCATCAGCTGATCGAACACAGCCCAGTCAGCAGCATTGATGCTGATGGCGGCGGCGTCCGCCTGGAGAATGGCCATCACATCGCAGCCGGCCAGGTCGTGGTGGCTTGCGGAATCTGGAGCCAGTTGCTGCTCGCTCCCCTCGGTCTTGCTCCCAAGCTCGAGATCTGGCCGATGCTCTGGGCCCACTACACGGTGGATCCAAACCTCGCCGACCGTTACCCGCAATGGTTCTGCTTCCAGCAGGAGCGTGGCGATGACGGCGGGCTGTATTACGGCTTTCCCGTCTTGAGCCGAACAGAGGATGGCAGGCCAAGGATCAAAAGCGGGATCGATTGGGCACCGAAAGAGCTGCGCGTGGTTGAACCCAACGCCATGAGCAGCGAACCACCGCCACGACTGGTCGAGCTGCTGGACCATTTCCTGTTTAACAACCTCGAAGGCGTGCAGGAACGCGTTGAAACGGTGATCAGCCCGTACTCCATGACCAGCGATGTGAACTTCGTGCTGGATCGTCTCACCCCGAAACTGAGCCTGTTCGCAGGGGGGTCGGGCCAATCCTTCAAATTCGCACCACTCATCGGTGACTCACTCGCCCGACTAGCCCGTGGCGAACAACCAGCTGTGGATCTGAGCTGCTGGAGCCACCAACGTCAGGCAGTGCGCCCCTAAATCCACGTCCGCGCCACGCTCCCTCCCCAGAAATCCATGTCGCAATCCCCCCCTTCCCCTCGCCCCTGGTGGCGCCAACCACCGCTGTGGGTGGGAGCTGGCCCTTTGCTGGTGTTCCTGGTCGTGTCAGCCATCGACCTGGCCCTGGCCAAAAAGTTCACCCATCAGGGGCAAGCACTGATCAGCACACTGCTCGGTGGGCTCTGGCAGTGGATGGTGCTGCTGCTGTTCCTGATCGCGCTGGCCATCGCAGTGAGCCCTGTGGGGAAGCTCAGACTGGGGGGTGAGAACGCGAAACCAAGTTTCAAGTTCTTTGACTGGTGTGCAGTCTTGATCTGCACCCTGCTCGCCGGCGGTGGCGTGTTCTGGTCAGCAGCCGAACCGCTGTTTCACTACCTCACCCCTTCCCCTCTGTTCCAAGCAGCAGGGGTTGAGGGGAAAACGGCTGCGGCCGTGGATCCAGCCCTGGCCGTGAGTTTTCTGCACTGGGGATTCCTCGCCTGGGCCCTGGTCGCCACCACTACCACCATCACCTTCTCGATTCTGGAGCGGCGTGGTGAACCCCTTCGCCCCCGCACCCTTTTGGTCACTGTGCTGCCAAGGGGGTGGGTGGACGGACCCATCGGCGATCTCGCCGATGGCCTTTCAGTGGTCGCAGCCATCGCCGGCACCGTTGGGCCGCTTGGGTTTCTCTCCCTTCAGCTCAGCGATGCTGCCGGCAAACTGCCATGGCTCACCAACAGTGCTGGCCTGCAATCGCTCGTTGTGGTCCTACTCACTGCCGTGTTCGCCACGTCAACCGTCAGCGGCATTCAGAAAGGCATCAAATGGCTGTCGGAGCTCAATGTATGGCTCACCATCGCCCTGGCGGCTGGGCTGCTGCTTCTGGGTCCTGGATTTTGGCTGATCCAACACTTCTTCAGCGCACTGCTGAGCAATGTGGTTCATCTCCCCCAGATGGCCCTCTTACCTAGAAGCTTCTTTGCAGGCAGATCTTGGGGTCCAATGTATGCAAATACAGGCGAATGGCTCAACTGGTGGACGATCTTCTACTGGGGCTGGTTCCTCGGCTACGCACCCCTGATGGGCCTGTTCACCGCCGGGGTGAGCCGTGGACGCAGCATCCGGGAATTGGTGCTTGCGGTCGCCATTCTCTGCCCACTGGTCACCAATCTCTGGTTCACGCTTGTGGGTGGAACAGGCATGTATCTAGACCTGAACGGTGCTGACATCACCAGTGCACTTGAGAGCGACGGCATCAATGCCGCTGCATCCACATTGCTGACGATCCTCAGCCAGCTTCCGCTGTCGGGACTCCTGATTCCAATTGGTCTGTTGCTGGTGGTGCTGTTCATGTGCACCAGCGCCGACTCGATGAGCTATGCCGCAGCCATGGTGGTGAGCGGCCGGGATGAACCCCCAGCACCACTCCGCCTTTTCTGGGCTCTGATGATCGGCAGCCTCACGCTGGTGCTGCTCCGGGTCGGGTCCAGCCTGACCGATCCCACCTCCATCAACGCTCTTCAGGCCTTCATTGTGATTGCTGCGGTTCCTGTCACACCGCTTGTGCTCGCGACGCTATGGACGGCCCCACGGTTGGCTTGGAAAGAAGCGCAGCGCAGCGGTCAAGACAGATCTTGAACAACCGATGGCCTGAACACCAGCCCCAAAGCGATTGCAACGCCAAACAAGGCCAGCAGGCCATAGACCATCAGCACAGGCATCACATCGCCTGGGGCTGATGCCTGCAGGATCAACCCAGAGACAATCGCCATCACCCCACCCATTACCGTGCCTGTCGTGTTCACGATCGCCACTGTGAACGCAGTGTGACCCTGCGGAGCCCCTTCTTCTGCCAATGGGAAGGCGAGCACTGCAGCACCTAGCCCCAAACCCAGACAGAGAGCGGACGCCCCCAGCGGCGCAGTCGCATGGTTGGGCAGCTGCAATAGAGCCAGAAGAGCCAAACCATTCAAAACGGTGCCTGTCAGCAGCACCCGCCCCCGACGCAGCGCACAGCTGCCGAGATATCCCGACAGCACCATGCCTAAGGCGATCCCCAGGGACATCGTCAGTGACATCCATTGCATGCGCTCACCGCTCCAACCACGCAGACCAGAAATCAATCCGTATTGGGCAAGACCGAAGACAAACCCACCGCCCCACGCATAAATGAGACAAGCGCGGATGACTTGGCCAACAGCTGTGGGGGTCCACGGAACAGCACTCTGCGAGCGGTGTCGATCAGGAGCACACACCAGAACCGTCCTGCCTTGCGTCAAGACAATCACAGGCACAACCACCAACACCGCCAACAACAGCGCCTGAACGATCACAAGATGCCTCCAGGCAGCCGACGGCAAGACCAACGGCACAAAGGCGGCGAAAGCAGCCCCCCACCCCAGCAGGCTGTCCGTGAGCCCCATCGCCAACGGGAAACGCTTCGCTGGCAGCGTCTTACGGGCGATCAGCGCTGAGGCAGGGAAAGCCACTGCACAGGCCATCCCCATCCCCATTCGGCTGAGCATCAGACCGGGCAAATCGTGACTGAAGGCAAAGGCCACACTGAATCCAGAGGCCAGCAAGGCAGCCATCCACAACCAACGGTCCAGGCGTCCCTGATCGAGAAAGCGACCCACAGGAATCTGAAGCAATCCATAGGGCACGAGAAAGCTGCCAGCAATCAACGAAACCCGACTCACCGATAAGCCCAGATCCCGCCCGAGTGACTGCTCATAAAACTGAAAACTGGTCTCTGACCAGACCAACCAAGCGACAAACAACAAGCTTGTGAGCCAAAGCAAGCGATCGCGCATCCAACACACCTAGGGGTAGCCCCATTGTGTGAATCAGGTTCAGCTCAGGCAGTACGAGAGATCAAGGCTGAGAGTCTGGCTTGGCTTGGGCGCCTCATCAGGGTTGTAACCCTCACTGGCCTGGCGCGAGGCCATGGCCATCGGCTGGGCACCAAACCCTCGCTGATCAATTCGCAGCAAATCAACCCGCCGCAGGCCAAGGGCGTTGGCCGTGAGCTCGGCCCGTCCACGCCCGTTCTGCAAAGCCCGCTCCAACAACTGACCAGCCAGTGACTTGTTGCCACTGCTCGATGCGAGGGAGAGCATCCCCTGCAAACGCACCCCTTCAAGCCGAGCAGCGGTCTGAATCAGGGCGTCGTAACGATGGCGGCTCACGTCACCGCTGATGCTGGTGCTAGCCCGTTCGACACGGCGCCCAGCGGCACCACCACCAATGCGGTCATGACGGGGAGCGGGAATCGTGAGCCGGCCCATCGCCAACGGCTTGATCTCCCGACGAGCCTGATCAACCCGCTGATTGAGCAAGTTCATCGCTGCACTCTTGGTGCTGGCCTCCGCCTCCAGACGCAGCGAAAAGCGAAACCGATCACTCACAGCATTGCCGCGTTCAAGCACCTTGATCTGGAGAAGGGTGCCGTTGCAAACGCGCTCCGCAGCCATCATCGGCGCCACAGGCAACATCTGCAGCCCAAGCCCAAGCGGAGCCAATAAAGCCCATCCAGCACAAGCACCCAGCGTGCGTCGAGACACGGCAGAGAGTGGACAGAAGCTCAGCATCGTCATCGAGAACGATCAGACCACATCCCCATGCTGGAGAACCCAGGCCAAACAATCCTGCTCAACCATGACCGGGCTGCGTCAAACCATGACTAGGCACCCAGCTGCCATGCAAACCATGAGGGATCGCCAGGGGAAGCTCCAGCACGGCCTGCTCTTGGAGGTCGTCAGCCCTGAGAATTACTAGATCAGTGGCTTGGCGGGCACCGTTCCAAACAGGAACCAGCACCCAACCGTCGTCTTCCTTTGCACTGCCTGGGCGGGGCACCATGATCGGCTCACTCACAAACCCGCGCGGCGCGGCACTCCATCGCTGCGTTTCTCCGGTGTGAACATCCCGCTTTTGAATGGCCTGCAGGGGATCATTGCCCTGCTCCCGCTCCGCCACCGCCATCCAGGCGAAGCGTGCAGGCAGGCCTTGATGGTCGGGATGCACCATTGCGAACTCACAGCAACGGTCTCCAAGCAGCTCAGTGCTGCACTGACCACTCGGGAGATCGATGCGACACCGCTTCAACAGACCGGCAGGAATGCTGTCGAAATCCACCTCACGGAAATCCACCTCCGGCCCAATCGAGGGGAAATCGCTGTAGTGGATGCTGTCGATCAGCAGAGCATCGTTCTCCTCCCAGGCGTTGACGTGGTGAAAGACAAACCCTTCGGGCGCAGGCACCAGACGGGGAGGCTCTCCGGCATAAGCCCCTGACTCCCGCGGCACCAACCAGAACATCGCTTGGCCGCCGGTCTTGGAGGCTAAGCACTGCGCTGCACCCTTCTGGCCCATAACGAAAGGCAGAGGATTGAACGCCACGGCGTTCTGCAAAAACACTGCCCAGTTCGGCGTGATGGCGAAATCGTGGAGGAAGGCAAAACCGTTGAAGCTGTCGCGGCGATCACAGAGCAGATCTCCGGCCCGGATGGCCGCCGAGGGATCGTCTTGAGTGGCGAACTCCATCAAACGGATGGTGCTTCGAGGCCCGGTGCTCACCCCAAACGTGACCATGCGCGGACTGCCGTGATGGCCGGGATCAAAGCGGGGGTGGGCACTGAAGGCCTCGCCCTGACTCAGCACCCCATCGAGCAGCGACAGCCCGCGTGTCTCAAGGCTTTCAGGGTCTAGCGCGTGGGGTTCGGCCGCCTCCCAGAGGGCGAGGAGCTGATCGCCCAATCGCACCACATGGGTATTGGCAATGTTCTTGAGGCGCAGATCGAATGCATTGGCCAGTGCACCACCTGGCTTCTGAGTGCCGAAAACACCCCGATAGAGAAAGCGACCGGCCTGCTCTTCCTCCTGCCAGCCTTTGGTGCGTACGAAGCGGTTGCTGCAGTGGGCTTCGCCGGCACCAAACTGGATCGCGGTGATCATGCCGTCGCCATCAAAGGGGTGATGCACGGAATGACCATCCCGTTCAAGCCGACCCGGCCCGTTGCGGTAAAGACAGCCATCGAGTTCAACCGGGACACTCCCGCTGGCCACCTGCACCCTCTCCCGCGTGAGCTCCTGCTCAACGTTGCGGAAGGCGCTGGCCCAGTCAGCCCTATTGAAACGGGCGGTGGCAGGAGCAACAGTCACAACGGCACGAGCATCAAGGCATTCATCCTCTCGTAACGGACTATGAAGCGTGGGCGTTAGCTCCCCGCCTGCTCCAGCACCCCCTTGCTGCTTGGCACTGCCCCTGCCCGCCGAGGATCGATCTCGGTGGCGAGGCGCAGGGCTCGGGCAAAGGCCTTGAAACAAGCCTCCACGATGTGATGCGAATTCACTCCATCCAGCTGACGTATGTGCAAGGTGAGACCTGAATTGTTCACCACAGCCACAAAGAACTCCTTCACCAGCTCGGTGTCGTATGAGCCAATCTTCTGGGTCGGGATGTCCAGTCCGAAGCTGAGGTGGGGCCTGCCTGAACAATCCAGTGCCACTTGCACCAAGGCCTCGTCCAACGGGGCGACGAAATGTCCGAATCGATGGATGCCGCGGCGATCACCAAGGGCTTGGGACAGAGCCTGGCCCACAGCGATGCCCACATCCTCATTGGTGTGATGGTCATCAATATGCGTGTCTCCGGTAGCAGCAATCTCCAGGTCAATCAGCCCATGGCTACTGATCTGGTGGAGCATGTGATCCAGGAAAGGCACACCAGTCGAGGCCGTGCAGCGTCCATTGCCGTCGAGGCCAAGCCTGACGCGCACATCAGTTTCACCGGTGACGCGATGGACTTCACCTGTGCGCATGGCCCTCTGCGCCCGAAGCGCATGATTAGTCAGTACTGACTGATCATGCCGAACAGAGCAAAAGGCACCAGCCTCCTTCAGCCGATGCCTGCTCGCTGGCAACGCATCACATGCCGTTAATGCAGTAGCCGGAGTCGACGTAGATGGTCTGGCCAGAGATCCCGCTAGCAAGATCGCTGAGCAGGAAGGCAGCGGTGCCACCCACCTCCATCTGAGTGACGGTGCGACGCAGAGGAGCTTTCTCCTCCACGTTGTGAATCATGTCGAGGATGCCGCCGATGGCAGAACTTGCGAGGGTGCGGATCGGGCCAGCACTGATGGCATTAACTCGAACTTGCTTCTCGGGACCCAGCTCCGCCGCCAGATAACGCACGGAGGCTTCCAAAGCCGCCTTAGCCACACCCATGACGTTGTAGTTCGGGATGGCCCGCTCAGAGCCCAAGTAGGAGAGCGTGATCACACCAGCTTTCTCACTGAACAGCGGCTTGGCATAGGCACAAAGAGGAGCCAGGGAGTAAGCGCTGATCTCCAAAGCACGGGCAAAGCCTGCAGCCGTGGTGGCGCTGTAATCACCGATCAACTCCTCCTTCCCCGCAAAGGCAAGGCAATGCACCAGCCCGTCCAGCTGGCCCCACTTCTCCTTGATCTCAGCGAACACCGTTTCCATTTGGTCAGCGTCCTGCACATTCAGTGGCAGAAAGAGGCTGGGCTCAAGCGGAGCGGTGAGCTCACGCACCTTCGCCTCGAAACGACCCTTGTCATCCGGCAGATAGGTGATGCCCAACTCGGCACCAGCGGCCTTGAGCTGCTGGGCGATCCCCCAGGCAATCGAACGGTTGTTGGCAATACCTGTGACGAGGATCTTCTTGCCGGTGAGATCGAGAAGCATCGAGCCGTGCCCGCGGGATAACAATTCGGGTGATTCTCCCCCACACTGCGACCATTCGCGCTTTCAACTGCAGAACGACAGAGTGAAAGCCAGTGTCAGGTGGATGACCCGGTGACCCAGCTGCCCGCTCCACCACCCCTGAACTGGGCAGTTGCAGAGGACGACCTGCCCCGGAAGTTCCCTAACCGAGACGTGTTCGCACAACATCTGGAGCAGCTGTTTCCGCAGATCGAAGGAGGCCTCAGCCCACTCCGCGGCGGACGTGATGCAGCCGAACAGCAGCTGGAACGGATGAATGCCAAGCGTTACGGGCGCAGCCGAAACCATCTCGATGGCGCCGTTACCCAGCTGTCGCCATACATCCGTCACGGCGTTCTCAGCCTTGCGGAAGTGCGTGAGGCGGTTTTTGACCAACTGCGCCAGCGCCGCCAGCAGCGCGAAGACGGAGCGACGCTGATCAAGGAGCTGGGCTGGCGGGATTTTTGGCAGCGGATGTGGACTGGCCTAGGTGATCAGATCAACGACAACCAAGAGGAACTCAACACCGGCCACGATCCGAACTCTTATGGCCGAAACGTGCCGGACGACATCCGCACAGGGCGGACCGGACTGGCCTGTATGGATCGGTTCCAAGCAGACTTGGTCGAAACAGGCTGGCTGCACAACCACGCCCGCCTATGGCTTGCGGCCTACGTGGTGCACTGGCGACGGGTGCACTGGAAAGCAGGGGCCGACTGGTTCCTTAGGCATCTGTTGGATGGCGATCCAGCCAGCAACCACCTGAGTTGGCAATGGGTGGCCAGCAGCTTCAGCCATAAGCCCTATTTCTTTAACCGCGACAACTTGGAGCGATACAGCCAGGGCCGGTTCTGCACGGATTGCCCCAGCGCGGGCTGTTGTCCGTTTGAAGGCAGCTACGCACAACTCGAGAACCAGCTCTTTGCCACCCCAGCCGCCAGCCACGACACCGGCGGAACGCATGGGAGGGGGCGAGGCGCCACCTTTGCCCGGCCCTCAGCCGCCACCGCCCGCCCAAAACGCTGACGCCACCATGCCCTTTCAACGTCCCGTCCTCTGGGTTCATGACGAGGCCCTTGGCCCCCGCAACCCAGCCCTGCTCGCCTGGCCCCAAGCCCCGGCCCTGTTCGTGTTCGACAGTGGCTGGATCCGGGAAGCCAGCATCAGCCGCAAACGCGTCGGCTTCCTCTATGAGAGCGCCCTGGCCCTGCCGCTGAGCCTTCGCAAAGGCGATGTCGCAGCCGAAGTGATGGCCTTCGCCAAGCGCCACAAGGCTGATGGCGTGGTGAGCAGCACCCCTGTCGATCCCCGTCTGGAGCGGATCGCCGATGCGATTGACGAGCAGCTCCCCCTCGAACTGCTCGATCCCGAACCCTTTGTGGCACTCCGGCGCCCACCCCGCCTCGGGCGATTCAGCCGTTACTGGCGTGAAGCTGAATCCGTGGTCTGGGAGGGATTTGTCAGCAGCGCCTCCTGACGCGCATTCTCCTCCCCGGGATCGGTAAGCAGGTGGTGCTCCTCCAGCGCCGGCAAGTGCAGAGGCTTCACGTCTGAAGCCTGACGCGGAGGTTCGATCCAAAGCCAACGAGCCTGGGGCTCGCGGGCCATGCACAACGCCTTGAGCTGTTCCTCTAGGGCACTGCGCACATCCTTGCGACCCACAGCTGCAAAGAACTCCTGTCTTGTTGCCACACCGGACGAGAACGGATGGCTGCCATTGCCGTTAAACAGCCGCGCTGGATCGACCAACCAGCGCGGCTTGCAGACAGCCCTGTCGGTTGTATCCGTCTCGAGATAGAGATGGATGCCGTAGCCATCAGGCTGGTTGACCACCGCCAGACCGTCGTGAGCTTGATGGCGTTGCAGCGGGAACACCTTCCAGGCAGGACGGGGCTCAGAGCTGTTGCAGGCAGTGAGCGCCAGCATCACCCCAGCCCCGAACAGCAAGGACGCCATGCGCATAGGGAAGGCCACACCGGGTTGGGTTGGCGGGGTGATGCGCTGCACAGCCACGACACGACTCCAGCAGATTCCGGACCATCCTGAGGGCAAAGCGCCGCCGTTTCATGGTTCTGACACCCTCCACCATGCTTCCACTCGCCAGTGCAATGCCGGCGTTTGCCCTGCCGGTGGCCGCAGGCACGGGGAGCGATGGGCTGATCAAAAGCAGCCAACTTCCACCGCGTCCCGTGCTGCTGATGCTGCTGTGCAGTCACTGCCCGTTCGTGAAGCACATCGAAGCAGAACTGACCCGAATCGAACAGGACTACGGCCAGCAAGTGAGCCTGCTTGGGGTGGCCAGCAACAGCTGGATCACCCATCCCCAGGACGGAGCTGATGCGCTGGCAGACCAAGCCCGAAGGAACCACTGGCACTTTCCCTATCTGCTCGACCAAAAGCAGACTCTGGCGAAAGCCCTCCAAGCCGCCTGCACGCCCGAGTTCTATCTGTTCGCTCCAGATCACAAGGGAATCGAGACCCTGCGCTACCGAGGCCAATTGGATGCAAGCCGACCGGGCAATGACCGGGCTCTGGATGGCCACGACCTACGCGCCGCCCTGGATGCCGTGCTGAAAGGGAACGCTCCCAATCCGGAACAACACCCTTCGCTCGGCTGCAACATCAAGTGGCACCCTGGCGAGGAGCCCCAATGGTTTAGGTAGACGGCTTAAGGTTTCCCGCATGCAGGTGCCTCCCTTCAGTCTCAGTCAGCAGCTCGCCGATCTGGGGCCTGAGCTGGATGACGCCATTCTGCGCGTGTTGCACAGCGGCCAATACATCGGCGGCGGTGAGATCCAGAAGTTTGAAACCGACTTCTCAACCTGCGTGAGCACAGCTCATAGCGTGGGTTGCAACAGCGGCACCGACGCCCTGATCCTTGCCCTGCGTGGCCTCGGCATCGGAGCAGGCGATCAAGTGATCACAGCCTCCTTCAGCTTTTTTGCCACCGCTGAGGCAATCAGTGCGGTTGGTGCCACCCCGGTGTTCGTGGATGTGGATCCCGTCACCTATCTGATTGATCTCACCAAGATCGAAGCCGCCATTACGCCGAACACCAAAGCGCTAATGCCCGTGCACCTCTTCGGCCGGCCGGTCGATATGGAGGCGCTGATGGCGATCGCTCAACGCCACAGCCTCCAGGTGGTTGAGGATTGTGCCCAAGCGACAGGTGCCTGCTGGAACGGCAAACCGGTGGGCAGCTGGGGCGATGCGGGCTGCTTCAGCTTCTTCCCCACCAAGAACCTGGGCGGAGCAGGCGATGGCGGCGCCGTCACTTGCGATGACGATGGTCTTGCTCAGCGCATTCGCGAACTGGCTGTGCATGGCATGCCTCGCCGCTACCTCCACACTGAACTTGGCTACAACAGCAGGCTTGATGCCCTGCAGGCAGCGGTGCTCAACGTCAAGCTGCCCCATCTGCGCACTTGGGTGGATAAGCGGGCTGCGATTGCCTCGCGCTACATCAAGGCGCTAGCAGCAGACCTACCAGGCTTGGAATTACCCGATCCTGCCGCCGATCCTGCCGTGGGCCATGGCTGGAATCAATTTGTGGTGCGCGTCAATCTCAGCCCAGAGGCGCAGCAAACGGAGGCCGCTCTTGGCAGTAATGCAGCCAACAACTTTGGACTGCCCAGTAGCCATCGGCGGGATTGGCTCAAGCAAAGCCTGCAAGAGCAAGGTGTGAACACGATCATCTACTACCCGATTCCAATCCACCGTCAGCCCGCCTATGTCGACCTCGGGCTTGCACCTGGCAGCCTGCCCATCACCGAACAGCTCTGTAGTGAAGTGCTGAGCTTGCCGATCTTCCCAGAACTGAGCGTGGAACAGCAGGATCGTGTCATCAGGGTGGTGAAGCGTCTTCTCAGCAGCAGCACACAAGAGCGCATGGTGGCCTGAGCTGCATCACCATCTCAGAAAAATCCCCAACCATCCAACGTCAAGCGCAACCAATCATCTGTGGGCAGGAGCCCAATCAACGCAACGGCCATCGACTGAAAACAAAGGATGCGGCTCGTTGACTGAATCTTCAGAAGGTTGTGTGGTGCTCCACCACCCCGATGTATGAGGCACGAAAACAGGCTGTGAGCAAGATCACAGCCCGCCTCAATCTCGATCATCAAGCCCAATCAACAAATCGGAAAAGCTGAGTTCATCCAGAGGCCACACCCCACTCCGGTCTCCAACGTTCTCACCTCCTCCCATGCTTGAGTTCAACCTCGACGGCGACCTCTTCAACGGTTTTGACGCCAGCAATGCTTATCAGCGCGTCGCTGGCGGAGACCCCTCCGCC
>NZ_UCNN01000002.1 GCF_900473935.1 Synechococcus sp. UW105 | reverse complement strand
CACAGCTCATTGAGCTTGATCATCTTCTTCCTTAAACACTCAGGCCATCCTTAAAGAGCCTAAAGGAACAACAGCAACCATGCCAAAATTCAGATTAAGGCCTCCAACCAATCCAGACAAGCAAGCTAGAGTTTAAAAGACAACCAAGCCACAATCCCTACCCAAATTTACCCACCCAATTTTCCAAAACCGAGTCACCAAGATGGATAAAATTCAAATCAAACGGTCAATTTCAATTCAACTCTCGCCATCCGGGAAAATTCAATTTTGGATGGCACCACCACGCGCATTTACACTCGAAGAGCCACCAGAATTTCTCGCAGAGTTATGCAGAATACTCAACCAGCCGACGAGCCTAGAAGATCTTTGCTCACGCCTCAAAAACACCACATCAGACGCCTCCATCGAAAACATCATCCAATGCGTCAAAGAGCTATATGACTATGGAGTCATCGAAGAAACAGAAAGCAGCCAAGCAACCTCACGTTACGATCGACACGAACTATATTATGACATCTTCGGAAAGTCCAAAGAGGATTATTCAGTCCTTAAAAACAAGAAAGTTGGATTAATTGGTGCTGGGGGCATAGGGTCTTCTGTTGCGATGCTTTTGGCGGCAGCAGGTGTTGGTACCATCAAGCTGATGGACGATGACCTACTGGAAGAGACAAACCTCCCTAGAGTTGTGCTACTAGAAGAAGCTGATGTTGGCCTGCCAAAGGTACAACAAATACAAAAGCGATTAATGGATAGAAATAGTTCCTGCAAAATATCGCTTCAAGAGAGCAAGATTAAAAGCCATGAGGAGATAGTAGAGTTTTTGGGGGACTGCGATGCATGGGTTTTGTCCGCAGACAGCCCGCCAAAAACAATATGTTCTTGGACTAATCAGGCAGCCCTAAAATGCAAAGTTCCTTTCATAACTGCAGGCTACGCAGAGATCAATGGCCTCATTGGTCCATTCATTATTCCTGGCCAAACAGCCTGTCATTTTTGCAGACTCGAAGAAGACAAGACAACTGACAGAATCCAGCTTAATTCAAGACTTCAAGCCACGTCATACGGCCCACTCAATACCATTGTAGCTTCAATGGCAACAAACGAAGTAATTCGCTATCTTCTGGGGCTTGAGGTGGAAACAGCCGGAAAACAAATCATTCTAGATTCATCATCCTACAAGACGGTCGAAAAATCAATATCGATTCATCCTGAATGTGAATGCCAACAATGACCATGAAATTAATTTTCCCCGAAAAACTCAATCACGGCGATACCGTTTGCGTAATTTCTCCATCTAAATCCATCCAAACAATCGGCAAAGGGTCAACAGGTCAATACACGCTTAACAAAGCACGTGAAAACATAAACAATATGGGGCTCACAGTTATCTCTTCTACCGAAACCCAGGAAGTCGACATTTTTGGATGCTTACCCTTAAATAAGCGGCTTGAAGAGATTCATTCAGCATTTAGTAATCCATCCATAAAATGTATTTTGACCGCAATTGGTGGTTTTCATGCAAATCAGCTTATTCCTTATCTGGACTACGAGTTGATCAGAAATAATCCCAAAATTTTCTGCGGTTATTCCGATATCACATTACTCTCTGCGGCTATTCTCAAAAAAAGTGGGCTAGTCACTTATAGTGGGCCACACTATTCTACTTTTGGAATGGATAAGGGTCTAAACTACACAATTCAGGAGTTCCAAAAATGTCTTTTTCAGAAAGATCCATGGACAATTACAGCCAGCGGCTTCTGGAGCGAAGATGAATGGTTTTTAAATCAAGAAGATCGTATATTTAAACAAAATAAACCTATTACTTGTATTCAAGAGGGGACTGCAGAAGGTTCTATTATTGCAGGTAATTTAACCACACTCCATCTTCTGCAAGGAACCGAATACATGCCTGAAATGAATGACGTGATCTTGATACTTGAAGACCTTCGTAGTGCTAACGAAATAACAAGAACATTAGTTTCACTCCTTTATTCCAAGGACACAGGGAACATCAAAGGATTAATCTTTGGCAGAAGCCCTTCGAGTTCGAAATTAGACACCAGAACAATCAAGCACATCTTGGAAATAGTGCAACTTAAAAACATTCCAATCGCCTTTGGCATTGATATTGGTCATACAACCCCACACACAACAATTCCATTTGGCGGCTTTGGAAAATTAATCTGCGACCAGAATGGTGTACAATTAACGATTATAAAACATTAGGATCAGAAGACTCAACACTTCCAACGAAGCGATAGCAAGCTCACCCCATATTTGCAATCAACAAGAGAGTAATAGCTAAATTTAGAATTTAATTTCGTAATTTAAATTCTCCCAGAGCTTCTTAGGATTTCAAAAATCAAAGCGGGAAAAAATCCCCATAAATGCCAAAAAGATATCCTAATGAAGGCATATGTTGCCATATGGAATAAAAATGCGGATATTGACAAATATACAAAACCATTTGGTATAAACAACAAGACTGGTACAAATAACTCAAAAATAATTGTTCCTGTTCCTGCCATACGCCGGGGGAAAGGACGCGAAAGTATTAACTTGCCCAAAGAAGAACCACGCATGAGAAGTATTAAATGTAGAGACTCTGCATTGTGAGCCCAGGCCACACCTCCATGTATCAGCTTTGCGAGACCTGAAAAGAAATAAATCAAGCCAATTTGTATAAATATAACTTGATAAACTGTAGTGAATACCTCTGGGCTGGCCGGCATCGCCGGAAATTCCAAATAACGAAGGCTTTCAAGCAAAATACAGCAAATTCCTATAAAGTGCAGATGAAAAAAGTTTGGCCATACTTCAGGAGTTAGATTTGCAAAATAACAATCTAAAAAAAGAAATCCTATTACCAACAACGTGACAGTAATTGCGGGATAAACACCAATAAAAACTAAAATACAAGAACCTATTAAAAATGCTCTTGCAACAGGGTAAAACTGAACCAATGAAAATATTTTCGCCTCTTCCTTAAATGAAGAATCCGACAACATGATAGGCTCTATACTGGGTAAAAATATTCCATATTCCCTGGATGCGACTAAAGCTAAAATAGTAAAGGCTAAAACCTTGCTAATTAAATTTGATTGGAAAAACATTTGATAAGAGAGCATAGCACAACAAAGAATGGCGAACTTTAAGAGCGGTACTCACAAAAGAAGTGGGTTTTAGAAATCACATCCTCTATTGTAGAATTTTTTGTAAGTCTTTCTTCTTTTATCAGGTCAAGCTCTGCTATGTATATTTTAAATGCTATGAACTTATTATTCTCGGAGCACGCAACCGATTTGTTGATTTCATCAAATTTGGTCCATGGCTGATAATTCAATCGATGCAAAAGGTCTCTAGAAAATTGCTCAATATTTTCAGAATTGGCCTTACTTGTGTAAATATTAAGCAATACCCTTTGTGCTCTAAAGAATGCAACAGGAATCACATCTCCTGGCAAAACAAGACACTTATTGCCATTTTCACGGTAGAGCACAACGACCATTCTTTTAATTAATCCTTTGTATTTATGAGCAAACATATTTTGGGCCACAAAAGGCCACTTGTTAACATTAAAAATTACGCAATAGAGCTGGATCAGTACAGACACGCATAATGCTGTCACCAGAACACTTGAAATATGCATAGCTCCTTAAAGCCGCATGTAAAATAATATTGTCAAAATTTTGGGGTACTCGGCAGAAACTCCCGATTTTCTTTCAGCCTTTTATAAAGATCTCTTCATGAACTAGAGATTTTGATTTCATATAAAAGAAATCAGATAACCAACTGTCAATTGAATTTGCTTGCCATCCCTTGCCTCACGAAATCATTAAGCATTAATAAATGATCAAGACAGCTTCCTCGGATTCATAAACTGGATTTTATTGCAGCTCGCCCTGATCCACTATAAAAACGTAGTGAGTTTCGCCCAGAACTTCAAGGGCATCACGGAAAAGACCCTTCACTGAAACACTGAAGGAAACAGCTCAATTAATGCGTCAGCGATGCTTAAGACAGGCAAAAGCATAAAACCAAGAGAGAGATCTGCAGCCTCAACATCATTTGCGCCTTGAGCAATCAACTAATGACTATAAGAGAAATAATTGACCTGATGAAAACATGTATTCTTCAGCCGCTGAGCGAACAGAGCAATCATCTTTGAATTTAGGGTTGCTAACGCAGAGAAAGCGTGCAACCAGGATCACCTCGACTTCGCCCGCTTGCAGAGATCCAAGACCGACAAATTCAGCTCACGGCTACACATGAGGTGATGCATAAGCTTGCGAACCAGCCTCGACAGGAGCGATCATTCAGAACTAGCCGAAGCCGACCGCATCCGCGCTGCTCTCACCGCACAGGGCATCGAACTCATCGACAAGCCTGGTGAGATCACAGAGTGGAGGCGGGCTTGATCCTGGGCAGCGAGCAGAAGGGTCAGCGCTGCTGATCCTTCATCATCACTTCGATCTTGCGAATCCGTTCAAGAGTGGTGGACCACACCTCGAGTCGAAAACGGTCTTCAGCCAGATCGGTCGACGTGCCGCTCTCAACCATCTCGCGTAACGCCTTGACCTTGGCCTCGAGATCTTCACGCTGCTCGAATGCATCCCAGAGCTGACGCTCGAGCTTGGCCCTCTCGATGAAATTCCAACGCTTCAGCCAGAACATCCGTAGCAGCGTGTGATCGCACCCTGTCTACCTGACTTGAAGCATGAAAAGCTCTGACCGCGTCCCTAAGGTCTGATTCAGCCGACGGTCATGCCGTCCACCTGGCTTGTTTTTGCCATCACCATGCAACCCGAAAGCCTGTCCAAGGCGATTCAGCTCTCGGTAGCACCAGTGTTCCTGCTGGCCGGCATCGGCGCCTTGATGAACGTGCTCTCAGGCCGACTGGCCCGGATCGTTGACACCACCAAACAGGTTCGTCTGCAGCATGAAAAGGGAGAAGCCGAGGGCATGGATGCTCGAACTCGGCGCATCTATCGGCAGCGCATGCAGCTCACGATCCGAGCCATCGGGCTGCTCACTGCCACCACCCTGCTGATCGCCGCTGTAGTGGCAACGATGTTCCTGAGCGTCGTCTTTCAGCTCAACCTCACCGCGGTGGTGGTGCCTCTCTTCATCGGCGCGATGATTCTGCTGATGCTGGCCTCGTTGTGCTTTCTGAGAGAAGTGCAGCTGTCGGCCATGCTGCTGCAGACCTTGATCTGAGCAGCCAGCTGAACACGGATGGGGATCGACTCAGACTCAACCGCCGTGGGCTGAGCCAAAAGCGCAAACCATCCAGGAGACCGGCAACCAAGATGGAAGAACCGGGCAAAGCCCTGAAGACCACTGACCAAGCAGATCCCAGAGGCTGATCACCAGGCCCACGGCAATCACCAGCGGTGACACCCAGCGCAAACTAAATAGCAACACGTGGCGCAGGTCCGAAGGGGTCCCGGACTGGGAGAGATCCTCGCGAAAACGGGCGGGAGCGCGCCAACCCATCAGCAAAGAGATCAACAAACCGCCCACGATCAGCAACACGCCGCCAAAGACATCGCTCATGAAATCGAGCGCTGGTCCGTAAGTCGCCGAGGGAAGACCCAGAACAAAGATCACTGTTGCGGCAACGGTGACCGCCCGACGACGCGTCCAACCCAGACGATCCACCAACGACGCCACGGGGACCTCCAGCAGAGAAACCGAGGATGTGATCGCCGCCAGGTAAGCCAGGAAGAAGAACAACACCGCCACCACCTGCCCGGTATGTCCGAGCGACGCGAGGCCGGTGGGAATGGAAATAAACAAGGCACCGATGGTGGATTCCCCCACGGTGTTCTGCAACCCAAAACTCATGACCACCGGGAAGGTAACCAGACCGGCGAGCAGGCCGACGGCCGTGTCCATCCCCACCACCGCAACGGCTTCCCGAGGCAGATGGGCACGGCGATCCAAATAAGCCGCGTAAGCCAGGATGCACCCAATGCCCGTGCCAATGGAGAAGAAGGCCTGGTTGAAGGCGTGACGGATCGTGGTCAGGTTGAACAGCTGAGCGCTGTCGAAATTGAGCAGGAAGGTCTGACGACCAGCTGCGGCCCCTTCGAGACCCGACGCCCAGATCGCCAGACCAATCAGCAAGGCGAAGAGCAGCGGCAAGGCCCAACGGGACAGCCGCTCAATCCCGCCTTGCACCCCTGTGCTCACCACCGCAGCGGTGAGCACCAGCGACAGCCCTTGACCGACAAGAACGCTGTTGCCCTTGCTCACACCGGCAAAAAATGTGGAGGCCGCCTCCTGATCGGAAGGAAGACCCACAAAGAGGGCATGGATGAGGGTGTGACCTGTCCAGCCCATCAGCACGGCATAGAAAGCCAGGATGCCGCAGGACGCTGCGATGAAAAGCCATCCGAGGGGTTGCCAACCCTTGCCAGCGGCCGTCACCGGCGCCAGCAGAGGACTGTGACCGGTGCTGCGGCCCAAAGCCATCTCAGCCACCAGCACCGGCAGGCAGACCACCAAAACAATCAGCAGGTACAGCAGCAGAAACGCCCCACCGCCCCCCTGGGAAGCCCTGTAGGCAAATCCCCAGAGATTGCCCAAACCGACGGCACTGCCGGAAGCCGCCAGCACAAACCCCAGGTTCGACCTCCAGTGTTCTCTCACCGCCATCCGCTTTGGGACCCTTTGAGCTGGCTGAAGTTTGCCAGGGTTCGGCATGGGAAACTGAATCCAACCGCCAGATCGACGTGAAAGCCATCAGCGTGCTGGGCTCCACGGGCTCGATCGGCACTCAGACTCTGGAGATCGCCCAGGAGTTCCCAGAACAGTTCAAGGTTGTGGCTCTCACCGCCGGTCGCAATCTGGCCCTTCTGGTTGAACAGATCCGGAACCATCACCCAGAGGTCGTCGCCCTCGCCGATGAAGCTCTGCTTCCAGAGCTTCAGGATCGACTTCGCAGCGCAGACATTCACGGCTCAGCCGCTCCCCAACTGGTCGGAGGAGCCGACGGCCTCAACGTGGCCGCGTCTTGGGATAGCGCCGATCTTGTCGTCACAGGGATCGTTGGCTGCGCTGGCCTGCTGCCGACCCTCGCGGCAATCAGCGCTGGTAAAGACCTCGCTCTTGCCAACAAGGAAACCCTGATCGCCGCCGGACCGGTGGTGCTTCCAGAACTGAAGAAGAGCGGCAGCCGTCTGCTGCCGGCCGATTCGGAACACTCCGCCATCTTCCAGTGCCTGCAAGGCACTCCCTGGGCCGATAACGCTCGCCTCTCCACTGGGGTACCAACCCCGGGCTTACGTCGCATCCAGCTCACCGCCAGTGGCGGAGCCTTCAGAGACTGGAAGGCAGAGGACCTCAAGAAAGCGACCGTGGCCGATGCCACCTCCCACCCCAACTGGAGCATGGGGCGCAAGATCACCGTTGACTCCGCCTCCCTGATGAACAAGGGCCTGGAGGTGATCGAAGCTCACTACCTCTTTGGCCTTGATTACGACCACATTGAAATCGTGATCCACCCCCAGTCGATCATTCACTCCATGATCGAGCTGGCCGATTCCTCCGTGTTGGCGCAGCTGGGCTGGCCCGACATGAAACTGCCGATCCTTTACTGCCTCAGCTGGCCCTCGCGACTGGAAACCCCCTGGCGCAGGCTCGACCTCACCGAGGTAGGACAGCTCGACTTCCGCAAACCCGACCCAGCCAAATACCCCTGCATGCAACTGGCCTACGCCGCCGGACGCGCCGGGGGGACCATGCCTGCCGTGATGAATGCCGCCAACGAAGAAGCAGTCGCCCAGTTCTTAGAAGAGAAGATTCACTTCCTCGATATCCCCGAGGTGATCGAAGCGGCCTGTGAGCGACACAAGAACGACTTGATCAGCCAACCCCAGCTTGAGGATGTGCTGTCTGTTGATCAATGGGCGCGACAGGCAGTGCGTGAACAGGTCGCCCGTGGAACCCGTCACATCCCTGCTGGCGCCTTCGCGGCATGAACGGCGAACCATCGCCGGAACCACGCATCAGCCATCACCTCCTGCTCTGCGCCACGCCCACCAAAGCCAAATGCTGTGACCCCGAACTGGGACTCAAAAGCTGGGATGCCCTCAAGCGGCTGATCCGCGAGCTCGACCTTGAGAATCCCCAACGCCCTGAAGGGATGGTGCTGCGCTCCAAGGTGGATTGCCTGCGCATCTGCGAGCAGGGACCGATCCTGCTGATCTGGCCTGATGGGATCTGGTATCGCGAAGTGACCCCGGAACGGCTTGAAACAATCCTGCGCGAACACGTGGTGCGAGGCAGGCCCTGCCAGCAATGGATGCTCAAGCGCACACCACTCTCAAGCGTCAGGTCTGCTGCTCATCCAGCATGAATTCAGGCGAGAGCAGCTCGCTCTGCAGCAGGGAGAGCAGCACTTCAGCCGATTCAGGCCTGCCATTTTGAATCAGCTCATCGGCGAGGGACAGCATCACATCAGCCTGTTGTTCGGTCATCGGAACAGTGGGGATCGAAGTCCCTTCAGCCTCAACCATGGGCCTGAGGTTCGAGCTGATTCAAGCCATCACCGACCTTGATCCTGCGCACAGCGGCGGCTGAACCATGCGCAGGCCAGCCGATCCGACCAGCAGCCCTGTCTGAGACTGTCGCCAGGGCTATGAAAGCCGTTATGACCGCCCCGGTGGGTGAGCAGCACCCACACCCGATCCAGATCGCCATCTTGGCCTGAGGCCACCAGTGCACTCTGCAGACGCCTGGCGGACTCCGCTGGCACCCAAGGGTCATCCATCGCCTGAAGCAACATCGTGGGCGGCAAGGCCATGGGCTGGTCCAACAGCCTGGGCAAGGGAGAGGCGCCGGCGTAGTAGGCATCCACATCGCGATAACCCCAACGTGGTGCCGTAATCGCGGCATCAAAGGCCCGGATCGTGCGCGGCGGCTCCAGACCAAGAGCCTTCTCCTCATCGGCGCTCACACCGAAGGGGTCGGCGAGGGTCTGTCGCACCAGCCGTTCCAGAAGCCAGCGCTGATAGATCCGATTACGTGGGCGTTCGATCGATGCGCTGCACAGGGCCAGATCAAGGGGACTGCTGGCACAGAACAAACCATCCAGCGCCCCTGGCATCGCCAGGCAGGCATTGAGGAGCATGGTGCCTCCGAGGGAAATACCTGCCCCATAGAGAGGAATTGGGCTGGACTGGCTGGCCTCGCTGGCAAGGTCTGCGGCCAGCTGGCGTGCCCGTTCCAGCACCGGAAGAAGATCACTGTTGCAACAGGCCGCATAGGTCCCACCAGCGAGATCACGTCCGGGATCGGCACCCCGGAGGTTGAGTCGCAGCACGGCGAAGCCTGCCCCCTGCAGGCTGAGTCCAAGCCGACGCAGGCCCTCGCGGCGACTCGAGCCGCCTAGTCCATGCAGGAGAACGACCAGAGCCCTTGGCTGGGAACAGCCCCCATCCACTGGCGCAATGGGACGATCGAAATAGGCCAGCAGCTGACCGGCTTCAGCGGCACCACTGGCCAGAGCAGGAACAGAAATCTGGAGCGGAGCACCGTGATCCGGTGGGAGAGAGACGGGCCGCAAGGTGTCGCGAAGGGTCTGGAGATCGCCCCCCAGCCATGGCCAGCGCTGCTGATACGGAGGAACCCCCAGCTGCTCAAGCAGCCGGGGGTTCTCGATCACGCCGGAGACGTGGTCTGTCACTGGGAAAGACTCACTTCTTGCCGACGCCAAGCTCCTTGAGCTCGCCCAGAAGATCACCCAGTACCTTCTTGGCATCTCCAAACACCATCGAGGTGTTGGCGAGCTCGAACAGATCGTTCTTGATGCCGGAATAGCCGGCGCTCATGCCGCGCTTCACCACGAAGACGGTGCGTGCCTGCTGCACATCCAGCACAGGCATCCCATAGAGCGGCGAGTTTGGATCAGTCTTGGCCTGGGGATTGACCACGTCATTGGCACCGAGCACCAGCACCACATCGGTGGCGGGGAACTCAGGATTGATCACATCCATCTCTTTGAGCTGCTCGTAGGGCACATCAGCCTCCGCCAGCAACACATTCATATGCCCAGGCATCCTGCCGGCCACAGGGTGGATCGCATAGGTCACCTCAATGCCAGCAGCTTCAAGCGAGCGAGTCACTTCTCGCAGGGTGTGCTGGGCCTGGGCAACAGCGAGACCGTAGCCGGGAACAATCACGACACGCTCGGCAGCCTCCAGGGTGAGAGCACATTCCTCCACGCTGCAACTAGTGATGTTGGTGTATTCACCACCGCCACCTCCGGCTACTGCTGAAGCCCCAAGGGCACCACCAAACAACACGGAGACCAGCGAGCGGTTCATGCCGTTGCACATCACCTGCGTGAGGATCAGGCCGGCGGCACCCACCATGGCGCCCGCCACGATCAGCAGCTGACTGCCCACCACAAAACCTGCCGCGGCCGCAGCCACGCCGGAATAGCTGTTCAGCAGCGAAATCACCACGGGCATGTCTGCACCGCCGATCGGCAGGGTGACGCCAATGCCGAGAAGGCTGGAGGCAATCACGAGCAACCAGAGCCCCTGAACACTCATGCCGCCCTTGGCGATCAGATCCACCGCTGCCACCAGGCATGCCACGGCAAGGGCAATGTTGACGAAATGACGGGCCTTGCTCTGCATCCAGGCCGGCGTCGACAGCCAACCCTGAAGCTTGGCCATGGCCACGATCGAACCGGTGAAGGTGATTGCTCCCACGAACACCGAGATCACGATCGACACCACGGCAACCATGCCGCTGGCGCCGAAAGCAGCGGGGAAGAAGGCGGCCGCCAGAGCCACCAGCAACGACGACATGCCACCGCAGCCGTTGAACAGCGCCACGGTCTCCGGCATGGAGGTCATCGGCACGCGCTGGGCCGTGATCGCACCCAGCACACCGCCCACAACGGTGCCACCGATGATCCAGGTCCAAGCGGCTGAACTGATGCCCGTGGTGCCGAGGTAATGAATCAGGAGGCCGAGCACGGCCAAGGCCATCGCGACTGCGGCCAATTGGTTTGCACCCCGGGCGGAACGCACCTTCGACAAACCTTTGATGCCCAGCGCCAGCAAGAGGATGGCGACCAGGTCGATGGCGTATTGAAGAAAGTCCATCAGCGGTTCTCCTTGCGGGCGGGCTTACGGCTGAACATGGCGAGCATGCGATCGGTAACCAGGAAGCCGCCGATCACGTTGAAAAGGGCGAAGCCCAGAGACACCGAACCAAGCACCAGCAGGGGGATGCTTCCATTCGATTTGATGATCGCGGTCAAGGCAGCGAGCACCGTGATTCCAGAGATGGCGTTGGCACCACTCATCAGCGGCGTGTGCAGGGTGGGGGGCACCTTGCCGATCAGTTCCAGGCCCAGGAGGCTGCCAAGCAGCAGAACCCAGAGGGCATTCACAAAGATTGAATCCATCAGTTGGCTCCGGGGGTGAGAACGTCGCCGCGACGGATGCTGCCGTCCTGGGCGATCAGACAACCGGCGATGAGTTCATCCTCGGTATCGAGGCTGAACTGGCCGTCCTTGAACATTGGCTCCAGCAGTGCCAACAGGTTGCGGGCATAAAGAGCACTGGCATGGTTGGGCACCGAGCAGGGCAAATCATTGGCCCCGATCAGCTTCACGCCCTTGCGATCAACCGTCTGGGAGGGCTGGGTGTCAGCGCAGTTACCGCCTTGAGCCACGGCTAGGTCAACCACCACCGACCCCGGGCGCATGCGGTCAAGCATGTCGTCACTAATCAGACGGGGAGCACGGCGACCAGGCACTTGGGCGGTGCAAATGGCCACATCTGCCTCGGCTAACTGATCGGAAAGCTGCTGACGCTGGGCTGCGAGAAAGGCCTCTGAGGCCTGCTTCGCATAGCCACCGGATTCGGCGGGCTTGTCGTCCATCTCAGGGGGCTCAATGAAACGGGCACCCAGGGACTCCACCTGTTCCTTGACGGCAGGGCGAATATCACTCACGAACACCACAGCACCCAGTCGGCGGGCGGTTGCCACCGCCTGCAGACCCGCCACACCGGCACCAAGGATCACCACCTTCGCCGGCTGCACCGTGCCCGCCGCCGTCATCAGCATCGGGAAGTAACGGTCAAGAGCAGCGGCCCCGAGCAGTACAGCCTTATAGCCAGCGATGTTGGCCTGGGAGGAGAGGGCATCAGCAGACTGCGCCCGGCTGATGCGTGGCAGCAGCTCCAGTGCCATGGCTGAAAGGCCACAACTCTTGAGGGATGTGGCCAGCGACTCGTTGCTGTAAGGCGAGAGCAGACCCACCACCAACGCACCGTTGCGCAGCTTGGCTAGGGCCTGTTGCTGAGGGGTCTGGACGCAGAGGAGCAGATCAGCCTGCCCCCAAGCCTGAATATCCCCAACGGCCACCAGCTCGGCCCCGGCCTCTGTATAGGAGGAATCAACAAAACCGGCGGAAGCACCTGCTCCCTGCTCGATGGCAACCGAACAGCCCAGGCCGATGAACTTCTTGATGGTTTCCGGGGATACAGCGACGCGTGTTTCCGCCGCCGCTGTCTCAACAGGGATTAATAGTCTGGGCAAGATCATGACGCCGCCGACCCAAGGGAGATTACGGGGTCGCCGTATCGGTTACCGCAGCTTTCCTGAAGATTGCTTTGTGATCAAGACACCCTGGCTAAGCAAAAAGAGCCCCCTGAGCAATCCCATGGGCCTTAAGGCGATCGAGTGTCCCGATGGCGTCTGCCACAGCCACCACGGTGGCCATGCGGTTGAGCGCACTGCCATGCGTGAGGTTCTCCAAGAGCACGGCCGTGAATGGTGCGAACGCCTGGCTGAACGTATTTATGAGATTTCGGTCGACACGTTTACGCAGACCGTGATGCCGAGCCTGCATGCAGAGGGCTGGCAGCGCCGTCATCTCGATTGGGAATTCAAGCTGGCCGATGAGAATTCCGAGCCAGACCGCACCCTTGTGGACGGCATCATCAACGCCACTGAAAGCTTTCTGCGAAGCAGTGAGGTGCACCGCCTGTTTATCCAAGAACTGGTGGAAGGCACGCTCGAAGAAGCCAGCGATGAGCATCTACAACGCCAGGCTGTGCGTTATCTGATTGATGGTGAACTGCTCAGCCTGCTCAGGGAGAAGAAAGAGGATCTGCTCGATCGTTGCGCCTCCCAACTTCTGGAGAGCGCCGAAGGCGATTTCGAGCAGGCCCGCACAGCAGCAGGCGAAGGCTTGGATGAAGTGCAGAGGCTTCTGACGAATCACAGCGAAGCACTGTGAGGATGAGGAGGTGTGCTGCTCAGAAGAGCGGCATCACCTCCTGCTCCAAGGCTCGGGCCAGACGATTCCGTCCCTGCTGATGGAGGAGCCTGGCGCGGAGGATGAGCGGATCAATGTCACAGTCCAGAGCCAAGCAGTGCTCCAGCAGCTGTGGCTGCTGGGGGCTGGATCCAGGTGTGTAGCGAAGTCTGGCCATGGCGCGAATGGGATCTCACCCGCAGGGCTGATGGCCGGAAGCTAAGGATGCCTGAGCCGTTTGGAATGGTTAGAAAGACTCATCTTTCCGATCAGTCCCATCGCAGCACCGTCGTTCGCTCTCTGCTCCGATGCGGACCAACCCCGCATCCGACCGCGAATCTGGCAACAACAACTGATCCAGCTGCTGCGACGCCGCAGTGATCCAGCCAGTACCAAGGGAAGAGATGTGCTCGTGCATGCCGGCCCCGGGGCAGGAAAAACCCTTGGTGCTCTGCTCGGATTTCAAGCCATGCAGCACGAAGGCCGGCTGTCGCGCTTTGTGGTGTTCTGCCACCGCACCTCGATCCTGCGCCAGTGGCGTGATGCGGCCGCTGGTTTGGGATTAAGCCTTGAAGAGTGGTCAGCCTGCGGCGATGCTGGCCTCTTAGAGCAAGCGGATGGATGGCTGCTCACCTACCAGGCTGCGGCGCGGCAGCTCCCCACTTTGACGGCGGCACTGCAGCACTGGGGTGGACCTGACCTGCTGGCGATCGCCGATGAAGCCCATCACCTCGGCATGGACCCCGACGAACCGGACGGACCCATCTGGGGACGGACCTTTCTGGACCTCAGCCATGGCTGCCGGCTGAGGCTCGGGTTGACAGGCACGCCCTTCCGAGCGGACAACCTGGCCTTCTGCGCAGCCCGGCGCGTGCGCGTGGAAGCCCAAGGGCAACTGGTCGAACAAATCAGCCCCGACTTGTGCGTAGAGCCGCGGCAACTGATTGCCGCCGGAGATGTGCGCCCTCTGGAATTCCACTTCCAGGACGGCTGGGTGGAACACAGCCGAGAAGGGATGCCCGACAGGGATGTGTCACCACTCTCTGCCGAACAACGTGAAAGTTGGCGTGCTCGCAACCTGCGCCGCGCCATCCGGCTGTCTGATTCCAGCAGCATTGCCCTACAGCTGCTGCTGCGCGCGCGCCGACAGCTCGAGCGCGTGCGCCAACAGCATCCCCGGGCGGGTGGTCTTGTGATCGCCCGCGACATTGACCACGCCTCGGCGATCGGGAGGCTGCTGGAGGAGGAGGGCGACAGGGTGGACCTGGTGCATTCTCAGGATCCAGACGCCGCCCAACGGCTCGCCCAATTTCAGGAAGGACAGGCCGACTGGCTTGTCAGCATCGACATGTGCGCTGAAGGATTCGATGCCCCCCGACTGAGGGTGGTGGCCTACCTCACCACCGTGGTGACCCGCAGTCGCTTTGTGCAGGGCATCACGAGGGCGGTTCGCATGTCTTCAGAACGGTCAGCCATCGAAGACATTCCTCGAGACCCCTCCGTCATCTTCGCGCCAGCCGATCCACTGCTGATGAGCTATGCCCGCAGTTGGTCCCTATCGGAGCCCTACCGGATTCGAAGCGATCAACCCGAAGACGACGCCACAGAAACTTCAGGGGGCAGCTGGAGAGGACCAAGCCTGCCCCTGGAAGCAGTGAACGATGGCGCCGGCGAAGTGATCCGTCTCCGCACTCCGGAATTACCCCGTTTCCTGCAGCAATGACGACATCATTCTGCGTAGAAAAATGCGAAGTTCTGCACAATTCAGGCGCGAATGGTCCCCTTGACCTAGCAGCCTGGCCACATCTGGGAGCAGATCATGGACGCAGCCATCGAAAGACGAGTCAGCGTTGCGACCTGCTGGGCAAGCACAAGAATCGCAGTACTCGACAGCGCTGAGCGCTATGAGGACAGTTACGCAATCACCCAGGAATTTCGAGAATGGATCACCTGTATCGGCGATCACCAAGAACTGCTTGAGGAGTCTGTACTTGTAGCGCCTCGAACACCGAGCAAACGCCCCCAGCTCGATCGAGACGCCAGCGACAACACCCTCGAAATCTAAAGCGAACGTTAAATTGCAGATTAATTTTGCTTAAATTCCATCTCAATTCTTGGCGTAATTCCGGTCAACATCCGCCGACACCACAGAGATAATGCAACAGAGGCGGGCCATCAGCCCTAGGCTTAACTCATACCCGTTCCGCCTAAGTCATGATCGCCCCCGGGCAGCTTGGATCCAACACATCCGCTGAGGGTGAGGTCGAAAACCTCGTCATCGTTGGCTCGGGACCAGCCGGCTACACCGCCGCCATTTATGCCGCAAGAGCCAATCTGAGCCCTCTGCTGATCACAGGCTTTCAGCGGGGCGGCATCCCCGGAGGTCAGCTGATGACCACCACCCACGTTGAGAATTTTCCGGGATTCCCGGATGGCGTGCTTGGTCCGGACCTGATGGACTTGATGAAGGCCCAGGCGGAACGCTGGGGAACGCGCCTGGTCGAAGCTGACGCCGACGCCATCGACCTAAACCAAAGACCCTTCCGGCTTCAGTCCGAGGGCCGCACCATCCACGCCCAGGCCCTGATCATTGCCACTGGAGCCAGCGCCAATCGCCTCGGGCTGCCAAGCGAGCAACGATTTTGGAGCAGTGGTATTAGCGCTTGCGCCATTTGTGATGGAGCCACACCCCAATTCCGCAACGCAGAACTGGCAGTGGTTGGTGGCGGTGATTCCGCCTGTGAGGAGGCCGTGTATCTCACCAAGTACGGCAGCCATGTGCACCTGATGGTGCGATCAGATCAACTGAGAGCCAGTGCAGCCATGGCGGATCGGGTTACGGCCAACCCCCAGATCACAGTGCACTGGAACACTGAACTGGTGGATGCCTTCGGAGAGGACTGGTTGACCGGACTCACCATCCGCCACCGCATCAGTGGAGAAGAGAGTCAATTGCCGGTTCGGGGGCTCTTCTATGCCATCGGTCACACCCCCAACACCGATCTGCTGCGAGAACAACTCCAGTGCGACGCCAAGGGTTACCTGATCACCGAACCCGGGCGCCCGGAAACCTCGCTGGAAGGGGTCTATGCCGCTGGCGATGTGGCTGATGGCGAATGGCGACAAGGCATCACCGCAGCAGGCAGCGGCTGCCAGGCAGCCCTCGCGGCCGAGCGTTGGCTCAGCCACCACAACCTGGCCCAACTGGTGAGACGGGACTCGGTGGAACCCAAGCAGGCGGAGACCCCCCAACCGAGTGAAGCCGTTACAGAGGTCACGTATGACCCCAATGCCCTATGGCAAAAGGGCAGCTACGCGCTGCGCAGGCTCTATCACGACAGCGACACGCCACTTCTGGTCGTCTACACCTCACCCAGTTGCGGCCCCTGCCATGTGCTCAAGCCCCAGCTCAAACGAGTTCTCAACGAACTTGGGGGGCAAGCCCAAGGAATTGAGATCGATATCGATGCAGAGCAGGAGATCGCTGAACAAGCCGGAGTGAACGGCACTCCGACGGTGCAACTGTTCAAAGCCAAGGAACTCAGACAACAGTGGCGTGGCGTCAAACAGCGCCACGAGTTCAAAGCAGCCCTCGAACAACTGCTAACGGCACGCTGATCGGATCCAAAACGCCGCCAAACACTTCAGCTTCAGACCCGAAGCGAAGCACAAGTTCGCTCAGCCTGGATCAGCGACGGCGCGGGCCACCTGGACGGTTTCCACCAGGCCGTCCACCTGGGGCTCCGGCATTGCGCTCTCGATAGGTAATCCGACCGCGCGTGAGGTCGTAGGGACTGATCTCCACCAGCACCTTGTCGCCAGCCAGCAGTTTGATCCGGAACTTCGTGAGCTTGCCGGCAGCACGGCACAGACACTGGTGACCTGCGGACTGTTCGAGGGTCACGAGGTAGAACCCGTTGCCCTGCTCCTTTTCAATCACGCCCGAGGTTTCGATCATGCGCCGGCGATTGAGCTCTGTAGTTGAGGACAGTTTAGGTGGCGACCTGCTCGACCACAGGACGGTTGTTTGTCTCTAGGGTCCATGTCGCTGATCGGACCAAATGATTCTGCCGCCTCTCACTCTTGATCTTGGGCTGCTGCTGATTTCGATCGGCGTTGTCAACTTGTGGCGAGCCCGTCAAAGCTCTACCTAGCGTGATGGACGCCCCGTCTGGATTGTGAGCGGGATGGCCTCACTCAAGGCCAGTTGATGACGCCTACTCCTGCCTCTCCGTCATCCCGGGCCATGTCTCTACATCAAGCCAGTGCACGGTGATGGCAGACCAACGCTCCACCCTGCTCCTGCACAAGCCCTACGGCGTTCTCAGTCAATTCACGCCAGAACCCAACAGCCGCTGGGGCTGTCTAGCGGATCTAGTTCCAGTCCCCGATGTGTATGCCGCCGGCCGCCTCGACGCTGACAGCGAGGGCCTGCTGCTCCTCACGAGCAACGGCCGTCTTCAGCATCGGCTCACCTCCCCGCATTTCGGCCACTGGCGGTCCTACTGGGTCCAGGTGGAAGGCGAAGCCAAGCACGAGCATTTGCAGAAGCTGGAACGCGGATTGGTCATTCAGGGAACAATGACCTTGCCCGCCAAGGCAGCACTGCTGGAGCCAGCCCTGAGTCTCGGGGTCACGGAGCGCAATCCCCCCATCCGTTTTCGAGCAAAGATCCCCACCAGCTGGATTGCCCTCTCACTCCGCGAAGGTCGCAACAGACAGGTGCGCAGGATGACAGCGGCGGTGGGCTTACCCACCTTGCGACTGATCCGTACCAGCCTCGACCTGATGGATGGCCAACCAAACTTGAACCTGGAGGGCCTGGCCCCAGGGCAGTGGCGCCGAGTCAGCCCCGACGAGGCAAGGAGACTCAACCGCCTACTCAGCAGCAGGAGCGCCCCGAACCCGGCAAGGCACCAACGAGGGTAACGGCACGGAATTCAATGCCTTCAACCACTTTCCATGGCTGCTCAGACCGGTGGGCATAGGAAACAGCTTCGAATCCCAGTGACTTGAAGTCGTTGAGAAACGCCTGCTCCTCCCAGGCCCCGCTGATACAACCGCTCCACAACTCAGGGTCCTCCTGCAAGGCGAGAGGAACGGGGCGATCACAGACGATATCGCTGATCGCCACTCGACCTGCAGGCCGAAGCACCCTGCGGATGTTGTTGAGCAGGCGCTGACGGGCAGAAGGGTTGACCAGATTGAGCACACAATTACTGAGCACCAGATCCACGCTCGCATCGGCGATCAACGCAGCACCATCCAGCCCTGGTGCATCAAGGGCCTCAATCGCGCCCTCCAGAAAGCTGACGTTGCTGAAGCCGATGCGCTCAGCCACCACAGCGGCCGCACGACGGGAGAGCCCCAACATGTCGCGATTGCGATCCACTCCGATCACGGCACCCTCTGCGCCCACCACCTGGGCACAGATCAAAGCGTTCTTGCCACTGCCACTGCCGAGGTCGAGCACAGTGTCACCAGACGCAACCCAGCGAGTGGGATCACCACAGCCGTAATCACGTTCGACCACCTCAGCGGGGATGACCTTCAACCACTTGGGGTCAAAGGCGACAGGGGTGCAAAGGCAGGCTTCCTGCTCTTGGGCTGCGGCGCCATAGCGGGCTTCAACGGCACTGGTCTGATCCAGAGGCGTCACAGGGCCGCAGCAGCTACTCATCAAGCCAAGTTGATCAATTCGGCACCTATCCAAGCAGGCGACGCTTTCAAGCGACGCCTTCGGGTTCACCCCAAGACATCCTGGAGCTCGCGAACGGTCTGCCACTGGCCGTAGTAGTAGTTGGCAGTGGCCCTGCGGTCAGCATCTTCGAGCCCGTCAAAGGCATCGAAACCGAGCGTGCGCCAGAGCTCATGGCCACAGGATCGGGTCAGCTCGGCCTCCGCCTCACGGTTGAGGTTGTCGAGGCGACGCTGCAGATTCTTGATTTGAGCGACGGACATCGCAAACGACGACGCAGGAGACCCGGCCATCTTACCGAAGAATCAGTACATCTGCACTACAGGACAGGGTGGTCACGGTTGCTCGCGGGTCTGACTGCGCAAGCGGCGAGAGCTCTGGCTTGAATTGACACCAATTGGATTGATCGGAGTCTGGGGCTGCACCACCAGCGAACTTGTCCGGAAGGACAAACTACGCATCGCCCTCGAACAATGCCGAAAGACGTCATGCCTGCGATCAGAAGGGCAGCTTCTTCTTGGCGTCTTTATCGAGATCAGCCTCCATCGCCTTCAGTCGCTTGAGAATCGTCTCGTAGTACTCACGGATGTAGTCCTCCAACGAGGTCGTTTCCGAAGCCTCGAGCCCAAAAGCGCCATAGCTGGCCTCCATCGGCGCATCGAGCCCCTCCGTGCCACCGGTCACCTCTACAAACGCAAGACGCTCTGCCACATTCACAGCCGACTCGAAGAAATTGCAGACGGCTTGCAGCAACTGGATCAAAGCCGGCGGAACCCGAAAAACCCGAGCCGACTTTCCGCTGTAAAGCTCACACAGCTGCACCACTTCACCGGTATTCCAGGCTTTTGGACCGACCACAGGGAAGCTGCAGCGCACGGTTTCAGGACGCTCCAGCGCAGCCACGGCGAAGCGCGCCACATCCTGGGTGTTCATATAGGCGATCGCGGTAGGACTGCCACTCACCCACACGGTCTGACTTTCGAGCACGGGAATGGCGAACTGACCGATCACACCCTGCATAAAGGCTGCGCCCTGCAGGATCGTGTAGTCGAGCTCTGATTGCTCCAAGAGCCTCTCAGTGCAGTATTTGATGTCCATCAAGGGCACCTGACGGTGCTTCTCTGCAGCCAGCAAAGAGAGAAAGACCAAACGCTGAACCCCAGCCTTCTCACAGGCTCGGAACAGGTTGAGCTTGCCGTTCCAGTCCGTCTCGTAAACGCTGCGAGGGTCGTCCGGTCGACTGGTGGCCGCGTCAATCACCGCATCCATGTCCTCGAGGGCGTAATCGAGGCTGGCGGGCTCGAGCAGGTCACCGCGGGTGAGCTCGCAACCCCACTCCTGGAGGAAGGATGCTTTTCGGGGTGTTCGCACCATGCAGCGAACCTGATGGCCTGCATCCAGGGCCTGGCGGGCAATTTGCCTTCCAAGGGTGCCAGTTGCTCCAACCACCAGAACCTGCATAGGGTTCGCTCGCACAAGTGCAGGAGCCTAAAGGGATGACTTGCTGATCGGGAGCTTGGCTTCAGTCACCCTGGAGCTTGAGCAGCAAAGCTCCGCCCACAAGACCAACGGGGATCAGAACCCAAAAGATTGCAGCAGTTCCAAAAATCTCCGCGGCCATGGTGGGGGAAAATCGTTTCAACACCCATTTAACGATCCTTACGGCCGAGATGGCGGCAAACCTGCAACAAGCTGTCGAGAGGAGCATCTGTGCGGAGCTGTCCGGCCATCACCCCGCTGGCGCAGGCCTGATACCCAGACGCTTGCAGCACCCCCACCAGATCGTGGAGAGAGGGAGGGCCCTGGAGCTGTAGTCGTCGGGCTAGTTCAGCCGTCGACCAACAACACACAGGCAGGCCCGGATCGGCTTGCAGACGTTGGAGCAGACGACGCCCTGGCTTCGCCAACGTGTGCTCCAGAGCATCAGCGAGCTCCAATAGCTCGCTGATCACAACAGGCGATTGCAACGGCCCCAGCCAGAGGGGTCCCGTCACAGCCCAACGCCCTTGAGTGCCCTCGCAAGCACAAGACGGCCAACCCTGAAGCCTCAGCAGTGGCTGCACTGCCTGGGCCCCACATCGCGCACAACGGGCAAGCAATCCCAGCTGCTGCTCCTCCCCGTCGGCCAGCCGTCGCCGCATCCGCACCGCCAATCGAAAGGTGCGGCCATCACTGAAACAAGCCAGGGGCTCTAGACCACGGCCCAGCATCCAGGCCTCCCGCGCCAGCACAGCCAGTTGCAAGCGCAGGGCCACCTCCCAACTGGCCGGATGGGTCCGCGCCGCTGCAGCGAACTTACGAACCGCAGCAACCCTGTCATGACCAGTGGGCGAGCGGCCGTCCGTACTGGCTAAAAGCAGCACCCCATCGAACGCAAGCGCTTGCAAGCTGGCCTGCAGCAGCCCATTCGGACAGCCGAAGGCATCCAGATCGATGAGGTCGAAATGATGCTGATCGAGATAGGCACGACGCAACAGCACCTCCGCCGGCTCCTGATGACAGGCGAGGGTGAGACGCGCTGAACGAAGTGGAGCCAGGTTGCGCTGCAGCAGGAGCTGGCGTGCAGCATCGGCATCGTTGACGGTGAGCGTGACCGCTGATGAGGTGCGGATTGCTGGCAGCGCTTCTAGCCCCCAGCGCACGGATCGGATCCCGCAACCCGCCATCAGATCCAGCCATCGACAGGGGCTCTCTCCGCGCTGCCGCAACTGCCAGGCCGCCATCAGCACGGAGAGATCCCGAGAAGGTCGGGACTCCGGCCGGAAGAAGCCGTCACCTAGCTCCAGCTGGGCAGCACCTTCGCGATAGTGAGATGTGTCGTGGCTCAGATGCCCGTGGATGCAACCGCTCTCCAGACTGCCGGGCAGGGGGTGGTGCGCCAAACCGACTGGGGGGAGAGCGCAACTTGGCAGTGGCAGGGCATGCAAAGCCACTGGCGCGTGCACGGCCCTAGGCAGGGTCAGGCACTGGTGCTGCTACATGGATTCGGCGCCAGCAGCGACCACTGGCGGCACAACGCACTTCAGCTCGCTGAGGCGGGGTACCGGGTGTATGGCCTGGATCTGATTGGATTCGGACGCTCCGAACAACCAGGCCACAACCATCGCAGACCTCTCGACAACCGCCTCTGGGCCAGACAGCTCAGTGCCTTTCTCGAACAGGTGGTGGGGGCCGATGCCACCAGGCCGGCGGTGCTGGTCGGCAATTCTCTTGGAGGGCTAACAGCCCTCACCACAGCAGTCCTCCGCCCCGACCTGGTGGCCGCCGTCGTCGCTGCTCCGCTACCGGATCCAGCCCTGATGCAGCCACTGCCACTCCGCAGATCTCGCTTCTGGCGCCGGCTGAGAAAGCCCTTCGTTGTGATGGCGATGCGACTTCTACCGCTAGGAGTGCTGATCCCGCTGATTAGCCGTACCGCACTGCTCCGCCTTGGCCTTCAGGGTGCCTATCACCGCTCGATCCGTACCGACCGTGAGCTGCATCAACTGGTGGCCGCTCCAGCACGGCGCCCCACGGCCGCCCGCGCCCTCCGGGCGATGAGCATTGGCATGGCCCTACGACCGCGTGGGGCGACGGCTCCGGCCCTGATCGAACGCCTCTCCTCCAATCCAGAGGCCATTCCAGTGCTGCTGGTCTGGGGTCGGGAGGATCGTTTTGTCCCTCTAGTGATCGGAGAACAACTGCTGAAGCAATATCCCTGGCTGGACTTGGAGGTGATCGACAACAGCGGCCATTGCCCCCATGACGAAACCCCTGATGCCTTTCATCAGGTCTTGCTGAGCTGGCTGGACCGTAACTTGGAGAGCAAACGTCCGCTGCAAACGAAACGAGGGGAATGAAGCACACCCTGTCCGTGCTGGTGGAGGATGAATCCGGCGCCCTGAGCCGCATCGCCGGTCTGTTCGCCCGTCGTGGCTTCAACATCGACAGCCTGGCGGTCGGTCCGGCCGAGGCCGAGGGGCGCTCGCGACTCACCATGGTGGTGGAAGGAGACGAAAACACCCTCCAGCAGATGACCAAACAGCTCGACAAGCTGGTGAATGTGCTGCAGGTACTGGACCTCTCGCAGATCCCAGCGGTGGAAAGAGAGCTGATGCTTCTCAAAGTGGCAGCACCGCCCGACCAGCGCAGCGCCATCTTGGAACTGGTGCAGGTCTTCCGGGCCAAGGTCGTGGACGTGGCAGACGACGCCCTCACCCTTGAGGTGGTTGGTGACCCAGGCAAGCTTGTGGCTCTGGAGCGACTGATGGCGCCCTATGGCATTCTCGAAATCGCTCGCACCGGCAAGGTGGCCCTGGAACGGGCTTCCGGAGTGAACACCGAACTGCTGAAAGCGGCGATCACGGGTGGGCGTGTTCCCGCCTGAGCCAATGCCCTGGCGGCTGTCGCTATGGCGACAGCCAATGCAAGCTCAAGGTGTGGGTGTGAGCAGGGCCGCCTTGGTGATGCGGTCATCGGCCTGGATGGCATCAACAACCTCCAGCCCTTTCACCACCCGTCCGAAAACGGCGTAGCGACCATCGAGCTCAGGCAAAGGCCTCAGAGCGATGTAGAACTGAGCACTGGCGGAATCCGGTGCCTGCGAGCGGGCCATCGCCAGTGCACCGCGGTCGTGAGCCAGTTCAATCTGTAAGAGATCACTGGGATTACTGGTCACCCGTCCGTAACGGGGTTGCTCTTCCTTTTTGAATTTGACTTCAAGAGGGATGTATCGGGCTTGACCGCTGGCCGGATCAATAAAACTGCCGCTGCCGTAGGCAGCCTTGGCTGTGTTCGGGTCTTTGGACGCAGGGTCTCCACCCTGCACAACGAATGGCGCCGGTTCACGCACGACCCGATGGAAGACCGTTCCGTTGTAAACACCGCGTCGAACGAGGTCGACGAAATTACCCGCTGTCACCGGAGCCGCATCACCATCCAGTTCGAGAGTGATCTCACCACGACTGGTGGTCAGCAGCACAGTGGCCTTGCCCTTAAGGCAGGGACTACTGGCCTGAGCACAACCAACAGGAACAGACGCATTGGTGGCAGGGTTGCAACCCACCAACAAAGGCAGACAAAGGAGAGTGGCCAGACAGCTGGCCCAGAGAGAACGACGCGCCATCAAATCAAAGCCCCTCAAGGTTGACGCCCAGGAAACGGGCCAGCTCGGCGCCGTCCTGCTCAAGCTGTGCCAGAGGGAGAGGCTCACCAACCCGCGTCAGCGGCATGTCGCGACGACCCTGCACACGCAGGGAGATGCGCCGCCGTGGATTCAGACCATCCCGAACCTCCACCTTCACGGCCTTCACATCCTTGAGAGGAATCTCCACACTGAATGGCTTGCGAAAGCCGCGACGGGAAATGGTGACCACCCCTGCCTCACGATCAAACCGGTTACTGCCTGAACCCACGTCAATGGCAATGACCGACCAGAGATACGTTGCCAGCAAGGCAGCGGCCAGGCTGTAGAGCCCCATGACGAGACCCTGAGGCACAAATATCAGGGCTGCAGGATGACCGAGGGGCAGCAGATCCCTACCGAGATAACTGGAGAGAGAAGCCAGCAGAAAGCCGATGCCTCCGATGCTCACCATCAGAGCCACCAGTACGTTGGAGAGTCGGCGGGAACCGAGAACCGGTTGTTCGAGCAGATCGGCAGACATGGATGCCCCTGGGGAGCGCCCATTGTGACCCGCAAGGGGATCAAGCTGATCCCAGCAGGGTCTGGTGAGAGGACAGAAACCTTGAAGCGAGGAAATCCGAAGAAACTCGAAAAACGCGTTTCGATACAACGGATTTCAGCTGATGCCAAACAGCCCCGCGGGTCACGCTGAAATTGTTAAGGTCGCCGGGTATCCCACAGCCTGCGGGAAACCGCACCCGTTCACTACTCATGACGATCGCTGTAGGACGCGCGCCTCAGCGGGGATGGTTCGACGTCCTCG
>NZ_UCNN01000004.1 GCF_900473935.1 Synechococcus sp. UW105 | reverse complement strand
CGGGGCAGAACCTCTTCAGGGAAGACGAAGTTTTCGTGCGGCTGGTCAGCCGGTGCCATCCAGGCACGCAGACCTTCATTCAGAAGGACGTTCTTGGTGTAGAAGGTCTCGAATTCGGGATCTTCTGCAGCGCGGATTTCCTGAGACACGAAGTCATAGGCGCGCAGGTTGAGGGCCAGGCCGACGATGCCGATGGCGCTGGTCCATAGCCCCATCACAGGCACGAACAGCATGAAGAAATGCAGCCAGCGCTTGTTGGAGAAGGCGATCCCGAAGATCTGGCTCCAGAAGCGGTTGGCGGTGACCATGGAATAGGTCTCTTCTTCCTGGGTGGGCTCGAACGCCTTGAAGGTATTGGACTGCTCGCCATCCTCAAACAGGGTGTTTTCCACGGTGGCGCCGTGAATGGCGCAGAGCAGTGCGCCGCCGAGGATGCCGGCCACGCCCATCATGTGGAAGGGGTTCAGGGTCCAGTTGTGGAAGCCCTGGAGGAAGAGGAGGAAGCGGAAGATCGCTGCCACCCCAAAACTGGGAGCAAAGAACCAGCTGCTCTGGCCGAGGGGGTACATCAGGAAAACACTGACGAACACCGCAATCGGACCGGAGAAGGCGATGGCGTTGTAAGGACGAATGCCGACCAGACGGGCGATTTCGAACTGACGCAGCATGAAGCCGATCAGAGCGAAGGCGCCATGCAGCGCCACGAAGGCCCAGAGGCCACCGAGCTGGAACCAGCGAACGAAGTCGCCCTGGGCCTCAGGGCCCCAGAGCAGCAAAAGGCTGTGACCCATCGCATCAGCGGGGGTGGACACAGCGGCGGTGAGGAAGTTGCAACCTTCCAGGTACGACGAGGCAATGCCGTGGGTGTACCAAGAGGTGACAAAGGTGGTGCCTGTCAGCCAGCCACCGATGGCCAGGTAGGCCGTTGGGAAGAGAAGGATGCCGGACCAGCCGACAAAAACGAAGCGGTCGCGCTTGAGCCAATCATCGAGGACGTCGAACCATCCCCGCTGAGGCGCGCGTCCTACAGCGATCGTCATGAG
>NZ_UCNN01000026.1 GCF_900473935.1 Synechococcus sp. UW105 | reverse complement strand
CGAGGACGTCGAACCATCCCCGCTGAGGCGCGCGTCCTACAGCGATCGTCATGAGGGGGACTTCATGAAGCTTTACACGCAGAAGACTAATGGGCACAGGCCGTTCTGGGGGAAGGAAGCCCACCACCGTTTACACAGATGAGTGGAAATACTTACCGCCAGGGCATAGCGCGGCTGGCGAAACCATTCGCAAGAATGAGCCAATCCGCAGCTCGCCCTCGTGTACATCATTGAACTGGCCTTGAAGATGAGTCCGATGCCGGTCTCAGTGCAGCGCAAGGAGCAGGCAGCCGCAGAGACCCTGTATCAACAGGTGCGCCAAACCATGGAGCAAGGCCAACCTCTGTTGCTTGAACTCACTTGCGAAAAGATGGAAGGCAAACGCGTCAGCGTGCTGAGCAGCGAAGTGCTCGCCGTACAGATCTACGAGAAGGCCTCCGGAGCCGGCGGCAGCAAGCGTCCTGGGTTCGCATTTGATGGCTGACCACACAAGCCCCGGCCTGAGCCTTGATCGGGTCAGCTTTCGCTGGCCCTGCGGCACCAACGCTCTTGACCAGTGCAGCTTGACGCTGCCGGGACCAGGACTGTGGATGCTGGTGGGAAGCAACGGCAGCGGCAAGAGCACCCTGTTCCGCATGATTGGCGGGCTGGTCAAGCCCCAAACCGGCACGATCCACTGCACACTCCGACCGGCGTTGGTCTTTCAGAACCCTGATCATCAGCTGCTTCTACCCAGCTGTGGCAGCGAACTGCTGCTCAACCTGCCTCGCCATCTCAAGAGATCCGAGCGCCAACAACGCATCCATCACCTGCTCGAGCAAGTGGGCTTGGCCGGGATGGCGACAAGACCGATCCACACCCTCAGCGGTGGCCAAAAACAACGATTGGCGATTGCGGGCGCCCTGGCCAGCGAGGCCACACTCTTGCTATTGGACGAACCCACAGCCCTATTGGATCCAGCCAGCCAACACACGGTGCTGGCCGCCGTTCAGCAGCTCTGCCACCGCTCCCAGTCTCCCCTCACCGCTCTATGGGTGACCCACCGGCTCGACGAACTCGACCATGCCGATGGGGCCGCCCGCATGGAGAGGGGCCGAATCGCCGGCTGGCGCGACGGACGAAAACTACGACGACAGCTTCAACCTCTTGCAGGGCGGCGGGGCTGAAGGGTAAGTTCTTCGGGTCCCATTCCTCGGTAGCTCAGCGGTAGAGCGGTCGACTGTTAATCGATTGGTCGCAGGTTCGAATCCCGCCCGGGGAGTTTTTCACTTCAACCACAGCCAAAAGCTGTGGTTTTTTTGTACCTAAGGAGGCCCAGTTAGCCCCTCCAGAAATCGCGATTCCGTTACAAACAAGGCCACGATTCCGAAGACATTCTGAAAAGACAGGCACTACCAACCCCTACCTGAGCCAGCAAATCGCAGTGAGAGCCAGAATTCCAGCTCTTACCGCAATGCGCAAGCCCATGCACAGAGGCGTCGGAGGGCCTACAAATCTTGTGAGAATCCGTAGCAGCGACATTCTTCCCCCCGCTTCCCCTCTGTTCACCGTGCCTTCGCTCCGATGAAGCCCTGCATCCTCCTGATCGAAGACGACAGCGACATGCGCGAGCTTGTGGCCGGGCATTTGGAGCACGGTGGCTTCGATGTGCAACGTGCCGATGACGGCATCAAGGGCCAGGCTCTTGCGCTGCAATACACGCCGGATCTGATCCTTCTGGATCTGATGTTGCCCAAGGTTGACGGGCTCACCCTTTGCCAGCGGCTTCGCCGCGATGAGCGCACCGCCGGGATTCCGATCCTGATGCTCACTGCTTTGGGCGGCACCAAAGACAAGGTGAGCGGCTTCAATTCTGGCGCTGACGACTACCTCACCAAACCCTTCGACCTCGAGGAACTTCAGGTCAGGGTGAAAGCTCTGCTGCGCCGCAGCGACCGCGCTCCGGTCGGCAGCTCAAATCACAACGAGATTCTGAGCTACGGACCACTCACTCTGGTGCCCGAACGATTCGAAGCGATCTGGTTCGACACGCCAGTACGCCTCACCCATCTCGAATTCGAGCTGCTGCACTGCCTGCTCCAACGCCACGGACAAACCGTTGCGCCCTCCCTCATCCTCAAAGAGGTCTGGGGCTACGAGCCAGACGATGACATCGAGACCATCCGGGTGCACGTTCGTCATTTGCGGACGAAGCTTGAGCCCGACCCTCGTAAACCACGTTTCATCAAAACCGTCTACGGAGCCGGTTACTGCCTGGAACTTCCCACCGGTGCTCAGCTTGACGACCTGCATGATGTGCTGGCTCAAGCCCGGGAAGAGCGTCAGCAAAAAGATGAACAGAGCAAGCGCGCCAGCGCTTGATTCAGGTCGTTACTCCAACAAGTCGAGCAGGGTGACTTCCCAGGCCAGCCTGGGCTGCACGTAGGAGAGCAAATGGCTGCGCAGTCGTTCCAAACGGTGCAGCGCCTCCACATCACCTTGCCGATACCAAAGCTGCTGCTGCCACCAGGAGATCAACCACAGCTGCTGCTCTCCGCTCAGCGCTTCACTGAGATCGCGGGCCAGTGCCAGCGCATCTGCCGGCTTGGCTGGTAGAGCCACCAGTCGATCCCGCAGCCCCTCTGGAACCAACTGCCACTGGTCGGCATGGCTGAGCAGAGCACCGGGCGACCCTGCCGCGAGGGCAACCAGCTCGGGCTGGGCCATGGCCGCAGCAGCCTGGGCACGCTCATCGTCTTCAAGCCACCCAAACACCTCCTCCATCTGGCCGGAGCTAAGGCGCTGAAAGGTGATCTGCTGGCAGCGGGAACGAATGGTGGCAAGCAAACGATCCGGTGCTGCAGACAGCAGAATTAACAACCCATGCCCCGGCTCTTCCAGCGTTTTAAGCAGCGCATTGGCAGCCGACTCGGCCATTGCCTCAGGGTCTTCGATCACCACCAAGCCTCGGGCCGATTCCAATGGCTGCCGGGCGAGAAAACGACTGACCTCGCGAATCTGCTCCAGGCGCACTTGCGGTGGCGTGCGTTTACTGACGCCAGCCTCATCGGCCTCGGAGCGAGCAATCAAACGGCCTTGATGGGAATAGCTGGGCTCCACCCAAAGCAAATCAGGATGGTTGCGAGCCTCAAGACGTCGCCGTTGACGCAGGTCTGACTGCCCCGCTTGCAAAACACCTTCCAGGAAGCGCAGAGCAGCCATGCAACGTCCCACACCCTCCGGACCAGCAAACAGATAGGCCGGAGCAACGCGATCCTTCGTCAAGGCGGCTTCCAGCAGCGCCACGGCCTGAGCCTGACCCACCAGATCAGCAAACAAGGCCCCCATCAGCGCTGCCCGGAGAATGCAGCCGTCAGGCGGTTGCAGATCTGCTCCGTCACCACATCCGGTGACTGAGCGGCATCGATCACCCACCAGTCCCGAGCCTTGGCAAGAGCCGCAAAGCCATCGCAAACCCGCTGCAAGAACAGCTGACCAGCGGACTCAATCCGATCATTGCTCTGATCAGCACGACGGGCGAGGCTGAGCTCCAAGGGAAGATTGAGCCAAAGGGTGGCATCCGCTCCCAGACCGCCGGTGGCGATCTGCTCGAGCTGCTCGATTAACGACCGATCCAACTGACGGCCATAGCCCTGATAAGCCAGGGTCGAGCCCGCGAAGCGATCGCTCAAAACCCAGTCCCCACGCTCCAATGCCGGTCGAATCACCCTGTCGACATGCTGGGCTCTGTCTGCTGCGTACAACAACAATTCGGCCACAGGACCAGGCTCGGCCGCGTCCGGAGGATGGAGCAGCACCTGCCGCAGGGCCTGGCCCAGTGCTGTTCCACCGGGCTCGCGCGTCTGCACGACGGCAGTCCCCGGTGGCATCAGCCCGGACGTAGGCAACCAATTCACCAGCCGCTGCAACTGGGTGGTCTTGCCGCAGCCATCAATCCCTTCCATCACAAGGAAGCAGCCGCGCTCATGGGTCATGGCAAGCGCAAGCTCAGAGCATTGAGAACCACTGTGATCGAACTGAGAGCCATCAACAACGCTGCCAATGGGGGCGATAGCAACAAGCCAAAACCGGGCAACAACGCACCGGCTGCCACCGGCAGGGCCAAGAGGTTGTAGCCGAAAGCCCAGATCAGGTTCTGTCGGATCTTGACCATGGTGCGCTGGGCAAGCTGCAAGGCTTCAGGCACTGCCTCGAGTCGATCGCCAAGCAACACAAGATCGGCGGTGTCTTGAGCGATTTGCGTCCCCGTTCCAACGGCGATACCCAAGTCGGCAGCAGCCAGTGCAGGGGCATCATTAATGCCATCCCCCACCATGGCCACCTTTCCTGTGCGGCGATACGTCTCAAGCCGATCAAGCTTCTGCTCCGGCAGGAGCTGCCAGGCCAACTGCTCAGACGTGAAGCCCAATTGGTGGCCCAGGCGTTCCACCGACGGTTGGCGGTCTCCACTGAGCATCGCCAGTTTGAGGCCCTGCCCTCGCAAGCGCTGAAGGGCAACAGAGGCATCAGGGCGTAGACGATCATCCACGCTGATCAGTCCAAGTGGCTCGGAGCCCAGAGCCACGGCCAGCAGCGACTGACCGCGGTCAGCGACCTGATCGAGCACGGCCTGCAACGAGGAGGACCAGACCACCCCTTCCCGCTGGAGCCATTCGGGTGCCCCCACCCTCACCGTTTCGCCAACACCCTCCAACTCACCAGCCACACCGAGTCCTGGAATGGTGCGGCTTGCAGTCACTGGCAACAGCGACAGATTGCGGCGTTGCGCCTCCTGCAACAAGGCATAGGCCAGAGGGTGGCGACTGGTGTGCTCCACACTGGCCGCCAGCTGCAGCGTGCGGACTGGATCAACACTGGCCATGATCTCGGCAACCAGAGGCCTGCCCAAGGTGAGCGTGCCGGTTTTGTCAAACACCACACGATCAAGGCCAGCGGCCAGTTCGATCACATCACCGCCCCGAAACAACCATCCCTGACGGGCCGCGAGTCCAGAGGAAACGGTGATCACCGTGGGAGTCGCCAGACCGAGTGCGCAGGGGCAAGCGATCACCAGCACCGCAATGGCCAACTGCAGGGCCAGCCCGAAGGGCGTTTCAGCACCGGCTCCGAGCGGACCATGAAGGCCATGGCCGACCACGCCATGGTGATGAGCTGCATGCATCGGTTCCGCCAGCAGATCGGGCCAAAGCCGCGGCCCCACCTGCCACCAAAACAAAAAAGTCACGGTTGCGAGACTGATCACCCCGTAGCAGAAGCCACCGGCAACGCGATCAGCGAGCCCCTGGATCGGTGCCTTGCGGGCCTGGGCCTGATCAACCATGGCGATGATCCTGGCCAGAGCCGTTTCAGCGCCAACCCTCTGCACCTCCAGCACCAGGGTGCCTTCCAGATTGAGACTCCCTGACGACAGCTCCGTTCCCGGTGCAGCTTCAAGCGGCAGGGGCTCACCGGTGAGACTCGACACATCCACAGCGGAGCGCCCCTCGATCACCACCCCATCCACCGGAATGCGATCGCCCGCCAGCAGCTGTAGCTGCTCTCCGGGACGAAGGGCAGCTACAGCCACGTCTCGGACGCTGCCGTCGGCCATGACCAATCGGGCCTGATCGGGTTGCAGTGCCGCCAATTGCTTGAGGGCACGACCGGTACGCACCCGAGCCCGCTCCTCCAGAAAACGCCCCAACAGCACGAAGCCGAGCAGCATCACAGGCTCGTTGAAGAAACAGGGCCAGCCCACCTGGGGCCACACCAGTGCCACCACACTGGCGCCATAGGCACTACTAACGCCAAGGCCCACCAAGGTGTCCATGCTGGGGGTCCCTGCCCACATCGCCTTCCAGCCCCCCACCAGAATCGATCGCCCAGGGCCGAAGAGCGCCGCCGTTGCCAACGCGGCATGAAACGGCAGTTCTCCCACCACGGGCAAAGACAGATGCCCCCCTTCCGCGAGGTGGCCGAGAACCGAAAGCAGCAGCAACACCAGAGCCACCATCAGTTGTCGCCACTGGTGCCACCATCCCCAGCTTTCTTCTGGGCTCTGGCCAACAGCAGGGAGGGGTGACTGCGAACGGGGTTTGGCCGGGAAGCCCCTATCGGCAAGGGCCTTCAGCACCCCATCCAAGGCTTCCCCCTCGCCATCAAGGCAGAGCCAAGCGCTGCGAGTGACCAGATTCACACTGGCCTCCTGCACACCTTGCTGTTCAAGCAACGTGCGCTCCACAGAACGCACACACCCCCCGCACTTCATGCCCTCCACATCGAGAAGAATGGTGGCTTGGGGGCCAACGGCAGCGGAGCGACTCACAGCAGGGATTAAGACGTTTCCAGCCTAGGCAGAGCCACGTGCCCCAGGATGGTTGAAATCCACCAGGCCAGCCGTGCCCCGCAGCAACCGCAACGACAACTTCATCGACAAAAGTTTCACGGTGATGGCTGATCTGATCGTGAAGCTGCTTCCGATCAACGCCCGCTCCAAGGAGGCTTACGTCTATTACAGAGATGGCCTCTCTGCACAAAACGACGGTGATTACGCCGAAGCCCTGGAGAACTATGAGGAAAGCCTGAAGCTCGAGGACAACCCGATCGACCGAGGCGAAACCCTCAAGAACATGGCGATCATTTTCATGAGCAACGGCGAGGAGGACAGGGCGATTGAGACCTATCAGAAGGCCCTTGAAGAGAACCCCAAACAGCCTTCATGCCTGAAGAACATGGGCCTGATCTTCGAGAAGCGGGGCCGGATCGCCGAGGAGGCAGGCCTCCGCGATGAGGCCGACAGCTGGTTCGACCGTGCTGCTGAGGCCTGGACCCAGGCCGTCAGACTCAACCCTGGTGGCTATCTCGACATCGAGAATTGGTTGAAATCCACCGGTCGCAGCAACGTGGACGTCTACTTCTGAGCCCCCATCAGCCAGCTTCGTCCTGAGAGACCAAACCATCTCCGAGAGCCATCACCAACGCCTCGGTGATTCTGGATGCCTCAAGCAGCTCAAGCCCCAAAGCCGCGGCAGCTGCACTCATTCCACTGGCCTGCGGAACCACCGCCCGGCGGAATCCCAGCCTTGCCGCTTCCTGCAGCCGCAGCTCCAGTTGCGGGACAGCCCGCAGCTGACCTCCCAATCCGAGCTCACCAAGCAGCACCGTGCCTGCAGGAAGAGTGAGATCTCTGTAACTGGCAACCACTGCTGCCGCCACGCCAAGATCAGCAGCAGGCTCTTCCACATCCAAGCCACCAGCCACCGCTAGGTAGCAGTCGTAACGGGACAGAGGCAAACCCATGTGCTTTTCAAGCACAGCCAAGATCTGATGCAAACGGTTCACGGCAATGCCCGTGGCAGTGCGGCGAGGGCTTGCGTAGCTGGTGGTGCTAACCAGAGCCTGAAGATCCACCACCAGAGGGCGTGTGCCTTCACAGGCCACGATTGTGGCCACTCCACTGGCCTGGTCCCCACTCAGAAAAAGCTCGCTGGGATTGCCCACCTCCTCCAAACCCTGGCCACGCATCTCAAACACCCCAAGCTCATGGGTGGCGCCATAGCGATTCTTCACCGCACGCAGAAGGCGATGGCTGGCGAAACGATCCCCCTCAAATGTGAGCACCGCATCCACGAGGTGCTCCAGCACCTTCGGACCTGCCAGCACCCCTTCTTTGGTGACGTGCCCCACCAAAACAAGGGCCGTGTTCTGGCGTTTGGCTAAACGCTGAAGCGAAGCAGCACATTCCCGCACTTGGGCCACTGAGCCCGGAGCGCTGGTGAGGTTGGCATCATGCAGCGCCTGGATGCTGTCGATGATCGCCACATCGGGCTTGAGCGCCTCGAGCTCCTCCAGCACCAGCTCCAGATCGGTTTCCGCCAGCAACTGCAAATCAGCGCCACAGCCCTGAAGACGCTGCCAACGCAGCTTGACCTGCTGGGCAGATTCCTCTGCACTCACATAAAGCACCGACCGTTCCCGACCCATTGCCGTGGCGCTCTGCAGCAGCAGTGTGCTCTTGCCGATCCCAGGATCTCCGCCCACCAGCACCAACGAGCCCGGCACGAGGCCTCCACCCAAGACCCGATCCAATTCCGCATAACCACTGGCCAGCCGTTGCATCGGCAGCTCACCGAGGTCAGCCATGGCTGTAGACCGTCGTGCAGCCGGGGTGGAGGCAGGATCTGAACCCGCCCGGTGGCGGCGTCCATCCACCTTGGGTTGCGACTGCTCCACGAGGGAGTTCCAGCTGCCACAGCTATTGCAACGACCGAAGAACTGACGGGTTTGAGCCCCACAGCTCTGGCAGACGTAAATCGAGACGGAACGGGCCACGATGAGGGCGATTGATAAGAAGTCGAACTATGAAGAAAATTGGCTGCGGATGAATATCCGGGGCCGCCGGCAACTTAGGTGTAAACAGATGTTGTAGTGCCCGCGGGCCTGATGACAGTCGCCAGTCCTGCCAAGGAAACCATCCTCGTGGTCGATGACGAGGCCAGCATCCGAAGGATTCTGGAGACTCGCCTATCGATGATCGGCTACAACGTGATCACGGCCTGCGACGGCAATGAAGCACTGGAGTGCTTCCGCAACACCGAGCCCGACTTGGTTGTGCTCGACGTGATGATGCCGAAACTCGACGGCTATGGCGTCTGCCAGGAACTGCGCAAGGAATCGGATGTTCCGATCGTGATGCTCACCGCCCTTGGCGATGTGGCCGATCGCATCACAGGTTTAGAACTTGGCGCTGATGACTACGTCGTCAAGCCATTTAGCCCCAAGGAACTCGAGGCTCGCATCCGCTGCGTGCTGCGCCGTGTCGAGAAGGAGCAAGTCGCAGGCATCCCGAATTCCGGGCTCATTCAGGTCGCCGACCTGCGCATCGACACGAACAAACGCCAAGTGTTCCGAGCTGATGAGCGAATCCGTCTCACAGGGATGGAATTCAGCCTGTTGGAACTGCTGGTGAGTCGCTCAGGCGAGCCCTTCAGCCGTGGCGAGATCCTGAAGGAAGTGTGGGGTTATACCCCCGAACGCCATGTTGATACCCGCGTGGTGGATGTTCATATTTCCCGGCTTCGCTCCAAACTGGAAGACGATCCGGCTAATCCCGAGCTGATTCTCACGGCTCGTGGCACCGGCTACCTGTTCCAGCGCATCGTTGATTCCGTTGCCTCCGAAGGACCCTGATTCCGCAGCGACACCGTCGTTCCGGACCAAACCCCGACGCTCCAAGGCCGTCCGCCGCCTGGTGATCTGGTATCGCCGCAATGCGGCCGTCACCACCTTGGTGGACACCGCTACCACGTCGGCCACGGCCGCAGGATCAGTGGCAGGGAGCGTGGCCGGCAGTGTTGTGTCCAGCGCGGGAACCGTGGCCGGGAGCGTGCTCCAGCCCCTTGTTTTCGATCCTCTGCGCCGCCTCCAGGGTGGCAACAACGATGGCGAGGACACCATTCATGACAATGACCGCCTTTGGGTGGCGGTCGACGGCATGGGCGGCGACCATTCCCCAGGCGCAATTCTTGAAGGCTGTTTGGAGGCGATTGCACGCCTACCGCTACGCATTCGCTTCGTCGGCGAAACCGATCGGGTTCAGGCAGCCGCAGCAGAGATGGGGCTAACGGACGCCATGAATGCTGCGATCGAAACGGGTCATCTTGACCTGGTGGCCAGTGGACCATCGGTTGAGATGCATGAGGAAGCCACCGTGGTGCGGCGCAAGCGCAACGCCAGCATCAACATGGCGATGGATCTGGTGAAAAAAGGGGAAGCCCTGGCGGTCTATTCCGCAGGCAATTCAGGAGCCGTGATGGCGTCGGCCATCTTTCGACTGGGTCGTCTAGCAGGCATTGAACGGCCCGCGATCGGTGCGCTCTTCCCCACCAAAGACCCCGGCCAACCGGTGCTGGTGCTTGATGTGGGAGCAAACATGGACTGCAAACCCTCCTACCTGCATCAATTCGCCCTGCTGGGGAACATCTACAGCCGCGATGTGCTCCAGGTGGCCAAACCACGTGTAGGTCTGCTCAACATCGGCGAGGAGGAATGCAAGGGCAACGATCTCGCCCTGAAGACCTACGCCCTGCTCTCCAAGGAATCGCGGCTCCTCTTCGCAGGCAACTGCGAGGGTCGCGATGTGCTGTCTGGTGCATTCGATGTTGTGGTCTGCGATGGTTTCACAGGCAACGTGATTCTCAAGTTCCTGGAATCGGTAGGAAGTGTGCTGCTGGGCGTGCTTCGCGCTGAATTGCCACGGGGCCGACGGGGCAAAGTTGGTTCAGCTTTCCTGCGCAGCAATCTGAAGCGCATCAAGAAACGTCTGGATCATGCAGAACACGGCGGCGCCCTCCTGCTGGGAGTGAATGGAATCTGCGTGATCGGCCACGGCAGCAGCCGTGCCCTCTCGGTGCTCAGCGCCCTGCGCCTTGCCCATTCCGCCGCAAGCCATGGCGTTATGGATGACCTGGCAGCACTGGGCAATACCAGCAGCACTGTCGGGGTCTGAACCTTCGTTGCACCAGGCTGAGCCAGTCTGCCTGGTGCGGTTGAAGCATGAGCACAACCCCAAGGCTGTGATTGACTGGCGCCACTTGTTCTGACGTCGCCCTTGGCTGGATCAGCCCCACTCTCCGGACCCTCCGGCGGCGTGGCCCTGGTGGCCAGCGGCAGCGCCCGTGCTGAGCAACAGATCAGCAACGACCAACTGGGTGAGCGGGTTGAAACCAACGATGAATGGATCCGCACCCGCACCGGCATCCAAACTCGGCGGATCTGCGGTCCAGGCCAAACGCTCTCGAGCTTGAGTGCAGAAGCGGGCCGCCAGGCCATAGCCATGGCCGGCTGGGAGGCTGACAGTCTCGACCTGGTGTTGCTAGCCACCTCCACACCGGACGACCTATTCGGCTCCGCGCCCAAGGTGCAGGCCCTGCTCGGTGCACGCCAGGCCGTGGCCTTTGATCTCACAGCGGCCTGCAGCGGTTTTCTCTTCGCTCTGATCACTGCCTCCCAGTTCCTGCGCACAGGAGCGATGCGCAGAGTGTTGGTGATCGGTGCTGATCAACTGAGTAGCTGGGTCGACTGGGACGACCGCCGCAGCTGTGTGCTGTTTGGTGATGGGGCCGGCGCCCTTGCTCTCGAAGCCTGCCCAAACGAGTCCAACGGGCTGCTCGGTTTTCAGATGCGTACCGATGGCAGTCGAGGCGAGTGCCTCAACTTGCCTCAGACAGCGCAACGCAGCCCACTGGTGGGCGAGACCAGCCATCAACAGGGGCATTACGACCCGATCCGCATGAATGGTCAGGAGGTGTACAAGTTCGCAGTGCGGGAAGTTCCGGCGATTCTCAAGACCCTGCTGACTGAAACCGCCACAAGCGCAGACCAGATCGACTGGCTGCTCCTGCACCAGGCCAATCAGCGCATCCTCGATGCCGTGGCCGATCGCTTCGCCATCCCCCACAGTCAGGTCTTGAGCAACCTCGCCAATTACGGCAATACCTCAGCATCCACCATCCCCCTCATGCTGGATGAAGCCGTGCGCGACGGTCGCATCCAGCCAGGTCACCGGATCGCCAGTAGTGGCTTCGGTGCTGGCCTGAGCTGGGGGGCAGCCCTTCTGCGCTGGCAGGGACCCTCGTAGGCTCCCTCCACAACCGCACGCTTTTCGATGGCGATCGCCTGGGTGTTCCCTGGTCAGGGGTCTCAGAAAGTCGGCATGGCCGACCCTGTACTCAGCCTGCCAGGAGCTGAAGAACGCTTCTCCCAGGCCTCCCGCCTGTTGGGGCGTGATCTCCTGGCGATCTGCCGTGGCGAGGAGCTGAATGGAACGGGCCCAACGGACCTCAATGACACCCGCAACACCCAGCCAGCCTTGTTTGTGGTGGAGTCGCTCATTGTGGACGAATTACGCCGTCAGGGTCGCGAACCCGCCTTGGTGGCGGGACACAGCCTGGGAGAACTGGTGGCGCTCTATGCCGCAGGAGTGTTCGATGCCGAAATCGGCCTGGAACTGATGCTCAAGCGCTCCACCCTGATGGCCAGCGCTGGCGGCGGTGCGATGAGCGCCGTGATCGGCTTTGACCGTGATCAGCTCACATCCTTAGTGGCCGCTGAGGATGGGGTCGTGATCGCCAACGACAACAGCGCCGCTCAGGTCGTTCTTTCTGGCACCCCCGAAGCCGTGAAGGCGGTGACCGACCAACTCAGCTGCAAGCGGGCCATTCCCCTGCCGGTCTCCGGAGCCTTTCATTCCCCGTTCATGGCCGAGGCAGCCCAAGGCTTCTCAGAAGCATTGGATGCAATTGCCTTCGAGGATGCCCGCGTGCCGGTGCTGAGCAACACCGACCCCAGCCCTACATGTGATGCGACGGTGATCAAACAACGCCTGCGCGATCAGATGACCACAGGAGTGCGCTGGCGGGAAACGATGGAAACAATGACCACACACGCCGTTGACACCCTGGTGGAGATCGGGCCTGGAAACGTGCTCAGCGGTCTTGCGAAACGCTCCCTCAGCGGCGTGGTCACGAGCCAACTGGCGGGCGCTGATGACTTGGGGCTCTGATCGTGCCCTCCTCTCTGTCGGTGACAGACTCCGCGGCTCCGCTGCTGCTGACGCCAAGGCCCAGCTTGACCTACAGGCTGGTGAGTGCCCTACTGGTATTCCCATTGTTCCGCGGTCTCTTCCGTGGCAGCACCAGAGGCAATCAACATGTGCCAAGCCAAGGGCCTGTGGTGGTGGTCGCCAACCATGCCTCCCACTTGGACCCTCCTCTGCTCGGCCATGCCCTTGGCCGTCCTGTGGCCTTCATGGCCAAAGCGGAGCTGTTTCGAATCCCTCTGTTGGGCTCCCTGATCCGAGCATGCGGCGCCTACCCGGTGAAGCGCGGAGCGAGTGACCGTGAAGCCATCCGCACCGCCACGGCGCGCCTGCAGGACGGCTGGGCTACAGGTGTTTTCCTCGACGGCACACGCCAGGCCGACGGCCGGGTGAACCAGCCGATGCCAGGCGCTGCCCTACTGGCCGCCCGCAGCGGAGCACCCCTTCTGCCTGTGGCCATCATCAACAGCCACAGGGCCCTTGGTACAGGCCAAAGCGTGCCAAGACTGGTGCCGATCCAGCTGCGGATCGGCGAACCGCTTCCACCTCCGGCGAGCCGTCGCAAACCAGATCTGGAAGCCACCACTCTGGAACTGCAGCGACGCATCAATGCACTTCTGGATCAAGGCCTACTCAGCAATCGGTCCCACTGAGCACGAGCCCATGGCTTCAGGTCGTGACCCGTCAGAACCCAGGCCAGAGCCCTAAGGCCATCTCCCCAGCGCTTGCCTGCGCTCTCCAGCTCACAACGATCAGAGCAAGCGACCGGCACTCCGGTGAGACGGATGCCCCGGCTGCCCGCCACCACGGATCCCACCATCAGGGCCCGGGGGAGATGATCCTCACTCGTCACCAGCAACACGTGCTGAACGCGATCACGCTGGAGATCATCCACCAACGAGGTGAAATTTCCGAGGGTGTCGGAGGCGCGGTAATCCAGCACCACCTGTCCCTCCGAGAGCCCTTCCTCCTCCATCAGCCAGTGGGCATACTCCGGGTTACTTCCGCCGCTCACCACCAGCGGTAAGCGCATCTGCCGCGCCAGCTTGAGCCCGACCCTCTCCCGATCCACATCGCCGCCGAGCACCAAGATCCGCTCTGGACCCTGATCGGTGAATAACGCCTGCCGATAGGGCTGAAGCGGTCCTGCACAGAGAGCACCCAGCACCCCAGCCACTGCGATCGACCGCCAGCGCCTGCGCATCGCCCTCACACCACTCCGACCGGAGAGGTGGGATAAATCGGCAGCACCTCATGCCAAGGTGCTGGTTCCTGACGGCGATGGGCCAGCAGACAGAGATCGAGCAGACGGCCGACATCCTCTGCCACGTTCTCAGCCATGGTCAAAGCCGGCGACGGCTGTGCCCCTTCCTCAAGAAGATGGGGCACTTGCAGTTCTTCCACACGGTCATCTGGTCGCAGGCGATAGACGCCACCAACCTGACCACGTCTCGGCAAGTCCTGCACAATCCAGAACGGCTCCTGAGGTGATGCCAGCGGCGCCTCCCTCGCCAACCTTGAGGCCATCAACGCGAAACTGCTCACACCATCCAGTGGGCAATCGAGTTGCTGCGCCAACGTGCGCGCCATCACCACCGTCAGGCGGGTCCCGGTAAAACCACCGGGTCCAATGGCCACACCCAAACGCGCGATGGAGGGCCAGCACGCAGCGGGCAACACATCCTGCACCGCACCAAGAAGGCTGTTCGTGAGCCCCCGCCCAGCAGGCTGTGTGATCAGACGCCGACTGTCCACTGGATCATCGACGTCGAGAGCCGCCACTCCCAGTACAGGCGTGGAACTATGCAACGCCAGCAGCCAACGACTCATCGGGGCAGCTCCGCACCTGGTCGGAGACGCTGCCAGCGACCGGGCTCCGACTCGAAGCTGCCGCAATGACGCACATCCCACTCCACACCCGCACCACCACCGGGAAGATCAACAACACTGATGTGAATCTTGGGTTGCTCCGGCACCACATCCGGGTGCTGCGTGAGATGGAGTGCGCCATGTTGGCGTTCCACCGCGTGATAGGCCTGACAACGATCGACCCAGCGGCAATCAACGCAGATGCACATGCCTCCCCCAGCCGCTGAGGGTCCCATTCTGGAGGCCGAACCGACACTTCAGACGAGTTTGCTGCTCAAGGCACTGGCTCCAGAGCAATGGCCAGTTCCCACAACTGCTTTTCCGGCAGGCAGCGCTTTGGTGGGTGGAGCTGTGCGCGATGCACTGCTGGGTCGTCTGAGCCCCACCCCAGATCTCGACCTGATCGTCCCAGACGGCGCCCTGCACACCACAAGACAACTCGCAAAGATCTATGGCGGGGCTTGCGTCGTCTTGGATGAAGCACGCGACATGGCCCGGCTGGTGGTGCAGGGTTGGACGATCGACCTCGCCCGACAGGAGGGTCAAAACCTGGAAGCGGATCTCCAACGCCGCGACTACCGGATCAACGCCATTGCCTTGGAACTGGGCAGTAGCCCAAGGCTGGTTGATCCAACCGGCGGTCTTGCTGATCTCAAGGCAGGTTTGCTGACGGCCGTGGGGGAACACAACCTGATCGATGATCCCTTGCGTCTACTGCGGGGCATCCGCATCGCCGCAGAGCTGGGCTTCACAATCGCCACCTCCACCTGGCCGCTGCTCCAGCGCCACAGCCACAGGCTTTCGCAAGCTGCACCGGAACGAATCCAGGCGGAACTGACCAAGCTCGTACAGGCCCCGGGCGCTGACCAAGCCATGGATCAACTGCAAAGCAGCCAACTGCTGCAGCCCTGGTCGAGGCTGAATGCTGAAGCAGAATCGGGTCCGGGATCACAACTCGAGCAGCAAAGCAGCCTGCTCAGCGCTGAGGAACGCCAGCTAGCGCTGCCGCTTCTTCGCCTCACCCAGCTGTTGAGCGACGATGGCCTCAAGCAACTGCGCTTTAGTCGCAGGCAGATCCATCGCTGCTGCCAGCTACGACGTTGGCTGTCACAAGATGACGGCCAAAGCTTTGCGAACCTGCCCCCGGAGGAGCGTCTCCGCCTTCACTCCGAATTGGCTGCCGATCTACCTGCTCTGATCGTTCAGCTACCGGCAGCCACCCAGCGACAATGGTTGGAGCGCTGGCGAAATCCGGATGACCGCCTTTTTCATCCTCGCTCGCCCCTCGACGGCAACACCCTCCAGACAGAGCTGAACATCGCCCCAGGGCCCCTCCTTGGTCGTCTGCTGCGACACTTGGCGCTGGAGCAGGCATTCGGGCGATTGAGCAGTCAAAAAGTCGCATTGGCTACAGCCCGGGCATGGTTGCAGGAACAGGGACAGGCCTCGGCAGACGCCCCAGTCAGCCGACCACGCTGTGATTAACTGCCATTGCAGTGTCGACACTGATCGAACTGACCGGATCATTGTTCCTTCCCCTCCTCCCATGAGCGTTCGCCTTTACGTCGGCAACTTGCCGCAGTCTTTTGATTCCAAGGAGCTTGAGAGTCAGCTCGCCAGCATCGGGGAAGGAATCCGTTTCAAAGCCGTACTCGACCGTGAAACCGGCACCTGCCGCGGTTTTGGGTTTGCCAACATCAACGACGAGAAAGTCGCTGATGCCGTCATTGAGCAGCTCAACGGCAAGGACTTTGGCGGCAACGCCCTGCGGGTCGAGCGCTCAGAGCGTCGCGACAACAATGCCGGTGGAGGCCGCCGAGGTCCTGGGGCCTCCCATGCACCTGGTACCGCCCGCAAAGCTGTGAACAAAGTGGTTCATAGCGATGCCAAGGCAGAAGAAGCTCCTGACCCCCGCTGGGCTGGTGAACTCTCCAAGCTCAAGGATCTCCTGGGCAACCAGAAGACAGCTGTCTGAACAAACGGTCTGATTGACCCCTCAGGAGCCTGAGTTCAATCTCAGGCTTTTTTTGATGGCTGGTGGCCGAGCCTGAGAGCTGCTGACTCAGCGCGTCTGAGCAATCACAAACGAACGGGGCAATTCGAGCATTTTGCCTAGACGACCCACATAGGCCCGGTTCTGGAAGACGTCATAGTCCAGCTGCTCAATCACGTCGAGGATGCCGCGGTACAAACGCAATGACGTCCATACCGGCCAGCGTGCATCAGCTGACAGCCAGCGGATACCAGCCTCTGAGCGAGCAAACCAAGCGCGAGCCCGTTCCAATTGAAAGGCCATCAGTTCCCGCCAGGCATCGTTGAGACGTCCAGCGAGCAGATCCTCCTCGCTATAGCCAAAACGGGTGAGATCTTCCTGAGGCAAATAGATCCGGCCGCGGCCACGATCCTCGCCAACATCGCGAAGGATATTGGTGAGCTGGTTGGCGATACCAAGGGCGACTGCTGCATCCGACGTGTTCGGCACGTCGCTCCAGGGTGCCGTGGTGTAAGCCGCATCCAGCCCCATGACCCCCTGGGTCATCAGACCCACAGTGCCAGCGACCCGATAGCAATAGAGGCGAAGATCGTCAAAGGTTGCGTAGCGCGTCCAAGTGAGATCCATACGCTGCCCTTCGATCATGTCGAGATAGGGCTGGATCGACTGGGGGAATCGCTCAAGGGTGTCCACCATCACCGCATCCAGGTCACTCATGACCTGCCCGGAGAAGATCCCACGGGTGTTCTCTTCCCAGCGATCGAGTCGATCCGCCAGCTCGGACACAGGCCTGGCCTGGGCCTCGGCACTGTCCATCAGTTCATCCGTGCGACGGCACCAGACGTAGATCGCCCAAATCGCTCTTCGTTTCTCGTAAGGGAGGAGAAGCGTTCCGAGGTAGAACGTTTTCGCCCAAGTCGCGGTCTCTTGCCGACAACTCTCGTAGGCAGCGTCGAGATCCGGTGCGGCGAGGGGCATGACTCAGGCCGACACCGGCGAGCTGACAGGGGTCGATGATGCCAGCTGGTCACGCTTGCGGTCTACCGCAGCGGCACAGAGTTTGCCGCTGAGCACAGCACCTTCCATCGAAGCCAGGTAGCGCTGCATGGTGTAGTCGCCGGCCAAGAAGAAATTCTTGATCGGCGTGGTTTGATCCGGACGCAGCTGCTGACAGCCCGGCGTGGTCTTGTAAACCGAGAGGGGCGTTTTGACGACCTTGTATTTCCGCAGGATGGCGGGGTTGTCACCACTGAAATGAATCGGGAACAGCTTCTTGAGCTCGCCCATGGTGACCTCGATGATCTCCTCATCAGGACGTCCAATCCAATCCTTCGCCGGAGCGAACACCAGCTCGAGCATGGACTGATCAGGGTCCTCATATTCCCTGCAGGTGATGCTCATATCGGCATAAACACTGAGAAGTTTCGATCTACTAAAGAGCAGATGGTCGATATCGGTGAGCTTGCGATCGAACCACATGTGCAAATTGATCACGGGAACACCACGCAGGCCATCCAGCTTGCGAAAGACCTCCATCTGCTGCCACGGCTCGGGCAATAACAGCTTGAAAGGATCCACCGGCAATGCACTCACATAGGCATCGGCCTCGATGTCACGGCTCCCCTGGCCATCGAGGCCGCCAATCCGGAAGGCCGCAACACTGCCGTCGTCGTTGAGCTTGATCTCCCGCAAAGGGCTGTTGAGATGCACCTCTCCACCCAGCCCTTCAATGTGCTCAACAATCGGCTGGCAGAGCCGCTCCGGTGGCGCTCCATCCAGGAAAGCCATCTTGGAACCGTTCTTCTCCTGCAGGAAACGATTCAGTGCTGTCAGCACCACAGTGGAGGAAATTTCGTCGGGATCGATGAAGTTCAGCGCCTTGCTCATGGCGATGAACACCTCATCGTTGACGCGTTCAGGGATGTTGTGCAGACGCAGCCATTCCGTCCATGAGTATTGATCGCACTCCTCGACATAGCCCTGACCTCGCAGCATCGCAGGAACCAGGCCAAGACCAAAACTGATCTTTTCCGGCCACGTGAGCATGTCGTTGTTGCCAAGGATGGCTGCCACACCATTGATTGGAGCAGGCAGATCGGGAAAGTCGAAACGGCTGTAGGTACCGGGCTCTTCAGGCTGATTGAAAATCATCGAGTGACTTTTCCACTGCAGCCTGTCCTCGATGTTCAACTCCTTGAACAGCTGCAACATGTTCGGATACGCCCCGAAAAAGATATGCAGACCTGTCTCATACCAGTCCCCATCCTCGTCCTTCCAGGCCGCAACCTTGCCGCCAAGAACGTCACGCGACTCAAGCACCACCGGCGTATGACCAGCATCCGCCAGGTACTTCGCACAGGAGAGTCCCGCCAGACCGGCTCCTGCAATAGCGATGCGCATGGTGGTGCTCTGAAATTGCAAACAACCTTAAAAGCAGCCCACCCCCACTTGCTTCCTAAAGTCGGTTCAACCGCCGTCCTGATCCCCTCGGGGATCGTCGTTGCCATGGCCGAGACCCTGCTGAAGTGCACCACCCGTCACGTACGGCTGTTTACAGCCAAGGTGGAGAACAAGAACCTCGTTCCAGACCCCGAGCAGCTCACCCTGGACCTTGATCCGGACAACGAATTCATCTGGACTGACAGCACCGTTGCCACTGTTCAGCAGCGATTTAGGGATCTTGTGGACAGCCACAGCGGTGCCGAACTGAGTGACTACAACCTTCGCCGCATCGGCACAGAACTCGAGGGATGCATCCGGCAGCTGCTTCAGGCTGGTGAACTGAGCTACAACCCCGATTGTCGCGTCCTCAACTATTCGATGGGCCTGCCCCGATCTCCTGAACTGCTGTGAGCCGCTCCCCCTACGACCGCCCGCGCTATGACCAAGGGGGTTACGAACGGCCCCGGCCCAGGCGTTCCCGCCCCCCATCCCCGCCTCAAGGTGGAGGTCCGTCTGGTCCTGGAGGGCTGACATTGAACACCGGCAGCGTGGCTGTGCTGGCGGGAATTCTTGTGGTGGGAATCGGCATTGGTAGTGCCGTGACCAGCACCACCCAGGGCGATCAGGGCAATATCGCCAGCAGTCAGCAACTGGACATGGCTGTTCCTGATCCGGAGTTCTGCAAAAGGTGGGGAGCGAGTGCCTATGTCATGGATTTGGAGATGTACACAACCATGAACCCCGTCAGCAGCTTCGTGACCCAGCCAGCGCTTCAGGCCGGCTGTGTGATCCGCAGAGAAAACTGGTCTGTGCTGCGTAAAGAGGGGGCGATCACACAGGAACAGGAACGGGAGTGCAAACAACGGATGAACACCTTCGCTTACATCGGCTCGATTCGCGATAAACCATTTGTGCGCTGCGTTTATCAGACCGACATCCGCGAAAACAAATTCATCACGAAGGGCGTCGCTGATGACACCGTTGGGCTAACCCCAGAGGCCGATCAGTTCTAAGTAACGCGGGCATCAGCATCCCCGGCTGACTTCTCAGCCGGGGTCTGCTGCTGAGCCTGACCGCTACGGAGCTGACGCAAAGGGCTATCAGGACTGGCGAAGAGCGGCAGGACATCCCTACGGAACGCATCTGACGCCCTGGAGCAGTACCGGGCAGGGTGACTGATCAACTTCAGCTGTCGGCGCACCTGCAAGTCCACCACCGCTGGTTTATGGAGCGTGCCGGCATTGAGCTCTCTCTCGATCGAGACCACCGGCAGAAAAGCTGCCCCCAATCCGGCCTGGACAGCATTCTTGATGGCCTCGAGCGAGTTGAGCTCCATCTCGATGCGCAGCCGCTGCACATCAAGCCCAGAACGGGCCAGCAACTGGTCCACCATCTTTCGCGTGGTGGATTGGGAATCGAGACAGACAAAACCAAGCCGATAGAGATCGTCCTTGCTCAGTTCCATCAACCGGGCCAGAGGATGCTTGACCGGAAGCACCAGTGCCAGTTCATCACTGGCATAGGGCACAACCTGCAGCAGCTCATTCAGCTCAGGCGGTAGTTCGCCGCCGATAATCGCCAGATCAATCTGACCATTGGCAACGCTCCAGCCAGTGCGCCTGGTGCTGTGCACATGCAGCTGAACCGCCACATCCGGATATTTCTGCCGGAATAGGCCGATCATCCGCGGCATCAGATAGGTCCCTGTGGTCTGACTAGCACCGACCACCAGTGAGCCTCCCTTGAGGTTGTGAAGGTCATCAAGAGCACGGCAAGCCTCATGACACTGGCTGAGGATCCGGTCGCAGTAGCCGAGCAGCAGATGTCCGGCCTCTGTGAGCTGGGCCTTGCGACCCCCACGGTCGAACAGCGACACCTCGAGCTGCTTCTCGAGGTTCTGAATCTGCAGGCTCACCGCCGGCTGGGTCACAAACAGGCTGTCAGCTGCTTTTTTAAAACTGCCCTCGCTGACGATGGCCCGCAGAATGCGTAGTTGATCCAGGGTGAAGGGCAGATCGGCCATAGGGGCCTGCGCACCCGGGCAGGAAGAACTCAAAAACTGTAGGTGGGATGGCGGCGTTGATGGATCACGCGCTCACCGCCGGACACACCAGCTTCCAGAATCAGCGGATTGCTGAGAGCAGCACTCCGTGGCCGAAGCCATCCCTAGCACCGTTCACCACACCAGCCTCGTGATGCTGGGCCTCTTGGTGCTGTTCGCGGTGATCCACAGCGGCGGTGCAGCTTTGCGCACTCAGGCCGAGAAACGCATCGGGGCCAGGGCATGGCGGCTGCTGTTCGCCGCCGCCAGCATTCCTGCCGCGGTGGTCGTGATCGGTTACTTTCTGGCCCACCGCTATGACGGCCTGCGCCTCTGGAATCTCCAAGGCACGCCTGGAATCATTCCAGTGATTTGGCTGCTGACAGCCATCAGCTTTCTCTTCCTCTATCCAGCCACCTACAACTTGCTGGAGATTCCAGCAGTGCTCAAGCCCCAAGTGCGCATGTATGCAACGGGGGTCATCCGGATCAGCCGCCACCCTCAAGCCATCGGCCAGGTTCTCTGGTGCTTCAGCCATGCCCTTTGGATCGGCAGCAGCTTCATGCTTGTCACCTGCATCGGCCTGATTGGTCATCACCTCTTCGCGATCTGGCATGGCGACCGTCGCCTGCGTCAGCGATTCGGCACAGCCTTCGATGAATTACTCGCGAACACCTCAGTCCTGCCCTTCGTGGCTGTGCTGGATGGTCGGCAACACTTGATATGGAGTGAGTTCCTGCGTCCAGCCCAACTAGGAATTGCAATCGCCGTGGGGGTTTTCTGGTGGGCCCACCGCTGGATTCCGATCGGCACCACTGCCTTTCTGCACTCACGGCTAGAGAGCCTGCTCGGCTGAGCTGCCTACACTCCTCTCAGCCTGCCTCGACCGGATGCACTCGGCCGCTGATTACGCCTGGTTGATCCCAGTGCTCCCGCTGATTGGAGCACTGATCACAGGCCTGGGACTGATCAGTTTCAACCGCACGATCAACCGGCTGCGCAAGCCGGTGGCCGTTCTCCTGCTCAGCTGTGTCGGAGCTGCCGCGGTGATCAGTTACGCGGTGCTGTTTGAACAACTTGGAGGAGCACCTCCGGTCGAGCATCTCTTCGTATGGGCCAGTGCAGGCAGTTTCAGCCTGCCGATGGGCTTCGTGGTGGATCCACTCGGATCGGTGATGCTTGCCCTGGTGACGACCATCGCCTTTCTGGTGCTGATCTACTCCCACGGCTACATGGCGCACGACAAGAGCTACGTGCGCTTCTTCACCTACCTGGCCCTTTTCAGCAGCTCAATGCTGGGTCTGGTGATTAGCCCCAACCTGCTTGAGATTTACGTGTTCTGGGAGTTGGTGGGCATGTGTTCCTACCTGCTCGTGGGCTTCTGGTACGACCGCGACGGTGCAGCCCACGCCGCTCAAAAAGCCTTCATCGTCAACCGTGTTGGCGACTTCGGATTGCTGCTCGGCATTCTCGGCCTCTTCTGGGCTACGGGCAGCTTTGATTTCCAGGGAATCGCCGATGGGCTCTCCGCTGCCATGAGCAATGGCACGGTGCCTGGCTGGGCCGCGATTGCCCTCTGCCTGTTCGTGTTCATGGGTCCGATGGCCAAATCGGCCCAGTTCCCTTTGCACGTTTGGCTACCCGACGCGATGGAGGGCCCTACGCCCATCTCCGCCCTGATCCATGCCGCCACCATGGTGGCGGCAGGCGTCTTCCTGGTGGCACGCCTCGAGCCCCTCTACGCCCAATTCCCCAGCGTCGGACTGGTCATTGCCGTCGTCGGTGCCATCACCTGCTTCCTGGGAGCCTCAATCGCTCTCACCCAGATGGACCTGAAAAAGGGGCTGGCGTACAGCACTGTGTCGCAGCTCGGATACATGATGCTCGCGATGGGCTGCGGAGCTCCTGTCGCCGGCATGTTCCATCTGGTGACCCATGCCTTCTTCAAGGCCATGCTCTTCCTTGGCTCCGGCTCAGTGATCCATGCCATGGAAGATGTCGTGGGGCATGAACCTGTCCTCGCTCAGGACATGCGTCTGATGGGAGGCCTGCGCCAAAAGATGCCGATCACAGCGATCACATTTCTGATCGGCTGTGTGGCCATTAGTGGCATTCCTCCGCTGGCTGGGTTCTGGAGCAAGGACGAGATTCTTGGCCAGGCCTTCAACACCTATCCGTTGCTCTGGGCTGTCGGCTTCCTCACAGCCGGGATGACCGCCTTTTACATGTTCCGCCTCTACTTCCTCACATTCGAGGGAGAGTTTCGAGGCAACGACAAAACGATTCAGGCCGAGCTGCTGGCTACCGCAGGCAAGAGTGCCGATGACGGCCATGGGCACCACGCTGAGAGCGTGCATGAGTCGGCCTGGCCAATGACGCTGCCGCTTGCGGTGCTCGCAGTGCCGTCCGTGCTGATCGGTCTGCTGGGAACCCCCTGGAACAGTCGCTTCGCCGGTCTTCTCAACCCCGAGGAAGCCGCTGAGATGGCAGAACACTTCAGCTGGAGTGAATTTCTACCCCTTGCTGGAGCCTCTGTTGCCATCTCATTAACCGGAATCACCATCGCGGTGCTGGCTTATGCCCTGCATCGCATTGATCTTGGAGAACTGGTGGCAGCTCGTGTGCCGACGCTCAATGCCTTCCTGGCCAACAAATGGTATTTAGACGCCATCAACGAAAAACTCTTCGTTCGCGGCAGCCGCAAACTGGCAAGAGAGGTGCTGGAAGTGGACGCCAAGGTTGTGGATGGCGTGGTCAATCTGACCGGCCTCCTGACCCTTGGCAGCGGCGAAGGTCTGAAGTATTTCGAGACCGGCCGGGTTCAGTTCTACGCCCTGATTGTGTTTGGCGGAGTGATCGCAATGGTGGTGCTGTTCGGAGCCCTCGGCTGACCAATCAGCTGAGCCTGGCCTCACTTGGATGCACCCGGTTGTCTGACGCTGTGTGTCCCAAAGCAGATGGAAAGCTGCCAAGTGGCCAGACGTTTCTACACTCCACGCAGACCTGAAAAGGCTTGCACGTGCTGGAGTTTGCCGTCAGCCCTCCCTTTGATCCTCAGACGGTGGGCATCCCCGCCACTGCGATCGCAGCGGGGGTTCCCTGGCTGAGCCTTTCGATCCTTTTCCCGATCGTCGGCGCCCTGATCGTTCCTTTCTTCCCCGACCAGGGGGAGGGGAAACAAGTGCGATGGTTCGCGCTGGGCATCGCCCTGATCACCTTTCTGATCACCGTTGCCGCCTATCTGAATGGCTATGACCCAGGGGTCAGCGGCCTGCAGCTATCCGAACGGGTGAGCTGGCTCCCAGATCTAGGCCTCACATGGGCCTTAGGCGCGGATGGTCTCTCCATGCCGCTGATCCTGCTCACCAGCTTCATTACCGCATTGGCGGTGCTGGCCGCCTGGCCTGTCACCTTCAAGCCCAAGCTGTTCTTCTTCTTGATCCTGGCGATGGATGGCGGCCAGATCGCCGTTTTCGCTGTGCAAGACATGCTCCTGTTTTTCCTTGCCTGGGAGCTGGAGCTCATCCCCGTTTACCTGTTGCTGGCGATCTGGGGAGGGAAGCGTCGTCAATATGCAGCCACCAAATTCATCATCTACACCGCGGGGAGCTCTCTTTTCATTCTGCTGGCAGCCCTGGCCATGGGCTTCTTCGGCGGTGGCACACCCAACTTCGAATACAGCGTGCTGGCCCAAAAAGGCTTCGGCACTGGCTTTCAACTGCTCTGTTACTCAGGCTTGCTGATCGCCTTTGGCGTGAAGCTACCGATTGTGCCGCTCCACACCTGGCTCCCTGATGCCCATGGGGAAGCCACGGCACCGGTGCACATGCTTCTCGCGGGCATCCTCCTGAAGATGGGCGGCTACGCCTTGCTGCGCTTCAACGCAGAGATCTTGCCGGAGGCCCACGCTCAGTTCGCCCCTCTACTTGTGGTGCTTGGCGTGGTGAACATCATTTACGCCGCCCTGACCTCCTTCGCCCAACGCAACCTCAAACGCAAGATCGCCTACAGCTCAATCAGCCACATGGGTTTCGTGCTGATTGGCATCGGCAGTTTTAGCTCTCTTGGCACCAGCGGAGCGATGTTGCAGATGATCAGCCACGGCCTGATTGGCGCCAGTCTGTTCTTCCTTGTTGGAGCCACCTACGACCGCACCCATACCCTCCAATTGGATGAGATGGGCGGCGTGGGGCAGAAAATGCGGGTGATGTTCGCCCTCTGGACTGTGTGCTCCCTGGCATCCCTGGCGCTGCCTGGCATGAGCGGCTTCGTGAGCGAACTGATGGTGTTTGCCGGCTTTGCCACCGACGAGGCCTACAGCCTCACTTTCCGGATCGTGATCGCTGGCCTAGCCGCCGTGGGTGTCATCCTCACACCGATCTACCTGCTCTCGATGCTTCGCGAGATCTTTTTCGGCAAGGAGAACAGCGAACTGGTGTCGCACACGAACCTTGTGGATGCGGAGCCCCGCGAGGTGTACGTGATCGGTTGCCTCTTGGTGCCCATCATCGGTATCGGCCTCTATCCCCGCCTGATGACCGACAGCTACAGCAGCTCAATCGAAGCACTTGTGAACCGGGATGTGGTGGCGATGGAACGGATCACCCAACCAACCGCTCCGCTGATTCGGAGTTCACCCATTGTGTCCACACTCATCCAGGCTCCATCCATCCCGCAGGCGTAACGAACTTCGTCCGTTCGGCGATCTGAACGGACGACGACCAACAAGGCTCGTAATTTTCAGACGCGACTGCTTGCTGCCATGCGTCAGATCAACTTCGGCCTGATCTTCGCCTTCGGCCTGGCGATGGTGTTTTTCACGCTTGAGAACACTGCTGCCACGACGGTTCATGTCCTGCCAGGACTCAAATACACCATGCCACTGGCAGCCCTACTGCTGCTGTCTTCAGGCATCGGTGCCGTTTCCGCCTGGTTCTTCGCCACCTGGAGCGGCATGCTCAACACGGTGATCACCGTGGGCAAAGACGAGGAATATCAAGCCCAGCAGGTTCGAATCCAGGAGCTTGAAACCGATCTCAACCGCTATCGCTCCACGGTGGAAACCCAGCTCGGCCTCCTCCCCTCTGCCAAGACATCCGCCAGCGATGACGAAGACAGTGACGTCGAACAACTCGATGTCAGTGCTTCCTGAGTCAGGCGAATCCCCTGTCTGATCGCTGGCGGAGCGGCTGAGGGCTCGATACCTTGCGTTCAGCAAGTGTGTGATGTTGCCCGAGATCAGCCGAAACCAAAGAGCTGATGCAGGAGCACGCCTCGCCATCCGCCTCCTTCAAGATGCAGCCCAGAGGGGGGATCTCGACCCCTGGGATGTTGACGTGATCGCAGTGGTTGATGGCTTCCTCGACCAGCTGCGTCAAAGGATTGACGTGCCTCGTCAAGTGGCTGCAGCCCTTCAAGGTCAGGGAGGTAGCTACGAGAAAGACCTGGCAGACAGCAGTGAGGCCTTTCTGGCCGCGTCTGTGCTGGTAGGCCTCAAGGCCGAAATTCTCGAGGCGGAAACCTTCCCCCCGGAACCGGTCTTTGAGGAGGGTTTCGAACCTGAGCTGGGAGATCAGGGTTGGCTTGATCCCGACTTCAACCTGCCACGACGACCAGAGCGGCATCTGGAAAGACGGCCTGTCGCCCCTCCCCCGCTTCGTCGGCCGGTGACGTTGGGTGAACTGATCGAACAGCTGGAATCGATCGCTGATCAACTCGAGACCGACGAGCTGGAGATGCGGCGTCGGCAGAAAGCAAAACGCTTCAGCAACCGCGAAGCCATTGCCCAGGTGGCCGCGCTTGCACACCGTGAAAAGCTGCCGGAAACAACGGCTGCCCTCGGTCAATTTCTGCAGAGCTGGGAAGACGTTCTGCACTGGATGGACTTTGAACAGCTGGTGCAGCGCTGGGGCGAAGTGGCAGCGCCCGATCTCGACACCGACCGCGTCGGCGTGTTCTGGGCGCTTCTGTTTCTGTCCTCTCAGGGACAGATCGAACTGCAGCAGGGAGACTCGCTGCATGGCCCACTGCAGCTCAAACGACTCCTAGCGTCAGGCAGCATGGCTCAACTGCCGATTACGAAGCTCAACGTGCCAGCTGTTGTGCCGGCCGGAGAAGCGGTTGCAGCCTGATCTGGCCCTTATGTTGACCTATCGATCTGAGGCCTGATGCGTCCATGAAGGCGATGATCCTGGCAGCAGGCAAGGGCACCCGCGTGCAGCCGATCACGCATGTGATCCCAAAACCAATGATTCCGATCCTGCAGAAGCCAGTGATGGAATTTCTCCTGGAGCTGCTGAAGGAACACGGCTTCACAGAGGTGATGGTGAACGTGTCTCACCTGGCCGAAGAGATCGAGAACTATTTCCGCGACGGTCAGCGCTTTGGGGTTGAGATCGCCTACAGCTTCGAAGGCCGCATCGAAGACGGTGAACTGATTGGCGATGCGCTGGGTTCCGCTGGTGGTCTCAAGAAGATTCAGGACTTCCAACCCTTCTTTGATGACACCTTTGTGGTGCTCTGTGGCGACGCCCTGATTGACCTTGATCTGAGCGAAGCCGTTCGCCGCCACCGCGAAAAGGGAGCGATCGCCAGCATCGTCACCAAGCGAGTGCCTCGTGACCAGGTGAGTAGCTACGGCGTGGTGGTGACCGATGAAGCGGGCAAAATCAGTGCCTTCCAAGAAAAGCCCAGCATCGACGAAGCGCTCAGCGACACCATCAACACCGGCATCTACATCTTTGAGCCGGAGATCTTCGAACACATCCCCTCAAGCCAGCCCTTTGACATTGGCTCGGATCTCTTCCCCAAGCTGGTGTCCCAAGGAGCCCCCTTCTACGCCCTGCCGATGGATTTCGAGTGGGTCGATATCGGCAAGGTCCCTGATTACTGGCAGGCGATTCGCAGTGTGCTGATGGGCGAAGTGCGCCAGGTTGGCATCCCCGGCAAGGAAGTTCGTCCTGGGGTCTACACCGGCCTCAATGTCGCTGCCAACTGGGACAAGATCAACGTTCAGGGACCGATCTACGTGGGTGGCATGACCCAGATTGAAGACGGCGCCACCCTGATAGGCCCAACCATGATCGGGCCAAGCTGCTCGATCTGCGAAGGCGCGGTGATCGACAACTCGATCATCTTTGACTACTCACGGATCGGTGCAGGGGTGCAGTTGGTCGACAAGCTTGTCTTTGGTCGCTACTGCGTTGGCCGCAATGGCGACCATTTCGACCTTCAGGAAGCTGCCCTCGACTGGCTGATCACCGATGCCAGACGAGCGGATTTGATCGAGCCATCACCTCAGCAGAAGGCCATGGCAGAACTGCTCGGTACAGATCTCACACCGACACCGGGCTAACACCCGCTTGTTCAAGCACCAAAGGAATCCGTTCCTCTGCACGCACAGCCATCAAATGCACACCCTGAGCAATCCCCATGTAGCGCTGCACCTGCTCCGCCGCGATGGCAATCCCCTCTGCGGCAGGATCTTCCGCAGCCTCCAAGCGGGCGATCAGCGCATCAGGAATGCAGGCTCCAGGCACCATGCGATTGATGAAGCCGGCATTCTTGGCTGATTTCAGCAGAAATACCCCGGCCAGCACCGGCAGCTCTAGGGGTGCAGCCAGATCTGTGCAGAACCTCTCCAGCACTGCCCCATCCATCACCATCTGGGTCTGAAGGAAGCGTGCGCCAGCCTCCCGCTTGCGCTCGAGGCGCCTCAGAAGACCACTCTGGCTGGAGCAGTGTGGATCAGCGGCAGCACCGGCGAACAAAGCCGTGGGTCCGTCGGCCAGATCACCCTTGACTGGGTCCTCGCCGCGGTTGAAAGCCGTGACCTGATGCAAGAGACGCACTGATTCCAGCTCATTCACCGGACGCACCTTGGGCTGATCCCCGGCGGTCACAGGATCACCGGTCAGGCAGAGAAGATTGCGGATACCTAGGGCATGGGCGCCAAGCAGATCGGCTTGAAGAGCAATGCGATTACGGTCACGACAGGCGATCTGCAGCACCGGCTCCATCCCGTGATCCAGCAGCAACCGGCACACCGCCAGGCTGCTCATGCGCATCACAGCACGGCTGCCATCTGTGACATTCACAGCGTGCACCCTGCCACGCAAGGCTGCCGCCATCGCCAGGGTATGGCGCACATCACCGCCTCGCGGAGGCATCACTTCTGCCGTAATGGTTGGCTGACCAGCGGTAAGACTGTGCTGCAGCGCCGTGCTGTCCATCTCTAATCGTCTTCTCCCAGCCGTCACTATGGGCGATCGGGATCACACCGCCAGAACGTGCCTAGGATGAAGTGACGATGAAGAGACGGGGACGATGAGCAGCGGCAACACCCCGGGCTCAATGAATGTTTCCCTGTCTAGCCGCGAGCTTGAGATCATCGAACTGGTGGCTGAAGGGCTGACCAATCAGGAAATTGCCGAACGTCTCACCATCAGCAAGCGCACGGTGGACAACCACGTGAGCAATGTCTTCACGAAAACAGGGTCCAAGAACCGCGTGGCCCTGCTGAACTGGGCCATGGATCACGGCAAGATCTGCCGGGATGGCTTTAACTGCTGCGTGCTCCCTCACGACGAGAGCGACGCTTCCTGAACACCTGGGCTGCAGGGCGGGGCATTGGCAGCAAAGAACAGCTGGCGAGGGGCAGCGAGAACAGAGCGGCGTAAGCCTCACAAGCTTCACGGTCTCCACCCATGAAGCGAAGAATCCCATCGGTGTCATAAAGGCCGTACATCGCCGCGTCTCCTGATCCCAGGGTGCATTCCGCGCCGGAGAGGCACGACACCTTCTCCCCAAATCTAAAGCAAATCGAAAGAGGCTTTCAAAGTCTGGGGCCATAGCTTCATGGGCTGCAAGGCCAAGGCAGCGTTGCTCCAACGCTTGTCACCGGTGATTTCCTGTCCACACCAGTCAGGAATCACCACAGAGGTCTGCATCGATGGCAGCTCCACCTCCGCCAAAACCAAGGGTGCATTCTCCCCCGTAAAGCAATCCACCACCCAGTCACCACCAGGAAGATCAAGGCCATAGCGAATCTTGGTCAGTCGATGGGGAGCAAGCTCCCAAAGCGCTTCCGCATCATCGAGTGGCAATGGATATTCGAACTCATGGCTGGCGAAGCCAGCGGCTGGAGCCTTGAGGGTCAACCACGCTGCCTGCTCTGCGCGAATCCGCATCCTCACGGTGATCCCCTGCTCAGAAGTGGCCAAATAACCCTGTCGAAGCGACTGGGGTGCTCCAGCGAGGGTCCGCCACCCTTCCGATCGGACCAGAAAACGACGTTCGATCTCAAGGGGCATGGGATCGCCTCAGTTGGGGGATGGCTCCGAAGCGACAAGACTGCCCGCCCAGTGAAGCTTCTGCGCCAGTGTTCGGTAATAGGAGGGCTTTCTATCCAATTGGAGCATCAAGGCATGGTGGGGGGCACGCTGCACCATGCAGCATTCACCTGGCTCCAGAACGGCACCTGCCACTCCATCTTTCCAGAGCTTCACAGGCCGTTCTCCTTCACCCAGTGGCCAAATCATCAACCGAGAGCGGGGAGGCACCACGACCGGCCGACTCGACAAACTCATCGGACAAATGGGGCTGACGATGATCGCATCGATCCCTGGATGCAGGATGGGTCCACCTGAGGCCATGGCATAGCCCGTCGAGCCCGTCGGCGTGGCCAGGATCAGCCCATCACCGCGCACCTGATCAACCACCTCACCATCGATCTCCAACTCGAGAATGCAAGTGGGGGCGAGGTCTTCTCGATGGGGGCGCAAGTAAAGATCGTTCAGGGCCCAATGTCGCTCCAGCGCATCGGATGCATCCGCAGGAACCTGGGAGCGGCTGCCGTCCTCCATTGCACAGCGGAGGTCACGGCCGTGATGGACCGTTGCCTGCAGCATCATGCGCTGCTCCAGAGCGAACTGATCATCAATCAGACGCTGCCAGAGCTCAAGCCCACCCAACATGGTGGAGTCATGGGTCAGGAAACCCAAGTGCCCCCCGACGTTGAAACAGAGAATCGGCACGTCATGCACCGCCAGATGCCGAGCTGCTCCGAGAACGGTGCCATCGCCTCCGAGCACAACAGCCACATTGGGCAATGTGGGTTCGGAGGCCATCAGACCAGGGAAGGGATTGGCCTTCGGGCCACTCATGGCCAGGGTGACCTCGGCCCCGAGAGAGGTGAGGTCATCAGCGCAGCGCCTGGCTTCCCGCAAGGCAGCCAAGCTATCTGCTCTGTAAATCAACCAGACCCGATCAAGGCGCATGGGGCGTAGGCGCCGGAGATCACCAGCGCAGCAGGTTGAAGCGTTCCATATCCACTGTGACGCGATTGCGATAAAGCGACAGCAGAATCGCAAGACCCACGGCTGCCTCGGCAGCAGCCACGGTGATAACGAAAACAGCGAACACCTGGCCCCGAATTAAATCACCATCCACATAGGAGGAGAAGGCCATCAGATTGATGTTCACCCCATTAAGCATCAGCTCGATACTCATCAGCACGCGCACTGCATTACGGCTGTTGATCAGACCCCAGACACCGGTGCAGAACAACACTGCAGCCAGCAGAAGATACGCCTCGAGAGGTACGGATCCGTTCAGCAGCTCAGACATGGGGTGCAGATAAAAGGAAGAGATTCAGAACAGCACCGGTTCAGGCGGGGGGCTGATCCACCAAGAGAGGAGTACGGGACTTTTCAATCAGTCCCTGATCAGCCGACTGCCCCGTGCCCAGATCCGTTGCTTGCACATCTCGACGGGCCAAAACGATCGCGCCGATCATCGCCATCAGCAGAAGAACGGAAGCCAGCTCAAAGGGCAGAAGGTAATCGGTGAAGAGGTGCTCACCAATCCGAACGGTTGCGCCCTCACCGACGGCCTCTGGGCCAGGCACGGCCCAGGGGGTCGTGAAAGCAACCCTGACCAGCAAGGCAAACAGACCGGCGCAGACTCCTCCTGAGAGCAAGCGACGCGTTGGCAGGCCCTTGATCGGTTCCAGATCTTCCCGTTTATTCACGAGCATGATCGCGAACAGGATCAAGACGTTCACCGCTCCGACATAGACCAAGACCTGGGCCGCTGCCACAAAACTGGCATTGAGCAGCAGATACAAGCCAGCCACAGCCATGAAAACGCCTCCCAGAAGAAAGGCGGAGTAAACGATGTTGCTCAGCAGCACAACGCCCAGGCCGCCAATCGCGATCACAGCGCCGAGAACGAGGAAGCAGATGAGCTGGGTTGAGGCAGCAATCGTCATCCTGCGTTCTCCTCCTTGGTGGTCGTCGAAGAGGATTCTCCCCCATCCGCTGCCGACTTGGGCATCGAAGCCAGCACCTGATCAGGAAGCTGACCCGCCCTTGGACGGTCAGCAGCAACACCATGGGGATCCATCTCACCCACAGGCAGATAGGCGAGCTCCCGAAGTGGCTGCACGGAAGCATCAGTGGTGACGCTCGTGGGCAGACGCCCAAGAGCGACATTGTCGAAGTTGAGGCTGTGGCGATCGAAGGCTGCTAACTCGTATTCCTCAGTCATCGACAGACAATTCGTGGGGCAATACTCCACGCAGTTGCCACAGAAAATACAGACACCGAAGTCGATCGAATAGTTGCGCAGCTCCTTTTTCTTGGTCTGCTTGTTCATCACCCAGTCGACGACTGGCAGGTTGATGGGACAGACCCGAACGCACACCTCGCAAGCGATGCACTTGTCGAATTCGTAGTGAATCCGGCCGCGATAACGCTCGGACGGGATCAGCTTTTCGTAGGGATATTGCACCGTCACGGGACGACGCTGCATGTGGTCAAACGTGACTGCCAATCCCTGGGTCAGGTTGCGTGCCGCATCAACGGCATCCCTGGTGTAGTCACCAACCTGCTTGAGGAATCCGAACATGGCCTGGGAGGAAGTGGAACGGTGTGAGAACGAGGGGGGCGGGGCTAGGCGGATTCAACCGCCGAAAGCCACGGGAAAGGCCAATTTCAGTGCAGCTGTCACCAACAGGTTGACCAAGGCAAGCGGGAGAAGGAACTTCCAGCCCAGATTGAGGAGCTGATCGATCCTGACCCGCGGGGTGGTCCAGCGCAACAGGATGGCAAAAAAGACCAGAAGATAAGCCTTGAGCACCGTCATCACGATGCCTACGGTGCCTGTAATCACCTGCACAAGCGGTGCATCAACCGACTGGCCCATCCAGCCTGCCAGCCATTCCACAGGAATCGGGAAGCCCCACCCGCCGAGATAGAGAACCGACACCAACAGGGCAGAAAGCACCAGGTTGATGTAGCTGCCGAGATAGAAGAGGGCGAACTTCATCCCGGCGTACTCGGTCTGATACCCGGCGACCAGCTCTTCCTCTGCTTCCGGAAGATCGAAAGGAAGACGTTCGCATTCAGCCAGAGCACAGATCCAGAAGATCAGAAAGCCCACGGGCTGACGCCAGATATTCCAGCTGAGCAAACCGGCACCGGTCTGCTGGTCGACGATGTCAATCGTGCTGAGGGAATTGCTCATCATCACGACAGCCAGGACAGCCAGAGCGAGGGGGATCTCGTAGCTGATCGACTGGGCCGCAGCCCTCAATCCGCCAAGCAGGGAGTACTTGTTGTTGGAGGCGTAGCCGCTCATCAGCAGGCCAATCGGCTGAATGCTGCTAAGCGAGATCCAGAGGAAGATGCCAACCCCCACATTGCTCACGAGCAGGTTCTGGCCAAAAGGGACGATCAGCCAAGACAAGATGACCGGCACCACCACGAGCACCGGGCCAAGTGTGAACAGCACGCTGTCGGCCCGAGCCGGAATGATGTCCTCTTTCACCAGCAGCTTGAGGCCATCAGCTAGCGGCTGAAGCACCCCAAGGGCACCAGCGTATTCAGGGCCAATGCGCTGCTGAACGGCCGCCGAGATCTTGCGTTCCAGCCAAACCGTGACCAGCACACCCACGACAGCCGCCACAAGCACCAGCAGCATCGGCAGAGGCAGCCAAAGCAGATGAGCGACGTCAGGAGACAGGCCGAGTCCTTGCAATGCCTGGCTGAAACTGAACTCCAGGTCCAAACCGGGGCTCACCAGGGCCGTCATTGTGGTGGCAAGGGAGGTCACCATGTTCAGGGGTGAGATGGAAGCAACTTAGGCGCCCGCAGTCGGGAGGCGGCTTTCAAGCGGTATCCAGCTGCGCTGGGTACTGCCTGTGTAGATCTGCGAGGGACGGAAAATCCTGTTGGCACCGAGCTGTTCCCGCCAATGGGCCAACCAACCTGCCACCCGGGAAATGGCAAACACTGGTGTGAACAGATCGCGGGGAATCCCCAGTTTCCGATAGACGAGTCCGGAATAGAAATCGACATTGGGATAGATGCCCTTCGGTCCAAGCCTGGTTTCGGCAGCAGCCTCCAGGGCGCGGGCGACGTCATAGAGCTCGTCGTGACCGAAGCGCTCAAACATCTCCTCGACAAGAGCCTGAAGAATCACCGCCCGAGGGTCCTTCACCCTGTATTCCCGGTGACCAAAACCCATCACCTTGCGCTTGTTCGCAATCGCGTCATCGAGATAAGCCGCCGCCTGATCAGGAGAGCTGATCTCTTCCAGCATGGCCAGCACATCTTCATTAGCGCCGCCGTGTAGAGGACCGGCCAAGGTCCCGACTGCGGACGCAACCACGGCGTAGGGATCGGTGAGCGTGCTCGCCGTGACTCGAGCACTGAACGTACTGGCATTGAGGCTGTGCTCGGCGTGAAGCATCAGACAGCGATCAAAAATGCGGGCGGCAAACGGATCAGGTTCCCGCTCCGTGAGCATGTAGAGAAAATTGGCGGAATAAGCCAGATCGTCGCGGGGCTGGATCGGATCTTGGCCTTTGCGAATCAGCTGGAACGCAGCCACCATCGTGGGGATCTTGGCGATCAGCCGCACCACCGCCGCATAGATGTATTTGGGGTCGTCAATGGCCCGACGGGAATAGAACAATCCAAGGGATGCTGCGCTCGACTGCAGGGCATCCATGGGGTGACCGGTGGCCGGGAAGCACTTCATCATGTCCCGCACCCGGAAGCTCACCCGCCGGTGCATCTGCACCTCATGCTCGAAGGCCTTGAGCTGGTCAGTGGTGGGCAGCTCACCCCAAATCAGCAAATAAGCCGTTTCCAGAAAGGTGCTCTCGGCGGCGAGTTCCTCCAGCGGATAGCCGCGATAGGACAAACGCCCCTGCTGACCGTCGATGTCACAGATGGACGACTGGGTGGCAGGCACCCCATCCAGCCCGGGGCGGAAAACGATGCCTGTCCGCTCGTGGCGGATCTCCTCAACTGAAGACTGTCCCACCCCCAACCTGCATCGCCAGTGCAACCTAATCGGCGCCGCGCAAGAGCAGCCCTGGCCGCAACAACAGCTCCAAGCGCGCGGTCCCGACGACAGGCAGCTCTGTGCTCGGCCATCGCAGATGGCAGAAGCCCGCTTTGCGCATGCGCAAGAGTCCTGGTGGGGCTGCAAGAAGGGCAGCGGCAAAAGCGCTGAGATCAGGTTCATGGCCGACCAACAGGCATCGCCCCTGGAGCTGGGGAAGCAGGGCGTGATGATCGCCACCCGGCTTGAGAAAGGATGAGCACTCCGGTTCAGGTGCCAAGCCGGCGCGGTAGGCCAGCCACGCCGTTTCCAAGGCCCGAGCGTATGGACTAGAGATCAAGCGATCGGCACGGAGACCCGCCGTCACCAGGTGTGTCAGCACAGCATCGACGCGTTGTCGACCGCGCTGAGTTAGTGAACGGTCGGGGTGATCGCGGCCCGCAAAGCGTTCCACCGCGATCCCATGACGAAGCAGGAAGAGATCAACCCAGGTTGAGCAGGGCACGCAAGCGCAGGGTGTTGCCACCACCAGCCTGATCAGCGAATAACGCCGTGTCATCCGTGGGGTCCGGCCCCACAGCCACGGCCAACCCCTGCACCTGATCCAACAGGGAGCGACCTGCCACGGTCTGCACCAATGTCCAGGGGCGCCAACGCTGCAGCTGTTCACGACTGAGGGGCGCGGCCAGTGCCAGTTGCTGGGGCAGCGGCAGCTGTTGGTCCTCCAACGCCTTCAATTGCTGTAAGCGCTGCTGGAGTGGCTTGTCATCGCGACGCTGCTGCACCGTGTCAAGACTTTCCCCCCACCATTCCTGACGTCCCTCACGGGCAAGGGCCACCGCCAGCTCAGCCTGCAACGACTCCTGACCATGACTGCGTTTGCGCTGTAAACGGGTCCAGACCGTGAGCTGACCACGTTCAGCATCAAGTGACGAAGCGGCCAGGCCTTCTGCGCTCAGGGCGGCATCGACAGCATCAAATCCCGGACGCCCTGCCTCAGTCCCCACCAACCATCCCTGCGGCTGCTGTTCCCACAGCATCGGGCCGTCATTCCGGGCACTAATGGCATCCAGAGCCGGGGATGCCAAGGCCTGGAGCTGTCCCCGTAGCAATGGGCCCAGCAATTGCGCCTGAGGATCGTCGTTGGCCATCTCCAATAGGGCAGAGGGATTGGTGAGCAGCGCTAGGGCATCGGCGCTGCCCCCTGCAAACTCCAAGAGAGCCTCACGAGCCGCGGCTGCGTCAGTGCTGGAGGCCTCTGCCGCCACCACGGGAGACCGGAAACGCAGCATTCCATCCACCGCCAGATCAGCCCCTTGGACACCTAGGGACGCCACCAACCCATCCAAGTCGGAATGGTTCGCCAGCTCAGCAGGCAGGCCCAGCCATGAACCGAGCGCCTGAGGGGATGCCGTGACCAGGGCCACCCCATCGCCAAGCTCGGTTAAGCGACGCTGAAGATCAGCATCACCGAGCTGATGTTGATCGTCGAGTTGGGAGACATCGAGGGCCTGCTCAAGCACGCCTCGACCCGAGGCAAGCAGCAGGAGATCATTGTCGATCAAAGCCGTGGCAAGGGGCTGAGGATCGCGCCCCAGCAAGGCACCACGGCCACTAATCACGCCCATACCGCGGTAACTACTGACCTGCAGATCTGTGCCGGCCAAACTGCGGGTCTGCCAGAAACGCTGCAAAAACCGCCGCGGACCATCTGGATCCCGACTGGAAAGAGCCAGCACCCAACCCAGGCGTCCATCATCTCCGCCCGAATCGAGCAGGGCGAGACTCACTTCAGGCCCAAGCCAGTCGGACAACTCATCGCTGTACTCCAGCCCGGCCAGAGCAAAAGCCCCATCACGCAGCTGTTGCACAGCCTCACGGGCAGCACGGCGCTGCTTCGAGGGTGCAACGGCCTCTGCATAGGCTGGCAATCGCCCGGGATCCATGAGCCAATGAAGGCTCAGAGCTGCCTGACGCGGCACGAACTGAGCTGCCCGAGGCAGCTCCAACGGACGCTGGGCTTGGCGCAGAGGACTCTGCCAAGCCATCGTCCACCAAATCCCTGCAGCCGAGGTGAGCAGGAGCAGCACCGAGGCGGCGATAGCGAGAAGAAAAGAGCGGGCCTTCATGGGCCGGCGATCAAGCCAATTGACGACATCTTTGTCCATTCCGGGGCAGATGCCAGGGGGATTCAGAATGAATCGATGATCAACCCCGATGCCGCAGGCCGGCCCAAACCCCTCTCAGCGGTGAATCTTCAACACCTGCTTGAGGACGCAAACCCTCCAAGAATTGTCGATGTCAGAGAAGACCAGGAACTGGCTGTCGCAGCGTTTCCAGGTGATGTCTTGCATCTGCCCCTCAGCGCAGCCGATCGCTGGATGGACGATCTCCTGGACCAATTCAATGGTGACCAAGATGTTGTTGTGGTCTGCCATGCCGGGGTGCGCAGCTGGCAATTCGGCTGCTGGCTACTGGCGCAACGCCCTGAACTAACCGTCTGGAATCTGGATGGCGGCATTGATGCCTGGAGCCAGCAGGTGGACCCTGGCGTGCCGCGGTACTAAGCGAACACGCCCCGTACGATCGAGGTGGTGACACCAACGTCTTGGAACCCCTGCCCAGCCGACAACAGGAAGTGCTGCGAGCCACGGTGCACCACTATGTCGACACCATTGAACCGGTGGGCAGCCGCACGCTCGTCAAGCGCTTTGGCCTCAAGGCGAGCTCAGCCACGGTGCGCTACGCGATGGGAGCCCTTGAGCAGCGGGGACTGCTCACCCAGCCCCATACCTCCGCAGGCCGCGTGCCCAGCCCTCGCGGCTACCGCCATTACGTGGACTGCCTGCTACCACCGCCGGGAGCAGCCGCTCAACATTTGGAGCAAGAACTGACCCAACTCAGCCTGCGCTGGGCCGCACTCGACGATCTGCTCCAACAGATGGCCCGGCGCCTCACCGACTTCACAGGCCTGATGAGCCTGATCACCCACCCGACCCGGTTGCAACCGGCTCTCGAAGCACTCCGCTTGGTGCGCAGTGAGGAGCGTCTTCTGGTGATGCTGGTTCAGAACTCAAGCCAGGCAAGCCATCTCAACCTTCGCCTTCCCCACGGAAGTGAGCATCAAATCGAAGCGATCGAGCTGTGGACACGGAGGCAGCTGGAGCACAACGGCAATGGCCAAATCGCTTGGGAATCGCTGCCACTGGAACTGCAGGACTGTGGTCGAGCCCTGCAGGATGCGATCCATAGCCATCAGCAACTGGAGACGCCGCAAGAGTCCAGAAGTGTGTTTCACGGAGTCTCTCGATTGATCGCCGAGCCGGAATTCAGCCAAAGCGCTCGGGTCCGGCCGCTGCTGGAACTGATGGATGAACAACCCACAGCCCTCGCCCCAAGCCACTGTCATCCCTGCGGTGGTGTCTGGATCGGGCAGGAACATCCTCAGACAGCCCTTCACCAGTGTTCTGTGGTGCAGGCTCCCTATCGCAGCGGAGGCGAAGGAATCGGCCAAGTAGCCCTGGTCGGCCCCATGCGCATGGCTTATGCCACTGCTTTGGCAGCCGTGCAGTCAGTGGCCCGGACCCTTGAACGGCTTCTGTCGTAGAGACCAGACGATTGGGGATCAAGCACCCAGCGCAGTTCCTAATCGCTCTGCCACTGCGTTCACATCCTTGTCTCCACGACCGGAACAGTTGAGGACAACTTCAGTACCGTCACTGAGGGTGGGACAGAGCTGTTCCAACCAGGCAAAGGCATGGGCCGTTTCGAGGGCGGGGATGATGCCCTCGAGTTGGCTCACAAGCTGCAGAGCTGTCAAAGCCTGCGCATCGGTAACGGCGCCATACTCAGCCCGACCGATCTCACGCAGATAGCTGTGCTCTGGGCCAACGCCGGGGTAATCGAGGCCTGCGCTGATTGAGTGGGCTTCCTGGACCTGACCGTCACCGTCCTGCAGGAGCAGACTCATGGCCCCGTGCAGGACACCGACACGCCCTTCAGTGATCGTGGCCGCATGACGCCCGGTCTCGACACCATCACCGGCCGCTTCTACCCCGATCAGGCGTACAGCTTTGTCCTGCACAAAGGGATGGAATAGGCCCATCGCGTTTGATCCACCGCCAACGCAGGCCACCAGCACGTCCGGCAGACGCCCGAAGGATTCCTGGCACTGTCGCTTGGCCTCCTCACCGATCACAGCGTGGAAGTCGCGCACGAGCATCGGATAGGGATGCGGACCCGCAACCGAGCCGAGAATGTAGTGGGTGGTTTCCACATTCGTTACCCAGTCGCGAATTGCTTCGCTGGTGGCGTCCTTCAGGGTGGCTGTCCCAGCTGTCACAGGTTGCACAGTGGCACCGAGAAGACGCATGCGGAAGACATTCAGCGCCTGACGACGCATGTCTTCGGCGCCCATATACACAACACAGTCCAGACCGAAGCGGGCACACACCGTGGCTGTAGCCACACCATGCTGGCCGGCCCCTGTTTCGGCGATGATCCGCTTTTTGCCCATGCGCAGGGCAAGAAGAGCCTGGCCAAGGGCATTGTTGATCTTGTGGGCACCGGTGTGATTGAGGTCCTCACGCTTCAGCCAGATGCGCGGACCACCATCGGCGCGGCGGTAATGGTTGGTGAGGCGCTCGGCTTCATAGAGAGGTGTCTCACGCCCCACATAGCTGCGCAGAAGTCGATCCAACTCAGCAGTGAAAGCGGGATCCTTCCAAGCTTTGGCGGCGGCTAGCTCCAGCTCAGCCAAAGCTGGCATCAGGGTTTCCGGCACATACTGGCCGCCATACCGCCCAAATCTGCCCCGATCTGAAGGCCTGGCATTCACGGCCAGATCCGCATCGGTGGGCTGGGAAGGCAGGGTGCTGGTCACAGAACAAACGACCGCACATGCGGACGCTGAAGCGTGGGATCAGCGTAAGCAGGCGATCACACGATGCCGCGGATCACAAGCACTCACCTCGAGGGCATGGAAACCAGCGGCATGGAGGGCAGCTTCCATATCGAGGCCGAAATACTGCTCGATATACGGCTCAGTGCTCTTGAGCAGGGTGGCCACTGGAGCCGGCAGGGCCTGTAAGACCGAGGAGGCGGGATCCTGATCCACCATCACCAGCACGCCACCAGGTCGCAGCAAGCGGGCTGCCTCCTTCAGCACGGCATGGGTTGCCGTCTGGGGAAGTTCATGGCAAACGAACTGCAGGCTGATCAGATCGATACAACCAGCCGCCAACCCGGTGTGTTCAGCCGCCGCATGGCGCCACTCCGCCACGACCCCGTCCACATCACGAACCCTTGCAACGGCGAGCATTTCGGGGGAGAGGTCCAGCCCCACAACCCGTGGCGAAGCCTTCCCAGCCGCAGCAGCACGACCCGCCAGCCAATCAGCCAGGGCCTGGGTGCTGACACCCACCGAACAACCGAGATCAAGCACCTGCTCCAGTCGACCGCTGAGCATGGGTTCCACCGCCTGATGGATCGCATTCCTAAGGCGGGCCTGCGCCTGCCCTGGACTGAGTGTTTCCTCAGGCCAAACCCTCAACGCCATCGCATCAGTGGCCTGCTCAGCCTCTGCCGCGGCCTGCCAGCAGAGATTGCCTTCTTCATAAGCATGAAACCGCACGCGGTAGTAGTCGGGAGGTAACAGACCAGGAGTGGTGCTCTGAGCGAGCAGAGGTGTCGCTGCATCCCTGAGTTCCGAACGCCGTCGTCGCCATGGGATGCCATTGCGTTCAGCGGTACGGATAATCAGCTGCCGAGCTTGAAAAAACAGGGGCCTGCGCAAGACACCGATGCTGATCAGCCGCTCGATCCAGCGACCGAGGCCCTGGCTTGAATCAGCCCAATGAGGAGCGGAGACGGGAACGGTCATTGCAGGAACGGCAGGATGGAGGTGATGACAGGAGGGCAATGCCAAAGGGAGGCTGGCAGGAATTCAGCAGCGGCGACAGTCTGCAGCGCCCAAGTGGTCCGGCAACAGATCCGACACCCAAGGCTGAGCAGATCGTGCGGGTGCAACCGACCCGTGGTGGCCGGGGCGGCAAAACTGTGACAGTGATCCGCGGCCTCGAGCTTGATGCGGCCGGATTCAAAGGTCTTCTCAAGAAACTGAAAAGCCGCATCGGCAGCGGCGGCACCGCAAAGGATGGGGTGGTGGAACTGCAGGGGGATCAAGTGGAACTAACCCTGGAGCTGCTGACCAAAGAGGGATACCGGCCCAAACGGGCAGGAGGTTGAGGCCCAGCACGATGAAGCCGAAAGGCACGTCTGGCATAGCTGAGGGACAATGGCCATCCGAAAACGCCAGATTCCATGTCCGCAACGCCCACCTACGGCAATCTCACGAACCAGGGAGCCTCCACCAACATCGCCTGGCACCACGCCTCGGTGGATCGGGCAGCCAGGGCCGAACAGAGAGGGCACCGCAGCACCATCCTCTGGTTCACCGGCCTCAGCGGTGCCGGCAAGAGCACCCTCGCCAATGCCGTGAACCAGGCTCTCTTTGAGCGCGGGCTCGCCACATACGTGCTCGATGGCGACAATGTGCGCCATGGCCTCTGCAAGGATCTGGGCTTCTCCGACGCGGACCGCGAGGAGAACATCCGCCGCATCGGCGAGGTGGCCAAGCTGTTTCTCGACGCAGGCGTGATTGTGCTCACCGCCTTCGTGTCCCCTTTCCGCGCCGACCGCGACAAGGCCAGGGCATTGGTGGAGAACGGCGATTTCATCGAGATCTTCTGCTCAGCAGACCTCAGCGTTTGCGAACAACGTGACACCAAGGGGCTTTACGCCAAGGCACGCGCAGGTGAGATCAAGGAATTCACAGGCATTTCAAGCCCCTACGAAGCCCCGGAGAGACCGGAGCTGTCTGTCGACACCGGCGCCAGCGATCTGGAGGCCTGCGTCAATCAGGTGGTCCGTACCCTGATCGACCAGGGCATTATTCCGTCCCAGGCCTGACCTCGGACTGCCAGGCATCCACAAACGTTTTGGTGCAACTGGCGACGGGCACAGCCAGCAGCAACCCAAGCAAGGAGCCAAAGCCGAACAGATCTCCTGCCCTTGCCCCCACGGGCAGGACAATCAACAGCCAGGCCGGTTGCAGGCCAAGCAGATTGCCCATCAGGTGAGGCTGAATCACCTGATCGACGATCTGGCCAACAGCGATCGCGGCGGCAAGGATCTCTAAACCAGTGCGGGGATCCTGAATGGCCAACAAGGCACTGACCGCCACGATCATGAGGGCGCTGGCATAAGGGATCAACGTGGTGAAGCCGATCAGCACTGCGAACAGCACCCCATAAGGAATCCCCAAGACGGTGAACACCACGATCTGTCCGAGGCTGAGGATCAGAGCCAGTACCACCTGTCCAGCGAAATAGCCGCGGAATGTTGCCGTGATCGTGGTGACCACAAGCTCCCGCCACGCCTCCGGCAGCCAACGGGCCAGGCCGGCAGTCATCGAATCCCCGCTAAGCAGAAAGAACACAGCCAACACCAGCACAATCACCGTGTTGATCGTTGTGCCAAGCGTCGCTCCGAGGATGGCAAGCAGACGCTGGCTGAACTGACTGGCAACACGACTGAGGCGGGTGAGCAGATCACTGCTGACATCACCGAAATCACTGGGAAGTCCCCGCTGCAGAGACCAGTCCTGCACCCGGTTAATCCAGCCTTCTGCTGCCACAAGCCAGCTGGGCAAGGTATTGATCAGCTGGCCCAGCTGATCAATCAACAAAGGCACAAGGGTGACTGCAGCGAGCACTAATCCAGTGGCGGTGAGCACAGTCACGAACAGGATCGCCAGCCAACGGGGCAGTCCGCTACGCATCAGCCAGCGCGTTGGAATGTCGAGCAGAAAGGCGATCAGTGCCGCCGTCAAAAAGAGTGCAGGGAAAGGCGCCAGGGGCAGCAGGAGCTGCCGGCACACGTACAGATTGAGCGTGACCAGCGGAAGGGCCAAAGACCAGCGCAGCCAAAAGGGCCAGGGCATGGCAACGGGCGAATTGGCTTCATTGTGCGCAGACGCTCAAGTGCGTGGCTGGGCGTCAGCGATCGATCATGTTCTCGAGATAGACACTCGCCCCAAGCTCCAACAAACGGGCATCCTTCGCCACAACCGTGTCATGGAGACTCTGGCGGTAGGTCTGCAACCGAGTCGTGAGGGCAGGATCGGCGACCGCGAGGATCTGCGCCGCCAGCAGGCCTGCATTGAGACCACCGCCAATCGCCACCGTGGCCACAGGGATACCACCAGGCATCTGCACAATCGAATGGAGGGAATCAACGCCCGAAAGAGCCCGACTCTGGACCGGCACACCGATCACAGGAAGAGTTGTCAGCGAGGCCACCATGCCGGGCAAATGGGCGGCCCCACCAGCTCCAGCCACGATCACCCGAAAACCTTGATCCCTGGCCTGCTGAGCAAAAGCAACCATCTCTAGAGGGGTGCGATGGGCCGAAAGCACCCGCACCTCCACCGAAACATCCAAGTCTTCGAGAGCCTTCACCGCCGGATGCAGGCTGGGCAAGTCGGAATCACTGCCCATGATCACCGCAACCCGGGGCTGCTCAGACATCGCTTGTGAGGGGAATGAGGTCACGGTTCTGACAGGGCGAGTGCGAACTGGCGAGACTGTCATCGTCCCGCACGGACACGTTCCGGTCACCTGCCATGCGACGGATCACCAACGTCCGCCTGCCCCGACGTCCTGACGCTACAGATCCTGCAACGCCGGAATTCTGGTCAATCGAGGTGGATCATCGCCAACGCATTCACGCACTGACGCCGATGCAGCCCAGTGCGGCCATGGCCGGCGAAGACTGGCAGGGCGACTGGCTCAGCCCCATGGGCGTGGACCTGCAGATCAACGGCGGCCATGGCCTGGCCTTCCCTGAACTCCAGGAGGCTGATCTCCCCCGCCTCCTGAAGCTGCTGGATCAGCTCTGGCAAGACGGAGTGGAAGCGATCAGCCCCACGCTCGTCACCTGCGCGGTGGAACCTCTACGCCGATCCCTGGCAGTCCTGCAGGCTGCCAGGGCGGAAAAGCAACCCCAACGCTGTCATCTGCTCGGGGCCCATCTCGAGGGGCCGTTCCTTGCAGAAGCACGGCGGGGCGCCCACCCCAGAGAGCATCTCTGTGCCCCAAGCCTTGAAGCACTGGACGCACGCATTGGAGGCTTCGAGGCGGAGATTGCCTTGATGACTCTCGCCCCGGAGCTGGAGGGGGCAGCAGCCGTGATCAGCCGGCTGCGGGATCTCAACATCTGCGTCGCACTAGGACATACCAACGCCTCGGCCGAGCAGGCAATCACTGGCTTTGACCATGGCGTGACGATGCTCACGCATAGCTTCAATGCCATGCCCGGGCTGCATCACAGGGGCCCCGGCCCTATCGCGGAAGCCTGTCGCCAAGGGGACATTGCCATGGGGCTGATCGCCGATGGCGTCCATGTGCATCCCACCATGGCGATACTGCTCCAGCAACTCGCGGGGGATCAACTGGTCTTAGTCAGTGACGCCCTAGCGCCCTATGGCCTTGCAGATGGTCGCCATCGCTGGGACGAACGGGTGCTTCTGGTGGACAACGGAACCTGCCGACTGGAAGACGGCACCCTGGCAGGGGTCACCCTGCCATTGCTGGACGGCGCCATTCGTCTGGCCTCGTGGGGGGACAGGCCTGAAGCGTCGATCTGGGCCGCCACCTTGGCACCTCGAGAAGTGCTGGAAGCGAACGCCGCAGCGAAACTCGAGACCCTTCTGGTGGGCCAAAGCCTCCAAGACCTGCTGCGCTGGCGCTGGGAGAACAGCGACCATCAGCTCAGCTGGCGGCACGCTGCTTAGGATCCCCGCGATCCGCCCCCTCGACCGCCCATGGCTCCCGAGCAGCTGCTGAACAACAAGCAGACCGAAAAGCAGGAGGTGAAGGGCTACTTCGAAACCACTGGCTTCGATCGCTGGAACCGCATCTACAGCGACAGCGACGATGTGAACAAGGTGCAGCGCAACATCCGCATCGGCCACCAGAAAACCGTGGATGAAGTCCTCGACTGGGTCAAAACCAGCAACGAACTCACCAACGTGAGCTTCTGCGATGCCGGCTGCGGTGTGGGCAGCCTCAGCCTGCCCCTGGCCGCGATGGGCGCCGGCTCAATCCAGGCCAGCGACATCTCGGACGCGATGGCAAAGGAAGCCGAGCGCCGCGCCCGTGACGCCGGACTCAACATGGCCAAGCTCAACTTCAGCGCATCCGATCTGGAAAGCATCCGCGGCTCTTTCCACACCGTTTGCTGCCTCGACGTGTTCATCCATTACCCCCAGCCCGCAGCTGAAGAGATGGTGAAACACCTCTGCAGCCTCACCGAAGAGCGCCTGATCGTGAGCTTCGCCCCTTACACCCCTCTGCTGGCACTGCTCAAGGGAATTGGCCAACTGTTCCCCGGCCCCAGCAAAACCACCCGGGCGTACACCCTCAAGGAAGCCGGCATCGTCAAAGCCGCTGAAGCCTGTGGCTTCAAGCTGGTGCGCCGCAGCCTGAACCAGGCCCCCTTCTACTTCTCCCGCCTGATCGAGTTCCGCAAAGCCTGAGGTTGACGCCGCCCTACGGCTGATTAGCTCAACGCAGGCTCAGGGGGCGCAAGCGTCCTTGCCGCAGCACACCGAGCTGAATCGGACGCGGCGCCCCGCTCCGCGGCAACGTCACCTCAACCCAGAGGGGATCCGTGGGCGAGCGACGCGACGGATCGTTGACGTCGGGAGGGATGAACAGGGCCAGGGGCTCGGTCAACTCCACCAGGGCTTGGCCGTCCCGACGAATCAACTCACCGGCATAGCGCTCACCGTCTCCATCGTTCTGAGCCACCAGCCGGTCACCTTGCGCCTGCAGAATGACAGACTGGGTCGTGGATTCAGACGTCTCGGCGCCCGACAGCGGCACGAGCAAACGCAGGCTGACGTAACGCCCACGAATGGGGAGGTTGGGATCCACCGGTTGCGTCAGCGCCCAGAGCCGTGGTGAGGTGAGGCGCTCCATCCAGAAGCTCAAGCCAACGAGCAGCAACAGTCCGGCTTGGAACAGCGCCAGAAACACACCAGCACGCCGCATTGTCATTGCAGGGTCTCCTTCTGAACAGGCAAAAGCGAGCGACGCAAACGGTTCAAGCCCCAGCCCCCAGACAGAAAGAGCAAACCCAATCCGAGCAGGCTCAACGAGCGCTCCAAGCGCCCCATCACTTCAGCGATGTAAAAGCCCATCAAGGTGATGGCAAACAGGGCGGTGCCGAAATTGATTCGTTCAGCACGGGCCTCCGCCGTCCCCCAAGCCATCAGACCGATGGCACCAAGCCCCCACCACAGAAAGCTGAGCACTGTGAGCTCCTGACCTTGCAGCTGCAGGTCCACCAGAATCCAGACCAATGCCACGGCCAACGGCCAGGCCCGATGGCGGCGCAACAGCCAGGCCAGCAGCATGGGCAGCCCCAGCAAGAGCCCCCAGGCCAGCAGCATGGGCCAGGTCGACGGCAACGGGATTGGTGGTTGAGAGGACGCCGCCAGCGCCAACACAATCAACCCTGGTGGCAACAAGAGGCCGCCGACCCAGAGCAACACGCGCTGGGCAGGGCCAGCGACAGGGCGCATCGGCGCCGTGAAATAGGTGAGGGCCAACAACACACCGCTCACGACCCAGGGGAGCCCGGCCCAGGAACTGAACTCCGGGTCGAACCTCTCCAGCTCCAGGGCCAGCAGCGCCCCCAGCCAGCCGGGCAGCAGCAAACTCAGCAGCACCAACTGCGGCCCCTGACGCAGCAGCCACCAGCCGGCCGCCGCCGCCAATGACCAGAGCAGAAGTCCCCAACGGAGCGACCAATTGACCTCGAGGTTGAAAATCTGGGCACAAAGGAACACCCCAGCCCCCAGGCTGATCGTTCCAACGGCATGCAGCCCCTTCGACAGCACAGGCAGACGCTGCGCAAACCAGTGGCCACCGAGATGCATCGCCACAGTGCACAACCAAAGCAATCCAAACCGGCTGAGCGGTGAGAGCTGATCCCAATGGGCAGCGACAAACAACAGCACACCAGCCGCAAAAAGCAGCGAGCCCACCAGCACCAACAGCCGCACTGGCCAGGTCATCGCAGGCTGAGCCCTTGCCGGTTGTCCTTCCAGACGCTCCTGTTCCCAGGCCACGATCGATGCCGCCGCAGCGTCATCAATCAGACCTGCGTCTCGCCAACGTTGAAGGTGAAGGTCCCAGGCCGGGACGGAATCAGACAAAGGCTCCACGGGATCAACGCTTCAAGGTCACCTGGGGGAAGAGACGAACCGCCAGCAGCGGTGGATCGCCAACCTTCAGTTGCGCTGAACCAAGCAAACCTGCGAATTGCCCACCTTGTCCCTGCACAGACAATGCATGTGACCCAGGGAAGAGCGTTTGCATGCCAAACGTTTGTGACCCGCTGCGGGCCAGCAAAGACCGCTCCCCATCCGTGATCTGGATGGTGCCCATGGCCATCAGACGCAAATTGCCATCCGGCAGCATCACCGTTCCCTGCAGATCCGTCAGGAACTGCGAGTGACCCTTACCAACCTCGCGACGCTCAACGATCTGCTCAGCGCCGTAGAAACTGCCTGTGGGATTGGTGCAGGACGGCGTGCCTCCCTCCAGCAACGGAGACACCCTGACCACATAAGTGATCCGGTCTCCCACGCTCACGACAGCGTCGTTGTTGTGATCAAAAAACTGGCCGCTTTTGATGCTGCAGAACGCCAGTTGCAACGCCTTCGACGCTTCCGGTTGCCGATCACGCTTGGTGTTTGGCATCAGTCCGCATCCAGCGATGAACAGCAGGACAGCAGCAGCGGAACCAGCAACGGGAACTCGCACAGAAAAGATCAGCCGTTACCGCCCATGCTGGCAACGGTGTCGTGAAGGCTGGGTTAAGTCCGCTGTGAGGAATGGAGCAGGCAACGGCGCCTCAAAGACCAAGACATCTAAAACGTTGCTCGGCAGCTTCTCCAGGCGCCAGGCATGCAGCTGATAGCCCCCATCGCCTGGAGTCGCAGAGGGGGCCAGGTGACGGCCCTGGAGGTACAGCGGATCGCCCAGCAGGGGGCTGCCCAGCTGGGCCAGATGAATGCGGATCTGATGGGGGCGACCGGTGGTGATCGCCACCTGAAGCCGATCGCCCTGCTCGCCTCGCTCCAACAAGGTCAGCTCGGAATGGGCGGTGAGTCGCCGTCGCACGCTGGTCGCGTCGCCCCGAGCGTCATCAGGCGGCTCTGGCCCCCAGACCCAACCCAGCAGCGGGTGGGGGCGTTCCACCACATCAGTGCAGACCTGTAAAGGCAGCTCAAGATCCAGCCCCTCCACCCGCTGGCTCCAGGCTTGATACAGCTTGCGGCACCCTCCCTGCGGCCGGAAGTGGGCGGAAAGAGCAGCGCGAGTCTCCGGCCGGCGCGCGCACACCTGAAGCCCCGAGGTAAATCGACCGAGCCGGTGCACGGGCTTGGGAACCAGAGACTCCCCTCGCTCCCGACTGCGCTGCTCCAGCAGGGCCGTAAGGGTGTGGAGCAGGAATCCTCCACCGGGCATCACCGGCAGACCCGACGGCTTATTGATCACCAGCAGATCACCGTCATCATGGATCGTCTCCCACTGATCAGGCACCGCCTCTTCCCGCCAAGGCGGACGCTTCCAGCGAATCTGGTCACCGATGGCCACCGCAGCATCGATAAGCAACGGCTCGCCATTGCAAGAGAGCTGCCCGGCCTGCAATCTCTGAGCCCAGAGCGAGGCCGACGAATGGCGATGGCGGGATGCCATCACCTCACTGACGCGATGGCCTAGCTCATCAGCTACAACCTGGTCGCAATAGGTCCATCCTTGATTGAACGCAGCCGGTCGCCATCCCGACGGCACCGCCATCAATCCACCAAACGGTGCTGGAGGGCAAAGCGCACCAATTCAGTACGACTGGACGTGCCGGTCTTAATGAACAGGCGGCTCACGTACTTCTCAACATTGCGAATCGAAGTTTCCAGTTGGCGCGCGATTTCTTTATTCATGAGACCCTCGGCGACCAGCTGAAGCACGCTTGCTTCTCGGGGGGTGAAACTGAGCTGTGGCGTATCAGCAGCGGCGGCTTCAGCTGAACCCGAGAGCATCGAACGGATCTCGTTGATCTGCCGAGCCATCTGTCCGACGTCGGCATCGGCAAAGCGAGCCGCCTCTGTCAGCAAGCGATCCTGACGGCTCACCACGTTGCGCACGCGGGCCACCAATTCATCCGGGTCGAACGGCTTCGGGATGTAGTCATCCACGCCAGCCACATAACCCTGGGTGCGGTCGGCGGTCATGCCCTTAGCGGTTAGGAAGATCACCGGGGTCCCCCCGAGGCGTTCGTCGCCACGCATCTTCTCGAGCAAACCGTAGCCGTCGCAGCGGGGCATCATCACGTCGCTGATCACGAGATCCGGCATCAGCTGCTGTGCCTTCTCCCAGCCGTCAAGGCCGTCCACTGCCGTGGTCACCTGAAAGCCTTCGTCCTCGAGATAGGCCTGCACCGCCGTGCGTAGCCCGGGTTCATCATCCACCAACAACAGCCTTGGGGCCGGACGAGAGGACGCTTCAATCGACTGGGGATCTGCATCCCCGGGAGGGGTGGAAGTCATGGCCCTGACAGGTTCTGAACGGAATCTAGGAGTGTTATCTCTTAGGGGAGACGCAGTGTCTCGATCGATTCCAGAAGAAGTGTGGAATAGCCAAGCCCCCGTGCTGTATCTGTGAGGGTGGATGGATCAATTCCAGCCTGATCGGGCTGGCAGGCCGCCCACCACACAAGATGATCCTCTCGGTTCGCTGTGGTGACCAATCCACCAGGATTGAGACGACGCACATAGATGGCCTCGGCATCACGGGTGACCCGCAACGGGCCCTCGGTGCTGCAGTTCACCGACTCTGTGGGCACCACGAGATCGTTGGCAAATTCCTGCCAAAGCTTGTAGCGACGAAGATCATTATCAGTCGGGTCCAAGGAAACCGAAAAGATGCCAAGTGTGTAAGTGCCACCGTCGATCGTCCTGGTCTCCAGGATCGTCATCTCCTGCGGACGCATGCGTTTCATCTTTTCGAGCAATTCATCCCGTTCGATCGCACCGGCGGATTGGCCGATCCAGCCACAACCAACCAGAAGGATCAGACTGAGCGTTCGTTGAACGGCGCGCATCGCATCGGGAGCTGAGGTCACACCATGCTGCCAAGCCCTCCTCAACGCAACGCCAGGGACGAGAAACCTGTGGCGCTGGACTTTCAAGCCACGACACCCTGCGCTCCTGAGGTGGTTGAAGCGATGGAGCCCTGGTGGCAGATCCAATGGGGCAACCCCTCGAGCCGTCAGCATCGGCTTGGGCTGATGGCAGCCGCCGCGGTCAGTGATGCCCGAGACCGGCTCGCTGCCTGCCTGAACGTGGATCCAGAGCAGTTGATCTTTACGAGCGGTGCCACGGAGGCCAACAATCTGGCCCTCCTGGGCCATGCCCGGGCGATGGCGGAGCAAGCGGGCCGCCCTGGCCACCTGATCAGCGTCTGCACCGAACACCATGCTGTGCTTGATCCCCTGCAGCAGCTGAAGAGGGAGGGCTTCCGCCTCACACTCCTCACAACGGGAGCAGACGGCTTGGTCACCCCCAGCCAAGTGGAAGACGCCTTGCAGCCCGACACGATGCTGGTGAGTGTGATGGCCGCCAACAATGAGATCGGCGTGATTCAACCCCTGGAGCAGCTGGCAGACGTCTGTCATGCACAGGGGGCACGGCTGCACAGCGACGCCGCCCAGGCCTTCGGCAACATGCCTTTTCACCCCAAGCGCCTTGGCGTGGACCTCGCCAGCATCAGCGGCCACAAGCTCTACGGCCCGAAGGGCATCGGCGCCCTTGTCGTCGGCGAAGGGATCAAACTACAGCCCCTGCAGTTCGGAGGCGGACAGGAGCGTGGTTTGCGGCCGGGAACGTTACCGGTGCCTCTGATCGTGGGCCTGGCCCGCGCAGCAGAGCTCGCCCTTGAGGATCTCGATGCCCGCAGCCTCCGGATGATGGAACTGCGCAACCAGCTTTGGCGCGGCCTGCAGGAGCAGGTCGAAGGCGTGCAGCTCAACGGTGCACTCGAACAACGACTGCCCCACAACCTCAACATCCACGTGGCAGGAATCAACGGAAACCGCCTACAGCAAGCCCTACGAGGCAGGCTGCACTGCAGCAGCGGATCCGCCTGCAGCGCCGGCAGCCCCTCGCATGTGCTGCAAGCTCTTGGCCTCAGCCGAGAGGAGGCGAATGCCTCTCTGCGACTGAGCCTGGGCAGGATGACCCAGAAGGAAGACATCAACCGCGCGATTCAAGCGATCAGTGACGTGTTGAACGGTTTGCGGCAGGGACACTGAAAACAACCGTTCAAATCGCTACGTTCCGGCGAGAGTCCTTTTCCTCAACACCCTGGTCATGACCGATTCAAGCGGCAGTCCCAGACTGCAGGTGATGAGAGCCGTCGAAGACGGCTGGAACGCCTTCACGAAGTCACCCTGGCCCTTCGTGTTGTTTGTCCTCCTTTTTTGGGTCCTTTCGGCCATCTTCCAGGCCATCGCCAATGTGGTCGTGGTTTTCGCCGGAAACACCTCCACCACTGTTCAAATCATTGGCTTAGTCGTGTCTTGGCTGGGCAGCACGATCATTAGCCTCTGGGGTGTGACCGGGTTGATCCGAGGTGCATGGAAAGCCCTTGATGACGAGAAGCCCAATTTCTCAGAGTTAATCCGCTTGGACGGAGGAGCCGCCGGTCGACTGTTCATTAACCAGCTGGTGCTGGCGCTCATTCTCGGCATCATCGTCTGGATCAGCCTTTTGATCAGTGGCGAAGTGGCTCAGCTCAATGAGTCCCTGGCGTTCATCCCCGCCATTACAGCCGCCGTCGTATTCATCTATCTGGCGGTGAACCAGAAGTTTCTGCCCTGGATCGCCCTGATCCAGAACGGCAATCCCTTCGACACGATCCAAAGCGGACGTTCCGGCGTGGATCCTTCTTGGTGGTCGGTGGTGCTGCTTCTGATCATTGAGGCCTTGATCCTGCTCGCCGGCCTGCTTCTCTGTTGCGTCGGCCTGTTGGCGGCATTCCCTGTGGTGATCTGCATCTCCACAGCCGCCTACCGACAGATCTTCGGAAGTGAGGACAGCACGGGATTCCTCAGCTGATCTTCGACAGGGGCAGGCGACGGGCGAGCCGCAGTTTGGCGCTGCGGCTTCGCGGATTGGTGTCCTGTTCCTGCTCATCAGCAGTCAATGGCTTGCGGGTGATCCGCTCGAGGCGTTCGTCCTGCAAAAAGGCTGTTTTCACCCGTCGGTCCTCCAACGAATGGAAGCTGATGATCGCCAGCACTCCACTGGGCTTAAGCCAATCGGGTGCCTGCTGAAGCAAGCGATCCAGCACCCCAAGCTCATCGTTCACGGCAATGCGCAGGGCCTGAAAAGTACGTGTCGCCGGATGGATCCGTCCTCGGCGAGCCTTGGGCGGATAACACCCCGCCACCGCGTAAGCCAGAGCTGCGGTGCCTGCGTAAGCACCATGCGTAGCCAAATCGTTCTTGATACGACGGGCGATCCGCCGTGACAAACGCTCCTCCCCATAGGCGTAGATCAGATCCGCCAAAGCAGCTTCCTCGAGTCGCTCGATTAATTCAGCCGCGGTTTCAGTGTTTGCCTCTGGATTCATGCGCATGTCGAGCGGGCCATCGAGTCGGAAGCTGAAGCCCCTGGCCGCCACATCCAACTGCGGACTACTCACCCCCAGATCCGCCAACACCAGATCCACAGGTTGTTCAGGCCGGAAATCAGCGAAATTGGTCGCCACAACAATCGCCCGCTCTCCATAGGGCCGCAGGCGTTCCGACGCAGCAGACCGGGCTGTGGCGTCCTGATCGAGGCCGATCAGTTGCAACCCCGGGTAACGATCGAGCAGCAAAGAACTGTGGCCAGCGCCCCCCAGAGTTGCGTCAATCAACAGACCGTTCTGCCAGGGAGCATCAGCACTGGCGGCTAATGCCTGCAGCAGCGGAGCCGCCAACACCGGCACATGAACGAACCCATCTTCAGGGAGCTGTGACTGATCGGGCATGGGTCCTTCCTAATATCTCGATGCGTTCGCATTGCCACGGCCCCATGACGCAGCTGGAAACGCGCACGGAGCCGATGGTGGTCAACTTCGGCCCCCATCACCCCTCCATGCACGGGGTATTGAGGCTGGTGGTGACCCTCGACGGCGAAGACGTGGTGGATTGCGAGCCAGTGATCGGCTATCTCCACCGCGGCATGGAGAAGATTGCCGAGAACCGCACGAACGTGATGTTCGTGCCCTATGTGAGCCGCATGGACTATGCGGCGGGCATGTTCTACGAGGCGATCGTGGTCAATGCCCCGGAACGCCTGGCGGACATTCCGGTGCCGAAGCGGGCGAGCTACATCCGGGTGCTGATGCTTGAGCTGAACCGAATCGCCAACCATCTGCTCTGGTTGGGTCCCTTCTTGGCAGACGTGGGTGCTCAGACCCCCTTCTTCTACATCTTCCGCGAGCGGGAGATGATTTATGACCTCTGGGAAGCAGCGACAGGCCAGCGCCTGATCAATAACAATTACTTCCGAATTGGCGGTGTTGCTGCAGATCTGCCTTTTGGCTGGCTGGAAAAGTGCCGCGATTTCTGCGACTGGTTCGGCCCGAAAATTGATGAATACGAAAAGCTGATTACAAACAATCCGATCTTTCGGCGCCGCATCGAAGGCTTGGGGGTGATTAGCCGCGATGAGGCAATCAACTGGAGCCTGTCCGGGCCCATGCTGCGCGCATCAGGCGTGCCCTGGGACCTTCGCAAAGTTGATCACTACGAGTGCTACGACGACTTTGACTGGAAGGTCGTCTCAGAGAAAGAAGGTGATTGTTTCGCCCGCTACCGCGTTCGGATCGAGGAGATGCGCCAGTCTCTGAGCATCCTGCAGCAGGCCTGCGAGATGATCCCCGGAGGCCCAACCGAAAACCTCGAAGCCAAGCGAATGGCCGAAGGTAAAAAGAGCGAATTCGCTGGATTCGATTACCAGTATGTGGCCAAGAAGGTTGCTCCAACCTTCAAGATTCCCAATGGTGAGCTCTACACCAGACTGGAATCTGGCAAGGGCGAAATCGGTGTCTTCATCCAGGGCAACAACGATGTCACCCCCTGGCGCTTCAAGATCCGCGCTGCCGACAGCAACAACCTGCAGATCCTTCCCCACATCCTCAAAGGCCACAAGGTGGCCGACATCATGGCGATCCTGGGCTCGATCGACGTAATCATGGGATCCGTGGATCGCTAACGATCAAGCCGGACGAGAAGGCTGAATGAATGTATTCCTGCGCAGACTCCAGCACGCCGGCCACCTGATCCCTTCCGTGTTGACGGGTTATCTCTGGTTGAAGGGTTGGCAGCCTCATCTGCCCGGCTGGGGATGCCCTTTCCGTGCCTTAACAGGCATCCCCTGTCCAGGCTGTTTCCTGACGCGCGCCACCTCTGCGGCCTTGACTGGACAACTCGATCGCTCAATCGAATTACACCTGTTTGGGCCCATTGCAGCAGCAACACTTGTGATCTGGAGCGTTGCATCGATCCGAACCAACAGGCTGATACCCAAACAACTGTCCTTCGCCGCACTAGCCATAGCAGCATCAGCACTGTTCAGCTACTGGATACTGCGGATCCTCTTCAGCTATGCCCTTCACCTCAAGGGCTTTCCCGGATTCCCAAGCCCATAAAAAAAACCGCCCTACAAAAAGGGCGGCGATAAAATGATCAAACTCTGATTAGGATTTCACTCTTCAGACAGATGAAGAGGCACTAACCAGACCAGAACGTGAAACGTAGAGCTGGATAAAGAAAGTCACCACTGGCACATACACAATCAGGCCAACAATGCAGAAGCCGCAAGTCACAAAAGCAAGCAGGAAGGCCATTAATTGAATACCCACCAAAGCCCAACCTTTATCAGAACCGTAGACGGACGCAAAGGAGGAAGTGAAACAATCCCAAACGCCCTGATCAGTCGTAAACACCTTGTTCACGTAGACCGGCATCGACGCAAAGATGATCAACCCCGGAAGCACACAAGCGAAAATCCCTATAGTTGATGCAACTGTAAACAGAACACCCGCTATGACATAGCGCCCAAGCCGAGACATCAAGACCGAATAAACATCGGAGAAGCCAACCACTTCACCACGCTGATAATAAAGAGCAGGAATCGCGGTGAACATCACACCAATCAGACTCTGGAGGATCCAGAAAGGAACATTAGTGACCTGACTAAGAATCATTCCTATTCCGGCTCCGGCGCCTGAGCCGTCATCAATAGCTGCAAACCCAAAGAAAATAACGTAATAAACAATCAGCCCAATAATTCCTACAACAACCGAAGCCAACCAGGTCAGAAGAAGCGTCGGGACATGGGCAATCGTGTCCTTCCAAGCATCTCGCAGGGTGGAGCTGGCGCTAAACGAGGTCACAAGTCAAGGTCAATTACTGCAAATACTATCTTTTAGCTACAGGCCTTGCCACCTGGTAAGCAAATTCCGTAACAACACAAGCTTCACGCCACCTAACAATGTGCGCCTTGACCTCACTCGGCAAAACACATCAAATCAAGCCGAAAACGAGGTCACACTCGTGAGCCTTAAGATACGCTCTGCTGATAGCAATTACCCGACGATCTGCCCTTATTCTCACCATTAATGGTCACAAGGCAGCCGACATCATGATGCTCTTTGCTGGACTCGTTGATCACGAGCCTGCGGCAAGCAGAACGCCAATAACCATCAAAGAACAAGGCCTGCGCAAAGAAAGGCGGCCGACAACTATTGATCAAGAGCACTAAGCCATCAGATCAATCCACCACTCGAACACCACACAGAGCACAGTCACGTCAAGACTGCTTGATCGGCCGCCAGGGTTCGGATGAACATTGGAGTGAAGAAACATTCAGGCATATTTTCTAATCAGCCTTCCCCACAGAAGCGCAAATCCCAAGGGAGACATCGACGAAGACGACACAAGTCGATCTTGACACTTTTTAGAAGGAATAGGCTCGACTCAGTCTTATACTATTTAGACATCTTGAGTATTGAACCAATGAGCGTGATCCCCATTGCGATCTTGATTGGAGTTTTATGCTTGGATTTAGCCAATGCACTGATCGGCATGCTGACCAATTTCGAGCTTTTACCAGAACTCGGAAAATGGACAAACATTGCCTGTGCAGCCCTTAGCTTAATAGCAACACTGATGTCCTTTGTACTACTTTTAACCAAAAAATACTCATCGATTTTAATGGGCTTTATGGTGACAATGCTGAGCGCTCTATCCTTCGCCGTCTTCACAGCATGGACAGCAAGCTGGTTTGTGAACTGAGACTTGTATGAACCAAGCAAGTTGGCTCGAGCTTGAACGCCACGTGCGCTTTGGTGACACTGATGCGGCAGGCGTCATGCATTTCCATCAGCTCCTGCGCTGGTGCCATGAAGCCTGGGAGGAAAGCCTGGAACGCTACGGAGTAGCAGCCGCCGTGGTGTTTCCCGGCTGCCGCGATCAGGAACACAGGCCTCAAATCGCCCTACCCGTAATTCATTGCGAAGCAGACTTTTTGCGACCCGTGCATGGAGGAGATCAACTTTGCCTCACACTGCAACCAGAACGAATCAACCCAGGCTGCTTTGAGGTTCACTACCTCTTCCAACTGCAGGAGGAGGTCGTGGCCCGAGGCCTGATCCGCCACCTGGCCATTAATGCGGAATCTCGCCAACGCTGCCCCCTTCCAGAAGCAGTAGATCTCTGGTTAGAGGCTTCAGGCATGGGGCGAATCAGTAGCCTTTAAAAAGATCACAAAATAAAAAGATAGAGGCAACAACTGTCAAGATTGGGCAACCCTTACACATCAAGAAGCGAATGAGCGAAGCAATTAACTTTCAGCACCAAAGCCCTGCGACAATAGTCATCCTCCTTATAGCCACCTGCACCATTTATTACTTTGTTTTATTGTATCAATGGATCACCGCAGTCAACCTGGCCAGCTCAAAACCAAAACTAGACCCAGCAATTGCAATCATTCTAACAATAGTAACTTGCGGACTGGCCTCGATATATTTTGAATACGAAGTGGCCGAGCGAATCGAAAAAATCATCCAAGAGAAAAAAGCTAATGGAACTCTTAGAAACGACGGAATGGCGCCCCCTCTCAACAATCTAAAAGGGCTTGTTTTATTTGGAAGCCTTGGAGCCTTGGCAGTCTCTGCATTTTCAGCTGGCTGCTTAAGCGTACTTGCCTTGATATTCTTAATTTGGCTGTCTTGCGCAGTTCAATACGCAATTGAATATGCGCTTGACACCCCGCAAGAATAATCAGCCAGAAATCAAGCTGAGTACATTCCACGGCCCTGCCAAAGGCGAATCAGGATGCTTTCTAATCTTTTGCTTGCGAATTTAACCAAGCCTGCCAACGCTCACTTTGCCACTTGCCCTCGGCAGAAGCCTCAAGCTCCGGGCAGTGGTGCCAGGCCATCGGTCGTTCTGCAGGGAACCACTCTGCAGTGATTGAACTTAAGCGCTGCACCAGGGCAAGCCAATCCCTTTGCGTATAAGAATCCTCAGAGAAGCGCACCAGCCCTACCAACCGCTGCCCCCAAACGTCGCTCTCTTCCGGTAAAAGCAGCACCGCCTCCAACGGCAAGGCCTGCTCCTTTGCCTCATCCAAGAGGCGCTGGCCCAGTTGCTCAGGGAAGACCGTTTCACCACCAGAGTGAATAGCCCCATCGATGCGGCCGCGGATTTCCAGCCATTGGCACGCATCAGACCCTGTCGAGATCGAGGCGGCGTCTCCGCTACGCCACCAGCCGTCTGCATCAGCCAGAGGCTTCCACGCTCCATCACGCCAACGGGCCAGAGCCAGTCGCTCGGTGCGCACCATCAGGGCACCGTCACTATCCAACTGCAACTGCACATCAGCCAGGGGAGCTCCGCAACCAGACTGGCCCGCAAGGAACTCCTCTGGAGTCTGAGCTGCCACCATCGCAGCGGTTTCCGTGGCGCCATAACAAGGAGCCAAACGCAAATTCAACCTCCGAGCTTGTTGTGCAAGAGAGGCCGGCAACGAAGCGCCGCCAACCCACACCAAGGCCATCTGCTGCAACCAGATCACACCCTGGGCATGGTCGATCAGCCGCTTCAACTGGGTAGGAACCAACGAAACGACCATAGGCTTTTGGCCCCATCCGGGCAGAGCTGTGCATGCGGCCATCAAGGCTTCTGGCTGTTTCATCAAGGCAGGCTCAAGTACCTGGTAGTCGCCCCCAAAAAAACGACTCCGCCACCATGGCATCAGCCCACTGACGTGGTGAAAGGGCAGTGGGCTGAGGAAAAGAAGGTTCCGAGGGTCCAACCCCACCGCCTTCAGCCACTGACCGCAAGCGGCGGCGGAACGATCAAGGTTGAACCATGGCTGCAAGCAGAAACTGCGCTCCCCCTCGCTCCCACCGCTGGCCAAGACAACACCGCCACCCGCTGGCCAATCGAAATGACTGAGTGCGTCAGGGGAGGCTGAAGTTGCATCAAAGGTCTGAACCGCCTGCAACAAAACCCATTCGCCTCTCCTCTGCGCTTGCTCGAGCCGCAAAAACACCGCAGCCAACTCCTGGCCAGACACACTGAGCCGCAAGAAGCCTCCATCAGCAGCGCCACCAAACTTCTGCTCTCTCATCCGATCGCCTCTGAAGCAGCCCAGACCTGTTCTGGATCAGAGCTCAACAAGGGTCCCTGCGGGGACCAACCCGGGGCCAGCCCCGGAGCTGTCGGTGTCGGCCCCTGCAGTTGCAAAGCCGCGAGATGGGCAAGCCAGCGGGCACCGATGCCTGTTTCAAACGCCGTGCTCAGCATCAGCCGCGGCACGCCCTGCTGCAACTGGCGCAGCAATGGCCTGGGATCTCCCTCAAGACTGGGCCGGCGCACCTGCCAACCGGGCCAGTGTTCCCTCCAGGCTGGGTGCTTGCGCAGACCTTCATCCAGGGCCACAGGCACCCGAGCCAACAAGCTGCGATGCCCTTCCAGATCGTCCACCATCAGGGGCTGTTCCAACCACTCCAAGCGAGGGTCGCCCTGGAGAGACTCGACCCAGCGCTGGGCTGTCTGGCGACACCAGCCGCCATTGGCATCCAATCGCAACTTGGAGCGGCGGGGCAAGGAATCACGCAACCACTCCAGCAGGCGCCATTCCTCGGCATCTGCAGTCGCGGCCACCTTCCATTTCACAGTCAAGGGATGGTCCTGCGCCAGATCCTCCGCCAGGAGCCGCTCCAACGCCGCAGGCATCTCACCACCCGCCGGCAGCAACTGAGCCGAAGACGGGGCGGGCAACCAGCTCTCTCCAGCCGCTCCACCCACGAGTTCCTGCACTTCCGCCAGAGCAGCACCAAGACCGAAGGCCACAGCACCAGGGCTGACCATCACATGCCGCTCCAGATCAGCCTCCGTCAGGCTCTGGCTGGACGTGCCAGCGAGTTCAGTCATCGCGCGAGCACACCGCCGTTGTTCGACGGAATCGAGCGGCGACACTTCACCCCAACCGCAGCGACCTGAGGGAGATTGCAGGCGAAGCAACCAACCTCGGCGCTGTTGCCACTCACCGGCTGCGTTACGCAGGGAACGGGTGAGCACAAAGGAGTAGGGCCTGATCTGCAGCCTCAGCCCCATCGTCATCACCCTGCTGCCTGCTGGCCCCATCCCAGCAGAGGACTGATCGCCAGACCAGCACTCAACCCAAGCCCGTTAAGCGCCTGAAAGCGCAACGCCAGAAACTTGCTGTGCTGAATGCGCTCAGGCTCATGGTGATGCTGACGCAGTAAGCGGATCAAGGCTGCACCGGCGGGCAAGCCCAGCGCTCCAAGCAGAGCCGTCAACGGCCATTCCCCCTGCACCACAGGGATCCATTCCAGGGCCAGGGTGCCGACCACGAAGCAAGGGATCAGCGCGGCAGCCCTGGCCGTACCAAGACGCACCACAGGAGAGCGCTTGCCATGAGCTTCGTCTTCCTCCACCTGATGAAAGTGGGAACAAAACAGCACCAACGAGGTGGCAAGGGCTGGACCAGCGCCCAGCGTCAAGGCCGGCCCCCAGGGGATGGGGAGCTGCTCAACGCCATGAGCCGCTGGGGCGAGCACCAACAGGGCTGCAGCGGTCGCGAAGGGACCGAAAGCCAGCCAGCAAAGCGGTTCCCCCAAACCCAGATAGCCCAGGCGGAATGGAGGGCCTTGGTACACGTATCCGATCGCGCAGCTGATCGCCACCAAACCAAGCACCGCAACGCTGCTGCGCAAGGCCAGAAACAGCATCAACAACAGGCCCAGCAGCAATGCCAGCCAAGCCAAAGACCGAACCGGCGGCTTACGTCCAAGCAAAGCCACCACCGAGTGGGGCTTCCCCCTGGCATCCACCCCGGTGTCCGCATCAAAGAGATCGTTACTGAGGTTTTCCCACAGCAGCAGCAGCACCGCTGCCACAAGAAAACCGACCGCCTGGCTCCAACGCACCGAATGGCCTTCCGCCAGTCGCCAGCCGGCGGCCAAAAGCACCGGCATAACAGCCACGGAATACATCGGCCACTTGATCGCAGCCTTCCAGAGGCGCCGCCGATCCGAGTGCGGGGCGTAACGGGATGCAACAGCCTGCGGGTCTGGCATGGACTCAAGCCCTCCGGCCCATACGAAGGCCCATACATTTGAGCAGCACGGTGTCTTCTCCACGTCGGATGCAGGCCGCTTCCGCCTCCAGCCTGGATGCAGCACGGTTCCCTGACGTGCTGGCCGCTGCATTGCGAATCTGGGAACGGCAGCGGGTCGACGACGGGGTCTTCAGCATGGCCCTTCCACTGCAAGGAGTGGACCCGTTAGAGCAACTACCGCTGCTGGAAGCAACTCATCCGTTCCGCTTTCTTTGGGATGGCGCACCTGGCCTCTGCCTGGCCGCCAGCGGGCGCTGTCATCACCTCGACCTCGCTGGCCCCAAACGATTTGAGCTGGCGCAACGCTTCAGCGATGCCACCCTGGCCCGCCTCATCGATGCCAGCCCCCACGCACCAGCCCAAGCCCGCAGCCGGGTGCTGTTGGCCTTTTCTTTTTTCTCCCATCCGAACGAACAGCAACGACAAGCCCAGCCGCCAGCCGACACCACGCCAGCCGTCCAAGCGGTCCTGCCCCGATGGCAACTAAGCCGACATGGCCGCCAGGGCTGGCTACGCATCCATGGCTTGGCTCACCAAAGCGGCGATGTGCGCGATTTGGTGGAAACACTGTGGGCGATGCATCAACGCCTGCAGGCCCCGACTGCCAATGCCAACCCTCAGCACTGGCAAGGACCGATCGGTGCCGTGACCACCAACGTGCCCTGGCAGCAGTGCTATGCCCCGGCGCTTGAGCAGGGGATCGAACTGGTCAATCGGGGCGATCTGCACAAACTCGTGCTCGCGGTGCGCCAGAGCATCGCCCTGCGCGACACGCTCAATCCCCTTCCGCTCCTCGCCAGGCTGCGCCATGAGCAAGCTGGGAGCTGCCGCTTCCTCTGGCAACGCTCCGCTGCTGACGCTTTCTTCGGGGCCTCCCCGGAGCGCCTGCTGAGCCTGCGCGGCGGCCAGCTCCGCAGCGACGCCCTGGCTGGAACTGCAGGACAGGGGGACAGCGGCGAAGCTCTGCTGCAATCGGACAAGGACCGGCGCGAGCATGAGCTCGTGGTGCAAGCGATCACTGAGCACCTGCAGCAGCAGGGCCTCAGCCCACGTCGGCCACGGCGCCCTCAGCTGGCACGACACGGACATCTGGTGCATCTCCACACCCCGATCACCGCAGCAGCCAGCGGCCATCAACCCCTGACCCTCTCGGGTGCACTCCACCCCACGCCTGCCGTGGCTGGTTTGCCACGGCGAGAGGCGATGACCTGGCTGCGCAGTCTGGAGCCGTTTGAACGCGGAGGCTATGCCGCCCCAGTGGGCTGGATCGACAGCGCTGGGGATGCGGAACTCCGGGTAGCAATCCGCTGCGGCCATGCCCGCGGCCATCGCCTCGACCTGACCGCAGGGGCCGGCCTCGTGCGTGGATCACTGGCTGAGAAAGAACTTCAGGAGGTGGCTCTGAAGCTGGCCGTACTAGCCGACCAGCTCGACCTGCGCTCAGGGGGTCGGCAGCGAACGCAGACGCCAGTCCATTGAGCACTGCTTGAGCACATCACCGAAGGGCTCCACGCGCCCACCAATGTGTTGATGAAGAAAGTGCTCCTCTAACGCTGCCCAGGCCAACGCATTACGGGGATTGGCCCAGCCATGCCCCTCATCAGGAAACACAACAAAATCAATCGGCAGTTTGCGAGCCGTCATTGCAGCTGCGATGGATTCACTCTCCCGCAAGCTGACCCGTGGATCATTGGCACCGTGACCCAACAGAAGAGGGCGTTGAATCTGATCCACATGATTGATCGGAGAAATGGCATCGAGGTCAACACTGCCGACACCAATCATGCGGTCAAAATTGATGCGAGTGGCTGCCCAATAAGGAGGAATCGATTCCAACAATGTGCGGAGATTCGAGGGTCCGACTGCTGAAACCGCTGCTGCAAATAGCGTTGGATCACGCGTCAATCCTGCCAAAGCTGCATAGCCGCCATAGGAGGCGCCCTTGATCACCAGTTTGTCAGGGTCAGCAATGCCCTGATCAACCGCCCAGCCAACGGCGTCCACCAGATCATCCTGCATCCGGGCATACCACTCACCTTCTCCTGCCAGCAGATGCGCCTTTCCAAAACCAGTGCTGCCGCGATAGTTCACACTCATCACGTGATACCCCCGATTGGCAAGCCACTGATGGGTACGATTCAAACCCCAATAATCTCTGGCCTGAGGGCCACCATGCACGACCAGAACAAGGGGCTGCGGACCATCACTGGCGAGGGGAGTGCGCGTTAAATAGGCAGGAATCCTCCGGCCATCCCGGGCCTTGAGGTCGAGGCTTTCCATCGACGCCAGGGCGTAATCGTCCAGTTTTGGCTGAACTGAAAACAACCGTTGATGCTGACGGCGATCTCGATCCCAGAGCCAGAATTGCTCGCCCTGACGGTCGGAAGAGACCAGAACCAACCAGAGTCGATCTTTCCTGTCGCGATCGAAAACCGAGAACTCATTGGAGCCCGCCAAACGTTCTAAGGCGTCGTAATCGGAGCGCAGCGAAGGATCCAAAATGAAACGCTGACTACGCAAATCCGTTTCGACTAGCACCGAGGGCACGCCAGTCTCAATCGTTTTCATCGCGATGCCCAACGCTCCAGTCGTTGCTCGGTGCACGACTTCAAAACCACAATCGGTCGTGCAGCGCTCCAGCTCCTCACGACTCCAACGCACAAGGCGAGGTTTGTCTTCCCCCGTGCTCAGTTGCCCATACAGCCACTGACCATCACGGGTGAACCCTGCTGGCATAGACAAGCGAGCATCTTCGAAACCGAATTGAAGAAAGGGGCGCCACTCCTTCTCACCAGGCAAACGAAGCTCATAGACCACGCCGCCATCGGCCAATTCCTCAGAGCGCAGATAGGGATACCACTCACCATTGAGGCGATCCACTTCAACGGGTCGACCATCGTCAACTTGATGAAGCAGTTTGCGCTCTCCACTTGAAATATCGAGCACATAAAGATCGTGATAGCGAGGATCACGATCATTGAGGCCAACCACCAATTCGCCAGGCACATCGCGATCTGCAGCATTGACACGCGCCAAGACACCGGATGGTGGCGTGAGATCAACCGTCTCCCCTGTGCGCGGGTCAATTCTGACCAGCACCGTGTTTTCATCTCCCTGTGCATCTCTGCTAGAGATCAGGAAGCGCCCATCAGGCGTCCATCGAGCACCCTGTTGCGGCCGATCCGTCTTCCGGGTCAGCAGACGGGGCTCTTCACGCCCATCCAGATCACGGACCCAGAGGTTGAGAACTCCTTCGTAAGGCGCGAGGTAGGCGATGCGGGTGCCATCGGGGCTGAGGTCAACCCCCGCGATCTCAGGGTTACCGAACAGCACCTCGCGCGGAATCAATGGCGGCGGCTCCGCCGCCGGCACAGCGACAGGGACCAAAACCTGACTGAAGACCAGGCCCGAGAGCAGCAACCCTCCAAGCATCACCGTGCGCCTGCGCATCGCCAATTCCTCTGAAGCACCAACAGAATTGTGGCGCCCCTGTCCCAAAGTGACGAGACAACGCAAAGGGACTCAGCGTTGCCTGCTCAAACGTTCGATCACCCGATCAGCGAGGGGGACCTGCATGAGGCGTTCCACCTCTCGGATCCCAGTGGGACTGGTGACATTGATCTCACTGAGCATGCCGCCGATCACGTCGATGCCAACGAAGAAAAGGCCCTCTGCACGCAGGGCTGGTGCCAAGGCTGCACAGATCTGATGCTCGCGGTCACTGAGCTCGGTGGCCTCCGGATGCCCTCCCACTGCCAGGTTGCTGCGGAACTCACCCTCCTTCGGCTTGCGATTCACGGCTCCGAGAGGTTCCCCGTCCACCAGCAGGATGCGCTTATCGCCATCGGTTACAGAGGGCAGAAAGCGTTGGGCCATCACTGGCAACCGCCCCTGCTCCGTCACCAGCTCCAGCAGCGCGCCAAGGCCTGGAGCCTGAGCTGACACCCGCACCACACCCAGACCGGCACGGCCTCCGAGAGGCTTGAGCACGACCTCGCCCTGTGCATGGGCAAAAGCCTCCAACTCAGAAATCCGACCGGCCACAAGGGTCGGGGCCATCCAACGGCTGAAACGCAGGGCTCCGAGCTTTTCGTTCCAGCTGCGCAACGAGGAAGGCCGGTTGAGAACCAATGCCCCAGCCCGCTCGGCAACCTCCAACAAATGAGTTGCATAGAGATAAGCCTCATCAACGGGTGGATCCTTGCGCATCCAAATCGCGTCAAAGGTCTGGAGCTGCTGTCGCTGCGGCTCGCCAATCGTGAGCCAGGGTTCAGCCTGCACAGGCACCGCAACGACAAGCGGTTCATCACCCAAGGCGATGAGATCAGCAGGGGTCGACGCCCACACTTCATGACCGGCCCTCTGGGCAGCCTGCATCAGGGCAGCCGTGGAGTCTTTGACCGGATTGATCCGCTCCAGCGGATCCATCACAAACAACTGGCGCATCGGAACCTCCGATCAGGCCTGCGCCAGAAGCGCATCGAGGTCACCGGCACGCTCCAGCGCATGCAGCTCATCACAGCCACCGATGTGACGGTCGTTGATGAAAATCTGGGGAACACTGCGCCGGCCATTGCCCCGATCAGCCATGGCATCACGAGCCGGCTCATCACCATCCACGGAAATCTCGTTGAAGCTCACACCCTTGCGATCAAGCAATCCCTTGGCGCGCACGCAAAAGGGGCAGGTGCGCCAGGTATAGATCTCAACCTTGGCCATGGCTGTGCAGAACGGGTGAGGGGGAATCTTATGCAGGCCAACCACGCTGATAGCGTCGGATCAATGGAAAAGTCCTCACCGTTGCTCGACCTCACTGACTTCAAGCGCGACCTCTCCGAGCTCACTGACCGCCTGGGCCATGCCCAGGACTGTCTTTGACGTTCCTGCACTGAAGGCCAGGCAGCAGGACCTCGAACAACTCGCAGCCCAACCGGGTTTCTGGGACGACCAACAAAACGCCCAGAAGCAAATGCGCCGCCTCGATGAGGTGAAAGCTCAACTGGAAAAGCTCTTGCAATGGCGTCGTGCAGTGGACGATGCGGAGGCAACCCTTGAGCTTTATGAGTTGGAGCCCGACGACGACATGCTCGCTGAGGCCCAGACCGGTCTGACCAAACTGCGTAGCGAACTGGATCGCTGGGAGCTGGAGAGGCTACTGAGTGGGGAATACGACAAGGAAGGAGCCGTTCTCTCGATCAATGCGGGCGCCGGCGGCACCGATGCCCAGGACTGGGCCCAGATGCTCCTGCGCATGTATACGCGCTGGGCAGAAGACCATGGGATGTCGGTGAGCGTGGACGAACTCTCCGAAGGAGAAGAAGCAGGCATCAAGAGCGCCACGATCGAAATCGAGGGCCGCTACGCCTATGGCTATCTCCATAACGAGAAAGGCACCCACCGGCTGGTGCGTATCTCACCGTTCAACGCCAACGACAAGCGTCAAACCAGCTTCGCCGGTGTGGAGGTGATGCCCATGCTGGACGAAGACGTGGATATCGATATCCCAGAAAAGGATCTAGAAGTCACCACCAGCCGATCCGGTGGTGCTGGTGGCCAGAACGTGAACAAGGTGGAAACCGCTGTCCGCATCCTGCATATCCCCACGGGCTTAGCCGTGCGGTGCACGCAAGAGCGTTCCCAGCTTCAAAACAAGGAAAAGGCGATGGCTCTGCTCAAAGCCAAGCTGCTAGTCATCGCCCAGGAACAACGAGCTGCCGAAATCGCCGACATCCGCGGCGACATTGTTGAAGCAGCCTGGGGTAATCAGATTCGCAATTATGTATTTCACCCCTATCAGATGGTCAAGGATCTAAGAACCCAGGAGGAGACCACCGATGTGCAGGGGGTCATGGACGGTGATCTCGACCCCTTCATTCAGGCTCTGCTGCGCCAGGGTGTCGACAGCCCAGGCCGTGAAGACGAGAGCTGACGCATGAATGAAACGGTGAACGACAACGCCCCCAGCTTCGTCAAGCAGGCCATGCGCAACATGGTGCGCAAGGGCAGCAAAAGCCTGTTGCACTTTGGACTCACTGGCGTGGGTTTCCTCGCCTTCATTGTTTTGGTGGCCTGGCTCGGACGTCCCAGCCTTCCTTAATGACCAGGCCTGCATTCGAGCTCGATCTCGCATTTGATCCAGCACCATCGATCCTTCACGCTGACGCGGATTCCAAGACAGAGCACACTCGCCTCAGCGCTTCAGAGGACTGGCTCAAGGAGCTGACTGCTTGGCTGCAGACGATGAGAACATTGCAGCCGCCCGCTTGTCCTGCATCGGTACGACAAGCACGGGGATTCAGCCTGGGCCTACAACTCACCGATGATGCGACCATCGCCGACCTCAACGGCCGCTGGCGCAACAAACAGGAATCCACTGATGTGCTCTCGTTTGCCGCCCTTGACGACGCACCACCGCTGATCGAGGCACCATGCCTGGAGCTTGGGGACATCATTGTGTCCGTGCCGACAGCCCGCAAACAGGCCAGCGACCACGGGCATGATCTGCTTTGGGAACTGCGCTGGCTCGTCAGCCACGGCTTTCTCCACCTGCTCGGCTGGGATCACCCCAACGAGGCACTGCTGTCAGCGATGCTGCGCTGCCAGGAGCAACTTCTTGGCAAGAGCGGTAAGGTTCTGGGCCAAAGGGAGGGTAGTAGTGACGCGACTTCAGAACTCACTACTGCACCCTGAGAGCGCATCCACCGTGCCTGAGGATCTGAGCCAAACCAGTCCAACCCAGGCTCGGCGCACAGCCCGTCATGCTGCCCACCGCGGGGCCTGGACCATTGCCGGTGACCTGCCTTCCAGCTTCCGCTATGCCGCTCAGGGACTGGGCTACAGCTTCATCAGCCAACGAAACTTTCGCATTCACGTTGTGATTGGGGCCGTGGTGTTCAGCCTTGGGATCGGGCTGCAACTCCCGGCCCTGCAAATGGCTGTTCTGGTGCTCACCATCGCGGCGGTGCTTGTGTTGGAACTTCTCAATACCGCAATGGAAGCGGTCGTTGATCTGGCGATCGGACGGCGCTTTCACCCCCTTGCTCGGATCGCCAAGGATTGTGCCGCCGCTGCTGTACTGGTGGCTGCAATCAGCTCAATGCTGATCGCCCTGCTCCTGCTGCTGCCGCCACTGGTGGAGCGCCTTCAGGGATAATCAGAGCCATGCTTCTGGTGATCGACAACTACGACAGCTTCACCTTCAACCTGGTGCAGTATCTCGGTGAGCTGGCGAGCGAACACCCGGTCGCTGCTGATCTGCGCGTCGAGCGGAATGACGCCCTCAGCATTGGCGAGATCCACAGCCTCAATCCAGAGGCCATCCTCCTGTCACCAGGCCCGGGGGACCCGGACCAATCAGGCGTGTGCCTCGACGTGCTTCGCGAACTGTCTCCCAGCATCCCCACCCTCGGGGTCTGTCTCGGCCATCAGGCCCTGGCCCAGGTCTATGGCGGTCGTGTGGTGCGTGCCCCTGAACTCATGCATGGCAAGACCTCACCCGTGCTGCATCAAGGGGAAGGGGTGTTTGCCGGACTACCCCAACCCATCACCGCCACCAGATATCACAGCCTTGTGGCCGAGCGCGACAGCCTCCCCTCCTGCCTGGAGGTGACCGCCTGGCTCGAGGACGGCATGGTGATGGGTCTGCGACACCGTGACTATCCCCACCTTCAGGGAGTGCAATTCCACCCTGAAAGCGTGCTCACCGAAGCCGGCCACCAGCTGCTAGCCAACTTCTTACGTCAAGCTGAGTCGGGAGCACACCACTGCTAGTTTCCAAGCCCAGTCGGATCCACTCCATGCCCGCTCGCAAGCCGACCACGGCAGTCCGATCCGCAGCGATGCTGCTCGGTGCATCCATCACCCTGGGGGGAAGCCTGCATGCCCAGGCCGGTGGCGTCACCATCACCAACTATGGCCACAGCGCCCTACTGATCAATGGTGGTGGCCAGTCGGTACTGATCAACCCGTTCCGAGCCGTGGGTTGTGCCAAGGGTCTTGCGGAACCACGGGTCACGGCGAACGTGATCCTGGCCAGTTCCGAACTCCCAGATGAAGGGGCCCGCATCGCCAACGGCACCTTCCTTTCCCGACCTGGTTCCTTCCGGATAGGCGGCCTGAACCTGGAAGGCTTCTCTGCCCCTCATGACCGCATCGGGGGACGCCGTTACGGCCAGTCCACCCTGTGGCGTTGGCAGCAGGGTGGACTGAGCTTTGCCCACCTCGGCGGTACCGCCGCCAAGCTCAGCGGCGAAGACAAGGTGCTACTAGGGCGCCCTGATGTACTGATCATCGGCGTGGGCGGCGGGGGCAAGGTGTACAACGGCAAGGAAGCTGCTGAGGTCGTGAAAGCCCTCAACCCCCGCCGTGTGATTCCCGTGCAATACGTGAGCGGTGAAGCACCCGTCGGTTGCGATCAGACTGGCGTTCAGCCATTTCTGGATTCCTTAGGCGGCATCAAAGTGCAGCGCGTGGGCACCACGCTCACGCTTCCGAGCAGCCTGGGTGACAACACGGTGATCGACGTGATGCGCTGATCGGCTCCAACCGCAGCCGTGTCAGTCAGCCCACCGTCATTGGTGTCGCCTGAAGCAGTCGCTGCAATCCAGAGCGATCAAGACCTGCGATCAAAGCGAGCAACAGCAACACCCTCGCCTTCTGAGGATTGAGGGTGCCGGCTGGCAACAGCCCAAGTTGATGGTCATCAGCATGACCATGCACCGGCCCTGCACCACAGCGGTTCGAGCGCAGCATCAAAGGCAGAGAACCGCTCCAGGCCTCCAAGGCCCTGCGCTCCAACGCAGAAAGCTGACCAGCACCGGTCCCGGTGAACACCAGCCCCTCCACCCCTGCCATGAGAAGGGCTTGGATCAAGGCAGCAGGTGGATTGACGCAACCATGAAGGATCGCCACCTCCGGCCACAGTTCCGGCAGCTGCAGTCCCGCAAAAGGTATCTCCCGCTGGGTTCTCGCCGAAGGCAGATGGACACCGGCATCATCCAACCAACCCAGAGGGCCAGCACCAGGGCTTGCAAACGCACCCACTCCCTGCGTCGCCACCTTGCTGACAACACGGGCACTGTGAATCTCGCCATCCATCACCACCAGCACCCCCAGCCCCCTGGCCTTCAAGCTGACCGCCACCTGCACAGCCTGAAAGAGGTTGAGAGGGCCATCAGCGCTCAAAGCCGTCGCTGGACGCATCGCCCCCACCAACACCACTGGCCGCGGATCGTCGATCAACAGATCCAGCAGCCAGGCAGTTTCCTCCAAGGTATTGGTGCCATGGGTGATCACCACTCCCACAAGATGCGGATCAGCCGCAAAGGCCGCGCGAATGCGCAACACCAACTGATTCCAGTGCCCAAACTGCAAATCCGCACTGTCAACGTTGGCAATGGCCTCAACTTGAAAGCTGGCCAACTGATGCAGCTCAGGCACTGCCGCTAGAAGCTCTTCAGTGCTGAGAGCACCAGCGGCATAGCTGTTCAAGCGAGTGCTGGCATCACCGCGGCCAGCGATCGTGCCACCGGTGCTCAGCAACAACACAGAGGGGAGCATCTTCGCCAACAGCGTCATCAGGTGAGGCCAAAGCGGAGCGCCAGTTCATCCAATAAAGCCTCATCAACGCCATAACGACGCAGGGCCTCCAACACGGCCCGAGGCTGATCGGTTTTGGAGACGTCTCGCACCTGCTCGAACACCGTCAGGCCAATCGGACCGATCAGTTCGGTGAGATGGGCACGCAGCTGCTCATCTTCAAGCACAGCAGGAGCTGCAGATTCCTCTTCAGCCCTTGAGACAGGCAGGGGAGCTGTATTCGGGGCAGGAACTGATAACGCTTCACCCTCAGAGGCAGACAATTGCGCGGAGACGGTTGCCGCCTTCGCCAGCAGTTCGTCGATCACCGCAACAGGCACGGAGGAGTTCTGCAGTTGGGTGCGGAGAAAGGCCGGATCATGCTGCGCCGCTTCGCAAAGCTCAGTGGTCCAGATGAAATCCGCAATCGGCCCGACACGATCTCGAAGCAGGGCAAGCAACGCCACCTGTAAACCTGCCTCAGGTGCAGCAGCTTGAGCCTGTGGCACAACCACTGACGGCTCCAGAGGAGCCATGGTTTCGATCCCCCCCCCGACAGGGACATCAGGCATTTTCAACTGGGCCTTGCGCATCGCCTCCTCCACATCAGCCAGGGCGAGTCCTGCACCCACCAATCGCTCCTGCAATGAGGGCAGCTGATGGGCTTCAATCGTGGAGGGCGTCGACTCCAGCAGCAGCGCAACCATCGGGCCATAAATCACCACCAGATGGTCATGCAAAGCGACTTTGCTGACCGGTTGCCGAGGCCCATCCACCGTTGAGCGGGTCGGCAACAGCGACTGCGGAGCGGTATGGCTCACCAACACCGGCGATGGCTGATCCAGCAACTGAAGGGCATCAGCGGCATGCTTCAACCGTCTGGCAGGCTGATCCTCAAGCAGGGGAGCAAGCCAACGCTGTACCTCCAAATCGAGCCCTTCAAGCTTCCAGCAAGCCAACGTCTCGTCGTACAGAGTCGACGGCTCTCCACCGCAATACAGCAGCAGAGCTGACACCCCGAGGGCATAGAGATCAGCAGCCGGCGTAATCCGACCAAAACGTGCCCGTTCAGGGGCTGTGAAATAAGGCCGACCCAACTCAGACAAGCTTGGCTCACCCCCCTCAGGCTGCTGTCGCTTGGCTTCCGTACGCGCCCTTAAAAGCGAAAAGTCCACCAGAAAAGGAGCGCCATCACTGTCCGGAAGGATGAGGTTGGCCGGATGAATGTCGCCATGCACCAGACCTGCGGCATGCACCACCTCCAGCACCTGCAGCACCTGACGCAACAACTCCGCTAGCCGCTGCTTGCGACGCAACAGGTCGAGGGATCCATGCAGGGATGGTCCAGCGATGTGCTCCTGAATGAAACAGAAGATTCCTCCCTGGGCATAGACATCCAGCACCCTGGGGATTCGAGGATGGCGCAGACGATCGAGGCACGCCGACTCCACCCGCAACGCCTCTTCCAGGGCCGCATCGGCGGGAATCAGCTTGAGCACGGCCTGACGGTCACGCTGACGCTCCTGGAGCAGCAGCGTGTTGCGTTCCTTGGAGCGACTCAGGGGGCGAACGACGGAATAAGGGGTGTCTTGCAGCAGCGCATCCACGTTCAAGCCCGTCTCCAAAGGAACGCGACCAAAGCGCAGCAGCTCCTCGGGACCGAGACAGTAAAGATCCATCCGCTCTGGCAGACCCTTCAACTCCACATCACCCATCCCCCAGGCCAGCTGACGGAAGCGAGGGTCGATCAGCTCATAGGTGGAACGGGTGAAAGCCACACCATTCGCGGGGCTGACGGTCTGCAGCCGAGAGGCGAGATGCACTCCCTGGCCAAGAATGTCATCGCCATCGGCATAAATTTCACCGGTGTGCAGCCCGAAGCGATGGGCAAGCGACTGACGTCCGCGCGCACTCAGAGCCTCCACGGCCGACTGAATGAACTGGAGCGCCTGGGTTGGTCCATCGAAGGTCACCAACAAGCCATCCCCGAGGGATTTCACAAGCAGTCCCCCATGGCTCTGTACCGCGTCGCGAATTAATGACAGATCTTCCTTGATGCGCTGAATCGCGATCAGTTCATCGGCAAAGATCTTCAGAGAGGAATCGACCACATCACTGAAGACGATGGCGCGGAGATGACGAGCTTGTTCCGGCATCAGCGATTGCCTCCCTGACCAGCGATGGTTGCCGACTTCGCTCCATAAACGGTGTAGGCCTGACCACCCTGAGGTAGAGACCAACCCTCAACAGCGGCCACAATCGCCCTCAGTTCCTTCAGTGCATACGGCTCAGGGAGGACTCCGCTGGCGTAGCCCAGAGATCTCGGTAGCTGAGTGACATTCTCATCCAATTGACGCAGAAACGGTTGGTGATCCGCCTGCAACAGGGGCTGACTAAGGGCTAGCGCCCCTAGGGGAATCAGATGAGAGTCTTCATGGAGCACCTCAAAGCCATCCATGCCGTGGGGGATTGCCCCATCCCAGGCGATCACATCAACCTTCTCGTCGTGAAGCATCTCGCGCAGGCGGGCATAACTAAGGGCGTAATGCACTTCCGAGAACCGCAAGCCGTGGAGGTTGAACAGTGGCAAGTAGAAACCGCTCAACGACCCTCGCGGCAACAAGCCGAGACGCTGACCGCGAAGATCAGCCCTACTCGTCAAACCACGGCTGGCTTTGACCAGCAGCTGTGACTTGGAATTGCCTCGCCGACCCAGCTGACGCACAACCCCGTAGCCTCCGTTCTGCTCGAGCGCATAAGCCGTCAGTCCCGGAGGCAGAAAGGCCAGATCCCAACCTCCGTTCTTCAAGCGCAGTCGGGCCTGCTCCGGACTGACGACAGGCTCTAATTGCACTTCACACCGGCTGGCCACCGTCAGCAACTCGCGCAAGCGGAACTGTTCACGATCAGCCAGAACACCAGCAGCTGACTCGAGCTGTCCCTCCTCAGCTCCGACCAGGCCAACCCTCAGCCGACCACCGGAGCCACAGAGGGAGACATCAGAACGAGGCACCCCGCCACAGGCGGAGGTGAGCAACAAGGCCAACAACCACAGCCAGCGCTTCATCCCCCCTAACCCTTGCGATCCTTGAGCATCTGCATCGAGATCGCCAGGCTCTGCTTCATGCGCTCGAAGCTGCGCGCAAGCAGACCAATCTCATCACGACGCTCCCTCTCCTCAAAATTCACGGTGGCAGGGATCACACTCGCCTCCTCAGCCTTGCGGCTGATCTCACGCATCGGTCTGAGGATCAACTGATTCAGAACCAAATTGGTGATAATTCCCACTCCTGCAAAAGCCAACGTCATCAGCCCTGCGGTGGCGATCAGGGAGCGATCCTTCGCCGCAAACACTGCCTTTTGGGGCACGGTGACGATCTGGGTGCCAACAATTTCATTCATCTTCCAGCCGAAGCCACTGCTGTCTCCATAAGCCAAGAGCTGACTGGCAGGCGCTCTCTGAGGCGTGGAATGGCAAACGAGGCAGCTTTCTTTCGAGACCTTGATCGGCTGGGCCACGAAATGGACCACCCCTAATGGCGTTGCCTTGCTGCCGGACTGGCGCTTAAGAGAAGGATCGCGCCGAAACTTCTCAATGATTCCAGTTTCAAACGAATCGGCCTTATCACGCAGATTGGTGGGATTAAGAGCCGCTTCTCGATAGGAATATTCGCGGTAATCGGGATTGTCCTTGAGCAAGCCCGCCACCGTCTGGGCCGAAAAACTGGGCACTGCCTCGGGCCGGAACAGTCCGGCGCCTTGATTGAGGGGCGCCACAATTGGATTCACTTTTTTGCTGGTGTAGGCGCGCACCGACAACATTGCGTCCATAAAAAACGCAGCCCGCTGATCAATCAGCTCCCGTGCCTGCCAGCCGAACAGCAAATTCAGTAGAAGTACGGCGACCAGAATCGACAGCGTCAGGATGGCGGTGAGCGTGATCGCAAGTTGCTGACGCAACGGACGCTGCCCTGGCTCTGGGAACAACCGCTTGATCGGTGACATCAACCCCAACGACAGCTCTTTTGTTCACAAACTAGTGGGCAAACCAGGTTTTCACAGGTCATTCCGGCAGACCGTCAATCAGCCGATACGTCTCCCAGAAGCGCTGCATCTGCTCAGTGCTGCCAAGACTCACTCGGAGTGATCCATCGATCTGGGGCTTACCAACCATCGAGCGCACCAGGATGCCGGCAGCGCGCAGCTCGGCCTCAACGGCAGAGGCAGGACGGCAGGGCCAGAGCAGTAGATAGTTGCCTCCATCCACGTGGAAACGCACCTGAGCTCGCTCAAGTTCAGACACGACAAACTCACGGGCGCGTAACACTTCTGCGACGTAGGCATCGACAAAAGCTTGATCGTCCAGCGCAGCAAAGGCAGCCGTCACCGCCAAGCTATTGACGTCGTAAGGGCCGGTAACCCGAGACACACGATCCACGACCTCGGCATGGCCGATGGCGAAGCCGATACGGAGACCAGCAAGGCCGGCAGTTTTCGCCAAAGAACGCAACACCAGCAGATTCGGCGTTGCGTTGAAATCGATGATGGGCAGCACACTGTCGCCGGTGAATGCCTCATAAAGCTCATCCACAACCACGAGGGTGTTAGGCGCCGCAGCCGCAAGAGAGAGCACCCGATCGGCCTCCAGGCGCGTGCCTGTGGGATTGTTTGGATTGCAGAGCATCAACACCCGAGGGGATCGGGCCAGAGCAGCCATCACCGCTTCGTACGGGAAGCCATATCCAGGCATCTGATGCGGCACCGCCTCAATCGCCATCCCCTGCATGCCGGCGCATGGGGCGTAGTACCCGAACGTGGGGCTGGTGGTGAGCAGGGTGTCACCTGCCCCCCCATAGGCCTGCAAAACAGCATGAATGGCCCCATCCACTCCGTTGAACACCCCGACGCAAACGGGGGCAAGATCATGAGCTAGACCGGCTGGCAACGCAGCCAAATTGGCCACGACCGCCTCCCTGAGGCCGTCGTACTCGGGATAGACCGCCAGCTGCTCGGCCGGGATCGCACGAAGTGCCTCCACCACTTTGGGACTGGGTCCAATCGTGTTTTCATTGAAATCGAGACGCAGCATCCCCCGCCTTCCCTCCAGGGGAGCGCTGTAAGCCTTGAGGCGCTCCACATCACTGCGAGCACGGATCACGCCATCCGCTGAGGGTGGCTGCGTCATCACATCTCCAGAAAGGGCGTATCACTGCCATTGTCGGTGGCGATCAGCCATTCATCACATCCTTGATGGCGACGGCTGCAACACAGTGATCACTAGATCCGCCACGATCACGTCGTGAACGGCAGCCATGACCCAAACCTCCTCCCAGAAGGCCGCAGCTCTGATCGCCAGCGTTGAAGATCTGGCGCAACACGCTGATTACTCGCTGATCCATGCCCTAACGCCCGACCCAGAAAGCAGGGAAGACGGCAACGACCACCAGGCCCGTGAAGTGCGCTCAGGCCATTACGTGCCCGTGACACCCACCCCACTCCACGACCCGCAGTACGTCAGCCACAGCGGCCCCTTGTTTCGAGAGCTTGGGCTCCAGGACGCTTTGGCGCACGATCATGACTTTCGCCGCTTCTTCTCCGGCGACCTCTCAGTCGCCCAGCAACCGATGCGCAAGGTTGGCTGGGCAACGGGATATGCCCTGTCGATCTATGGCACGGAATACGTTCGCCAGTGCCCTTTTGGAACTGGGAACGGCTACGGAGATGGTCGGGCCCTGTCGATCTTCGAAGGCGTTTTCGCAGGGAAGCGCTGGGAGATGCAACTCAAGGGTGGCGGCCCCACGCCCTACTGCCGGGGGGCCGATGGCCGCGCAGTGCTCCGCTCCAGTGTGCGTGAATTTCTCGCCCAAGAGTTCATGCATGCCCTCGGGGTACCCACCTCACGCTCACTGACGCTCTATGCCTCGCATGCTGAAAGCGTGCGACGCCCCTGGTATGCAGACCACTCCAGGTCACTGGACCCCGACGTCATGGTGACCAATGCCGCCGCGATCACAACCCGGGTAGCGCCATCGTTTCTGCGGGTCGGACAACTAGAGCTGTTCGCCCGCCGAGCCCGCAGTGAAGCGCATCCACAGGCGCTTGAGGAACTGCAGACAATCACAGCCCATCTAATCGAACGCAATTACCGCTCTGACATTGACGCCAACCTGCCCTTCACCGATCAGGTGGTTGAGCTGGCGCAACTCTTTCGGGATCGTCTCACGACCTTGGTCGCCAACTGGATCCGCGTTGGCTACTGCCAAGGCAACTTCAATAGCGACAACTGCGCCGCAGGCGGATTCACCCTCGATTACGGACCCTTCGGCTTCTGTGAACTGTTCGATCCCCGCTTTCAACCCTGGACAGGAGGAGGCGAGCATTTCAGCTTCTTCAACCAACCCGCCGCGGCCGAAGCGAATTTCCAGATGTTCTGGACAGCCCTCCGCCCGCTGCTTCATGGTGACTCAGATGCTCTGGAGCGCCTGGATCGGATCCATGCAAGCTTTGCCGCTGTCATGGAGAAGGCCCTCGATGCCATGTGGGCCAGCAAGCTTGGGCTGAGCACGCCAAACCCTGCATTGGTCCGAGAGCTGCTGGCCTTGATGGCGCAATCGCGGGCGGATTACACCCTTGTGTTCCAGCGGCTCTCCCACCTTCCAGAACACCTTGCTGCCCTGGAAGACAGCTTCTATCTACCCGCATCCGAAGAGTTAAAGAGAGCCTGGACGAACTGGCTCGATCGCTGGCGGGAGCAGATCACCGCTCACGGCGATGCCTCTGAGGCAGTCACTCGGATGCAACGGGCAAACCCGAGCATCACCTGGCGCGAATGGCTGATTGCACCCGCTTATCAGCAAGCGGAGCAAGGAGACAACCAGCTGATCCACGAGCTACAGGAGGTGTTCAGCACGCCCTATGGCGACCAAGTCGAGACAACACAAGCAAAGTATTGTCGCCTCAAGCCTCGAGAGTTCTTTAACGCTGGGGGCATCTCCCACTACAGCTGCTCGTCCTGACACCTGTCTGGAGTGGACTCACATCCGTTCCAGGCTGCCGATGCCCAACAGACCGAGACCGGCTTTGAGGGTATCAGCGGTGAGGCGGCAGAGGGCCAGACGGGAAGGCAGGGTCTCCGGATTGGCCTTGAGCACCGGCACCTGGTCATAAAAACGATTGAACACCTGGCTGAGCTCAAACAGATAGCTGCAGAGACGATTGGGGAGCAACTCCTCCTCGACCTCGGCGATCACGGCATCGAACTTGAGCAGCTCCCGTACCAGCGCCCATTCCTGAGGTTCGCTGAACTGCAGCTGAGCCGTTGAGGCATCCAGATCACCACCCTTGCGAGCGATGCCGGCGATCCGCACCAGCGCATAGAGAAGGTAGGGAGCCGTGTTGCCCTGGAGGGCCAGCATCCGATCAAAGGAGAACTGGTAGTTGGTGATCCGGTTCTGGCTCAGGTCGGCGTACTTCACCGCCGCCAAGCCCACCGTGCCGGCCACATGACTGATGAACGCCTCTGATTCCGCGCGCTCCTCGTCCTTCAGGCGAGCACGAAGATCAGCATCGGCCCGCTCCACCGCCTCATCCAGCAAATCGCGCAAGCGCACCGTGTCACCCGAGCGAGTCTTGAGCTTCTTGCCGTCTTCCCCCTGCACCAAGCCGAAAGGTACATGTTGGAGGCGCCCACCATCAGGGATCCAACCCGCACGGTCAGCCACCTGGAACACCCCAGTGAAGTGATTCGCCTGACCGGCATCAGTCACGTAGATCACCCGGCGAGCTTGATCACCATCAGGCGCAGGCGCGAACCGATAACGGATCGCAGCCAGGTCAGTAGTGGCGTAGTTGAAGCCGCCATCACTCTTCTGCACGATCACGGGCAGCGGCTTGCCGTCCTTGCCACTGACCCCTTCAAGAAACACGCACTGGGCACCGTCATCAGTGACCAAGAGCTCGGCCTGCTTCAACCCTTCGATCACCGCCGGCAGGAAGGGGTTATAGAACGACTCACCCCGTTCGCTGAGGCGGATGTCGAGCCGGTCGTAGATCTTCTGGAATTCGCGCCGCGACTGATCACAGAGCAGGCCCCAGGCTTTGAGCGAGAGCGGATCGCCACTCTGCAGCTTCACCACCTCTTCACGGGATGTGGTCTGAAAAGCCTCGTCATCATCAAAACGCTTCTTCGCTTCCCGGTAGAAAGCCACCAGATCACCGAGGTCAATGGCATCGGCGGTGTCGAGCGCCTCGGGAGCCACCTGCTTGAGGTGTGTGATCAACATGCCGAACTGGGTGCCCCAGTCGCCCACATGATTCAGGCGCAGCACAGGATGGCCGCGGAACTCCAGCACACGCGCCAGAGAGTCGCCAATGATTGTGGAGCGCAGATGGCCCACGTGCATCTCCTTGGCAATGTTGGGGCTCGAGAAGTCGACCACCACCGGAGTCGGGTTCTCCACCGACGGGACCCCGAGCCGGTCATCCCCTAGGCGGGCCGCCACCTCTGCCGCCAACCGCTCGGGGCGGATCGTGAGATTGATGAAGCCTGGGCCGGCGATCTGTGGATCCAGGCAGAGAGCAGTGAAGCCGGCATCGCTTTGTAGCTGCTCCACAATTGCCTTAGCGATCTGCCGCGGAGCCTGCTTTAGGGGCTTGGCCAAAGGCAGGGCAGCATTGGCCTGAAAGTCACCAAATTCCGGCTTACTGGCAGGCGCCAGCTGGGGATCCAGCCCTACACCTTGAGTCGCGTCCCATGCGTCCGGAAAGGCCTGCTGCATCGCTTCGCGCAACTGGGTTTCGAGGGCCTGGGCGATGCGCAGCATGGAGAGCAGCGGAGACGGAGTCAGCCCCCGATCATCCCCCGGCGAGGGGCTAACCCTCCATGCGCAGGGCGAAGCCCACACCCCGCACGGTCTGGATTACCCGTTCTGCACCGGTGGCCTCCAGCTTCTTGCGCAGATAACGCACATACACATCCACCACATTTTCATCGCCGAAATAATCGTCTCCCCAAACATGCTGGATCAACTGAGCGCGAGAGAGGGCCTGACGGGGATGGCGCATGAAGCACTCGAGCAGATCGAACTCCCGAACGGTGAGCACCAAGGGATGGCTTTGGATCGCGCTGGTTCGTTCAGCACCATTCAGCACTAGATCACCCACCTGAAGCACGTCAGAGCTAAACCCCTTGGAGCGGCGCATCAAGGCCTTCACGCGAGCCAGCACTTCACGCACGTTGAAGGGTTTGGAGATGAAGTCGTCTGCACCCGCATCGAGCGCGGCGACGCGATCATCCATTTCATCGCGGGCCGTGATCATGATCACTGGCAGGAACACACCGGTCTCCCGCAAGCGCCGACAGATATCCAAGCCGGTCATCCCGGGCATGTTCCAGTCGAGCAGGGCTAAATCAGGCGGCGCCTCTCGCAACGCCTTGATGGCCGTAATGCCATCAGCGGCGGTCACCACCGTGAAACCTTCTGCCTCGAGCTCCATCTCCAGCAACATCACGATGTTGGCCTCATCGTCGGCCAGAAACACCGTCGGCGTTGATCCAGGCATCAGCTCGAAGGAACTGCAAAAACGCTAGGAACGACCTGGGATTCCATCAACCGTTCCAGGGGCAACGCAGCAGGTCAGACCAGTGGCTGACCTCGAAAGCGCATGCTCAGGTCAAGCCAGCTGCTCCGGGTGACTGGAGCACTAGTGGAGATCAGATCAATCCCAGTGGCGGCATAAGCACCGAGATCAGACGGTTGGATCCCGGAGGCTTCCAGTAGCACCGAGCCAGCAGCCGATCGTTCAAGAGCCTGCTGTCGAAGCTGAGGCACCAAGGTGATCAGTGCCTGCGGCGTGAACTCATCCAACAACACACCATCTGCACCTGCCGCAACAGCGGCATGAGCCTCATCTGATGTTTCTGCCTCCACGATCACTCGAACGGGCCAAGGGGCCTGGGCTCGCACCAGGGCAATCGCAGCCTCCACACTGCCGGCCCAGGCCAGATGGTTCTCCTTCAGCATCGCCGCATCATCCAAACCCATGCGGTGGTTGATCCCACCACCACAGCGCACCGCATATTTCTCCAGCTCCCGCAGACCTGGGGTGGTCTTGCGCGTATCCGCGAGGGCAACACCTGTGCCTTCAAGCATCGCCACAAGAGTTGCCGTTGCCGAAGCGATCCCGGAGAGTCGCATGGCCAGGTTGAGGGCCGTGCGCTCCAGGGCAACCAGGAGCGGGGCTGGCCCCTCCAACTCCAGCAAGCGATCACCGGCCTTCACCAGCGCCCCATCGGCCACGAGCACGTGAAGATTGCATCCACCATTCGGAGGCTGGAGCTCACGCAGCAACGGTTCCACGAGGACACCACCGCAGAAGACGCCATCGGCCTTCGCGACCCAGTGCGCTTGACCCTGGCGACCCTGGAGCGCTGGGGTAGTGAGATCGCCGCGGCCGAGATCCTCCTGGAGCCAATCACCCAGCTGTCGGCGCAACCGGGGCGTGATGGTGAGATCCGCTCGAGCCAAAACCAGGGATTGCGAGAACATCTCTCATGATGATCTGCGGCTCAAAGCAGCCATGAAAGGAACGACACCCACTGGTCGATGGCCCTGGCAGCCGGGCGACCTGGATGGCCTGCTGGCCCTCGGGCTGAACAACCTGATTCAGATCCTCCTGATCGTCGGACTCTGTCGCACAGTTCTGGGGTTTCCCGATGGCCTGATTTTCGGGCAAATCCTCCCGGCCGCAGGCCTGAGCATCCTCGTGGGAAACGTGGCCTATGCCCGCATGGCCCACCAACTAGCAGGACGAGAAGGTCGGAATGACTGCACAGCACTGCCCTACGGCATCAACACCGTCAGCCTGTTTGCCTATGTCTTCCTGGTGATGTTGCCGGTGAAGCTGGGAGCTCTCAACGGAGGACTCTCGGAAGCAGAGGCAGTCAGCCAGTCATGGCATGCCGGAATGGTGGCCTGTCTCGGCTCAGGCCTGATCGAAACCGCTGGGGCCACCTGCGCCGATCGGCTCAGGCGATGGCTTCCGCGAGCCGCCTTGCTCTCCACCCTGGCAGGAATCGCGCTCGGCTACATCGCCCTGGGCTTCCTGCTGCGCACCTTCGCTCACCCCCTGGTGGGCCTGAGCACACTGGCCATCATCTTGCTGGGTTACGTCGCAAGGGTGCGATGGCCCTTGCCCACCGGTTTGATGGCGCTACTGGTCGGCATCGTGCTCGCCTGGGGGAGTGGCTTAACCGCGCCGACAACTGCAGCCTGGTCCGAGTCGATGGCAGCGGTTGGTTTCCACATCCCAGCCCTTCAATTAAGGGCGCTCTGGGAGAACCGAAACGAACTTCTCCCCTGGCTGGGCGTCATCCTGCCCATGGGCCTGTTCAACGTGGTGGGGTCGCTGCAGAACCTGGAAAGTGCTGAAGCCGCCGGTGATGCCTACCCCACGCACCCATGTCTACTGATTGATGGCATCGGCACGCTCGTGGCAGCCGGCCTGGGCTCCTGCTTCCCCACCACGCTCTACATCGGCCATCCGGGATTCAAAACGCTGGGAGCTCGCTCGGCCTATTCGTGGCTGAACGGACTCGTCATGGCCGGGGCCTGCCTGTTGGGCCTATTCGGCCTGTTGGCACTGCTGATTCCGATCGACGCCGGCATGGCGATCGTGCTGTACCTCGGGGTGGCCATGACCGCCCAGGCGTTTGAAGCCACACAGGGGCGCCATACACCGGCAGTGGTTCTTGGCCTACTGCCAGGGCTGGCCGGGTGGGGGGCCCAGCTCCTCAAGGCGGGGCTTCGCACAGGAGGCCTGGGCAGTGGTGATCAACCCTTCAACGAGGCAATTCTGCCAAGACTGAGCTCGATGGACGTGTGGGCCGATGGCCTCTTTGCTCTAGAGCAGGGCCAGATCATCACAGCGATGTTGCTCGCTGCATGGCTTGTCTACGCCATTGAGCAACGCTTCCTCGCAGCAAGTGTGTGCAGTGGCATCACGGCTGTACTGGCCTGGTTCGGCGTGATTCATGCCTGGCAGTTCACCAGCAGCGACACAACGCTGGAACTGGGCTGGGGCACCGGTCAACCCTGGGCGCTGGCTTATGCGGCAGTCACCGTGATCACTTTCCTATGCAGAACCGCGAAAAAATCCGATCCAACACAGCCTCGGTCAGCTCCTCCCCGGTGATTTCGCCAAGGCTTTGAATCGCCTGGCGCAGATCAATCGTCCAGAAATCCCAAGGGAGGCCTTGGGCCGCCACCTCTTCGCTGCGCTGCAAGGCCTCCGCCGCACGAGCCGCCAGATCGGACTGACGCTGATTGAGCGCGATCAGGAGCGGCTGCTCACTGAGGGATCCGCACTGGGCGAGTAGGGCCTGCACCAAAGCCGGTTCGCCGTCTCCGGTTTGGGCACTAAGGCGCACATCCAACGCAGGCGACGACGGTGCACCCTCAGCGGCGCTGTTGGTCAAATCCAGCTTGTTGCCAACCAGAAGACGGGGCACTGCACCAGGAATCTGTTCATACAGGGCCTGATCTTCCACCGTCCAGCCTGCTGCAAGATCAAACAGAAGCAGCACCAAATCGGCACTGGCCAGGGCGTCATGGCTGCGGGCAATCCCCAACTGCTCCACTTCATCCGTGGTGGCTCGGATCCCAGCGGTGTCGAGGAGAGTGATCGGCACACCCTCCAGCACAATCTCACTCTCGAGCAAATCACGCGTGGTACCGGGCAGATCGGCGACAATCGCCCGCTCACGGCGGCTGAGGCGGTTCAACAAAGAGCTCTTGCCGACATTGGGACGCCCCACCAAGGCCACGCGCAGACCCGTGCGCAAAGCGGCTCCCCGCGCACCGTCGGCCACCAGCTCCAAGAGGGTGGCGCGCACCTCCTGCAGCTCTTCGAGCAGGGCCCGACCATCAAGCGGAGGGAGATCATCTTCGAAATCAACACGGGCCTCCAACTCACTGAGCTGATCAAGCAACCGCTCTCGCAGCGCAACGACCCGGCGCTGAATCCCCCCATCGAGACCCGCCATTGCCAACTGAGCCGCACGCTGGCTTCGGGCTGACACCAGGTCGGTGATTGCCTCAGCACGCGTGAGATCCAAACGTCCGTTCAGAACCGCACGCTGGCTGAATTCACCCGGTAGGGCCCTTCTGACACCGGGCTGTTCCAGAACCCTTGCCATGACCCGCTGAACGGCGATCACACCGCCATGACAATGAATTTCCACCACATCTTCGGCAGTGAAACTACGGGGAGCGAGCATCACAAGCACGAGCACTTCATCGAGCCGCTCATGGCCGTCGGCCGCCACCACGTGGCCATACAGCACCCGGTGGCTCAGCCATTCCTGACTGCCGGGGAAGACAGTGATCGTCCGCACCACCCGCTGGGCCATGGGTCCAGACAGACGAATCACGGCGATACCTCCCTGACCAGGCGCAACAGCTGTGGCCACCGCCGCGATCGTGTCCGGCAGGACAGGGACTCCGCTCGCAGATGAAGACATCACAACATCAGAGGCAATGCGAGGCCGAGCATGGCGACGCCGAAGAGAGCTCCTTCCTACGATCTCCGCCGTCTGTCATTCGCCCCCGAAGCGCCCGTAGCCCATGGTCCGGTGGCAGCACAGCCTGATCAAACGCTGTCGCCGCTGGCTTCGGTGGCTCTGGGAACAGGAAGGCAGTCCTGGTCAGCGCGCCCGGGGTTTGGCCGCTGGTGTCTTCTGCGGTTGCTTCCCCTTCTTTGGACTGCAAACCCTGCTTGGCATTGGCCTGGCCAGCGTGGTTCGGGGCAACCACCTGCTGGCCGCTGCCGGCACCTGGATCAGCAATCCGTTCACCTACCTGCCGCTCTACTGGTTCAACTACCGCGTGGGAGATGCGCTGATGGGCAGAGCAGCCACAGCCACACTCACCGGCATCAACAAATCCACGCTCTGGCATCAGAGCTGGAGCTTCACCAGCCGTCTTCTGCTCGGATCGAGCATCGTTGGTCTCATCTTCGCGCTGTCGCTCGGATCCCTCGCTTGGTGGCTGTTCCGCCTGAAGCCCTCCCGACCGCATGGTGCTCAAGTGGCGAGGCGCACCTCCGCGAGCCAGGCGAACAAGGGCTCCCAGTCATCCCGCTGATCAATCTCCTCCCAAAGGGTTTCGATCAGAGAACGACTTGGCGTACGCGCCAGGTTGAATCGATCGAGCCGCTCCAACACAGAACGGGATCGGTCTTTGAGCTTGAGCTCAACCTGAAGGGCATGCCACCAGGCATCACGCCAGGCCAGCCAGACCTGGCGTGGCGGTGCCTCGACTCCCGGAACAAACGGGCCCAAACCATCCGGTTCTTGTGGCAACCCATGGCGGTGAACCCACGCTTGCAAACCCGTGAATAAATCGCCATAGCCCACCGGCCAAGACGCCAGCAGATCGAGGGTGGCAGCGACCAAATCCAAAGACTGATCGGCATGCGCTGTCTGACAGAGCAGATCCGAATCAAGACCTAAGCGCCGCAGCAGGCAATGCCTGTAATGCGTTTGATAGACCTGCTTAAAGCCGTCGAGAGCCTGCTCCATCCGCTCCCGAGGCAACAGCATTGCCAATGGATCCTGAAGCAGTCGCAAGTTGTGATGGCAGATCGCCGGCTGGCGACCGTAGGCATAGAGCCCAGTCTGATCGAAATAGGCTGCCGTAAAGCCGGGATCCCAGGCCTCCAGAAAAGCGAAGGGTCCGTAGTCAAAACTTTCACCGACAAGCGACATGTTGTCGGTGTTGAGCACACCGTGAACAAAGCCGGCCGCCATCCATTCAGCCGCCAATCGCGCCACCCGCTGCACCAACTCGCCATAGAAGGCCAACAACTGCCTTTCCAGTGCTGCCTGATCACCGGCAGCTGCCGGCCAGGTTGCAGAAAGCATGGGGTAATACACCGCAACCACATGGCGAAGCAAACGCTCCAGACCCTTGCGATCCCGCAAGTAAAGGAGGCGCTCACAGGTGCCGAAGCGAAGATGGGTACGGGCCATACGCACCATCACCGCACTACGCGTAGGCGATGGTTCGTCACCACGCCAAAGTTCTTCGCCAGTTTCAATGAGCGAGAGTGTTCTGCTGGTGGTCACGCCCAGGCGATGCAGTGCTTCAGAGGCGATGACCTCTCGCACGCCTCCCTTCAAGGTGAGACGTCCATCGCCACCACGGCTCCAAGGAGTGGTGCCACTGCCCTTGGTCCCGAGATCCTGAAGATCGCCATGGATGTCTCGCAGCTGGCCATAAAGGAAGCCTCGTCCATCCCCCAATTGGGGGTTGTAGGTGCCGAACTGATAACCGTGATAACGGAGGGCCAGCAGCGGCTGACGACACTGGAACCCTCCAAAAGCTTGCTCGAAATCGTGATCGGAAATGGTCTCGGGAGCCACTCCAAGTTGCTGCAGGAGGGCATCGTTGCGAAATCGCAGGCGCGTCTGTGGAAAATCAGCCGCCTGAACTGGATCCCAGAACGCCTCACCCAGGGACTCAATAGAAGCTTCAAAGGGCAGCGATAGCAGTCCATTGAACCCCATGGAGCCAAAGCTTCGTCGCAGAATCGTAGCGATCACCCCATCAACAACTGTTCGGTGGGCACTGAATTCCTAGGCTGCTGTAATGGGCTCCACCATGATTCAGGTGTCAAGACAACTCACTCTGGTCGCCAGCATCTGCATGGGGCTACTGATCACGAGCTGCAAAGAGAACAACAACAAAAGTGTCCCTACGTCTTCACCGCCAGATCTACGCCTTGCCGAAGAGCCTTACCAAAGCCAAGAAGTGATCAACCAACGAATGGCAATCGTCATTCCCTACCTGGAGAAAGCCACAGGACTACGCATTGATTACGTTCCTGCAATTAACTATGAACACAGCCATCAAATGCTCCGCGATGGTGACGTTGACCTGATCACCATTGGTCTATACGGCGGCTTCAAACTCCTGCACAACAACCCCAAGGTGACGCCCCTTGTCATTCAGAAGCGCTCGTTTCGCAGCATCCTGATTGCCAACAGCGCCAGTCTCGAGAACATCCAAGAGCGGGGTGATGGGAGATCACCTCTCTCCATCGTCCAAAACCAGAGCGTCGGCTTCGGCAGCCGCGCTTCAGGCTCGACCTTTTTACAGCCGCTGTTGCATCTGCATCAGCAGGAAGTGCCGTTTCTCAGCATCAGCGAATGTTTCCACGAACCCAATACCAACCATTTGCCCTTACTGGTCGCCGATGGCAGCATTGACCTGGCCTTCATTCCCAGCCTCAGCGGCGATCCGCTCCAGGCCATTGCCCCTGAGGTCCGAGACAAGGTCAGCGTTGTTTGGCAGAGCGAACTCAGCCGTAATGACTTTGTTGTCACGGCGGTTCACCCTGCTCAGAGCCTGAAACATGAGCAGCTGAAGAAAGTGGCCACAGCACTACTGGCCCTCAATCCAGAGCGGCCAGAGCACCAACGCGTTCTCGCAACATGGGGGTATCAGGGCTTTGAGAAGCCCAATCCATCCTTCCCCAAACAGACACTGCAGAAGGTGGCAGATGTGCATGCCTCTACCGGTGGATTCCCCACATGTCAGAACCTGTGAGCATGCCCAGCCCTCAGCCTGCAAAACGCTGGTCTTTGGCCCGTCGCTTTCTCTTGATCAGCCTGACGGTTGTGCTCACACAATCCCTTGCGAGCCTGCTGATCACCCGTGAACTGCGACAAATTTTCCTTAGAGGATTCCTGGAGAAAAAGCTTGATAGGCAGGCAATCGCACCGCTCAAAGATGTCAATGATCAACTCGATCAACTCACGGCAGAGCAAGCCAAACGCTGTTGCACAATCCAGGACTACCAACGCTTCCTGAAACCACTGCGTCTCTACGATGGCAAGGTGGGCATGATCGTGGGCAATGGCGGACTGGCCAGTACCCGCGGTAGCCATGTTCTGTTCAGCCAGACGCACTTGCATGCATTGGCAGACCGAGCTGTGGCGTCACCACGGGGGTTTGCCATGGTCGAGAACGACGAACATGAAGCGGTCGCGGTGAAAGCGATCAAGCTTCCAGGCGGTGCCGCTACAGGCCATTTCGTTTACCTGAGGCCGCTCTACAGCAGGCCGCTGATCCACGCCCAGATGATGATCAAGCTGGCCTCTGAACTCACCCTTATTCTCCTAACCACTGCAATTCTGATCATCGCGGCCCGCCGCATTTTTAAACCCATCCGCAGCATCAGTCGGGAGCTTTCAGAAATTGAGCTCAACACCCTGCAGGCCGCGACTCTCTCTACCGCTGGGGCCCCAGTAGAACTCCTACCAATTCTGCAAGAGTTCAATCAGATGGTTGAACGACTTCAACTCTCGGCCAGTAATCAAAAACAGTTCGCTTCCACCATCAGCCACGAATTCCGCACCCCCCTCACGGTGATTTCTGGCTTTATTCAATCGGTTCTGAATCGAGGGGAATCGCTAGCTGAGCAACAGCGCAATGCTCTCGGGATTGCCAATCAAGAGGTGTTGAGGCTGAACCGCATGCTCAGCGATCTGCTCGACCTCAGCCGTGCCGACAACCACCAGCTCTCGATCCGACGCGAACCTTTCGACCTGATGCCGAGCCTGGAACATGGCCTGAGGCTGGCGAGAGCCGCCCACACCAATCCAATCCGCGACAACCTCAAGGGGCTGCCTGCCCTCGAAGTGATCGGTGATCCTGACCGGCTGGTGCAATGCATCAGCAACCTGATCGGCAACGCCGTCAAATACTCCACCCCAGACAGCCCAATCTCCCTTGAAGTCAGGCCCAACCCAAAGACCGTTCGTCTCATTGTCGAAGATCAGGGCCAGGGGATACCGGCCGATCAACTCGAACGCATCTTCGAACGATTCACCCGCGCCGAAGGCGTCTCCATTCCGAAGGGACAGAGCAGCTCAGGCCTGGGGCTGTCGATTGTGCAGATGCTGATGGAAGCTATGGGCGGCACTGTCACGGTGCGTTCCACGGTGGGGGAAGGCAGCCAATTCAGCCTTGAGCTGCCATTAATCACTCAAGCCTGACCGGTTCGGGCAATGTCGAGCACATCCGCCATCGAACGGATCTGATGCATCGTGCGCTGCAGCAGATCAGCACTGCCTAGCTCGACCAACAGCTCGATGCGCGCCGGCTTGCCGTAGGCAGTTTTCACACGCGCATCACTGACGTTGATCGATCCATCCGAGAGTCGCATCAGGATGTCTTTGAGGATCCCAACACGATCGATCACATCAATGCGGAGATGTACCGGGAAACGCTGGCCATGACGGCTGGCATCTGGATTCCAGCGCACCGGGAGTCGCCGTTCACTTGGGATTGCCTCGATGTTGGCGCACTCCTGGCGATGGATAGTGATGCCATGGTTGCCGAGAGCCACTGTACCAACGATGGCTTCACCAGGCAGGGGACTACAACAGCCTCCGAGGCGGTAGTCGAGCCCCTCCAGTCCGAGGATCGGCTGAATTTCGCCAGGCCGTTGCCGCGGCGGAGCATCCGCCTGATGCTCCACCAACTTGCGAGCCACATCCTCATTACTGAGGGGCTGGGCTTCAGCCTCGGTCTGCAGACGAATCTCCTCTCTCAGGCGATTCAGCACCTGATGCAAGGTGACAGCCCCAAAACCAAGAGCAGCCAACAAGTCTTCGGTGCTGTGAAGATTGCAACGCTCGGAAACGCGTGTCATCGCCTCACTGCAGAGCAGGGAATCGAAGCCGCTACGCCCCAGCTCACGCTCCAGCAGCTCCTTACCGCGCTGGATCGTTTCTTGACGATGACTGCGTTTATACCACTGACGGATGCGATTACGTGCTGTTGGCGTAGCAACGAAATTCAGCCAATCGAGGCTGGGGTGAGCCGTCTTGCTGGTGAGGATATTAACGAAATCACCGTTTTGCAGTGATGTGGACAATGTCGAGAGCTGGTCATTAATGCGTACGCCATGGCAATGATCTCCCACCTCTGAATGAATGCGATAAGCAAAATCAACAGCGGTTGAACCTTTGCGCAACCCCACCACTTCTCCCTTTGGGGTAAACACAAAAACCTCTTCATCGAAGAGATCTTCCTTAATCGAGGCCAAATAGTCATTGTGATCGTCGTTACCGCCCTCCTGCTGCCAATCCACCAGTTGCCGCAGCCAGTTAAAGCGCTCGGTGTCGCCACCAGCAGCTGGTGAACCACCCTCCTTGTATTTCCAATGCGCCGCGATCCCGAACTCCGACACTTGATGCATCTCGGCCGTTCGGATCTGCACTTCAATCGGCCGATGCCGGCCGATCACTGCTGTATGCAGGGACTGATAACCATTGGGCTTAGGAAGACCGATGTAGTCCTTAAAGCGGCCGGGGATCGGACGAAATGTGTCATGCACCACCGCCAGAGCCCGATAACACGTTTCAAGATTGGGGGTGATAATCCGCACCGCCGCAACGTCATAGATCTCGTGAAACGCCTTCTGCTGGCGCTGCATCTTGCTCCAGATGCCATAGAGATGCTTCGGGCGACCTGTCACCTCACAGCTCTCGAGCCCCACCGCAGACAGCCGGTCGGCCAGAAGCTTCAAGGTCACTGCCAGTCGCTCTTCCCGTTCACTGCGCTTGGTCGCGACCTCCTCTTGAATTTCGCGAAAAGCCTCGGGCTCCAAAAGCTTGAAGGCGAGGTCTTCTAATTCCCACTTCAACCGGCCAATACCAAGACGGTTGGCCAAAGGGGCGTAAATCTCACGGGTTTCACGAGCAATACGTTCCTGTTTCTCTGGTTTGAGCGCTCCCAGGGTGCGCATGTTGTGCAGGCGATCCGCGAGTTTCACCAAGACCACACGAATATCACTGGCCATGGCCAGGAACATCTTGCGCAGGTTCTCAGCCTGAGCCTCGGTGCGATTGGTGAAATGCAGCCCACCGAGCTTGGTCACCCCCTCCACGAGAGAACGCACTTCAGCCCCGAAATGAGCCTCCAGCTGCTCTGGCGTGAGATCGGTGTCTTCCACAACATCGTGGAGGAAGCCGGCGGCGATCACCGGAGCACTAGCTCCGATATCGCGCAGCAGATCCGCGACAGCAACAGGATGAATGATGTAGGGATCACCACTGGCGCGGAACTGGCCTTCATGCAGCTGGAAAGCGAAATCGAAGGCTGCAGCGAGCAAGGCCTCCGCATCGGTGGGGCAGCTGTAGCCCGCACCAGGGGGCACATGCTTCAGGCACTCCTGCAGCCACTCGGGCAGGGGTATGCCGTAATCCTCAATACTGCGGATCGGATGGGCACGAACAGTGGGTAGACCGGCGGGCGGCTGAGCACAGACCACATCGGTCTGTGTCGGTTCTGACGCAGAGGTGCCCTTCAGCATCCGACCCGGCAGGGTTGAACCATGGTATTGGAGTCATGTGCCCTGAACCGCCATCCATGAGCCAACGCCCAGGCCACGCAAGCGAGCGGAAGGCGGTGCTGGAACTGGAGCAGCTGCATCTGCGCTATCCAGGCGCCGAACAGTGGACCCTGAATGGCCTTGATCTACGCATCACAGCCGGGGAACACCTGGCGCTCGTTGGCCCCTCCGGCTGCGGCAAAAGCACCGTTGCGAAAGCTGCACTGCAGTTGCTCCCCACTGGAAGTGTCTGCGAGGGCACGCTGAGGCTGAACGGCCGTGACCCCCGCGGTCTCAGCAGACGGAATCTGCAGCAGCTTCGGGGTGAAGGGGTGGGACTGGTGTTCCAGGACCCGATGACACGGCTCAACCCCCTCATGACCGTGGGAGGGCACTTGCTCGACACCTTGCGTGCCCACGGTCCTGAGATGCCGCTGAAAGCCCAGCGAGAGAGAGCCGAAGAGTTACTGGAACGGGTCAGCATCGGTGCCGACCGCTTCAACGCCTACCCCCATGAATTCAGCGGTGGCATGCGCCAGCGCCTGGCGATCGCGTTGGCCATCTGCCTCCAGCCGCCGCTCGTGATCGCTGATGAACCCACGACAAGCCTGGATGTGGCCGTGGCGGGGCAGGTCATGGCAGAACTGCGCCAACTCTGCGACGGGCTTGGCAGTGCCCTGCTTCTGATCAGCCACGACCTTGCCATGGCCCATCGTTGGTGCGATCGCATGGCCGTGCTGGATGGAGGGAAGGTCGTGGAGACCTCCAGCAGCACAACAGTCCTCACCCAACCCAGCTCAAGGGTGGGGCAGAGGCTGGTGAAGGCGGCACGGCAACGGGAAGGAGGGAACACCCCATCAGCACCGACTGCCACGACAGCGCTCCAGGTGGAGGAACTGCGCTGCTGGCACAACCTTGGCGGCACTCCATGGTCCCCACGTTGGCTGAAGGCCGTCGATGGCGTGAGCTTCCAAGTTCAGGCAGGCGAATCCCTGGGCGTGGTGGGAGGATCCGGCTGCGGAAAGAGCACGCTTTGCCGAGCCCTGATGGGACTGAGTCCGATCCGGGGAGGCCAGGTTTGGCTTCAGGGGGTCAATCTGCTGCAGCAACGAGGGGCCCGAAAGCGTCTGCTCAGACGCTCAATCCAGATGGTGTTCCAGGACCCACTCGCCTGCCTCAATCCGGCGATGTGCGTGAGTGATGCCATCGCTGATCCTCTGTTGATTCATGGTCTGCGAAGCAAAACAGCAGCCCGGGAGCAGGCCAGGGAATTGCTGGAACTCGTGGGACTCTCACCCGCAGAACAATTCCAGAACAGGCGTCCCAGGCAGCTCTCCGGAGGACAACAGCAACGAGTGGCGATCGCCCGAGCTCTGGCTCTGGAGCCGAAAGTGCTGATCTGTGATGAAAGCGTGAGCATGCTGGATGCAGAGATTCAGGCAGACGTTCTGAACCTGCTGCGCACACTGCAACACCGCCTTGGACTGGCCATGGTGTTCGTCACCCACGATCTATCCGTAGCCAGCGGCTTCTGCCACCAGGTGATCGTGCTCGATCACGGCCGGATCGTGGAACAAGGCCCAGGAGATCAGATGCTCGCCCGTCCCAAGGCTGCAATTACACAAAAGCTGGTGGATGCATGCCCGCGCTTACCGACTTGACAGTGTGAGTCGCATCTCCCTGGGGGGGGGGGGGGCAGTTACAACAAAAGCATGTGGAATCGCCGAGGTTACGATGTCATCGACAAGGCAGAACACTGCCAACCTCTGAACGTCTTAACATGGGACTATTTATACGCGGCTGCAGTGGGAGGACCAAGCCATGCCAGCGATTATTCCCACACAAATAGCAGGTCCCATTCCATTGCTAATGAGGTCGCCATTGATGACAACACCGGCTTGACAGGTGCATTGGCTTTCGCCACACAAAATGGTTGAAACTTGGATTAACTATGGTTGCTAAACCATGCCCAAAATAGTTCAACCACCGCTGGCTATGGAGCAGAAAACAGCATCCGTTCAGGCGTGATTGGGTGCCAGGTTGTTCTTGCGCAAGCGACAACACTTGGCAGTGACCACCTTTTTCATGGCGGAGATGCATGCAGAGGCAATCCAGGCGGATCGAATGAGTGGAATCAGGTCAGACCTGCAACGTGGAGAGCAAGCTGGTGCAATGGCCCACTGCCAATCTCCTCATCAGAATGGGCGAGACCCCAGGCTGCACAAATGAGATCTGCCTGCACAATCGCGATCATCGCCATCAGCTCCGGGATGTTGATGGCGGCGCCTGGATCAGCCCAGAACAAACCAATCGCCAGGATTGAGGAAGTGGTCTCACAACCTGCCTTTCAACGCCCGCACGGGAAAACGGAACGTGTGGCAACGCAAGGGCAGCCACTGCAGAACAGAACAGTGCTGCGAACAGCCAAACCCGGGCGGATGCAAATCCAGATGAACCAGGGCAACCGCAGCTTTCGCATGGGAGGCAACGCATCGCTTCAGATCAATGGCAACACGATCAACCACCGCAGCGGTCAGATCATCGCCTGGATCGCTCCAGGCGGACCAAGGGTCACACCACTTCAGATCCGCACCCGCATTGCCACCGCCGCGATCCGTGGCACGACCCTCTTCATCGATGACCAAGGTGACAAGATCATCTTTCTCAGCTGGGAAGGGGACGTCAGCGTCCAGGCCGACTCCGGCGAAGCCTTCTCGCTCAATGGTGGGCAGGTCCTCACCTATGACGACAGCACCGCCACATGGAGTGGACCTCGTCCGTTGACACGCAAACAGGCGATGACCCGGCGTCGGAAGAGCCAGTTGCTCAATGGCTTCCAGGCACCCATGCAGACCATGCCTGAAGTGGAAGCCGTTCTAAACCAGGCTCCGAGCACGGCCGATCCATGAGGAGACTGCCAAACCCTCGCCTCTGGGGGTGGGGGCTGGCATTGGTGGTGCCCATCCTGATCGGCATGCCGGCACTGCGGCAGGGCCTACCCATCGGAATGCTGGAGCAACTCGACGTTGAACTCCAAAGCCTCGCCATCTTGCTGCATGGCCGCAAGCCTCCCTCGAACGACCCAGTGATCGTTGCGATCGACGAGACATCACTCGCTGTGGATGTGCTGTTCACCCCGGAAGAGAGGAGTGACTCACCCCTACTCGAGGCCATGGGACCGTGGCCATGGCCTCGATCACTGCAAGCCGAACTCGCCGCGTATGTGCTGGAGCGTGGTGCTCGAGGCGTCATTTTCAACATCGTGTTTGCCAATCCCAGTGCATACGGCCCAGAGGATGACCAGCAGTTCCTGGATCGCCTCTCCCCCTGGAGGGATCGCATCACACTTGCCGCTGATTTCGAACGCAACAGCAACGACGGCATTGAACAACGCCAGCTTGTGCTCCCTCTCTGGCCATGGCCAAGGATTGGCCTGACCACACTGCTGCTCAGCGAAAGGGGACAAGTACGAGCCATCCCCGGCAGCAACTGGAACGAAGATGAACTAGGAACGTTGCCCGGACCGCATCCAACGGCACTGGCCTTTGTTGCGAACGATCGCCCGCCAAGCCGCGAAGCTCTTGGCCTGCCGTTCAGCGGGCCAGCAGGTGATTGGCCGATGGTGCCGGCTTGGGAGCTTGAAACGCAGCCGGACTCGGTCTGGAAAGACCGACTCGTCCTGATCGGTTCCACCGCTGCTGCCATGGGCCAGCAGAAGGAAACCCCCTTTGGCCCGGTCAGCGGGGTGGAGGTCCAGGCCGTGGCGATCGCCGCCGTGGCGGAGAACACAGGACTGCTTCCACTACAAGCCTCCTGGGAGATTCCGCTGCTGATCGGATGGATCGCGCTGGCAGGGCTGCTGCTGCTCCGAGCGCGTTCGAGCCGAGCAATCGTGCTCACGACGCTGCTCCTGATCAGCCTGAGCCTGCTGCTGACAGGAACAATCTGGCTGGGGTTCCAACGTTGGCTACCCCAAGCCACAGTGCTTGCAGGACTGCTGCTGGGCGGAGGCACCAAAGCAGCACAAACCTGGTTGCAGGAAAACAGAGAACGAGATGAGCTACGGCGTGTGCTGGAACGGCGCGTCTCACCGCGACTGCTCCAGAAGATTCTCAAGGAACCGGACCGACTCGGGACCCAACTCGGAGGTCAGCACTGCCGCTGCGTGGTTCTATTCACCGATCTTGTTGGCTTCACAAGCCTCAGCTCCCAGCTCGAAGCCAAGACACTCTTTAACCTGCTGAATGCCTATTTCGATGGGCTGGCCGGCGCTGTCATCGCCGAGGACGGACTGCTCGATAAGTTCATCGGAGATTCACTGATGGCTGAATTCGGGATTCCGGAATCACGCGGTGATCGAGAGGAAGCACTGGCGGCGATCCGAGCAGCGCTGGCGATGCAGAAGAGCCTGGCAAGGCTCAATGCCCAGCTCGCAGCGGAACAACAGCCAACGCTGAGCCAGGGGATCGGCCTTCACTTCGGGGATCTAATCGCCGGAAACCTCGGTTCACGCGATCGGCTGGAGTTCACCGTGATTGGGGCAACGGTGAATGTCGCCAGCCGCCTCGAGGGCCTCACCAGGCAATTCCAGGAGTACCCGATCCTGATCAGCGGAGAGCTCCTCGCCCTGGTTGAGGATGCAGTCGAGGTTGTCGATCTTGGCCCTCAAGCCTTGAAAGGCTGGCCGGAACCGATCCAGGTGTTTGGCTTCATCAAACTGATCGGCGAAGAGTGATGCACCAGGAGCTCAGCGCGAAGACCCGAAGGATGATGATCCAAGCTCGCTCAAGCAAGAGTTTGGCTGAAGCGCCCAATGATTGATCGCAACGGCCACTGGATCCAGCCCAAACCTGTCCATGAACTGCAGACGCGAGTATGCGGTCGTCTTGACTAGTCCTTATCGCTGCATCACTGAGATGCCCCGCCGGATCCGAGCCACATTGGTGCTAAGCCTCTGTGCGCTGTGCGCTTGCTCCTTGACAGGTGTTCAGAGCCGAGCACAAGCCAATCACAACAGGCAAACAGAACTGGATCCAGTGGATGTGATCTGGTTTCCGAATCCGCCCTACGCGATGAACGAGAAAGGGGTGCCCGCTGGATTTGAGATTGACCTGTGGCGGATGATCGCTGAAACGCGCCAAATCCCTTACCGCATTCGCAAAGCGAACAGCTTTGAAGAGTTACTGGCAGACATCAGCACAAACAAGGCAGACCTCGCGATCTCAGGAGTTCTGATCAATGAGAACCGCAGCAAGATTTTCCGTTTTTCCTTCCCCACAGCAAGCAGTGACTTGAAGATCTACACCCTCAAAAAGGAGGAGTCGACAGCCATCAGGCTTCTGCAGATCCTGTTCTCAAAAGAAGTATTACTGATCTTCCTGGGCCTAATCCTCATCGCCTGCATCTTTGCTGTTCCGGTCTGGCTCATGGAGCGCCACAGACCGGAACTAGCCGACAACCAGAAACGACATCAACTGGTCTTCATTCTGCAAAAAACCCTGCTGCTCTCAACCGACCACACGCAACGAACGAGAAGTCGCCTGATGTCGATTGCTTCGCTCTTTGCCAGGGTTCTTCTTACTGGCTATTTCGCGTCATACATCCTGAAAATAGCCAGCACTGATCAAGCGATCAATGTGGCCAAGCCGATGGACGAGATCAACTTGGAGACTCTTCAGGACTCCACATTCGCCGCCATCCCTGGCTACATCCAAACCTCAATCCTGAAGAGCAGTGGTGCCAAAACCATTGACTGTGATGTAGCCGAAACCTGTATTCATCTTCTACAAACTGGCCAGGCCGATGCCATTCTCGACGACATGCTCACCATGAAGACGGCACTGAGAACGATGCCCCCTGAACCCAAGATCTCTGCTGCATCAGACAAACTCATGACCCTCTTTATGGCCTTTGCCATTTCGGAGGAGTTCAACCGTGACGAACGCGCCCAAACCATCAACGACGCAATTGCCAGAAGCTACTACGACGGCAGCCACGCAAAATTGAGCAGAATCTGGATGCAGCGCTAATCAAAAGAGATACATCAGGCCATCACAATCAAAAAGGGTTCAATCAGCCACAGCAGGCCCAGAGAAAAAGCCCCAAAGAGGCCAACAAAAGATCGAAAGATTAACGGGTCTATTGCAACCACTTGACCCTCCTTTCAACAACCGATCGGCCATCAGAGTCGCCGCCGAAGCACCGTCAGCAATTTGTCCAACACAGGAGGCAGCGGTGCCTCAAACACCATCCGTTGCCGGGTAATCGGATGATCGAGGCCCAGCTGGAACGCATGCAGCGCCTGACCAGGCAGATCAATCGGCAACTTGCGACAACGGCTGTAAGTGGGGTCACCCACCACCGGATGGTTCATATGGGCGCAGTGCACACGGATCTGGTGCGTACGACCGGTATCCAACTTGAAACGGAGCAATGAATAATCGCCAAGCCGCTCCTGCAAGCTCCAGTGCGTACAGGCGTAACGACCGCTTTCACCGCTCACCACCGCGTATTTTTTGCGGTCTGCGGGATGGCGACCGATGGCACCCACGATGGAACCGGAATCACCCTGGGGAAGGCCATGCACGACGGCCAGATACTCGCGTGAGGCGATCCGCTTCTGGATTTGAACCTGAAGCTTCACAAGCGCCTCCTGGCTCTTGGCAATGACGATGCAACCTGTGGTGTCTTTATCCAGCCTGTGGACAATCCCTGGCCGCAGCTTGCCACTGATTCCTGGCAGGTCAGGGCAGTGATGCAACAGGCCGTTCACGAGCGTGCCGTCCTTGTTGCCGGGTGCCGGATGCACCGTGAGCCCAGCTGGTTTGTTGATCACGATCAGGTGCTCGTCCTCAAAGAGCACATCAAGCTCCATCGGCTCCGGCTTGAGATACGGCAAAGGCTCAGGCGGCGGCATCCAGAGCTGCACCTCATCTCCCTGCCGCAGTGGTGTTTTGGCCTTGCCGGTCTTCCCATTCACGCGCACGAAACCGGCATCAATGAATTTCTGAATCCGCGCACGGCTCTGCTCCGTGCGCTGACTCACTAACCAGCGATCGAGGCGCATCGGCAAGGGCTTGGGGTAGGTGAGGGTGACCAGTTCCCCCTCGCCTTCCCCGAAGGACTGGCTGAACGACTCCTCAGGCAGAGGCGGACGCTCACGGCGTTGCCTTTGCGCGCTCACGCTGCCGGCTCCGCCGGCAGCTCCAAAGAGATGCTGCCGAGTGCCGACTTGCGGAAATCGTCCATCAGACGCTGAGCCATCCGCGCTGTGTCTGACGACGTGTGCTTCTCTGCCGCGGCCTGCATCCAGTAGGCAGGGTCTGCCGTATCAGCGCTGAGGGGAACGCCATAACGCCCCTCCACCCGTGTCAGCGAGGCCCCGGAAGCCTGGCGTTGATCCAGATCAGCCAGTAAGCGGAGAAAAGCCTGAGCGACGAGCTCACCGTCGTAGGCCGCCTGGCCAATGTCATCGCAAAGGGCGAGGAAGAGGGCTGCTCGCTGATCATCCAGCCGCGGTGGCAGCACCCCTGGCGCATCGAGCAGATCCAGATCCTGCCCCACACGCACCCAGCGCAGCGTGCGCGTCACGCCCGCACGGCGAGCACTCGCTACCACTTTCTGCTTCACCAAGCGGTTGATCAAGGCAGATTTGCCGACGTTCGGAAAGCCAAGAGTGAGCGCCCGCACCGGCCTAGGGCGCATGCCGCGGTTGCGGCGCCGTTCATTGAGTTGATTGCCAGCGCGGATGGCCGCTTGCTGCAACTGCTTCACCCCAGTTCCGGCCTTGGCATCACACCAAACCGTGGCTTGGCCCTGGCTCTTGAACCACTGCTGCCAGGCCTCCCGCGCCTCGGCGGTAATCATGTCTCGCCGGTTGATCACCAGGAGGTGCTGCTTGCCCTTCACCCAGCGGCTGAGATGGGGGTGACCAGTGGCCAAAGGGATGCGGGCATCACGCACCTCAATCACCAGATCGACCTTGTCCAGATTGCGCTTGAGTTGCTGCTCCGCCTTGGCGATATGGCCTGGGTACCACTGAATCGGGGGGGTGCTCACGGCACCACCAGCACGGGACAGGGCGCCAGCTGAATCACACGCACTGCCGTGCTTTCCGTGTCGTCTTCCAGATTCACTCCGCGGGTGCCCATCACGATCAGATCCACATTCAACTCGTCGGCCACATTGCAGATCTCAAAGGCGGGCTTCCCTTCTCGCTCCACCAGCTCACAGGACACCCCAGCCTGCTCAAAACGACTGCGGGCCTGCTCCAGCAAGGGCGCAACCGTTGCATGGTCATGCATTTCTGGTCGTTCTGGCTGCACCACCGACAGCAAGACCATGCTGCTGCCATGACGACGGGCCAACTCCAAAGCCTTGCCTGCGATCTCGATCGCCTCACGGCTCTGATCGATCGGGAACAGAACGGTGTTGAACATGCGTTCCTCCACGGGGGCAGAACCGATATGGACGGTCTAGCGCCAGATCAGCGCCACCCGGGTTAATCTCCCCTCGTTTTCTTACCGCACGACACAACCCCATGGCGAAGCGTTCCCTGGCCAGCCTCACCGGCGCCGACCTCAGCGGCAAACGCGTTCTCGTGCGGGTTGACTTCAACGTGCCCCTGAACGACGCCGGTGCAATCACCGACGACACCCGGATCCGCGCCGCCCTGCCCACAATCAACGATCTCATCGGCAAGGGCGCCAAGGTGATCCTCTCGGCCCACTTCGGCCGTCCCAAAGGTCAGGTGAACGACAGCATGCGCCTCACCCCCGTGGCAGCCCGCCTCAGCGAGCTGCTGGGCAAGCCCGTGACCAAAACCGACAGCTGCATCGGCCCCGACGCCGAAGCCAAGGTGGGCGCCATGGCCAACGGTGATGTGGTGCTGCTGGAGAACGTTCGCTTCTTCGCTGAAGAAGAGAAGAACGATCCAGCCTTCGCCGAGAAGCTCGCCGGCCTCGCCGATGTGTACGTCAACGATGCCTTCGGTGCAGCCCACCGTGCTCACGCCTCAACAGAGGGTGTGACCAAGTTCCTGAAGCCCAGTGTCGGCGGCTTCCTGATGGAGAAAGAGCTGCAGTATCTGCAGGGAGCGATCGATGCTCCCAAGCGTCCTCTGGCCGCAATCGTGGGTGGCTCCAAGGTGAGCTCCAAGATCGGCGTCCTCGAGGCCCTGCTCGACAAGTGCGACAAGATCCTCGTCGGTGGCGGCATGATCTTCACCTTCTACAAGGCCCGTGGCCTCTCGGTGGGCAAGAGCCTGGTGGAAGAAGACAAGCTGGAACTGGCCAAGGAGCTGGAAGCCAAGGCCAAAGCCAAAGGCGTGCAGTTCCTGCTGCCCACCGACGTGATCCTGGCTGACAACTTCGCCCCAGATGCCAACAGCCAGACCGTGAAGGTGGATGCCATCCCCGACGGCTGGATGGGTTTGGACATAGGTCCTGACTCTGTGCAGGTGTTCCAGGACGCCCTGGCTGATTGCCAGACCGTGATCTGGAACGGCCCCATGGGCGTGTTCGAGTTCGACAAATTCGCTGGTGGTACCAACGCCATTGCCACCACCCTGGCCGACCTCAGCGGCAAGGGCTGCTGCACGATCATCGGCGGTGGTGACTCCGTGGCAGCTGTGGAGAAGGCTGGCCTCGCCGACAAGATGTCCCACATCTCCACCGGCGGTGGCGCCAGCCTCGAGCTGCTGGAAGGCAAGGTGCTGCCTGGCGTGTCTGCCCTCGACGCAGCCTGATCAGACGTGCCTGGATCGGATCGGTGGTGACCCAATCGCCGATCCAATCTTGATCAGTTCGTTGCCGGGCCGTTCCACCAGGAATGGCCTTTTGACGGATCTGAGTCAACGGCCCCGCGGCGGCGATGGCGAACAGAACGCTCAGGCATCGGCAACAGCCCCAACCGCTCCCGCTCGCGATTGATCTGCTTGCGCCCCTGCTTGAGTAACGCCCGACGAGCCTGATGCTGCCGATGCTTGCAGCTGCGGTAGGCATCCAGGCTGGAAGCATCTTTGACACAACGCTGCTGATTCTTGAGCAGGGCCAAACGCTGGGGATAGCTGCTCAGCTCCCAGTCCCGGCGAGCCTTGAAGAGGGCCTGCTTCTGGGCCTGCGTGAGGGCCAAGCGCTCACCGCTGATATCTCGGGCCTCCACCTGAGCGCTCCAGGCCTGCAGGGACGAAGCAGTGAAAGCTGCACAAGAGATCAAACAGAAACGCTGCCAACCCGTGGATGCGGTCATCACGCAAAAAGTCGAATCACCGTTCCATGCTGTGGGTGATAACCCGCGAGGATCTGACCAGAACATCCGCCAGTGATGACAGGATCTGACCTGCACCCCCCCGCCCACTTGGCCTGCGTGGGCCTCGGCGCCCTGGGGCTACCGATGGCGATCACTCTGCGACAAGCCGGCTACAGCCTCAGGGTGCATACCCGAAGCCGAACGCCTGAAACCGACCCAGCCCTGGACGGCGCCCTTGCCTGTGCCAGCCCCGCCGCCGCTGTGACTGGATGCCAGGCGCTGGTGCTGTGCGTCAGCGATGACGCTGCTGTGGAGACGGTGCTCTGGGGAGAGCACGGAGCAGGCCCCGCGCTAACCCCCGGAAGTGTGGTGATCGACTGCTCAACGATCGCGCCGGCAACCTCCCAGGCCATGGCCAAGCGGTTGAGCGCAAGGGGCGTGCAGTATCTGGATGCCCCAGTTACAGGCGGAACGGAAGGTGCCAAAGCCGGCACGCTCACTGTGCTCTGTGGCGGCGAGGCCGCCGACTTGGATCGAGCCCGACCTGTCCTGGAAAGCATCGGTGGATCCATCAACCACTTCGGCCCTGTCGGGGCAGGACAACAGGTGAAAGCGATCAATCAGGTACTCGTCGCAGGCAGCTACGCCGCCGTGGCCGAGGCGGTCGCCTTGGGGCAACATCTACAACTGCCGATGGAGCAGGTGGTGCAGGCACTCAAAAATGGGGCCGCTGGCTCTTGGGCGCTGGAGCACCGTTCAGCAGCGATGCTTGCGGACCACTACCCCCTTGGTTTCAAGTTGGCCTTGCACCACAAGGATCTGGGGATCGCCCTGCAAGCAGCAGACAACTGTGACCTGACCCTACCGATCACCGCAGCCGTACGAGAGCAGGAAGAGGCCTTGATGCAGCAAGGATTCGAGAATGCTGATGTGTCCGTGCTCCGCAGAGGGGTGCTGCGCAGAGGGGTGCCGAACAGCCAGGCAACGCAGGATCTCGAGGATTAGCGCATCAAGCGATGCCGATCCAGAACGCAGAGTCGCCTGCGCTCACAACTCACTTTGTTCGTTCACAACCCGCACCTGCTTGGTGACAGTGATCACACCGTCGGGATGAACCAACATGGCGGCCCAGGTCTGAACACCAGCCTGAAAAGGCGCCTGAACCGACTTAAACAATCCACCGCCGCCAAGCGGCTCAAGCTGGATGTCTGGACTGCGCTGCTCGCGAACCTGAAGAGGTGTGAGACCGGTCAATCCGCCGGCGAGAAGGGCATCTCCAAGCGGTTCATCCAGAACCACATCCACGTCGTAACGGCTTCCCGTCAGCACCGCATCAGGAATCAACAACGTCACCGCGATCGGCTCTCGGGAACTCGCCAGCACGGATTGATCCTGGCGCAACTCCTGGCCGCTGATCAAGCCTCCTTCCGTGATGAGAGTGAGTTGCTGGCGGGCATCCAAGGAAAACAGAAGATCATCTTTTTCAGTGGTCCCGGTGATGGCCACACCGACCGGCAGCCGTCCATCCGCCAAAGGAGAACCGACGGAAAGGCGCCAGCGGGCGTTGGGGAAGCGCTGAGCAAAACGGCGCAAGCGCAGCAACAGCTGATCTCGTTGCTGCGGAACAATCAGGTCGTCCAAACCAGCCTGATCCGGAGCATTAAGAGCCTGCTCCAATCTGCCCACAAGCTCCTGCCCCTCTGTTGAGGCACCAACAGGAGCCCAAGCCAGAGGAGACACCGCAACCGAGAGGAGCGTGCCCAGCATCAGGGATCCCAGAGAGGAGCGGCCCACAATGCTGCCGATCCGCGAAAGAGGTTGCAGCACGTCAACAGTTGCGAGCATCACCCTTAAGTTAGGGCGCCTGTTCGCGCCATGCCCGCTGCCATGTCACGGCTTCTGATCGCCGCCAGCGGTACCGGCGGGCATCTTTTTCCTGCGCTCGCTGTTGCCGAGGCGCTGCCCACCTCCTGGAGCAGCCGATGGCTAGGAGTACCCGATCGCTTGGAAACCTCACTGGTTCCCGACCGCTTCAGACTGATCACGGTGAAAGCGGGAGGATTGCAGGGGCGGGGGCTGCGCAAACTGCTTCAGCTGATTCAACTGATCGTCGCCAGCAAGGACGTGCGGCGCCTCATCAAGCAGGAGCACACGCAGGTGGTCTTCACCACCGGCGGCTACATCGCTGCACCAGCCATTTTGGCGGCCCGCTGGAGCCGCATCCCTGTGGTGCTGCATGAATCGAACGCCATTCCGGGTCGGGTGACCCGCCTATTAGGCCGTTTTTGCACCAAGGTGGCGGTTGGTCTACCAGCAGCGGTGGAACGCATTCCCGGCTGCAAAGCCGTCGTCACCGGTACGCCGGTGCGCGAAAGCTTTCTCACGCCCCAACCCCTACCGAACTGGGTGCCGGCCGGCACAGGGCCGCTCGTGCTGGTGATGGGCGGTAGCCAAGGCGCCGTCGGCCTGAATCGAATGGTGCGTGCCGTCCTACCCGATCTGCTCGAAGCCGGCTGCCGGGTGGTGCACCTCAGTGGCAGTAACGATCCCGAAGCAGGCAGCCTGAAGCACCCTCAACTGGCGGAACAACCCTTCAGCGATGAGATTCCAGGGCTGCTGCAACATGCCGATCTGGCCATCAGCCGAGCTGGAGCCGGCAGCCTGAGCGAACTCGCCATCACCAGCACAGCCAGCATTCTGGTGCCGTTCCCCCAGGCTGCCGATCAACACCAGGATGCCAATGCAGCCTGTGCCGCCGCCTTGGGCGCCGCCGTGATCGTGCACCAACACGAGCCTGAACACCACACGCTGCGAAACACCCTCTGGCGTCTCCTGGGACCACGTCTGCGCAGTTGTGATCCAGATGCTGATCCGTTGATCACGATGGCAGCAGGCATGGAACAACTCGCCGTGCGCGATGCCGAACACCAACTAGTGCGGCTGTTGCATGAGCTAGTCGGCAATTGAGCTCGTGGCGCCGATCAAACCAAGGGCTGATGATCCAGCTCCTGGCGTAACGCATGGATGATGCGGCGGTTGTTGGCGCGAGTCTGCAGACCAATCCGAAGCCAACACTCTCCCAGGCCTTCGAAAGAACGGCAGTCACGCAGCAACACTCCACGCCGCGCGACCCCTTCGCGCATGGCCATGAGTGAATGCTTGGCTTCCACAAGCAGATAATTCGCACTGCTGGGATACGACTTCAGCCCAGGCAGGTCATCAAGCTGAGCACGAAGCCAAGGCAGCTCATGATGAACCCAATCGTGGACCCTCTGCGTCCAGCGCTGAAGGCCCGATCGATCACGCATCACCGCCACTCCTGCAGCCAGAGCCAGTCCATTCACAGCCCATGGATCTCGCCAGGCTGCCCAACGCTGCAGACGCTGCGAAGACGCCACTGCATAGCCCAAACGCAAACCGGCAACAGCAAACAGCTTGGTGAGGCTGCGAATGACCACCAAATTTGGATAGTCCTGCAGCAGTGGAATCATGGACTGAGCCTCCCCTCCAGGAACTAAGGGCAGGAATGCCTCGTCACAAATCACGAGGGCATAGCGAGGCAACAAACGCGTTAACGATTTCAGATCCCAGAGCTGACCGGTGGGGTTATGAGGATTGGTAATCCACAAACAATCAGAGCCATGTCCTGAGAGTGCGGTCTCCGGGAAGGACTGAGGCCACACATCACCCCAGGACAACGGCAATGGCAAGGGCAACAGAGCGCCATCCCAACATTTCAGTGAGCGGACGTAATCCGAAAATCCTGGAGTGGGGAGAAGGCTGACGCCCACAGCAGCCGCATCACGAGCGGCCCAGGTAAACAATTCAGCAGCCCCATTGCCGGGCAACACAGACGCAGCATCAACGCCATGGTGCTGCGCAATCGCCTCTCGCAAGTCTGCTTGGCCTCGATCGGGATAATCACGCAGAGCACTGCCATCGATCGCCGCGGCCAAGGCCCGACGCATCACTGAAGGCGGCCGAAACGGCACCAGCGACGCACTCACATCTAGGAGCCGGCGCGGGTCGCATCCCAGCCTCCGCGCTTCATCGCTGAGATTGCCGCCATGGGCGGGACCCTGGCTGGTCAAGGGAGCTGACTCCAGATCAGAGCATCCTGCCGTTCCAGCCCCATCCCCCCCGCAACAGGTCAGACCGACAACGCCTCGACGGGACGATCAATGACCGATACAACCAACCCACAGCTACGCAGTGTCATGGCCGCCCTGGGACATCGCTGGATCCTGGTTGCGATGTTGATTGCATCGTCATCACAACCCCGGCCGGCTCATGCCAACGATGCGGTTCTGTCGCTGCTGCAGAACAAACACTGCCCGAAATGCAACTTGGCTGACGCGGATCTAGTCCATGCCGACCTCCGCGATGCCGACCTTCGAGGCGCACAACTGATGCGCACCAATCTGGGGCAAGCTCGTCTTGATGGAGCGAACCTCAGCGGCGCCGATCTCAACTTCAGCAGTCTGCGTGGCGCCTCGCTTCGGGGGGCCGATCTCAGGGGCAGCAACCTGTATGGAGCAGACCTACGTGAAGCCGATCTGAGCGGCGCCCAGCTCAGCCCGAACGCCCTCGAGGAGGCGCACTGGCAAGGCGCCAGCGGCATTACTCACGGCACACGCAGCCATGCGGCCTTACATAACGCTGGAGTCGAGGCTTTTCAGGCCGGCCGCTGGTCCGAGGCGGAACAGTTGTTCAGCGATGCAATCCGACGCCACCCGCACGAGCCCTTGAGCTGGGTGGCTCGAGGAATCTGCCGTACGGAACAGGCGAAGGACGCGTTCGCCGCTGCAGATTTCCGTTACGCGGCCGTCCTCTATAAACAGCGCGGCAATGTCGAGGTCGTAGCGCAACTTCAGCAGGCCGCCACCAGCGTTCAGAAACGACGGACGGAGACCGTTGGCAAGCCTCACAGCAATGGTTGGGGCGGGCAAATTCTCAGCGGAGTGGCGTCTGTGACGCAGGCTCTGGCGCCACTGGCGGTGAAGGTGCTAGCCCCCATGGGAGTGGGCTTCTGAATAGCGAGCTGGGAGCTCAGTAGCTGGAACCTGTCAACTGCCGTGCGGCAGGGATCGAGGGCTGATATCCATAGCCATAGGTACCGCCATGCTGATCATCAATGATGCGCGGCGTCACCAGGATGACCAATTCATTCTTACGACGCGAGCCATTGGATTGCCGAAAGAATTGACCAATTAAAGGCAGATCGCCGAGAATCGGCCACTTTCTCACCTGCTGGATATCGCTATCGGAAATTACACCCGTAAGAATCAGCGTCTGACCATCACGAACACGCAAGCTACCTGTATCCAAGCGGCGGGAGCTGAGAATACTAATGGGGCCACAATTGGGCACGTCCGTGGTGCGAGTGACAGCAGAAATGGCCGGCGAAAGAGCAAAAGAAATAAAACCATTATCATCAATCTTGGAAACCCTCGCGCCAAATGCAAGACCTGCAGTTCCAAACTCTGGCTGGCACGTATTAGGGGCACCATTCTGCCCAGCCTGAACGGCATAGCTCACGATTTCCCGAGTACCCACTGTCACAAAGGATTCATTCGCCCTAGGACGACCAATCGTGGCGTTATTCAAGGCCGAGTCACCACCAGAGGAGGAGACCTCCGCACCACCAGCAATCTCGCGAGGGGTCTCACTAAGGATGAGGGTGGGTGAAGCCAATGTCTTCGCACTATTGGACATAATCAGCGCCTTAATCAAGTCAAAAAAGTTGTCCTTTGGGTAGATCGTGCCGGGATTAACTCGAGCTGGATCCAGGGGCTCAAGAATTTCCTGCGCCACTTGTGCATCCGCCCCAGTTGACGTGATCCGTTGGCGCTTTCCACTCTGCGCATCTCCAGCAATAGCATTAAAATTATTGTCATTAGGGGGCAGAAGATTGCCAAATGCACCAACAAGCTCACCACGATCACTCACGATAAAATTATTGCCGTAGCGGAAGGCAAAGCTATTGCTGATAGCAGCATCATTATCAAGAGTGACATCAAGAATTCGAACCGAAAGTGCAACCTGACGCTGGCGCAAATCAATCTGCCTTAGGTAGCCCTCGGCAATTTTCACGAGCTTGGAATCACTCACGAGTGTCACCGTCTGAAGCCTGGAATCTGTCGTCACCACAAGCCCTCTTAATGGACCTGTTGAGGCGCCATAGCTCTCGGTCTGCGTAATGGTCGATTTCTCTTGAGACGTTGCATTACTGATATCAGCGGTGCCTTGAGAAGCAGGTTCTCCTGAGGTCACTGTCACCGTATTGGTGAAATTCACGGTGGCTCCAAGATTCCCCAAATACTCAGCCGCTGCTCGCGCACTGACTTGGTTCAATCTGATCACTTTCGACATCTGAGGGCCAAACGTCTTGGCGGCGACTGTCGGTCCAATCAGCAAAGTACGGTCGTCAAGCTTGCCTTGCAGACCAGAAGCCAAGAGCACTCCGTTCAGCGCCCTGGAATAAGACTCGTTCTGAAAGGCGATCGAAACGGGCCGACCAGTCTTGGCCTGGGCATCCGCCCCCGAGTCCGCAGCGGAAGCGTCTGTGGCTCCGGCATCCGCCCCACCAGGATCATCCACAAACACGAAGCCATAACCGCCTAGGCGAGCCAGGGCCATCAGAGCATCCTTCGCAGGAGCATCTTTAAGCGTGAGCGTCACAGACGGCCCACTCACATTCACGTAGCTGCGGTTCTGCAGCACCATGGTGCCGACGGCCATGTCCCCTAGCGGCGGGGCGATCGCCCGAGGACGCAAGGGGGGGGCATAACGCTGCTGGGAGACCCGTCCTGGCGTGTTGAGATCCAGGCGTCCGGTCTGCAACTGGGGCGTTCCCAAGCCGTCAAAGGTCAGGATCAAATTGCGGCCATCAGCGCTCACCACGGGATCCTTCAGACTCTGACCAGTGGCCTGCCGCACTGTCACCCGATAGGTGTCGCCACCACCGCTGAGCGACACGGCCTCAATCCCCAGCGAGGGCAAGCTCAGGGTCTGAGGGCCACGCCGAAGCCCTGGCGTGCCCTGGGTCTGCAGTCGCCCCTCCCAAACACCGTCATTCAGACGCTGTTGCAACAGTGGCTTCGATCCCACTCCCTCCAGAACCACTTCCAGCGCATTGGGTTGACGCCGCAACGTGAGCTGCATGCTCCCTTGGTGCTGACTCTGTGCAAGGGCCTGGCCACTGCCGTTCCAGGCAAGGGCCACCCCATCCAGGCACGCCCCCCCCAGGGCTAACGCCAGCACAAGAGGCGTCAGTCGCCGGGAAGAAGTCATGGGCCGGCCACCAACATCACGTGATGGGCGGATGGTATCGATCGCATCCGACCTCAGCCAGCGGGGTGCGACCGAAATGTCAAAGGATTAGGAACGCCAGGCCTCTGAGCGGCCCGCACCTGAAGCAGAGGGGTTGGCCTCCCCAACTGTTTTATCAAAGAAACTCAAGCGCAACTTCAATTGGGTGAGAGGGCGAACCACCACACCCGGCTCCTGGGCATTGGCTTGATCATCCAGGGCCTGGAGGGCGAGGTCACTGGGCTGAACGAGCAACTGGAGGTTTTCCATCCTGCGAAGAAACGCCTGCAATGCTGCGTACGAACCCTTGGCCTGGAACAACACACTCGTTTTGCTGTAGCCGAGGTTCATCAGTGGATCCTTGCCCTGCTCCTCTGCTTGCGAGCCACTAGAGCGATTGGGAGAACCGGGCGGCCCGGCATCCGGCGGCAGGGCTGAAGCCTCCGGTTCATACAGCTCGATCACCACTCCTGTGGAAGACGCCTGCCGGCTGAGCTGGGCCAAGAAGGTCTGAATCCGTTCCCGGCCGGCAATCAGATCCACCAGTAGGGCCTGTTGCTCCTCCTCCTCCCGGGCCCGGATCTGTGCATGCACAAGTTGCCGCTGCAAGCCAGGTAAGGCTCCCTGCTTCTGGCGCAGCTCCTCAAGTCGCTGCTGCTGCTGCTGCAGGCGTCCAAAGCGAGGCCAGCCGTCAACGCCCACCAATACAAGGATCACCACCAGCACACCCAATAGCGGGGATCCCACCAGCACGCGCTCGCGGGTGAAACGCCGCTGCCAAGCTGGCAGTTCGGGGTTGAGGTTGGTCACAGTGCCACCCCCTTTAACTGCAGCAGCCGCAAGCGCTCGGCCATCCCCTTCGCACCAAGCGCCTCGAACTCCGCCAAGGTTGGCTGAACCGAGAGATCAAGGCCCCAGGTGAGGCTGAAGCTCACAACCGAGCCGTCCCCTTTGTCAGTCCGTGTGATCTTCACCACCTTGACTCCTTCATCCTTCGAGGCAGGCAAGGCGGCCATGGCCAACACCAGGGAATTAATTCGCTCCAACGGGCCAGGGCGACCCCCTGCCTGCACGACACCGCTGACACTGATCGCATCACCATTCACGCTGAGATCCTGAAGCTGAACCCCCTGAGGGGTGATCCGGCGCAACTGCTCCAGAAGGGCTGAACCGGAACGCACCGCCACAAGTTGCTGAGCGATCTGCCTGTTGTCCTTCTCAAGGCTCGCCGTCCGCAGCTTCAGCCGGCGCAGCTTTGCCTCAGTCGCCAACACCGTCTGCTCCACAGGCAGCAAGGCTTCCAGTTGCTGGCGCTGATAGGTCTCCCACCAACGCATCACCCCCAGCCCAACCAGGGTGAGCAGCAGCACCCCACCACCCCATGCAGCACCCTCGAGAAGCAAGTTTCGGCTTTCTCTAACGGGTGGAGCGGCAGGCGACAGACCCAACTCCGGCCGTCGTTCCGCCAACAAATCCAGCCTGTCTCCCCCCTCGAGAGCCAGAGTCATCAGCGGGTTTTCTGTGGACACAAGACCAGCAGTCGCTCCCTGGGGAAAGCCCAGCACCGGTCCTTCCGCCATCGCCCCAAGCCACGGCAACCATTGTTCCCGGTCCTGAGGAAGAGCTGTAATCCACCAAGTGCGCTCCCACTGCGGCTGAGCTTGGGCGGGGAGATGATCACGATCCCAGGCCAAAAGCATGGCCTTCAGTTCAGCCTGAAGAGCCTCAGCCTTAGCCAAGTCTGGCGAAAGCTCAACGTCGCCAAGCCAGCGGTCCAACTCCGGGAACCCATGACGCAGCAACAGCACTCTCCATCCACCACGGCTGCGGATCAGCCAAATCAGTTCGTCAGGCACCTGATCAAAGGAGTCGACCAGACCACTCCAGGCGGAGGCCAGCAACCAATCGACCCGATGCAGACGTAGGTCGGCCGCTTCAACCACATCGACCCAGGCCTGCAGCATCAAGCGCTGGGTACCGACGAGCACACACATCGTTGGCGTGCCCACAGATGCATGCAGCGCCACATAGGCATCCTCGAGGCTGAAGGGCCAATCAAGCCTGGGCTGCAGCTGACGCAACGCCTCTCCATCCAGCACCGTCAGTTCTGCATCACCCTCGAGCAAACGCCACTGACAGGCCTGAAGAGGGAGCAGTAACTCCAGATCCACCCCAGGCGTGGACAGGCCACTATCCAGGAGCAAATCGGCACACAATTCGCCTAAAGCCTGACGCTGCATCGGCAGGCCATCACGACAGAGATCTGCCGGCAAGCGCTCACAACGCCATTGACGCTTGCCATCCTTCAACCACGAGAGGGTGAGACTGTCGCCCTCCACCGCCATCACCACCCTTTGACGCGGAGCAAAGGCATGGGAAAGCACATCCAGACGCCGAAGCGCTGGTACTCGATCCAGAAGGTCAGCCAGCTCCAAGCACGGGATTCAGCCCTACGTGAAGGGTATCGATCATTGCCAGGGCACGCCGCTGCCCACCGCATCAGTGAGATTGCGAAAGCCATGGCGATCCAACTGAAGGCTCAACCCCTCCAAAATCCGCGAGACCAGAGCGGGCCCCTGAAAAATCCAGCCTGTATAAAGCTGAATCAGAGAGGCGCCGGCTGTGATCCGTTCCCATGCCACCTCAGGCGAATCAATGCCACCCACTCCGATCAACGGCAGAGAAGGACCGGCGCTGGCCCTGAGGCGACGCATCACCTCCAGGGCGCGATACCGCAGAGGCGCCCCACTGAGACCACCGGCTTCCTCAGCCAAGGTTTGTCCGGTCTGAGGCATGACCCGATCCCCCAGTCCAAGGCGGTCAAGGCTGGTATTCACGGCAATGATCCCCGCCAGCCCTTCCTCGTAGGCCAGTCGCGCAATGGCATCGATGGCGTCATCCTCCAGGTCTGGCGCAATCTTCACTAACAGAGGTGGGCAAGCCTGGAGACGCCGTAACCGCTCCACCAGCCGTCGAAGCTGAGCGGAGTCCTGAAGATCTCTGAGCCCGGGAGTATTCGGGGAGCTGACGTTGATCACGGCGTAATCAGCCATCGGCGCCAGCAACTCGAGGGAGGAGGCGTAGTCGTCGGGAGCGAGCTCCAGACTGGTGATCTTCGACTTGCCCAGATTGATCCCCAACACCGCAGGACGCTGCCCCGGAGGTGGCAGAGCCTGGCGCTCCAGGGTGCGCAGCATCGCTTCAGCACCATCGTTGTTGAAGCCCATGCGATTCAGGGCTGCCTGTTCCTGGGCCAATCGGAACAAACGAGGGCGTGGATTTCCCGGCTGGGCATGCCAGGTGACGGTCCCCACCTCGGCAAAACCAAAACCAAAACGATCCCAGATTCCTGCTGCGACTCCATTCTTGTCGAATCCAGCTGCCAGACCGACTGGATTGCTGAAACGACAGCCAAACAACACCTGCTCCAGGCGTAGATCCCGACGTTGCAACTCGGAGGAGACGCCATCGAGCACAGTGGAGATGCCGGGCCAGCTCCGGCGCAGACTGGCCTGTCCTAAAGCGGTCAGCGCAGTTCGGCTGAGCTGCTCTGCATCCACACCCTCATCGTTGGCCAACACGGGGCCTAACCAACGTTGATAGAAGCCTCCGGCAGACATTGGGCCTGAAGCTCCGCTGGCCATAGGCGACGGTTGACCCATCCCGTCCTCATCCCGACTGCTTTGATCCTGCCGCGCCACGGTGCAACCGCCATCGCTTTCCCTGCTCCACTGGCTGCAGCTCCCAATCGCGCCAACGCCAAGCGTCCTTTTTCTGCTCGAGCCTGGCCAGCGGTTGTTCCACAAGCTGGGCCAGTTCAATCGGCGTGAGCGAATAGCCCCCATCCGCCAAACGGTCGGCCAGCTCCAGCCGGCTCAAAAGCCTGACAAGGGCTGGAGGCGCCGGATCCTGCTCGTTGGGATCAGCGCGAGATACGGCAGCCTCAGCAGCTGGCTTGACGACTCCAGCCCTGGTGGAGACGGGCGACTGACCGCGAGAAAAACCAACCGCAATCTGGTCCACGCGCTCATTGTCGGGATCACCGCTATGCCCCTTCACATAAGCCAGAGGCACATCATCCAGACGGGCTGCATCGAGAGCCTTCCAAAGATCCTGATTGAGCACGGGTTTACCCGCTGCGGTTTTCCATCCCTTCCGTTTCCAGCCCTTCATCCAGGAGCTCAGTCCATCAATCAAATACTTGCTATCGGTGCGCAGGCGGAGGTCGGGATGGCGTGGCAGCTCCTGCAGACGCTCCAGCACAGCTAACGCCGCCTGGAGCTCCATCCTGTTGTTGGTCGTTGCGGGAGCAAAGCCACCAAACTCCTCAACGCTGCCGTCTTCAAAGCGCAGCAGTGCGCCCCAGCCTCCAGGCCCTGGGTTGCCACTGCAAGCCCCATCGGTGGCTGCCGCAATCACCCGTCCGCGGCCCTCAACCATTGGTTTCTCCGCGCCAAATTCGGTAGAACACAGATTCCTTCCCCCGCGGGCCCAAAGCAATGCCGCGAACCTACCCCGACAAGCGGAGCCCGCAGCCCCTCGGGCCAAGGACAGCTGCAGCCCTTGTGGTGGCCGCCGGGCTGACTGCGGCTGGCATCCCGCTTGCAGCCGCCAGCTTGTTTGACAGCCAACCGCTCGATGAACAACGGTTCGCGGTCTTGGCCAGGGCAGTAGGTCAAGACCGCTGGACACTGCTGGTTCTGGAGCAAATCAAAACCCGCCCGCTGTGTTGGGAAAAGCGCAGCGATGGACTGGTGAATCCTGCGCTCAACGGATTTGATTTCACCGGCATCTGCAGCCGATACCTGGATAGCAACGGGTATTCACTGCGCACTGGCGGCAGCGACATGGATTCCGCCTTCCGCCTACGGATCGAAAGTGACCGCCGGGGGCTTGTGCTCACCGCCTTCGATCCCAACCGAGCAGTGCCGATCGTGGTAGCCCGCTCCGAACAAGTGCAACGGAAGCGGGATGCCTTCGTCGAACTAAAACTCGAACCGGGCTGGAGCCTGGAACGTCGGGCCTACAAAGGACGCACCCTCAGCCATGTGTATTTCGCCCACGCTGAACCGACCACCACGCTGCTGGCCAAGGCTGGACAACGACCATCCACCGGAGCCAGCAGGATGGGAATCAGCGCCCCCCGCCCCCCACAGCTGATCTCTCGCAACACAAACCGGCTTGGGAAGGGACCGATCCGGCTAGAGGTCATACCCTTCCGCCCCTGAGTCCAGGGCAGGACCAGCTGGACAGTTACCAGAGCGCCACCCCAGGGGAGGCAGATCAGAGCCCAGCATCTACAAAACAGATGTGTGAGGAGTGTTGCGCGCCTCTGCAGGGTCGAAACAAGGCCAGACGCCTGCCATGCGCCTCCCTGATCGACTCCGCCTTCGGCGGAGTTTTTTATGCGCCATCGCGGAGGAGCCATGAAAAAACCGGCTACCCCCTGAGGGGCAACCGGTTCAAAAGCAAAGGGTGCAGCCGGAGCGAACTCCGACCGGAGGATCACTTGAGGGTGACCTTGCCACCTGCTTCTTCGATGGCCTTCTTGACGGCTTCGGCGTCGTCCTTGGACACGCCTTCCTTGATGGCCTTTGGAGCAGCCTCGACCATGGCCTTGGCATCGCCCAGGCCCAGTCCAGTGGCTTCGCGCACAGCCTTGAGGACCTTGATCTTGGCCGAAGCATCAAAGCTTTCCAGCACAACATCAAATTCGGTCTTCTCTTCTGCGGCTTCACCACCAGCACCACCAGCGGCGCCAGGGGCTGCCATCACCACACCGGCAGATGCGGCAGCGGAAACACCAAAGGCCTCTTCAATCTGCTTGACCAGCTCGGAAGCTTCAAGCAGGGAAAGAGACTTCAGTGATTCGAGGATTTCGTCGGTTTTTGCAGACATGGTTGGGAATCAGCAACAGATCAAAAAAACAGTCGGGTCGAAGACGATCAGCTGTCGCCGGATTCGGCGTGCTGCTTGAGCGCCCGAGCGAGACCGGAGGGAACCTCGTTGATGCCAACAGCCACCTTGGTGGCCACTGCGTTGACGGCACCGGCAATCTGGGCCATAAGCGCTTCCTTGGAAGGAAGATCGCCAATAGCTTTGATCTCGTCCTGAGAGAGGAGCTTGCCTTCGAAAAGGCCGCCTTTCGTCTCGGATTTTTTGGTGTCTTTTTGGAAGGACTGAACAGCCTTCACGGCACCACCAACATCGCCCTTAACCAGAACGAAGGCGTTGGTGCCCGACAGCAGGGACTTGAGATCCGACCAAGCACTGTCACCATCAATAGCCAGGCGCATCAAGGTGTTTTTGGTCACCTTGCACACACCATTGCTGGCCTGCAGACGAGTCCGCAGATCAGACATCTCTTTGATGGAAAGACCCTGGTAATCCAGGACCAGTGCCATTTCGGCCTCGCCGAGAAGCTGCTTGAGCTCTTCGACGATCTGTTGCTTGCTCTCCAGCGTGCGGCCCATAGGAATTGGATCGGATCGGGGGAACAAGCTGGGCACGCAGCCGTTGCAATTCCCGAAGGAATCGAGGCCGCGTGCCGATCCAATCCCAAAGGGAGAAAAATCGTTGCGTTGTCCTCGGCAGGGCTTATATCAATCGGTTGAAGAGCAGGTCTTCAACCAACACGATCACCTGCTGTCTTTGGCCGGGCGCGTGCCCGTCTGGCTTTCGCCAGTTGCCCAACTTACAACAAAGCCCCCACCAAGGTGGAGGCTTTGCCTTCTGAACGACTCGACGCAGTGATCACTCGTCCTGAGCGATGTCCTGCAACGCCGTGACATCCACTTCCACAGAGGGACCCATGGTCGAGGTCACGTAAAGGCTCTTCCAATAACGACCTTTGGCGCCAGAGGGCTTGTTGCGGTCGATCGTTTCCTGCAGAGTCTTGAGGTTATTCAGCAGGGCTTCAGCAGAGAAGCTTGCCTTGCCGAAACGCACGTGAACAATGCCAGTGCGATCGGCACGGAATTCAAGTTTGCCGGCCTTGAATTCCTTGATCGCCGAAGCCAGATCAGTCGTGACGGTGCCAGCTTTGGGGTTCGGCATCAGGCCACGGGGACCAAGCACTCGACCCAACTTGGCCACCTTGGGCATCATGTCGGGGGTGGCAATCAGCAGGTCGAAATCCATCTCGCCCTTGGCGATGGTCTCCACCAGATCGTCATCGCCGGCGAGCTCGGCACCAGCAGCCTTGGCCTCGGCCACCTTCTCACCACGAGAAATCACGGCAATGCGCACGGTCTGACCAGTGCCTTCAGGCAAAGCGACGGTGGTGCGAAGCTGCTGATCGGTGTACTTGGGATCAATGCCAAGGCGCGCATGCGCTTCGATCGTTTCGTCAAATTTGGCGTTGGCGTTGTCCTTGACAATCTTGATCGCGTCAAGAGGTTCGTAGGCACGGTCCTCGATCTTGCCGACGAGGCTGGCCAGACGCTTAGAGAGTTTGGGCATGACAGGTACGGGGTGCAGGCGACCGGAAAGGTCTCCCCCAATGAGGTGAACGGAATGCGGAAAACGCTGAAAGGCTGAACGAGTTAGTCACTGATGGCGACGCCCATGTTGCGGGCGGTGCCTTCAATGATGCGCATCGCCGACTCAACGCTGGTGCAGTTGAGATCGGGCAGCTTTGTCTTGGCGATTTCCTCGAGCTGGGCGCGGTTGATGGAACCAACACTTCCCTTGGCGGACTCACCGGAACCTTTGGGGATTCCAGCGGCTTTGGTGATCAGCACCGACGCCGGAGGCGTCTTGGTGATGAAGGTGAAGCTGCGGTCTTCGAAGACCGAGATCTCCACCGGAATCACGAACCCGGCCTTGTCCTGCGTGCGGGCGTTGTATTCCTTGCAGAATGCCATGATGTTGACCCCGTGCTGACCGAGGGCAGGGCCCACCGGTGGTGCAGGGTTGGCTTTGCCGGCCTGAAGGGCCAGCTTGATCACAGCTACGACTTTCTTGGCCATCGGCTAGCGGGGTTGGACATCTGCGGATCACCTGACCCTCGGGGCAGGTGCGGCGAGGTGGTGAACCACCTCAGAGGCCGCCCTCCGCAGGGAGACGGCCGCCGCTGGATCAGCCTTGTTTACTGACCTGGGAAAACTCGAGTTCGACCGGGGTTTCCCGCCCGAAAATCGACAGCAAAGCCTTGAGCTTGCTGCGCTCGCCCGAGACCTCGATCACTTCGCCTTGGAAATCCTTAAAGGGCCCGGCGGTCACCAGGATTTGATCACCTTCGGTGAGATCAACCTTGACCACAGTCTTCTTCTCTGCCGCCCGCTTGAAGATGCGATCCACCTCCGAACGACTCAGAGGTCTGGGTTTGATATGACCACGGGCCTTACCAGTGGCACGACGGTCCTCAGCCCCGACGAAATTAATCACGTTGGGGGTGCTTCGTACCGCCATCATCGTGTCCTCATCCAGAACCATGCGCACCAGTACGTATCCGGGGAAGACCTTCTCCTCGGTGGACTGACGGCTGCCGTCCTTCTTGATCTTGACCGCGGGCGTTTCGGGAATCTCGATCTCAAGGATGCGGTTGCTGACGCCGAGGGTGACAGCTCGCTGCTCCAGGGTGGCCTTCACCTTCTTCTCACAACTGGACGCCACTTGCACCGCGTACCAGCGGGCAATCGCTGTGCGTGCCACCGAAGCCGTACCGACTTCACCCTCGTTGGGGGCTGGCAGTTCGAGCACATCAGCGCTCTGATCAGTGAGGTCGACGTCAGACACGGGCGAAGGAGAAGTAAAAACTGAAAGACGAGAACAACAGATCACGACCGGAATTGCCGCTGATCAACGAAACACCTGAGAGGCCGACCAATCGAAGAAACGACTCACTGATGCAATCGCAGCAGCCGACAGACTCACCATCAAGATCACAGCGACTGATTCGCTGAACAGCTGCTGACGGGTGGGCCAGACCACGAGTTTGAGCTCTTCCAAAGTGGCGGCAACAAACCCTCCCTTCCGGCTATCGCCAGAGGGGGCCTGAGGCTTGGTCGCTGCTGTGTCCTCGGAGGTGGGGGTGGTCACGGATCCTCGGCCGGTGCTGACGCCGGTACCAAAGGCACCTGCCGGCAAACAGACACCATACCGGATGCCTTTCTCGTCAAGAGTCCGCAGCGAATCGGAAGGGATCTGCCGACGTCTCCCCGGCACTGACACGCACCGTCTTAGCTCCAGTGAAACGCTCCTCCAGCAGTTCAGTCGCCAGCGGGTTCTCCAGATGGCGCCTCAGCACACGACGCAGGGGGCGCGCTCCGTATTCGGGCTCATGACCAAGTTCCGCCAGAGCCCTGACCACCGGAGGATCCACCTCAAGGGCCAGCCCCTGCTCCGCCATCAGCAGCGAGAGGTCCTCCAACTGCAGGCGCACGATCCGCTCCAAATCGTCGACCCCCAAAGGTCGAAAGCGGATCACTTCATCAATACGGTTGAGAAACTCCGGACGGAACTGACGGCCGATGGCGTCATCCACCTGCCCAGCAAGGGCCCGCTCCAGGGCTTCCACATCCGAGCCCTCCTGCTGAACCTGGCGGGCCGTATCAAGAATGGCGCGGCTGGCCAAGTTGCTGGTCATCACGACAACGGTGTGGCGGAAATCAACCGTGCGGCCCTGGGAATCGGTGAGGCGGCCATCATCCAGCACCTGCAGCAACACATTGAACACATCCGGATGGGCCTTCTCCACCTCATCCAGCAATAAAAGTGCATAGGGGCGACGACGCACCGCCTCCGTGAGCTGCCCACCCTCCTCGTAGCCGACATAGCCAGGGGGGGCACCAAGCAGGCGCGCCACAGCATTGCGCTCCATGAATTCGCTCATGTCCAGACGCACCAGGGCCTCTTCCTCGTCAAACAAGAGAGCACCCAAAGCCTTGGCCAACTCCGTCTTGCCCACACCTGTGGGGCCCAAGAACAGAAAAGAACCCACGGGACGACGCGGATCCTTCATCCCAGCCCGGGCACGGCGGATGGCAGCGGCAACAGCTTGCACCGCTTCTGGCTGACCAATCACGCGTTCACCAAGGTGAACATCAAGCTCGAGCAGCTTCTGGCGCTCTCCCGCCATCAACCTTTGCACCGGGATGCCGGTCCAGCGGGCGACCACGTCGGCGATATCGCCAGCCTCAACCTGCTCACGCAGTAGAGCCGTACCGGCCGCCTGGGCCTCGGCCAGGGCCTGCTCGAGATCGTGGCGGCGCTGCTGAACGCGATGCAACTGGTCGTATTCCAGTCGGGCCGCCTCCTCGAGGTCACTGCTGCGTTCGGCTTCCGCCATCGCATGCCGCAAGTCTTCATCGTCCTGCAACAACTGCCGCAGTTCCGCCAGCTGGTCCCGTTCAGCCTGCCAACGATCCCGCAAGTTCTCCAAGTGGCTGGATGCTTCAAGCCTGGAACGCTGGAGCTGCACCCTTTCCGATTCCGGTGCCTGCTCCGCTGCAAGCAACGACAACTCCACGCGGCGCAGCTCTGCTTCCGCATCCTCCACAACCTGGGGCTTGGAGGTCACATCCATTTTCAATTGAGCAGCCGCTTCATCAATGAGGTCGATGGCTTTATCAGGCAGGCAACGGTCGCTGATGTAGCGATCAGCCAAGCGGATGGATGCCACCACCGCCTCGTCGGTAATGGTGACCCCGTGGTGCAGCTCGTAGCGTTCCTTGAGACCGCGCAGGATCTCCACGCTGAGCTCGAGGGAGGGCTCCAGGATCGGAACCTGCTGAAAGCGACGATGCAGAGCGGGATCCTTCTCAACCGTGCGGCGGTAGTCCTCTGGCGTTGTGGCGGCGATGCAACGCAAATCCCCCCGCGCCAGAGCGGGCTTGAGCAAGCTGCCGGCATCAGCACTGGTTCGGTCGCTACTCACCACCGTGTGCAGCTCATCGATGAACAGCACCACCCCTGCATCGGGGTCGCTCACCTCGGCAAGCACAGCGCGGAGGCGTTCCTCGAACTGGCCGCGAAACTTGGCTCCAGCGATCAAAGCGCCGACATCGAGAGCAACCAGACGAAGACCCTGTAAAGACTCCGGCACCTCACCGGCAACAATCCGCTGCGCCAGCAACTCAGCGATGGCTGTTTTGCCGACACCGGGGGCACCGATCAAGACCGGATTGTTCTTGCCGCGACGGGAGAGAACCTTGATCAGGCGGCGGATCTCGGTGTCACGACCGATCACCGGATCGAGCTTGCCTTCAGACGCGGCGGCGGTGAGATCTCGGCCATAAAGCGCAAGCGCCGTGGCGTCTGCCTCGGGCGCCTGATCGGCCAGGAGTGGATCGGCGGCCGGTGTTGACTCCGCTGGCGCCACCGAGCTCACGGGGGCGCTGCGACTGCTGCGCCGACGGGTCATGGCAGGGTCGGCGGCGGACGGGCTGGTGGGCTGGGGGCCTGAGGCCGGAGCCGGAGGCCGGCGCGCAGAGCTCTGTGCACCAGTCGACTGCATCGGAGGCCGCGACGGGAGAGGTGCCAGTGCCTCGTCTCTCGGCGCAACAGCGGTGCGCTGTGACGGACGCCATTGACGCACCTCTGCCTCAAGACGGTCTGCCGGCAGACCCTGCCGCTCGAGAAGATCAGCACCAACGCGAGGATCACGCCCCATGGCGATCAACACATGGGACACCTCGATCAGGCGGGAGCCCCAGAGACCACGACAGCGATCGGCCTCTTCCAACAACTCCTCAAGATCCTCACCGATGAACAATTCATCGCCGCGGGCCATCGGCTGATCAGCCAGAAATCCCTCCAACTGATCAAGCAGTTCTTCGCAATCGAGGCTGAGGGCATCCACCAGCTCGCTGTAATGGCGATCGCTGAACAACACCTGGAGCAGATGCTCCACATCCAGCTCACCGTGACGCCAACGGCGGGCGAGATCCTGCCCGGCCAGAAGAAGCTCCCAGGCGTCATCGCTGAAGCGATCAGGCTCAGCCGTGAGACTGGCGGGAGGTTCAACGCTGGAGCGGGCCGAAGAGGTCATGGCGGGCTGAACCTGGTTTATGCAGCGTCCGAACGAGACGAAAGCTGGATCAATTCCACTTTGTAGCCATCGGGGTCTTCCACAAAGGCGATCACGGTGCTGCCGTGCTTCATCGGACCTGGTTCACGCACCACACGGCCGCCTCGATCCGCAATCATCCGGCACGTGCCATAAATGTCATCCACACCGAGGGCGATATGGCCGTAGCCCTCCCCAAGGGCGTACTGATTGGTGTCCCAGTTGTGGGTCAGCTCCAGCACCGTGTTGTCACTTTCCGGCCCATAGCCCACAAAAGCCAGGGTGAAACGGCCAGATGGGTAGTCCTTGCGGCGCAGCAACTGCATCCCCAAAACATCGGTGTAGAAGCTCAGGGATCGCTCCAGATCTCCCACTCGGAGCATGGTGTGAAGCATGCGCATGCGCTGTGGTTCCGCCCGTTCTCACCGCATGGTGCCAAAGAGCACAGGGATGCGGCAGAGGGCATTCCATAGGATCTCTTCATCTTTGACCGGCTGCACGTGCTCGATTCCCTCGATCTCGTCATCGACACCATCGTGGCCAGGGAGGTGCTGGATTCCCGCGGCAACCCCACGGTGGAGGCAGAAGTGCTGCTTGAAGGCGGAGCCAGCGGCCGGGCGATTGTGCCTAGCGGTGCTAGCACCGGTGCCCATGAAGCCCATGAACTGCGGGACGGCGGCAACCGCTACATGGGCAAGGGTGTCACCAAAGCGGTCGACCACATCGAAGACCGGATTGCCCCTGCCCTCTGTGGACTCTCGGCCTTGGATCAGGCGGCCGTCGACACCACCATGCAAGAGCTGGACGGCAGCGAGAACAAATCCAATCTCGGCGCCAACGCCATCCTGGCAGTGAGCATGGCAACAGCGCGTGCTGCCGCGAACGGCGTCGGACTTCCGCTCTATCGCTACTTGGGCGGCCCCATGGCTTCTCTGCTGCCGGTCCCCCTGATGAATGTGATCAATGGCGGGGCCCACGCTGCCAACAGCCTGGACTTTCAAGAGTTCATGCTTGTCCCCCACGGCGCTCCCACCTTCCGGGAAGCCCTGCGCATGGGCACCGAGGTGTTTCACACCCTCAAGGGTCTGCTCCACGACCGCGGCCTGAGCACCTCCGTGGGGGATGAAGGTGGCTTCGCTCCCAATCTGGGCAACATCGAAGCTGGGGACATCCTCGTTCAAGCGATCGAACAAGCCGGCTACAAACCTGGTGATGAGATTGCCCTGGCCTTGGACGTGGCCAGCACCGAATTCTTCAACGGTGGTCGCTACGCCTTTGATGGAGGCAGCTATGACAGCGCCGAGATGGTCGGCCAGCTGGAGCGACTGGTCAACCGCTTCCCCATCGTGTCGATCGAGGACGGGCTGGCCGAAGACGACTGGGACGGCTGGAAGCTGCTCACAGAGCGGCTAGGCGGCAAGGTGCAGCTTGTGGGTGACGACCTGTTTGTGACCAACAGCAAGCGCCTGCAGCGGGGCATCGATCAAGGCATTGCCAACTCGATCCTGATCAAGGTGAATCAGATTGGTTCCCTCACCGAAACCTTGCAGGCGATCGACCTGGCTGGCCGCTCCGGCTACACCAGCGTGATCAGCCACCGCAGCGGCGAAACCGAAGACACCACCATCGCCGACCTGTCCGTCGCCACCCGCGCCGGACAGATTAAAACCGGCTCCCTCAGCCGCAGTGAGCGAGTCGCCAAATACAACCAGCTGCTGCGCATCGAAGACGAACTGGGCAGCCAGGCCGTTTACGCCGGTGCTGCTGGCCAAGGCCCCCGCGGCAACGGCTGATCGCGTGCCCTAGTCCTGACACAGAACACAAAGCAGCAGGGCACTGGCTGGTGCCCCAGCTGCTTGATTCTGAATGGCTGGCGACGATCAACGAGACTCTGAAGACCGGCGCGGTCAACCAGGGCCAACAAGCTGGCCGGGAAGCACTGCTGGGCATCCAGGCCGACGGCAGCCACCTCACCGCTGACCGCTTTCACCAGGAGCTTTTCGCCCTCCTCACCGCGCCAGACCTCGTGGCAGCGGTCAAACAGGTGAGTGGGCTAGCAGCCATCCGACCGCTGCAGTTTGATCTGCTGACCAAGGCCCCAGGAGGGCAGGGGACCCCATGGCACCGAGATCGCGACTTCCTGCCCATCGATCGCCAGTCCTACACCTGCTGGATCCCCCTCGATCCAATCCCTGAGCACTGCACCTTGGTTTATGCGGAGGGAACAGCCATGCTGCCGCCGGAGCAGAGCGATGTGCCGGACCAAGCCAGCCTGCGTCGGCTGCTGGTTCGCCATGGAGCACCGATGCGTCAGCTTCCGGCGATGCAACCCGGAGATGTGGACATCCACCAGGGGCAGGTCTGGCATTACGGGCCGGCCAACAACACTCCGCACTGGCGCCGCGCCCTAGGGGTGGCCTTTGTGGCGGAAGGGACCCGTCTGTGTGCCAATCCACCAGGGTTTGCGGGGCCGGCTGGCGCTCGTATGCGCAGCACCACTTTGTGCACCTTGTTCGGCGCGGAGGCTGAAGGAGCACTGGTGCAAGGGAGCCGACATCCAGTGCTCTGAAATGATCCGGTTCCGCGACTTCTCTGCTGCCATTGCATCCGGCCGGAAGCATGGCCGCCATGTGTTCGTTCAGTGCCTGCCCAAAATGGGCTCTACAGCACTGAGTTGCAGCCTCCCCAATGCCGTCCACGAATTCGGCATGGATGCAGCACCCCTGCTGATCCAGCAGCACAGGCAACCCGACTTTGATGACCTGCGCTGGCAATGGCTCCAGCAGCGTCGCCAGCAACTGGCACCCACGGTGGATATCTGCACCAGCCTCTTTCTGTTAACGGCTGAGCTCAGCGATCAGGCACTGGATCGCCACGGGCATCAACGATTCCTGCTCAATCGCTCGCTACGGCCCTGGTTACGCAGCATCAGCAATTGGAGCTATCAGAACGCCAGCAACCCATTGCGTCATGCATGGGACAGCAGCTATCGCCTGTTTGTCCATCAAAGCGACCCGGAACTGCAGGCGGTGATGCCCCAGTCACTGAACAGTCTCAGGAGCATGGTGAGGTTCTGGATGCCGGTTTGGCTTGTGTATCAGCGCTGGATTGCGATCCACGTGGATATTGGCATTGCCCACAGCCCATCAATCCTGATAACTGACCACAACGGAGTGATCCCCACCAACGCCAACCGCAGCCACTTTTCAAAAGGATTCGAGCAGAGCTTTAACAGGCTGATTCCTGCCATGCCCAGTCTTGGGATCTCACCAGAACGGAATCGTGCTTTTCAGCAGGATCTGCGCAGCAAACTATTAGCCATGCCTGCGTCAGCGCCCTGAGCCCGATAGCCCCTCGACGCGGGCGTCACGGCGCAATTTGAGCTGCAACTTCAACCATCCCATCGCGACAGGCACCCCAGCAGCCAGCGGCAGTAGGGCCCAGAGAGGGCGCGGGCTCGCCCCTAATAAAGCCGCCGAGAGCGCCAGGGCGCCGAGCAGCAGGGACTGGCCAATCGCATGTTGCGCCGTCACCATGCGGCGGAACTGACGATCGGATTCGCCCATACGAATCTGCAACTGCAGATCCCCTTGTTCAAGCCGCTCAAGACTTTCATCGAGCCGCCTGGGGAAGGCAACAGCCTTGCTACTGAGGGCCCCCACCTGGCGGCCCAACTCATTGAACAGATCATTGGAGCCGGATCCACTGGCAGTCATGAGGGGCAGCAGGTAAGGCTTGGCAATCGCCACAAGGCTAAAGCTGGGATCGAGGCTGCGCCCCACTCCCTCAAACGTTGACAGCGCCCGCATCACAAAAATCAGCTCCACCGGAAGCCGAAACGGCTGGCCATACACCAACTCGTAGAGATCTCCAGACAACTGGTCGATCACGTTGGCACTGAAGGGGGGAGTCAAGGCCTCCTTGAGCATCACTCGCACCAGGCGGCGCACCGGACCGACGTCAATGTCAGCAGCGATCACTCCAGCGGCCTGCATCTCCTCGACGAGTGCAGAAGCATCCCTGGAGGCCGCAGCCCGCACCATCGACCCCAAGCGACGGCGTAATGCTTCAGAGAGCAGACCCATCATCCCGAAGTCGTAATAAATCAGAGCGCCATCAGTGGCGACAGCAAGATTGCCGGGATGGGGATCGGCGTGGAAAAACCCGAAACGCACCAGCTGTTGCAAATAGCTGGCGGCACCGATCTCCGCCACGGCAGAAGGATCGATCCCGGCCTCGAGCAAAGCCGGACGGTCATTCACCTTGATGCCAGGTAGGTAGTCGAGACAGAGCACCCTGCGAGTGCTGAGTTCCCAGATCACACCAGGAACGCGAATCCGAGGATCATCCAGAAACTGCTGACGGAAGCGGGCGGCGTATTGGGCTTCCATGCGGAAATCCAGTTCGCGCAGGAGCACCCGGCGACATTCCTGGGCGATCGCCACCCAGTCACGCCCTCGTCCCCAGCTCGGATGGCGCTGCAGGACTGCAGCCACCTGCTGCATCACCTCCAGATCGAGGCGGAACAAAGTCTCAAGACCAGGGCGCTGAATCTTCAGCACCACCTGCCGACCACTGCGCAGGCTGGCGCGATGCACCTGGGCGAGGGAGGCCGCCCCTAATGGCATCTGGTCCAGGTCAATGATCTCGGCGCAGCGCTGGCCAAGCTCTTGCTCCAACACCGACTGAGCCCGATCAAAGGAGAAGGGAGGCACCTTGTCCTGAAGGTCGGCGAGTTCAGCCACCCAACCGGCTGGCAACACATCCGGCCTGGCAGACAACAGCTGCCCAAGCTTGATAAACGCAGAACCCAAAGACAGCAATTCAGCCGTCAACCAACGGGCGCGGGTCTGCTGTCGCCTCGCTCGCCGCTCGGGGGTGCAACCACCTGAATAGGTCCACTCACGTGCATCCCACCAGAGGTAGGCGATCAAGGTGAGAACGGAGCGCCAGATGCGCAGGGCACGGAAAGCACCACGCAGAGGCGATCGCAACCGTTTCAAACCCATCAGAGGCTGCCTTCCATGCGGGTATTCAGGTCGGCCACTTTTGCGCGCAAACGGTCGATCTGATCCTGCGAATTTCCAGACTCGGCCGGGGGCGGCGTGACGGACTCCTCTGGACCTTGGCCATCCCGCTCCAACCGCTCAGCCTCAGCCTGAACCTCCTCCTGAAAAAGATCCCACTCGCGTCGAATTCGCTCTGGCGCATCCTGCGCCAAAACAGCTACTTCAGCAGCAGCTTCAGCCAGACCATGTCCCAACCTCGCCGTCAGACGACTGACAGTGGCCTTCATGAGGGCATCGGGAGAAGGCATGAGGTATCACCACTATGAGAAGACTGTGGCAAATTTATAGAGACGATTGCCGCAGACTCACAAGCTCCGCTTAGGGATCTGGGGGAGACACCGGCACCGGCATCTCCAGAACTGGCTGAAGCAGTGGGGTCGATGAGGGCACGACTGGCGACGCTGTCGGGGCTGCAGGTGCTCCCAAAGGGATCACAGCGGGCTCCACGGCCAAAGGAGCCGAGGGTTCCGGATTCGGCAACTCGAGCAAATCAACAACGTCAGGATCCGGCGTCAATCCATCAACAGCCTTCAACTCAGACCGTGGCTGAGCATCAGGATCAGCCGGGAGCTCCGGAGCAGGAATCAAGTCAAATCCATCCTCCACAGTCACGACTGCTGCAGGCAGCACAGGAGCTGGTGTGGCAGCAGCCTGCTGCTGACGCAGACGGGCTTCAGCGGCGATGCGCTCAGCAGCCAATAAGGCTTTGTCGTCCTTTTTCGGTTTTGGCGGTCGGGTTTTAGCAAGCTCAGCCTCGCGAGCCGCCACATCAGCGCTGAGAGGCCTGGAGTCTCCCTCGTTGCGGCCCCGCAGTGACTCGAGGCTTTCGCCAGGAAAACGTTGCGCCGTGAAGGTCTGATGCTTGACGTTGGAGTTGCCTGCCTGCAGGAGCACAACTCGCTGGGTAATGCCATAGCCCAAGGCAAAACAGGAACCTGCCACCAGTGGTCCGACCCAGAAACGTGGGCGACGCCGTGGCTTCTTCTCCTGTTTTGGCTGATTCTCCGCAGGCACAACTCAGGCACGAACAGCGCATTCATCCTGCCAGCCCTTTTTGCTCCTGTCTGCGGAGGAATCCCTAGGTGGTGTAATCGGCGTTAATGCGCACGTACTGAGCAGACAGGTCGCAGCCCCAGGACCTTGCCTCACTCACACCATCTCCAAGACCAAGACGGATCTGCACACAGTCGTCCTGGAGATAAGCCCCCTGCACACACGACTGAAGATAAGCAGACGCTGCCTGTTGATCAAAGCCAATCGGAGCACCATCCCTCATCAATTGATGAGGCCCCAGCCAGAGAGTGACAGCTCCTCGATCAAAGGAGACCCCGGAACGACCGGCAGCCGCAATGATCCGACCCCAGTTGGGATCACGACCATGCACCGCTGTTTTCACGAGTGAAGACGAGCACACCGTGCGTGCCATCCGTAGTGCATCTGCCTCGCTGGTGGCACCTTCGACGTGAACCTCGATGAGGCAGGTGGCACCCTCCCCATCCCGAGCGATGGCCTTGGCCAGATGCTGCGCCACCAGCGTCACACCTTCCTCCAACGCATCGAACTGTTCCGCTGCAAGCGGTTCACCAGCCGCAAAGGCCAGAAACGTGTCGTTGGTGCTGGTGTCACCATCCACGGTGATCGCATTGAAGGAGCGATCCACTGCACGACGCACCATCGCCTGCCACCGATCAGCAGGAACACTGGCATCACAGGTGAGGTAGCCCAGCATCGTGGCCATGTCGGGATGAATCATTCCCGAGCCTTTGGCCATCCCACCGATGCGGACCCGGCGCCCACCCAACTCCACCTCAAGGGCGATCTGCTTGTCCACCAGATCGGTGGTGAGAATGGCTGCAGCAGCAGCGCCCCCCCCATCATCCGCAAGAGCGGAGACCAAGGGATCCATGGCCGCCAACAACGTGTCCATCGGGATCGGCACACCGATCACACCGGTGGAGCAGATCAGCACCTGATCAGCCAGCAGCCCTAGACGATCCGCCACGGCCTGGGTGGCTCGCAGGCTGTCGATCAGCCCACGATCGCCGGTACAGGCATTGGCCTGGCCGGAATTCGTCACCACTGCACGAACCCTGGGGGCGCCCTCTTGGAGACGTGCCGCACAGAGGTCGACACAGGCAGCCCTGACAACGGAAGTTGTGAAAGTGCCGGCACAAACAGCATTCTCGGGCGCCAGTAAAAGCGAAAGGTCGCGTCTACCGGAGGCCTTCAACCCCGCCCGGATCCCTGCAGCCTGAAACCCATCGGGTGCTGTGATCCCTCCTGGGATGGGAGACCAGCGGACAGATTGCGCCATCGAAACCAACGGCAAGGCGAACCACGTTCGTCTATCTAAGCCGCCAGAGGCCCAACCCAGCGACAAACTGGTCGTGACGACTCCGATCCAATTCTTGAGCTCCGCTCACCGCTGGCAAGGTCTGCAACGTCGTATCGGCCTGACGGGTGGAATCGCCAGCGGCAAAAGCAGCGTGGGCCATTACCTAGAGCAGCAGGGCCTGCCTGTCCTGGATGCCGACATCTACGCCCACGAGGCACTAGCCCCAGGCAGCCCAGGAGCTGAAGCCGTGATCCAGCGCTATGGCCCCCAAGTGGAAGCATCGCTGCATACCAGTGATGAGGCGGCCGCCAGCGAGATGCACCGGATTGACAGACGAGCACTCGGCCAGATCGTGTTCAACAACTCCGCAGAACGTCAGTGGCTAGAGCAACTGATTCACCCAGTGGTGCAGGCTCGGTTCAACCAGGAGATCGACCGAGAGCCTCAGGCATCAGCGATTGTGCTGATGATTCCATTGCTTTTCGAGGCGGGACTCGAAGCCCTGTGCTCGGAAATCTGGGTGGTGCAGTGCACGCCAACACAACAACTGACGCGCCTGTGTCAGAGAGATGGATTGGATCAAGAGGCAGCCATGGCCAGGATCAGGGCGCAATGGCCCATGCGCGAGAAGTGCCAGCACGCTGACCTGGTGCTCGACAACAGCGGAGCGCCAGAGCGCTGGAAAGCACAGATCGCCGAACAACTGCACTGGAGCAGCTGAATCTTCAACACTCAGCGAACTGTGATCATCTCGATCTCAAGCACCTCGACACCAGTGGTGATCAAGCTCACAGCGCATGCCATCGCAGGTCATCAGCTCCGAAGGTGATTGCGGCGATCTTGAGTTCATCCGCAACCGGGAGCACACCTCCCTTCCACCAATGACCACGATCAAAACCATCGCCGCCGCTGCTGCCTCCCTCGCCGCTGGTGC
>NZ_UCNN01000011.1 GCF_900473935.1 Synechococcus sp. UW105 | reverse complement strand
TGCTGGTGGCTCAGCAGCGGCACTCGACCGATATCGCGCAGATACGAACGCACCAGATCTGCATCAGGCAGAAGGGACAGGGGCGCCATCGATCAATTACGAAACCGACTGGTTTCGTAATTTACCACCGTTGCCGGGATTTCTAACCCCACACCCGATTGGACTCTGCTGGGAAGATTCGCCACAATGATGAGGCTCAATCCGATCACCCGGTGACAAACACGCTTTCTGCACCGCTCGTGACCGCCGCAAGTCTTCTCGTAATCGAGGACGACGACTCAATCCGGGAGACCGTGGACGAAGCCCTCAGAGCCGAAGGCTTTGTGGTGCAATCCTGCGCCAACGGGGCTGAGGCTCTGTCGACCCTCACCAGCTCCAGCCGCGAAGCTGTGGATCTGATCGTTCTCGATCTGATGCTGCCTGGGCTTGGAGGCCTGGATCTCTGCCGCCAGCTGCGCAGCCAGAACAACAACACACCCATCCTGGTGATCAGCGCCAGGGATAGTGAAACCGACCGGGTGCTCGGCCTTGAGGTCGGAGCGGACGATTACCTTGTCAAACCTTTTGGGATCCGCGAACTCGTGGCGCGCTGCCGCGCTTTGCTGCGTCGTTCACAGCCACCGAACGTCGTGGAGGACTGCACCAATGAAATGCAGCGCCACGCCAATCTCTGCCTGTATGCCCAAGAGTGCCGGGTCACACGTGACGAGCAAGATCTCAATCTCTCGCCGAAGGAATACCGCATCCTTGAGTTATTCATCAAGAACCCCAAAAGAGTCTGGAGTCGGGATCAGCTGCTTGAGAAGGTCTGGGGGATCGATTTTGTCGGCGACACCAAAACCGTTGACGTGCACATCCGCTGGCTTCGGGAAAAAATCGAAGACCAGCCCTCCTCGCCAAAACACATCCGCACAGTGCGCGGATTCGGATATCGCTTCGGATAACGACGATGTCAACGGAATGGACGCTTGGACTTGCGACCGGCCTCGTGATCGGGACTGGCTTGACCTGGCTGATCCAACGCCAACAAAGACGAACTCGCCAAAGGGCTGACGCCCGCGCGAAAGAGCGCAAGCCCCTCAGCACCCCCCAGCTGCTGGCCTGGATCGATGAAGCCACTCAAGGCTGGTTAATCCTGAAACCGGATTTGAGCATCGCCTACATCAACGGCAAGGCCGAACGCCTATTGCGCATCTCCCATCAAACCCTGGTTCGAGGCCAAAGACTCGACGAAGTGCTCCATGTCGACCCAATCAATGAGGCGATTGTGAGCGTGCGTCACCAGCAACGCCCTCAAAGAATCGAATGGGACATGCGTGGCGAGCCGCTCGAGACGATCGTGCTACCTGGATCAGACGAATGGCTCCTGCTCTTGCTGCAGAGTCGTCAGTCCCTAGAGGCCCAACAACAGCAGCAAGAGCGGTGGGTGAGTGATGTCGCCCATGAGCTCAAGACGCCTCTCACAGCCTTAATGCTCGTGAGCGACAGACTCGAAACGGCCGTCGGGGAGGGCGACACCGTACTGGTTCAACGTTTGCAAAAGGAATTGCGACGCCTGCAACTCCTGGTCGAAGACCTGCTGGAGCTATCGCGGCTGGAGAACAGCCTGCCCATGGACAACGACAGCTATTCGCCGCTGATGCTGAATGAACTGGTGGCGAGTGCCTGGGGCAGCATCCGGCCCCTAGCCGAACAAAGGGGCGTCAGCCTGGCAATCCGGGATCAGATCACGGCACCGCTCCGAGGAGACCAGCCACGACTGCATCGCGCCATCCTCAATCTGCTCGACAATGCACTGCGGTACTCACCCGACTGCAGCCAGGTGGAGGTGGAGATCCAGCCCAGCGGCGGCTGGTGGTTGCTGGCTGTTCGCGACCACGGCCAGGGACTCAGCGAGCCAGACCTCGAAAAAATGTTCCAGAGGTTCTACCGAGGAGATCCCTCCAGGACCCGATCCAATCAAAGCGGCAGCGGGCTGGGTCTAGCGATTGTGCAGCAAATCGCTGTCAACCACGGAGGCAGGGTGCAGGCCCGCAACCACCCCGGTGGTGGCGCCAGCATGGAACTGCTGTTACCTCGAAACACCGACAACGTCTGAAGTGTGGTTCGTCCCGGTCAAGGCCCTTGAGCAACAATCACAAGCCTGAAACAAGTTCTCCGGCTGGAGCCCCCCGCGGCGACCGCCTGCAAAAACTGATCTCTGCCGCCGGGATCTGTTCCAGACGCCATGCAGAGGATTGGATTCGAGCCGGACGCATCAGCATCAATGGCAGGGTGGCTCAGCTAGGGGACCGAGCCGACCCAAGCCAAGACCACATCTGCGTGGATGGGGCACCGATTCCAAGCGCACCCCAACCGAGGCTGTTGCTACTGAACAAGCCCAAAGGGGTCATCAGCAGCTGTCATGACCCGCAAGGACGCCCAATCGTGCTGGACATGCTGCCGATCGAACTCCGTCAAGACGGCCTACACCCCGTCGGCCGTCTTGACGCAGACAGCCGCGGAGCACTGCTGCTCACAAACCAAGGAGAGCTGACTCTTCATCTCACTCACCCCCGCTACTCCCACCCCAAAACGTACCGGGTCTGGGTCCGGGGCAAGCCGAAACACAGCACCCTGGAGGCATGGCGCCAGGGACTGCCCTTGGATGACCGCATCACCCAGCCCGCAACGGTTCGTGCTCTGGAGCACGAACGTGGAGAGACCTTGCTGGAGGTGGTGTTGCGAGAGGGCCGAAATCGCCAAATCAGGCGGGTCGCGGAACAGCTGGGCCACCCGGTGATCGATCTTCAACGGATTGCAATCGCAACCGTCGCTCTCGGATCCTTGGCGGAGGGTCGCTGGCGCCCTTTAAACAAGGGAGAATGGCGTGCATTGACCAGCACGCCGCGATGAGATTTCCCAGGCTCTGGCCTCGGCGCAGATCGTCCCAGGCGACAAGCGGTTTCACAAGCGAGAGTTCTGATCAGATCACGCCCTTGCAGCAGGCAGGCCAGCTGCTCAAAGAACGGCGGGAACAGCGAGGGCTAAGCATGCGAGACCTCTCACGAGAGGTGCGCATTACCACTCCCGTGCTTGAAGCCCTGGAGAGAGGATGGAGTGATCGCCTGCCCGAAGCCGCTTACCTCGGCGCGATGTTGGCCCAACTGGAGCGCCACCTTGAGCTGGCACCCGACAGCCTGCAAGGGGCCCTCCCCACAACGACGAACAGCAAGCTGCGGGGCAAAACCACTGGCAATAGCCGCTTCACCATCGGCAGTATTGACATCGTCAGCACCTGGCAAGGAAGCGTGGTGTATGGGGTGCTGATGCTGGGGACATTGATGGCGCTGAATCAGCAACAGCGCCACCTGACCCAACGCAACAGTCAGCAACTACAACCGATCGCACCGACGGCGGCTGACCTCCAGATCAGCAACCGCACGCAAGGGAGCGAACCTGGACTGCCTGGGCTGCGACCGCTTGAAGACGCCCTGAGACGCCCACTGGTGCAGTGGTTACCGCCAACGTCAGCCACAAGCAATGATCCTCAGACCATCGCCTCCGAGGATCGCCAGGCCCTCGGCCTACTGCAGCTCAAGCTCAGTCAGCCGAGCACCATCCGTTTTTCCAGTGCGGGTGGAGACCGTAGTGAACTGAAAGGCAGCCAGGGGCAGTTAACCCTGCAACTGCTGGCACCGATCAGTCTGAATCTGCAGCCCCCTCCGCAGCCAGAGGATCAAGTGCTTTGGAATGGTCAGCCTCAACAACCCATTAGCGATCAACCTGGTCGCTATCGCCTACCCCAAAGCGACCCCCGCTCGCCGTAACCCTTGAGGGCGTCTTCTACCGCATGATCCAGGGAGGGAAGACGCCAGATCCAGTTACCACCAACCGTGCCGGGGGTGTTGAAGCGCGCAGCATCATCAAGATGCAAGAGATCCTGCAATGGCGTCACCACCAGACCTGCGGGAGAGGCCAGCCCGAGCTCAAGCAGTTGCCAGCCCGGAGCTGTGACCTCTTGACCCACCGCCTGGGCCACCCGCTCCCTGGCGTCAGCATCCAGTCCCTGCCACCAACCAATCGTGGTGGGGTTGTCATGGGTACCGGTGTAAACAACCCACTGGTTGCCGTGGATATTGTTCGGAAGGTAGGGGTTGTCTGGATTGCCGTCGAAGGCGAACTGCAGGATCTTCATTCCCGGCAGGTCGAAGCCGTCACGCAGGTTTTCCACATCATCGGTGACCACCCCCAGATCCTCAGCGACCAGGGGCAAGCGGCCATCACCATCAGCTTTCAAACAGCGCAATAAAGCATGGCCCGGTGACGGCTTCCAGACCCCTCGAGCGGCGGTGTCATCGCCACCAGGTACGGCCCAGTACGACGCCAAAGCACGGAAATGATCCAGCCGCAGCAAATCCAGAAGCTGCCACTGACGGCGCAAGCGCTGCCGCCACCATTGGAACCGGGTGAGGCGATGCCGCCACCAGCGATACACCGGAGTGCCCCAGAGCTGACCGGTGGCGGAGAAGTAATCGGGCGGCACACCGCTCTGGGTGGTCAACGTGCCGTCTGCCTCGATGGAGAACAAGCGACGATGACTCCAAACATCGGCACTATCACGGGCGACATAGAAAGGGAGATCGCCGAAAATACGAACTCCAAGCTCATCCGCGAACGCTCGCAGACCTCGCCACTGCTGATCAAGCTGCCACTGGAGCAATCGCTGAGCCTGCAAGGCCCGTTGATGGTCTGCTTTCCAGGCCCGCAGAGCTCTGGCTCGATGTCGAGCAAACGGGCGAGGCCACTCCCACCAGGGCAGGCCCTTGTGCTGCCTGCGCAGCTCCACAAAACAGACATGCTCTTCCAGCCAATCCCCCTGGGCTAAACACCAGCGTTCGAAACAGCGGTGTCGTTCAGAAGACTGTTCCTTCCAGGCCTTCTCCAGCTCCCGCGCGAGAGCCTCGGCCCGCTCATCAGCAAGCTGGCAGTCCAAAGCTTGCAGAGGGCCGGAATCGGCTGATTGTCCAGGCAGAGCGTTCAGGGCCTGCTCTGACAGAAAGCCCTGATCGACCAGATCCTGGCCATCCAGAAACCAAGGGTTGATCGCAAAACTGGACGGGGAGCTGTAGGGGGATCCAGTGCCGTCAGTCGGCGCCAACGGCAACACCTGCCAGACACCGATGCCGTGACGAGACAGAGACTGCAACCAATCACGCGCCGCAGCTCCGAACCCACCACAGACAGGACTTCCCGGTAGGGCAGAGGGGTGCAGCAGAACCCCAATGGCTCCTGCAGGTGCAGGGGCAGTGACCTCTGTAGTGGAAGACAACACCATCGCCAGGATCACGACTTGGGCAACTCGTAGCGCTCGATGATCTTCCGCGCGAAGGCTGGTAGATGGCGACCGTACTGCTTGGGATGGTTCCGCCGTACCCAAAGGGCATTGCGCGTGAAGTGGGAGTCAATTGAAAAGCGTCCGTACTCCAGCCCCTTCGGACCGATGCGCTGCACAACCCAGCCAACGACCTCAGCCAACCACATCGGCAGCTTGATGGCCTTGTCATAGGCATCGATGCCCTGTTGCACTGCCGCCCGCCGATCCCCCCGGCTGGTGACAGGGGCGATATCGAGATCCGCTTCGATTAAATCCAGCAACTCAGCTCCGAGCTGATTGCGCACCACCAGCCATTGGCGGCCAAATTCAGCACCCATGTAGCCCACCACTAAATCAGCCCCAGCATTGGTGTAGTCGAAACAGCTCAGACAGCTCGGAGCAAAGACATCCTTGAGGCGGGGTGTATCGAGACCAAAGAAGGGAACTGTTTCCTGGCGACCGTCCTTGTGGCGGAAGTGAATTCGGAAATCCTGCATGAACTCGTAGTGCACCACCGTGTCCGGGGAAGCACTGGCGCTGTGCAGAAAGGTGTTCAAACCCTCACGGGAGACGTTGTCCACACAGGGCAGACCGAGCACATAGAGCTGTTCCAGCGGCAAGGTGTTCTGCACAGCCCTCAAGGCTTGGATCTGACAGCCAACACCAATGGCCAGCAAGCGACGGATACCGCTGCCCGGCAACTGCTCAAGCACAGACAGATTGTTGGAGAGGGTCGGTTTATTCACCCGTGCTGCAAGCACCTCTTCAGGCGTGCGGGCCAGAACCGGCATCGGTGTGAAGCGGTCATCAGGGCTCTGCTGGACACAGAGCACGGCATCGACCAGACCACTCTTGAGAGCTTGAACACCAAGGTGGCTGACGATCCCGGTCCACTGCGCACCATCGATTGGCTGACGCATGCGGGCGGTGAGCATGCGCTGCTGCACACCGAAATAAAGCTCATCGTCATTGTCGAGGTCACGACTGCGGCCGTGGTGGCGCTTCTCCATCCCCTCGAAATCCTGATGGAGAAACGCGCAGGCCTGACGCACGTAGGCAACCCAACGTGAATCACAAAGACCACAGTCGCTGCAGAGGTCCTTGGCTGGCCGCACCACATCCCGTGGAATGGGCCTGGCCCGTTCATGGGGAGCGGGGGAAGCAGGGGCTTGCGTCACAGATCGGGCGGGCCTTGACGCTTCCAACGCTAAACAGCTGAAGTTGAGCAAGACTGGGCACCCTTTGAAATCAGCACGGCTGATGGCTGCCCCGGCACAGGAACAGGACACCCAAAAGGGCAAACAGCGCCGTTGGCTTGGTCAGCATCCCCTGAGGACAGTGCTTCGGATTGCAGCCACAATTGGCAGTGTCTGGGTGGTGGGAACAGCCCTGACAACGCTGTGGCCGAAGGCCGACCGCGTCGCACCGACGCTGCCTTCAGCCGATGCCCCCTCCAGCTTGGCGCCCTTTCCCAGCACACCGGTCACGGTGATGGTGGTGGGTGTGGATGCGAATGGCATCAACGATTCGATCAACAGAGCGGCACCGCAAGGGCCAGCCAATGCCGACAGCCTGATGTTGATCCGGGTGCAGCCAGAGAGGCCACTTCAAATTCTTCAGCTTCCAACAGAACTGGGGGTGAACCTGCCGGGGGCCGCCGCGATGCAACCCCTGGCCAGGAGCTACCGCGAGGGTGGTGTGGCGCTGACCGCCGATGTGGTCGCAGACGTGGTCGGACTGAAAGAAGGTGAGCCAAGCCGCTATGTGGTGATGCCTCGCAGGGCACTACGCACCCTCGTGAACGGTCTCGGTGACCTCGACGTGCGTCTCAATCAGACCCTCAGCCACACCGATCAACGCCAGAACTACAGCGTCAATCTGCAGGCCGGACGCCAGACCCTCAATGCAGCCCAGGCTGAGCAGCTGGCCCGGTTCCGTCCTGATCCCCTCAAGGACCATGAACGGCGCCTGCGGCAGCAATGGCTAGTTCGTGCCATTCACGATCAGATGCTCCAGCCCAACGCCATTCTCGTCTTGCCTGGATTAGTGAATGATCTCAGCAGCCAGGTGGAGAGCGACATGAACAGCCAGGAGTGGCTGAGCCTCGCCGCAGCAGCTCTGAGCAGCAAACAACCCCCCGTCATCTCCACCTTGCCGCTGGCTCCCAGGGCAGGGGAGCAACCCCTGCGGCAACTCAAAGCCGGGGCCCCCTTCCCACTCTGGCCGCCAAAAAACTAAGGGAATGAAAACAACCCTTCAGCGTCTGAGCTGACGCTGCAACACGGTCACCAAGGCATCCAGGCCCTCATCACCGTGATCGGCCATCCAACCTGACCACGGCAATCCATCCCGGCGCCGTTCGCTCAAGCGCCAGGCACCTCCAATCTGGATCAGGCCGATCAGAGGAACACGGCGGCTTTGACAAAGAGCGAGATAAGCCGGAACCACGCCAGGGATTGCCCCATCAGCAAGAGGTGTTGCCAACAACAAGGTGGGAACCCGCCAAGCGCCAAGGGCATCGATCCAGCAACTGCCATCAACAGCGACTCGACCGGAATCACCGGCCAACCGCACCAGATGAGGACCATCACGATGCAGGTCAGCCAAGAACGACTGGGGAGACTCGCCGACTGCAATGGTGCTCAACGGGACCCCAAAGGCTTCTGCGAGGGTTGTGCAGGCCCCGCGCATCAGCAGCTCGGGCAGGGGCCCGGCGCCAATCACCACCATGGACTGATCGAGCATCAGCAGACCTTAACGAGCTTGAACCACCGACCTGTGATGAAGGCCGTCAGGCTCGGCACTACCATCGGGTGACAGCTGTTCTCGTTTGCGGGAGTCGTGACCAGTTTTCTCACTGCAGCCCGTGCAGAGCAGGAGAAGATCCACCAGGACAATCGCCGGCTTCGCCTGTTCAGCGGTACGGCGAATCCGGCTCTCTCCCAGGAGATCTCAGCCTATCTGGGCGTTCCAGACGGCCCGAGGGTTTGCAAGCGCTTCGCCGACGGCGAGCTTTACGTCCAAATTCAAGAATCGATCCGTGGCTGCGACGTTTTCCTGATCCAGCCGACCTGTGCTCCGGTGAACGACCACCTGATGGAGCTGCTGATCATGGTCGACGCCTGTCGTCGGGCCTCAGCACGTCAAATCACAGCGGTGGTGCCGTATTACGGCTATGCGCGAGCCGATCGCAAAACAGCTGGACGCGAATCGATTACGGCCAAACTCACCGCCAACCTCCTAGCCAAATCAGGCGTGGACAGAGTGCTTGCGATGGATCTTCACTCTGCTCAGATCCAGGGTTATTTCGATATCCCTTGCGATCACATCTACGGCTCCCCAGTCCTGGTTGACTACCTCTCCGCCCAGGAGCTTGGCGAGGTGGTGGTGGTGTCACCGGATGTCGGTGGTGTAGCCCGGGCCAGGGCATTCGCCAAACAGATGAACGATGCCCCGCTGGCGATCATCGACAAACGCCGAACTGGTCATAACAAGGCGGAAAGCCTCACCGTGATTGGTGATGTGAAGGACAAGACCGCAATTTTGATCGACGACATGATCGACACAGGCGGCACGATCTGTTCCGGTGCACGTCTGCTTCGCCAGCAGGGTGCCCAGCGAGTGCTGGCCTGCGCAACACACGCTGTCTTCTCCCCGCCAGCCTGTGAGCGCCTCTCCGCGGATGGTTTGTTCGAGCAGGTGGTGGTCACCAACAGCATCCCGATTGCATCCGACCGAACATTCCCCCAGCTCAAGGTTCTCTCGGTAGCCAACATGCTTGGTGAAGCGATCTGGCGCATTCACGAAGAAAGCTCTGTGAGCTCGATGTTCCGCTGAAGTCGTGAAAGCTTTTGCATTTCAGGGCAAGCGGCCCGGGATCGGTCCACAGACCGGGCGAGGCTTGTTCACTCCTTTCGGTGCAGGGCTCGCCGCGATTCTGAGCTTGGCGATCGCTCAACGGGCAAACGCCGAAGCCGCGCCTCCTCCAGCTTCGAGGGCCAACCTCAGCCAACTTCCGATCAACGGGCCGCCACCCAGAACGCTGGGGGTGTGGATCACAAACAGTCCGAGTCCTGTTTATTACAGCCATGCACGCATCCGCCAGGCAGTGGAGGAGCTCCAGGCGGCCGGTTTCAACGCGATCTATCCGAATGTCTGGAGCAGGGGCACGACCTTTCACCGCAGTCAATTCGTCCCCGTAGAACCACATCTCGCCGCTGCCGGACTGGAACTGGACCCGATCTGCACCCTCAGTGCAGAAGCCCGCAAACGGGGAATGAAGGTGATCCCCTGGTTTGAATACGGCCTGATGGAGCCCGCCACAGCGGCGGTAGTGCAGGACCATCCCGAATGGGTGCTTGCGAAGGCCAATGGCAACACGATCATGAGAATGCACGGCAAGGAGATGGTCTGGCTCAATCCCGCCCACCCAGAGGTGCGGGAACGCTTCATCGGCTTGGTGGTGGAGGTCCTCAAGCGCTGCCGCATGCATGGCCTCCAGCTCGACGACCATTTCGCCTGGCCGGTGGAAATGGGCTACGACCCCTACACCGTGGCCCTCTATCGGCAGGAAACCGGTGTGGAACCTCCGCGTGATCACACCAACCGCATCTGGATGACCTGGCGACGTCGCAAGCTCACAGGCTTGCTCAGGGAGTTACGCGAGCGCCTCGGCCGTGAAGCCCTACCAAAACGTATTTCACTGTCACCAGGCCCCTTCCGTTTTGCCTACAACCATTGGTTGCAGGACTGGGAGCTGTGGGCAGTCGGTGAGCTGATCGAAGATCTTGTGGTGCAGAACTATGCCTATTCCCTCAAAGGTTTCGCGAAAGATCTGGATCAACCCGCGCTGCGCAAAGCGCGGCAATGGGGAATGCCTGTGCAGATCGGAGTGCTTGCAGGCTTCGGAAAACGAACGACTCCGATGCCAGTTCTTGCGGAAAAAATGCGTCTCAGCCATGAACGAGGCTACGGAGTGATTTTCTTTTACTGGGAAGGACTTTGGGGTGCACATTCGGGTCGTGAAGGAGCGACCTTCAGGCGCAAAGTCTTCCAGCAGCTTGGAACTACTCCTGGGGAGTCAATCCTCGAGCGATCGAAATGATTCCATCAAAAAACCCCGCTCTAGGGCGGGGCAGGAACGCGACCTAACAATGCGGAGGTTCAGTCTTCGCCGTCTTCCATGGCTGCGCTGTCGCTGTGAGTGGCTGCTGCACCTGTTGGGATCAGACGGATCGCCTTCTTCCCAAGCTTAATTTCGAATTCATCGCCAGGCTCAAGATTGAGCATTGCTGTATAGGCCTTACCGATCAGAAGGTTGCCATTGCCCTGAACGGTGGCCACATAAGAGAGCTTGCGGCCACCCTTGCCGATTCCCTTTGTGCCGCTTCCCAGGTCAATGCCCTTGGCATTGAGAAGAGCCTCATAGAAGCTGGTGAAGTTAACCCGTTGACCACCGTCTTTCTTATCAGAAACGTACCCACAGGCCGTGGCCAGATCAGTCTTGGAGACATCACCCAATTCCTTGACTTTGGCCAGCAGTTCAGATCCAGTGAGCATTTCCATTGTTGAAATGAATTACTAGAAACATACACACCCATCACTTAATCAGGCAAGACAGAGATCGTTCAAGAAAGACTTGTCTCAAAACATGAAAGACCATTGAGCAATTGAGTGAGTACAAAAGCCCACCCCATCAGTGAATCGATCAAACTTCTCTTCCTACCAACAGACAGTCTCGATTGCGATTATCAGGGCAACCAACAACCAAAGGGGAACAGGCCGATTCGGCCTTGAGCAAGCTCTTGCCACCTGCTTGAGCCCCTGAATCGCCCACCATCAGCAGTCGCTGGGCATCCCCGCCATCAACAGAGCCGCCAGACCTGGCCGTGGCAAGCCAGCGAAGCAGCAGAAGCTGTGGAAAAAGAGGCCTATTTTCGCGTCCAACCAAGCGTAAAAAGCGCCAAAACAGCCCAAAAGCCGATAAACTGTGGAAACCCCATCACCCTGCCGGTCTCCTGACCGGCTTTTTTGTGGAAAAAACAATGGCAGCAGTCGCCTCGAAAAGAGGCCGACAACATTGATGGGTTGAAGAGCTCACAATCAGGCCATCATCATGTCCACCACCTCCCGGGTATTGGCGGACAACTCTGCTGACTCCAGCAGTGCCAGCCCCTCAAGCACCTGACGCTGACGCTCCTTGCTGTAAAAGCGCCAACGGCTAAACACCTTCGCCAGTCGGGATGCCGTGATCGCGTTGCGCTGATCCACTTCGATGATCTGCTGTGCCATGAAGCGATAGCCGCTGCCGTCCGCAGCATGGAAGACCACAGGATTTCCAGCCAGGCCTCCAAGAACCGCCCGCACAGCATTGGGGGCCATCGGATCGAAACGAGGATGGTCGAGCAAGGTCTGAATCCGCTCAAGACCATCGGCGCGTGGAGTGGAAGCCTCCAGGGCGAACCAAGTGTCGAAGATCACCGGACGCTGCTGCCAACGATCGTGAAAACGCTGCAAAGCCTTCTCTCTCTGAACACAATCGAGGGGCTGGAGGACACGAAGGCCATAACGGGCCATGGTCATCGAGGGGCCAGTGACCGCATCTAGCGCCTGATCCCTCACCTGTTGATCACCCGCGGCAGCAAGCCAGCTCCAGATCAAACCAGTGAGCTGCCGTTCACCCTGACCTTCAGGCCAGACCTGATCGAGCTGTGGCCCCATCTTCTCCAACCGGGCCTGCAAAGGAATGGCCAAGGCTGTGCCCAGCTGTTCTCGCAAGGCACAACCGGCCAGATAGAGGTCAAGAGGTTCAGCCACCTCCTGCAGAGCCTCAAGCTCGGCTCCGCCAGGGAAACTCAGCAGAGTGACGAGAACAGCGGGATCCTGCTCACCATCAGCGGCCAGCAGAACCTCCAAGGAGGCCTGCATCTGTTTCTCCAAGGCACTATCAACGGCACCTGCGGCCCGGGCCAAGAGCAAACGCTGCCAGAGCTGTTGGCCTGCATCCCAACGGGCGAAGGGATCGTTGTCATAAGCAAAGAGATGGAACAACTCCTTCATCGACTGATCCGCCTGCCAACGCACTGGTGCGGAGAACTGGCGAAACAGTGACAAGGCTGGTGGTTGTTCAGCTGGAGCAAGCCCCTCCAGAACAAGGGTCTGCTCCGGCTGATCCAACACCAACAGCTGCTCCTCCCCTGGTTCACCATCGGCAGCAACCAGAGACCACAGGAGAGGAATGACCAGCGGCTGCTTATCAGGCTGCCCGGGGGTAGCTGCCGTGGTCTGACGGATGGTGAGAGTCAGGCGCCCATGCTGTGGATCCCAACCACGCGCAATCTGCACCTCGGGGGTGCCGGCCTGGACATACCAACGTTCAAATTGTTCCGGATCAAACCCCAAGGGCTCGCCGTCCTGGAGCGCTCCCTGCAGGATCGCTGCGACAAAGTCGTTGGTTGTGGCCGCTTCACCGTCATGCCGACGGAAATAAAGCCCCATCCCCCGCATGAAACGCTCCTTGCCGAGAAGGGTCTGGAGCATGCGAATCAACTCTGCCCCTTTCTCGTAGATCGTCGTTGTGTAGAAGTTATCGATCGCTTGGTAGGCATCTGGCTTCACAGGGTGTGCCGTAGGGCCAGCATCCTCCCGGAACTGGGTGTTGCGCAGCATGGAGGCATCCTCGATGCGCTTCAAGGCCTGTGAATGCAGATCAGCCGTGAAGCACTGATCACGGAAGACGGTGAGTCCCTCCTTGAGGGACAACTGGAACCAATCACGACAGGTAATGCGATTTCCGGACCAGTTATGGAAGTACTCGTGGGCAACAACGCTCTCGATCCGTTCCAATTCGCCATCCGTGGCCGTTTCCGCATCAGCAAGCACCAACTTGGAATTGAAGATATTGAGACTCTTGTTCTCCATCGCGCCCATGTTGAAATGGCGCACGGCAACAGTATTGAACTCGTCAAGGTCGTATTCGAGGCCATAAACCTTCTCATCCCAGGCCATCGAACGCTTCAGCGATGCCATCGCATGCGCCGTGAATGGCTCATCACCGGGTTCCACATGCAAACGCAGCGCCACATCCCTGCCAGATGCGGTTCTGAAGCTGTCGCGAACCTCGCGCAAATCACCCGCCACGAGAGCAAAGAGATAGGACGGCTTCGGGAAGGGATCGTCCCAAATCGCTTCGTGACGACCGGAGGCCGAGGCCACCTCCCCGGTACGAATCAGATTGCCGTTGGAAAGGAGCACTGGATAGATCTGCCGGTCCGCTTCAATGCGAACCCGGTAGCGACTCAGCACATCCGGACGATCCGGATGGAAGGTAATGCGGCGGAACCCTTCTGCCTCGCACTGGGTGGTGAGCATGCCCCCACTGGCATAGAGACCTTCCAGCGATGCGTTCGAGCACGGATCAATCCGGCAGACCGTGGTCAAGGAAAAAGGCTCTGAAGGCGGATGATGCAGCACCAATCGGCCGGTCTCGACGCTGTAATCGACGGAAGCGAGCAGCCGATCATTGATGCGGATTTCGAGGAGCTCAAGCTCCACGCCGCACAAATGCATCGCTTCTGAGTCAGCACTTGATGCGCGCGGCTCCACCGCCATCGTGCTGGTGACCTGAACCAGCCTGTCCTGAATCACCACATCCAGACTGACGCTAGGGATCGCGAATGGATACGGCCGATAATCGAGGAGACGCACAGTGGAAGCTGGGGCCATAGGGATCGCTCAGTCACCTGATCCTGGCGTGTCCACTGGCCTTGGGTGACGTCAGGCGCTCACAGGGGCTGAAAACCACCGACGCAAAAAGCAAGAACGCATCCTTTTCGAGCCGACGAGAAGCGCGCACGCATTGGGCTGGATGTTGGCCTCAGCCAATCGGAACCCCCGATCAAGAGACCATCGAAAAAGCCCACAGTTGCATCGCGATGCAACTGTGGGCTTGGATTTAGGCGTGAAGGAACTGAACTGGATCAGTTGCCAGCAGAGGCGCTCTGCTTCTTGATCGCCTCTTGGACCTTTGCCTTCACATCGGCAGGAACAACATCAGGGCAATACTGAATGGCACCGGTAATGATCTGGAATTCAGCACCTGCAAACAACTGCTCGTTCGTGAGTTTGTTGCTGCCGGCCGACGCAACCATGCCGCCATGACGACCGTTGAGGATCTGCACATAGGTCGCTGAGGCAATGCCCACCGCCTTAGGGAATTCCACCTTGGCCGCACTAGCGTTACAAACGTATGACGAGCCCATCCCCCGGTAGAGGAAAATGTCCTCTTGAGCCGCCGGGGTGGAGCTTTCAAGCTGCTGGGCATGAGCAGCTGGATTGACCAGGCTTAGGGGTGCTGCGGCCAGTGAAGCCGACAACAGAACTCGAATGCTGCGGGAAAAGTTAAACAACTGACGGAATCGGATCTCCGAGCCATCGTGCCCCATATAAGGGGTGATCGACCAGTCAATCGATGACTAAATCTGATTGAATCGGCAAAACTCCCCCATCTGAGCTTTTGGGCGATCAGGCCGAGATGGGCTCAGTGGCATCCTCCATCCGGGTTTCATGGTGGTGCTCCACGATCGCCAGTTCGCCGTTCTGCCAGCTGTAAATCGCTCGGGAACGATAGCGGTCCTGATCGATCAGACGGGTGTGTTCAAGGATGTGCCAATCGGCATAATCCGATTCGAACACCACTTCATGCTCATCCACCTGACGGATCTGAGTGCGAACGGGCATGTCTTCTAAGTAGGCCCTATCCCTTTGGAGCTGATGGCCAAGCAGGGTGGCCTCCATCTGGCCTTCTTTTCGATAAGGGAGCTTGCGTTCGAAGGTCTCAGTCTCCTTCTCCGGCCACCAAGTGAAGCGGTAGCGAGGCACTCCAACGGCAGATTCCGCAAAGATCTCGACGCGGATCACCATGTCGAGATAGAGCACTTCATCGTGCTGAAAAATGTATTGCCGCCTTGAACGCCACAACCCCAAGTTGCGAGCGAACCAACGCCTCAGATTGCTGTCCAGATTGAATCGCTCACTCGGGGGTGGGCCATCAGGGGGAGTCTGGGCGCCCCGTCGCTCGAGAGGGAGTAACGGCATAACAGGCCCTGCAAGACAACAGTCTGTACAAGATCGTCATAGCGAATCTCTCCGACGCTGCAAAAACCCATAAGGTAAGCGTCATCTTTGACAATCTCCGTCCTGTGGATGGGAGTGCTCCCAATCCGCGTCAGCCTCTGAAGCTCCTGCTGGTTGCCAGCAGGCACCATCTGTCCAGCGGAGACATCCGATCCCTGATTCAGTTCCTTGAGAGTGAGGACTGCGGATTTGAAGTCACCCTGCAGGTGGCAGATCCAACCAGCCACCCTGAACTCCTGGAATTGCATCGGCTGGTGGTGACACCTGCACTGATCAAGCTGCAGCCCGCCCCCAAGCAGGTCTTTGCCGGAACCAGCATCTTCCAACAATTACGGGGATGGGTGCCACGCTGGCAACAGGATGAAGTGGTCAGCGGCCTCGGGCTCAGCCTCCAACCCACAGAACTGGACGGAAGCCGCACTCAGCGGGAGCTGCAACTGGAAGACCAGCTTCTGGTACTGCGCCAGGAGAACGAAACCCTGATCGACCGACTTCAGGCGCAGGAACGCCTCTTACGAATGGTCGCCCATGAACTGCGAACACCCCTCACCGCAGCCACCTTGGCGCTCCAGAGCTTGCAACTCGGCCAGATCGATCACAACCGCTTCCAGGACGTCCTGAAACGACGACTTGAGGAAATTGCCCTGCTGTCAAAAGATCTGCTCGAGGTTGGCAGCACGCGCTGGGAAGCCATGTTTAATCCCCAGCGACTCGATCTCGCCAGCGTTGCAGCCGAGGCCATTCTCGAGCTGGAGAAACAGTGGCTGGGCCGTGATGTGGGCATCCACACCGATATCCCTTCCGATCTTCCCAAGGTCTATGCCGACCAGAGACGGATGCGTCAGGTGCTTCTCAACCTGCTGGAGAACGCATTGAAATACACCCAAGATGGCGGCAAGGTGTCACTCAGCATGCTGCACCGCACCAGTCAGTGGCTTCAGGTGAGCGTGTGCGATAGCGGGCCAGGAATTCCGATCGCGGAGCAGCAGCGGATCTTCCTGGACCGTGTGCGCCTGCCGCAAACCTCTAGCGAAACCTCAGGCTTCGGAGTGGGACTATCGGTCTGCAGGCGCATCGTTGAAGTGCACGGAGGAAAGATCTGGGTGGTCTCAGCACCGGGAGAGGGTGCCTGCTTCTTCTTCACGGTTCCGGTCTGGCAGGGACAGGATCAGGCCAAGTCAGAGAATGATGCGACCAGTTTCTTGACGGAGGGTCCGTCTGAACCGTAATTTCTTTTGGTGCTCGGGAACACAACGTTCCGAACACGGCCTCGCCCCCATCGTCTAGAGGCCTAGGACACCTCCCTTTCACGGAGGCGACAGGGGTTCGAATCCCCTTGGGGGTATCAAAATCGCCTTAAGTCAAAGGCAAAAGAATTCATCGAAGTCGATCATATTCACTAACAAGAAATCTAATAACTGGAAATTTTCACGTCAGTGCATCAATCATGCCTGACCGAGATGCTGATCTTTTCTAAGGGAATCCATCCATTCCCTTGATCCCTAGAGCGACGCGCGCAACATCAAACGCGATCTGAGCTGCAAGCTGTTGACCTATGCCAATTCAGGTGATGCCTGCCGACGGAGAGCTTCCTGCTCAACCGCCAGGAGATTGGCAGTGAGGTCGCTTCGGAGACGCTGCTCAATCAAGCCAACAGGCATTCCCATGCAACCTTGCACAGTGAGGTCGTACAGCAGAGACGTTCCATCAGGCAACGACTGAAGCCGCCAAGAGCCCTCGAACCGACGAAAATCGCCCTTGATCATCCGGAACTGGAGCAACCCCTCAGGTCGATACTCCGTCAAGGCCAGTTCCACCTGCGCCGTAAAGGTGAGGCCGAGAAGCTGCTGACTGCCAACTTGGGCAAGATGAATGCAATTGTGCTCTCGCGACAACACTGCACTGCTGGCGAGGTTGGGGATAAAGCTGCTCAGCTGGTCGTAATCGGTCAGAACCTGCCAGAGCAGATCCAGATCTAAGGGTGTCCGCAGCTGCACGGCCAGACGCCGGGTCCCATGCGGCAACCGTTCCATGGTCTGCTCAATGGTCTGACGACGCACACCAAATCCAGGCACACCTGCAAAGAGAGTGCGGGGTTTGACAGCAGTGGGATCAGAGGACGGCAAAGGGAGGTCGCAGCGAATACGGAGAAGTGGAATCGAACAACTTTAAGCTCGCTCCGGACATAAATGGTCCAGAGACGAAGCAAGCAATGCAGCAAACGCACAGACGAATCGCTGCAGGCGAAGCTTCACGACTATGATCGCGCGGTTTAGTGGTTAGGCAAAGCCCATGCGCGTCAGCACTGTTGGTTCCTCCGATTCCAACGAACGGATGTTCACGGTGATCGTCCATGGACTTCAAGCAGGTCGCCAACTCAAAGCAGAGCGCCGCTACACCGTTCCCTATTCACGACTTCAACACACGATTCGCCTGATCATCTCCACGGGAGGCAAGATCAGCGAAGTGGTCGCCGCCACTGATGTGTCCCAAACGGCAGCTCCCGCTAAGGCCGCTCCCGCCAAGGCCGCTCCAGCGAAGGCAGCTCCTGCTAAGGCGACCCCTGCCAAGACCAAGGCATCCGCTCCTGTGACCAAAAAGCCCGACCACAAGTCCGTTCCCGTCAACCTTTACAAGCCGAGGTCACCTTTCATCGGCACGGTGACTGAGAATTACAGCCTTCTCAGCGAAGGCGCCATCGGCCGGGTGAATCACATCACCTTCGACCTCAATGGTGGTGATCCTCATCTCAACTACGTCGAGGGGCAATCCATCGGCATCATTCCCGATGGCGAAGATGCCAAAGGCAAGGCCCACAAGCTCCGCCTCTATTCGATTGCGAGCACACGCCATGGCGACAACATGGCCGGCCATACCGTTTCCCTCTGCGTGCGCCAGCTCCAGTACGAGAAAGACGGTGAAACCATCAACGGTGTCTGCTCCACATTCCTCTGCGATATCAAGCCTGGCGACAAGGTGAAAATCACCGGTCCAGTGGGCAAAGAGATGCTCCTTCCTGAAGAGGAAGACGCCAACGTGATTATGTTTGCCACGGGCACCGGTATCGCCCCGATGCGCACCTACCTGCGGCGCATGTTCGAACCAGCTGAGAGAGAAAAGAACGGTTGGAACTTCCGGGGCAAGGCATGGCTGTTCATGGGTGCACCCAAGACCCCGAACCTGCTCTACGACGCCGACTTTGAGCATTATCAGAGCCAATTCCCCGACAACTTCCGCTACACCAAGGCGATCAGTCGTGAACAGAAGAACACCAAAGGTGGACGGATGTATATCCAAGACCGCGTTCTGGAGCACGCCGACGAGATCTTCACGATGATCGAAGATCCCAAGACACACGTTTATATGTGTGGCCTGCGAGGCATGGAGCCAGGGATCGATGAGGCCATGACTGCTGCGGCGTCCGCCAAAGATATCGACTGGAGCAAATTGCGTCCTCAGCTCAAGAAAGCTGATCGCTGGCACGTGGAAACCTATTGATTGAGCAGGATTGACCGGCCACTTCGAACCCGCCTCAGAGGCGGGTTTTTTTTGTCCGTTTTTGTGCAGACAACGACAAAACGTGGCTGGGATGATCCAGGGCGCTGTGCATTCGATGAATCCTGGTTAAACCTGCGTCAGAGCCTGGTGATCCATGAGCACCACGATGACGACAAACCCCTTGAGGGTCGGACTGCGTCAGGAGCGGGTGATCGCACCCCAATGCCTTGTGATCTTTGGAGCAAGCGGAGATCTCACGCACCGCAAGCTCGTGCCGGCACTGTTTGAACTCTTCATGCAGCGCAGGCTCCCCAGCGAGTTCGCCGTGCTCGGCTGTGCACGCCGCCCCTGGAGTGACGAGGAATTCCGCTCCAAGATGGCCGAGGCCATGGCGGACAAGATCATAGACAACCCGAAGGCCTGGGAGCAGTTCTCGGCAGGGATGTTCTATGAACCTGTCGACCTTCAAAAGCCAGAGGACCTGGTGAAACTGGGCGGACGGCTGGAGACGATTGACAGGCTCCGGGCGACCCGAAACAACCGCACCTTCTATCTTTCCGTCTCTCCCAAGTTCTACGGAAGCGGCTGCCGCGCCCTCGCCGATGCCGGCCTACTCCGCGATCCTGAGCGCAGCAGGGTGGTGATCGAAAAACCTTTTGGTCGGGACTACAGCAGTGCCCAAGCACTCAACAAAGTTGTCCAATCCTGTGGTCAAGAGAACCAGATCTTCCGGATTGACCACTACCTCGGCAAGGAAACTGTGCAGAACATCATGGTTCTGCGCTTCGCTAACACGATCTTTGAACCGATCTGGAACCGCAACTACATATCAAGTGTTCAGATCACCGCAGCAGAAACGGTCGGCGTTGAGGAACGGGCTGGGTATTACGAGAGCTCCGGGGCCCTGAGAGACATGGTGCAAAACCATCTCACGCAAATGCTGGCGATCACCGCGATGGAGACCCCTGGACGATTCGACCCTGAGGCGATCCGCAGCGAAAAGGCCAAGGTGCTGCAAGCGGCCCGCCTGGCGGATGAACTTGAACCCTGGAACTGCTGCATCCGCGGCCAGTACGGCCCAGGGGGTAGTGAGTCGGCACCACTGCAGGGCTACCGCCAAGAACCGGGAGTGGATCCAAACAGCACCACCGAGACCTACGTCGCGATGAAGCTGTTCATCGACAACTGGCGATGGCAGGGGGTTCCCTTCTATGTCCGCACCGGCAAGCGGCTAGCGAAGCGTCTAAGCGAGGTTGTCCTCACCTTTCGCGAAGCACCGGTGCATCTCTTTGATGCCGCTGGCGGCAGCCCCACAGCCAACCAACTCATCCTGCGCATCCAACCAGATGAAGGCGCTGAATTTCGCTTCGAGGTGAAATCGCCGGGGTCTGGGATGCGCAGTCGACCGGTGGAGATGGAATTCTCCTACGACGAATCGTTTGGGGAGCCCTCCGATGAGGGCTATGTGCGCCTCCTCGCCGACGCCATGCTCAGCGATCCCACTCTGTTCACCCGCAGTGACGAAGTAGAAGCCGCCTGGCGCCTCTACACCCCTCTCCTGGAACTGATCGAAGACAGCCCCTGGCGACTGCCGATCCACCCCTATGAATCGCGCACATGGGGGCCGGCTGCTGCCGATTCAATGCTGGCCCGCGATGGCCTGCTGTGGCGACGTCCCTAAGGCGCTCCTCGCACTCTCAGCACCCCAGTCTCTGTTTCCGCCGCCCCCTTCTTTTCGGCTCCCATGTCTCCCCAGCTCACCCTCCAAACCCCCCTGGAGCTTCCCCCCTCAGAGATTCCCGCCTACCTCGAGCAGCTCTGGGCAAAGGATCAGCCCACTAGCCAGGGGGCCCATACCTTCTGCCTACTGGTATGGCAACCGGCCTGGGTTGAGCAGCAATTGGTCCGCACCGGACGGATCAACGGTCCGATCACAGGTGTGCAGCGCGACGAGGTGATCACAGCGGCACGCCAGGTGGTGAGAGACAGCGATCTGCCCCTGACCACACCCCCACTCACCGCCAGCGTGGGGCAAGCCCTTGGCAATCTGAACGGGGACGAACAGGCCGAAGATTTGCGCGGCCAACATGTGGATGCCTCCGTCAGCACCCTGCGTCCGCGTCGGCTGATCACCCTGGCGCCAAGTCTGGATGAGAGCCACCCCCTTGAAACGCTTGTCGCCGCCTACTGTCCCCTTCCCGAAGAGGGCGGCGGCACGGCAGCTTGCGGCGATGTTGTGGTGCTCCGCGGTGGCCACGCCGCTCTCACCCAAGGGCTCACGATCCTTCAGCCCCTCCTGCCTGAAGACCTGCCCTCCTGGGTGTGGTGGAACGGCAGCCTCGATGAAGCCCCAGAGCTGCTGGAGCGTCTCGCCATCGCACCCCGGAGATTGATTTTTGATTCAGCCCTGGGCCAACCTCACCACTGCCTCAATCTGCTGCGGGAGCGCATCGAGGCTGGGCAATCAGTGAATGACCTCAATTGGCTGCGCCTGCGCGGGTGGAGGGAAACCTTGGCGATGGTGTTTGACCCTCCGCAGCGGCGCAATGCCCTCGGCCATGTGGTGCAGCTCGACATCGATGTGGAAGGAGAGCATCCCGTACAAGGGCTGCTACTGGCTGCATGGATCGCCGATCGACTCGGCTGGGAGCTCGGCAGTAGCGAGCCTGAAAGCAATGGAGTCATTACCGCCGCCTTTAGCCGGAGCGATGGCGCATCAGTGAAGATGCGGGTTGCACCGGTATCCATGGGACAACCCAGCATCCACCCCGGTCAGATCGTGGGCATGCGTCTGATCTGCCAGCCGGATCATCAACCCGCCGCCTGTGTGATCCTCTGTGCTGAATCCGGAGGATGCATGCGCCTTGAAGCTGGCGGCATGGCCAGCATGGAATTGATTGAGGAGGTGGTACCGGTTCAGCACAGCCCTGTGGAAGCGGATGTCGCCAGGCTTCTCGAGGGTGGTCATGACACCACCACCCCATTGCTGGCAGCGGCCGCACCGCTAGCTGCCAAGCTGCTTCACTGATCCGCCTTCGGCGGGATGCCGCTCAATGCCCCCTGCCATCCATGGCCTGTCTGATCGCTGCTCCAGCCAGTGGCAGCGGCAAAACACTGCTCAGCCTGAGCCTGATCGCCTACGCCCGAAGTCGCGGCAAAAGTCTGCAGCCGTTCAAGGTTGGCCCCGACTATCTCGACCCGCAGTTGCTGACGGCGGCAGCTGAACGTTCCTGCCGAAACCTGGATCTGCCCCTCTGCGGAGAAGCCTGGGTCCGTGACAGCTTCCATGGTCATGGCGGGCGCGCAGAGCTTTGCCTCGTGGAAGGGGTGATGGGCCTCTACGACGGCATCGGCCCCACCAGTGAGGGCAGCAGTGCTGCCGTGGCCAGGCTTCTGGAACTCCCCGTGGTGCTGGTCGTGGATGCGGGCGGCCAGGCCCAATCCCTAGCGGCACTGGTGCGAGGCTTTCAGCTTCATGACCCCAAGCTGAACCTGGCCGGCGTGGTGCTCAATCGCGTGAGCACCCCCCGGCACAGGCAGCTGATGCAAGACGTGCTCGATGGCATCGGCGTCCCGCTGCTGGGATGCCTGCCACGCACTGTGGAGCTCAGCCTGCCCAGCCGGCACCTTGGCCTCGCTCCCGCCCATGAGATCGAAAGCTTCCGGCAACGGCTAGGCGCCTGGGCAAAGCTGGCAGAGGATCACCTCGACCTCAACGCGCTGCTGCCGCTGCTTCAAGCCCCTGTGCTCGGGCCCGACCCGGTGCACCAGCAGATGGAACGCCAGCCCCAGAGCGCAGCCCTGGAACCGATCCCAGTGGCTGTGGCCATGGACCAAGCCTTTCATTTCCGCTACCCGGAGATGCAGGACTGGTTAGATGCCCTAGCAATGCCTGTTCTGCCTTGGCAACCACTCGCAGACGAACCACCACCTGCTGAAGCTCAGGGCTTGATCCTGCCGGGAGGATTCCCCGAACTGCATGCCAGAGATCTGAGCCAGTGCAAACTCAGTCTCGAGGGCTTGCGACAATGGGTTGGGCAGAAGCCGATCTACGCCGAATGCGGTGGCATGCTTTTGATGGGACAGAGCCTGACTGATGAGGAGGGTGAGGCCCACGCGATGGCAGGAGTGCTGCCCTTTCATGCCCAGAAGGGGCAACTTCAGGTGGGATACCGCAAGCTCCAGGCCGATCAAGATGGACTGCTTCTTCGCCGCGGTGATGTCCTGACCGGGCATGAATTCCATCGCTGGAAGCTGACTGCAGACAGTCCGGATGCCATCGACAGCAAACTGTCTGCAGGATCTGTTGGCAATCTGGAGTCCCTTTGGCAGGTTGAAGGGTGGCAAGTGCCTCGACGGAGAGAGGGATGGAATCACCCAAGACTTCACGCCAGCTGGGTACACCTCCACTGGGGCGGATGCTGGACGATCTCATGCCGATGGCGCGCCGCAGTCGAAACCGCAACGGCGAGGAGCAAAGTCGCTTCATCTCCCGGCAGAAGCCCCGATCGCAGGAGCTCAGAGAACGCTGGCGACTAATGGTGGAAGGGGACGTCCAGGGCGTCGGCTTCCGAAGTGCTTGTTGTCGCCGGGCCACAGAGCTGAGTCTTTGCGGTTGGGTGCGCAATCTCAATGACGGCAGAGTGGAAGTGCAGGCTGAGGGATCCAGCTACAAACTGAATGAACTGCGCCTCTGGTGTGAGCGCGGCACTTGCACCGCTCAGGTGCGGATGGTGCGCCTAAGCCAGCTGCCCGTCACCGGCGATGACTGGTTCGAGATCAAATACTGAGACGCAGCATGCAGGAACGCCAGCTCTGGTTGCTGCGTCATGGGGCAACCGAGTGGGCCCTCAACGGCCGACACACCGGCAAGACCGATCTACCGCTGTTGCCTGAAGGAGAAGCTGAGGCCAGGAAACTGGCCAGGGTCTTGCCGAACGTGACCTTCGCGGCGGTGTTCACCTCACCGCTTCAACGGGCACAGCGCACCTGCGAAATCGCTGGCTTGAGCTCCCGAGCGCAAGTGTTGCAAGGGCTGGTTGAGTGGAACTACGGCGACTATGAGGGCCTGACAACGACGCAAATCCAGCGGTCAGTCCCCGATTGGTCAATCTGGAGCCATGGCTGCCCAGGCGGAGAGGATGCAGCAGGTGTGCAAACACGATGCGAGCAGGTGATTGACCAGGCGATGGCCGAGAAAGGGGACGGTGATGTAGCCCTTTTCGCCCATGGCCATCTGCTCAGGGCCCTAACAGGCTGCTGGTTAGGACTCGGTGCGAGCGGGGGTGGGCTCTTCCGCCTCGCCACCGGTTCAATCTGCGTGCTGGGGTATGAGCACCATCACCGAGCCGTGAGCCGTTGGAATGCCCCCGCTGATGGCTGTTTCTGAGCAGACCAACGATTTCAAAGACGCTGATGCGTCAGCATCAGCGTCATCAGAGCATTTCCCAGGCGATGAGCGACACCACCCTCTGGGCTGAGCTACTCGCCTACGGCACGGGAATCAGCCTCTCACCCATTCATGTGTCAGTGCTGCTGCTGCTGCTGTTGGGACCGAACCCGCTAAAGCGAGGCGGATGGTTTGTCGCCGGCTGGGTGGTCACAACACTGGCCACAGTGAGCCTTCTGCTCACAGTTGGACACACCCTGGTGCTTGACATGACGCAAGGATCCCAGCACCGCATAGGACTGGACCTTCTGGCCGGCGGTGCCCTGATCGCCATCGGCGTGAAGGAGCTGCTGCGCAGCCTTGCCGATGGTGATAATCCACCCACCTGGACACGCAGCATCGACCGCTTTGTGGCGATGCCCCTGCCCCTCTTGATCGGGCTGGGAGCACTCACCGAGGTTGCCAGCCCCGATGATCTGTTCCTGTTTGCCAAATCAGCCGCTGTGGTGCTTGCGGCGCAACTACCCACCTGGCAAGAGGTTATTGGGCTGATTGCATTCACCGCCGGGGCCAGCCTGATGCTGATGCTGCCGCTGATGGCTGTGGTGGTGAGTCGCCAGAAGGTGCTGCCCCTTCTCGAGAAGGGCAAACAGCTGCTGTTTGCCCGAGGTGAATTCGTCGTAAGTGGCGTCAGCCTGGCCCTGGGTGGCTATCTGGTCTGGCAAGGTCTCAGCGGCCTCATGCTGCACTGAGCGCCTGCTGCCAGCGATCCACCACAGGAGCTGAACTGCTCCGCCCCACCATCCAGACCCCATGGCGAGCGCGGCTCACCGCCACATAGACAAGTTGACGGCGTAGGGCCAGATCCTTGGGCCAGAACACATCATCAGCGACGAAGACGTTGCCGAAGCTGCTGCCCTGACTGCGGTGAACGGTCAGCACGGCGGCGGGTCCGAGCGACGCAAAGGCATCTCGAATCAAGAAGAAGCGACGCCAAAGAAGACGACCATCACGTTTGCCGGCATCCCTGGCCTGGGAGCGAAGCCGCTGCAGCACCCGATCCAACTGATGGCGGCCCTCACTGCCCACCGGCGGCAGCAACCTCAAGCTGAGCTCGAGCTCACCGCAACGCACACGGGCATTGAGAGTGTTGATGACAGGAGTCCCTAGGCCATCGAGTGAGAGCTGCCCGCCTGCATTGAGATCGGCATCGCTGAGGCCAAATTCGCTCAGATCACAAGGGTCGGGAGTGACATCTTCAACCACCAGCTCGCGGTTGGATCCCAAAACCAGATCAGGTTCCTCCCCGGTTTCAGCACCATCCCGGGAGGCCGGCGCCATCACGGCGGTGCGAGTGATCAGGACCTCGCCAGGAAGCACCGGCATCTGGTCTGCCATTGCGCCATGGATCGCCCTGCGGGCATGGGGAACCAATTGCTCCAGGCTGCGGTTCGTCCAGCAGAGGATGCGTGCCGCATCGGGGTTGTCGCAGACTGAGGCTTGCTTCAGGGCCGCCTGAGCCCGCGCCAACCAATCAGCCCGATCCAGGCTGGACACACTGCCAACATCAGAGCTGACGTCGGCGAAGAACGGCGGCCGTTCGCAGGCCAAGCGACCATCGCGGAGACAGCTCGCCAGCTGCAGCACCGGTCCCTGATGACGCACCACTTCAGTCAGGCAGGCCTTCTCGGCCCGATCGATCCCAAACACCGGGCTCTCCGCTTCTCCTACAGGAGGCAACTGAGCCGGATCTCCGACAAACACCAGCCGGGTGCGAAAGGGATGGGCGCACTGGAGAGCGATCGACAAGAGCGAGCTGTCGATCATCGAAGCCTCATCGATGAGCACAAGGCCAAGGTGCTCCAGGGCAAAAGCGGTCTGCTCGGTGGATTCGCACAGCTCCCGATCTCCCTGGCGTTTGAGCTTCAGTCGCAGTAGCCGGTGAATCGTGGAGGGATACCAGGTGGGTTGCAAGCCCTCCAAGGCCAGGGCCTGACGAAGAACCCCCACCGCCTTATGCGTCGGGGCCACGACCGTCCAACACAGCCCTGTGGCTTCCACCATGCGCAGCAATCGCATGGAAAGGAAGGTCTTGCCGCTACCGGCGAAACCACTGAGCACGAAGGGAACACCGTGATCAGACTGCTTGAGCCATCGCTCGAATGCAGCCGCGGCCTCACACTGATCGGCCGTCAGATCACCAGCAAAGTCCTGAGGAGCACTCACCCGAGCGCCTGGCCGATCCGTTGGGCCAACTCCAGAGGCGAACCTGCCCAGGCCAGACCTGGCAGAGCGATGAGCGGTCCGAACAGGCTGCCCACCAGCACCTCGAGGCGGGAATGGCCAAGAGTCTCCTTGAGGGGTTTCTCGGGGAGAGTGTCCCAGCTGCTGTCTGGCAAGGCATTGACGCGTGCCGCTGTGAACCCGGCCGCACGACGGATACCGCTGGCGTCGTACATCACCACGAACGCGACCGTGACAGCCAAGGCAAACACAGGGTCATTGAACCCGTTCTGCCATCCCACCCCGGCTGCGGTTCCTGTGACTAAAGCTGAGTGACTGGAGGGCATGCCACCGGTTTCGATCAAGACGGCAGGTCGCCAGCGGCGATGCACGACAAGTTCGATCAGAAGCTTGGAGAGCTGGGCCAGACCACAGGCGACAAGGCCCCAGACCAAAACGCCGTTATCGAGCAACTGCGCCGAACTGGAAAGGGTGACCAAGAGCGGGATTGCCATGGTTAACGGTCGCGCCCGATCACATAATCGGCAAGCGCCAGCAGGGGAGCTTCCTGTCCCGCTCCCGCACCGGAGTGCGTAAAGGCTGCTAACGAACCCTTGGCCTCCTGGATCAGGGTCTTGGCACCCTGTCGAGACTCCTCGAGACCCAGCAGCTTGGGATAGGTGGTCTTGTCCGCAATCAAGTCCTTGCCGGCGGTTTTCCCGAGCACATCGCTGCTGGCCGTTACGTCAAGGATGTCGTCAACGATCTGGAAAGCCAAGCCGATGCCCCGGGCATAGGTCCGCAGGCAATCCAACTGTGCATCATCTGCACCACCAATCAGTGCACCGGTAATCACACAGGCCTTGAGCAAGGCGCCGGTCTTATGCAGATGGATGTATTCCAGAGTTTCAAGGTCAACCTGTTTGCCCTCGCATTCCAGATCGACCACTTGCCCGCCCACCAAGCCTGGGGCACCAGCCACCAAGGAGAGCTCACCCACCACCTTGAGGAGACGGTCGGAAGGCACCCCTGGACTGCGCAGGGAGACCATCTCGAAAGCGCGGGTGAGCAAGGCATCACCGGCAAGAATCGCCACAGCATCGCCATAGACCTTGTGATTGGTCGGCCGGCCTCGCCGGAGGTCATCGTTGTCCATCGCCGGAAGATCGTCATGGATCAACGACATGGTGTGGATCATCTCCAGTGCCACCGCAGTTGGCATCGCCAACTGCGGATCACCGCCTGCCAGCTCGCAAGCCGCCAAGCAGAGAATCGGCCTCAGGCGCTTTCCTCCGGCTAACAGCGAGTAGCGCATGGCTTCCCGAAGGGACTCAGGCTTTTCCGGGCCGAGAGAGTCGTCAAGGGCAGCCTCCACCATCTGCTTCTGAGCCGCGAGGTAGGCCTTGAAATCAAAAGCCTTCTGATCAGACCCTGACCGGGCGCTCTCGGGACTGGTCGCCGCGGCGGTCATGGGGAGAACAAAGCTGGCCGGATTCTCTCAGGCCAAGCGCCAACTCACCAGGTCTGGACACAGATCGGATCAGACCACCAGATCTTCCAGGCCGTGGTCAAGGCCATGACGACGGCACCAAGCCACCACCGTGTTCACCAGCAGCATGGTCACGGTCATCGGGCCGACACCTCCAGGTACAGGCGAGAGGGCCAATGCGATCTCCTCCAGTTCCTCAGCACGCACATCGCCACAGAGCTTGGCCTTGGTGCCTTCAGGGGCATCAGCCGCCCTTGGCAGGCGATGGATGCCCACATCCACCACCACCGCGCCTGGACGCACATGCTCAGCCCCGATCATGCGTGGTTTGCCGGCCGCCACAACCAGCACATCGGCCTGCCTAGTCATCGCCTCCAGATCCTTGGTGCGGGAGTGGGCCACGCTCACGGTGGCATTGGCGGCCTGCAGCATTAGAGCCATGGGCTGACCTACCAGGATGCTGCGACCCACCACCACGGCCCGTTTGCCTTCTAACGAGAACTGATGTCGAGCCAAAAGGGCCATCACCCCGGCAGGTGTGCAGCTGCGCGGCCCCGTCTGTCCTTTGAGCAGACGGCCGAGATTCAGCGTATGGAGACCGTCGGCATCCTTGTCAGGATCAATCTGCTCTAACAGCGGTCCATCTTCTAGCCCTCCCGGCAATGGAAGCTGCAACAAGATGCCGTCGACCCGATCATCGGCGTTGAGGGCTGCAATCGCCGCAGCCACCTCAGCCTGAGAACTGCTTGCTGGCAGGTGGGATCCATAGCTGGCAACACCGATCCGGGCACAGGCCTTTTCTTTGTTGGCCACGTACACCCCACTGGCGGGGTCGTCGCCCACCCGCAGGACAGCGAGGCCTGGCGGACGGCCCGCCTGTGAGATCCCAGACTCGATCTCCTGGCGCAGTCGCGTTTCCAGCTCAGAGGCGAGCTGCTTGCCATCCAGCCTCAGGGCCATTGCCGACGCCGTAGTTCCCTCCAGCATGCCCGCTCGGTGGAGCTAGCGTTTGTGTTCAATGCCGTCCGCTGTGATTCGATTCCAACGCCTCCGCCGGCTTTGGCACAGCTGGCTGCGCAACGAATCCCCCAGGCGGCCCATCCTGCGCTGGCGGCGGATTCAGCAGGCAGGTCTGCTGATCATGTGCCTGCTGGTGGCACTTGTTTCAAGCTGGCCATCGCTAGGGGAACCGAATCTGCGTCCAGGCGTTCCAGCTCCCTTTGACGCCGTCGCGCCCAAAGATGCCCTTGTGGTGGACCGTGAGGCGCTGGAACAGCGACTCAGCAGTTTGGGGCCGAGCACCTACGTGCAGGTCATCGACCGACAGGAAAGTCAACGCCTGCGCGAACGGCTAGAGCGGCAGCTGGAGGAACTGCAGCGGGTGGCCCTCAGCGATGCCGCCGAGCGGGTAGGTCCCGTGAACCTCAGCCCCGAGGAACAGCTCTGGCTCACCACTCAGACCCCACAAACCACCCAGCTCTGGCGAGAGGCCGTGCGGGATGCCGCCTCTCGCATGCTCAGCCAGGGGTTGGTGAACAGCCTGGCGGTGGATCAGCTCCGCCAGGCTGCAGCTCTTCAGCTGGAAGATCTTGGTACACAGGGTGATCCCGCCCGCAGCATCGGCAGCAAACTGCTGGCCGCCAGTTTTCAAGGGTCCAGCAACCTGCGCACCGATCCTGTGCTGAGCCAGCGCAAGCTCGAGGCACTAATTACCAAACAGGGAAAACCCGAAATCAAGGTCACGAAGGGCAGCCTGATCACCCGCAAGGGAGAACCGATCAGCCCCCAGGCCTATGACGTTCTTGATTATTTCGGCAAGGTGCAACGCACGCCGCGTTGGGGCCAATGGGCCATGCGCTTCACCGAGGCTCTAGCCGGATGCGCCGTGCTGCTGTTGCTGATGCGGCGAGAACGGCCCCAGCTGGAAGCCTCCCATAGCTTTCTGAGCCTGGGCCTCCTCCTACTCGTGCAGTACAGCAAGCTCCATTTTGGTGCTGCCGTGAGCCCTCTAGCAGTGCTGGTGCCGCCGACGCTGCTGCTCGCCCAGGGGCTGGGCACCAGTTGCGGGCTGGCCTGGCTGGCCATCGCCAGCCTGCTTTGGCCCATGCCGGTGAATGGACTGGGAGAGGGGCGACTGATGATTGCAGCGGCCATTGCCGTGGTGGCAGCACTACAGGCAGGACGTCTACGCAGCCGTGCCCAGCTGCTTCAGCTCACCGTCTTGCTGCCCCTGGCAGCACTCTTCGTGGAGATGCTGCTGCTGCGCAGCCAGATCAATACCGGAGCCAGCGCCTGGACCAGACTGGCCCCTGATGCGGGAGAGCTGGCCTCTGAAGCCCTGCTCATGGGCATCCTGCTGATGGTTGCGATCCTGCTGATCCCGATTCTCGAGGGATCCTTTGGATTGCTCACCCGAGCAAGACTGATGGAACTGGCGGACCAAGAACGGCCTCTGCTTCGCCGCTTGTCATCGGAAGCGCCAGGCACCTTTGAACACACCCTGATGATCTGCGGGCTTGCCGAGGAAGGCGCCCGGGCCATCGGCGCCGATATCGACTTAATCCGTACCGGTTCGCTCTATCACGACGTTGGCAAATTGCATGCGCCTGAGTGGTTTATCGAGAACCAGGTCGGAGACATTGAGAATCCCCACGACCGACTCAATGATCCCCTCGCCAGTGCCGGAGTTCTTCAGGCCCACGTCGATGAGGGTCTGAAACTGGCGCGTCGTCACCGCCTGCCAAGACCGGTGGCCGACTTCATCCCGGAGCATCAAGGCACGCTGAAGATGGGCTACTTCTTGCATAAGGCACGCGAACAGGATGCCTCGATCCCGGAAGCCCGCTTCCGTTACAAGGGTCCGCGTCCTCGCTCACGCGAAACGGCAATTTTGATGCTTGCCGATGGCTGCGAAGCCGCACTTCGATCCCTCCCACCCGACACCAGTGATGCGCAAGCAAAACTCACGGTGCGAAGGATTGTGGAAGCCAGACAGCGCGATGGCCAACTGCGGCTGAGCAGCCTCAGTCGTTCCGAGGTGGAACTTGTCATACGCGCTTTCGTCCGCGTGTGGCGGCGGATGCGCCATCGCCGCATCCCCTATCCGATTCCCGCCTACAAGAAAGGATTCCCGGCCTAATCCAGCGAAGAAGCAAAGGGCACGGCACTGCGGCAGCGCAAGCGTTTGCCCGTGAAAGGGTGGAGAAAGCTGAGGGCGGTGGCGTGAAGATGCATGCGCCCTGTCATCGACCGGCCTTGATCTGCGGCATAAATCGGATCCCCCTGGATCGGACAGCCAAGGGCCGCAAGATGGGCGCGGAGCTGATGAGATCGCCCCGTGATGGGCTGTAACCACAAGCGTCGAAGCGACCCTGCCGATGCAGCAACTCGCCATCGAGTCCGACTGGCCCGTCCTTGAGGATGCTCGCCATAGCGAGGGGGGTGACGCTGCAAACGGGCGAGGGGAAGATCGATCAGGCCGGCAAAAGCTGGAGGGTCCGTGCAGATATCCGCGACATAGAGCTTGCGCACCCGGCGATGCGCGAACAAACCACTGAAGGCCGCCAAAGCCTCGGGATTGCGAGCCAACAACAACAAGCCGGATGTGTCGCGATCAAGGCGATGCACCAGGGCCAAACCTGGTTCGCATCGCTGGACGCGTCTGATCAAAGAATCCAGCTGCGCCGGGCCCAGACCGGGCTGGCAAAGAAGGCCAGCAGGTTTGTCCACCACCACAACCCATCGATCTCGATACAAGACCGGCAGATCGGCATCGCCTGCATTCAGAGCGGACCACCGCGGCGAAGAGCAGGTTGGCACCAATAGAGAAGCGCCAACAAGTTCACCAGAGCCAGAAGCATGGACACAAGGCCGAGGTTGAGCGACTGCTCCAGAGGAAGCAGGGCGAAGCGCACGATGCCGTAAGGCAAGGAAGCAGCCAAAGCCATCGACAAGGCCACGATCGCCACAATCCCCCCCCAACGCCGTTCTGCCAGCAGGCCGCCACAGGCCACGATGCCAACAACCGCAGCAGGCCAAGCAAGGCCAAAGGCGAGGCTGATATGGGTTACCCGCAGCGTGGGGGCCTGAAAAGCGATCCAACCGATCAGCGGCAAGGCGATCACATTGCCCACCAACCCCAGCCAGGTCATCAGCCAATAGCCCCGCACGCTGGAATTCATCGCCGGCCGATTGCGTTAACAGTCACACCGTACGGGCGCACCCTCAGCTCCCTTGTCCAGGGTCCTGCTGGTCATCGTGCTTTCGTTCCAACACGGTTTCAAGAGTGGCCAGCAACAACGACAAGGCCTCTTCCTCGCTCAGGGGCGAGTCCTCCACCATTTGCAACCAATGGTGGCAATGCTGCTCGATCTCTTCAAACACGCCGCCTGCCAACTGCAGGACCTTCATCACCTTGGCGGCATCCTGCTCATCAAAATCGACGCCATCGACCACGACATAACGGCGTCCATCCACCCCCATGTACGTGAGTCGGCCCTCGTCATCGAACACTGGGCCGGTGAGTGGCGTGATCGGCTGCTGCTCATCCATGGCACTCACCTCCCGAACAATCACGATTCCGAGCTCGTTCCAGTCAGTCGCATCGCGCAGAACCTCTGAAACAAGGCTTCCACCTGATCGGGGGGCAGCGTCTGCACCAGCCGAGCTTCGACCTCGTCACGGTGCTGACTGCTGTGATAGAGACTCAGCTCCTTAAACAGACGCGGGGAACGGGAGCGCACCCGGGCAATCGCATCGTCCATCTGACCCTCCACCAGCAGCGGGCCACCGCGGCAATGCTGCATCACATGAGCCGCCTCATGGGCCAAGACCTCCCAGATCTCCGCGGGATCGTTGGGCAGGTTATTGGCACAGATCAGCAGGGCATTGCGTTGGGAATGGAAAGCACCGAGCAAGGTGTTCGGACAATCTCTCGCCACCAGCGTGGACGTACCCGCTTTACGGAGCGTCGCAGCAAAACGACCAATCCTGTCCCAGGTTTCAGCCCGGGCCGACAGACCGGAACCTGCACCGATCGCCAAGCCAAACAGAAGAGCACAGCCCAGAGCACGCATCCGCAAAACAAGCCAATCGCATCCCTGGTCTCATTGGACTCAGGGCTTCCCAAGTGTTGTTGTTTTGCACAGAAGTTCTCCGGTTTTCAGCCCTCAGGCGCCGTCGCCCGTCGACGCCTGGACACTGGCGACCTTGTCGCGAAAGCTCTGCTGCCGATCCGTGCGGGTATTGACCTTCAAGGTGGTGTAAACGCGAGGAGCACCCAAAGCGTGCACGGCGTCATGACAGTCCCTCACACAAGCAAAAACCGCGTCCCACTCACCTTCAATCGCAGTTCCATTCGGACCTAGCTCGTGGTCGAGCCCCGCTTGCTCAATCACCCGCTGGCAGGCGGCGACATAAGGCGCCAAGGAGACCCCGACACCGAGAGGCACAACACAGAGGTCCACACTGACCCACATCACAGCCGAAGATCACCTCACCCCGGTCTAGCGAGAGCGCAGGCAACTGAGCGGATAGCCAACGGTGCGCCACTCCCCACAACTGGTCTGAACTTCGACGCCAATCCCGCTCTGCCCCATCGCAAAGGCGCGACCCTGACCAGTGCACCATCGCTGAGCAGCAGCCTCAGCCGCCTCCATGGAGTCGTATGGGGCATCAAGAACCGGATGCGGACTGCCATCAAGAGCAACGAGTCGGTACTGCGGCCGGCAACGCTCTCCCACTGGTCCAGACTGCAAACTGTCACCAGTCTCGCCTCGGTGCCGGTGTTGGCGCCACTGCGAGGCCGGAAAGTTCAAACATCACGCTCCGATGCCGAACGCAAGGCTCCAGCAGGCTTACGAATCCCTGATGCAGCGAGCGCCTTCACCCCTGTTTAAGAAGGCAAGGGCGCTGTACTTGCGCAAATACCCACTGGACGGACGCGACTGCAACGGCAGCCTTCGCCTGTTCGTGAGCCAAGAATCGATCGAGGAACGAATCGTGCCGGCCCCAGATGAAGGCGAGCGACTGGCTGTGCTGTCGATCCACCCCGTCAAACTCGCGCTTGTGCACTGGGGACAGCCCGACCCAGCCCCTGAGCAGGAAGCGGCCACCTACTTCGAGCAGCAATGGGACCTTGTCCTGCCGGCACTTCAACCCCAAGACCAGGCTTGGTTTCGCGACGGCGGTCATCAGAGCCTGTTCACTGCGCCGAAAGGACTGCATTGGCTCCGTAGCTCCCCGATGCCAAAGGAGCAATCAAGCGAAGGGGGATAGGCCAGCGTCAACAGAGCTGTCACAAATCGTTGATGAAAACCGCAAGAAAACAAAGGATCGGGGCCTTCAAAGGGGCCGCCATCGCTATCGAAATATTGAGTCTCAACGAGATCGTTGATGAAGATGACGGACTTCTCGATCGAGCGCTTCGTGCTCCGCTGCCCCCGCGCTGGGACCTACCTGAGGGTGAACGCCCACGATGAACACATTGAGAACGTCAGTTCCCCAGACAATGCCTGGGCGTTTCACACCCATGAAGGAGCTGTCACCCACGCGCTCTGGATCGGCCAGATTCTTGGGGTGACCCCAGACGTGGTGATGCTGCGCTGACAGCTCAATGCTGGGAGCTCAGCGCAAGCCCAACAGTTCATCCCAGGCCAGGAAATGATCCTGATCGATCAGATCCTGGCTGTCGTCACAACGCAGCAGCAGAAGGTCTGCATGGTCACAGACAGCTCGAGAGCCTTCAGAGCCGATGCGCTCAATGGACCGATTGCTGGAATCCACGTCAAAGCGAAGGAATCATCCTCCCCAAGATTCCGCAAAAGGGCCTGAGCATGCGGTGTCCTGCAACACCAGCCCTCGCTAACCCTGAATGAAATGGCGTAGACGCCGGGACTCCTGGGCAGCCTCCTGCTGAAGCTGAGCGGAGGACCGATCTGAATTCTCCCGTTGCTGGGCAGCGAAAACATCGGCTTCGGTAACGGTGAGTCCGTGCTCGGCCGCCAGCGCAATCAAGGCCTCGAGATCGAGGGGGCCTGCCATCCGCTCGGCAAGCGAAGGGTCCTCACTGCGCAACGCCAGCAACTGATCCAGATCGTTCAAAGCCATCAACACATTCCAACCGCAAGCCCATCCTGACGTCAGGACTGCTAGCACTGTCGCAAGAGGCGCAATCGGCGCAGATGCAAGGGAGACAAATGGTCTGGATGCTGATCCCGATTGCGGGGATGAGCATGCTCGCGGTGCTGTTCATGGCGCTCTGGCAGGCCCTCGGACAGCACACCACCACCATCAACCGGATCCAACAACGGATCGCCGATCTGGAGCAACGTCTGGAGGAGAACCCCGCAGTGAGCAGCCAGCTGCTTGAGCAACAGCTCCAGCAGCTCCAAGCCAATCAGCGGAACTTGGACGATCGCATCGGCCGGATGGCTCAACAGCAGGCTGAACGGATCGAACGGAACCAATCGCTGCGCCAGCAAGCCAGACCTGCAGAGGACTTTGATCCCTTCCAGTCCTTCAGACTTGAACCAAGCCGCTGATCAACCTTTGACCGCGTCGCTGCTCGCGCTAGGCAGAATGAAACGCTGGAGCAAGACAAACAAGATCAGCACCGGCAAGATCGAGACCACAGAACCAGCGGCGACGATGCGCCAATCCAGGGAGAAACTGCTGGCCAGCTGTTGGAGACCAAGTGGAAGGGTGTACAACCCAGGGTCATCAAGGATCACCAGCGGCCACAGAAAATCGCTCCAGGTGCCGATGAACACGAACATGCCCAGGGTGATCAGATCGGCACGGGCGGCTGGGATCATCACGTTCCACCATTCGCCAAGCTTGCTGCAGCCATCGATTCGGGCCGCCTCCTCAAGCTCGACTGGCACCGCCAGAAAGCTCTGACGCAACAAGTAGAGACCGAAGGCAGTGGCAGCCTGGGGGATCACCAGTGCCATCAGGGTGTTCCTCAAGCCCAGTTGCACCATCAACAGGTAGAGCGGAATCATCACCACCTGGAAGGGGATCAGGATCGTGGCCACAACGAGGGCCAGCACGAATCCCCGACCAGCGAAACGCATCCGCGCCAGTGGATAAGCCGCGAGGGAACAGAACAGCAAGTTGGCGACGACGGCCAGCACACTCACGATCGTGCTGTTGAGCAGATAGAGGCCGAGGGGGTTATCCCTGAACAGGCGGCCATAGGCCGCGAGGCTGGGTTGGGCCGGCAACAGTGCTGGTGGTGAACTGAAGATGTCTTCGGCTGGTCCCTTCAGGGAGGTGCTCACCAACCAGAGCAAGGGAACGAGCACCACCAGGGCCAACAGGATCAGCAGCAGTAGCTGCAACAGGGCTCCGGCGCGAGTCTTTGCTGAGGTGGCCATGACGCCTCACAGACTGGGACGTGACGCCACTTCAGCAGCATCCCGCTGGGGATGGATCGGTTGATGAAGGCTGCCGGCAACGAGGCGATTGAGGGCATTCACAAACGCCTGGGCAGCCGCGACCACCACATCGGTATCGGCGGAGTGTCCAGAAAACAGCTGCCCCTCGCGACGCAAGCGGATGGTCACCTCTCCCATGGCATCAATGCCTTCGGTGACCGACTTCACCGAGAACTCAACCAGTTCATTCGGTTCGCCCGCCAGAGCATTAAGGGCACGACACACCGCATCCACCGGACCGGTGCCGATTGCAGCGGAGGTTTGCTCCTGGCCGTCCTCATTCGCAAGGGTGACCGTGGCGGTGGGCTGAAGGCTGCTGCCGCAGCTCACCTGCACCAGCTTGAGCTGGTAGCGGGCCTCAGGCTGCTGCACTTGCTCACTGACGATCGCCTCAAGATCACGATCGGTGATCTCTCGCTTGCGATCGGCCAGATCTTTGAAGCGTGAGAAGGCTTCATCCAGATCCTCGCGACTGAGGTCATAACCGAGCTCCTCCAGGCGAGCACGCACAGCACTGCGGCCGCTGAGTTTGCCAAGGGAAATACGGTTGTCGGTGAGTCCGACCGTGCGGGCGTCAACGATCTCGTAGGTGAGCCTGTTCTTGAGCACACCATCTTGGTGAATGCCCGACTCATGAGCAAAGGCATTCGCTCCCACAATCGCCTTGTTGGGTTGCACAACCATGCCGGTGAGATTCGACACCAGCCGGGAGGTTTTCGTGATCTCTTCGGTGCGCACCGCTGTCAGTGGTGTCGGCGAATCCTCAGGACGTCCGAAAAAGGGGTTGTAGAAGCGACGACGCACATGCAGTGCCATCACGAGCTCCTCCAGGGCGGCGTTGCCAGCTCGCTCGCCGATTCCATTGATCGTGCATTCCAACTGTCGAGCGCCATAGCGCACCGCTTCAAGGAAGTTGGCCACCGCCAGACCAAGGTCGTTATGGCCATGCACGGACAGCACAGCCTCATCAATGTTGGGAACCTGTTGATCGATACCGGCAATCAAGGCACCGAATTCGGAAGGGGTGGTGTAGCCCACGGTGTCGGGAATATTGATCGTGCTCGCCCCGGCAGCAATTGCCGCTTCGATCACCTCATAGAGGAACTCCGGATCACTGCGGCCAGCGTCTTCACAAGAGAACTCCACATCCTCAACTAAGGAGCGGGCGTAGGCCACCATCTCAGGCACGATCGCCAAGACCTCCTTGCGGCTTTTGCGCAGCTTGTGCTCGAGGTGGATATCACTGGTGGCGATAAAGGTATGAATCCGCCGCTTCGGTGCGGGCGCCACCGCCTCTGCACAGGCCTTGATATCGCCACGGGAGGCACGGGCTAAGCCGCAGATGATCGGCCCCTGTTCACCACCCACCTGCTGTGCGATGCGCTGCACAGCAGCGAAATCTCCTGGGCTAGCAAAGGGAAACCCAGCCTCGATCACATCCACGCCAAGGCGTGCCAACTGCTGAGCGATCGCAAGCTTCTCCTCAAGGTTGAGGCTGGCACCAGGCGATTGCTCACCATCCCTAAGGGTGGTGTCGAAGATCAGAACGCGGCCGGGATCCTTGGCCATGGCAACAGCCTCGAGAGCAGTGCTAGTCGGAATGACTATGAGTTAGCCCACTCTAGGCGAGTGGACGTGTCAAATCCCGCAGAGACTGCAGCAATTACCGGTACATTCATTCGATTACTGGGACTGGAACGTGGCTCACGGAGCACTGGCTCTAGTTCTCCACGCCCATCTCCCCTATGTGCGGGGTTCCGAGCCCAACTCCCTGGAAGAGGACTGGTTCTTTCAGGCTCTGATCGAGTGTTACTTACCGCTGCTGGAAACGCTTGAGGCTGCGGCAGCTGATCCGCTCCAGCATCCGCAACTGACCATGGGGGTGTCTCCCACCCTGCTGTCGCTGCTGGCGGACGCCACGCTGCGACAGCGCTTCCCCGCCTGGATTGATGCCCGTCTTGACCTGCTCAAGGAGGCTCCAGCCGATCGTCGAGAGGCAGCTGAGCATCTGGAAGCCACCATCACCCGTCACCGAGGACGCTGGCAGGACTGCGGTGGAGATCTAATCGCGCGCTTCGCCGCTCTGCAGCAGCAGGGGGTGCTGGACCTACTGACCTGCGGCGCTACCCACGGCTATCTACCGCTGTTGCGGGAGCATCCGGAAGCTGTACGCGCCCAGCTGCGCACAGCAGTTCGCGAACACCACCGCCTGATCGGGGAACGCCCTATGGGCATCTGGCTTCCGGAATGCGCGTACTACGAAGGGCTCGATCGTTGGATGCGCGATGCCGGGCTGCGTTACGCCGTGCTCGACGGCCATGGGCTCCTGCATGCCAAACCCCGACCTCGCTATGGCGTTTATGCACCGATCTGCAGCCGCCAGGGTGTGGCCTTCTTCGGGCGTGACAGCGACGCCACCCTGCCGGTGTGGTCGGCCAGAGACGGCTACCCCGGTGACCCTGCTTATCGGGAGTTCCATCGCGATCTCGGCTGGGACCTACCGCCGGAAAGGATTGCCGCCCATGGCCTGCCGGGGCAGCGGCCCTTGGGCCTGAAGCTGCATCGGGTCAGCGACCAAAATGCTCCGCTTGATGCCAAACAGCCCTATCAACCTCAAGAAGCCCTAGCCAAAACCCAGCAACATGCCCGCCACTTCCTGCAAGGTCGGCGCCATCAACTGGAAAGGCTAGAAACCGGCATGGGGATTCCACCGTTGCTGGTGGCACCATTTGACGCCGAACTGTTCGGCCACTGGTGGTTTGAAGGGCCCAATTTCCTGCGTGAACTATTTCGGCAGGGTCCATCAGAAGGTGTGGGCTTCACCAGCTTGCGAGCGACCCTCAGCGACACTCCCAACCTGCAGATCTGCGATCCATGCCCCTCCAGCTGGGGGCGTGGGGGCTTTCACGACTACTGGCTGAACGACACCAACGCCTGGATCGTGCCCGAGTGGAGCAAAGCCGGCCAGGCAATGGTGGAGCGCAGCAGCCGAGGCGTTGGCAGCGAAGCCGACCTGCGCCTGCTCCACCAAGCAGGCCGGGAACTCCTGCTAGCCCAGTCATCTGACTGGAGTTTCATCCTGCGCTCCGGCACCACCACCGACCTGGCGAGGGAGCGCGTGGAACGCCATCTGTATCGCTTCTGGCAACTGATGGCCGCAATCGAAAGACGCAAAGAGCTTCCCGAACACTGGCTGGAGGACGTGGAAGCAGAAGACGCCCTCTTCCCATTAATCCAACCGGCGGATTGGCGGCAGCTTCCTGCGAATGCCTGAGCTCGATGCGGGGAACCGCTTAGTTCTGCCGAGGAGCCATTGAATCCGCTGCTCCCCAGCTCGGACGCTGGCTTGGATCTGCCCCAAAAACCAAACCCCTTCGCAGCTGCCAAGGGGAGAGCGCGAACAGGCGCAACATCACCACCATCAGACGCGGTAGCGGCAGGGTATTGGTCAAGAAGCCAAACCAATCGTCTCGTGACAGTGAGAAGAAGGTGGCGAAATGACGGCGCAGCAACGCTTCGTTGAAGCCCATCAACCGTCCCAAGCCGAACTGATAGAGGCGATGGCGCAAAACCAATTGCAGGGGCCAAAGTGCTTGCCATCCTCGACGCGCCAAAGACGCCGAACTCAGTCCGGGATCTTCTGTCAGCGCATCGGCCACAGCCTGGGCCAGAGCGGGGGCACGGCGCAGCAACGAGCCCACCATGTAGCCGGAAGCGGGGTGCACCATGCTTGCCGCCCCTCCGAATGCGAGCACTGGCTGAAGCAGATCTGGCAACGGGAGGTTCATCGGGAACAGGCAGAACTCCTCGTGCAGCACCTCCTTGATCTGAACACCGCACTGATCCAGGCGCTGCTGAAGCCTCAGTTTCAACACGTCGAAGGGAACGGCCGGTGCAAGGGCCAAGGAGGTTTCCTCCACAAAAAACACACCGTCCCCCAGATCCATCGCGTAGAGAAAGGTCGGCGGTTCTGTGCGTTGTTCAGCGCTGAGGTGATCGCAGCGGTAATCCATCAGCACAAACCGCCCCGAAGGGATCGGATCCTTCGAGAAGCGTCCAACCAGGCCGTAGGCGGCTTGCCCCGCCACCGGGCCATGATCCGGCCGTTTGATGTGTGGCGTGCGCGACCCGGTGGCATCGATCACCAATCGAGCCTGCAAGATCTGGCCGGATCCGCACGTCACTGTGGTGCACTGATGCCCGGCCTCCACCCGCTCAGCCGTGTCTTGATGCCAGCGCATCGCTCCGCAACGCGTGAGCCAATGCTGTTGCAAGCAGGCTCGATCAAAGAGGCCGTAATCGATGCCATGAGCCATGGGCTGATCCTGATCCGGCGAACCGCCCATGCCAAAAAAGCTGACGGTGTCACTCCAGCGATGCTCAAGCAGGTGTTCCAACCCCAGCTGCTTGAGTTCATTCGCCCAGATGCCGTAGGTGTTTGGCCATGGTTCCTGCACTGACTCAGGGCTGATCCCCTCGACGTGCACTCCACGAAGCACCAATTCAGAGGCGATGCAAAGGGCGGCGGGTCCACCGCCCAGCACCAGAACATCCGGGCCTTCAGCCAAGGTCAGCTGTCCTGATCAGAGGAAGGTTCAGGGGCCTCAGCCTTGGCCGCATCTGCACGGCTTGCATCTGCCTGGCTTGCTTCAGCATCGACTGCATCTGCCTCAGCCCCATCAGGACGGTCGGAAGTCTCATCGCTGGACTCATCAGCATCGGATTCCGCCTCCGGTGGGACCAGCACCACCTTGAGCAGATGATCACCTTTATCCAGCTTCTGGAGTCGCACTCCAGTGGCAGCTCGGGACTGCTGGGGAATGGCATCCGCACTGGTTCGCACGATCACACCTTTTTCACTCACCAGCAGCAGCTCTTCTCCGGCACCTAGCACCCGCAGGGCGACCAGCGCATCACCTTCCTTGCGGAATTTCATACCGCGAAGGCCCATACCGGCGCGTTTCTGGAGTCGGAACTGCGTCACAGGCACCCGCTTACCAAGACCACCGGCCGAGGCCACCAGCACCCAGGGGCCATCCGAAGCAGTGGATCCCTCGTCCTCATCTGCGCCATCCTCATGACTCTCAGCCACCTGATCGGCAAGCTCAACAGGCAGCACATCCATGCTTACCAGCGCATCTCCGTCGCGCAGATTCATGGAGCGCACCCCCCGTGCGGTGCGGCCCAGCGGCCGCAATTCCTCATCGCTGAGGCGAAAGTGGATGGTCATCCCGGCCTGAGAGCCGATCAAAACGCTGTCTCCGGGCACCGCAAGTCGCACCCAGGTGAGGGCATCCCCTTCCTCCAGGCCAATGGCAATCAATCCATTGGAACGGATGTTGCTGAAGGCCGACAGGCGGGTGCGCTTGATAAAGCCCCCCTGGGTGAGCATCAGCAGATCGGTGTCGTCGTTGAACTCCGACACGGCCAATAGCGAGGTGATCGCTTCTTCTCTCGGGATCGGCAGCAACTGCACCACGGGAGTGCCCTTGGCGGTGCGGCTGCACTGAGGCACGCGATAGGCCGGCAGGGCATACGACACACCCCGGTCACTGAAGAGCAGCAGAGTGTCGTGGTCGTTGCAGCTGATGAATAGCTTCACCGCCTCTTCACGCTGACTGCGGGTTCCGGCTCTGCCACGCGTGCCTCGGCTGGTGGCCTCGAACTCGCTCACCGGCATCCGTTTGAGGTAGCCCGTTTCCGTCACAAGCACCACTGAGCGCTCGTTAGCGATCAGATCGATGTCGTCCAAGCCACCGGCCACATCGAGAATTTCAGTGCGGCGCTCCACTTGGTGGCGCTCACGCAGCTGCCTGAGCTCGTCCTGAATGATCCCGAAAACCCTCTCGCGGCGACCAAGAATGTCTTTGTAATCAGCGATCTTGGTCACAAGATCTTCATGCTCAAGCCGGATCTTGTCGGCTTCCAGAGCTGTGAGGCGACGCAGTTGCATTTGCAGAATCGCGTCCGCCTGCACATCGGTGAGGCCATGACGTTCCTGCAGCTGCTGACGGGCCGTGGCCGTGTCGGACGCTGCCCGGATCAGGGCAATGATCGGATCGAGCTGGTCGAGTGCCAGCAACAAACCGAGGAGGATGTGGTCACGTTCCTCTGCTTTCCGCAGCAAGTAGCGAGTCCGTCGCTCGATCGTCTCGACGCGGAAGTCGAGAAACACCTGCAGCATTTTGCGCAGGGTGAGCAGGATCGGTTCACCGTTAACCAGCGCCAACATATGGGCGCTGAAATTGCTCTGCAGCGGTGTGAGCTTGAACAGGTTGTTGAGCACAACCTGCGGATAAGCGTCGCGGCGCAGCTCCACCACGATGCGCATGCCGTCGCGATCACTTTCGTCGCGAATATCGGAAATGCCCTCCAGCTTCTTGTCGTTGACCATTTCGGCGATGCGCTCGATCAGAGCCGCCTTGTTGGTCTGATAGGGAAGCTCCGTGATGATCACGGCATCGCGGTCTGGCCGGCCGGGGGCTTCGATGGTCTCGATTTCAGCCACGCCTCGCATCGTCACCGAGCCACGGCCACTGAAATAGGTCTCACGGATGCCGGTGCGGCCGAGAATCTGACCTCCAGTGGGGAAGTCGGGGCCAGGGATGATGCGCATCAAGGCGCTGTCATCGATTTCAGAGTCCTCGATCAGAGCGAGAAGGCCATCAATCAGCTCAGTGAGGTTGTGGGGAGGGATATTGGTCGCCATGCCGACGGCAATCCCAGCCGAGCCATTCAGAAGCAGCTGGGGGATCCGTGCAGGCAGCACCGTGGGCTCCTGCTGAGACCCATCGAAGTTGTCAGCGAAATCAACGGTCTCAGCCTCGATATCTTCGAGAAGGCTGTCGGTGGTGAGAGCCCGCAGACGCGATTCGGTGTACCGCATCGCCGCCGGCGGGTCGTTATCAACCGAACCAAAGTTGCCGTGGCCGTCAATCAACGGCATCGACATGGAGAAGTCCTGGGCCATCCTCACCAGGGCGTCATAGACGGCGGTATCGCCATGGGGGTGATATTTACCGAGCACCTCGCCCACCACACGGGCACATTTCCGATAAGGCCGATCGCTGGTGAGCCCCAGTTCGTACATCGCATAGAGAATGCGGCGATGCACGGGCTTGAGACCATCGCGGGCGTCAGGCAGAGCACGCCCAACGATCACGCTCATCGCGTATTCCAGATAGGAACGCGACATCTCGTTGCGCAGATCCGTCTGGATGATCCGGTCGTCGGACTCGCCAGGACCACCGTTGCCGGGCCCCACTGGATCCGCCATACAAGACCTAAAAGACCCAACAACTTTATCGCGGCAGAGCGCTACTCACCAGTTATTGCGATCAATACCAATCAATGCTGCGGGAAGACAATTTTCGTCGACCGCCCTTAAATTGCCTGCCTACAACGCGTGAGACCCGCGATGAGCTCTGAAATCAATATCTCAACCTCCTCTTCGAGCACCCCTTCTTCTCCCTCCGGAGACACCACTTCTGCTGCCGACACAAGCTCCGAGGCCTCAGCAAGCGATGGCGCAGGGAGCGATGCCGCAGCAGCCAACGACGCGACCAATCCACAAACCAAACCCTCCCCTTCAACACCGTCCTCGCCCTCGTTCTCGGCAGGGACAGGGATGCCAACAACTCCTGATCCCTTCAGTTCCAACGCCTCCACAAGCGCACAGCCACCAACCTCCCCGGGCCAGAAGGATTCGGCTGAGACGTCAACCACCGCGGGGACAACTCCCCCTCCCTCAGTTCCGACCACGCCTCCAGCACCAACACCGAGCGACGACGCCGTAATCGCCGAACGGATTTCTATCCCTGCCGGCAGTGGCAGTGATGACGACGCCAGCACCGGTGGCGAATGGAAACTGCTCACCGCCAAGCTGACGTCCTGGTGGGAAGGCAACGATCTTGGCGAGCAGCTCAATCACCTGCGCCAGCCGCTGCGGATTGTGGCCATCCTGGTCGCCGTTGTCCTGCTGATCAAGGTCTATTCCGGACTCCTCAGCGCGATTGACACCATCCCCCTGGCGCCCCGCCTGTTCGAGCTGGTGGGAATTTGCTGGATGATCCAATTCTCCGTGACACGACTGGTCAGAACCGACGAACGCCGCGACGTGCTCCAGAGCCTGCGCGAACGCTGGAACTCCTTCACCGGCAGCAAAAACTGAAGCATCGCCCTGGCAAGATCTCGATCAAGCCAAGCGGCCAATCAAGCCAAGGCCGCTTGGTAGCTTGACCAGATCTTTCATTCGCTTGCGGTGAACATTCAGCTTGGTCGTTCCAAAGTTGTCCGTCGGGCCTATGGCATCGACGAGATAGCCCTGGTGCCAGGCGGCCGCACCGTTGACCCGGAGGTGACTGACACCCATTGGAGCCTGGGCGGAATTCAACGTGAGATTCCGATCATTGCCAGTGCAATGGACGGCGTCGTCGATGTGGACATGGCCGTGAAGCTCTCTCAACTCGGCGCCCTGGGTGTGCTGAATCTTGAGGGCGTCCAGACCCGCTACGAGGACCCCAACGCGGTACTCGACAAGATCGCCGCGGTGGCCAAGGACGCATTCGTCCCACTGATGCAGGAGATCTACAGCCAGCCAGTGCAGGAAGACCTAATCCGCAAGCGGATTCAACAGATCAAGGCTCAGGGTGGCATCGCCGCGGTGAGCGGAACTCCCGTGGCCGCCCTGCGCTTCGGCAAGGCCATCGCCGAAGCAGGTGCTGATCTGTTTTTCGTGCAAGCAACCGTCGTCTCCACGAATCACATCGGCCCGGAAGGCCAGGAGACCCTCGATCTCGAGGCCCTATGCCGTGACATGGGTGTCCCCGTCGTGATTGGCAACTGCGTCACCTATGACGTTGCCCTGCAGCTGATGCGCGCCGGAGCCGCAGGCGTGATGGTGGGCATTGGCCCAGGGGCAGCCTGTACCTCTCGCGGTGTGCTTGGCGTCGGCATCCCTCAGGCCACAGCCGTTGCGGACTGTGCCGAAGCTCGAAACGACTACGAACGTGAAAGTGGCCGCTACGTGCCGATCGTTGCCGATGGTGGAATCGTGACCGGTGGTGATATTTGCAAGTGCCTCGCCTGCGGTGCTGACGCCGTGATGATCGGCTCCCCGATCGCCCGCGCCGAAGAAGCGCCTGGTCGCGGCTTCCACTGGGGGATGGCCACACCCAGCCCCGTGCTTCCCCGCGGCACCCGCATCAATGTTGGCAGCACCGGCAGTCTCGAACGGATCTTGCGTGGCCCCGCCAAGCTCGACGACGGCACCCACAACCTTCTCGGCTGTCTGAAAACATCCATGGGCACCCTCGGTGCCCGAACCATCAAAGAGATGCAGCAAGTCGAAGTGGTCGTCGCCCCGTCGCTCCTCACGGAAGGCAAGGTTTATCAAAAAGCCCAACAGCTGGGCATGGGCAAGTAAGAACCCCGACCACTGCAAAGCAACGAAGATGGTTGAGACGCCTGAGACAAGCGTTAATCTTCAGGCGTGCGGGCTCCGGCCCACACACTCCTCACACCCTCCGGCCCGACGCGTTCGGGCTTTTTGTCTTCAGGGGTTGATCACAGTTCCTCCCTAAAGGGGCGTGAAACCCGGGCTTTCCTTAAAACCATTGCTAAATTTCCGCACATACCAAGGTCAAGAGAATGTCCAGCGCAGCTGCTGTTACAGACGCCTCCTTCGAGCAGGACGTGCTCCAAAGCGACGTGCCTGTGCTCGTGGACTTCTGGGCACCCTGGTGTGGCCCCTGCCGCATGGTTGCCCCGATCGTTGATGAGATCTCCAAGGAGTTCGAGGGCAAGATCAAGGTCTTCAAGCTGAATACCGACGAAAACCCAAACGTTGCAAGCCAGTACGGCATCCGCAGCATTCCAACCTTGATGGTGTTCAAAGGCGGCCAGAAAGTTGACACGGTGGTTGGAGCCGTTCCCAAGGCCACCCTCTCTGGCACGATCTCCAAGTACCTCTGATTGCACTCGTCAACTTGACGATCGGTCTGATTGATTACGGGATGGGCAATCTGCACTCGGTGCGGGTTGCCTTTCGCCGTTTTGGCGTGTCACTGAAAGCTGTGCATCAGGCGACAGACCTCAACGGTTGCAGCGCCCTGATCTTGCCTGGGGTTGGATCCTTTGACCCAGCGATGGAACGACTTGAGGCCACGGGGCTGGTGCCAGACCTGCGCCAATGGCACGACGATGAGCGGCCGCTGCTCGGCATCTGTCTGGGTCTGCAGCTGCTGTTCGACGCGAGTGATGAGGGAAGCCGAGGTGGGCTTGGCATGCTGCCTGGACGGGTGGAGCGCCTGCCTGCTGACCAAGGCGAACGGATCCCGCATATGGGCTGGGCACGGCTCCAGTCATGCCAGCCCTCGCCGTTACTAGGCGTCCAAGACGATCAGGAGTGGATGTATTTCGTGCATTCCTACGCCGCCCATCCCGCCAACACCGCCGCATTGGCCGCGACGGCCCCATTTGGCTCGGGCAAGGCCACCGCCATCGTCTGGGAGAGACGACTTGGAGCCTGCCAGTTCCACCCAGAAAAATCCGGTGAAGCCGGCCAGCGGCTGCTGAAGCGGTGGTTGCGCTGGCTGGATCAGGGCGCACCTCTTCCCCAGTGAGCAGCGGCGGCCAGGGTCAGCTTCGGCTCACCGGCGGACGGAAACTGCGCAGTCCAAAGGGAGGAGAGACTCGCCCAACCACAGCCCGAGTGCGTGAGGCGGTGATCAATATCCTGGGCCCGCGTCTCGACGGTGCCCACTGGTTAGACCTCTGCAGTGGCAGCGGTGTGATGGGCTGTGAAGCACTTCAACGCGGGGCGCAACGGGTGGTTGCCATCGAGGCCCATGGAGCCTCTGCAGCCATCTGCCGCAGCAATTTGATCGCCACCGCCTCCGGCCAACCCGACCCTGTTCAGGTCGTGGTTGTGCAGCGCGACCTGGTCACCTGGCTGAAGCGAGGACGCCCAGCCGACGATCCTGGCTTTGATCTGGTGTACTTCGATCCGCCCTACAGCTCAGGGCTCTATGGCGCAGGACTGGACGCTCTGATCAGCGGGCAGTGGTTGCGACCAGACGCCGTTGTGCTCTGCGAACACACCAAGACAAAAAAACCCGCCACTCCGAATGGGTGGCGGGAAGTGGATCAACGCCATTACGGCAACAGTTCTGTGCTGTTTCTCAGCCCCCTAGAGCACTGCCCCGGCGATACTGATTCCAAGCCGCAACGAACAGACCCAACAAGGTGACGGGGATCAGACCCAGAACGATGCCGCAGAGCAGGGGTTCGATCATGTCGCGCCCAATGGAAAACTTGCCCACAATTGTTTCATGGCTTGGACGCGATCGTGACTGCCCCGTCATCAACTGCTGCAGCAACGACGCCGCGACGCCGGGGCTTGATTGCTGGGCTGGTCACGCTGGCGGCGCTGACATGCATCGTGCTGCTGCTCTGGGTGATGCGCAGTGCCGGCCGTGATCCCTATGTGATTGCGACTCGCTCGCTCTCAGGTGATGCCGAGCATGGTGGCCTGCTCTTTCGCATCAACTGCGCCGGTTGCCATGGCATTGCCGGCCAGGGGTTGGTGGGGCCCAGCCTCAAAGGGTTGGAATCACGCCTGAACGATCCCCAAATCATCCAGCAGGTGGTCAGTGGTCAGACACCGCCGATGCCCCGCTTCGAGATCGAACCGCAAGACATGGCCGACCTGCTGGCCCATCTCAAATCCTTCACGGCCCCTGAATGAGCTTGAAGGGATCACTGTGCGTGGTGCTGGTGGAACCGGCCGGTCCTCTGAATGTGGGCAGCGTGGCCCGACTCTGCGCCAATTTCGACGTTGATGATCTGCGCCTCGTGGCACCGCGATGCGACCCGAACGATGCCGATGCACGACGGATGGCGGTGCATGGCCGACCTGTGCTGGAGGCAGCCCGCGTCTATTCCACATTGCTGGAGGCTGTGGGCGACTGCAGCCGAGTGGTCGCCACAGCAGGCCGATTGGATCACGGCACCATTCCTCTCGGCCCTCCAGACGCCGTGCTGCCATGGGCGATCAAGCCAGGATCCAAACAACCACTGGCTCTGGTATTCGGTCGGGAAGACCATGGCCTCACCAATGCCGAGCTACTGCTCAGCCAGCGGGTGATCACGCTCCACAGCAGTGGCGACTATCCATCGCTCAACCTCTCTCACGCCGTGGCAGTCGTGCTCCACGAGATCACCCGTCTGCGCGTTGCAGCGGCGAAGCAGACGATCGAAGCGGAGGCGGTGGCGGCAGCCATGGCCAATCCTGCGCCAACCCCTGCCGAGCCGATTGAACCGTCTAGCCCTAAGCAGCTGGAAGCCTGCCTGGACGATGCCCAGGAGCTGCTACTGGAGGTGGGCTTTCTGCTCGAGCACACGGCACGAGCCCGCATGGCCAAACTGAGAGGGTTGCTGCTACGCGGCCTGATCCGAGACGATGAAGTGGCCCTACTGCGCGGCATGGTGCGCCAACTCCGCTGGGCGGTTCGGCAACACCGCCCCTAACCTCTGGCAGCCCTCCATCAATCTCGGGTGAGCAGCAGTCGTTCCAAGCGCAACCAACCCGGGTGGGGCAAGCCGGTGCGGCTCATGCTGCGATTGATGCTAATGGGCATCGGCCTCGGGGTGATCACTGGCTCTGCTCTCAAGATGCTGGCGCCCCAAATCGAACAAGGCCAGATCAACCTGCCCGCCTGGTTGACGCTGCCCGAAGGCGAAGGCATCACCACCAAGCTCACACCGAGCGCAGTGAAGAACCAACAGCATCCGACGCAGGCCTGGGGTGCTCAGCTCGGACGGTTCGAGACCAAAAAGGAAGTCACCACCCTGAGCGGTCGCTGGCGTCAGCTAGCAGCGCAACAGAACGACCTCAAGGTCAGTGCCTTCATGCTCGTGCTCGATGACGGCCGCTACGCCGAGCTCAATCCCGACACGGCATTGCCTGCTGCCAGCTCGATCAAGACACCCATCCTGCTCACCACCCTTGAGCTGCTCGACAGCGGCAACCTGCGCTGGAACGAACCGCTCACACTCACCAAACAGGTTGTGGGAGGTGGCGCCGGTTGGATGGCCACCAAACCTCTTGGAACGCGCTTCCCAACCCATGAAGTGGCCACTGAGATGATCCGGATCAGCGACAACACCGCCACCAACCTGTTGATCGAACGGGCGGGTGGCAAAGAGGTCGTGAATACCCGTTTCAATGCCCTGGGCCTGAGCGCTACTGAGGTGAACAACTGGCTGCCTGATCTCCAGGGCACCAACACCTCCAGCGCCCGAGACCTGGCCCGTGCGATCGCCCTCGTGGACACCGGGAAAGCCCTCAGCACCCGCAGCCGAGACCTGTTCAGGGAGGTGATGGGAACCTCGGTGACCAATCGTTTGCTCCCAGGTGGTCTGCTCAAAGGACTAGGCGGCGAACAGGGCCGACCCGATGCCAGCCTGATGATCAAGGGCTACAGGGTCTACAACAAAACAGGCGATATCGGAATCGCCTACGCCGATGCGGGCTTGATCGAACTACCCGATGGCAGCCGAGCCGTTGCAGCATTCATGGTGCAGGGTCCCTTCAATGACCCCCGTTCCACCGAACTGATCCGCAGCATGGCGGCAGCGATGGCCCCGGTGCTCAAACCAAAGCCAGTGCCCCTTCGCGCACCGGCCCAACCTGCCACTGCTGCACCATCTCCCTAGAACAGTGGCGAATGGCAGCACGCGCATGACCACTGATCGCCTCCGAACAGCTCGGGGAACGATGGCTCTCACCCTGGCCGCCCTCGGCTTGTGCTGTGTCGAAACAGGCGTCATAGCTGCAGGCGCGACCGACAATCTCGAGCCAACACCTGAGGTGCGAACCATTCAGAGGCAGCAGAAGGTGCTGGCCCTCCCAGGTGGACTCGATCAAGTGATGGTGGTGAACGACAACAACCCGGAACTGATCACCGACGACGGGATCCTGCTCTCCACCTTTCCCGACAAGCCTGGGCTGAATCAGCCTCTCGACGGCCGCTTCGATCTGTTCAGCCATCACGTCTACGCAGGCACCCCTGAAAAACTCGACTCCACCCTCTGGCTGGCAGTGCTGGCCCAGCCTGTGGGTGATGGTCCGGTGACTCTGGAGTTGGTGGGTGGAAGCACCTCGCTCTCCCAGGCCACCGCCCCCGGCCAAACAGCGGCCCCCTTCCTGCCTCTGCCTGCACTGATGAGCGAGACCAGCGAGCCGATCGCAGCAGGACCAGGTAGCCGCGTCGCCGGTGACCTGTTGCGAGGGTCCAGCGCGCCTGAACTCCCAAAGGTCTGGACGCTGGAGCCTGGAGCTCCCAGCAGCCTGATGGTGCTCCCCATTCCGGTGGCCGGCCTTGACCCCTTGCTCAATGGCCGCAATCTGCAACTGCGCCTGCGCAGCTCAGGGCCGGTCTATCTGGCAACTTTGGCCGCCCAGGGCAACAACGACGATGCACCAACGCTGACCCGTTGGCAGGAGCTGCTGCGCTCAGGACGCCTCAGCCCAAAGGAACACATGCCCACGCCACGAGGCAGCCGAGGCAAAATGATTTATTCGCGCGTCAGCGGCATCCAGGTGGGCAGTCGCTGGGCCGCCACCATCACCGACCCCGGCACTAGCACTCTGTCGCTACCTCAGGCGCCAATCTCGTGGCCAATCAGCAGCCTGGAGCGAGGGGAGCTGGGCACCGGCCAGGTACAGACCGCGGAGCTGCAGGCCTTCAGCCCCGGCACCGCCTGGGCTGCCCATGGCAACTACGGAGTCGAGTACGACATCCGTCTACCACTGCACAACCCAGGTCGAGAGACGCGCAGCGTCGCCATCGCCCTCGAATCTCCGATCAAGAGCGGCAGCAGATCTGACAGTTTGCGCTTTCAGAGTCCGGCAAAGAGTTCAGTGATGTTCCGTGGGCCCGTCGAAGTGAGGGGTTTAGACGGGAGTGAAGGCCGCCCCAGCGGACGACGGCTGCATCATCTTGTTCTGCGCCAGGGCATGGAAGGTCCAGTGTTAGGCCGCGTCACCCTGGCCCCAGGCGCCAGCCGTCGGGTGCAGGTTCGCCTCATTTATCCAGCCGATGCCACACCACCGCAGGTGTTATCCGTCCTGCCTGTGAAACAATCCACAGCAACTGTGAGTGTCAGCCCGTGAGTGCACCCCGGAAGCGCAGGGTTTTCCCCTTCACCGCCGTCATCGGCCAGGAGGAGATGAAGCTGGCCCTTCTACTGAATGTGATTGATCCCCGCATCGGCGGAGTGATGATCATGGGTGACCGAGGCACCGGGAAATCAACCACAATCCGAGCCCTGGCTGATCTGCTGCCAGGGATCGAGGTCGTGGCAGGCGACCCGTACAACAGCTCCCCCTCCGATCCCGACCTCCAGAGCAGCGAGGTGCGTGAGCGCTTGGATCGCGGCGAAAGCCTTGGCACCGAACAACGCCAGGTGCCCATGGTCGACCTCCCTCTCGGTGCCACAGAAGACCGGCTCTGCGGCACGATTGATATTGAGAAAGCTCTGAGCGAAGGCGTGCGCGCCTTCGAGCCTGGGCTACTGGCCAAGGCCAATCGCGGCCTGCTCTACGTCGACGAGGTCAATCTGCTGGACGATCACCTCGTGGACGTCCTACTGGACTCTGCCGCTTCTGGCTGGAATACCGTTGAACGTGAAGGCGTGTCCGTCAGGCACCCAGCCCGCTTTGTCTTGATCGGATCCGGCAACCCGGAAGAAGGCGAGCTACGGCCCCAATTGCTGGATCGCTTCGGGATGAGCGTGGAAGTTCGCACCGTGCGCGAGCCCGAACTACGCGTGCAAGTGGTGGATCAGCGCACCGCCTTCGACTCCGACCCTGACGGCTTCAGTACCAGCGTGGAGTCGAACCAAAAGGCCCTGCAACAAAGGGTTGTGGAAGCTCAGCAACGCCTGGATCAGGTGCGCATCGATGACGACCTACGGCTGCGGATCTCGGCCGTATGCGGTGAGCTCGACGTTGATGGTTTGCGGGGTGACATCGTCACCAACCGTGCCGCTCGTGCCCTGGCTGCATTTGAAGGGCGCACCGAGGTCAGCGAAGAGGACGTCGCCCGTGTCGCCTCCTGCTGCCTCCGCCACCGCCTGCGCAAGGACCCCCTTGAGCAGGTGGACTCTGGTGACCGCGTGGTCAAAGTGTTCTGCAAGGTGTTTGAACGCAGCGAGAGCAGCGACCGAGCTGAATTCGAACTAGCTCTGGTGGCCTAAACCAAGACCGCATGCGCATCCTCGGCATCGATCCAGGTTTGGCCCGTGTGGGCTATGGCGTCATCGATGTCGATCCAAGCGCAGGCAGAGGGGCTGATAACCAGCGGATGGTGGACTGCGGCATCATTCGCACCGATGCCGGTCGCAGTGAGGGCGAGCGGATGGTGGAGATCGCCCGTGATCTACGTCAGTTGATCCGCCTCTGGAAGCCGGAGATCGCGTCCGTTGAAAAGTTCTTTTTCTACCGTTCGAGCAACACGATTGCTGTGGTGCAGGCGCGGGGTGTGGTGATCATGACGCTGACCCGCTTCGGTCTACCAATCGTGGAATTCCCCCCAATGCAGATCAAGCAGGCCCTTACAGGCCATGGGCATGCAGACAAGGATGAAGTGCTTGACGCCGTGATGCGCGAACTCAACCTCGACACGCCACCACGCCCCGATGACGCCGCCGATGCTCTGGCGGTAGCACTCACCAGCTGGTTTCAGAGATAGGCATCCGAATCTTCGAAGTTTGAAGCCAAGGCTGGCTTGAACTCAGGGGAAGATCAGGCATTGACGGCCCAGTTCGGTCGACCAAGAGCACCGAGCCATGCCAACAACAAAAACAACGATTCAGAGGCAATTAATTCACACAAACAGGAAGATCGACCCAAGCACCAAAAAAGCGCAGTCTTGTATACCCTTTCCCGAGGGTTATCAATTGCACCGCACCCATTCAAAGAACACAACAAGATCAATAGGCATCCACGATTCCAAACCCCATGGAATTCTTGATTGGCCTGGCCTTTGTCACCGCGGCACTTGCAATGCAAGCTTATGAGCCAACTGAAGACAATGATGACTTCCTCTAAGACCAACAAACGTACATTGCGAGTAGAACAACAGTCGCCCTGATCAACGCGACACATTCAACGCGACATATTCAGCGCGAACCCAAGGGGCAGATCGATCGGCAGATCGAGATGCTGCCGAAGCAACAGCAAAACTTGGCAATCCGATGGGGAGACATGCTGCAGCGAGGCTCAGGCCTACAAACCTGAAAGGCCTTCGCGAAGCTGCTGTTCCATTTGCCGCCGTCCAAGCCGCAAGATCTGCACCTTGTCGCTATGGCGACGGAGGGCGCGATCGGCCTTGATCAGATCTGTGATCATTTGGGAGACATCCTCAGAGAGGTCTGCAGCGTCATACCGGCGTCCATCCACCGTAATCACATTCTCTGCAGTCTTCTGAGGCCTTGAATCGTGGTCGGCAGCTCCTGCTTGTACATCAGCAGAGTCTGCGCCAGGGCCTGGCTGCCGTGACTTGCTCCAGAAGCGCTCCCTGAGCTTTTTGAACATGTCTCAGCTCCCTCTCTACTCACGATGGCGTCCAATCAGACACGGTGCCATCAAGTGACATAGGGCTTCAGACAGGCGATGCATTCCTATGAGCGAGCTGTCTCAGACTCTTCATTCCAAACGAGATGCGATCCCGCCAGAATGCTCGACAGCTTGCCAACCTCCAGAAGCTGAGTGCGAATGATCACCAACCAAGCCGAACAACCACACGGATGATCACAATTGCCACGATTTTGGCATCATCAATCAGCGCCAAATTCAACACCCGGTTGTGAATGCAAACTGGGAGTCATCAGGCGAAGATTGCAGTTCAAGCGGCTGGAACAAAACGCAGGCGCGCCGAAAGAACAGCGACGACAGATCACCATTCGCCATCTCTAGATCTCTGCAGAGGCAGGCCGCCATGGGAGTCCGCCAGTGAAGAGAGGCGTGTCCATACCTGGCGCACTCGGTATCGAAAGAACGGCGAGAAGCTCCATCAAAGGCAAGGATGGATAGTCTTCACTCCAGCCTTCATCCCCTGGTGCCAGGGGACTGAAAGCAATACAACACTAGTGAATAGAAAAGCAGGGCAGCTGTTAATCGGTATCGCTTCGGCCCAACTCTCCGACACAAAAGCCCCCCGCAGAAGCAGGGGAGGATTGTTTTATGAACAAGGCGATTCGATACCTGGATTCACCCGGCTCCTAAATACCATCAAAGATCAATCGACCTCCCCAAGTATGTTTAATTATTTGGTCGTTTTGCACTCCTTGAAGCACAGCCAGTAAATCATCCCCTTTCAAAATAGTGGTATCACCAGCTGTGTTTGTACCCAGCCTCCAATCCGATTCAATCGGAATGATGTCATCGCCACTGTTGAAGTCAGTAATGATTGCATGTCCAGCTCCTTTCTTGAGAATGAATGTGTCATCACCTAGACCACCAGTAATTGTGTCAATACCTGCTGAGTATCCATTGCCTGAACCTCCCTCCAACCTGTCATTTCCTGCACCGCCAGCGAGAACGTCATCGCCTCTCCCGCCCAAAAGGTCGTCATTTCCGTGGCCACCTTGCAACTCATCGCGGCCATCGCCGCCCCTAAGTTTGTCATCCCCTTCACCGCCACTCAAAAAATCATTTGCCGATCCCCCGTCCAGATAGTCATTTCCATGACCGCCATACAGATAATCACGTCCGAATTGCCCGTGCAGACTGTCATTCCCGGTTCCGCCAAACAGCACGTCAACCCCTTCGCCGCCGAATAGTTTGTCGTTACCTCCGAAGCCAAACAGCACGTCATCGCCTCCTTCGCCGAAGATTTTGTCGTCGACATTTCTCCCATAGATCTTTTCACTTTCGGATGATCCCTTGAAATCCCAGAATTGGTAGAATAGGACTTGAAGTTCCTTCATGACTAATAACAAGTGTTGTGGGATCTCTCCCGGACATCTGCACCATCGCCGCTGACTTTTTGAGGCTCTGGTAATCCCCTGGTCAGGCATTGGAACAGTTTTGGTGAAGAGCAGGTGAACCGGTCAGCACTGGCTTTGGGCCTGTTCAACGTCGCTTCAATTGCTGCGGCGGCTCCTCTTCACGCTGATAGGGGGGGGGGGCCGGTTCGTGATCCAGCTGGGGCAGATGTTCATCCTGGAAGGGAGCAAGGATCTGCATGACCTGTCAGCACTTCACCTATGGGATGGATCAGCATTGCCACACGCTTCTCGGCTGCAACCTCAGACAGAAGCAGTTGAAGCAAGGCGAGCATCTGCTCAAGCAATGCGATCACTAGTCATCAGTCTGCGAAGCAGAGGGTTGAGGCACAGTGATGGCGTGACGTCAGTCCTCCTGCTCGAACGCATGCGGATATAAGAAAAGGAGAGAGCAAATCACTGTGACGACCCATCAAGAATGGCTGATATGTGGTGCACTCAGTTGTCCTAACCGTTGTCCTATCCCGTTAGGACCACTGCATCTGCTTGAAATACAGAAGTCTGTTCACAACACGGAAGTTGCCTACCAGAATCAAGCAATGACGGGCTGGTGCCAGCGATGAGCAGCGGCCCTGGCCATGGTTGGTTCGACGCAGTGGCCACCTCCTATCAACACTGCCGTCCGCGCTATCCAGACCAGCTGTTCCGCTGGCTGGCCGATCAAGCCCCTCACCATCACTGCTGCTGGGATGTTGCCTGCGGCAGCGGACAGGCCTCCCTGGGGCTGGCCCAATGGTTTGACCGTGTGGAAGCCACGGACCTCAGCCCTGCCCAAATTGCCGCGGCCCCTGCCCATCCCCGCATTCACTACAGAGTGGCCGCGGCAGAACAGAGCGGGCTCATGGACGCGAGCCTTGATGCTGTGGTGGTGGCTGCGGCCATCCACTGGCTGAAGGTTCCCCACTTCAACCTGGAGGTGCAGCGGGTGCTTCGACCTGGTGGATTACTGGCCTGGGTGGGCTACGACCCTCTCCAGGGAGCCCCGCCAGCACTGCAAACCTGGCTTGATCAGCTTTACCACCAGCGCCTGAATCGATGGTGGCCACCCGAACGGGCCCATGTGGATCAGCGCTACAGCGATCTGCCCTTCCCTGGATCCAGCGAGCCGATCCCCTCGCAATTGCGCATCGAACTGCAATGGTCCATGGATCAACTGTTGGGCTTTATCAGCACCTGGTCGGCCCTGCGCAGGGCCGACCAGGCTCCTGCCCTCATGACTGCCCTACGGAATGAGCTGGAGGCGCTATGGCCGGAGAGGGAGACCGATCTCCACTTTCATCTCCCCCTGATGGGGCGCTGGGGGCTGCTGCCATGAACCAGTCGTCAAATGACAACAGCCAAAATGACAACAGCCAAGAAGCCAAACAGCCACTACGCCGCCATTTCCGCATCAAGCGACGACAACGCGATGACAGCCTGATCCAAGCAGCCGTGGAGCAGATGCTGGAGGGCATGATCGCCCGAGGTGCTCTCATCCGCGGCGGCGGCCACATCGGCATTTACTGGCCGCTTCCAGGAGAAACCGACCTGCGCTCCTTGCCAACGGCAGGAAAGTCCTGGCCCCTGGCCCTGCCCTGCAGCGATGGAGCAGGCGGACTGACGTATCGCCCCTGGAATGGCGACCCACTCCCCCCTGACAGCTGCGGAATCCCCGCCCCACAAACCGGAAGGCTGCTGATGCCGCAGGAGATCCAGATCCTGCTCGTGCCAGCCCTGGCTGTGGATCTGCATGGGGTGCGGCTTGGCTACGGCGGTGGCTATTACGACCGCCTGCGTGCCGACCCCGACTGGAAGGGCGTGAGGGCCATGGTGGTGGTAGCCCAGGCCTGCATCAGCCCGGTCGACCTGCCCAGATCAGCCTGGGATCTGCCCTTTGATGGCTGGGTCAGCGAAAGAGGAGTGCAGTGGAGTGGAGAGAGCAAGCCAGCCGCACCGACAACGGCTGAAGACTGGTGCTGAATGAGGCTGTCGCGTGCTGGCGCAGACGTCTCCAGAGACTTCAAGCACTGAGGACAAGCCATGCCCAAGGCCCAAGGCGAGCCGTAGGTCACGACGCCGACAACACTCTTGAGCCGCAACGGATTCGGGAGCGCCCCTTCCCATTCCTGGTGATGGCCCGCACGATGAAGCGGCTGTTTGCCTGCAATCGATGTTCAGTCTGAAAGGCAGCCTGATGCTTGGCGCCACGGCCTGCACCCTGGCGCTGTGCCTGCCGACTGAAGGCAAAGCCCATGCGATCGAAAGCAGCCTTCGCTATCTCAACGGCAACCTGGAGTTGCGCAGCACCTACTCCAGCGGCGATCCAGTGAACGGTGCCGTGGTGCGCTTCATGAAGGCCGATGGCAGCGCCGGAGCGGAATTGGGTCGCATCGATGCAAGCGGTCAGCTACGGCTGATCTTGCCGACCCTCGACCAAGACAACTCGGACCTGCAAACCGTGGATCTGCAGGTTGATGGCGGCCCGGGACACCGGGACTACCTGGCATTACCGATCCGCAATGGCGAGGTGCAGATCGATGCGATCAGCCAGACGGAGCCATCGTCCGCTCTTCTGCTTGCCGCGCTCGGAGGCGTGGGTTTCTTCAGCACCACCACCCTGCTCGGTAGGGTTCGACGCTCACGCATCGGCTGATACGCCATGGATCCATCCGCCAGTGCCGGCAGCAGCTACGGCAGCGCCGCCCTCGACCGGCTGGCGGAGAAACTCAATAGCACGCCAGACGCACGTAAACGCTACGAATACGTGCTTTGGCTAGCCAAAAAGTTGCCTGCGATGGAGCAAGAATTGCAAACGGAAGACCGTCGCGTTCAGGGCTGCGTCTCCCAGGTCTTCATCCACTCCAGCCTCGACAATGGAGTACTGCACTGGCAGGGTGCCTCTGACGCCCTGATCACCAAAGGGTTGCTGGCCTTGCTGATTCAGGGCCTTGATGGCCTCACTCCAGCCGAAGTCATGGCTGTGGACCCTGCTTTCATCGCCGCAACAGGCCTTCAGGCCAGCCTCACCCCATCGCGCGCCAATGGCTTTCTCAACATCCTGCGGATGATGCAGGCCCAGGCCTCACGCCTCGTGGGCAACGCGGCACCCACCTCTGAATAAAGTCGTAGCACTGACGACGCGAACGGACCCCCCCATGGCGACTCGGATCGGCATCGGCCTGCTCGGCCTTGGCACCGTCGGAGCAGGGGTCGCCGCCATCCTCAACAATCCGAAAGACCGTCACCCCTTGATCGGCGACCTGCAAATCGCCCGTGTCGCTGTTCGCGACCTCAATCGCTCCCGCCCGGTTGAACTCGACCCCTCGTTGCTCACCACAGACCCCCAAGAGGTTGTGGACGATGCCAACGTGCATGTGGTGGTGGAGGTCATGGGCGGCCTTGAGCCGGCACGCACCCTGATCATGCGCGCCATAGCCGCCGGCAAATCCGTGGTCACTGCCAACAAGGCTGTGATCGCACGCCATGGCGAAGAGATCGCCGCGGCCGCCGCGGCCGCAGGGGTGTACGTGCTGATTGAGGCCGCCGTGGGTGGAGGCATTCCGATCATCGAACCTTTGAAGCAATCCCTTGGCGGAAACCGCATCCAGCGGGTGAGCGGCATCATCAACGGCACCACCAACTACATCCTTTCCCGGATGGCCCATGAAGGGGCGAACTACCAATCGGTCTTGAAGGATGCCCAAGAGTTGGGCTACGCGGAAGCCGATCCCGCTGCTGACGTCGACGGACTCGATGCCGCCGACAAGATCGCGATCCTCTCCGGCCTGGCCTTCGGCGGACCGATCGACCGCAGCGGCATTCCCACCGCTGGCATCAGCAACCTCCAAAGCCGCGATGTGGATTACGCCACGCAACTGGATTACGGAGTGAAGCTGCTGGCTGTTGCCGAACGCGTGGAAGACGACGAGGGCGACAACGACAAGACCTCCTTACCGCTGGCCGTCCGTGTGCAACCCACCCTGGTCCCCAGCGACCACCCATTGGCCGGTGTGAACGGTGTCAACAACGCCATCCTTGTGGAAGGCGACCCGATCGGCCGGGTGATGTTCTACGGCCCGGGCGCCGGTGCAGGGCCAACAGCATCGGCTGTCGTGGCTGACATCCTCAACATCGCCGGCATCCGCCAACTCAACGACAGCGATGGCAACCTCGACCCGCTGCTGGCGGCGAGCAGCTGGCGCGCCTGCCACCTGGTGAACAGCAGCCAGATCCGCCAGCGCAACTATGTGCGCTTCACAACGGATGACGCTCCTGGAGTCATCGGCCGGATCGGCTCCTGCTTTGGTGATCAGGGCGTGTCAATCCAATCGATCGTGCAATTTGACGCCACCGATGCAGGTGCAGAGATCGTTGTGATCACGCACGAAGTGAGCAATGGCTCCATGAAGTCCGCCCTGGAGGCGATCACAGCCCTGCCAGAGGTCCGCGGCATCGCCGCCCACCTCGGCTGTCTCTGAGCAAAACCACATACAAGCCATCCGCACTGGCGCCACACCCTGGCGATAGGGCAGAGTTATGACAGTTCACAGCGGCCCAGATCAGAACCATTCGATTTGTGCTCTGTACCGTTCATGCCGAACGCTTTGATTCCAGGAAACGGTCAACGCTGCGTCCAATCGATGGAGCCATCGACCATGGACGTGCATCAGGGGGATTGCATCCAGCTGATTAACAGCTGTGATCTGTTCCAAGTGATCGGAATCGATGACTGCCACGATCGCTGCTGGGTGAGGCGGTGGCCCCTCCAGGCATCCGGAGGCTCCCATGTCTTTGAGGTATCACTCGGGCAGATCTGCCTGTCAGACGCATCAGATCGCCACGAGGATGCCCAAGGAGCCGCAAGCCACCCTTGAATGGGGTGCATCAGCCAATCTCAACTCTTGCAGCAGCAGCGTCGGTTCCGCAGCACTTGGATCAGCGTTGCTGTTGGGCTGGGGCTGAGCCTCAGCCAGCTCGCCTGCCAGCACCAGCACAGTAGTGATCGATTAACCGTGGCCAGCGCTGGCAGGATCGCATCACTGGATCCCGCCCAGGCCAATACCTACGGCACCCTCCAGCTGCTCAGTGCCCTCGGCGACACCCTGTACACACGTGAGCAGGACAACAGCCTCAAACCCCAGCTCGCTGCTGAGCAACCGCAGATCAGCGATGGAGGCCGCACAGTCACCATCCCACTTCGACGCGATGTTCTGTTCCACGACGGCACCCGCTTCGATGCTGAGGCCATGGCCTTCAGCCTGAACCGCTTTCTGCGCATCGGCATCCAGAGCTACGTGGTTGGAGACCGCATCGAGGCGATCGAGACGCCCGCTAGCGATGTACTGAGGCTGCGGCTAAGCCGTCCCTCCAGTTCGCTGGAAAGCTTGCTCACATCCCCCTACCTCACGCCGATTTCCCCGACGGCCTACGCCAACCACAAAGACCGTTTTCTCAACGATCGCTTCATTGGCACAGGGCCATACAAATTGATCAGCTTCCGGGCCACCCAACAACGCCTCGTGCCGTTCAAGCGCTATTGGGGCGCCCCTCCGAGCAATGCGGGATTGGACATGATCAACCTCAGCAATTCCACCGCCCTGTTTGGTGCTCTGCGCAGTGGGGAGGTGGATGTCTTGCTGTCGGAATCCATTGACGAAGACCAGCGCTTGGCCCTGGATCGACGGGCCGACCAGGGCCTGCTGCTGGAGAGCAGCGGCCCTGCACTCCAGATCGGTTACATCACCTTCCTCAGCAACGCCCCACCGCTGCTGTCAAAGCAGGTACGCCAAGCCCTGGTCCACAGCCTCGATCGCAGCCTGATCAGCACCCGGGTGAGCCATGGCCAACGCCAACCACTCCGTTCACTGATTCCGCCCAGCCTGCAGGGCGGCAGACAGGAACCTTGGCCCATCTACTCGCCGGACAGAACCCGAACCCTGCTGCGACAAGCGGGCTACTGCCAGGGACAACCCCTGGAACTGCCCTTGACCTATCGCTCCAACGTGCCCTCCGATCGACTGATGGCTCTCACCTGGCAGGCCCAACTCAGCCGCGATCTACCCGACTGCATCCGTCTTCGACTGGAGGGCGTGGAGTCCACCACCGTTTACGGTTATCTCGGCAAAGGGGCCTTCAAGGCTGTGATGCTCGACTGGGGTGGCTCCTATCCAGATCCTGAGGCTTATCTCGCCCCCCTTCTGAGCTGCACCCAAGCCAAGGGAGACATCTGCGAAGCCGGAGAGGCTGTGATCAGCGGCAGCTTCTGGACGCGTCCAGGCCTTGAGAAAGCTCTGCGACGCAGCGATTCCCTCAAAGGCGCAGAACGACTTGAACAACTCCTGGCCATCGACACCATGGCCGCCGAGGGGGCGGCCTACCTTCCGGTGTGGCTCGTTACCCCCAAGGCCTGGGCCCAGACCCACCTGGCACCGCTTGAATTCAACGGCAGTGGCCAACTGCGACTGGCTCGACTGCGGGAGAAACGCTAATGGCCCGCGGACGCGAACTCCTCCGCTACGGCGCGACCCGACTCGCCCTCGCACCGGTCATGCTCTGGCTGATTTCCAGCCTGGTGTTTCTTCTGCTGCGGGTGGCGCCGGGGGACCCGGTGGATGCGGTCCTGGGCAGCAGGGCACCTGCCGACGCCAAGGCGCAGATTCGGGAACAGCTCGGGCTGGCTATGCCCCTAAGCGATCAATACTTCGACTTCATCAATCGGCTGATCCATGGCGATCTCGGAACGGCCTTAATCAACCAGGAACCGGTGCGGCACATCATTGCCGATGCGTTGCCAGCCAGCCTGGAGCTAAGCATCACAGCCCTCATCCTGGCTGCCGTGAGCGGCCTCGCCGTGGGATTCAGCGGCATTGCCCGTCCTGAGGGGAAGCTGGATCTGGCCGGACGCTTCTACGGCATCGGCACCTATGCCCTGCCACCCTTCTGGGTGGCAATGCTGCTCCAGCTGCTGTTTGCCGTGATCCTGGGCTGGCTTCCTGTGGGTGGACGTTTTCCTCCCAGCTTGGTGCCCCCCTCTGGGAGCGGTTTCCTGATCCTCGACAGCATCCTCAGCGGCGACTGGGTTGCCCTCAACGGAGCTGTGCGCCATTTGGCCTTGCCAGCCTGCACCCTTGGGCTCCTCCTCAGCGGGGTGTTCACCAACGCCCTACGCCTCAATCTGCGCCGAGCGCTACGTTCCGATTACGTCGAGGCTGCCCGCAGTCGAGGCCTGAGCGAATCCCAAGTCGTGCTGCGCCATGCCCTGCCGAATGCGCTGCTGCCCGTTCTCACCATCGCCGGCATCACTGTTGCATCGCTGATTGGCGGCGCCCTGTTGATCGAAGTCACCTTCTCCTGGCCAGGCATCGCCCTGCGGCTGCAGGAGAGCATCAACCAGCGCGATTACCCAGTCGTGCAAGGGATTGTCGTGGTCATCGCTGCTCTCGTGGTGATGATTAGCGTTTTCGTGGACCTGCTGGTCGCGTCGCTCGATCCGCGCGTGCGCTACTAACTGAAGCGCTAGGAGCCACTGAGAAGGCTTGCGGCGCCAGCAGGGTCCATCCGATGCAAATGCAGCTCCCCCACCTGACGGTGCACAAGACTGGGACCGGCTGGAGAAGACGTCGCATTGATCCCTGTCAAGAAGGCGACGATCTCTTCGCCGAGCAAGGCCTGCACCTGCAAGGGCTGAACCCCAACCAACTCCTCACCGAGCTGAAACAGGTCATTGCCCTTGCCCTCGCCAGCCTGACCTTCGACGCGGATAGGAGAGAAATGGCTGGCACCCTGAACCACCACAGCGCCACTGCCAGGAGCCGGGGCCGTTGCCACGAGCAACTCCAACTGCTCATTCAGGGGCGGTGTGATCAGGTCGAGCGTGCCGCCAGTGAACAAGACCGGAACCGATAAACGAACCGGACGTGTGCGAGGCCAGAGGAGGCTGCCGAAGCTGTTCATCCCGACCACTGCCAACAGCTGGCTGGGGGGTTCGATCGAGGGAAGCGGAACCGCACTCAGCTGGCACTGCAGCAAACGGGACAGATTGCTGAGAGGGAGATCATCAAGCGCCTTGCGACAGCGACGCTCCAAACCAGGCTGTGGACGCAGACCCGCTGCCAATAACGCGGTGAGGGAGCCCAGAGAATGGCCCACCAACACCACCTTGTTCCCGACAACAGGCAGGGAACCCGACGCCTGGGCCTGAAGGACCGCCTCCAGATCTTTGAGGCGGTCAGGCAGCACCTCCGCCCCAGGGGGGCGACGACGCCCTTGAAGCCAAGCGCCCACGGCTTCGGAATCGCTGCCGGGATGCTCGAGCACCACCACGGGCCAGCCCTTGGCACTGAGCAGACGACCCAGCCAGCGGAAGTGATCCGGACTGCCGCCGAGACCAGGCATCAGCACAATCCAAGGTCGGTCGCGAGCATTGGATCGAAACCGTTCTGCAGGCGGCTGCCACAACTGCAACTGCAACGGCCTGGGACGATGCGCAACAGTCAGTGCCTTGGAGAGCGGAGCACGGCCGGTCGTGGCGTCGATCGAGATCGACTGACTGGGTGCCACCGCAGTGATCGGAATCTGGTCGAGCCGATTCACCAGGGCTTGCTGATGCTTCAACTGGCCTCTCCAATGCTCGGCGACCCCGAGCAAGCCATCGAGGTCGAGACGCACCCGCTCCGCAGGCAACGCCTCAAGCAGATCCAAACTGGTGACGTGGGGCTGCTTGCTGAGCAGAACTTCCAGGGTGTTGAGCACAGTGACGCCGACAGTGTCGTCATCCACTCGCACAAGATCGGCAACCTCATCCAACAGGCGGCGCCCGGCCCAGCTGTCGAGCATCTGTCGGGCCATGCTGCGGTTGGTGATTAATGGCGCTCGCAACAGCTCAAGCATTCCCCGACGGCTGGACGGCTCGAGCAAATCCAGCCAAATCCCTAGTTCTGTGTTGGAGACACCACCGGAACGCCCCCAGGCCACCAGATCCTTGATATCAACAGGGATCACCACACCATCGAAGGTGACCTCCAGCTGGTCAGCGGCCCGGATCGGGCACGGTGACACCAGTGAGAGCAGCAGACTGAAGGCCAAACCCTTCACCGCCCACCACCGCGTGGGACGTCCTGTTGAGCGTCGTCGTCGCAAGGCCCAGGCCCTTGAACTGGTGGAACCAGTTTCCCGCAACATTGCAGGAAGTGGCATGGATTCGTCTACTGGCGTCGATCGGCGCCGGTGGAGTGATCTACATGACCCCGATCATTTTTCACCAGGTCGACCTCTCAGCAAGCCAGGTCGGCCAGGGATTAGCCGCCGCGGCACTGGTCGGCACCTTGGTGCGGCTCGTGAGCGGGATCCTGCTCGACCGCGGCTTGAGTTGTTCCTGGCCAGTGCGTGGCGCCGCACTGCTTGCACTCATGGCCGACCTGGTGCTGCTGCCCTCCACCACCTTCCAGGGTTATCTCAGTGGTCAGATGCTGATCGGAATCGCCGCCGGTCTTTACTTCCCGGCGATCGAACTGGCGGTTCCACTGAGCAGCGGCAGCTTTCCATCCAGCCGGGGCTATGCCCTGGCCCGCAGTGCGGATGCCGTCGGGGTCGCGATTGGCGCACTGGGAGGTGCCTTGCTTGCCGGCTTAGGGATGATCCGCGGGGTGTACGTGATTGAAGCCCTTGCGGTGATCACGATGTTGGTGATCCTCGCCTGGAAGCCTCTACCGGATGGCCGTCAGTCCCTGCTCAAAGCCGACGCAGAGATCGGTGTCAACGATGACGTCAACAGCCAACGCGACTCCAGTTTTGGCTGGTTAATGCCGCTGCTGCCGGTGTTAATGGTGAGCATCGTGGCCACGGCGATGGTGTCACTGCTCCAGAGTGCCCTGCCGCTTGATCTGGTCCGAGGTGGATTGGAAAGACCGGCCCTGAGCTCAGCCTGGAGTGGCGTCGTGATTGCCCTCGAGCTGGGATGGCTGGTTCTGCTGCAGTGGCCAGTGGGCAACTGGGTGGCACAGAGAAGCCTTCGCTTTGGGCTTGGCATCGGCCTCTGCAGCTTCAGCATCGGCGGTCTGCTTCTGGCTTGTTCAGCCCTCTGGAACGGAGGGATTGTTCTGATCACCCTCGCGGTTGTACCGATGGCCTTTGGCAAGGCGGCGTTCTTGCCAACAGCTGCTGAAGCGATGATCGAGGAAACGCCCCTCCACCATCGAGGCTTAGCGATGGCTCTCTTCTCCCAGTGCTTCGCCATCAGTGCCACAGGTGCACCGCTTGTGGCCGGAGCCCTAATGGATTCCCAAGGCCATGGGCTCAGCCTCTGGCTACTGATGGCAGGACTGTGCGTCGTCAGCCTCCCCCTGCTCAAGAACGTGCGCCCGCGCTATACAGCAGAACTAGCCACTCTTGATCTGGAGGCCGATATCGATGGGCAAGGCCAGAGAACTTCTCCGATCCGTTAGGAATCTCGGGATTCTTCGGGATCTCGCAAAAACTGGTGGTGGGTTAGACAGCGTCGCTGATCTGGTTGACAACTTCATCGACAGTGAAGCGATGACGGTGTGTGTGGAGCGATTTCGTGCACTGCCGGGCGGCGCCGAGCTGATCGAACAACGCTATCCACCATTCCAACCGGATTTACAGGCGCTATCTGAGTTACCCGACGACACTCTGGGCCATGCCTACGCGGGCATGATTCGCAGGATGAATTACGACCCGGAGTTCTTCCGCCCGCGTGACACAAGCAGCGAGGCTCTTTGGCTGACCCAGCGGATCGCCACCACCCACGACATTCATCATGTCATCGCTGGCTTCAATACAGAGCCAGCTGGGGAGTCAGGGGTGCTTGCGATCACAGCCACCCAAATCGGCTTTCCTGCCTATGTGCTGCTCAACTTACTGGCAAGTTTCAAATCCGTTCGCTTTCAACCAGCAGAACTAGAGGCGATTAGCTGCGGCATTGCTCATGGCAATCGCATCGGCCTAGAAGCGGCTCCTCTGGTAGTGCAGAAATGGGAAGAGGGATGGGACAAACCCCTGAACGAATGGCGCCAAGAACTAGGGGTAAAAGTGAGTAACGATGCCCTCATTAGCTCGATCTACCATTAATGGATACAATGAGGGCCTCAAGATAAAACACAAGCTAGAAGAACAACGAATGATTAATCTGAAGAAAGCTCAAGTGAGTGCTTGTTGAACTCAGGAAACCTCGAGAAAACGGAACGAAATCTCTAGATCATTGAAGTCATTATCTCCACCTCCATACACATCCTCCATACCGAAGGAGTTAGGGGACAAAGCCTTGAAGTGAGAGAAACGATCTCCATTCGCAGCAGCAAAACTAAAAAATATATTCTCGTGGCCCGGCTCCAGAATTTTAGCGAAAGGCGCCATCATCACACCACCATAAAGCTCGGTATCAAGAGTCGTTGCACCATTCCGATTCAAATGCAGCCCCAAGGCATTAGCAATCAGATTACTTGAGCTTAATGCCACACCCGAATAAGAGGATTCACCAGGAAGGACAAGCTCACCCGTCAAAGGATCCTGAACCGCACCTTCAACGTTTACAACACGATAGAAGCCAGAAACAGAACGAAAAGAAGCCTCACGACGCAATTGAATTCGCAAAGCCGTAACTTGGTCAGATGCCAAGGAGGTCAGATCAATCACATGAGAAGCAATGGAATCTGTCTGAGGCAATGCAGCGGCATGCGAAAGTACATTTTGAGGCGTAGGATTAAAATATTTTACGGGGTCAAACGACTCAATGTCAGCAAAACCTGTAGAACCAGAGAAATGGACCGCACTATCGAGGGGAAGCCTTGCATAGCGGTCATAAAAATCCATCTCAATTGGATCAGAGGGAGGGGAGGAGCCCAAAGTCTTCAGAAAGTCAACCTGAATTGCATAAGGAAGATTCAATCCAGGATGAAAAGGAGCCATTGGCTGTAAATGGCCAAGATAAGTCTTGCTATATCCCTGATCAATAAAACCATCAATGATCCCATTACGAAACAAAGTCGACATGAGATTAGGAGACACACCCGAAGGAGGCTTGGGGATAGAGACCAAACCTAACGGCTTCAGGACACCAGACAACAGAGACTCAATATCAACAAAACTACCCCATGACTGATCCGAGCCTGCACCATACTTTCGATTCTGAAGGACCCCACTTCCAACAACTGGAACAATTTTAAAGTCCTTACCTAAAACCTGGCGCCCAGCCCACAACAAGGCAATGATTCCTGAGAACACTTCATTGGCAACTGATTGAGACGGAGGCGCCTGGTCAAGAGAGCCCGGAAAGAACTCAATATCCTGCGACCAGAAGAGATAGCCGCCACTACTAGAAGGAAGCCTGTCAGCCGAAACCAATGCATCACCCGGGTCTTTCTGATTAACATAGGGATAAATCATGGCAGCATCCAAAACCTCCTGAGCGATATCTTTTTTATTACTGGCATTAATCAGCTTGACCTTCTGGCAAATCAAAGGCCAGAAATTATAGTATTCACTAACTCGATTACGATAAAGAGCATAAGACTGGCCGATCACCCTACCTTTGCCCACAAGCTCAGATCGATAAGGGTAAGAAAACTCGCCCATCAACACTGCATCTTTGGAATGAGCTGCATCAGCAAACCACTTAACCAAGTCAGAAGTAACATTCTCAATAAAGTAGCCAGCAGCCATAGAAAAAGGTTTCAAAAACAAAAGATACGAGCCGTGAGAAGCCAAAACTACAATCAAATACATAGCTTCACGACAAAGGATGAAATAGCTGAGAATCCTTGCCTGAAGGCTAAAAAGCTATAAGCGAATCAATACCATTACATTCGAAGGCAAACGTGCAGATATGATGAAAGCAACCCTAATCAGCATCTACCACAATGCGGTTTTACCCAAAAGGAACAGGGGCTGGCATCTCCCTAGTGGTGCTGGTAGTCCTTGGAGTGCTTGGTGTTGCCCAACTGGATGAGGCCAAACGCGCGTCGTTCCGCGAAGGCTTCCGATGCGCATCAGACGAGACAACACCAGTCAGCAACTCGTCTTACAACTGTAAGAAGTACCGAGCCGAGCTCAAAGCAACTCAGGCCAAGTAAACGCAGCAGACGGGATTTCCGCCACAGAGGCCACCGTCTTGCTATCACAATCTGATAGCAATGCCCTGATGCAACAAAGACTCAGCCCACGGCAAGAGCGCAGCAGGCAAGAGTCACAAAAGACGCCACTAAACAACTGCACTGAAATGCATCCCTGGGGAGATCCCACAACAAAAATAATTATTGCCACTTCCAGGGCAAGCACCTACCAACAATCCACAAAGCCATAAGATTCAAACCAAATAGGAAGTTAGGCATGTTCAATTCATCTCAAATTCTTGCCCAGCTCCTCACCGAAGGCCCACAACCAGCCCTCGGCCTCTTCTACCAGATGGGAACCGGCGAAGAGCTCAAATGCATCAAGGGGATCAAGACATTCACGATCAACGAAAACGACAATGAAAAGCAACCCACCAATGTTTGCTACGGAGCACTGATCAAAACTGAGAACTTCATCATTCCCTACCAGATACGTGTCGACCGTTATGTACTTGTCGAGGTCGAACCAGGCAGCACAAAGCCAGGAGAGTCGTATTACGACCTCAATGATTCCCAAACACAATGGCTACAAAGTGAGGGGAAGATCCCTAACCCCACACCGAGCTACCAAATCGGACTGGATTCGTATCTACCAGCCGTCGGATTGATCGCCCTCGTCGTAATTGGCCTAATCTGGCAGCTCGCAAGCGTCAAACAGATCGCCAAAACAGAAGGGAGAACAAGAAGCAAATCAAGCCAAACAACAGCGCAGGATCACATCGAAGACGAGACCTTCAGGTCGATGCAAAGCCATGGCGGTCATGACCATCAAGACAGTTCATGTGACTCAAGCGATAGCAGCTCTAGCAACGACTCCTGCTCCTCTGATTGAGTTGAGCCAAACGGCACGAGGTTGCCAGCTCAAGCAGCTCAGAAGTCCACGTATCATGCATTGATCGCGGCCAAGCCCAACGCATGCCGAGAGGAAAGTGGATTATTTCAATCAGCGAGCCTGCAACGACGGTGCAAGACGTGCCCCATCAGCTTCCTGACCAATCAAGAAAGAAAGGCTCAACGTCAGGCACCCACAACCATTGGGGCTTGATCATCAGAATCCTGCGAGCCAAGCCCCATTGCGCCTCCCCTCAGGAAGCAGATCATTTCCAAATCATCGTTGACGAGACGATAGGAGTGACTGGTTTGTGCAGACAGCTCCTTGGCCTTGAGCAGGGCCTCGTGGATCTCGAGATTGAAGCCCACAGTGGTCCAACCATGGATTGTCAACTTTTGAATGCGAATCACTGAGCTGGATTAAGTTATTTTTACTTTCCCAAACTTCTCAAAAATCACACGGAATCGTTTGATTCCCTTTGGGATCACGGCCAAAAGCGGGCAGAAAGAATAGATATCATAAACTTTTGCAAAGCCATGTCAGCCAATGCGAGCAATTGGAGCCCAGGCCAGCACTGATGGCATCGACGATTGAATGATTCAAGTCATGGGGCTACGATCCAATCCAGCTCTCGACAAGGCACCTCACATTTAGATTTTGCCGGCAACAATCGCGGCCGTTGCATGCTTCTGCTGAAAGTAGAGCTCCAGCAGATCTCGAGCCACAGCTTTCAATTCCTGGAGATCCGTTGAGCTATCGATCGCTTCAGCCAGGAGCTGCTTCTCGAACTGCTGGTGGAGAGGGAGCATAAAACGAAGCCTTTCACAAACAAACGTTAAGAAAGCTCACAGGCAAAGCGTGGCTACCTAACTGATTTTAAGTCGCCTGTTGGCATGCGACTTAAAAGCCGGCCAACTCTGACGAACAAGGGGTTGAGTTGACACACGCAGAAGAACGTTGCCCTTCAACCAGTGCTTCTGCCTATTGATTCGAGATCATTAGCCTGCACTATGGGCCCAAGGACACCTTGATGGCGTCTGGATAGGGGGATCAAGGAGGGTAAGCCCCCTCCTTTTTCTTTGCCAGGCAGAGGAAGAGTTCAAAGACCTCCTCACAGTTGAGCACGATCAAAAGAAGGGGACGTTTCGAATGCAGTCTCTGAAAAACCAGCGTCCCTGCTGGGAGTGAGGATGTCTGCGAAAAAGTCGCAAAATGCGTGACAGGGTTGCGAAACGGCGTCATCACCACGACGGTGCGCCGCTATCCAACAGCGACTAGAGAAGACATTGCCGTCATGGTGTTGTTGGTACTTGGTATATCTGGAATCGACGAATACGATGCAGTCAAATGGGGATTCTTCAAACAAAAGGAGTGCTACGACAGCGACCAATCAATCTCTGTCGTTCACTCTGCGTAGCAATGAAAGCACTATCATCCATGCCTTATATACTAAACAGAGCAACAACAAACACGTGACGTTGAGACATCAAACAATCAAAATGGTTTTTATTGCTGCCTCCACCTTGAACACAGTTGCCACACCACTGCAAGCCGATGCAGAATCGCTCGAGCCAACCAACAAACAGCCCCTAACAATCCAGGTCGAGCAAGTCACAATCACGGATCAAGACCTTGATCGTGCCGCAAAATTCTGCCTAATCAAGGAAGGAGTACTTGATCCACAATCCATCAAAGGCGAGTCACCCACCCCAGCCCAGACCGTCGTCATGGCAACGATGTGCCCATGATGCCACAACGATAAGGAATACTAAGAACCATCCCAAACCATGAAGCCAGGTGAGGGTGGGTTGCAATCCTTCAGGGAACAATTAATATTTCAAAAAATTTTAATCGATGCGAACATCAAAACGGCTAAAAATCGCCCCAGCCCTAGCAGCCCCATTGCTAGCGTTCAGCAGCATGCCTGCGTTGGCCGATCAAGGCATGCCGATCAAATCGGGTCAGTTCACTTCCTTTCCCGTCGCCAAGCAGCAAGGAATCTGGCACGAATCACCTTTTGTGAGCAAGGTCATTGATCAGCTAGTGATCAAGAATTGGACATCTCTAAACAATGCAGATGACATAGAATGGACCAATCAAATCACCAACCTTGCTCTCAATCTTGCATCTAAGGAAATATCAGAATACGCAACGAAGAGCTTCAAAAAAATACCCTTTGTCCTCACTGCTTCGATCAATGTTGATATCCGCTCAGAAGGTACAACAAACATTGGTGGGGATGCACTCTTTAAAATTGCCGACTTTGGGCGTAAGGAAGACAACACTCGAGACGGCCTTGCCTTTCTGCACACGAAATACACAGGCAACGTCTCGAACGGTTCCACATGGAATGCCGGCCTAGGCCTCAGACACCTGATTGGAGATGACCTGCTCGCAGGCGTCAATGGTTATTGGGATTACCGAACAACCGACTACAGCACCTCCTATAGCCGTTTTGGCGTAGGTGCCGAGCTTTTCTGGAATTCGCTTAGCCTCAGAAACAATTGGTATATCGCCGGCACAGGCAAAGAAACCGTCAAGGTCTACAACACCGAGTACTACGAAAGAGTCGTGCCTGGCTGGGATGTGGAACTTGGCTACCGGCTTCCCTCCCATCCCAATGTTGCCTTTTTCGTGAGGGGATTCCGCTGGGATTACCAGCAGAGCAACGACAACTCTGGCCTTCAAGGAACTGTGGCATATCAGATCTCGCCACATATGCGTATTGACTCATGGGTTTCCAATGAAATCCCTGCAAATCCCACCCTCTCCAACCGCGAACTGGACGATCGCCAAGACCTTGTTTTTGGCTTGAACTTCACACTCACAGCGAATGCGGTTCGCTACGAGCCCAACAACACGCAGCAAATGCTGCAACAGGAAATGATTAGCCCAGTGCGGCGGCGCTATGACATTTTGCTTGAGCGCTGGAAAAAGAGTTTGAACGAAAAGGGTGAAACAACAAAAAATAGCTTTACTAACACTGTTGGTGGAGCCTAACCACAACCAATATCAACAGCAAACTTTCCAAATCTCCTCGTTAAACCAATGACAACACTCCTCCAGAAATCTCTATTAGCCGCCGCCCTTAGCCTCAGCACATGTTCCATCCTCCCCATGCTTGGCACGGGTGCTGCTCGAGCACAATCCACTGATCCAATCTGTCCCAGCAGTCCTGCGGCTGCAGGCCTCGCCAACAAAGAGGCCTTTGGGATGGACCCGACATACAACGGGTTTTGCAGAGGTACACCAAGCGTTTACGGGATTTCCGTTTACAAAATGGGATTCTGCACCAAGAATCCTATTGCGGGTGGTGCTGGAGTCAAAGCTGATTACTCCACCTGCCAGATCACCTACAAAAGCAGTTCCACCTCAGGAAGTGCAGCATCCTTTGCCGCAGGCTCAAGCCTTGCACTGCCTGCATCGGGAACGTCATTCCCAGCCATTGGCTCCTACAGCTACGCAATCATTGAGCTAGCCCCAAGCTTTGATGTCGCAGATTCTTTTGGTCCATTTGGAGATGGGTTGACGTATTACTCGACCACATCGTCATCACCAACTGGGAATCCTGCAAGCACCACATCGGGAGCGGCTGCAACTTTTACCCATCAAATGAATACGTTTAATGATGGCAGCGCCTGTGATGCATCAGATACAGTCACGATCGCGGGCGCATCACTCACGGGCGCACTACTGAATAGCAGCAATGAGCTGATTGCCGATGACAGTTCAGTCACAAAATGCCCAGGGGTTTCTAAATTGTTGGGCGTCGCAAAACTTGCTACGCCAGTATCGATCAGCTCAAAAACCAAGGGATTGACAGCAACATTTACTGTGACTGACAACGGCTCATCTGTTTACTGTGACGGTATTGGGCCTAGTGGATGCAGCAACATTCTGTTCTCTTCAGGACCTTTCAACGTTTCTTTCACAGTTGTTGAATAGACCTCTTAGGAGCAACTAATCAATCAAACCCCGCCAGAGCGGGGTTTTTTCATGTCGTTCCAGCCGTTCCAACTGAAGACTATCCATTGAACAAACACCTTATTTTATCAGTCATACCAGTGGATCTAGACCCTTTTAAGCCCGTAGACTTTCAATGGACTTTCAATGGACTTTCAATGGACTTTCAAGCCAGCTGTGGAGCTTTGTCGACTGGTTACCAATGCCTTCAGGAGCGGCTGAAAATCGTCAACAGATTACACGGGAGACCCACCAATTTGCTTGCAGACATTCAAGAACCACAGGGGCCGTAAGCAAACCAAAGAGCCTGAAGAGGACACCAACCTTCTATTCAAACTCCACCAGCTCAAGTCTTACCAATCGGTTTAAGGCAGTGGATAGACAAGCAATCGAGATAAAGTAGACGAACACTCCAGATCAGCTGGAGATTTGCGTGCAAGCCAGATGAGACAACAGCAATCGAACAAGTAGGAGACATTGCTACCAATGGACCAAGAACATCTCGTCAATGGAGCTAATCATCACAATCCTAAGAGCGTTAGGGATAGCATCGACAGCGACTGTCATGTCGGTTAGAACACTAGATATAGAAGTAAAGCCGTCAGCACATAGCGCTACAGTGACAGCAAAAACGACAAGAGGTGCAAAATGAAGAGCTTCAACGCAATCGCAACTGCTGCCTTTGTTGGCGCGTCATTGCTTACAGCCCAACCTGCTTTGGCAGCATGCAGTTCAAGAGAAGTGTCATACACGTCTCGAGTGAGTGTGCAATTCTCCGTAACCAACAATCGCCGGTATCCAGTCAATGTGGTGTGGATTGACTTTGAGGGTATTCGCAAACATTACCGCACCCTAAGATCTGGAGATACGTTCAGCTCTTCATCGTACTTAAGTCATGTATGGATTATGGAAGAAGCAAGCTCAAATTTATGCCTGAGTAATATACGCCTTGGAGCAGCTAATCAGCATCTGGTCCTTCGTTGATCAGGTTCAATTTCACTTGGAATTACACTTACTTAAGTAACTGGCCATAGCAGATGCCGCTTTACAAATCACGCAAGCTACTCATAGCAGCAGGCGTCATAGTCGGCTGGACATCACTCTCTGTAGTCAGCAACTGGAAGCAGGTACGACATCTCTACTGTCAACAAGCCAGCGATATGCGTACAAGCGAAGTCATCTGCAGAGCAATGAGATGCAGATACCCACATTACTTCGTCGTTCCATTCTCTGATTACTGGGAAGACAAAGGAATTGGGTACCAACCGAGGAGATGGTGCGTTGATTCAGTGTTAGACGAGATGAACAAATAGGTTCGATTTCTCGATGAGCTGGCACATTGGCAATACTAACCTTCAAAACCATTGCAACCACTGACTTGATCAGTCGTGAATGTGAGCTGGTATTTAGTTGGTATTGCTTTTTGTTATGCGTTATCTCGCGCAGATTCGCCTATTGCTAACAAGGAGACAGGCGGCGTCTCACAAATGGACTTAGTAGTCGCAGCAGCATTGGCACTAGGCATAGTGGTGAGACTGGCGTTTATGGAAGAGAACACACTATCTATAGCGGGTAATTCCGAAGTCAAATCGTCTCCAGATAGCGCGACAGTGACAGCAAAAACTACTAGAGGGACAAAATGAAGTGGTCACCACTACTAGCAACGAGCATTAGTTTAATGAGTTGTTCGATGGTTCCATCGATTGCCGTGGCTCAACTTAGTGAAGAACAGGAATATACCTTGAGTCTTGGTCTTACTGCTGGTTCATTGAAAACAGTATGCGTTTTTCATCAAGAAGGAGTACTATCTGAACAGCAAACAAAGGATTACGCAATTGGCTATTTAGAGAGCATCAAAGAACGAGAAAAAGGTGCTTCCTTGGCTGGAGCAATGAGGGGTTATGAAACAGCCAAAAAACAGCATCCAAGTTGTCCTCTTCCGTGAAGAAACCACCAACACTCGGTACGATTTTAATTGGAATTGCAATTACATTCGTTCCTGGCTGTGCCGTGAACGAAGAAGCCAAGTTACGTAAAGCCTGCGCTCTTCACGACGCCGGCGCAATTACCAACGAATAATTTCTTAATCGAATTAGAATCAATGAAATGACAAATGAGTACAGCACCGAAAAATTTTGCGCATTTTATGGTTCGCGCCTGGGTGGATCTAGGAACTATGCCTTCAAGACAGAACAAGGTACACAAGACAAATGATATAGGCAGTCGAAATCGCCGTTCCCACAAAACCACAGACGCGCCCTTTTGTTTTTTGAAAGATACCTATAATTCCAAGAACAAGGGCGATAACTTCAAAGATTATGCCAGCACAAAATATCATCAAGCCAAGCATAAAGCCCGATTGTCCTGATATAAGGAATACCGAAAGCAAGATGAGCGGAATTGGAATGAACGAAAGCACTAAGGAACAAATCCCAGCAGTAGATTCGCCTGATCTTTCCACTAGCGTTCGAGATGACTAAACTTACTATGACATGACTGAGCAACAATAGGTTCGGGTTCAACATGAAGTAGGAAGCTGCAGTCATAACAACGGTTCTCAGCCGTGGTTGGTATTGAAGACCTAAAACCTGTACTGAAGCAACCAGCAAAGCGAGCTTGCTCGATCTCTCAGAGCTGACAAGCAAGCTAGAGAGACACCCATAGGGGTAAATACTAGGTCCTCCTATATATGTATAGGGATTCAGACAATTACATTGTTTTTTTGGATTTTAGGACGGACACTTTCGAGCCTCTGTGTACTCGTCATCCCAAGTCCAAGCCATCCATCCCATTCGTCTTGCTTCTTGCATTCGATAGTCTCTGCTGGTCCGTAGACGCGGCATAGGACCATAGACATATCGCAGACATCATTCAACCAGACAAGCCAAAAGCCTTGCAGCTACTGGCTATTTAAACGTTGAACAAAAACTCCATCACGTCACCCTCTTCCACAACGTATTCCTTCCCTTCACTTCTCAGCCAACCTTTGTTGCGTGCTTCTACCAGAGATCCTGCCTCCAGCAGCTTCTCCCAGCCAAACGTTTGGGCACGGATGAAGCCCCGCTCGAAATCAGTGTGAATGACTCCGGCGGTCTGAGGTGCCGTCATGCCTGCCTTGAATGTCCAGGCACGGGTTTCCTTCTCTCCAGTGGTGAAGTATGTGCGTAAGCCAAGCAATCGATAAGTGGCTTTGATCAAGCTATGCAAGCCGCCCTCACTGACGCCAAGACCCTCGAGGTAATCGGCACGCTCTTGCTCACCCAACTCGACCAGCTCAGCTTCGACCTGGGCGGAGATGCGCACCGTTTCGGCTTCTTCCTTGCCAGAGAGTTCAACAACTTCCTCACAGAAGCGGTTGCCCTCCGCCAAGTCATCTTCACTGACATTGGTGGCATAAATAATCGGCTTGGCAGTCAGCAAACCGAGGGGCTTGATCATTTCGGCTTCATCCTCATTCAGAGTCACGCTTCGCGCTGATCCACCCTGCTCAAGCACCTCCTGAATGCGCTGCAACGCTTCATCTTCCACTTGCGCTTCCTTGCTGGTGCGCATCTGCTTCTTCAGCCTCTCGCGACGCTTCTCAATCTGGGCCAGATCCGCAAGGCCAAGCTCCAGATTGATGACCTCAGCATCACGGGCAGGCCCCACAGAACCTGAGACGTGGATCACGTCTTCATCCTCAAAACAACGCACCACGTGCACAATCGCGTCGACCTCGCGGATATTGGCCAGGAACTTGTTCCCCAGACCTTCTCCCTGACTGGCGCCCTTCACCAAGCCAGCGATATCAACGAATTCCATCCGAGTCGGGATGATCTCCTTGCTACAGCTCAGGTCAGACAGCTTCTGCAGACGCGCGTCCGGGACTGCCACGGTGCCCACATTGGGTTCGATCGTGCAGAACGGGAAATTGGCAGCCTGGGCTTGAGCATTGGCCACCAGGGCATTGAAGAGGGTCGACTTCCCCACGTTGGGGAGGCCAACGATTCCGGCTTTAAGCATCGCGGGAATCTAACTGGGTCGCACTCCGACGATCTGCACACCCGATCACCACGAAGGCCGCCGGCGCGCGAGACTTGTTGAGAACAGTTAAGACCCGGGGGCCATGGCCACACCAACCAGCCTGCGCCCCACCCCCCTATCCGACAAGGGATTGACGCCACTTATCAGACTCAGCGGCCTGAGACGCCGTCGCCGAACCCTCACAGCGCTAGCCGGGGCATCGCTCCTGCTGGGCGCAGGTGCTGTCTGGTTCCTCGGACCAGGCCGGAATGGCAACCCTGATCTGTCTGCCTACACAGTGGCGGCGGAGCGGGGCACGCTGCCTGGTGTCGTGACCGCCAGCGGTGAGCTGGAAGCAGTGCGGCGGGTGAACGTCAGCCCAAGACGTCAAGGACTGCTTGAGGCCTTGCTGGTCGATGAGGGGGACGCTGTCAGCAAGGGCCAAGTGCTGGCCCGCATGGACCCCGGGGATTTCCGAGATCGCCTCGATGAATTGCAGGCCCTCGCACGCCAGGCCCAGGCAGATTTTGACGCCCGCGAGGCTGATTACCGACGCCGCAAAACGCTGTATGAACGGGGCGCGATCAGCGCCGCCGATCTCGACGACTTCCGAGCCCGTTACCTCACCAGCAGGGCCTCCCTGGCTGCAGCGCGTGAACGGATCCAACAGCGCGATGTGGAAGGAGATGAACTCCTGATCCGTGCCCCTTTCGCCGGCAAAATCACCCAACGCTTCGCAGAACCTGGCGCCTTCGTCACTCCCACGACGGCCGCATCGGCCTCAGCAGGAGCCACCAGCGCATCGATCGTGGAACTCTCCCAGGGGCTTGAGGTGGCGGCCAAGGTGCCAGAGAGCGACATTGGCCGGATTCGAATCGGCCAAAACGCCAGTGTTCGCGTCGACGCCTTTCCCGACCAGCGCTTCTCAGCCCAGGTGAAAGAGATCGCGCCGCGGGCTATCAAAACCGACAACGTCACCTCCTTTGAAGTGGAGCTTGACTTGGTGGATCCCGCCCCAGATCTGCGCATCGGCATGACCGTCGACGTTGATTTTAAGACCGGAAGCACCAGACCAAGCACGTTGGTACCGACGGTGGCGATCGTGACCGAAAGCGGTAAGCCAGGGGTGCTGCTGGTGGGGGATCAGGATCAGCCCCGCTTCCAGGCTGTGGAGCTGGGATCCAGTAGCGGCAGTCAGACCGCCATCCTTGATGGTGTGAAGCCTGGAACCCAGGTGTTCATCGACCTGCCCCCCTGGGCCAAAAATCGCGACTAAGCCGCCTGAACTGAGAGGCTTCTTACCACCACCACCTGAGGCCACCGCCTCTCCTGCTGCACCGCCACCGCATCGATGAGCCCTTCTCCGGAGAACCCCCTGCTGCTGCTGGTGGATGGCCATTCCTTGGCCTTCCGCAGCTTCTACGCCTTCAGCAAAGGGGGGGAAGGGGGGCTCGCCACCAAAGACGGCATCCCCACAAGCGTCACCTATGGGTTCCTCAAGGCCCTTCTCGACAACTGCAAGACCCTGATACCTCAGGGTGTAGCGATCGCCTTCGACACCCCCGAGCCCACCTTCCGTCATAAGGCGGACCCGAACTACAAAGCCCATCGTGATGAAGCACCTGAGGTCTTTTTCCAAGACCTCAATCAGCTGCAGGAGATCCTTCGCCACCAGCTGCAGTTACCCCTCTGCCTGGCGCCTGGCTACGAAGCCGACGATGTTCTTGGCACCCTGGCGAACCGGGCCGCTGATGCAGGTTGGCGAGTTCGCATCCTCAGCGGCGATAGGGATCTGTTCCAACTGGTTGATGACGACCGGGACATCGCGGTGATGTACATGGGTGGTGGTCCTTACGCCCGCAGCAGCGGGCCAACCCTGATCAACGAAGAGGGCGTGGTGGCCAAGCTCGGCGTCGCCCCAACCTCCGTGGTGGATCTCAAGGCCCTCACCGGTGACAGCTCCGACAACATCCCAGGCGTGAAAGGTGTCGGTCCCAAAACCGCCATCAATCTGCTCAAGGAGAACGGTGATCTGGATGCCGTCTACCGGGCGCTGAGCGAAGTGGAGGCGGAAGGTCCCAAAGCAAGCCGAGGTGCGATCAAAGGGGCGCTCAAGGGCAAGCTCAGCAACGACCGCGACAAGGCCTACCTCTCACGCGAGCTAGCCGAGATCCTGGTGGACATCCCCCTGCCGGAGGAGCCCGTACTGGAGCTGGGGCCAGTGGATGCCGAAGGGCTCGAATCGCGGCTTGAGGCCCTTGAACTCAACAGCCTGGTGCGACAGGTGCCGGCCTTCGTCGCCACCTTCTCCACCGGTGGTCTTGCGGCCAACAAGCACCAGCTGCAGAGCTCCACCACCACCGGGTCGCGAACCCACGCCAACAAAGCCAGCGAGCCGGTTCCAGCCCAAGACGGCAAGGCTGCTGAGGCAGCCGAGGAGCTCTCCAGCAAGCCGTCTCTGCAGCCCCAGCTGATCCAGAACGAAGCCCAGCTGAGTGCCCTGGTGGAACGCCTGAACAGCCACCAAGACAAACAGCAGCCTGTCGCTTTCGACACCGAGACCAGCGATCTCAATCCGTTCAAGGCCCAGCTCGTGGGCCTGGGGTTCTGCTGGGGCCCGGAGCCCGGGAACCTGGCATACATCCCGGTGGGTCATACACCTGCCGCAACAGCCGAAGAGGAAGCAGAGCCGGCCCTCCCCGATCAGCTTCCGCTCGATGCCGTGCTCCAGGCCCTAGCGCCTTGGCTCGCCAGCGCAGATCACCCCAAAGCGCTGCAGAACGCCAAATACGACCGCCTGATCCTGCTGCGCCACGGTCTGATGCTGGGGGGCGTGGTGATGGACACGCTGCTAGCCGACTATCTGCGCGATGCCGCGGCTAAGCACAGCCTCGATCTGATGGCCCAGCGCGATTACGGCATTACTCCAACCCTATTTTCCGATCTGGTCGGGAAAAAGAAAGACGGCAAGGCCAGCACTTTTGCGGCAGTACCGCTGGATGAGGCGGCGCTGTATTGCGCCATGGATGTGCACCTCACCCGGCGCCTCGCCCTAGACCTGCGCCAACAGCTACAGGCACAGGGTGAGCAACTGCCAGCCTTGCTTGACCAAGTGGAGCTACCACTCGAACCGGTGCTGGCCCTGATGGAAGCAACCGGTATCCGCATTGATGTGCCCTATCTCAAGGAGCTCTCGGCAGAGCTTGGCTCCACCCTTGAACGCCTCGAGAGCGAAGCCCAAGAGGTGGCTGGTGCCAGCTTCAACCTCGCCTCACCCAAGCAACTGGGTGAGCTGCTGTTCGACAGCCTCGGGCTCAACCGCAAGAAATCCAGGCGCACCAAGACCGGATGGAGCACCGATGCCACCGTGCTTGAAAAGCTGGAGGGCGACCATCCGGTCGTGCCGCTGCTGCTGGAGCACCGTGTGCTCAGCAAACTCAAGAGCACCTACGTCGAAGCCTTGCCCCAGCTGCTTGAAGCAGAAACCGGGCGGGTCCATACCGACTTCAATCAGGCGGTCACAGCCACCGGCCGCCTCAGCAGCAGCAATCCCAACCTTCAGAACATACCGGTGCGAACGGAGTTCTCACGCCGGATTCGCAAAGCGTTCATGCCTCAAGAAGGCTGGCAGCTGCTCAGTGCCGACTATTCCCAGATCGAGCTGCGTATCCTCACCCACCTCTCCGGCGAAGACGTCCTGCAGCAGGCCTATCAAAACGGTGATGACGTGCATGCCCTCACGGCCCGTCTGCTGCTCGACAAGGAGGAGGTCAGTGCTGATGAGCGCCGGCTGGGTAAAACGATCAATTTCGGAGTGATCTACGGCATGGGCGCCCAGCGCTTCGCCCGCGAGACCGGCGTCAGCCAAGCCGAAGCCAAGGAGTTCTTGACCAAGTACAAGCAGCGCTATCCAAAGGTGTTCGCTTTTCTGGAGCTGCAAGAACGCCTAGCCCTCAGCCGCGGCTACGTGGAAACGATCCTGGGTCGGCGCCGTCCCTTCCATTTCGACCGCAATGGCCTCGGCCGTTTGTTGGGCAAAGACCCTTTGGAGATCGATCTGGAGGTGGCCCGCCGCGGTGGCATGGAAGCCCAGCAACTGCGGGCGGCAGCCAACGCTCCCATTCAGGGCTCCAGCGCCGACATCATCAAGCTGGCGATGGTGCACTTGCAAGCTGGCCTCGAACAGCAGGGGCTGCCAGCACGTCTGCTGCTTCAGGTGCATGACGAACTGGTGCTGGAGGTGGATCCTGCCGCTCTCGACAGCGTGCAGCAGCTGGTGGTGAGCACCATGGAAAACGCCGTTCAGCTGACCGTGCCGCTGGTGGCGGAAACCGGCTGCGGGGCGAATTGGATGGAGGCGAAGTAAGGGCTTCGCCGTAACCTCCAACAAGTGTTTGGCCAGACCTGTGCCCCTTCGCTTCACCAACAGCCTGCGGAATCGAACAGAAACGTTCGAGCCACTGAAGCCTGGTAAGGCGTCGATCTATTGCTGTGGGGTCACTGTCTATGACCTCTGCCATCTGGGGCATGCCCGCAGTTATATCAATTGGGACGTACTGCGCCGTTACTTAATTTGGAAGGACTACGAGGTCACGTTTGTACAAAACTATACCGATATTGACGACAAAATCCTCAACAAGGCTGCCGCAGAAGGCAGCACAATGGAAGAAGTAAGCGAGCGCAATATTGAAGCATTTGAAGTCGACATGGCAAGGCTAAACATCCTGCCTGCCGACCGCATGCCTAGAGCCACAGGGTGCATTGATGGAATCCAGACATTAATTAGCGAGCTGGAAAACAAAGGAGCTGCATACAGCTCTAGTGGTGACGTTTACTTCGATATTTCCAAAGCGAATAATTACGGACAACTCAGTGGTCGCGATCCCAACGACCAGCAGCAAGGTGCCAGTGGGCGCACCAACGATCAGGAAGACGATCGCAAACGCCATCCTTTCGACTTTGCCCTCTGGAAAAAAGCGAAAGATGGTGAGCCAAGCTGGGATTCCCCCTGGGGTCCCGGCAGACCTGGATGGCATATCGAATGCTCAGCCATGGTGCGCCAGGAATTCGGACCGACGATTGACATCCATTTGGGTGGTGGTGACCTGGTCTTTCCCCACCACGAAAACGAGATCGCTCAATCCGAAACAGCCAATGGAGAGCCGCTAGCCAAACTCTGGATGCACAACGGCATGGTCAATGTCGGCGGCACAAAGATGTCGAAATCACTGGGCAACTTCACCACCATCCGAGCCCTGCTTGACGATGGTGTGTCGGCCATGACTTTGCGCCTGTTCGTGTTACAGGCCCACTACCGCAAGCCCCTGGACTTCACCAAAGAGGCACTGGATGCAGCCACAACAGGCTGGAAAGGACTGAACGCAGCCATTGCCCTTGGTCACCACCATGCAGCCGCGTTGTGCTGGCCTGAAGCACCTGCCCTCACTAAAGGCGCGCAAACAGCCTCGGCCAGCCAAAACGATGGGTTTGATTCGTTCCGGGAGCGCTTCATCACGGCCATGGACGATGACCTCAACAGTTCCGGAGCCCTTGCAGTCCTGTTCGACCTAGCGCGGCCCCTGCGCGGCATCGCCAATCGTCTTGACCGAGGCGACCAGCCAGAGCAATCCACCGAAGAACTTGCAGACCTTCGAAATCGATGGCTTCTGCTGCGGGAACTTGCTGCCGTGCTCGGCCTGAGCGAGGAAGAACACCCTGGAGCGGAGCAAGCGGGCGCGGCCGATGACGCCACGATCCAGGCTGCGATCGAAGCGCGCAAAGCGGCCAAGGCCGCCAAGAACTTCGCCGAAGCCGACCGCATCCGCGACGAACTGACCGCCCAGGGCATCGAACTCATCGACAAGCCTGGTGGGATCACGGAGTGGCGACGCAACTGATGCGCGCCGTCAGCGCGGCGGACTCTCTGATCATCAAGAAATAAAGAAATCGCAGCCCACCACCCTTTCTTCATCAGGGCTTAGGCAAAAGCTGATGCCTAGTCATGCATAACAGGATATCAATAAAACACTGACCACTTAGATCCACTGATCGAGGGAGAGTGGAATTCAGACGTACCCCCATTCGACTTTCAAACTTGGTCTTCGCAGACGTCATAAAACAGACAGAACTCCAGCACAGTTCTATCTGTGACCAAAATCACACAGCTCATTGAGCTTGATCATCTTCTTCCTTAAACACTCAGGCCATCCTTAAACAGTCCAACTCAGGACAAGCAACTAGCACCTAACTCAAAACAATGAAAAACCTCAACCACGAACTGACCGAACAAGAACTGCAATCCATCGCAGGTGGTTTTCGTGCACTGACCTTCTTGCGACGCTCTTCCAAGCTTCAAGCACCTCGACTCCTTCAGTCCACCAAGCTCAATGTCGCCCCAAAAGCAAGCATTTGGCAAGACATGATGAATTGATCGAGACGAGCCAGTCTCACTCATCAGAAACGGAAGGGGTTGGTCACAACATGTGGCTGACCCCTTTCTTCTGCACCTCCATATTGCACTGACTCATGCACAACGACGCCCAACCAGCTTCCGTTAGCACCTTCAGGCAGTCTGCAACTCAGACGTACCCCCATTCGACTTTCAAACTTGGTCTTCGCAGACGTCATAAAACAGACAGAACTCCAGCACAGTTCTATCTGTGACCAAAATCACACAGCTCATTGAGCTTGATCATCTTCTTCCTTAAACACTCAGGCCATCCTTAAA
>NZ_UCNN01000001.1 GCF_900473935.1 Synechococcus sp. UW105 | reverse complement strand
GCACCAGCGGCGAGGGAGGCAGCAGCGGCGGCGATGGTTTTGATCGTGGTCATTGCTCTGATGGGGGTGATGAGTGAGGTGGGATCGCTCCCTCCGATGCATTCACCATCTCCGGAATCACCAGCTGACCTGCTGATCTGACTCAAGCAGTGCTGTGAGCTTGCTCACAACAGCGCAAACACCAGTCAGTGGCTGGGCTGAGGATGGGCGTGCTGCTGTGGGGTGGCTGGAGCTGTCTGGACAGACGCGACTGAGAGCAACCTGAGCCACGGCGGTTCACCCTCAATCAGCAAGCCCTGGCAACCTTCATCCTTCCAATGCTTCCCGTAATGCTCCACGTTGTGCTTGAGAGCTTCCCTGATCTCAGACTCTGACCGAAAGAGCTTGACCCCAAACGGACCTTCTCCTTTCGCGATCCCACTCTGCTGACTGTGGAATTGGTCCTTGATCACCGAGCAAGTGATCATCCGATGCAAAACAGTAGGCATACACCCACTGCACAAGACAACCAGCAGGCCGCCTCCCCAGCTCGCGACCATTTTCAAGTCAATCCGGATCGGGAGCAAATCAATCATGCCGATCGATCGTTACTGGTTTTCATCGTCCCTCCTCCAGAGGCGACAGAACCAACGGATCAACAGCGGCTAAACCCGACAACGATGACGCACTCGATTGAGACGGACTGATCTGCAGCGATCAAGCGCAACAAGCCCGATCTGCTGGGACGAGGGGGTGGAGATGGTACCGAAAGCGATGGACGGCTCTGCAAACATTACTCAGCATGCGTTCAGTCATCGCTTGGGCATGAGCCATCCGCACAACGTCACCAGAGATTGCAAGCTCAACCAGCTGAGATCCCTTCTGATGGTCTTAAGCGTGCTGTGTTTGGCGATGTCGCCGAGCATTGCAAAACCTCAACATGAGGCTTGGATGGACGTCAGGGATGACTTCCTCCAGGGAGATGCAGAACTGATGCAGTTCCACTGTGAGCGTGGAACGAAGGCCAATCAAAAAGGGCTCTCAGTCTTCAACGATGCTTGGGTCAAGGAGATCCAGATCTTACGATTTGAGGCAGGTGTAGCGAAGGCGGCGCCTGATGGTTCCAACATTTTTTTTGCTGGCTTGTCAGCCGCGATGAACTCCCGTTGCCCTGGTGTTTGGTGATCAATCGTGTCGTGAACGACAAGACGATTGTTGTGGGCAACTGTGTGCTGCTAGCCAGCCCCATCAGCTCTCCGGCAGATGTGCGACAAGTGCAGGTTTGGCCGTCGTAGGAGCCGCGCATGGCGAGGGGCTTCAAGGGCCGAGGCAGGGAGCCAAGCCCCAACGAGCACTCTTGCCTTCACTCAGATCACAGTCGATCGAAGCTTGAGCAGTACGGCCCAGCATCCGAGTTTGGGCACGCCATCTCCACAATCATGCGGTTCGGCTCAGAAGGCAATGCGCGATTCGACCGATGCCAAACACCCCCTAGCGGGTGGAAAGTAAGGCCATCGAGATCGGAGGTGCCCATGACGGCCGACACTCCACCAGCGCAGATCACAGAAGCAGACTGACTTTCTGGCCCCTGCTCCAACAGTCTCAACCATGACCAGGGTTGGTCCTTTGGTAGGCATGCATCGGTCCGCCACGCCAATCGACACTCCACTTGCACCGCCCTAGGTGCCCTCTGAGTCAACGACCCAACACCTAGAGCCCATGGCCCCAGGGCGCCTTGAGCCAGACGCTTCCACTCTCTCTCTTCTGACGTGATGGGTTGAACCATGCACAAACGAGCGAGCTAGGCCGTCTCTCCATCGGGAGGGGCGGCCTTCCTCTTTGGAGCCGAGTCAATCGGCCACAAACTGCGCCTAGGTCCAGGACAGAGCCACACTGTTGGCATGAAACGATTGCTCCTGCTGCTGCTTCAGCGACTGACAAACAAAACCCAACCGCCCCCGCTTCATACACCTGAAGAATTGGAGTGCTGGAAAAGAGATGCTCTTGAGAACAGAGGGAAGCACTACTGATGCAGGGAGCACTTGAATTAGGACTGCTGGCCATCGCTTTTCTCGGCCTCCAGGTGTGGTGGCTCAGCAAAGTGTTTCTGAATCGTCCAAGACAGCCCAAACCGATGGGCAAGCCGATGCGAGCCAATTCACTTCAGAGCGAGCGGAACACCCTGCAAAAAATCTTCGACAACTTCTGATCAGCAGCAGAAGTGGGCATTGGGCCGGCTTTGGCTGCGCATCCCGATCTCAAGCATCTGGGCTGGCAACCTGAGCGCCAGTGGCCTGAGGATGCCGGGATGATCATGCGCTTGCCGCTGGCCACATCGCCATTGCTTCCTAGGCACCGCCGCCGATACGAAGGCGGAGAAAGCGTGCAGCCCCAAGACCAGCAATCCGCTCCTTTACAACATCCCGATTGACATCAACAGAGACATCCTTAGAAATAACCTCGATTATCTCGGCAAAACAATACCGGGCCTCAACAAGCTTATCGACTCAATCCCAACTTCCTTGACATCGATCAATCTTGAGCACTTTGATCACAATTGCCATGGAATAAGGCTAAAGCATATGTATCACCTAAATCGATTGCTCTCATGAAATCTTTGCAAGCACCCTCTGCGTCACCAGACCTCCCCTTCGCAAGTCCACGGTTGCTGTATGCAACGGGATTGCGAGGATCAATTGCTACCATCTTTGAAAAATCATCTATGGCACCTTGATAATCAGCCAAAGCAGCCTTAGCCGCGCCACGGTTTGAATAGGCAAGGGCAAATTGCGAATCGATCGATATTGCCGAGGTATAATCGGCAATGGCTTCTTGGGTTAGCAAATACAGGTCAGCACCTTTCTCGCCAACCAACAATTGCTTAGCAAAACCACGATTATTAAAGAAGACTGCGTTCGCTGGATCAATCTCTATCGCCTTATTGTAATCATCAATTGCGCCCTTATAGTCACCCATCCATCTCTTGGCAAAACCACGTTCAAAGTAGGCACGGGCATTCTGCGGATCAATTTCTAGAGCTTGATTGAAATCAGCAATCGCTTCTTGGGAATCACCGCTTTTTCGCTTCTTAACTCCTTCGCGAACATAATCCTCTGCACCTAAAGCCTGTGCCGCCTCGGGAGACAACACCAGCGCCGCAGTCGCCAGAGCAGCAGTGGATGCCAGCAAGAGCGGTTGCCCCAGTGGCAGAAGCAGGGAAAGTGCAGCAGCCAGAGCGGCGGTAGAGCGAGTCATCGCCTAAGAGTTTTGGCACCTACATCTCTAGCCATCGCCAACAAGCCCTGTCTAGGCCTGATCAGGAAACAGAAAAACGCCGTCAGTGCTGGCAGTTTCGTGATGCACGCACTGCACAAAGGGACGTCATGGCCACTGCAACATCGTCACTCAAGCGTGGATGGGTGCATTCAAATCAATGAGCGAGCCGTAATCAGGCTGGCCAACCACTCTGTCGTGCTCGGTCGGTCACCAGGCATTGTCATGCCAACTCAATGACCAATCAACTGAGATCACGAACCTTTCATTCACATATCCTGACCCATGGAAGTGATAGCCAATGCACTATTCCGTGATCAAAAGGCCCAACTCTTTGCCACTGCCAAGCCGTCACGACATGACCGAAAAAGAGAACTTCATGCTCAATACAAACGAAGTCAAGTTAGCTCTATGAATAAGCGATCCATCGGTTGACGCAAGCGGCAATCCTGCAGCTTCAGGATTGCGGGTAGATGCGACACCTCAAGACGCCGGAAGACAGGACCAGCTCACCGCGACAGGGTTTCACCGTTTCTATCGAAACGTCGCGATGGGAAAGTGAATCATCTGCATTGCGAGAGAGTCGACGCTCATGAACGCTTGCGGAACAATGTCGAACCTACAGAGCTCCCAATGATGTATGCGGGTCTGAACTGGGCTGCGTACTCAGGTCTCCTTTTGCTGGCGCTCTGGATTCCTGCTCTTTTTGTGTCGTTGCGACGCTTTGATGCTCTGATGCGGAGGGGCCAAGCGCGTGGTCCCGTTCGGGGGCTTGGTTTCGGACTGTTTCTGATCAATTTGGCTGGGCGCAACATCGCCCTGCCGTTAGTGGGTGGCATTCTCTTTTTCCAGGGTTGGCGGCTGGATCCCATCCTTCAGCTTGGGATCAATCTGCTGGTCTTGGGTGTGGTCTTTGAGTCGATCCGATCCATTCGTGCAGACGGCCGTGAGCTGAAGCGATTCAGCCGAAGGGATGCTCAGCAATCGGCCCGTCAGCTGGCTCTGGAGAACCGGCTGCAGGACCGTGCCTGGCCTTGGTCCATCGCCCATTGCTTTCTGCCGTTTGCAGGCATCTATTACGCCATCACTCGGCGCACGATCACACCCCTGCTGTGGGATTTTTTAGCTCGCTTTGTTGTGCTGCTGGCCTCTGCAGGAATCTTGGTGCTTTTCCATTTTCTGCTGCCCTTAGATGCAGAGCAGATTATCAATGAGCCCACGCTGACAAATGAACTCTGGGTTCAGCTATGGATTCGATCCATTGTGGGATTACTCGTCGTACTGATAAATGTCGTTGCTGGCGTTCTACCTGTGAAAGCCGCCATTCGACGGATACAGGCCGATGCTCGAATCCGTCTGGAAGCCAGAGAATGACCACACCACCCGGTCTATCTTCTGAAGTGGTGATCTAAGGGATTGCAGGATTGCCGCAACGGCTCTGGTCTGAATGAAGGCTTAGCCAGACATACCATTTCAATCAAGAAAGGTAGCTCGGGTGATGGTTGCGAATAGCAATAAAAAGGAGGGACTGTGAAGCCCCTCCCTATGACCCACTAAGACCTAGGCAGTGATTCAGTCTTCACCACCATCTTCTTCGTCTGAACCACCAACGGGAACGAGGCGGATTTGCTTGCGACCCAGCTTGATTTCAAACTCATCTCCAACCTGAAGGTCGAGCATTGCTGTGTATGCCTTGCCAATCAGAAGGTTGCCATTGCCCTGCACCTTGGCGACGTAGGACAACTTGCGTCCACCTTTACCAATGCCTGCAGTACCACCACCCAGGTCAATACCCTTGGCATTCAAAAGAGCTTCGTAGAAAGCGGTGAAGTTGACTCGCTGACCGCCGTCCTTTTTGTCAGAAACGTAACCACAAGCCGTTGCCAGGTCACTCTTGGAGACGTCCCCGAGTTCTTTGACTTTGGAGAGGAGGTCGGAGCCGGTGAGCATCGTTTCAATAGATATTGACCATCCAAACATATCGCTCCTCTGGCCACTGGCAATCCTTTAAGTTGCCAATTCTGGAAACAACATACTGACCACAAACCAGGCCGAAGCGCGACTATATTCTTGCATCGCTGCCTTTTCCCAGCTGCAGACCACTACGCACTGACATTGACCACTGCGACCACCAAAGGAATCGGCGCTCACGACGCAAAAGGTCGGCCAGCGGAATCACCTGCACCGGGAAAAGCAAAGGCATAGCCCCGGCGGAGACGAGCCATCACCAGAACCCCTTAGCGCGCTTCAAGTCAACCGAGATGGTTTTGCCATTGAGGTCGTCGACAACCCGGTGCATATGACTAGGCTCCGGCGGCACACAAGACCATGCCACCAACGGGCAACAACCATCACTTCCATCAACGGCGGGGCCTCCAGGCGGAGGAGCGATGGCCCAAGGAGCTGCGCCCACCAGTGATGCGTCCATGACGCTTTGGCTCAAATCGAAGATGCGCAATGAGAGCAAAGAAACGTAGAGTGGCAGCAAATATCAACGCTTGATGAAAAAGATTGCTGCTGCCATTGCGATGACAGCGTCTTTATTTGTGGCAACTGCGAGCAATGCAGAAATCATCCCCCAAACAATCATTTTACCACCTACGATTGGCGGCTGGCAGGGAGAGTGGGGAATACTGCCTTGGTACCCACAATTCAGGAATAGAAAACCCGGAGAAGCAAGATACATTCGCAGAGCAAGCAGGAGTGGCAGCATTGTGACCATCGAAAAACTGAAAAGGGTTCAACTCTCATTCGAGCCAAAGGGCAGCTTCAACTACTACATTTTGATCGAGAGATTCAATTGCTCTGCAAACACAAGTGGCCACACTCTTTTCACAAGAATAGAACCTGAAACCACGAGCAACAATGGAATTTACACCATAGACGGGGCAGAGATTCAATTCCCAAAAATACGAATAGTGAACAAGTACTACTACGTGATTAGCGGCAATGCCTCGACCAAATCAATGGAGATGAATCCAGTCATGCCGAACACTTATGGATCCGCAGTGCATGATGCAGTGTGCAAACACATCAAGTGAGTAATGCTGAATAGACAAAATGGATGCGCGGCAACATCCTTGTTGTAATGCACTCATGCCTGGACAAGCCGTCTCGGCAGCGACCCCAACCTGTGTGACCAAGGTCACAGCAGACATTGAGCCAGGTCAACGAAGTCTGTGGCGATCAAGGCGATGGTCTGCGAGGCGGGAGGGCTGACCTCCTCGACTCACTTCGCACCACCACCATGATCAAACGCCCAGTCACAACACAACTGCATTCCATTCATGCTGATGTCGATCAAGAATTAAGCATCGACACGCTCAGCGCATGCTCAGGAGGCGACAAATTGACTCCGTGGGGATTTTTCACTCAATTTGCCGTAGCCGTGTATAAAGGTGCCAAGGAAATTGAAGAAACGCAGAGAACAGGCAAACTCCCTGAGAGATTTCATACGCCAGTGAGCGACATCTTTGGGGGTGACGGTGTCTGGATGCCCCCTGGTGGTGACACCAGTGACAACCCTGGTGTCTTTCACTGATCAGATTCAATCTGAACGACAACCCTGCTTTCTTGAGCAGGGTTTTGTATTGGGCAGCTGCGGTGTGCGGCCAGGTGGTGATGGTCATTGGCGATTGAAGTGCAGCTGCCCTGTGAAGCGAGTTCAGAACAACATCCGCTGCCAAAGGGAGCAGTCGTTTCGGCACGCACAGAACTGGTCAACTCCCTACAAGTACAGGTGTATTGACCACACTAAGAAGGCAGCCTTACAGCGAACTTGTGGTTCGTCGTAGCAAGGAAAGCCCTCAGTTATTGACGGCTTTCCTTTGCATTCCAGGTCTTTCGGCAACACTGCTTATGCCGCTTGAGAACGTCGCCGCTTGGCTCGACGCGGCTTGCCTTGCTTTGGCTGTTCCGCCGCCTTGAGGTACACCTTCCTCCCTTTGGCATCGATTCGATAAAAGCCACCTCGGGGGCCTTTATGAATGGCGGACGCTTGATCGGACTGCAGCGCTTGCTGAGTCCGTTCTTTCAGCGTTGGCTTACTTTCGACAAATGTCGGCTGATCAGGTTTTTTGAGGAATAGCCACTTCAACAATGAGCCAAGAGCGTTCAACACAGATAGAGGGTTGAAGTGACAGCTCTAGTAAACCGTTGCTGTCAAGAGTGCACTGCCTGAGCGGAATCGCAGAGTCAAAAAGGTTAGCCCCCGGGCCGCTCAGCAGCAGCTGTATGAATGGGTGCTGCCAGGGCAGCGCTAGCCAATAACTCCTGTTTTTCCTATTGGAACTTCAGAGTTGTTGGATACGGGAAAGTCTGGGAATCACATTTGCTGTGTTGCTCAGGTGCAAGTTGGGGCTTTTGGTAATGCGCTGCTTACTTGTTAAAGAAATAAATGATGACTGAGGCTGTAGACATAAAGAGGATCCCGAATGTCCAGATCTGAGATGACGTACCACTCATCTCAAAACGAAAAAGACTCTCTCTCAATTCCTTGCTGCCATTGGAGAGAAGAAGAGTCCCGACTATTAACAGCAATGCGGGAATGCCAATTGCTAGCAGGAGATCCATTTGATTACCTCTTGCGCTTCAGAAGCCAGATAGGAACTGTGTAGCTGGTGTGGGTTGCGTCTGCATGGCCTGTAATTGCTATTCAAGGGCCTGCATCCTGCCCAACAGCGCAAGGGCCTCCTAGCTGCCTGGTCTACTGCAGGGCTATTGGAAGGTGACACATCAGGAACCTAGGCAGCGCCCCAGACGGCTCCGCCCGCTTTCGCGGCACCAAACAGACGGGAGGCAAAGGCAAGCGCCTCTGCCTTAGCCATGCCGTCGAGAACGGCTGGGAGAGGTTTGAGTGCTGATTTGCGTGCAAGGCTGCTTGAGGCCTCCGTGTCCACTTCGCAGATCCCAGTATTTGCAATATTTGAGGGGGCCTTCCAGCCCCCATGGGTCACTTGGGTGATAGGGCGTGAGCTTCCTTCCGTAATGGCCGCGGCCTGCAAAGCCTTGGAGGGTGCCATGAACATCGAGGCGACCGCTCTTGGAGTGGCGGGACTGCTCGAAGATCTCTCGATTTGATGCAGAAATTGCGTCATGCCCCAATCGAGCAGAGCGGGGAACACTCAGGCAGTCACTCCTGACCCATGACCCGCGACACACGCACCCATCATCCACGGTGGTGGGCTGCAACCACAGGCAGAAGCAAGTGGGCTAGGCGCTTGAAGCTGTGTAACAACCCTGTGCGATGACCCACAACATCGACGGCATCATCTGACCACTCAAGGTTGTTTGATGCAGCGTTCCATCCGCTTGTCGCTCTCGCTTGGTGGTGCCACTGCACTCATCCTCGCCAACGCCCCTCTCCTGCCAGCGACTGCTCAGGACAACGGCAGTGCTGAGGATCTCGGTGGCGTGATGAGCATCACCCTCGCTGATGTGGTCAAACCCACCATTGGGTTTCAAGGCGCACTGCAAGGGGCAAGCACACCCAACCAAACCGGCATTGGCGGCTTCCTTCCACTGTCGGTTGGTGAAAACAGCGTCTGGTTCCTCGATGCACTCGTCAACGTCAACTTTGCTGACCGTGAGGGCTACAGCAGCATCATCAACACCGATGTGGATGGTGGCTTCTCCACCTCCACACGCCTGGGCTACCGCTGGCTCAACGATGACCGCAGCTGGATGTACGGGCTGAACGCTGGTTATGACACCCGCACCATCAAATCAGGCAACGCCGATACCAACATCCCAGTTTTTGATAAGCAAACGATCTTTTTCAACCAGATCGCCGTCAATGCAGAAGCGGTCTCCAACAGCTGGACCTTCAATGGCTATGGGCTGATCCCCTTCGGGGATGTTGAGCAAAAACTAAATAGTCACTATGACGCTGGTGCACTGAACACCTACGGCCTCGATGTTGGCTATTTCATTAGACCACAACTTCATGCCTCTGCTGGTTACTACTACCAACACCGCGATCAAGAAGACGTCGATGGTTCAGGCGTGCGTGGTCGCCTCGCTTATGAGATCAGCAGTGGCTTAACAGCAGGAGTCAATATCTCCTACGACGAGGCATTTGATACCCGCGTTTCAACTGATCTACAGGTTCGTCTTGGCGGGCCAAGTACAACAACAGCTAAGAAGAAAAAGTGGGAGAATCCAACAATTAATGCGTTAACAGCATCACCCAAGAACAGGAATGTACGGGTGCACGACAACAAGGATGATAACGAACTTGCAAAAGGACCAAAAGGCAAAAGCAGAACTCCCTTGGGTGGACATTACACTTGTGAACAATTCAGCAGTCCGTTGAAATACTGCACTCGCACTACAAAGAATACTTGGATGGGTGGGACAGAGACTAATTGGCACGTGAGATAGGGGTGCACAACCCGTTGTTCTACAGGCCGTCCGACGTCCCTTCCCAAAGCCCTTGCGATTGCAGAGGCTGCAGGGGCTTTTTATTTCTTTAATCACTGCCTAATCACGCCTAAATCCCATCCAAATGCCATTCATTACCTGGCACCTATATCGTGCCAGCATTTCTTCCATTGATGATTTCTATATTAATTAATTCCACTTTAAACATTTAGGCAAAGCAAGCTCAACCTCTGCATTGTTGATCTCTAATAATACGCTTATCTCCTCAATTTATTCACCAAGCAATGGCCGTGAATCACCATCACGGATGCCATTTTCCCTTCTAAATCTCACCGCAACTTGATACCAGTTTTCTGGTATTTGATTAAGGCAAATGTCAAATGCAAAAGGTAATTTCTGCTGTCCTGGTGAGACCCGGTTCTTCTTGCTTCTGGCACCCCTATTGGTTTCAACCAGTCGTTTCAGCATTCTTGAGCCCCAATGGCACCTAGAGCCGCCTTTGCTGTGATGGCGATACTTTTGGCAGAACCTTGCATATCGCCTGGAACAGCCTTTCAGGCTGGATGCCAATTGCAGAAAACTAGGGTGCCACTCACTGATGCCATCACATGCCAACCGTCCGTAATGCCCGTAATTGGAATAGGGGTCATAGAAGCCCTTTCGCACTCCTGCTGCCTTTGGATTGGCATGGATGTAGCGCAATGTATTCAGCACTCGCCTGTGATCTTTGGGAGAAATGGCAGTGGCGTAATACCTGGCTTCCCAAAAATGCCCGCAACGTCCAGAAAGGCGATTCAAAGCCATGGCTGAATACCAGCCAAACCAGTGCATCAGCTTTGGCAGCTGTGATGCATCATCAGGTCTCACCAGCAAGTGCAGGTGATTAGCCATCAGGCACACCGCATACAAGCGATGAGGCACCTTTTGCTTGGCTTTAGAGAGCACAGCTAACAGCACATCCCGTCTCAATCCTTTGGCAATCAGAAACTGACGGCTATTGCATCTAAGCGTAATATGAAAGGAGTGGCCTGCTGGCAGATAGCGCGGTTGACGTGCCATGTTCTGACCGATTTCTATGCCATTATTGGCAAGATGCTAATGATGAGTTTTAAAAGTCCGATGGTTAGTAGCAGCAAACGTTTTAAGCAGCATTCCCAAGCTGTTTGCACCGAACTCGATGGCGATGTAGCTTTATTTCAAAGCGACACCTGCGACTATCTAGTTCTCAACGAAACAGGCTCAGCCATTTGGAATGCACTAAAATCTCAACCTACGCTGGTTGAACTCTGCAAGCATTTACAGGACGAGTATGAAGTCACCCAAGATGAATGCAAGACCTCTGTTGAAGCATGGCTGGAAGCCGCCTTGGAGAAGAAAGTGATTGCCGTAGTTGATGATTAAAATGAGAAGTGTGTTTTGAGCTTTCTAGCCCAAATTTCACCGCCAAGTTGATTTCCTCCAAGCATTTGGAACCCAAGGCGTGCAAAATAACGTCGCATGGGTGCTTTTTGCAAGCCAGGATTAATGTTTTCAGACAGCAATACTTTTGCTCGATGATCACGTTTCTCTACTTCACGATCAAACCCTTCAAGGAATGTTCTAAAGAGCTGATTTGCCAGACGTGGATTCCTGGATTCTGGAATTACATACATCCGTTGAAAGTAGGCATGGCTTCCGAGCCCTATTGAATTATCTAGCTCTTTCAATACGACAAACACGACACCATCAATCAATCCTGATTGATCACGCGAAATTGCAGCTGGCTGACGCGATATGGTCTTTTTAGGTGGACCCATGCTCTTCCGATTTTTGGCAAATTCGGAGCGAAATGATTTCAACTCTTCTTGATAGCTCTTGTTATTCTGCTTCCAGAAAGCTTTCAATTCGCTCCTCAGCTGGTTATTCACCTCTCCAAATACAAATTCAATTCGATGATCAGTCAACGTCTGGGCCCTCGTATTGAAACCGGTTCATCGCCTCAGATAATCCATTTGCTAGTCGCTTTCGCTGCTCAATTGAAAGCTGTTCTGCTCCTTCTCCTGTCCGGCCTGAGCGGAAGAACCGCTCACAACCGGCTGGTTTTTCTGCAAAACCATCAACATCTTCCTCAAGCTTCTTGAGTCGATCGATGGAGGTATTTTCTAGTGCTTGATCAATCAGATGAGCGTCATTCGGGAGGCCCAAAAAAGTTGCTAGTTTTGTGAATGTTTCTGATCCTTTCGCTAACATATCCTCATAGCGCATGATCAACACTGGTAGTTGAGTTTGATCGACCCATGAGCGCACATGTTGATCCCAGCGGCCCATGTATTGCCGCACCTGGTGGCCGCCAAAGCGTTCCCCTGGCACCAGCGCTGCATTGGGATCAAGCAGGGAGTCAACGCATCGATCCAGCGGCCATGAGAAGAAGTGACTGAGTGACACGGCCACATCTTCCGGGTGGCGCAGGATATAAACAACTCCAGAGCAACCTGTTGTACTCACCACCGGGCGACCACGGGAATCAGGCGACTTGAATGCATCATGCACTTTATGAAATCGCTCTCCTTCTGCGAATAGCCATGCACTGGCACCAGCACCTCCGCGCAACGGATCAAGTTCACTAAAACTTAGATCGCAACTATTGATTCCTAATTGATCGTCCAGCCAAAGCCTTGATGAGGCAATCGCCCCCGTTTCAATATCTTGATTGAGGTTGAGTTCTTCCCCAGGATCGTCTCCGGCCAGTCGCAATAATTCAGCGATAAATACCCGGCACCAGGTGTTACCTGATTTTGGATAAGAGGCCAGATACCAGTAGCTGTGATCTTCAGTCATTGCTTGCATGCTCATCAATAGCTTCTTTGCGCTGTTGCATTGATTCGGGTTGCATCAGGTTCACCTTCTTCAGGCTTTCGGCCATCGTTCTGATTCCATCTGGAACGATCAAGGCATGCAACGGCACCGTTCGAGCTAGTGCAGCTGCCTGAATAAACAGCTGCGCTTCTGCATCCATGCCTCGATACATTCTGGCGTGAAAGGCTTGGTTGCGCAGGCGCATTAAGGCAGTTGTCTGTGAGAAATAGCGTGAAGCCTTGATAGATACTTTTTCCATTTCAACGCCTACCTCAGCGTCATCTTCTTTGCCCGAATCCTCTTTGGCGCGGTTTAAGGCATAGATCAAGCGCAATGGTGTTGGCTGTGGCAAGCAAGTTAAATCTTCAGCTAGCAATGCACAGCGCTGAAGACCCTTCCGTACAGGTGGTAGTTGCGCCCAATTCAAGTTCAAAGCCATAGCAGCGTCATGCCAGAGCTTGAGTTGATGCATCCCTGGCTGAACCATCCCATCAGGGCTCACGGCAACGAGCTCACTACTGAGTAAGCGCCAACCTTCTTGAATCAAACACCAGGCCAGGGTGGACTTACCGGCAGCTGGATGGCCTAACAAGAGAATCGCCTCTCCTTCACGCTCCAGCGCTGTTCCATGCAAAACCAATGCACCACGCTGGATCGCTAAAGCTCCAAGCCCACTTGTGACAGCAAACGTGCGGATGTCGCGGTCGCTGACGCTGTCGTCCCAGCGCTGCCATTCCAAACGCTCACCACCAGTGGCACGAAACCAGCCAATCCCTTCAAGTTCCAGACGCCATTCCTGAGGCGCCAACTGCAACGTTGGCGTGCTGTGGGGGCTGGCCTCAAGAGTTGGCCAGTCCCGGTGATCAGCTTCCACCACCTGCACCAGCGCCTCACGCTCCACAGCCGGAGCTGCTTGGATCAACTCCGGCAAGACCAACGTGGACTCCAGATGCATGCCCAGGGCTTGATAGATCCCAGGCGAGGCTGCTGGCATCAGTGGGCGAGTTGGCGTTGAAACATCAATGCTGCCAACCCCACAGCATCCCAGCCTGCAATTGATGCCAACAACAACAACACCCTGGCTTTCTGGGGATTGAGGCTGCCTGCGGGCAGCAGACCAGTCCCATGCTTACCGAATGCCCCTCACCATCCACAAGTCACTTGCGTGCAAATTTGCGTGCAATCAACTTCAAGCCGCTGCGCCAGGGCCCGAAAAGCAAGTCTCTGACAACTAAAAAGGGCCCTTCCAGGCCCCATGAGTCATTTGGGTGATAAGGCTGACCTCACCCCATCTCCCCTAAGGGTCAGGCAGCAACAGGGGCTGCTTGACGGGAGAAACGAACGATGTTGTTCGCTGTTACGGGTTTGCTCTTACCGAGCAGGCTTCAGTCACCCTCCTTATGCCCCGTCGAAACCATTGCAGCCCCAGGAAATGAGAATGGAGCTGAGCGGAATCGAACCGCTGTCCGAAACACCGGTGTGGATCACCTAGTCCGGCCGAAGCCGGACCTTGCCATTCTGGCAGCAGTGGTCACTAGGAGCACACAGGATTGGGGAGGGAGAACCGACAGCACAAAGCCATGCATCGCGGCATTGCTGTGTTGCCCCAGGGTCTTGAGGAAGCCGGCACCCAAGAACTGATCGCGCTGGGCGCCAAAGCGGTGCAACCGCTTCGGCGTGCCGCTGCCTTTGAGGCCGACAAAGCCTGTCTATACCGCTTGCATCTGCAGTGCCGCCTACCGTTTCGGCTGCTGCGAGAGCTGGCAAGCTTCCCCTGTGACGGCAGGGATTCCCTCTATCACGGTGTGCAGGATGCCGTGGATTGGGAGCGCTGGCTGCATCCCTCAATGACCTTCCGCGTGGATGCCACCGGCACCGCCCAAGGCCTCAACCACAGCCACTACAACGCCCTTCAAGTCAAGAACGCAATCGTCGATCGACAGCGGGATCTCTGGGGCGAGCGCTCGTCCGTCGATCTCGAAGAGCCTGACTTGCACCTGCATCTGCATCTCGGGCGCGGAGGCGCTGTGCTCAGCCTGGATGGTTGCGGTGGCAGCCTCCACCGCCGTGGCTACCGCGCTGCGATGGGCGCAGCCCCTCTCAAAGAGAACCTCGCCGCCGGCCTTATCCGGCTCACAAACTGGGACGGCACCACTCCCCTTGTGGATCCCCTCTGCGGCTCAGGCACGCTGCTGATCGAAGCGGCAAGCCTCGCGCACAACCACTGCCCTGGCTTGCAACGGCAGTTCAGCCTTGAAGGCTGGGCGGATTTCGATAACGAGCTATGGCAGGACGAACTCGAGAGAGCCAAACATCGGAGCCAAAAGCAACGGCCACTGGCCCCGATCATCGGCTGTGAGCAGGACGCGACCATTGCAGACCAAGCCCGCAGCAACATCGCTGCAGCAGGGCTGGACGATTGCATTTCGATTCAAACCGGTGATTTCCGCAACTTCTCGCTGCCGCCAGGCCCAGGGGTGGTGGTCTGCAACCCTCCCTATGGCCTACGGGTCGGCGATGGCGAGGACCTGGAGAGTCTTTACAGCGATCTAGGAACAACGCTGAAAGCCCAAGCATCCGGCTGGGATGTCTGGGTGCTGAGCGGCAATCCCGGCATCACTGGAGCCCTGCGCATGAAGGCCTCACGCCGCATCCCGATCAGCAACGGAGGGATCGATTGTCGCTGGCTTCATTACCAGGTGCGCTGATGCTGCGGTGCTGCGAATCTCAGCGTCCCAGCACCGCCTTGGTGGTGCGACTAATCCCTTCCAAGGTCTGAGGCAGATAAGGCCCCTTGGCCAATTGGCCTCCCAGCCTCAGGCTGATGCCAGCCAGCACCACATTGCCAATCGCTAAGGCAAGCAGGCTGCGCGTCACACCCAAACCCCAGGCCTCCTGCATCCACACCATCAAGGCCGCTTCAACGGCGACCAAGGCCAGCAGCATCAACGTGCCGCCCATCGCCAGGAACACACCACCACTGATCAGGCGACGCTTTTCCCGGTCCACCTCCTGCAAAGCGATGCGGACGTGGAGATCCATCACGGAGGAGGCCAGCGCCGTCACCCGCGCCGCAGCACCGAGTCCCCTCGGCCGAGAGGATTCAGGCCGCTGGGCCTGGTCGTCAGAGAGATCAGACATCAGGAACGCCTCCCGCCGGCAATCAATGATCCGATCACCATGCCAACACCGGCGGCAATCGCAAGCGAGAGCAAGGGCCGCTGACGCACAGGACGCTCGATCTTCGGGCGCAAGCTGTGATTCAAGTCATCCAGCAGTTGCTCGAGCTGCTGTTCCAGCGGTTCTAGGGCGCCACTGAAGCCATCGCCGTCCTTCCCAAACGACTGGAGCAGATCCTCCAGCTGGGCATGCACGAGATTGGCGGCGCGGCCCGACTGCACCGAGATCACCCGCACAACCTCATCAAGGCTGCCGCGGGTGGCCTCAAGGGTGTGCTCAGCCACCTCTGGCCAGCGTCGCTGGATCTCCGGCAACAGCGTCTCGAAGTGCTCCCGGAACTGATCAGCCGCCGACTGGAGCGGTGGACCGGAGGCAGCAGCTCCCGGGTTGAACTGATCATCCGCAGGGGATGGCGCCGACTCCATGGACATCCGTTTCGCCAGCTGCAGGTTAGGGATAGTGACAATGAGGTGAAACCCCCCATGCAGCGGTATGTCGTGCTCGAACACACCGGCGCTCCAGATGATCCGCTGGGATGCCACCTGGATCTACTGATGGAGGACGGTGAATCCTGCCGATCCTGGCGGCTGAACCACCTGCCGCAACTTGATGGTCCCGACCTTGAGGCCACACCCCTTCCTCCCCACCGCCTGGTCTGGCTGGAGCGCGAGTCGGCCGCCGTCTCCGGAGGGCGGGGCTGGGCCCGACTCCTCGTGGGGGGGGTCTACAAAGGTGCCCTGCCGGGCACTCCTGGTGATGCGGTCATCGTTCAACTCACTGGCATGGCAGCAGTAGGGCTACCCGACCCGGTGCAACTCCTGATTAGCAACGGCCATTGCCGGTTGAGCCGCTGCACCTGAGCCAACCCCCTTGAGGTTTCCAGAACCTCCGCTAATTTCAGAGCGCTGAAAGCCCCCTGATCCTGTTGGTTCATATCAATCAGGTTGGCTTTAAGCACTTCAAGTCCTTCGGGGGGGCGATGAGCATCCCCCTGGACACCGGCTTCACCGTCGTCACCGGACCGAATGGGTCGGGGAAAAGCAACATCCTTGATGGGGTTCTTTTCTGCCTCGGCCTGGCCACCAGCCGCGGCATGCGGGCGGATCGCCTACCCGATCTGGTGAATAGCGGCATCCTCAAAGCAGGCAAATCCGCCGAAACGATGGTGAGCGTTCGTTTCGACCTCAGCGACTGGCAACCCGACGCCGCTGAAGAAGGCCTGGAAACCCCCGAGGAAGGCCCCTGGATCAAAGCGGACCAGAAGGAATGGACGGTGACCCGCAAACTGCGGGTGATGCCTGGCGGCTCCTACAGCAGCAGCTACACAGCCGACGGCGAACCGTGCAATCTCCAACAGCTGCAAACCCAGCTGAGACGGTTACGTATCGACCCGGAAGGCAGCAACGTCGTGATGCAGGGGGATGTGACCCGCATCGTGTCGATGAGCAACCGCGAACGCCGCGGCCTGATCGATGAACTGGCGGGCGTTGCCCTGTTCGACACCCGTATCGAGCAGACACGGCGCAAACTCGATGATGTGCAGGAGCGCCAGGAGCGCTGCCGGATCGTGGAGCAGGAACTGCACAGCGCACGCCAACGCCTTGAGAAGGACTGCGCCAAGGCACGCACCTACCAAGCCCTACGCACCCAGATGCAGGAGGGTCGCCAGCAAGAACTGGTCTTGGCCTATGAGGCCGCGAAACAAGCCCTGGCGCAGCTGCAGGAGCGTCACCGCTCCCTGGGAGACCAGGAGGTGCGCGATCACGAAGCCCTGAAAACAGGCGAAACCACCCTGTGCGAAGCCGCAGCCCATCTCCAACAGCTGCAGGAGAAGGTCAAAGACCTAGGCGAAGACAAACTTCTGGCGGTGCAAGCAGAACTGGCGGGCCTGGAGAGCCAGGCCCGAGAGCTGGAGCGCCAGTCGGTGCAGCACAAGCAGGAGGGAGAAAAACTCCAAGGCCAACGCCATGACCTAACAAATCGTCGTCGCGCCCTGCAGGACAACTCCCAGTCACTGCAGACGAATGCAGACAGTGATGCCTTAAAAGCAGCGGAGCAAGCCTGCCATCAAGCCGAAGCGGCCGTCGAGGTCTCACGCCGCCGCCTCGGGGATGTAGCCGGCCGCTCCGGCACCTGGATGGAAGAGCAACGTCAGCGCAGCAGCCGCCGGCTGGACCTTCAGGCGCAGATCACACCCCTGCAGCAAGAGCAGCAACAGCTCAAGGCTCGGCTTGTACAAGACCAGGAACGCCTGCATGAACTTGAGGAGGAGCTGAAGCAAGACGGCTCTGAAGACCAGCAAGTGCAAGAGGCCCTCACCAAGCTGGAAGCGGAATGGCAGACCCTGCTGCAATCGCTAGAGGATGGCAAGGCAGAGGTCCAGCAACTGGTCGAGTCCGTAGCGGTGCAGCAACGCACCCGTTCAAGGCTTGAACAGGAGCAGAGCCGCCTTGAACGCGACATCGCCAAGCTGGAAAGTCGCCGCGAAGCCCTGCAGGAAAGCCGGGGCACCGGCGCCCTTCGCCTGCTGCTGGAAGCCGGGCTTGATGGCATTCATGGACCTGTGGCCCAGCTCGGCGAAGTCGAAGAGCTCCACCGCCTTGCCCTGGAAGTCGCCGCAGGGGCCAGGCTTGGCCAGGTGGTCGTTGATGACGACCGGATCGCTGCCCGGGCGATCGAGCTGCTCAAAAGCCGCCGTGCCGGCCGCCTCACCTTTCTGCCGCTCAACAAGATCCGCGCCGCCGGTGGCGGTGGTGGTGCAGCCATGGCAAGGGGCCGACGCCCCGATGGTGCCGCCTCTGGTGGGCTGATCGGACGCGCCGTCGACCTGGTGCGCTTCGAGCCGATCTATGGCGATGTGTTCGCCTATGTCTTCGGAGACACCCAGGTGTTCAGTGATCTGCACACGGCCCGTCAACAGCTGGGCCGTCACCGTGCCGTGACCCTGGAAGGGGAATTGCTGGAAAAGAGTGGTGCAATGACAGGCGGCAGCTTCTCTCAGCGCAGCAGCGGCCTGAGTTTTGGCACCAGCCAAGACAGCGATGAAGCCGAGCCCTTACGTCGTCGCCTGCTCGAGTTGGGGGAAACCCTCCTGGCCTGCCGGCGAGAAGAGCAGCGACTCGTCGACCAGCTGGAAGCGGCACGCCCGAGGCTGCGACAACTGGAACAGCGCCAGGCCGGTCTGGACGCCGAACGCAGCGCTGCCCGTCGGGCCCATGGCCCGCTGATGGAACGCTGCAGGCAGCGCAATCAGCGTCTTGACAGCCTGCGCAGCGGCGCACACAGCGGCCGCGAGCGCCTCGAGGCTCTGAGTACAGCTCTCAACCCTCTAGAAGACGAGCTCAACCAGCTCACCGGCCAAGAGCGCAATGCCCAGGCCGAAGGTGACATGGAAGCCTGGCAACAACTGCAGAGCGATCTGGAAGCAGCGGACGCCACGCTGCTGTCAGCACGGAACAACAAAGACGCCCTGGTGGAGGAGCAACGCCAGCGCGAATTAGCCATGGAACGCCTGGGCGATCAGCAACAGTCGCTGGAGGCAGAGGAAACCCGCCTCAAGGACGCAGTGGAAGCACTGACCAAGGCCCATGGCGAGTGGCGAGAGCAACAGCAGCAGCTGTCCAGCCGTAAAAGCACTCTGGAAGCCGAACAAAAGGAGCTGCAAACCGCCTTCGGAGAGCAACGGCGTGCACGCGATGAGGCCGAAGCGATCGTGGCCGACCAGCGCCAGAAACTGCAGCAAGCCCGTTGGGAACTGGAGCGTCTACGCGAAGAGCGGGAGACCATTGCAGAACAGATCCGCAGCGGCGGCATCCGCCTCCAAGAACTGAGCCAGACCCTGCCCGACCCTCGCCCAGAGATCCCGGCGGAGGTGCGTGACGGAGGGCTGGAAGCCCTTCAGGCCTCGCTGCAGGAGCTGCAGAAGCGCATGGAAGCACTCGAACCGGTGAACATGCTCGCCCTTGAGGAACTGCAAGAGCTGGAGACACGCCTGGGCGACCTCTGCGAACGACTGGAAGTGCTCAGCCAGGAACGGGAAGAATTGCTGCTTCGCATCGAGACCGTGGCCACCCTGCGCCAAGAAGCCTTCATGGAGGCCTTCCAGGCGGTGGATGGTCACTTCCGTGAGATTTTCGCCAGCCTCTCCGAAGGTGATGGCCATCTGCAGCTCGATAACGCCTCTGACCCCCTCGAGGGCGGGCTGACTCTGGTCGCGCATCCGAAAGGCAAATCAGTGCGACGGCTGGCCTCCATGTCTGGAGGGGAAAAATCGCTGACCGCCCTCAGCTTTCTCTTTGCTCTGCAGCGGTTCCGGCCTTCGCCCTTCTACGCGCTCGATGAAGTCGACAGCTTCCTTGATGGAGTCAATGTGGAGCGTCTAGCCGCGCTGATCGCACGCCAAGCCGAAGATGCCCAGTTCCTGGTGGTCAGTCACCGCCGGCCAATGATTGGAGCCTCTCTACGCACCATCGGCGTCACCCAGGCCCGCGGCGCCCACACCCAGGTGGTGGGCCTTCCCGACGCAGCCTGAACCTCACCGACCGCCAACCCTGCCAGGACAGGAGTACAGGCACCCTCTGACACAAACAGTCAATGCGAGCTCACTACGCCAAAATGGTCCGAATTGCCACGGCTGAGGCCTGAATTTGACCTCGACCCCAACCCCTAACGATCCTCTCGAAACGGTGCCCAGCGACAGGCTGTGGCTCCGTTCCGAACTAATGGGAACCCAGGTGATCACCCGCGACACCGGCCGCCGCCTCGGCGTGGTCGGAGAAGTGATCGTTGATATCGATGGTCGTGAGGTAGTGGCCCTGGGCCTGCGCGACAACCCCCTCACCCGCTTCCTCCCCGGTCTGCCTCGCTGGATGCGCCTCGAGCGCATTCGCCAGGTGGGTGATGTGATCCTGGTGGATTCAATCGATTCGCTCAGCGAAACGTTCTCACCTGAGCGCTACAGCCGGGTGATCAACTGCCAAGTCATCACTGAATCCGGCAGTGTCCTCGGCCGGGTGCTCGGCTTCTCGTTCGACATCGAAACCGGCGAACTCAGCACGTTGGTGATGGGAGCCCTAGGAGTGCCTCTCCTTGGCGAGGGTGTGCTCAGCACCTGGGAAATCCCGGTTGATGAAATCGTCAGCAGCGGCCCTGATCGCATCATTGTTTACGAGGGCGCAGAAGACAAACTGAAGCAACTCAACAGCGGCGTTTTAGAGAAACTTGGCGTTGGCGGACCGAGCTGGGAAGAACAGGAGCGAGAGCGCTACCGGGTCAATGTGGTGCCGGTCGAGAACCAGCTCAGCTCAGGACAGCCGGCGGCAGAGCAGCAGAAACAACTGCAGGCCTCAGAAAGCGCCAGCTTCGCCCCTGAAGAGGAGCTGGAATACGTCGAAGTGGAGGATCGACGCAGCGAGCAGCAGAGCCAGCGTCGCTATATGGACGACCTGCCTGAACGGGACGCATACAGCCGCCGCGATTCGTATGACAGCCAGGACGACGACCGTCGCCAGGCCTATAGCGATCAGGAACGGTATGGACAGGATCGCTATCGCGATACCTCCAACGCAGCTCCTGATGACAACGCCGATAGCTACGGCGATGAACGGTTTGAGCGTGAGCGATTCCCAAGGGATCGAAACGAGCCACCTGAGCGTTACGCCGCTGATCCCCAACCTTGGGATGATGCTGTTGCGATGAACCCTGATCCTGAAGTTGGGATGGAGGTTGACCGCTTTGAAGCGCGTCCAAGGCCTGCTGCCCGTCGAGCGGTCCAACCGCCAGAAGATCCCCTGGATGTGGAACCACTCGAAGCCGATGAGGCCTATGCAAGCCGGAGCGACCGGGAGCCCTTACCCAATCGCAACGACCTAGACGACCCCTGGTGAATGCTTGTGAGCAGGACGGGTCAGCCCTTCTGCTCAAATCGGAGCGAAGCACTGTTCACGCAATACCGCTGACCCGTCGGCGTGGGGCCATCGCTAAACACGTGGCCGAGATGGGCGTCACAACGAGAGCAGTTGATTTCGGTCCGCACCATCCCATGACTGACATCGGTCTTGGTGGTGATGGCCGCAGGACTGGCACCATCCCAGAAACTGGGCCAGCCAGTGCCCGAATCGAACTTGGTGTCGGAACTGAATAGCGGAGCACCGCAGCAAACACAGTGGTACATCCCCGTTGCCTTGTTGTCCCAATAGGCACCAGTGAACGCGCGCTCGGTGCCACCTTTGCGCGCCACCTGAAACTGTTCAGGTGTGAGCTCGGCCTTCCATTCCGCCTCGCTGCGCTGAACCCTGTCTTGAGCATCGAGGGGCAGGCCAGAACTGGCGGTCATAGCGGCGTTTCATTCGAGCCTCACGCTAGTCACACAGAGCCTTTGGCAGCAGAGCCCTTACCTCTTCCGCCAAAGCCGCCACTGCACCGGGCTGGCCCCGTAGGAGGCGGAGATCATCCCGTTGGCCCTGCAACCGCTCAGGCGACGACAGCCAGTCGGCCGCCTCCACGGCGATCGCCTCCGGTCGAATCGCGCCAACCCGTTCGGGCACCACGGCCCGACCGGCAGAGATATTCGGCCAGGCCAAAAAACCATGTTGACGCAGACGCCAGGCACTCAGAAGCGCGCCAATGCACCAGCGCAGTCCAGGCAGACGGGCAAGCAGTCCCATCCAGCCATCCCAAGCCTGCATCACACCAAGATGCTGGGTGGGCACGATCACGATCATCGGCACCCCTAGGGCCCCCAGCTCAGCAGTATTGGCGCCAACAGTCGTGAGAGCCAACGAGCATTGACTCAGGGGCCCATGGGCGGGGGGCTCCTCCTGGAGGTGAATTTCCGTTCCCGCAATGGTGATGAGCCGTCGCCAAGGCGATCCATCGCTGGCCGGCTCGATGGATGCAATCCCCGAGCCATAGAAGCTTGCGATCGGATTGCGCGCGCCGGCGAAGCGCTGCAGAGCCGCCAACGAGGTCGTGGGCGCGACGGGCATCAAGAAGCGGCAGCCAGGGTGCAACGGCACCAGACGATCAGCGACCTCCAGAAGAAACGGCATTCCCACTGAAAGCTTGGCGGGCTTAGATCCTGGCAACAACGCCACCCAATCTCCCTGCGGCAGGGGGGACTGGTCCCGAGCATGGCTTGAAAGATCCGCCATCAGATCGCCAACCACCGTGCAGCGGGAACGGAACCGACGCGGCAACTGTTCACGCACTGCCGGCGCCATCGCCGCCAGGCGGTCGTTCCAGCGAGGCCATCGCGCCACCCACTCGGCGTAGGTGATGTGGCGATAGCCAAGCCGAGCAGACAGCAACACACTCCAGAACTGATCACCACCGAGAAACACCACCACTCCCTGAGCCGCCCAGGGGCCTTCCCGGCGGGGATTCAACAGCAAGGGCCAGAAGCCACGAGCGGGCGTAATGCGATCAAACTGGCCCCAGCGGGCAGCGGCCTCAGCCTCCTCACCTGTCGCATTCGGACAGGGCACAAGCACCAACCGCAGACTGATCAGCGACTGAGGAGCGCGTGGACGCAGCTGAAGTGTGCGGTGCAACTGTTCCGCTAGAGGACGAACCCAGGTCGCCAGCTCCCCCGGGCCGTTCGAAACGAACACGATGGATAGGTTGGGCGGGAACTCCTGACCAATGCCAGAAGGCTGTTCAACAGGCATCAACCCTCATGGAAAGCTTGGGTGGAACCCAGGCTCGGAACCGACCTGGATCCGATCAGATCATGAAGATAAAAGTGCGGATGGCGAGACTTGAACTCGCAAGGCCGAAGCCACACGCCCCTCAAACGTGCGTGTCTACCAATTCCACCACATCCGCGTGGCTGACGTGACCGCTCGGATCTCGTCGAGGATGGATCATACCGGGCCATGGTCCATGTCCCTGCCAAGCGTGCTGGCAAGGGCCTCCAACGCAACGGATTCTTCTCCAGAAGCGTGAGCGCTGATACGATCCGCCCTTGACTGGAAACTGCGGGATGCCCATCGGCAAGGTGCTGATCGCCAACCGCGGCGAAATTGCGCTCCGAATCATCAGGAGCTGCAGAGAGCTGGGGATCGCCACAGTGGCCGTCTACAGCACTGTGGATCGCAACGCCCTGCATGTGCAGTTGGCCGATGAAGCTGTTTGCGTCGGCGAAGCCGCCAGCAGCAAGAGCTATCTGAATATCCCAAACATCCTGGCTGCAGCGACGTCTCGCGGTGTGGATGCCATTCACCCTGGATACGGCTTTCTGGCTGAGAACGACCGGTTCGCCGAAATGTGCCGCGACCACGGCATCACCTTTGTCGGCCCGTCACCCCATGCGATCCGCTCGATGGGTGATAAAGCCACGGCCAAGAGCACGATGCAGCAGGTGGGCGTCCCCACCGTGCCTGGCAGTGAAGGGCTTCTCGCCAGCCCCGAAGAAGCGGCAACCCTGGCAGAAGAGATGGGTTACCCGGTGATGATCAAGGCCACGGCAGGGGGCGGTGGCCGTGGCATGCGCCTGGTTCCAGGTCCGGACCAACTCCATACCCTGTTCAAGGCCGCCCAAGGCGAAGCGGAAGCCGCCTTCGGCAACCCTGGTCTCTACATGGAGAAGTTCATCGACCGCCCAAGGCACGTGGAAGTGCAGGTGCTGGCCGATCGCCACGGCAATGTGGTGCACCTGGGTGAGCGGGATTGCTCGATTCAGCGCCGTCACCAGAAGCTGCTGGAAGAAGCACCCAGCCCTGCTCTTGACCCCGAACTACGCCTACGGATGGGCGAAGCGGCCGTGGCCGCAGCCCGCAGCATTCAATACGAAGGCGCAGGCACCGTTGAATTTCTGCTCGATCGCGGCGGCGGTTTCTACTTCATGGAGATGAACACCCGCATTCAGGTCGAGCACCCTGTCACCGAAATGGTGACGGGCATCGACCTGATCGCTGAACAACTACGGATCGCCGGCGGTGAGACGATCAGCGTCAGCCAGAACGACATCCAGCTGCGTGGCCACGCGATCGAATGCCGCATCAATGCAGAGGATGCCTCCCACAACTTCAGGCCTGCTCCCGGCAAGATCACCGGCTGGCTCCCACCCGGTGGCCCTGGCATCCGTGTCGACAGCCACGTTTACACCGGCTACGACATCCCACCCTTTTACGACTCCCTGATCGGCAAGCTGATCATCTGGGCTCCAGACCGTGAGAGCGCCCTCAAGCGCATGCGACGCGCACTGAATGAATGTGCCATCACCGGCATCCCAACGACCGTGGAATTCCACCTCCGCCTGCTCGATCGCCCCGAATTTCAGAACGGTGATGTGCACACGAAGTTCGTCGAGCAGGACATGCTCTAAGCAGCATTGAGCTCAGACGACAGGGGGTGGGGAGGCAGCCTCTTAACCCACCATGGCGCTGCGGATTAACAGCTGGGACAGCAGACCCTGTTGGCCCACCAACAGTTCGCGCACAAGGCTGATCACGCCCACCCAGATCACCGGGGTGACATCCACCCCTCCGATCGGTGCGATCAGGCGGCGGGTTGAGGCCAGCAAGGGCTCGGTGGGAATCGCAACCAGGGGCCAGAAGCCTGCCCTGAGATCCACCTGGGGGTACCAAGTGAGCACGATGCGCACCAGGAAGCAGAGGGTCCAGACCATCAGCAGCAAGCCCAGCATCAGGTGCACAACCGGCAGAACCGCAACGAGGGTTGGCGTCACAAAGCTCAAAGCATCCGAGCCTGCATCGTAGAAAGACACCAACAATCCCTAGGATCTCCGGATCCTGGCCATCCATTCCGGCTCGACATGACCCCCTCCCTCGCCAACTTTCTGAGCAGCCTCTTGTGGGGCACCGTGATCGTGGTCATCCCGGTCAGCATCGGCCTGTTTCTGCTGAGCCAGACCGACCAGCTTGACCGCAAGCTCTGAAGCGCTCAGTTCTTCCCCCTACCCCTGGTCCCCACTCGTAAACTAAGGAGATCGGGGGACCGGAATGTTTAATGCAAGCCTCAATTTCGGCAGTCTGTGCGGAATTGCACTTGCCGTTGGAGGAGCACTTCTCTACTTCATGCGCAGCTTCAAGCCTGCGCTGGCTAGGGATTATGACGTGTTCTTCTCCGCGGTTGGCTTGCTCTGCGGCGGGATTCTGCTGACGCAAAGCTGGCGTCTTGACCCGATCTTGCAGTTCGGCGTTTTTTTACTCTCGGCCTCAACAGGATTCTTCGCCTTCGAAAGCGTGCGTCTCCGCGGCGTCTCCGTCGAGCAAGCAAGGCGTTCGGCCTACTTTGACGATGAACCCGCCCCAGGGCCTGGCCCTGCTGGAGGCCTAAACGGAGGGTGGGATTCGCCCTATGACCGCTTCGACGACACAGAACCAGAACCCCTGCGCCGACGGTTTCAGGGTGCCTCTGGTGACGACTACAGCCAGGAGGGAGAGCGAGACTTCTACCGTCCACAGCGTCAGTCTCGAGCTGCGATTCCCGAGCAGGCTGCCAGCCGTCGCCGTGGTCGTGACGACTCGGCAGACGGTTGGGACGAACGCAGTGAGCAACAGCGGCGCATGGCCCGTTTCGGGCGACGCGATGAAGACAGCGACTCCCGCTCTAACTTCGGATCCCGCCGCACCCAACGACAGGATCAACGGCGGGGCACCCGCCCCAGTGCTGCGCGCGCCGATAGCGCTGCGAGCAACGACGATCGCAACCCAAGGGAACGACCTGGCAGCCCCTCCAGAGGCCGCTCCAGCGAGACCCCTCCCACCACCTCAAGCCAAGCTGGAATCCCCCAAGGCACTCCGCTGCGCCAAGGCCCTGAAGACGCTGCCTTTTCACCCTCCAAGCGCGGTCCACGCTCCACAACAAGCCCAGGCTCATCTCGACCGAGTCCCCAAACAGGAAGTCAGGCACGTCCTGGCTCGAACCGGCCCGAGAACACCGGAACAGCCTCCGGTCGCCCGGCACCTCGCAGTTCTCGCCCGCGCGACAACAGCTCCAGGTTCGACGACTGAAGCCCATTCCAGCTAAGGGCCCATGCGTCGCCTGCCTCCGATCGCCCGCGTCGCTGAATACAGCTTGATCGCTGCAACTGTTTCCCTGCTCATGCTGGGGTGCAGCCCGAATGCCCGTCGAGCGCCTGGGGCATCCGTGGACCGCCAGCAGCAGGATCCGGCCATCAGCGGCAACGGCAACATCCTCGCTGTCATCGTTGAACAACGAGGCCGCCCCACCGTGGAGCTGCGTGATCTGCGCAGCGGCCAGCGACTTCCACTACGGCACCTCAACCGCCAGCAGCCCCACAGCTCCCCGTCCCTGAGCTGGAACGGTCGTTATCTGGCAGTGATCACCCAACGGGGCAATCGGCGCATGGCACTGGTCGAAGACCGCGTCACCGGCAGAGCCCATCCCCTCAGGCCACCTGGCAACCGGGATCCGGTTCGGGTCAGTCTGGCCCCGGATGGGCAGAGGATGGCGATTCAAGTCTCCGACCGCGGCCGCTGGCGTGTCGAGATGCTCGACCTCAGCTCCGTGCTCGAACCAGACCGACCCGGGGGCCTGCGAGTCACCACACCGCAGGAGGGCCCTTGATCGCCCAGTCTCGAAAGGAGAAGACCGGTGGCCGCACCAGCCTGCTGCTCTGGAACAGTCTGCTGCTGTTCACGCTGGTGGGCGGCTGCTCAACCGAGGACATCCGTCCACTGCAAAACCTCAACAGCGCCCTCGACCGCAGCAGCGATGCCCGCCGAGACCCAACCCTGGCACAGGAATGGCTGGCCACCCTGTCCAGCCGGGGAGGACGGGAGCGGATCGAACTGATCAATCTTCGGAACGGCACACCCGTTCCCACGCCAGGACTGAACAGCGCCGACGCACAACCTGTGAGCATCAGCCTCAGCGGGGATGGAGAGCGGCTGGCCTTGGTGCAGCAGCGCGAGGGACGGACAGAACTCATGCTCTACCGCCGCAGCATCGGAGCCCTCCAGCGCCTGGACATCAATCCGCCAGGAGTGCCCCGTCAGGTGAGTCTCAATGGCGACGGCAGGACCCTGGCCGTTCAGATCAGCCGCAGCGGACGCTGGGATGTCGACATCATTCGGCTCCCCTGAATGGCTCAGGGAACCAGGCCGGCCCAGTGCAAGAAACTGTCGTGGCAGAGGGCTTCGACGAGCAGGACGGCCGCAAATCCAACCATGGCAAACCGACCGTTGACCCGCTCGGCATAGCCGCTCCAACCGAAGCCAGGCACATCCGAGGTCGTTGCACTGGTGGCGGGGACTTGCGCCGGTCGAGGCTCCTGAGAAGCGGCTTCAGTGCTGCTTGTCGTCATGCATCCAGCTCAGGAATCATCAAAGTCATAACTGGAGGCGGGGAGCAGCTGCCAGCCTCCCTGACCGTTGAGCTCAAGCACAAGGTCGTGAAAGGAGGTGAGTGTGGGCCGATGCCCCACACTCACCACCGCCATCTCCCGCTCCACCAGCAGTGAATAGAGATGGCGTTCCGTCTTCACATCAAGTGCACTCGTTGCCTCATCGAGCACCACCACCTTGGGAGCATTAAGCAACAAACGAGCAAACGCCAAACGCTGCTGTTCGCCAAGCGACAGCAGCCGTGGCCAGTCCTGCTTCACGTCAAAGGAGGGATAACGATCCAGCACAGACTGGAGCTGCACCTCCTTCAGCACCGCTTGAAGGTGATCGTCGCTGAAGCGATCACAGTCGAGCGGATAGCAAAGTTGCTCCCGAAGAGAGCCCAGGGTCATGTAAGGGCGCTGAGGAATAAACAACAATTCCCCTGAAGGTGGGGTGAAGACCTGACCAGTGGGGGAAGCCCAAAGGCCACTAATCACCCTCAGAAGTGACGTCTTTCCGCAGCCGGAGGGACCAACAACCAACATTTTCTGACTTCCTGAAATGCTGAAGTTGAGATCCTTGGCGAGAAGTCGGTCAGAGAAGGGCGTTTTGACAGCTGCACCCTTCAGCACAATTGAGTTTGCCGGCGCGACATCAGCGAAGAAATCCTTGTATTCCTCACGATCAACATGGGAGATGTTGGATTGGAAGCCCTCCAAGCGCCCAACCGAGGCAGAGAAGCGCGCAAGATCCTCAATCTTATTAACAATAAAAAACAATGAAAACTCAACCAAGCTGTAAGCAACTCTGGCCTGCGAAAAACCACCATAATCCATCTCTCCAGACAGGATCGGAACAATCAGAATCAAATAGGGAATGAAATTACTACCGTAATTACCAACCCTTTGAAGAACCTTTAACAGGGCCTCCCAAATAATCAGCAGGTCAAAATTTCGAATGACTGTTCGCAGCCTGCGACCAACTTCTCGAGACTCCTCAGGCTCTCCCGAATAAAAAGCGATTGACTCTGAATTATTCCTAACGTGGACGAGTCCAAAACGAAAATCAGCTTCATAGCGAAGCTGATCGGTGTTAATTGCAGCAAGCCGACGCCCCGCATAGACCATGACAGCCGAAATCGTTGCCGCATAAACGAAGAGGGCAAAAGCAAGCTCACCACTAATACTCCAAAGAATCGCGATGTTCAAAGAGAACATCAAAATGGAGTCAAAAATATCTAGAGTGAACTTAAGAGCTTCTTTCGTGAAATCCTTGGTGTCGTCGGCCATCCGCTGATCAGGATTATCAACATCACCACCGGACCCTTCATTGGGGTTAAGAACGTAATAAGCCCTATCTTTGAAGTAGTCAGAAACCAGGTTTGTGGTCAACCAGTCGCGCCAGACCAAGCTGAGCTTGGCAGTGAGGTAGTACTGAAGTGTGCGTATCGGCAGTGCCGCCATGAAGCAGATGCCATACACCCAAAGATTGCGATAACTCAGCTCAGGATTACGCTTGATCAGCTCATTGGTGAGATCGCGGGCAACGAAGGTGATGCCAGCATTGATGCCATTCACTGCCAGTAGCATCATAATGATTACCCCTAACAAAAGCCAAGGCAACCAACGGCGCTGACGCAAACGCGAGCGGAAGTTAATAAAGCAGCCAAGTCCTGATATAAACAACAGCAGAATTAACTGCCCCCAACAGAGCAGGCTCAGACCAAATTGATTAAGCAAGGGACTAAGCGTTCCAATCGGAACGGTCCAGAACTGATTAAGAGGGCCAATAACCCCCGCCAACTGGCTGGCAGCCAGAGCAGGAGCCACCACACCCACCAAGGCAAATAACCCCGAGGAAGCGAACTGAGCGGTGATTAACCAACTAACAATGAGCGCGGGGAAATAAAGCCAGAGCTTCGTCGCAAAACCGCGCCGCAAGCGGTCCCTACAGATCAGGGACACCACCAAAGAAAGGGGGTAAATGCCTAACGAAAGCTGTCCCCACGACACGATCTTGATGATCGGCAAGGACCAGATCGATTCGATTGCCCCCTGCACACCCCCTAGATACTGAGATGTAACTTGCGGCCAAATGACTCCCAATAGAGCCATCAAACCGCACAGCAGGCCAAGCACAGTGCCTGCTACACAGAAGAGCAGAGACAACAACAGCAGCGCAAACTGCCAGCCGTTGCTCTCGGTGTAGGGAAGGAAATAAGGCTGCGACAACCGGCGCAGCCGCGTCAGCTGGGCACGGAACGACTGCAGGGACGCCATGGATACACACACCTGGGCCCATTGTGGCGACTGGTCCCAACAGGTGGCTGATCAGCCGGGAGGCCAGCCCAATTCCCGTCCCCCGATCACATGCACGTGCAGGTGAAACACCGTCTGGCCAGCCTCGGCACCAGTGTTGATCACGGTGCGCCAGGCCTCGAGCCCCTCCTGCTTCGCCACCTTGGACGCCACCAAGAGGAGATGACCCAGCAGAGCCTCATCCTCAGAACCGGCCTGATTCAGGCTCTCGATCGGCTTGCGCGGAATCACCAAAACATGCACAGGCGCCTGGGGCGCCACATCACGAAACGCCAAGCAGCGGTCGTCGCTATAGACCTCATCACAGGGGATTTCTCCGCGCAGGATTCGGCCGAAGATCGTGTCACCCGCCATGGTGAAAGCCTGATCGAAACAATGGTTGAGACAGGCAGGGCATCAATCCGATGCACCATCTGAAATGCAATGCTGGCACGCTGCCAAAGCGCCTCCCTGCTCGGACTGGAGGCCTGCCCTGTCACGGTTGAAGTGGATCTGGCACCAGGCCTTCCTGGCCTGCAACTGGTGGGCCTACCTGATGCCGCCATCCAGGAATCGAGGGAGAGAGTCCGAGCAGCTCTGCGCAACAGCGGCTTTCGTGGCCCTCTGGTGAGGGTGATCGTCAATCTTGCACCAGCCGATTTACGCAAGGAAGGTCCCGCCTTCGACCTTCCGATTGCCCTCGCCCTGTTGGCAGCCAGTGGTCAGCTGGATGCGCCACTGCTCAAAGGCCTGTGGTGTGCCGGTGAACTCGGACTCGACGGCAGCCTGCGCCCCTGTCGCGGCATTCTGGCGGTGGCCTGCCTTGCTGCAAGCAGCGAAGCCTCAGCCCTGATCGTGCCAGAAGCCAATGCCAGCGAAGCCTTACTCGTTCCAGGACTGAAGGTGATCGCCGCAAGCTCGCTGCAGGAAGTGGTGACGCTGCTGCGCCAGAAACCAGAACAGCGGTCCTACAGGGTGTACAGCCAAACGGAGCAGCAACCTCTAGCCAAGGCAACGGAGACACCAGCCGCCATCATCGGTCAGTCGCTAGCGCAAACCGCCCTGGCAGTGACGGCCGCTGGAGGCCACCATTTGTTGATGGTGGGACCACCAGGCTGCGGCAAAACCCTCCTGGCCCGTTTCCTGCCCCAACTGTTGCCACCACTGACACGGCAGGAAGCACTGGAGATCAGTCGCGTGCAATCGATTGCCGGTGTGCTGGTTTCAGGAGATGGCCTGGCAAAGCAGCGACCCTTCCGTGCACCCCATCACAATTGCTCGAGTGCTGCGCTGCTCGGTGGCGGCGCCATCCCCAGACCCGGTGAGCTCAGCCTGGCCCATGGCGGCGTGCTCTTCCTCGATGAGCTCGCTGAGTTTCCCCGACGGGTGCTCGATCAACTGCGCCAACCTCTGGAAGAAGGGGTGCTGTGGCTCAGCCGGGCGCGGCTCAAATGCGCCTTCCCTTGCCAAATCACCCTGGTTGCAGCAACCAATCCCTGTCCATGCGGCTGGTACGGCGATCCTGATCACACCTGCCGCTGCACGCCATTGCAACGGCAGCGTTACTGGTCTCGACTCTCAGGTCCTCTCATCGATCGTCTTGATCTGCAGCTGCGGCTGGAACGTCTCACGAGCAGCGAAATTCGCGCCAGCCTGACCCCAACAACCGCCGCAGCCAAGGCAGTCTCAACGCCCACACCGGAGCAAATCATCAGCGCAAGGCAACGAATGAAGACTCGCAACCCGGATGGATGCCTCAATGCTGCACTGAGCGGCCCACAGCTCGGTGACCACGGAGGACTCTGTGACGGGGTACTCGAACAATGGGAACGAGCGGTCCATCAACGCAAACTGAGCGCCCGCAGCGGATTGAGGGTGCTTCGGGTGGCGCGCACCCTTGCAGATCTTCGCGATCAGGCCAAGATCAGCGGCCGCGACCTCGCCGCGGCCCTCTGCTTTCGCAGCTTTGATACAGGCAACTGATCTGAACCGATCAGTTGCCCTTGAGCGGCGATGCCTTGAGCCAATCGCCCTACTTGGACTTCACGGGGGAATCGCGGAAAGGCTGCTCACCAATCGGGGGCGGCAGATGCATTTTCTCCTCACGCGGATTGCCGATGGCATGGGAGAGGGTTTCCCCGAACCACTGGCGAATGCTTCTGGGCTTCAGATCCATGGACTGCTCCTGGCGTCTCATCCCAGTCTGGGAACGGGACCGTCAGGAGCCAACAGGTGGAACTACCCGTTTTTTAAAACCGACTGGACAACCGCACTCAACGACGACGACGACGCTGCTGTGCTTTGCGCTTGTACTTCTCGATCGGAGTCTCGTGGTGACGCAGACGCTTGAGGTCGGCAAAGATTCCGGCCTTGGAGACCTGGCGCTTGAAGCGACGCAACGCTGATTCGATGCCTTCGTTTTCTCCGACCGTGACCTGAGTCATGCAACAAGCGTGTTTTCCAGCCCGTCAATGTAGCAACCTGACCTCACTCAGGATTCCGGAGCAGCCGGAGTCAGTTCCGGAGCAACAGGAGCATCAGCCGGCAACGTGCCTTCGCCAACTGGGTTGCCCTCCGACTGCACGGGTTCCGCCTCATTGCCAGGCCAGACCTCTCGGAAGACGTAGAGGTGACCCAGGGAACGGGTGCCGTATTGACGGCGCATCAACAGCCAGCCAGGCTCCAGCTGCAACTGCAGAAAGCCGCCGCCGGCACCACCGGCCTTGGCCACCACCATCGTGGGCTGCGACGGATCGCGAGTCGGCACCGCCAGCAGCTCCACGTCCTGATTGGACTTCACCACAGAGAGGCGATAACGGGTACCGAAATCATCCCCACCAATTCGCAAGGAATAGCCATTGCCGTCGATATAGCGGTTGCAGACCCCTGTGAAATCAAAGGTGGCGAGCAGCGGATCCACCACTGCCGGCTCACTGCCAGACACCGCAAAACAAGGACGTTTATTGGTGCGCTGCTCATAGATATTGAGCTGAGAAGATTCCCCCTTGCCGATTGGGGCCGCGACAAGGATGAAATTCGCCTGCTCCACTGGCGTCGCTGAAAACAGCGAACCCTGCGCTGATGCTGGGCTCCCCAGCCCCGTGAACATCGTGGCCCCAGCCACAGCAAAGGCCAGGGTTGCGGGGAAGGAGCGAACCATCGGGAGTGATGTTGGTTGGGCGGATCGTATAAGTCGCGGCGCTGCCAGTCAGGGGGGCTCAGGCCGGTTTGTTGAGCCGAATCGCGACAAGAAGTGACCCGACGGTGCCGGGCGCAGTCAAGCCAAGGATCCAACGAGTGGGGGTGAGCCCTAGCTCAGGATCTCCATAGGCCAGCTCAAACACAGAACCTGTGGCAGCGATGCCGAGCACGCAGGCGAGGGCCAAGAACAGTCCGGCCAAAGGTTTCATCGGCATGGGTAGAGAAACAAGAGTTGGTCAGACAAGAGAACGAACATCAGCAGCTTCAAAGCCGTGATCCTGAAGTTCTTTGTTCAGGCCGCCTGCATCGGTGACGCGGTCAACAAACAACACACCCTTGAGATGATCCATTTCATGCTGAATGCAACGGGCCATCAGGCCATCCGCTTTCATGCTCCGCGGGCGACCCATCTCATCGCGAAAACTCAACTGAATCGCCGTCGGACGCACCACGTCGAGATACACACCGGGAATACTGAGGCAGCCTTCTTCGTAGGTATCGACCGATGCACTGGAGGCTGTGATCTCAGGATTGATCAACACCAGCGGCGGCGAGGTGGCATTCTCAAGATCAAGATCGATCACAAGCAGCTGCTTGTGCACGCCCACCTGCGGAGCGGCCAAACCAATTCCCTTGGCGGTGTACATGCTGCGAAGCATGTCGCGCGCCAGCTCACGCACAGATTCGTCAACCTTGCTGATCCGACGAGCATCCTTGCGTAAGACCTCATCCCCGAGCGTGTGGATCTCAAGCGGAGAGACCTCAAGAGCTTCTTTGGCCACGGCCACGGAGGAGCTGCTCCGTTCAGCTGACCGTGCCAATTGAGCGAAGCTGCGGGCCAAGATCCTCTTCTCGCGATTGGATAGTGTCCGGCCACTTTAGGCAGTGCTGGCCGATACCAGCCCTGGCTGCCTCCACCCTCACCGTCCAGCCTCACCGTTCTGCCCTCCCCAACGCTGTGTCCAACGCTTCTGGTCCTAAGCAGGCCATCCCCCTCGCAGCCGACGTGGCGCTCGGCCGCAGTCCGGTGCTGCGCGATCCACAGCTGGTTGGGGACTGGGTGCTCTGGCTGGAGCAGCGCCCCCAGGAGAAGGGACGCACCACGGCCCTCATCCGCCCCTGGCAGGCAGGAGATCAACAGCCCCAGGAGCTGACACCTTGCCCTTGCAACCTGCGAAGCCGCGTCCACGACTACGGCGGCGGCACCCTTGCAAGCCATGCCGACGGTGACCTGTTGCTTTTGGTTTGGGTCGATGACACGGATGGCTGTTTATGGAGCCAGAGCTGGCAGGGCCTGAGCCAAAACAGGAACCCGCTGAACAGCCTGAAGCCAATCGCACCACCACGACGCCTCACCCAACCGGGATCCCCATTAGCCGACGGGATCATCGACCACCATCGCCGGCGATGGCTGGGGGTGATGGAAGCCGAGGGTCGTGACTGGCTGGTGAGCGTGGATCTTGAGCGCGCCGATCAGACGCCCGCCGTGCTGCATCAACCGCAGGACTTTGCCGGGTACATAACTCTGAGCGCCGATGGGGCTCGGCTTGCCTGGGTGGAATGGCAGCAGCCGGCGATGCCATGGGATTGCAGCACGCTTTGGTGCGCCTGCCTCAATGGAGAGGGGATGCCCGAGCAGCCCTTCCAGCTAGCCGGCGGCACCACGGAGTCCGGCGATCGGGTCTCCGTCTTCCAACCCCAGTGGCTGGAGGATGGACGCCTGCTAGTGGCGGAGGACCGCAGCGGCTGGTGGAATCTGATCCATTGCCGTCCGGAGGCTTGGTCATCAGCCCCGCAGTGGCAAAGACCATGGCCCATGCAGGCGGAAACGGCCATGCCCCAGTGGATCTATGGGATGAGCACCACCGCCTGGGATGGAGAGCAGGTGGTGGCGGCGATCTGCGATCAGGGGCGCTGGCAACTGAACTGTTTAACCAATGACGGGACGATCCAAGCCATTGAGCAACCGTTCGATGACCTGGCAGGGCTGCGGGCAGCAAACGGACGAGCCGTTGCCATCGCCAGCAATGGCAACACAGGCATGGGCCTGCTGGAGCTGGATCTCACCAACGGAGACTGGCGCCACACACCCGCCAGCCCGGCCGTGCTGCCCCCCGAGCAGATCAGTCGTGCGGAAGCGATCTGGTTTAACGGCGCCAATGGTGAGCGCACCCATGCCTGGTACTACCCCCCAACCGGGGCGCACCCCGGACCATCTCCCCTGCTTGTGAAGGGTCACAGCGGACCCACCGCTATGGCCAGAACTGGCCTCAACCTTGCGATCCAGTTCTGGACCTCACGGGGCTGGGGCGTGGTGGATGTGAACTACGGAGGCTCCACAGGTTTTGGCAGGGCTTACCGCGATCGACTGCAACAGGGATGGGGCGTGGTGGATGTTGAGGACTGCGCCGCAGCCGCCCAAGCCCTGATTGCCAACGGCCGAGCCCATCCCGATCAGATCGCCATGGAGGGAGGCAGTGCCGGCGGCTTCACCACACTGGCCTGCCTCTGCTTTACGGATGTCTTCCGGGCCGGGGCCTGCCGATATGCCGTCAGCGACCTCACCGCAATGGCCACTGACACACACCGCTTCGAGGCGCGCTACCTCGATGGCCTGGTCGGTGACTGGCCAGCAGAGCGGGAACGCTATGAAGCCCGTTCCCCCCTGCACCATGCCGACAAAATTCGCTGTCCCGTGATCTTCTTCCAAGGTCTCAAAGACAAGGTCGTTCCACCGGAGCAGACCGAGCGGATGGCCTCAGCCCTGACAGCAAACGGCATTCCCGTGGAAGTGATCACCTTCCCCGAGGAGGGCCATGGCTTCCGAGACAGTGCTGTGCAAGTTGCTGTGCTCGAGGCCACCGAAGCCTTCTTCCGCCGTCACCTGGGAGTTTGATCCGCCTGGCCGTAGTGGAGGCCTCGGAATTGGGCATGGACAGCCTGCATCTGTTCAGCAGTGAGAAGAGGTGGCTCTCCCAATTGCAAGGCCTGCAGATACATGCGCGCCAGTGTCTCCACCTCCACGGCGATGCGCAGGGCTTGGTCAAGGCTGTCGCCAAGGCTGACAAGACCATGGCGGGCCAGCAGGCAGGCCTGACGACCATGCAGCGCCTGAACCGTCATCCGCGACAACTGCTCCGTCCCAAAGGTGGCGTAAGGAGCACAACGGATGTCATCTCCCCCCGCCACAGCCGTCATGTAATGAAAGGGGGGGATGCCCCGGTCATGACAGGCGAGGGCAGTTCCATGAATCGGGTGGCAATGCAACACCGCCTGCACATCGGGGCGAGCCGCAAGCACATCAGCGTGCAGGCGCCATTCCGATGAAGGCCTACGAGAAGGCTCGTTGAGCGGCATTCCGCTCCAATCGATCGCCACCAGATCGGTGGGCTCCATCTGCTCGTAGGGCAGGGAGCTGGGAGTAATCAGCAGTCCTCCTGGGATTCGCTGGGAGAGGTTGCCAGACGTTCCCTGGTTGAGCCCACTGGCATTGAGGCGCCGAGCCACGGACACCAACTCTTGCCGCAAGGCCAGGTCATCGGCAGCGAGCCCATCAGCGCCAGAGGTGACATCAGGCATCGACATACAACCCCTTGAGAGCCTGCTCACTGGCCGGAGCCACGCCTCGATCAGTGATCAGAGCAGTCACGAGTCTGGCCGGGGTCACATCAAAAGCAGGATTGAATCCGTCGCTGCCATCCGGAGTCAGCTGCACGGAATTGACGGCACCGGCAGGATCACGCCCCTGGATATGGGTCACTTCAGCTGCCGCTCTGGCCTCAATCGGGATCTCGGCCACGCCGTCACCGATCGCCCAGTCGATCGTGGAGGCCGGAAGCGCCACATAGAACGGAACATCGTTGTCGTGGGCGGCGAGCGCCTTGAGATAGGTGCCGATTTTGTTGCACACATCGCCGCGTCGCGTTGTGCGATCTGTGCCGACAATCACCGCATCCACCTGACCATGCTGCATCAGGTGGCCTCCGGCGTTATCGACGATCACCGTGTGGGGAACGCCTTCGCGTCCCAGCTCATAAGCGGTCAAGGACGCCCCCTGGTTGCGCGGACGGGTCTCATCCACCCAAACATGAATGTTGAGGCCAGCACGATGGGCCTTGTAGATCGGTGCCAACGCCGTTCCCCAGTCAACGGTGGCCAGCCAGCCAGCATTGCAGTGGGTGAGGACATGCAACGGTTGCTCCTGTCGCTGCGGCGAACGTGCCCTGGCCAGCGTCTGGAGTAATCCCAGGCCGTGGTCGCCGATTGAAGCGCACATGGCCACATCTTCTTCCGCAATCAGAGCCGCTTCCTCCCTGGCCGCCGCGGCCCGCTCCGATGCGGGCAAGGGCAGCACACGTTGACGCACCCGTTCCAAAGCCCAGCGCAGATTCACGGCTGTGGGCCTTGTGGCGTTGAGCTGATCGAAAGCGGTGGCCAGGGCCTCATCCGAGGCATCAACCTGCAGGGCCAGCATCAGGCCGTAAGCACCGGTGACCCCGATCAACGGTGCGCCCCGAACCACCATCGTTTGAATGGCCTCCGCAGCGGCGTGACAAGTGGTGAGAGTGCGCGTGGTGAAGCAATGCGGGAGCAGGGTCTGATCAATCACCCCCACCGACCGACCATCCGCCTCGAGCCAGATGGTGCGCCAGGCCTGACCATCAATATTCATCAGCTGCGGATGCGCAGGGAATGGTCCATGCTGCCCTCCGATGGGGGCCTCCCTGATGCGCTGTGATCGCCGCCAGCTGCTGACGCTTGCCTCCGGGGCGCTTGGCCTGGCCGCGGGTCATTCACTGGCGGGACGAGCGCTCCAGGCCAATGCAGCCGCTGATGCACTCCGCATCGGCCTGATCAGCGACCTCAACAGCAGCTACGGCTCCACCTCCTACATCCCCCAAGTACAGCAGGGTCTCACCCATCTGTTAGCGCTGAAGCCAGCCCTAGTGGTCTGCGCCGGCGACATGGTGGCGGGCCAGAAAAAGGGCCTCAGCGCCCGCAGACTGGACCAAATGTGGGAGGCCTTTGCCCGCACGATCCTCCTGCCAGTGCGTCGACAGGGCATTCCCTTTCTGCCAGCGGTGGGGAATCACGATGGAGCCCCCGGATTCAGCGCCGACCGGCAGGCCGTTCGCCGCTTTTGGAAGCATCGTCGTCAAGCCCTGGGGCTGCGATGGGTCGACAGTGCCGATTTCCCATTTCACTACAGCGTTCTGGATCAAGACGTGTTCTGGCTGGTGTGGGATGCGAGCTCCAGCCGTGTTCCCGAGGCGCAACTGCTCTGGGCCCGCCGGCAACTGATGGGAGCTGAAGCCCGTCAGGCACGGCTTCGGCTGGTGGTGGGGCACCTGCCATTGGCAGGGATCAGTCAGGGACGCGACCGACCCGGCGAAGTGCTCACGGAGCACCACAGGATCAAAAGACTGCTGCAAGAGACAGGAGTCCAGGGGTACATCAGTGGCCATCAACACGCCTGGTACCCCGCCAGCGAGGCCGGACTCGATCTAATCCAGCTGGGGGCAATGGGAAGCGGGCCTCGCCTCTTGATTGGAGATCGCCGTCCGAGACCCCAAAGCTTCACCACCCTTGATCTCGACTGGCAGGAGCACACCCTCGAGGAAACCAGCTATGACGCCGCCACAGGCATGACGCTGGACTGGGATGCCTTGCCAGAGCAGCTACAAGGGCATCGGGGCACCTTGATGCGCAATCGCGCTTTGCGTCCACTCACTCAACTGTGAGCGCGGAGAAAATCCAGCGTGGACGTCAACTCATCAGCAAAGTGGTCGATCTCAGCAACAGTGGTCGTGAAGCTGAGACTGGCCCGCGCTGAAGCAGTCACGCCGTAGTGGCGATGCAGGGGTTGGCAGCAATGGTGACCACTGCGGATGCAGACACCTTCCAGATCAAGCATGGCCGCGATGTCATTCGCATGAACGCCCTCCACGAGAAAGGTGGCCAGGGCTCCTCGATCGGGCTGCTGCTCTGGGGTGGGCCCAAGGATGCGAACACCGTCGATGGCCTGTAGTCGGGAGAACAGATGGGCGGTGAGCTCAGCTTCCCAAGCCTGAATCGCCTCGAGGCCAACGGTCTCGAGGTAGCTGATCGCGGCGCCCATTCCAACCGCCTCACCAATGGCGGGGGTTCCCGCCTCAAATTTGTGGGGCAAGTCCGCCCAAGTGCTGTGATCGAGGAACACATCCTGGATCATTTCTCCACCACCCAGAAAGGGCGGCATCGCCTCCAGTAGAGCCTCTTTCGCCCAGAGGAAACCCATCCCGGTGGGACCGCAGAGCTTGTGGGAGGAGCCGACCAAAAAATCCACCCCGAGCTGATGCACAGCCACGGGTTTATGGGCCAGGCTCTGACAGGCATCGAGCAACACCAGAGCTCCATGCTCAGAGGCCAGGCTGACCACCTCATCCACAGGATTGCAGCAACCCAGGGTGTTACTGATATGCACCAAGGCCACCAGCCGGGTTCGACTCGTGAACTGACGGCGCAGGTCTTCTAGATCAAGGGTTCCATGCTCGGTCACACCGACATGACGGAGCACACATCCAGTGCGCTGGGCCAGCAGCTGCCAGGGCACCAGATTGCTGTGATGCTCCATCACGGTGAGCAGCACCTCGTCTCCAGGCTGGAGATTGGAATCACCCCAGGTGCGGGCTACAAGATTGATCGCCTCGCTGGCATTTCTGGTGAAAACGATCTCGCGGGGACTGGCCGCTGCAATGAAACGAGCCGTGATCAATCGTGCGCCTTCAAACGCCTCTGTGGCACGGGCGCTGAGCTGATGGGCCCCGCGATGCACATTGGCGTTGTCGTTGCTGTAGTAGCGCTGCAGAGCCTCTAGCACTGCTGTGGGCTTCTGGCTGGTCGCCGCATGATCGAGGTAAATCAGTGGCTGTCCCGAACTGGAGCGCTGCGCCAGGATCGGGAAATCGGAACGGGTCCGCTCTGCCAACGACCTAGACGCATTGCACTCAGGTGCTGCGGTCATCGCTCAAGGCCCTCAAGCAGGTGATCGATCACTGGCCAACGCTGCGCCAGAGGCGGCAGGCCATCCACCACCTCCTGGCAATAACCCCGCAGCAACAAAGCGGCAGCACGAGCACTGGAGATTCCACGACTGCGCAGATAGAACATCTCCTCCTCCTGCAACTGGGTCACGGTGGCCCCATGAGCACAGCGCACATCGTCTGCGACGATCTCCAGTTCCGGCTTGGTGTCGATGCGGGCACGATCTGACAACAGCAGATTGCGGCTGAGCTGTGCGGCATTGGTGCGTTGCGCCGCCCTCGGAACGTTGACTGCACCATTGAAGATGCTGTGGGAACGACCGGCGGCGACCGTCTTCTGCAGCTGATCAAGCTCTCCTTCCTCGCCCTCAAAGCGCATGGTCGTATGGGTCGCGAACTGTTGCTCGTCAGCCGTCAGCACGAGACCCTTCAGCACCGTGGAGGCCTGGCCATCCACTTGAACAACCTGAGGTTCAAGGCGCCCCAAGGCCCATCCCCGCGACACCGTGATGAGCTCATAGCTGCTGCGCGGCTCCTGCTCCACCGCCAAGTGGGCCATCAACGCAGAATCCCCCGATCCCTGGGCCACAACGCCATGTCGAACCCTGGCCTCCTGGCCAAGATGCATCTCGAATAAATGGCTATGGGCCGCACCCGAATCAGCCAGGAACACCTCAAGGATCTCCAGCTCTGCTTTCTCCTCAACCACCAACAGGATCCTGGTAGGGCTTAGGGATGCCTCAGCGGCGCCAACCAGCACCTCTAAAGGAGGCACAGAACCACGGATGCGAAGGGCCAGAACCTGCGACGCCAGTGAATGATTGAACTCCACGGGCCAGTGATGGGCCGAGCCGCAGCGCGCGAGGGTGTGACCCAGAGCCTGCTTCAACTCACTCCCGCTCAGCTCGCTCACGCCCTCAGGGAGGGTAACCCCTGCGAGGGGATCGGAGTGGCCATCGAGCACAACACGCCAGCCATTCTCAGGACGCCCGGGCACGTTTTGAGCCGACGCTGCTTCAGCCGAAGCATGATCCAAAGCGGCCAAGGGCAGCGTCAATAAACCCTGTAGGCGGGTCAGATCGGTGAGACGCCAGTCTTCCTGGCGGCGGGTGGGCAATCCAAGTTGGGCCAGGGCCTCTCGCCCGCGGCGCTGAATAGGCTCGAGGGCTCCTGCTGGAGCAGGCAGACGCGTCAACCAGTCGGTCGCAGTCGACACCATGGTTAGGCCACCCCCTGTCCGGTGGACGCCACCTCCTCATCCACCCAGTCGTAACCGGTTTTTTCCAGCTCAAGTGCCAACTCACGCCCCCCGGTTCGGAGGATTCGGCCAGCCGCCATCACATGGACATAGTCAGGGGTGATCTCATCCAGCAAACGCTGGTAATGGGTGATCAACAGCGTGGCGTTCTCAGGCGTGGCCAGCTGGTTGACTCCGCCTGCAACGATTCTGAGGGCATCGATATCAAGGCCGGAATCCGTTTCATCAAGGATGGACACCACCGGATTCAGAAGCGCCATCTGCAGAATCTCATTGCGCTTCTTCTCCCCTCCGGAGAAGCCCTCGTTCACGCTGCGTTCCAGAAAGGCAGGATCCATCTGCACAACGCTGAGGCGTTCGCGCACGTGATCGTCAAAATCGAAAGTGTCGAGCTCCTCAAGGCCCTGCTGTTGCCGGCGCGCATTGCTGGAGACCCGCAGGAACTCGAGATTGCTGACACCTGGGATCTCCACAGGGTATTGAAAGCCAAGGAAGACACCAAGCCTGGAGCGTTCTTCCGGCTCCAGCTCGAGCAGATCAGAACCTCGGTAACGGACGCTCCCACCGGTGACGCGATAGGCAGGGTGACCAGCCAACACCTTCGACAAGGTGCTTTTGCCGCTGCCGTTACGACCCATCACCGCATGGATCTCGCCAGCACGAACCTGCAGATTCACACCGTTGAGGATGGGCTGAGCCTCAACGGAAGCATGCAGATCGTTGATATCGAGCAACAGCTCGGCGTCAGGACGGATCACGGGTGAAAGCGAGTGAGTAAGAAAGAAGGTGTGGACAACAGCGATAAGTGGCAGGGGGGACCACTAACGGGATCAACGGTCTATCCGACAGATCCCTCAAGCTTGAGAGCCAGAAGCTTGTCGGCTTCCGCCGCAAACTCCATGGGCAGCTGATTGAAAACATCTCGGCAGAAACCGCTCACCATCATTGACACAGCCTCTTCGAAACCAATGCCCCGACTCTGGAGGTAGAAAAGCTGATCTTCGGAGATACGACAGGTGCTGGCCTCATGCTCGATTGCTGCCTGAGGCTGTTGGGAACGGATATAGGGATAGGTGTTGGCCGCCGCCTCATCGCCAATCAACATCGAATCGCACTGGCTGTAATTGCGGGCACCCTTGGCACCAGGAGCAATCTGCACAAGGCCTCGATAACTGTTACTGGAGCGCCCAGCACTAATGCCCTTGCTCACGATCGTGGAGCGGGTACGGGCACCGAGGTGAATCATCTTGGTGCCTGTATCGGCCTGTTGGCAGTTGTTCGTGAGAGCAACGGAATAGAACTCGCCGACAGAGTCGGCACCCTGCAAGACACAGCTCGGATACTTCCAGGTAATCGCTGAACCCGTTTCCACCTGGGTCCAACTGATGCGACTTCGTGCACCGCGACACTGTCCGCGCTTGGTCACAAAGTTGTAAATGCCGCCGACTCCGTTCTCGTCACCGGCATACCAATTCTGAACAGTGGAGTACTTAATCGAAGCATCGTCCAAAGCAACAAGCTCCACCACGGCGGCGTGAAGCTGATTGGTATCAAACATTGGCGCGGTGCAACCCTCAAGGTAACTAACGGATGCGCCTTCCTCGGCAACGATCAACGTGCGCTCGAATTGACCTGTATCACCTGAATTAATCCGGAAGTAAGTCGAAAGCTCCATCGGGCACTCCACGCCCTTCGGAATAAACACAAACGATCCATCACTGAAAACTGCTGAATTCAGCGCGGCAAAATAGTTGTCATTACTGGGAACAACTGTGCCGATATAACGCTCAACAAGCTCAGGATATTCCTTCACCGCTTCGCTGATCGAACAGAAAATCACTCCATGCTCAGCGAGCTTCTCGCGATAGGTCGTAGCGATGGAAACGCTGTCAAAAACGGCATCGACCGCGACGTTACTTAAACGTTTCTGCTCACTCAGAGGTATCCCCAGCTTGTCAAATGTCTCCAGAAGTTTTGGGTCAACCTCATCGAGACTTGCCTTCTTCTCTTGCTGGCGAGGAGCAGCGTAATAAATGATATCTTGATAGTCGATCGCGCTGTATCCCAAAGCAGCCCAATCAGGCTCTTCCAGAGTGAGCCAATGCTTGTAGGCACGCAGCCTGAAATCAAGCAGAAATTGAGGCTCCTCTTTCTTGGAGGAAATCAGGCGAACAACATCTTCACTAAGGCCTTTGGCAATCTTCTCAGTCTCGATATCAGTAACAAAGCCATATTTATACGGCTGACTGACAAGATCACGAGTGGAGACACTGGTCATAGGAGTCAACCTGCGGAGGCGTGGATCTCCTCGGTGCTGATCGTCTGCGCATCACCACGGAAAGCATTGTCCTCAGTGAGAAACAACATGCAGTGGCATTCTTTGCGCTCACGCATCGGCACACAGGGGCAGTTCCAGAACGCCTGGGAAACTTCAGCACCCTTGTCTTCGTAATGGCGGCACGGGCAGAGTGCGCCGCCGAGCTCGTCCTTGTGACGAGCCAGACCCTTGAGCACAACAGCAGTCACACCCGGATCACTGCAGAAATACGTTCCGGTGCGCTGGGCGTAGGTCTCAGCGAACTTACGGATCACCTCAAGGCTTTCCGGGGTTGGTTCAGCGGTGCCAGCAGGTGCGTCAGTCATGGACAGCGATGAGTTGAGCAGTCAACGGAAACAGGCCGTGGGCACGCAGGCTTCAGGAGATACGAAACCATTCGGTTTCGTATTTGGAGCCTAGGGCACAGTCACGACAGCTGCCGGTCAAGGCTCATTGTGCCCCCGCAACGCCCCGGATGAGGGGCCATGGACGAAGCTGCGCAACGTTCCTGTTAGCGCCAATCGCACCGACAAGGCCTATCAACGCGCCGGTGGAAGCTGGCGATCTGGGGCGCAAGGCCTGGGAAAAACCGCTTGATCAGGACGTCACCCTCGTCCAAGCCGGTCACGATGACGACCTTCATGCCGGGGGCACTCTGGCGAGAATCCGTCAGTCACCCAATTTGCGTGGCATCGTGATGGAATCACCACCGACCCATGGGCGCACACGCGCAGGCACCCACCCGTGAGACCACTCTCACCCTGCTGCTGAGGCAGGGTGAGACCAGTGCTGCGCATTTGGCCAACCAACTTGGGATTTCAGTGCAGGCCATGCGGCGACACCTGCGCAGTCTTGAAGATGACGGCTTAGTCGAATCAACGCCGATGCCAGCGGGACCCGGCCGCCCCTCGAACAGCTGGCGGCTTACAGACCGCGGCCACCAACATTTTCCCGATGGCAGCGAACACTTCGCTCTTGGCCTGCTCCACTCCATGGCCGCAACGCTGCCGCCCGAGACGATGGTCTCCCTGCTCACCCAACAAGCCATCGACAAAGCAGGCCATTACCGACAACAGCTGGGCTCAGCACCGTTAGAGGAACGCGTGGCCCTCCTAGCCGAACTGCGCCGCCAGGAGGGTTATGTCACCGAACTGCAAGATGCACCTGATGGCCAGGGCTGGTGCCTGAGTGAGTTCCATTGCTCCGTGCAACGCATCGCCGAGGAATACCCGGTGGTTTGTGATCAGGAGCTTGAGCTAATTCGCCAGACCTTTCCCGACTGCCAAGTGGAACGAGTGCACTGGCGACTGAAAGGAGAGCATTCCTGTGGTTTTCGGATCACCCCAGGCGATGACTGACCCATCGTCCACCTCCGCAGAAAGCCCTCTCACAAGGGAAATGGTGGAACAGATCGATGCGTCCATGCTGCCGAGTCTTGAGCGGCATCACCTACGACTGCTTGCCCACTGCCTGGCCAGCTTTCAACAGATGGCGTCGCCTGAATGCAAAGGCCCAATCCCCGCCTTGGCACAGCAACAACGTTGGTGCAGGGATCAACCTCTGCTGAAGAACGATCCCGAGTTTTGCGATCTACTCCTGCGTCAGTTCTCGACAGCGGCTGATCGGCTTGAGTCGATTGCGGATGCCCTGGGGATCACTCCGCTGGAACTGACCCTGGGCGCACTGATCGATCAAGCCGTTGTGGCCTTCAATGCAAGGCAACAGATCACGTAGGCCTGGTCGCCTGCGAACATCCAAAGACCCCCTGGGTCCCCTTCGGAGCTGAGCATGAGCCTTGTCATCCCCGATGCCCTCAGTTTTTTTCAGCTCAGCTGTGGTCGCTGGCGCTCGCAACGCAGCGTTCACCATCTACTGCATCGCCGGGCTGAGGCGGGTGGATCGCTAATTGTTGTCGAGGACCTCGATCCAAGCGATAGCCGCCTGGGCGAATTAGCGGTCGCGCATGGGAAGGAAGCCAGTCAGGTCATCGGCGGAAGCTATGTGCGCTGGAGCGCGTCGATGGCTTGGGACAGAAGCGAGGAGGGCCACGACGGCGAAACAGTGTTTGGGCTCATCCCCACCAGCGACGACGGTCGCAGCGGACTGATGCTGAGAACGATGGGCTACGCAGAAAAAGCGCCGGCGTCATCTCTGTTCGCGATGGATTCCGAGGATGGTCTGATCCTCGAAACGAGCTACGAAACCATGCGTGTGTGGGAACGGTTTAGCTTCATCGGCCCGGATGTGCGCGTTCGCAGCAGCACAGTCGAAGGGCTGTCGAACAACGCCTCGTTCTGTGTCGAGACCCGAGAGCAAGACCTGGGCGAAACCGCATCAGCCCCAAGGGCCCAAGCCTCCGCATCCCAGGCCCTGTCAGCCTTTGGCTGGTAGCAAGCTTGTAGCGAGTATTACGGTCTGTAATCCGTTCTCAGATTGAAGGGATTCGTTCCTGATACCTGCAATTACGATCCCCATCAGTGGACGCTGATGCTCGCGTGGCCATCCCTCTTCTTAAGTACGCACCAATCACTCAGAATTCTCTGAGGGCCGGTGTTCCGAACATTCGCGTCGGGTCCGAAGAGGAATCAAGGGCCTACTCCATGGACATCGCCATGGATGCAGACAATCTGACCACGGTGATCGAAAGCGGTTACCGCCAGATTTTCTTTCATGCGTTCAAGAGCGATCGCGACGTCAATCTTGAGTCCCAGCTGCGTGACGGTCAGATCACCGTCAGGGACTTCATCCGTGGCCTGCTGCTGTCCGAAACCTTCCAGCGCAGCTTCTACAACCTGAACAGCAACTACAAAGTTGTTCGTCATCTGGTTGAGCGTGTCTTGGGCCGCAAGACCAACGGCAAGGGCGAAGAGTTGGCTTGGTCCATCGTGATCGCCACCAAAGGCATCGTCGGCATGGTGGACGAGCTCTTGGACAGCCAGGAATACCTGGATGCTTTCGGATACGACACCGTTCCCTACCAACGCAATCGCATCCTGCCTGGACGCGACCTTGGTGATACCCCGTTCAACGTCAGCACCCCTCGTTACGACGAGTACTACCGCGGCATTCTGGGCTTCCCTCAGATCGTCTTCACAGGCACATCCAAAAGCATTCCGGCTCGGGCCAAGATCACGCGCGGAGGCTCTCCCGCCGATTACATGGCATGGGTGCCGGGGATTGCCATCAGGACAGCCCCATCAATTGGGAATGCCGACATGGACTACATGTCCAAAGTCCCCTATCGCAGCGTCGGCCGCTAGTCGACAGAATCCTTACCACCACAGCGAAAAAGGGGGCATCAAGCCCCCTTTTTTCATGGCCACGGGAAGGTCAGAGCAGTCAGAAGATGCTGACGTCAGCACCCCCTAGTGATCGAAATGCAGCTCTTTCACGCAGACTGATCCCAAAGAAACCTGGGTGAATCCGTCCGTGACGCAAGCACTGTCCTCTCTGGCCCGCCTCACGCTGCGTCAACTGCGCCAGATGGCCAGTGATCTGGGCGTGACTCTCTACAGCAGGAAGAGCAAGCAGGACCTCGTCACGGCCATTGCCAAACGCCAAGACCGCAAGAGCGGTGAGCCAAAGTCGATCGAATCAGGCGTCACAGCAGCAACGCGCTCCGACACGACGACACGGGTTGTGTTCCTCCCACGTGATCCCCAATGGGCCTATGTGTTCTGGGAGATCTCAGACAGCGACCGTAAAGCGGCACAAAACGAAGGCGCTGCTCACCTCAGCCTGCGCCTAGCCGACGTGACCGGCATCCAGGATGGCAGCTCCCATCCCCATACCCTCCAGGAAGTTCCTGTCGACAGCCACAGCACCGAGTGGTATTTGCCTGTTCCTCTCTGCGACCGCGATTACCGCGTTGAGCTGGGCTATCGCGCCGGCTCGACCTGGATCTCTCTGGCCCTCTCCTCTGTGGCGCGCGTTCCAGCTCTGCACCCGAGCGATCAGATCATGGATCAGTTCGTTCCCTTCAGCCTGGATGCAACCCCAGCAACCATTCCAGCCGCCGCTCCAGTTAGCGCTCCCGAGAGCACAGACAGTGGTCTGCACGAGCGCCTGTACCAAACTGCGACCACGCATTTCCGCAGCCGTCGCGTCGGCTCTGAGGTGCTCCATGAGCAGCAGGGCCTGAGCTCCGATCAGCGCGGCTTGAGCGACTCGGGAGCAGGCCTTTGGGCGAGTGGTCGCAATGAGTCCGGCCTGGGTGGAGTCGCTCCCCGCCAGCGCTCCTTCTGGCTCATCGCCGATGCCGAACTGATCGTCTACGGCGCCACCGATCCCTCCGCTCGTCTCACCATTGGAGGAGAAGATGTGCCCCTCTCAAGCGATGGCACCTTCCGCATCCAGGTGCCGTTCCGGGATGGCAAGCAGCTCTACCCCATCGAAGCCACCGCAGCTGACGGAGCCCAGAAGCGCAACATCACCCTCAACTTTGAGAGAGTCACTCCGGAAGACAACACCAATCCAGCCAGCGAAGCGCAGGTTGAATGGTTCTGAACCAATGACCAACGAGCGTTCAGGCTTGCGTTGGTTTGTCGCCATCACCCCCCTTGCCGGGGCGATGGCGTTTCCAATTGTTGTGCCACTCACCATTGCCCGAGTGGGTATTGGAGCAGGCGTGGGCGTGGCTCTCGTTCTGAGCACGCTTTGGTTTTTGGCCATGCTGCGCACTGCGGAGATGCCCCACTGAACCGGAACTGAGCTCAAACCAGATGGGATGTCAGTGCTGACAGCAGTCAGAACAAAACGGGGGAATGCTGGAGCAAGCTCTCGCGAGGATCGGTGATCAGACGTCAGCCGCCTGGACTCCGCATCTTGCTGGTGCTGCTGCCAATGCTTTGTGGATCCTGCAGCCAGGCCGGGGAGCTGCTGGGGGAACCGACAAAGGGGTTAGCTCAACTCCAGCACATTCAGGTCTCCTTCAACCATCGCGACGACGCCCGCTACCGCAGCCCGCTTAACGGCCGTTGGCGCAACGGTGACAACCTCGAGCAGCAACTGATCGAGGCCATCGATCAAGCCCAAGTGGAGTGCCTGGTCGCCATTCAAGAGCTATCCCTACCGGCGATCGCCAATGCCCTCGTCAGGGCCCATCAACGTGGTGTGCGCGTCCAAGTGGTGCTGGAGAACAACTACAGCAAGGCCTGGAGCCAGCAGCACGAGGCGGGCCTGACGCCACATGAGCGCAAGCGGCTTCAACGCCTCAAGCGACTGGCCGATCGCAATGGTGATGGCGTGCTCAGCGCGGAGGAGCGCCTACAGGGGGATGCGATCGCCATTCTTGCGCGAGGAGCTGTGCCTCGAATTGACGACACAGAAGACGGCAGCAAGGGCAGCGGCCTGATGCACCACAAATTCGTGGTGATCGATCGCAACCAGGTCGTCACCGGCAGCGCCAATTTCACAAGCTCCGGTCTGCATGGAGACGCCGATGCCCCCCGCACCAGAGGCAATGTGAACCATCTGATCACGGTGAAGAGCCCTGAACTCGCCTCCCTATTCAGCCAGGAGTTCGAGCGCATGTGGGGGGATGGCCCCGGAGGACAACAGAACAGCCGCTTTGGGCGCGCCAAAGACGCTCCCTCGATCGAGCAGGTCGATGTTGGCGAGGCCAGGATCAAGGTGCTCTTCGCTCCCCATGCCAAACGAAACAGCGAGCACGGCCTTGCACTGATTGGCCAGGAACTGAACAAAGCCCAACGAAGCATCGATATGGCAGTCTTCGTGTTTTCAGCCCAGGATCTGACCGACGCCTTACGACAGCGCGTGAATGAAGGCGTGAAGGTACGCCTGTTGGCTGATCCCGGCTTCGCCAGCCGGCCCTTTTCGGAAGTGCTGGATCTACTCGGTATGGCCATGCCGGATCGCTTCTGCAAACTGGAAGCCGGCAACAACCCTTTTCAAGATCCCCTCCAGACTGTCGGCACCCCACGCTTGGCACGCGGTGACAAGCTTCATCACAAGTTTGCCGTAATCGACAACAAAACCGTGATCACAGGATCCTTCAACTGGAGCCCCTCCGCCGCTCACACCAACGATGAAACCCTGCTGGTGATTGAATCACCAAAGCTCGCCGCGCACTTCACGCGCGAGATGAACCGAATGTGGCGTGGTGCGGAGCTGGGGATCACCGCTCGAATGCGCCGCAAGCTGGAACGGCAGCGCGCCAAGTGCGGGAGTGGGGTGGAGAGGGGGTGAGAAGGTCGAGAGATGAGAAGATTGGCTTGAGAAGTGGCTGGTGGTTTGCCGTCCAGAAATATGGCAGGATGTGCTTCGAATCGTTACATGTCAAGCCCCTTTTGCGGTTAGACTTGTGAATCCTATTTTCTCAAATCTCTTGCAATCTCAGAGAATTTTCATTGCTACAATCACGTCCACAAGCCCAGCAATCTGATTTCAATACCTGGCAACATCAACCACTAACTATCACTAAGGTATGAATTAGATTCCTCTGTTAACACTAAAGCAATCCACCTAAAGCCTGATGTCAGAAGAACAACTCAAAGCCTTCCTGAAAAAAGTCAAAGGAGACAGCAGTCTCCAGGAGAAGCTCAAAGCTGCTACTAATAGCGAGACTGTTGCGATCGTTGCGAAAGAAGCAGGATTCAGAATCTCTTCCGATGACCTGAATCACCCGATCATCACAGAGCTTTCAGAAGCAGAACTGGAGGTCATCACCGGAAGCAAGGGATGCGATCAGACTGGCAACACATGCAGAACTCGAGACACTGCAGACGCATCATGCGAGTTTGCATGAGTCAAAATGATGGATAAATATTGATGGAGTCACGCCCGCCCTGCAATTATAGTTTTTCACTTCTTTAGCCAAGCCCATAAACCCACACATTAGCTTCCAACACCTGCCAGCATTTCTCTTTTAGGGTAACTCATCTTTCTCATTCTGGAAACGAGCAGTATCCTTTCACAACCGCTTCAACAGTAACCCAGACGGGGACAGCATTGTCCACAGAAACAACCGTGATCTTATGAATACTGAAGGGAACAACACCGAGTACTCACTCACCCACGTATTCCAATCGCCAGTCAGGAGATTAATCGAGCAAATCGTTGAACCCATTTGAAAGTCATCCAGTCACACAAGCTCATCCACAACAAACCATAAGGCGCATCAGAGGTCCTTCCGCCAGCCATTTCACCAACCTACAGACCTCTAAGACAGGCCCCACCACCTCTACATGTCGGCAGGAAAGGTCTTACAGAGAGCCGAGAAACCTTTGGCAATGCGATCAGCGCCCATGGCAGTGGCTGGATTGTTAACCTTCTCCACTCAAGCCGGACAATAGTTCTTGCAGGAGGGACAATTGAAGAATAAAAACCCTTTTGCTGATGTCAGAAGAGCAACTCAAAGCCTTCCTGGAAGAAGTCAAAGTAGACAGCAGTCTCCAGGAGAAGCTCAAAGCAGCAAGTGATGCCAATGCTGTTATTTCTATTGCAAAAGAAGCGGGATTTAATATCTCTACCAATGACATTGCCAAGGCTCAATCCGACCTATCAGAAGAAGACCTGGAAAGCCTGTCTGGAGGAACTTGCGTTCAGTTAACTGGATGCGCAGCAAACACCCGGTTAAGCTTTAATTGCTAGTAGATACTTTGACGTTTCCCCATAACAAGCAAAGGCATTAATACAATACACTCAAGACTCCAACCTACAGAGCTTTGCATTCTCAACTGACCGGCGAAATACTTAAAATGCATCTGCATGCTGGTGACATCATATGCATGAACCTCATAGACAAGACCAAGCCAGATTTTGCTACAAAGACCCAAATACAAACAGACTCAACGATTCTGGGGGTAGGAGCTCTGCAGCGCAGAAGGGAGAAGGCCTTGGGCATCACTGGAGCGAATATTTCTTAACCTAAGCCTGACAACTCTGCTTGCTGAAGCGACAATAGAATCATCCAGACCTTATTGCACATGTCAGAACAGCAACTCAAAGCATTCCTGGACACAGTCAAAGGCAACAGCGATCTTCAGGAGAAACTTAAGACAGCAACTTCAGCCGAGATCGTTATTAGCATTGCAAAAGAAGCAGGTTTTATGTTTTCCGCTGAGGAACTCAAAAAAGTTTCTGGATTTGAAGTGCTTTCCGATGATGAGCTAGAAGGCGTCGCAGGCGGCAAATATTGCTCGAAAACGATCTGCGTCAGCCTATTTAGCTGCGCTTAATTCAGCAAGTAGAGGATACGGATCATCGCCTCAAAAGCTCCTGCTCAGGCAAGGGGCTTTTATTTTGACTTACGAAATCACATCAGAAGCGATCAAACAGAAGTCAGAATGGATAAAATAATCTAAATTAAATTTATAGACACAGTTGCCATGACTAATGTTGTCAAAAGGGATGATTGCCACCAATCCTGTTGATGCATTTGGCGTCTGTAGATTCACTGAAACCTCTGGAAAGAATGAAACGAATCTTCTTGACAATCCTATTCGCATTACAGTTTAACCATGCGCAGTCATACTCGTATGACCTTTCTGCTCCTTCTGCGAAGCCAATCACAAATTGAGAAAGCTCTAAACGAAGACGTAGCGCAAGAAGCTATCAGTAAATATTAAAATGTGAAACAGCCTTGAAGAGGCCGCTGCAGCCTGCTAACAAGAATCAGGAATCAACCGCCAACATCATCAAAACAGAATAATGATGAGAAACTGGAAAACTTACCTCCTTGCCATTGTGGTCTTCTCAACAGCTGCAATCGGGCTTGCAAGCTGCAATAACAACACGGGAACCACTCAAGCACCCGCTGATCCAGTCGCAGAGGGAAGAGAGGCGCAGGCAAGCGCAACACCTCAGGAGACCATTGGAGAAGAAGACAATGAAACAAAGCCCCAGAATCAAACAGAGAAATCTTTGGCCATTGAACCCTATGAAATTGAAGGAGTTGTTGTTTCTCTTCTAAACGTGAAGCGATCAAGTGGGAACACGTTGAATGTTTACTGGAAGATGACCAATACATCCGCAGAAGATAAGACACTGGTGAAGTGCTACGCATGGTATTGCGCCTACCAGTTGGCTGCAGGCGCACACGGCAACGGCACTTATATTATCGACAGCATCAATCAGAAGAAGCACTTAGTCGTTAGAGCCAACAAAAAGCCTGTAGCCAGCAGATTCAAAATGCCAATCATTCTATCTCCAAACTCAAGCATCAATGTCTGGGCAAAATTCCCAGCACCGCCTGCAGATGTCAAGACCGTATCGATCTATTTGCCTGGCGTTGCACCAATCGAAGACATTCGCATTACGGAATAAGGACATGCCAAAGCACTACCTTCATAGCCAACAAATGCCTCGAAACTTGCTCTTCCTTATTCTGCTGTTCCATCTACATCTGTTTGGATCAGCCAGTGCTGCGCGGGGCAATCCAACTTCAGGAACAGCCAGTGAAGCTGAAGCAACAAGAGCTCAAGATACGAAGCCCGATATTTCCAATAAAGAGAGAAAAGCATCCATACAAAACCTTGAGTTTGTGATTCAGGATATAGATTATCCTGTCATCAATCTGAACACAATCACCGAATCAGAGAATGAGATCGTAATCGAATTGGCGGCTGACATTCTCTTCGACTTTGATCAAGCTAAGCTAAAATCTTCCGCTTTGACATCCCTAAAAAGCGTCGCACAACGGATCAGCAATTCTGGGCGCGGTGAGATTCGGATTGAAGGACACACTGACTCAAAAGGATCAGACTCTTACAATCAAAATCTTTCAGAAAAACGCGCAAGGTCCGTTCGTGATTGGTTGATCAATCGTGGGGAGCTCACAGCATTTCAATTCGTCATCAAAGGTTTCGGTGAAACGAAACCAGCAGTGCCCAACGAAACAGAAAATGGCGAAGATGACCCATCAGGTCGCCAACGCAATCGCCGGGTTGAGATTATCATCAATACCAAAGGGTGAATTGATGGAAATACCTTCACTAAAGCCAAGGTTCTAGTCACTCACAACCCTGCATCCATCAAGGGTGACCCCTAAAGTTGTACCGCCAACGACACCAGCCACAACAACCCTTTGGCCCTTCCTGAGAGAAGAAGCACCCTCCACCTCTCCTGGCGTCAGGAAGCATTGAACAGAAGCAAAATCGTACTGACCAGTGATCGAAACATAAGGATTATCAAGGATATCTTTATCCACCGACCCCACCGGACCGCTCACATAGATCAACTGTCCATCGTATTTACTTTCAGCGGCAATTGAATTCTCATCAAATTCATCAGCCAAATCCTTATAATTCACCCTATAGGCGGGGCTTGAATAATCAAGCCCAGAATAATCAACCTCATCCTCAACAGAACCAGCAGCCAACAAAGAAAAAATGCCCAAGCCAGCAAAAAAGGCTGCAGATTGACGCAGTTTGCGCATGAGAAGAATTGACCAGTGCGACAATTTACAGCATCGATAAAACCAAGTCAAGCAGTCTTCGTGGTAGCACAAACAATGACAGAAGCGACGACAGCGAGAAGCACATCCGCAGGATCGGCAACACCACTCAAATAACCAGCCCACTGCAAGAGATCAGGCATCTGAGCCAACAAAACAAACCAAACCAAACGAAATCTCCAAGCCAAAGAAGCTCGGCCAAAAAAAGATCGCAGTCCCTGCTCAAGGAAATAACATAAGGACAAATGCCACAAAGCATTGGGCAGAGAGTAAACGATTAGCGCATAGACCTGGCCTTCACCAATCAGACTCAAACAAGCCGAATTCAATGTGGCTTTAACACCAAGCCAGCGCACACCAAACAAGACGAGCGCAAGCCTTTCATACAGAAGCACAGGAGTGCGACAAGAGGCGTAAAGAGCACCACCCAATGTGATTGGAAGTATATATTTTAAGAAGACTCGCCGTAAAGTTCTAGCCATACTCAAAGCAACAACTAACGCCATCGGGCCTTGCCTTAGCGTAATCACCACACCTCAATCGTTCAAAGAGAGGGCAGCCAACTCGGAGCCAAACCTCAGGGAGAAAAGCTGAAGAGCGCAGCTGAGCCGGGCAAGGGGAACAGTGCGGGAAGACCACCAAACGCGCCTAAAAACGTATGTTGCAGCGCGCAGCATGAAGCTGCAGCTCACCCTGATAAGCCTCAGATTCGGGGCGATAGAGAAACGGAGCCCTAATCCCAGAGGCCAATTCTCCTGCCGAACAATCCAAGCTGTTTTGATCAATCTCAATCTCAAACTGATCGAGACGGAGACCCTCCTGAGAAGGTGGTATGGGCCTCTCAATTTCAATCGGAGGCATCGGCGCAAGAGGTCCGGAAAAGAATCCTAAAGCTGTGAAACCCCACAGCAAAAAGCCACTCGGGCCTGGCCCATCTCGAGAGGGAAGCCACCTGACGTGGATGAATAGTGCCACGTGGAATTGAGCATGCCGAACAAACCTCTCCCGCCACATCAAACCATCTCATCACTGAACGAAGCAACGAACAACATGCTTACCAAGCACAACCCAGACACTCTCTCCGACCGAATCAGCCTGAACCGCCAATGTTGCGTCCAGCCCACCCACCAAGCCCCGCGATCTTTGCCTTCAAGCAACAAAGGTTCTATCGGAATGTGATCCAACTGAACACGCAAGATCGATACATTCAGCTGGCGAGGGGAAAGACGCCAACAACACTGGATGCGCCAACCGATGGGAGGAGGCATGCAAGGAGCGGTTGCATCCTCGTCTCAGCTGGCCATGCTGATCGGCTGTACGCCGATTCAGCCCCCAAAATGGCGAAAGGAACAGGATCCAGATGAGACGCCCACTGCAGCTTCTGATCGGCTTGAGTCTGGCCTGGCCATGCGGACTGCAAGCCAAGCCCGTCTCAATGCCGCTACCCACCCGCGAAGAGCTGCGGGAGATCCAGCTGCTGGCATACAGCTGTTCGAGGGAGAACCAGAGCGAGGCCTGCGAACGCACCCGAACACTCACGGATCCGCTGATGGACCACCCGCGGCTGCCAGCCTCTTGCAAGGACACACTGTGGGAGTTACTCCAAGTCGCGAAAGTGGTTTCCAGCAACAGCTTTCAAAGGCGCGACAGCATTGACAGGCCCGCTCGCAGGCTGACCGTGGTCTGCGGCAATCCGGTCAAACCCGTCAAACCAGCAACCCCTCCGATCGGAGGCTTCAATCCCAACCAAACCTGACGCTCTTCTCAGGGAATCAAGCCCAGCAATCGCGAACACTGAGCATGAGCTCAGAGAAGTGGTCATGACCACACGGCAGAGGCGGTTCCCCGTGTTTATCTGCTTGATACAAATTCGTTGTCGAGATGACCACCACGGCACCCGCGGAACCGAGCCAACACCAGATCATCCGCCTTGAGGCCCCCTTTACTGACCAGAAGCCAGGCACATCCGGTCTAAGAAAGAGCAGCAAGCAGTTCGAGCAAGCCCACTACCTGGAGAGCTTTGTCGAAGCGAGCTTCCGTACCCTCTCCGGCGTAGAAGGCGGCACCTTGGTGCTGGGCGGCGATGGCCGCTATGGCAACCGCCGCGCCATCGATGTGATCCTGCGCATGGCCGCAGCCCATGGCATCAGCAAGGTGATCACCACCACCGGCGGCATCCTCTCCACCCCCGCTGCGTCCCATCTGATCCGTAGCCGTCAGGCGATCGGCGGCATCATCTTGTCTGCAAGTCACAACCCTGGAGGGCCCGACGGAGACTTCGGCGTGAAGGTGAATGGTGCCAACGGCGGCCCCACCCCGGCCTCCTTCACGGACGCCGTGTACGAGTGCACCAAAACCCTTGATCAATATTCGATCGTTGATGCCACCAGCATCGATCTCGATGCCCCAGGGCAACATGCCATCGGAGCGATGACCGTCGAGGTGATTGACGGCGTCGATGATTTTGTGAAGCTGATGCAGCAGCTCTTCGATTTCGAGAGCATCAGCGATCTGATCCGCAGTGATTTCCCAATGGCCTTCGATGCCATGCACGCGGTCACCGGGCCCTATGCGAAGCGTCTCTTCGAAGGCATCCTTGGCACCCCAGCCGGCAGCGTGCGCAATGGCGTTCCTCTTGAGGACTTCGGCAAGGGTCATCCTGATCCCAACCTCACCTATGCCCACGACCTGGCGGAACTGCTGCTGAACGGCGATGACTTCCGCTTCGGGGCCGCCTGCGACGGTGATGGCGACCGCAACATGATCCTGGGCCAGCGCTGCTTCGTGAATCCCAGCGACAGCTTGGCCGTGATTACCGCGAACGCCACCCTGGCGCCCGCCTATGCCTCCGGCCTGTCTGGAGTCGCTCGCTCCATGCCCACCAGTGCCGCTGTGGATGTGGTGGCGAAGGAGCTGGGAATCGACTGTTTCGAAACACCCACCGGCTGGAAATTCTTCGGCAACCTGCTGGATGCCGACCGCATCACCCTCTGCGGCGAGGAAAGCTTCGGCACTGGCAGCAACCATGTGCGCGAAAAAGACGGTCTGTGGGCCGTGCTGTTCTGGCTGCAGATCCTGGCCAAACGCCGCTGCAGCGTGGCCGAGATCATGGCGGAGCACTGGAAACGCTTCGGCCGCCACTACTACTCCCGCCACGACTATGAAGCCGTTGCCAGTGAGGCTGCCCATGGGCTGTATGACCGCCTGGAAGCGATGCTCCCAAGCTTGATCGGTCAGTCGTTTGCCGGCCGGCTGGTCGCAAACGCCGACAACTTCAGCTATGTCGACCCGATCGACAACTCCGTGACCGAGGGCCAAGGTCTACGCATCCTGCTCGACGATGGCAGTCGTGTTGTCGTGCGCCTATCAGGCACTGGCACCAAGGGAGCGACGATCCGCATCTACCTTGAGAGCTACGTACCCAGCAGTGGTGACCTGAACCAGGATCCCCAAGCTGCCCTGGCCGACATGATCACTGCCATCAACCAGCTGGCAGAGATTCAGGAGCGCACCGGAATGGATCGCCCCACGGTGATTACTTAATCGAGGCTCCATCCACTTGATCCACAGAGCAGCAGCCCCCAATGGGGGCTTTTTGCTGACTTCAAGATTTGGGCGAACGCCGGCTCAGACGAGAATTGGGACGGCGGTAAACGGGATCGGTGGCCTGCTCCTGCAGCTGACGGGTTGATTCGATTGCAAATCCAGCCAGGCTGCAGGAGGTGATCACCATCAGAAAGAAGAGCCGCATCCGACGGATGTCGAGGTCGGCTGGGGTGTTCTCAATCAACACCTTGAGGAAGTAGGAGAGCGCCACACCAACAACTGCGCCGATGGCGATCGCCACCAGAACTCTCGATCCACTGAAACGCTTGTGGGCGGCGTACTCAGGCCGTGGCGGCATCTCGGAGGGAGGCAGCATCAGCTCACCTGGGGATCAACGGGAGGGCGGCCTTGATCCTGACCCAGCAGTGACTTCATCACCACGTAGAACACAGGCACGACCAGGGTGGAAAGAAAAGTGGCGACCAACAGCCCACCGAAGACCACAAGCCCAAGCGAGGACTGACTCTGGGCACCCGCACCACTGGCAAGCATCAGCGGCAGGAAGCCTGTGAGGGAGGAGATTGCCGTCATCAGAATCGGCCTCAGTCGCGACTGGGCCGCAAACCGAGCGGCATCGAGTGCTGACGCCCCCTCACCCATCTTCTGATTGGCGAGATCGACGATCAGGATCGCGTTGCCGCCCGCAAGACCAATCAGCATCACCAGACCCACCTGGGCATAAATATTGAGCACCTGTCCAGCAGCACCAAGAAACACCAGAGCGCCAAGCAGGGCTGTGGGAACGGTGAGCAAAATGATGATCGGGTCGGAGTAGCTCTCGTATTGGGCCGAAAGCACTAGAAACACAGCCAAGATTCCGAGAGCAAAGATCACCACCGCAAGAGACCCCGCTTTCACCTCCTCGCGGGAGATTCCAGTCCAGTCAAAGCTCAAGCCCTGGAAGTTCCCATCTCTAAAGATGGTTTTCATCGCACCAATCGCCTGACCTGAGCTCTTGCCCTCTGCCGGAGTGCCCTCGACCTTGATTGAACGATAAAGATTGAAATGGGGAATCACACTCGGGCCAGTGGTGGACTTGACCGTGAAGAATTCCGAAAGAGGGATCTGGTCACCCTTGAGATTGTTGACATAGATCGACGACAACTGCTCAGGAGTGGCTCTGCTGACGTCGTCCGCCTGGACATAGACCCGTCTCACCTTTCCTTCCTGAAACGTGTCATTGACATAGGCACCACCGAAATTGACGCTGAAGGCCTGCATCGCCGAACCAAAGTCGACACCGAGGCTGGCCATCTGTTGGCGGTCCACCTTGATTTCGATCTGTGGAGCTTCAGGGGAAAACAGCGAATAGACGCGATTCAGTACTGAATTGGCATTGCCCGCCTGAATGATCTGCTCGGCAGAGCCGAAGAACTGATTCAAGGAATAGGAGCCGCTGCTCTGATCGAGAAGTTGGAACTCAAAACCGCCACCGGATCCGTAGCCAGGAATCGACGGGGGCTCGACCACGAATACCCGTGCACCATCCACTGCCATGAAGAGCTTCTTGTTCAGACGTTGAACAAGTGCCGCCACGTTGTGGTCACTGCCTTTGCGCTCATCCCAGTGCTTGGTGCCGAAAAAGAACAGACCTTTATTCGGAGCATTGCCATCGAAGCTGGCACCACTGAAGAGAGCTGCAGCCTTGATGTCCTCCTCACTGCGCAGCACCGCTGCCACCTTGCGGTTGATGTCCAACGTGGTCTCATTGGAGGCCCCTTCTGGGGCCTGCACAAAGCCAATCGCATAGCCCTGGTCTTCTATCGGCACAAACCCGCCAGGGATACGGGTGAATGCGAAGCCAGTGAGAAGGATGCCGGCCGCCAAGGCCGCCATCACCAGCGGCCTTGCCTTAAGCACCTGATCAAGCAAGGTCGAATAACGCTCTTCAAAGGCCGCATAGCAGCGATTGAAGTTGGTGAAAATCACGGGAATGAACCAGCCCACCCCAACGCCGATGGCGCTGAAAAGAAGCACCGGGATCAGATTGGTCACACCAAGCACCACCAAGCCCACCACAGCACCTCCAACCGCACCTGGCATCCGAAGGGGACGACCGGTGAGTTGCATGGCAACAAAACCAAGCAGTGCTCCCACCACCACAGGCAGCAGGACCAAGGGCGCACCATCGCCAGCGTTCAGCAGGCCATAGACGAAACCAAGACAAATGCCAGCCGTGGCGTACTGCTCTTTGCTCAGCTCCTTGGTGTCACGGGAGAGCAGCAATGCCGCCAACATCGGGGAAAAGGTGAGGGCATTGAACGTGGAAATACCGATCGAAAACAGGATGGTTGCAGCGAACTGTTTGTAGATCGTTCCAGTCGCTCCAGGGAAAAACAGGACCGGCAAAAACACGGCCATCTTCACCAAAGAGGTGGCGATGACTGCACTGAACAGTTCATCCATCGTGGCCATCGCCGCTTGGACGGCGGTGAGGCCCTCCGCCTTCTTCGCCGATGTGTCTTCCACCACGGTGATTGCATCATCCACCACAAGACCGGTGGCCAAAACAAGACCAAAAAGGGTGAGCTGATTAAGAGAAAAGCCAAAGGCCAGCACCAGACCGAAGGTACCGATCAGGGCAACAGGAATGGCGATAGCGGGCACCAAAGTGGCCTTCCAGTTCTGAAGAAACAGGAACAGGATCAGCACCACCAGAATCACAGCATCCCGCAGGGAATTGGTGACTCCCTTGATCGACTGATTGATGAAGTCGGTGGTGTCGTAAATCACCTCAGATTCCAAACCCACCGGCAGAGTTTGCTCAAACTCAGCAATGACATCCTTCACCGCGTTCGACACCTGAATGGCGTTACTGCCTGAGAGCTGATAAACAGCAACCCCAACAGACGGTGAGCCCTTGAGATCCATGGCGTCAATGCCGTAAGTCTCTCCACCGAGACTGACGCGACCCACATCGCGCAGCCTGATCAGACCTCCTGCATCGGTGCTCTTGAGCACCAGATTTTCGAACTCCTGTTCCGTGGTCAGACGACCTCGGAGTTGAACGGTGAAGGTGAATTCTTGCCCCTTAGGAGCTGGTGCGCCGCCGACCTTTCCGGCAGGGACCAGCCGGTTCTGGCTCTTGAGCTGATTGACAACATCGGTGGATGTGAGCCCGTAAGACGTGAGCTTGTCAGGATCCAACCAGAGACGAAACGCCACTTTGCGGTTGCCGAAATAGGTGACATCGCCAACACCAGGAACCCGCTTGATGTTGTCTGTGAGGCTCTTATCGAGATAACCGCTAATGGTCTCAACGCTGTATTCCGTTTGGGCTGGATCGGAATTGACGAAGTTGTAAACCAGAAGAATCGAGTTAGAGGCCTTGTTCACCGTGACGCCGGCCTTGCGCACCTCCTCCGGGAGCTGAGGTTCAGCCAGGGAGACACGGTTCTGAACGTTGACCTGATTGATATTGCCGTCGGTGCCGCTGTTGAAAGACACCGAAATCGCACTCACCCCATCTGAGGAACTGGTGGAGGTAATGAAATCCATCTCCTCCACACCATTGATCTGCTGCTCGAGCACCGAGGTGACGCCCTGCTCCACCGACACAGCATCAGCACCCACATAGGTGGCCTGTACCTTCACTGTTGGCGGTGCAATATCCGGCAGGTTCTCAATCGGGAGGATCGGGATCGCGATCAAACCAACAATCACAATCAGCAGACTGCAAACCGTGCTGAGAACCGGCCGTGTGATGAAGGTATTGGAAGCAGACATGGCTCAGCGTCAGTTCCGAGCTGCGAAGCCAGCCGACGCGCTCACTGCTTTGACCTGCACCGGCATGCCGTGTTTGAGGTTGAGGAGATTAGTGGTGATCACCTTCTGATTGAGCCTTAATCCCTTCGTGATCGGGTAACGATTGTTCTGCAATTCGCCAACAGTGACCGGTGTTTGCAGCGCAAAGAGGGTGTTGGCAGGCAATTTGTTGTATTTGATGCCCTGACGGATGCGATTGAGATCGACCTTGCCTGGGTTGGCTTCAAGCTCCTCGAAACGACCGATGCGAAACACGAAGCTTTGGCCTGAGGTTTGGGTCACCGCCGCGAACGGCACGGACGGCAGATTGAGCGACTGCAACTGCACACGCGTGCGCAGGCGCTGGCCACTGCGTAAACGCCCATCCACATTCGCAAAAAGAGCTTTCACCAACAGGCCCTGGGTTTGAGGGTTGACCTGTGGATCGATCGAATCAACCTGACCGGTGGCCAGCACCTTGGAGCTGCCGGGCGCAGTGAGAATCACGGGTTGACCAAGAGCAAGCCGGTCTCCGAAGACAGCTGGCACTTCAACGCGTGCTTCCAGAGCGTTGTTCTGCACCACGCTGGTGAAAGGTTGGTTCTGTTGCACCAGATCACCCACCTTCACCTGCACATCAGCCACCGTGCCGGCCGTCGGCGAACGCAGATTCCGATAGCTGAGCGTGGCCTCCAATGACTTGACCTGCTCTGCCGCTGCGAAGTATCGCGTGCGATAGGAGTCACGCTGACGCAGGCTGGATGCTCCCACCCTGGCCAGAAACTCTTCACGCTCCCACTCGGTCTTTGCCGTTTCCGCTTTAGCCCTCTGCTCCGCTAGAGCAGCCCTCTGCTGAGCCTGATCAAGCACCACCAGCAATTGTCCGGGCTCGACCTGATCACCTTGGCTGATCTTCAGCTCCATCACCCGACCGGAAGCCTGAGCCGCCAGCTGGACCAACTCGAAGGCCTCCAAGGTGCTGACAGTATCGACATCATCGGTGAACTGCGCCTCCTGAACAGTCGCCTGCTGCACCGCAACCGGTGGGCGTCTTGGTGCAGACGAAGCACAGGCCGTCAGGGACATTGCCAGGGCCACGACACCAGCCACTCGGGCGCAACTGTTCACAAGCACTCACCTCACGGAGCAGATTATGGGTGGATTTGCGAAGGCCGTGGCTGCGCAAAGGGTCAAAATTGGCGAATGGAAATTGAGCCATGACGGCTGACCTGTTCTCCCATCACGGCGATCAGCTACGCCAACGCCAGGCTCCCCTGGCAGATCGAATGCGGCCCCGCACGCTGGAGGAATTCGTGGGTCAGGGAGCGATCCTGGCGGAGGGACGGCTGCTGCGCCGCGCCATTGCCGCTGATCGTGTCGGGAACCTGCTGTTGCATGGCCCGCCCGGGGTAGGGAAGACCACCTTGGCCCGGATCATCGCCAACCACACCCGAGCCCATTTCAGCAGCCTCAATGCGGTGCTCGCTGGGGTCAAGGAGCTGCGCAGCGAAGTGGATGCTGCGCGACTGCGCCTCGAGCGCCATGGCCTTCGCACCATCCTGTTCATCGACGAAGTCCACCGCTTCAACAGCGCGCAGCAAGATGCCCTACTCCCCTGGGTCGAAAACGGCACACTCACCCTGATCGGGGCGACCACAGAAAACCCTTATTTCGAAGTGAACAAGGCATTAGTGAGCCGCTCACGCCTGTTCAGACTCCAAACGCTCGAGGTCGACGACCTCCGTGATCTACTGCAACGCGCCATCGACGATCGGGAGCGCGGCTATGGCGAGCGCCAGGTCACGATCAGCCCCGAGGCGATCGACCATCTCGTCGATGTCGCCAATGGTGATGCCCGCAGCCTGCTCAACGCCCTTGAGCTGGCCGTCGAAAGCACCCCCCAAGATTCCAACGATGCGATTCAGATCGATCTCACCATTGCCGAAGAGTCGATCCAACAGCGGGCTGTTCTGTACGACAAACAGGGCGATGCCCACTTCGACACCATTAGCGCCTTCATCAAATCACTGAGGGGCTCCGACCCTGATGCCGCTCTGTTCTGGCTTGCCCGCATGGTGGAAGCCGGAGAAAATCCGCGATTCATTTTCCGGCGCATGCTGATTTCCGCCGGCGAAGACATCGGCCTGGCCGACCCCCAAGCGGTGGTGGTGGTGGAAGCGTGTGCCGCTGCCTTCGAACGCATCGGCTTGCCCGAGGGTCTCTATCCGCTGGCGCAGGCTGCTCTGTACTTAGCCAACACGGAGAAGAGCAACAGCACCATCGGCATCTTCGAAGCGATCAAGCACGTACGCGCCAGTTCCCGCCAGGACGTTCCCAGCCATCTCCGCGATGCCCATCGCGACGGTGATGCCTTCGGCGATGGCAAGGGATACCGCTACCCCCATGCTTTTCGGGAGCACTGGGTCGCCCAGCAATACCTGCCAACAGCCCTGCAGGGAGAGGTGTTCTGGACGCCAAGCAACCAAGGCTGGGAAGGCGAGCGACGGCAACGCATGCTGGAACGCCGCGCGGCCCAGCTGGCATCGGCAGCCGAAGCCGTGGATGAACATCCTCTGCTGGTGAGCAGCGGCCCGGAAGTCCCTGACATGGAACGCTGGCTTCAGCGTCAGCTCAGTCAGGACGGCGCACGTTTGCAACGCCTCAGGGAGAAGCTCTGGCAAGGAGTGCAATGGAAACGGACAGACCGGGTTCTGATGCTGGGGGGCTCGTCATTGTTGTGGAGCCTGGATCCTCTTGGCGCTGTTGCGGATGGGGGCCTCACCATCCACTGCCAATCTGCCCTGGAGCAGGACCGTCTCGAAGCCCAGTTGCAACTGTTGGATCCTCTGCAACGCCCCGCGGTGATCGTGGGAAAGCAGGCCCTGGCGAAGCTACCCATCGAGCATCAATTCGAAGTTGTGGGCGGACGCCTCAACCGCCATGAACTAAGGCATGGCAGCAGCGCTGACCTGCTTCAACACTGCAACGACCGCTGCAGAGGCGACGCGCAGCTGCGCCTCCTGCTCACGGATGCCGGACTGGGCCCCGCAGCCGCTCTGCTTGAGCTCTGCGAACACGCGCAACAGCTCAATGACAAGGAGCGAAAGGCCCTCACTCCATTACTGAAACGAGAGGAGGCCTGGCTGAATAGCCAAGCAGAACAAGAGGAGTTTCTAGACCAACTGCGCGCCCAAGGTTGGCAACTGGACAGCGAATGCTGGGACGAATCCGTCTATCTACCTGTGGACGCCTCCTTTCAGGAGCGGTGGCTGGGAGAAGAGCGACCCTACCGGCAGGTGCTTGCCTCTGGGGCGCAGCAGCGAACCGAAATAGCGCTGCTCAACCGCCTGCTGAAGCATGTGCAGGGAAAGCAACTGCCGCAACGACTCCTGCATCGACGCATCATTGGCCGCAAGCCATCAACGTCACCATGAAAAAAGCCCCGGCATGCCGGGGCTGAAGGAACACCCAGTTGGGCGTGAGTGATCACCAGAGGCCGCGAACGGGCGCCTGACGAACAGGAGCAGCAGGCAGGATCTGGTTGGCCTGCACGCAAGCGGGCAGGAACACGTACCACGACAGCAGGGAGGTGTCGCGAGGAGCGTCGAGACCAGGCTTGCAAACGTTCTGAGCACCATCGGAAGCACCGTTGTCCGCCAGGGCGAAGTCAACAGGCAGGTTGTCCATGATGCCGGCTGAAGACAGCTGGCCATCGACGGAGTCGGCGATGATGGCGGAACGAAGAGCGACCACAGCAGTCTTCTTCTTCATCCAGTAGGGGAAGTAGCTGCGGGTCTGATCATCAAGGAACTTCTCCCCGTCATCTGAATACAGGAAACGGGACACCCCGATCAGATCAACGTTGTAGTTCTTGGTCATGCCTTCGCGGATTTCATCAGCGGTCCATCCGGAACCGTTGATGCCTGCTTCCAGGGCACGATCGGTGATTTCACCGTTATTGAAGAACGTTTTGAAAGCACTGGATTTGGTGGTCCAGACAGCGCCACCGGTTTCCCAACGCACAGGGCGCGAGGTGCCAGCTTCGGCTGCTACAGCCAGGGTTGAAAGAGAGGCGCCAGCGAGAAGACCGGCTGCAAGACGAGTGAACACGGACGGCGAATTGAAGACGTCAATCCTTTTTTAGTCAGAGCGGATAAAACTGCCAACACATTGGTCAGAGAGGTCACTGCTGCAATGGCAATTTCGAGCCGATAGGGATCATTCGAACGCCAACGCAAGGCATCAAAATGAGCGCTGCCAATGAGCATCAGCAAAAGAAAGCAATTACATCAGTTGCTTAAGCCGTGATCAGGGCTGGGGCATCTCGATCTCAACCCAACCTGCCGGGCAACCCCGCACAAGACTGAGCCGTAAGTCTTTCTTAGGTAGCGGTCCACGACACTGCCATCGCACCACCCTTGGTCCCTTCTGACGCACAGCCGCTGCATACGCCTCGCCTCCACGTCGAGGGGTGAGCCAAAGCTCCGTTCCTGTCGGAGAGGAGATCACCCGTGCTCGCAAATGGCTGCCGCTATCGAGGCCAAGGTCGATCAGGGAAGAGGCGAAATGCCCCCAGTAGTGCCGAGTCATCTGGCCGCGGATGAACTGACCAAGCAAGGCTTCTGCTTCTCGCCGCTGATGCAAGGTGATTTCACGCTCTTGCAGTGCCGCATCCACGGCCGCTAGATCAGGACGCCCAGACGATGCCAGACGTTGATTCTCAGAGAGCTGCAGCGGCTGACGCATCCCCACCAGCCCGAGACCAAACAGTGCAGCCGCTGCCAACAGCGAAGGGATCGAACGAGCACTGATCCACACCACAACAACCCGTTTCTGAGCGGTCAATCACGCTAGGCAGAGCATCGCTGTGTGCATGGGATTGGCACCATTGCCCACATCCCCCTGGCCTGCCACCATCGCCAGGCACCAAGGTCCCTGCCGCCAGCGACTGGCTGAGAGCACTGCGCCATCTCCCCGATGGATCACAACACTTCGGTCGCGACTACAGCACCACTGGGTGAGATCGCGGCCCAAACTGCCCCGTTGCCATTTGATCGCCGACTCTTTCAGCAACCAGTGCGCCAACACCGCCTGGCGTAGGGCTTCTGGCACCAGCCCGCTCAGGTGTTCTTGCTCCTCGGCACAAAAAAAGCGCTTGAGGATGGATTCGGCGGGAATGACACGGTCGCATCGCTCCAGATCCACCCCAACCCGCCACGGCGCCCAAGCCAGGAGCAGTGCATCCGGACAATGACTGAGACTGACAAACCCCCATCCCTCCGCCAGCTTGGGCGGCTGTCCAGGAGGAGCGTCCAGGGGCAAAACTTCCTGCGGCAGCCCTAGCAAGTCCGCAAGCAGACTTCGCATCCAACGGCGTGACCACACGTACTGTTGCCGGCGTTTTGACGGCAAACCATCTGCCCAGGCCTGCTCCTGGGCGGAGAGGTTCGTTGTCGGAGCGGTTCGCGAGAACGGCACCAACCAAAGGGCGGGTACGCTGCGCTGCGGCCTTTTTGCATTGCGCCATGCCACTTCAGATCGGAGATCCAGCACCGGATTTCACTCTCCCGGACCAGAACGATGCATCGGTGCAGCTTTCATCCCTGAAAGGGAAGCGAGTTGTGATCTACTTCTATCCCAAGGACGCCACCCCTGGCTGCACCAAGGAAGCCTGCAATTTCCGAGACCGTTGGGACGCTTTTAAGCAGCACGACATCACCGTTCTGGGCATCAGCAAAGACAACGCAGCCTCACACCAGCGCTTCATCACCAAACAGGAGCTGCCCTTCACCCTGCTGACCGATGTGGAGCCATGCGCTGTGGCCACCAGTTATGAGAGCTACGGGCTCAAGAAATTCATGGGCAAAGAGTTCATGGGCATGATGCGCCATACCTTCGTTGTCGATGCTGAAGGCAAGCTCGAACTGATTTACCGCAAGGTCAAGGCCGAGAGCATGGCGGATCAGATCTTGGAGGACCTGGGCCTCAGCTGACCAAAGTCACCATCCCCTCCATCACCAGATCAGGGGCATGGATCACTTCAGCCCCCTGCTGACGCAGCGAATCGATCAGCAGGGGAGCATCGCCTCCGCAGATCCACAACGGCCAAGAACAGCTGCGCTGCGCTTCAAGAAGCAGACCCAGGAGCGATTGGATGGCACCCTGCTGCATCGCCGCAAGCGTGGCGTGGGGGAAAAGCTCTGAGGGCAACTGATGCAGCGCCCCCGGTGCAGGCAGGTCACGGGTCCCAGCAGCCATCGCCCGCAGCTGCAGACCGAAACCAGCCGCCAGTTGCCCTCCTGCGAACTCCCCCTCCGAGGTGACCCGGGTGAGGCTGAGCACGGTGCCGGCATCCGCTACCAGTAACCCCCCTTGCGTTGGCAACGGCACCGCTCTGGTCGTGGCAGCCCAGGCCGCCAACGCACGATCCACGCCGAGCCAAGGGGGCATGCCCTTCAGGGGCAGATCCTCCAAACCAAGCCGCGTGGTCTGAGACAGGACTGGATGAACGGGCACCGGGCCAACTGCTGCCCAACGCACCAGCTCAAGTCCGTCCAATCGCAAAGGATCCGGATTGGTGTGCGCAAACACCCACCCCTCCGCAGTACGCGTTGCCCAGTGCCACCGACTGTTCCCGATCAGCAAACATGTGCAGCCATTGGGCATGCCTAGATGCCGTCACCCATCACACCCGGCAGGTGGATTCCACATTCCTGCTTGAGCCCACCGAAACGGGTCTGGCGTCCGGATTGCTCAGCCCCATCAGGCGCACTGGAATGCCAATCACCCACCGTCGAATATCCCTGTTCGAACAAGGGATGCTGGGGAAGATCATGCTCCTGCATGTAATAAAAAACATCCCTGGGCGTCCAACTCAAAAGAGGCCTCAACGACAATCGCCCGCGCATCGGCTCCAGCCAGCCCATCGTCTTGCGGTGGTCTGTCTGACCACGCCGCACACCACTAGCCCAGCAGGTCACATCCAGTGCGGCCATGGCCGCTTCGAGGGGCTCCACCTTGCGGAGTTGGTGATAAAGCTCGAGATCTTCCACCTCTCCGGTCTCCCACAGGCGGCCATGAAGGGCCTCCATCCGAGCCGGTGAGAGCGTGCTCTGGGCCACATGCAATTTCAGATTGAAACGCTCACTGAGCTGATCGGCGTAGCGATAGGTCTCCGCCGGCAGATAGCCCGTATCCACCCAGATCACAGGCACGTTGTCTGAATCCTGGAGAGTGCTGAGCATGTGCAACAGCACCGACGACTGGATCCCAAAACTGGTCGTCAAAGCGAATCCAGACCCAAACCGCTTCCGGGCCCACCCCAGTCGCTCTGGAGGCGTCATTGCCTCCAAAGCAACCGCTTCTGCGGATGAACTGGCGGCCGCTAGCGATGCGGTCCCGTCGGCGGCGTTGGGATTGGGGCCTTCAGTCATCACTCCATCCTCCAATGTCGGCGGCCGTGATGGCATGCCTATGGTCAATTCCACTGCCAACCTGCGCCCATGTCCGCCCCATCCAACGGCCTTGAGGCGGCGCCGTTCCAGCCTGTTGTGATCGTCGGCGGCGGATTTGCCGGCCTCACCCTTGCCCTCAAGCTCAGCCGTCAGCACCCCCGGCCACCGATCGTGCTTGTGGAACCCAGGGAGCAGTTCGCCTTTCTTCCACTGCTCTATGAACTTCTCAGCGGTGAGCTACAGCCCTGGGAGGTTGCCCCTCGCTACGACACGCTGCTCAACAGTTCCGGAATCTCTTTGATCAAGGACCGGGTCAACAGCATCAACTGGCAGTCGAAGACAGTGATGACCGCATCCGGGCAGAACCTCTCCTATGGCCAACTGGTTCTGGCGACAGGCTCAAAACCAAATGATTTCGGCATTCCGGGAGTGAGTGAGCATGCCCTGCACTTCCATTCCCTGGCCGATGTGAGCAGCCTGCGTCAACGGCTGCGCACCGTGCAACGGTTAAACGGCAACCAGATCAATGGGACGTTACCGGCCCTGATCATTGTGGGAGCAGGAGCGACAGGCGTGGAGCTGGCCTGCAAACTCGCCGACCTGGTGGAAGGACGGGTGGCACTTCACCTGATCGAGCAAGGGGATCAGATCCTGCCCCTAGCCCGCGCCTTCAACCGAGAACAAGCGGAGGCCAGCATCCGCCAAAAGGGCATCCAGTGCCACCTCAACGCCAGGGTGGAGACCATGACCGACAACAGCGTGACCTTCACAGGCCAAGGTCGAACCACCACCCTGGCCCACCACGGCCTGATCTGGACCGCTGGCACCAGGTCAAGCCGACCCACACTCACCCCAGAACTCTCAGAGACAACCGACAGGCTCGCCGTCGATGACAGTCTTCGCAGCCTGTCGATCCCCGATTGCCTGGTGATCGGGGATCTGGCCATGCATTCCCAGGCCGATACCAAAACCAGCAGCTGGCCGAGCACCGCTCAGGTTGCGATGCAACAAGGTGAGGCAGCGGCAGCCACCGTGATGGCCATGCGTCAAGACCAGGCTCCGAAGCCCTTCCATTTCAACGACCTTGGCGAGATGCTCAGCCTGGGCAAGGGCGACGCCACCGTGACAGGCATGGGCCTAACCATGGCCGGCCCTCTCGCCTTCAACCTGCGCCGGCTGACCTATCTAGCCAGGCTCCCGAAAGCATCCCTGGGGCTGCGTTCGGCCGGAGCGTGGTTACTGAGCCGTTGAAACAAACCCACCTGGCGGGACGAACCAAAGGCCTGCGTCCCTCCCAACTGCGCCAAGCCGAACGACTCGGGCATCGCCGGCATCCTCAAGGCACTGGGGCTGATCCCCTCACCCTGGAACGCCTCGCGGAGTTAGTGCTGGATCTGGAGCAACCCCTGCATTTGCTGATTGACAGCAGGGGACTCTGCCGTCTGCTCTGGGTGGGGCCACTGAGCGAATCGGGCCAGTTGCTCTCCCATGTGCCAGGCAGCTCTCGACGACGCTCCGGAGATCAACGCCATTGGCGACTGATCAGCTGCTTGAAGGTCAATAGCAAGGCACCACTCAGCCCCGACTCCCGCGAGGCCGTCGTCGCTCTTGATCTGCGCCCAGACAGTTGGTTGCGTTACCCCTGTCAAGCGAAGGCGGGGGGGAACTGGACAGCAGCAGCCTGGCGCCCTGACCCAACGGCGCCCCTGGGATGGTCTGCCGTTGGCGGCGATCAGCTGCACCAACTCTGCCGTGAAGAACTTCCAGGAATCCGAAGCACTGATCCAGCGGCGTTGCCGGTTCCGGCCGCCACCGACGAGGAGCGTGTGTTGCTGCTCACCCTCAGCGGCTCCGATCCTCATCGCAACGAACGGGACCTGGCGGAGCTGGAGGGGTTGGTGCGCAGCGCCGGAGCACACCCCGTGATGATGTGCCAACAAAAGCAATCAGCAGCCAACCCACAAACCCTCTGGGGCACTGGGAAACTGCAGGAGGCGGCCCTGGAGGCTCGACGGCATAACGCCTCCTTAGTGATCACCGATAGAGAACTCTCCCCTGTGCAGGCCAGAAATCTTGAACGCTGGCTCGACTGCCCGGTGATGGATCGAAGCGAGCTGATCCTCGACATTTTCGCCCAACGCGCTGCCAGCGCTGCCGGACGAATCCAGGTGGAACTGGCCCAACTGCGCTATCGGCTGCCCCGTCTGCTGGGGCGGGGACGCAGTCTGTCCCGACAAGGGGGCGGCATCGGCACCCGAGGGCCAGGTGAAACCCAGCTCGAGAAGGATCGCCGTGCAATCAGCCGCCGCATTGAAGCGCTTCGACGCTCGACGCGACAACTCCAAGAGCATCGCGCTCGCCTGCGCGACCGCCGTGAAGGCCTGCCGAGGCTGGCCTTGGTGGGCTACACAAACGCCGGCAAATCGTCTCTGCTCAATGCCCTCTGCTCACGCCATGAGCACAAAAAGGTGTTGGCGGAAAACAAACTATTCGCCACCCTCGATCCCACCACACGCCGTCTCACCCTGCCCCAACCTGCTGCTGCTGCTCGAGAGCTGCTGATCACTGACACCGTGGGCTTCATTCGTGATCTGCCCGACGCCTTGGTGGAAGCCTTTCGCGCAACCCTGGAAGAAGCGCTGGATGCCGACCTGCTGTTGCTGGTGGTCGACCTGGCGGATCCGGACTGGGAGGCCCAGTTGAAAGCAGTGCAAGGACTGCTGGATCAACTGGGATGCAACAAGCCCCGACAGGTCGTGGCAAACCAAATCGACCGCTGTCATGCGGAGGCGATCACCGCAATGATCGACCTGGAGCCGCAGGTGATTTTCATCTCCGCAACCGACGGCACGGGTCTGAAGGGCCTCAAGCAACGCCTCGAGCGAACCTTCTGGAATGATCCAGCTGCCGAGGAAGACAGAGAAGTCGTGCCTGAACTTCCCACAGAAACGAGCACAGATACGGTGGCCTTGCAGACGCCAAATGAGCACGCCCCTCCATGGCCGAATTGAGTGCGGCGCTCCAGCACCCCGAGGCCCTGATCACCCTGGCCGTGCTCGGGCTAGCGGTGGTGTTGTTCATCACCGGTGCTCTCGCCCCGGAACTGACCGGTCTGCTCAGCGTGGCCCTTCTGGTGAGCACCAATGTGCTCACTCCCGAGCAGGGGCTCGCCGGGTTCGGGAGCCCCGCCCTGATCACCCTGATGGGACTGTTCGCCGTCTCCGCAGCACTGTTTCGCAGTGGAGCACTCGACCGACTTCGCGAACTGATCGCCTCCGAGCGCATCCGCACCCCCCGGAGGATGGTCGGTCTACTCGCACTGGTGGTCGGGCCGATTTCGGGAGTGGTGCCCAACACACCAATTGTGGCAAGCCTTTTACCGGTTCTGGAAACCTGGTGTCAGCGGCGGCGCATCGCTCCATCCCGGGTGTTGCTGCCCCTATCGTTCGCCACCCTGTTGGGCGGCACCCTCACCCTGCTGGGCAGCTCAGTGAACCTGCTGGCCAGCGACATCAGCCAGCAGCTTGGTTACGGCGCTCTCGACCTCTTCAGCTTCACCGCCATCGGAGTACCGGTCTGGCTGGTCGGTTCGGCCTACATGCTGCTGGCGCCAGGCGTGCTCCTTCCCAACCGCAGTGCCCCCGACGATCAGCTTGGGACCACTCCTTCCCAGACCGGCTATTTCACCGAGGTCACCATCCCAGGCGATTCCATGCTGGTGGGGCAGACCCTGCGCCACAGCCGCCTGCAACGGCGCTTCGATGTCGATGTACTCGAATTGCAACGGGGCAATGAACGGATCCTGCCGCCTCTCGCCGACCGCCAGATTGAAGCCTGCGACAGGCTTCTACTCCGTGTCACCCGTGCCGACCTGCTTCGTCTCCAGCAGGAACACACCGTGCAGCTGGCCGACGCCGACAGGCCACCCACAAACCAGACTCCTCTTGGACCGGTTGATGCCCCGTTGTTTGGAGGCGATGCGGGAGGGCAGAAAACCGTCGAGGTTCTCTTGCCTGCCGGATCCACCTTGGCTGGCGCCAGTCTGCGCGAACTACGCTTCCGTCAGCGCCACAACGCCACCGTGCTGGCTCTACGCCGCGGCCAACAGACCGTGCAGGAGCGCCTAGGGCAAGCGGTGCTGCGTGAGGGTGATGTGCTTCTGCTCCAGGCTCCACTGGATGCAATCCGCGGGCTGCAGGCCAGCAACGACCTGTTGGTGCTGGACCAACTGGAAAATGACCTGCCCACCATCAGGCGTAAACCTCTGGCCATCGCCATCACCCTGCTGATGTTGCTGGTGCCTTCGGTCACCACAATCCCTCTGGTGGCATCGGTGTTGTTCGCAGTGGTTCTGCTCGTGCTGGTGGGCTGCCTGCGACCTGGTGAAGTGCAACGGTCGATACGCCTCGATGTGATTCTGCTGCTGGGATCACTCTCCAGCTTCAGCATTGCGATGCAGACCAGTGGCCTGGCGGATGGACTCGCCGCCGACATGGAGCGGTTGCTGCTGCACTGGCCGACCTATTGGGCCCTACTGCTGATTTTTCTGGCCACCAATCTGATCACCAGCGTGATGAGCAATGCCGCATCCGTTGCGCTGCTCATTCCAGTGGCCACCCAGCTGTCAGGACCGCTCGGCATTCCGGCCCAGGCTTTGCTGCTTGTGGTGTTGTTCGGCGCCAGTCAGTCCTTTCTGACACCCATGGGCTATCAAACAAACCTGATGGTGTTCGGACCAGGGCGCTATCACTTTCTCGACGTTCCCCGTTATGGCGCTGGTCTCACTCTGCTGATGACGCTGTTGGTTCCCGCTCTCATCCTTTGGCAGTACGGCGCCGCCTGATCGATGCCGATTCCCGCCGCCCTGCATCGAACCCAAGCCTGGTATCGCCGGCTCACAGTGCCCCAGTTCACGGTGGTGACGGGCCTGCTGGTCGTGGCCATCGGCACGGTGATGCTGGCCACTCCATTGTGTTCGAGCCCAAGCGTCGGCCTGTGGGAAGCCTTCTTCACCGCCACCTCGGCGGTGACGGTGACGGGACTGAGTGTGATCGACGTGGGCCAAGATCTCACCGGGTTTGGACAGGGTGTGTTGGCCCTGATGATTCTGGTTGGTGGTCTCGGTCTGATGGCCATCACCACCTTCCTGCAGGGATTTGTGGTGCGGGGAACAGCATTGCGCCGGCGGCTCGACCGTGGTCAGACCCTGGATGAATTTGGCGTCGGCGGTGTGGGAAACACCTTTCGCGGCATCGCCCTGACAGCGGCCGTGCTGATCGTGCTGGGAGCTCTGGTGCTCTACTTCTACGGGTTCACCGATCTGCCTCGCGGTAGTGGACGGCTTTGGGCTGCGCTGTTCCACAGCATCTCGGCCTACAACAACGCCGGCTTCGGGCTATGGAGCGACAGCCTGGAGCACTACCGCACGAACAAGGTGGTGAATGCCGTGGTGCTGCTGCTCATTGTGCTCGGTGGACTGGGATGGAGGGTCACCAATGACCTCTGGACCAATCGCCGACGCCTTCAACGTCGCAACCTCAGTCTGCACACCCGTCTCGTTCTGCGCGCCACGATCATCTTGATCGCGATCGGCACGCTCGGGCTGCTGGTGACTGAAAGTCTGACCCAAGGGCAACTGCTAACGAAACTGGCCTGGCCGGAGAGGTTGATGAGTGCCTTGTTCGAATCGGTCAGCTCCCGAACCGCAGGCTTCACCACGGTGCATCTGTCCCTCAACAGCGTGTCCGATTCAGGGCTGTTGCTGCTGATGACCTTGATGTTCATCGGCGCCAGCCCAGGCGGCACAGGTGGCGGTGTCAAAACCACCACCGTGGTAGCGCTGATGGCCGCCACCCGCTCCACCTTGCGTGGCCGTGAGGAAGTGGTGATCCGCAACCGACAAATCTCCGACAAGGTGGTGCTTCGAGCCGTGAGCATCACAGTGGCCTCGCTGTTGTTTGTGCTCGCCATGGCGCTGCTACTCGCGCTCAACAGCAACCTCAAGGGAGATGAACCATTCACCTTCCTCGAATTGCTATTCACTTGTATTTCCGCCTTCGCCACCGTCGGTTTGGATCTGGGGGTGACCGAAAACCTCAGCCGCTTTGGACAGCTTGTGCTGGTGGTGGGAATGTTCGTCGGACGGCTGGGGATCCTGTTGTTGCTCAGCGCCATCTGGGAGACTCTCAACCGCGACAGGCTCAATCGTCAGAATCGGATTGGTTTCCCACGCGAAGATGTGTATGTCTGAGCAGGAACGAAGGCCATGAGGGAGTGGTGGCATTGGTCTCCCACCCAGGGCGATCAACTTGAGAGCTTCGGGATTGTGGGAGTGGGCCGTTTTGGCACTGCGGTCTGCCAGCAACTGCTCCAAAACGGGGCTGAGGTTTTAGCGGTTGACCGGTCTGCAAGGGCAATTGAAGAACTGAGGCAGCAACTTCCCTCCGTGGAAGCTCGGGTCGTCGACTGCACCGATGAGGAATCGCTGAGGGAAGCCGGCATCCTCGCCATGAACACCGTGGTGATTGCGATCAGCGAACCCATCGAAGCCAGCATTACGGCCACGCTGATCGCCAAAGACAGCGAAGGAACCCGGGTGCGTCGGGTGATCGCCAGGGCGACCAGTGATCTGCACGAGAAGATGCTCAAACGCGTCGGCGCAGACCGGGTTGTCTTCCCGTCACGCATGCAGGGAGAGCGTCTTGGCTTGGAACTGGTCCGGCCCAACCTGATGGAGCGGTTGGAATTGGATGAACGGCATTGCATCGAAGAGATCAAGGTGCCCAGTCGATTTGTTGGACGTTCCCTACGCGATCTCAATCTGCGCAAGAACTACCGCGTCAACGTGCTCGCTGCAGGGCCTGCCAAGGAGCTAACGGTGAACCCGCCGGCCTCGCACATGCTGGTGGAAGACAATGTCTTGGTGGTGATGGGCCTGATCGACGATCTGCAGGATCTGCCAAAGGACTAAGCAACATGCACGTTGTGGGCCTCATGAGCGGCACAAGCGCCGATGGGGTGGATGCAGTGCTGGCCTCGTTCAACGGTTCCCCCCAACACCCCCGCTGGTCGCTCATCCAACAAGCGTCGATCGCCTATCCAGCACCGCTCCAGGAACGAATCCTTGCTGTAGGCCAGGGGGTGCCGCACACGGCCTCCGATCTACTCGACCTCACGGAAGCCATCACCGAGCATCAGGCAGCGGCCGCCCAGGCCTGTGATCCTGAGGGCCGAGCCGCGCTGGTGGGCTGCCATGGCCAGACGGTTTGGCATCGCCCCCCAGCCTCCACAACCAACCGTGACGGCCGCAGAGGGGCCAGTTGGCAGATGCTGCAGGCACCTCTGCTCGCCCAGATCCTCAAGCGACCTGTGGTGCATGACTTCCGCGCCGCCGACCTCGCCCTGGGTGGACAGGGGGCACCTCTGGTGCCGATGGCGGATGCCGCGCTGCTTGGAGCGGCAACGGGCTGGCGGGCATTACTCAACCTCGGAGGCATTGCCAATCTCACCCTGATCCCTCCGGCCCAAGGCCCGGATCGCAAAGCCGATGTACTCGGATGGGACTGCGGACCTGCCAACACGCTGATTGATCTGGCGGTGGAGCACTTCAGCGGCGGCAGAGACCGCGTCGACAAAGACGGTCAGCGAGCCAGTCGAGGACAGGTGGATGAAGCGGCTTTACATCGCTGGCTTGAAGAGCCCTACCTGCATCAGCCCCCACCGAAATCCACGGGCCGTGAACTCTTCGGCCGCCAGGATCTCCAGCGCCGACTCAAAGACCTAAACCCCAAGAACGCTGACGACTGCATCGCCACTCTTACCGCCTTCTCGGCAGCGGTGGTCGCCCAAGACATCAATCAGATGGTGGAGCGAGGCTTACCGCGACCCCAGGAGTTGGTCGCCGCCGGGGGGGGCTGTCGCAACCCCATCCTGATGCGCGAACTGGAACAACGTTGTCGTGGCACGCGCGTCCGCTGCAGCGACGAACTGGATCTACCGGCGGACAGCCGTGAAGCCCTTGTGTTTGCGCTCTTGGCCTGGTGGCACCACCAGCAGCACCCTGGCAATGCGCCTGCGGTAACAGGCGCCCGAGGACGCAGCGTGCTTGGCGTGATTGCGAATCCTCCTGGCTTCTGAATCCGGAGAACACGAACGCATCAGCTAGGACCCATCAGCTCCGCCGCATCAGCTGGGTTTGTAAAGGCGCAACCGACGAGGAGCCCCGCGCAATCGACGGGGGGGCTGAGCTTCTAACTCTGAGCGGATCTGTTCAGCATTGCGAGGCAAGATCTGCGCTGACGCAGGAGGCACGACCGAGGCCTGGGCACTCGCTGGCGGTGTCGAGACCTCGCCCTGCTCCAAGCGCTGGAGGCCCTGCTGAATCAGCACCTTGGCCATGTTGCTCACCGTGCGCGATTCCTGGTCGGCCAAGGCCGACAGGCGCACACACAGCTCCTCAGGCAGCACGACCTGGATTCGAGGGGACTTCGTCTTCCCACTCGATGAGGTTTGGCGGGTGGCCATGCCCCAGAAAGCATCACAGCTACTAAAAAGTGTACTGAGATGCGCAAGGGTAGTATCCAGCACTATGCTGTGGTCATTCTTCAGCACACCGCTCACCCCTCCGGAGAGCCCATGCCCCGATCAGCCAGCCAGGCGTCCAGCGCCGGGGAAACAACCCAAACCCCAGCTGTCCAAAAGCCAAAAGCCAGCGGCATTCAGGTCCCTGAACTACCAAGCAGGCCTCCCCGTCGTCGCGCAACCCGCGCCATCACAGCGGGGGCAGACAGCGCCCAGCCAGCACGGTCACCCGCACGGTCCAAAGCGAAAGCCGCCGGCCAAAGCAGCAGCCAAAACAGCAATGCCAGGCGGCCACGCCGCAGCCAGGAACACAGCGATGTGCTGGTGTCAGCCGTGATCAGCACCTATCTGCTCACGCACCTCCACCATGTGTTGCAACGGGCTGAGTACAGCGCTGTCCAGGAAGGGCGTCGTTCACAGGCCGCGAACTATGCCCAGTTGAGAAAGGTTCTGTGCATGGACGCCCGCAGCATGGAAGACGCATCAGCCACTGGCCTACGCGATGCCGATCTCGACCTTGCAGCCTGAGCAGAACGCAACAGCCTCAGCCCAAAACCATCCAGGAGGAATAGCGTTGAGTCGAGCTAATTCCGCCTCCATGAGCAACGCCGCTGAGCTCTATCGCCGGATCGAGAGCGACCATGCGCTCACCAACGGGCTCTTCCGCCAAGCCTTACAAAACCCCTCAGGCGCCATCTCGGCGATCTGCGAACTCGGCGAGTCCATGGGGCTTCCCGTCAGCCCGGAAGACGTGAAGGCTCACATCAAGAGCCTGGATGACGACTCCACCAAGCAATGGCTGATCAAGGCCCGAGGAGGCCTCTGAGGCGCAACCCAAGGCTCGTGGATCACGGAAGACCGCCCTGATCCTTGTCAGGCATTGTGCGTTCCTGGTTTGCCGTTGGATCCGACAGCTGTTTGTTGCGGCGGTAGCCACCACCGTCGGCCCAGCTGAAGAACAACCAGTAGCTGACGATCGCCAGGCCGGCAGCCACCACCACTGCGGTGATCTGTTCGAGTCGGCGCATGGCCCACGGGATCCCTTCTCGGCTTCCCAGTCTGCATCGCACCCCCCGCACGGGATGATGAGAACCGCCTGCCCCCTTCCCTGTGCTGAGACTGGAGCGCGTCAGCAAGATCTATCCCACTGGGGAGGTGCTGCGTGATGTGACCTGGGAGGTCAAGGCCGGCGACCGGATTGGCCTGGTTGGCGTCAACGGCGCGGGGAAATCCACACAGCTGCGACTGATCGCTGGGCTGGAAGAACCCTCATCCGGACAAGTCGTCCGCCAAGGGGAACCCCGGATCGCCTACCTCCAACAGGAATTCGATGTGGACCTCAAGCGCACAGTGCGCGAGGAACTGTTCCAGGCTTTCGGCGAGGCTGCAGCCGTCCTCAATCGCCAGCGCGAGGTGGAAACAGCGATGGGATCGCAGCAGGCCCAAGACGATCCTGAGCAACTTGACCAGCTGATCCACGAGCTCGGCCGGCTGCAGGCGCGCTTCGAAGGCCTGCACGGCTATGAGCTGGAGGCGCGCATCGACAAACTTCTGCCCACAATCGGCTTCACCCCGGAGGGTGCCGAACGCACCGTGGCCGACTACTCAGGCGGCTGGCAAATGCGCATCGCCCTGGGGAAGATCCTGCTTCAGGACCCAGACCTACTGCTTCTCGACGAACCCACCAACCACCTGGATGTGGAAACAATCCAATGGCTGGAGGGTTACCTCACGGAACAGACGGCGGCCCTTGTGGTCATCAGCCACGACCGCACCTTCCTCGACCGGATCTGCAATCAGATCGTGAGCACAGAGCGAGGGATCTCGCGTTCCTACCTCGGCAATTACACAGCCCACCTCGAACAGAAAGCACAGGAACTGGAAGCAACGCAGGCCGCCTACGACCGACAACAAAAAGAGCTCGCCACCCAACAGGCCTATATCGACCGCTTCAGAGCTAGCGCCACCCGCAGCACCCAGGCCAAAAGTCGTGAAAAGCAGCTTGAGAAGGTTGCACTCGTGGATGCACCAATCGAAAGCATCAGTGGCCCCAGCTTTCAATTTCCCGCTGCGCCTCGCTCCGGCCGAGAGGTTGCTCGCATTGACAATCTCACCCATTCCTACGGAGATCACATCCTTTTTTTGGGGGCAGAACTGGAAATAGAGCGAGGTGACCGCATCGCCTTCGTGGGCCCCAACGGGGCCGGCAAATCCACGCTGCTGCGCCTGGTGATGGGACTGGAGACACCCGATGAAGGCAGTGCAAGGCTCGGCGAGCACAACATCATTGCCAGTTACTTCGAGCAAAACCAGGCCGAAGCCCTGGACCTGAGCAAAACGGTGATTGACACCTTGTTCGAAGCCGTGCCCGACTGGACTCAGACCCAAGTGCGCTCACTGCTGGGCAGCTTCTGCTTCAGCAACGACAGCGTCTTCAAGGAGGTAGGGCAACTCAGCGGGGGCGAAAAAGCACGCCTAGCCCTGGCGTTGATGCTGCTCAGCCCCTGCAACCTGCTGGTGCTTGACGAACCCACCAACCACCTGGATATTCCAGCCAAGCAGATGCTGGAGTCGGCTCTTTGCGACTACGAAGGGGCAGCGCTTCTCGTCTCGCACGACCGCTATTTCATCTCCCGCGTCGCCAATCGGATTGTTGAACTGCGCGATGGCGAGCTCATCCTCTATCGCGGCGATTACGACTACTACCTCCAGAAGAAAGACGAGGAAGCTGCGCAGGCCAAGCAAGCCCAAGCTGCTGCTGATCGAGACGCCAAACGCAAAGCCAATCAGCAAAAACAGAAGCAGAAACAGGCGAAACGCAAAAAGGGCCAGTAACAGAGAATCTGGCCAACGCAAGACGAAACTTCATGCTTGGTTAGGCAGGAAGACTTATTTCGCTTTACCCACAGGTTTTGTGTACATAGGCTGATTTCATTGTTCGAGGCCTGTCATGACAAGCATCCAGCCCAACCATGACGGCCTGAACAACCGCGGCAGCGACGCCGATCAGCAGCATGAGAACACATGGGACTCCGTGGAGACCTATTTCCAGTGCATCACCACTTGCTCCCTTGATGACGGGGAATGCATCACCCGCTGCGTGGACCAATTACGCGATTCTGACGCCTGATCAAGGTTGCAGGCCGCTCATCTCGACCGGCGTCATCGTCACCTGAAGGGCCTGACCATCACGGTCGACAACCAGATTCAACGGCCGATCCACGCCATGACGGTCCACCGCCGAGACGACATCAGCGGGTCCACTGACCCGTGATCCGCCGATCGAAACGATCACATCCCCCAACTGCAGGCCAGCCTGGGCAGCAGGACCAGCAGGCACCAACGATCGGACCACAGCGCCTAGCGGAGCAGGAGCACCGGGTTGCGGTGAGGGCACCGAGGACAAGCCGATCCCCACCATCGGATGACTGGCGCGCCCAGTGCTGACCAACTGGCCGGCAATGGTGCGAGCCCGATTGATCGGAATGGCGAAGCCGAGGCCAGCGCCTGGACCAGAGCGGACCAGGGTGTTGATCCCAACCACTTCACCCGCTGCATTGAGCAGGGGGCCACCGGAATTACCGGGATTAATGGCGGCATCCGTCTGAATCAGATCTAAGCGCTTTCCGGAAATTCCCAGCTGGGACACATTGCGATTGAGGTTGCTAATGATGCCGAGCGTCACGGTGTTCTCAAGACCAAAAGGATTGCCAACAGCGATCGCCCAGTCTCCGACCAGCAATTGATCAGAGTCTCCAAGAGGAGCGATGGGCCAGGGGCCCTCCTGATCAAGACGCACGACTGCCAGATCAGTGAGGCTGTCTTGTCCGAGCACTTGGCCGGACACCCGACGACCATCGGGGAGGCCCACCATCACTTGGTCGGTGTTCTCGACCACGTGAGCATTGGTGAGGACAAGCCCTGACGCATCAAAGATCACGCCACTTCCCTGGCCCCTCTCAACGCGAGACCGCGGAGCAGCAGATCCCTGAAGGCCGAAAAAACGCCGGAAGAAAGGATCCATCAGCAGCCCCTGTGGCAGGCCGGGGATCCCACCGCCGGTTTGCACGGTCCGCTGGGTTTCCAGGGTGACAACGGCAGGCCCGCTGCGCTTGACCGCCTCCGCCACAAACGATCTTGGGGCAATCAGAGCCTGAGCGGCCGAGCGCGCCAGCACTGGAGAGGGAGTCGCCAATGGGAGCAGAGGTATCGCCAGGGCGGCAGCAGAGACGATCACCGGCAAGGAACGGAGTCCCGTCATGAGCGACAACTCAGTGGACACGATCGACTGACGGTAGAAGGGATGTAGACGAAGATCCGCGAGCTTCGACGCCGCAGACGTGACCGGATGCGACCAGAACGGCGATGATTGAGACACGCCCCGATCCCAGTCCTCAGCCTCGGACAGCTCGCCTCGACTCTTCACCATGCTGAACAGCCTGTTTCCCCTGATCTACGGCACCGTTTTTGTGCTGCTGCTTTGGCAGGCCTTCAAGGTGATGGGCCAAGGATTCAAGGCTGCCAACCCTGATAAGGATCGAACCGGGAAGATCACGGTGCATCCCGAGTTGCTCGACCAAGACGGTCGCCTCACTGACGAAGATCTGCTGACGGTGCGATTCAGCGGCGACCAAGAGCCCTCAGAGAACGCCGACTGAATAAGGTTGGTGCAAAGGCTGCCATGAAAGCGCCGATTGGACTCGTAGGGGGACTCCCAGGTGGATCAACGAACACGGATCGTGGCAGCGGTGATCAAATCCGTGAAATTGCCTCCGCGCTTTCGGCTGCACATGCTCAAGGATGACCCCGTGCGCCTTGAGCTGAGCCTCACCCCGTCCTATGGCAAGGAGCCAATCCAGGTGGGCCTAGTGGAATCCCTTGACCTGGTGGCCCGCCGTGACCGCGAAGGCCGCATCCCTCGCGACCTCCAGGGCACCTGGGACTGGACAGTGCGCCACGGTCAAGTGAGCACCGGAGGCTGGAACCCTTATCTGAAGGAAGCCCTCCAAACAATGTTTGAGACAGGACTCCCAGCCATTGTTTATGAAGAGCTCACTGGCGAGGAATACCACCCCGTCGATGGCGCTCGCCACGTGCGCTAAGCCCTAGGAAGACACCCACGCCACCCAATCCTGTGAAGGCGTGCGAATGACTACGGCACACCGCATCCAGACAAAGTAGACAGAAGGAGTACGGCCCTTAAGGTTTTCTTTATGGCCACGCTCAAAGCCTCTCTCGGTCCTCTTGTGCGGCTGCTGGCCGCCCTCGGTGCCGTCAGCAGCCTGCTGCTCGTCGGCCTGCTCAATCTCTTCAGCTGACTGCAAACCCGTTGCCTCACGCCCCATCGGGTTCGTTCCCAATTGACTCCCTGCTGCCGGAGCTGCGTCAGCACCTGAGTCCAGGCTCCATTGTTCTTCTGCAGGCCCCCCCGGGAGCCGGCAAAACCACACGGGCACCCCTGGCCCTGCTCGGATGCTGGCCGAACCTGCCCCCGATCAAGGGCAAGCTGCTCATGCTTGAGCCGCGGCGACTCGCCACCAAGGCGGCAGCCACTCGCTTGGCGGATCAACTGAACGAGCCATTGGGAGAGCAGGTCGGCTACGCCGTACGCCACGAACAGCAGCGCAGCAGCCGAACTCGCCTCGAGGTGATCACCTCAGGGCTGTTTCTACGTCGTCTGCAATCCGACCCGGAGCTGGAGGGCATCGGTTGCGTGATCTTCGACGAATTCCACGAACGGGGACGCGACAGCGACCTAGCCCTGGCTCTGGTGCGGGACACGCAAGCCCTGGTGCGTCCTGACCTCTCGCTGCTGTTGATGTCAGCGACGCTGGACCTCAGCGACCTGCAAGCGCGATTACCGAAGGCCACCGTCCTCACGAGCCAAGGGCGCGCCTATCCGGTGGAGACCCACCACCTTCCGCCCCGCCCCGATGAACAGCTCAACCGCACGGTGCTCCGAGCCATCGAAAAGCATGGCCTCGACCTGGGAGACCCTGACTCTCCTCCCACCCTGCTGGTGTTTCTGCCTGGCCTCAGGGAGCTTGAGCGCTGCCGAGAGCAACTCACCAAAGCCCCTTCCCTTGAGGGTTGGGAGATCTGCTGCCTCCACGGTCAGCAGCCCCTGGCAAGCCAAGGCCAAGTGCTGCGCCCCTGCCGCCGCGATGTCGATGGTCGGGTGGTGCTTGCCACGGCAATCGCGGAGAGCTCTCTCACGATCGACGGCGTCCGTCTCGTGATCGACAGCGGCCTCAGCCGCCACAGCCAATACTCCCCAGGCAGTGGCATGGCAGGACTGATCACCGTGCCCTCCAGTGTGGCCAGTGCTGACCAACGCCGAGGCAGGGCCGGACGTCAGGGCCCTGGCCACTGCATCCGCCTCTGGTCGCAGGCAGAACAACAGCGCAGACCGCGCCATGATCTTCCCGAACTCCTGAGAAGTGACCCACAACCCCTAGTCCTCGACCTGGCCGCTTGGGGCGCCGGGCTGGGGGATGGACTGCATTGGCTCGACCCGCCACCACGCCCAGCCCTTTTGGAGGGGCAGCAACAACTGCAGGCTCAAGGAGCCCTAACAGCCTCCGGCAACCTCAATGCGGCAGGCCGTCAACTCGCCCAACTCGGCGCCCACCCACGCTTGGCGATGATTCTGCTTCAAGCCCGCGCCTGGGGGTGCAGCACGCTTGGCGCTGACCTCGCCGCACTCCTGAGCGAGCGCGACCCTCTCAACCCGCGGGAGCACGGGGTCGACCTCGGGGCCCGCCTACAGCTGCTGCGAGAACGCAAAGGAGAACGCGTCGGCGCCATCCGCCGGCTCAGCAAGCAACTGCAGCAACAGGTCAAAGCACTTCCGGAGTTGCCCGAGACCGAGCTGCCGGGCTGGGCCAGCGCCCCCTCCAGTCAAGACGGAGACGAGGCCATCGCCGCCAGCCTGATCGCGGCAGCATTTCCAGAGTGGCTGGCTCTCCAACGCGCGCAACAACCGGGTCGCTACCAATTGCGTCAGGGACGAGGGGCACTCCTGCATCCACAGGACCCCCTGGTCGGCCAGGAGGCACTGGCCGTGGCTCGCCTTGATCTTGGCCACAGCAATGCCCAGATCCAACTGGCCCTGCCCCTAGCGAAAGCCTGGTTAGTGGAGCGAGCTGAACTGGAAGGGGATTGGCAGACGACTGTGTTCTGGGATGAGGCCAACGGCAGCGTCCGCGCCCAAAGCACCCTGCTGCTCGGAGGTCTGAGACTGCAGACCAAAACGCGACCGAAACCATCTCCCGAGGCCGCCTGCCAACTCTTGCTCGAATGCATCAAGGAGCAGGGGCTGAACCTTCTGCCCTGGGGAGAGGCCAGCGAACAGCTGCGGGCCCGCCTACAGCTGCTCCACCTTCAGCGCGGAGAGCCCTGGCCCTGCAGAGATGTCGACCATCTGCGCCAGGCACCCGAAACATGGCTGAGCAGTGCACTGATGGGCTGCATGGCCTGGCGTGATCTTCAAGAAGACGGGCTGATCGAGGCGCTCTGGGGCGGGCTGGACTGGAGTGAACGACAACGCGTGGATCGCCTCATGCCAACCACAGTGATGATCCCCTCCGGCCGCGCAGCGCGCCTGCGCTATACCGATCAAGAAGTGGTGCTGTCCGTGAAACTGCAGGAAATGTTCGGCTGCGATCAAGGGCCCCATCTGCTCGATCACGCCCTGCCCGTCACCATCGAGCTGCTCTCCCCAGCCGGTCGCCCCCTACAACGAACCCAGGATTTAGAAGGGTTCTGGCAAGGCAGCTATCAAGACGTCCGTCGCGAAATGAGGGGGCGGTATCCGAAACATCCCTGGCCCGACGACCCCCGCACAAGCGCGGCGACGGCCATGACCAAAGCGAGACTGCATCGCGACGGAGGCAAGCCGAGGCCATGAATTAAGCGACCCCAAAACGACTCATCGCCACCTCGTCAAGCGATCTCAATTTTTTGTTACCTTTAGCAAGTCTTGGAGCTGCCACCCATGTCTGACAACACTCGCTTTGGTTTCGTCAACTTTGCTGAAACCTGGAACGGACGTCTAGCCATGATGGGTTTCGTCATCGGCCTTGGCACCGAACTGCTCACCGGTCAGGGGATTCTGACCCAGATCGGCCTGGGCTAATCACCAGGACAGCTCAGCCACTCAGCCCATCTGAGTCGCCCAACCCCGCCAAGCCAAGGTGGGGTCTTTTTATGCCAAGGAACCGACCGCGCTGCGCGAGAGTATCGCCATCCGCCCACTGGCCTTGTCCCGACTTTTTGTCGATAACCGCCGTGACGGCGCTCGGTTGATCAGCAGTGCTTTGGTGCTGTTCACCATCAGCGCCACCCAGATCCTTCAACCCTGGGGATTGCTCCTCACCCTGTTCTTCGCCGTGCTGTGTCTCTACTGGGGCATGGCCTATCGACGCCTTGACCGCTGACGCACCCCCGACCTATTCCGTTCAGGAACTCAACGGCGCCATCGGCTCTCTACTGGAACGCGGTTTTGCTCCTCGTTTTCTGGTGCAAGCCACAGCGTCCCGTCCCCAGGTCAAAAAAGGCCACCTCTGGCTGACCCTCACCGACGGTGAGGCAAGCATTACGGCAGTGGCCTGGGCCTCCAAACTCAAGCAACTCAACTACGTCCCTGCCGATGGCGAAGGGGTCACCGTGGTTGGCAAGCTCAATTTCTGGGCAGCGCGCGCCAGCCTCGCGGTGCAAGTCCTGGATATGCGTCCGAGTCTGAGCACGGTGCTCCGCCGTTTCGAGGCCGTCCGTTCGCTCCTGGAAAGCGAAGGGGTGATCGATCCCAACCGGCGGCGGCCTCTACCCCAAAGCCCCCAGCGCGTGGCGGTGCTCACCAGTGTTCCCAGCTCGGCCCTCGCCGACATCTTGCGAACCGCCAGAGAACGTTGGCCCCTAACCGAATTGGTTGTGATGGCCATTCCTGTTCAGGGAGACGTCGCGGATCGCATCAAGGCTGCTCTCCAGCAGCTGCGCAATGCATCAGCAGGCCTACAACCAGACGCCCTGGTTCTTGCACGCGGAGGCGGCAGTCGAGAAGACCTGATGGTGTTCGACGATGAAGAGCTCTGTCGCAGCCTGGCCAGCTTCCCCTTACCAGTGGTGACCGGGATCGGCCATGAAGACGATCTCACCGTCGCAGACCTCGTGGCGGATCACCGCGCCGCAACACCCACAGCCGCCATGGTGGCTCTGCTGCCCTCGCGGGACACAGCCCAGCTACAGATCAGTGAACGAAGACGGCAACTCACCAACCATCGCAGCTGGTGGACGGAACGACAGCGACAGCGTCTTGCTGAACGCCAGCAAAGCTGGCAGGAACTCAGCCTTCCCAGCGTTCTGATCCAGCGTCGCAGCCAACTGGAGCAGCGCAAGCAACTGTTGCAGGCCCTGTCTCCCCAGCGCTGGCTGGCCCGCGGGTTTGCCATCCTCGAATCACCGAGCGGCGCCGTCATTCGCAGTGTCAACGCTGTAGAGGCCGAGCAAGAGCTGGTTGTTCGACTCAGTGACGGCTCGATTCGGGTGAAAGCGCAAAGCACAGAATGCGATCCGCAGTCAGTGCCAGACGTCGCGCCGAGCGACTCTTTGACCCCCTAGCGTTAAGCCAGAGACGCCACTCTCATGGGCCCGAGGACAACCAAAGACCCGTTGAAACAATGGCGGAAGGATGCGGAGGCCCTCAGCTACGAGGAAGCTCTACAGGCCGCGGATCTCCTCCTGAATCAACTGCAGAACGACAGCATCCCCCTGACGGAACTTCAGCAGACCTATCAACGAGGCCAGATCTATCTCGACCGCTGCGAGAGGCTTCTGGAGGAGGTGGAGCAAACGGTGCTTCAGCTCGATCCAAAGACCATGACAACAGCACCCCTTGATGCCGGTGGCACTCGATGACGAAAGGACTGCGATGGGTCTATCTACTCCTGGCGCTACTGGGGGCTGTTGCTCCCTGGCAAGCCAACCTTGAATTCATCCAGGCCAGCGGAGGCAACGGCTTTGACATCCAGCAATTCATTGCTGATGCAAACATCAATCCTGCAGCCCGCTCCCTCAGTCGTGATCTTCTGATCGGCGCTTCAAGCATCACCATCTGGATCGTTGCAGAAGCGAAAAGGCTGAAGGTGAAACGCTGGTGGATTGCCCTGATAGCCAGTTTCAGCATCTCCTTTGCCTGCGGGGCACCGCTGTTCCTGTTCCTGCGGGAATGCCGGCTGGCTGAACTGCAGCAACAGGAACAGGAAACGGCCTAACCGTCAGTCCACATCCTCAGCGCTGATGTCGATGGTGGCCGAACTTGCAGGCACAGACACCTCCTGTGTTCGTTGTGTCGAGGCTCCATCAGCAGGCGTGCCTCCTGAGCCAGAAGGCAGTTCGGTGCCGCACATCTGACAGACCACAGCTGGGGCAAAGTTCACGGTGCCGCAGGCAGGGCAGGTGCGCATCCGACTCTGCATCAACTTCCAGCCGATCCAACCAACCCCACCCAGCACGAACGGCAAGGCAAGCATCAAAAGCACAAACCCGCCGGCAAGATCAAGCAAGACCCGCCCGGCTGCCGTCGGCAGCAGCACCAGCGCCAACAATGCGATCCAAACCAGGGGAATCGGAGAACGCAAGGGATCAACGGCTCAGATCAGACTTCAGTGTCGCCGATTCCTGCGGGCACAGAGGCCAACCTCACGTGCGGATCTCCGCTTCTGCGCAATCGCCCTTTGGCCATCTCCACACTCCAGCACTGTCCGAAATAGATCACCACACCGATCATCCAGACCCAAAGCGTCAGTACCAACACACTGCCGATCACGCCATACGCCTGGAAGCGAGATCCAAGCGAAAGAATACTGCGACTCACGGCCAGGTTGAGCACCGTCAACAACACACCAATCAAGACAGCACCTGGAATTAACGGCCGGATCGGAACACGACGGCTGGGCAGCAAAAACTGCAGCAAGAGCGCCATTCCCGCAAATCCAAGACAAGGAATCAAAAAGCGACCGAATGTCAAGACAGGGACATAGCGCAAAACTCCTTCGAGCCAGGGAACAGATTGCACGAACTCAGCTAAAGCCGCCGCTGGGATCATGCGCAGATTCGCACTAATCTGATCAACCACAATCAGTAAACCAATTAACAACACCACAACAAACGCCTCAAGGCGCACTTTGATGAAAAACCATACCTGTTGCCGCCAAGGACGATCATCCTGCTGCTGAGGCAAAACACCTTGCCAAATACGATCAGCACCGCGCTGCAAAGTGAGATAAACGTTGGTTGCCGTTACCAACAAGACACCAGCACCTAGCAAACCAGCACCAACACCCTGACGCATGAGCTTATCCAGCGTTTCCTGGACAAGAGCAACAACGGAAGGGGGGAAAATGCCAGCCGTGTAATCAACAATTTGCTCAGCAAGCCCAGCCTGGCGGCCAAGCAACCAAGAGGCAATCGAAAGAACAATCAGCAGCAGCGGGAAGATCGATTGCAGGGTGTAATAGGCAAATGCCGCACTGAGATCCACACAGTCATAACGACACCAACGCGCATAGGCCCGCCAGAGTGAGCCCAGCAATCGTTTCCATCTGGATCGTCGACTCATTCAGACAACTTTTGCCATAGCAAACGCTAGCAACATGAAGCAACTTCTTTCGCTCAGGGAGAAGACGCCAGGCGATGCGCCGCCGTTGCGCGGCCATCGCCTTGACTGAAAGCACAAAAAAAGCCGCCCCATCAGGAGCGG
>NZ_UCNN01000010.1 GCF_900473935.1 Synechococcus sp. UW105 | reverse complement strand
AAGCGGCGTAGTCAGACACACCGTTGATGTTCAGGTCGCTGGCGTTTGCAGCCACGGGAGCCAGAAGGCCCAGGGCAGCAGGTGCAACCAGCAGTTGCTGGAAAAGTTTCATTGAATTCCTCACACAGGAAGGCGCAAAATGCGCCACATCAAAACTGGCCCATTAACAGCACACAACCAACATCGGATGTGCCAGCTGACACAACGGCTGGTATCGCTTGATACACAATCTGGCCGCCGCCCAGGGCGCAAAACTGCCAAAACGATGCCCCCGCCCGGAAACCGGACGGGGGCTCTCGCCGGGTCCGCTCTGGCGCGGAACCGATTGATCAGTCAGAGGACTGTGCCGTCAGCCGGCGTTCTCCGCGATCAGCAGACCCTGAATTAAAGAACTGGAACTCATGGACACCTCCTCCTGGATGGGATTGTTGAGCGCCGGCGATGCCTTCGACGACAACCAGGCCGAGAACGGCCGAGGATGCCTTCACATCACTGCGATCAGGACCTTTGAACCTTAACGGACTCACAAGGCCTGCGCTGCTGTGGCTTCTCACCCTGGTGCTGTGGTTGCCGGGCCTCGGCAATCTGCCTCTACGGGACTGGGATGAAGGCAGGGTGACAAGCGTCGCCCGATCCACGATCGGCCGGATTGACCCGACCCATCCCAGTTTTGATTGGCTCCTCGCCTGGAAATGGAACGAGGCCTACCTGAACAAGCCTCCAGGACTGCATTGGCTCATCGGTACCTCCACCCGACTTCTGGGTGAACACGAGTGGGCGGCTCGACTGCTGCCCTGCCTGATCGCCAGCCTGGCAGTGCCGCTGCTGATCCTGCTGCGGCGGCAGCTGGGGGGAGCGCAATGCGACCGACGAGCAGTACTGGCCGGCCTGATCCTGATGACCCTGCTACCGATGGCGCGCCACGGCCGGCTCGCGATGCTCGACGGCAGCTTGGTGAGCTGCTCACTGCTGCTGTGGACCGGCTGGCTCAGCAGTCGCCAGACCCCCTGGCATGGCCTACTCGCTGGCCTCGGAGCAACGGGGGTGCTGATGCTGAAGCCTCCTGCTGTGCTGGGCTTTCTTCTGATCACCGCGGCCATCAGCGTCTGGGATCGTCGCAACAGCACCTGGCAACCCCGTGCCCAGGCCTGGCTAGGAAGCGGCATCCTCCCCGGCCTGGCCTGGCACCTTTGGCACGGCCATCAACGCGGCACCGATGCTTTGGTGATGTGGGGCGGCCAGGGACTCAGCCGTGTGGCGGGCGTTGTTGGCGACAGCACCGGGGCCTGGGTGATGCCCATCACGGAAGTTCTTGAAGGCGGCTGGCCCTGGTTGCTCCTCTTGCCCCTGGGCCTCCGCTGGGCCTGGAGTGAGCGCCAGCAAAGCAGTGGCCATTGGGAACTGGGGCTGCTGCTGGGCAGTTGCGCTCTGGTCTTGCCGCTCCGCAGCCAGCTGCCCTGGTACAGCCATCTGCTCTGGCCAGCCATCGCCTTGCTCTGCGCCGAAGGACTGCATCAGCTCCTGAGCACGGGCCGACCCCTCTGGGTGGGACGGATCTGGGCCCTCTTGGGCACGGCCCTCCTGCTAACCGGCATGACCCTGCTGCTGATTGGTCAGCAGCAGGGTCTGCCTCGCCTCGCACTGATCTGCGCCGGGCTGGGCCTGCTGGCAGGCGGGCTGCAACTGATCCAACCCACAAGCCAGCAGCGACGCTGGGGCCTGATCAGCTTGCTGATCGGCTGGGGCCTGGCCCTGCTATGCCTCTGGCAGAGCCAGCTCTGGCTCTGGGAACTCAACGAAAGCTGGGACCCCCGCCCAATCGCGAGTGAGATTCGACAACTGCCCGCCGAAGCCGTTGTGATCCTGCGAGGACCTACTCGCCCATCCCTTGGCTGGTATGCAGGCCGTGAACTCTTACCCAATGATGCTGAAAGCAAGCGCGAACACTGGGTGGTGAGCCGTCAACCACTCGAGCGCTGCAACCCGATCGCTGCCGACGACCAGGGGGCAGAACAATCGTGGCAGCTTTGGCACTGCCCAGCAGCGCTGGATGCACCGAGCCCATGACCAGCACCAGCAGCCCTAGACCTGTGGCTCCACCTCGCCGTCTCTGGCTGATCAGCCTGCTGCTGGCGCTGATTGGTTGGTGCTGCTCCGCTGCCCGCCACGCCCTGCTGCAGAGCAATGCCTACGACCTCGGGCTGTTCGATCAATGGGCCTGGCTACTGAGCCAGGGCCTAGCGCCGATCTCCTCGATGGAGGAGGTCCACTTACTGGCCGACCATGGTGCCTGGGTTTTCTTCCTGACGGGTGGCCTGTATGCGATCGCTCCATCCGTGCACTGGCTGCTCGCATCTCAGGCGCTTGCCCTCAGCCTGACGGCGATCCCGATCTGGATGCTGGCCGCCCAGGCCCGACTACCCCAACGCCTCTGCTGGCTGGCCTGCCTGCTTTGGTGGCTGCAACCGGTGGTGTTCAACAGCAACCTGTTTGATTTCCACCCTGAGGTGTGGGTGATGCCAGCCTTGGCCCTCATCCTCTGGGCAGAACGGGCCAGGAGAGCGTGGCTCTGGCTAGCGCTGCTGCTGATCCTGCTCGGCTGCCGTGACGGCTTGGTGCTGATCACGATCGGTCTGGCACTGGAGCTGGCCTGCCAACGCCGCTGGCGATGGAGCGCCAACGCCGCCCTGCTCTCGGCAGGCTGGCTGCTGATGCTCAGTCGTTGGCTCTATCCCTGGCTACGGGGTGGTGAAGGGCCCAAGGCGGCTGGCCGCATGTTCGGCCATCTGAACGGGGGACTGCACCAGATCCTCACCAGCATCGACTGGAGTGGAGGCGTCAGCTATCTCGTACTGCTCGCACTGCCCTGTGGCCTGCTCTGGCGTCGCCGCTCTCTGCCGGTGCTGGTGATTGCGCTGCCACTCGTGGTGGTGAATCTGCTATCAGCATCCCCCAGCTACCGCACCCTCATTCATCACTACAGCCTGCCTCTCGCTGTGGTGGCGGTCACGGCAGCGATTGACGGCCTGGCAGCAGCTGCCGAGCACCGGCACAGATTGGCAGGCCGCCGCCGCGCACTGGTGCTGGGCTGGGCACTGCTGTGCTGGCTGAGCCTGGCGAAACCGTGGTTTTTTGCTGGGCCCTACCTGCAGCGGTGGAGCCTGCGCATGGATGCCAGCGCTGCTATCGGTCAAATTCCAACGAACGCAAACGTGTTGACAACCAGCTATCTGGCACCTCACCTCAGCACACGTGAGCTGATCGCTTTCCCCAAAAAGAGTTTCAACGAGGCCTTAGGCGCAAGCTACTGGGACACGCTCCTCCTCAATCCCAACGACCCCGGCTGGGGCTCATCTGCAAAGGCGCAAGGCCGCTTGATCAATCAAGCGCATCACAATGGTTGGCACTGCCAGAGCTGGGAGTCAGGCCTGGAGCTGTGCCGCTCACCCGCTGCAACACCACCGCTCCCCCCTGGCAATGGATCAGCGCATAGTCGCCGCGGCGCACCAACTGATTGAGACGATCACGGATCGATGCCTGCTGGCGTCGTTCCCGCTTGAACACAGGGGCCAAGGGGGTGTAGTAGCCAGGAAACGCCACGACATACTCCACCGTTCGCTCCATCCCATCACGACCACGGAACGCCAGATGCTTGGGGAAGCGGATCAACTCTTGCCGCTGCGCCAACAGTGGCAGTAATGGGGTGTCCGCCGAAACGCTTGCATCAGGCGGCACTTGATCAACCGCAGCCCAGGCCGCCTCGCGCCTGGCAAGCATCCTCTGCGGCGGCACATGCACCCAAGGCGAAAAGCTGTCGGGAATCAACGCCGAGAGAGAGCGGTGTGGGTTTCCCACCAGGGTGAGCACCACTCCCAAGGCCAGAGCTCCTGTCCAAACTGGGCGCAACCATCGCCGTTGCCACACCTGAGGATGGGCCTGCCACCAGAGCACAGCACCCAGGTAAAGACCAGGCACCAGGGCAAGCACGTAGCGCAAGGTCACCGCCAGAGCGGTGCGTCCCTGCGAAACCAGAGCAATCAGAAGAGGCACCAGCACCAACAGGCCAGCATCAATCGAAAGCAACGGCACAAACAACAGCGGCAAGGTGAGGGCCAAAACGAATCCGACCGTGGCCCCTGGTGGTGACACCAGCGCCTGCAGCAGAGCAAGCGGCCGGCCCAGCATGGTGAGCACCACAGCAAGGGTGCCTTGAGAAGGGTCTTCAACGAGGTGACCAAATTTTTCCGCCAGGAAGCGATCGGCCAACGAAGAATCAACGGCGGGCTGAATCCAGTTGGTGACCAGCAACACCCACCCGAAGGACAGCAGCATCAGGGCCGCACCCCACCACCGCACATCTGGCCGTCGCACCAGAGCCCAGAAACCCAAGGAAAACAGCACCAAACCGCTGTCTTCCCGCACCAGCAGCAGGAGCAAACCACAGAGCAGCACCTGCCAGCCGCGGCGCTCCAGCAAACCTTCCACCAGCCAAAAGCCAAGCAGAGGCAACCAAATCAGATCGTGGAAGTTCTCAAGCGCGGGCCCGATCACGGCTCCGCTGAGAAAGTAGGCAGCCGTGATTTGCACAGCCAAAGGCCGAGGCAAGCGCACTGCTGCAATGCGCCAGAGCACAAGACCTGCAGCGGTCAGGACCGTGACCTGCACCAGAGGCAAGGCCCAACGCCCCAACAGGGCCACCACAGGGGCCACCGCCAACGTCAGCACATTGGCGTGCTGACCCAGATGCAGATAATCCACAAGGGGTAGAGCATTGCCAATCGCCACAGCCCCGGAAAGCACCGAAGACAAACTGCTCTCAAAGGGCCGACCCTGGGCAGTTGACCAGAGCTCCTGCAGGAACAGAGCCTGGTCGTACGTGGCACTCAGGCTTTCCAGACGCCAAATCTGGATCAACAGGGTGAGCAACCAGAAGCCGCCAGCAAGCAACAGCACAGACCGCGGCCAAACCAGCGACCTGGCAGCAAACGAGCGCATCAGTAAGCCCTGCGGTGACAGCATTCAAAACAAGGTTGCGAGAAGGCCACTAACGCCCAAGAGGGGCCAACAAACTGCGCGCAAACGTGACCTGAACACCACGAGCGCACAAAAAATGGGGTGCCGAGTGGCACCCCATTGTGTTCAGGGACGGATCTGCGATCCAGACCAAACCATCAAAGAGCGTTACCGCGGGGCAGAACCTCTTCAGGGAAGACGAAGTTTTCGTGCGGCTGGTCAGCCGGTG
>NZ_UCNN01000005.1 GCF_900473935.1 Synechococcus sp. UW105 | reverse complement strand
TTGCGGATGCGCTATGGGATGACGGGGGAGGACCCGATGAGCCTCACCGGCATCGGCCGCATCATCGGCATTAGCCGAGACAGGGTTCGCAATCTTGAACGCGATGGTTTGGCCTGTCTCCGTCGCCTTAGCCACCAAGTGGAGGCCTACGTGGCTTGCTGAAGCAGGGTTGTTTGCTGATGTTGGCTGATCAGTGCGGTTCTGCGCTGATCAGTCTGAAGCCTTGTGGAGGCACTCCAGTAGCAGGGTATTGACCTGTTCAGGGCACTCGTCATGGGGGCAATGTCCTGCTGTGGCGATCACATGCAGGCTGCGTACTACCGGGAAGCGCTCTGCCCAGTTCTGGGCTTCGCTGAGGGGCTCCCAGGGATCATGTTCTCCCCAGATCAGATCCACCGGTACGGTCAGTGTCTTGAGCAAATCGGGAGCCAGGTGATCGTCGAAGAGGTTGATGAAACCTCGGAAGGCTTCGGCCGCACCTTGTCGTTGCGTTGGTCTGTAGAGCAGCTCCACAAGGGCGTCGTCCCGATTGCCGCCGCTTGGGTACGCCTGACGAAGCACCCGTTCAATCACTCCAGGCCGGGCGGCATTGCGGAAGAGGGCTGAGCTCAACCATCGCTGCGCCACGAGCGTTTTCAGCAGCGGTCGGATCCACGCCATCCAGGCCGGCTGGGTGGCGAGTTGTTTGTCATCCATCAGCCGTTGAGCACAGTCGATGAGCACCACGCTCCGGCAGGGACTATTGCCGGGGGTCGCCTTCAGCAGTTGGCTGGCACGAAGTGCCACCACGCCCCCGATCGAATTGCCCACGAGTACCACTGGTTGCTGCACCACCTCACGGCAGAAGTCGGCGACTTGTTCGCCCCAGAGATCGAAGCTGTAGCGCAGAGCTCCGTCTTGATGGACGACCTCATCATCGTTCTGGAGCAGGGCTCGCGGCTGGCTACTGCTGCCGAATCCAATCAGGTCGAGGGCGTAGATGGTGGCATGGCGGCTGAGAGCCGGGATGGTGTGACGCCAGTGGTTGGTGTTGGCCCCGAAGCCATGGATCAGAACCAAGGCCGGACCACTGTGCTGACTTGACTCCTGGCAGCACCAACCCACTTCAAGCAGTTGGTGCTGGGGTCCTTGCCAGTGCCAGATCTGATCAGCTTGCATCGTTCAGGCTGTTGATCGGTTTGGGGCCGAACCAGCGAGCTTCCAGGTCCTTGACCGTTACATAGAAAGGTGGCACCACCCCAAGAGAGAGAACCGTCGCCACCACGAGGCCGCCGAAGATCACTGTGCCCAGGGACTGCTGACTGTTCGCACCTGCACCGTTGGCCACCACCAGGGGTAGGAAGCCTGCCAGGGCAGCGATGGCGGTCATCAGGATCGGTCGCAACCTGGATTCGGCTGATTCAACGGCGGCTTCGGTAATGCTCTTGCCCTGAGCCAGCTTCTGCTCAGCGACCTCCACGATCAGGATGCCGTTCTTGGCGGCCAGACCGATCAGGGTCACGAGACCGACCTGGGCGTAGATGTTCAGATCAATGGAACGAACAGCAAGGAAAGCCAGTGCCCCGAGCATGGCCAAAGGCACGGTGGCCAGGATGATCACCGGTGTGATGTAGCTCTCGTACTGGGCTGAAAGAACGAGGTAGACGATGAGCACACCGAGCCCGAACACCAGCACACTTGCATTCCCGGCAGAGAGTTGCAGTGCGGCAAGGCCGGTGAAGGCCGAACCGATGTTCGTGTAGTTCTGAGCCTTGAACAATTGTTGGATCTTGCTGAGAGCCTGACCGCTGCTCTTGCCAATGGCCTGTACGCCCTGGATCAGAACAGTGCGGTTCAGGTTGTAATGACTGATCACCGGTGGGGCGCTGCTCAGGTTTGCTTCGGCGAACTGGGAGACCTGTACCAGTTCGCCATCGCGATTGCGTACATAGAAGCTAAGGATGTCTTCGATGTTTTGGCGCTGGTCTGGACTTCCTTGGAGATAGATGTTGCGAACCTGGCCGCTCTCGTATGTCAAACCTGAGTAGTTGCTTCCTGCCAGTGCCGCAACATTGTTCATCGCCTCTTGATAGTCGATGTTGAGAGCTCCCATCACGTCCCGATTCACCTTGAGGCCAATGGCCGGTGAACTGGGATTGAACTGGCTATAGATGCTGGAGAAATCGCCGCTTGCCGTTGCTTCTTTAATCAGTTGGCCTGATAGATCAGACAGATCGTTGAAGCTGTAAGCACCATTGCTGAGATCATTGAATTGGAAATAGAAACCACCTTGGGAGGAGAAACCTGGAACTGCAGGAGGCCCTGATGCTGCAGCCAGTCCATCGCTGAGCTCGATCAACTTCGCATTGAGCCGATTCACGATTGCCTTTGAACTATGCGTGGCTCCTTTGCGCTCTTCCAAAGGTTTGAGGCCGAAGAAGAAGATGCCTTGATCGGGGCTGGAGCCATTGAAGCCGGAGCCGTTGATGATTGAGGCGTTGTCCACGTCCTCTTCTTCGCTTAGGACCTTGGCGATCTGAGCGCCAAGCTTCTTGGTTTCAACCAAGGAGGCGCCATTTTGCAGTTGGAAGATACCGAGTCCATAGCCCTGGTCTTCATCGGGAATGAAGGCTGTTGGTAGAGCGGCAAACGAAAAGCAGGTAAGAACGATTCCTGTTGCTAGACTAATAAGGATGAGTCTTCGCAGGGCAATCAGCTTGTTCAGCAAGCTCCCATAGGCTTGTTGTAGCCAGTCGAAGCCTTGATTGAAGGCACGGAAGATCTGAGGCAGATTGGCACCCGCGATGGCACCCACAGCGACACCGGCGAGATAGGTCCAACTGCCAAAAGCGGCGGCACTGAAGTGTCCAAAGGCGAGGCCCACAATCACTCCAACCACGATCCAACTGCGACCTCTTGGTTCGGGTGGCTTCTGTTTTGGCAGAATCAGGCCTGAGAGCATTGGCGAGAAGGTCAGGGCATTGAAGGCTGAAATCGCAATCGAGAAGGCAATCGTGAGCGCAAACTGCTTGTAGATAATTCCGATGCCGCCGGGATAGAAGGCCACTGGCACGAAAACTGCCATCAGTACAAGGGCTGTTGCCAGCAGGGCGCCGAACAATTCACCCATGCAGGCCAAGGCTGCTTCGCGAGGTTTCATGCCTTTCTCGATGTTGGTGGATACGGCTTCAATCACCACGATCGCGTCATCAACCACAAGGCCTGTGGCCAGAACCAGGCCTAGGAGAGTGAGTTGGTTAATTGAAAAACCGAAGACCTTCAGGAATGCAAAGCTACCCACTAAAGAAATCGGGATCGCCAGGCTGGGAACCACAGTGGCCCGCCAATTTTGGAGGAAGAGAAATAGAATCACCAGCACCAGCACGATCGCCAGGCCGAGGGCATCGATCACCCCATCAACGGAGGCTTCGATGAATTGACCGATGTCATAAATCTGATCGACGGTGACTCCAGGAGGCACAATGGAATTGAAATTGTTGAGTTTTTCCACCACCGCATTGGAGACATCGAGGGCATTGCTGGATGGTGTTTGATAAACCGCAAGGGTGAGGGCTTCGTGGCCGTTTTTGTCAATTCCTTGAACTGAGAACGTGTTGGTTCCATAGCGCACCTCGCCAACATCCTGGAGTTTGAGCAAGTTCCCTGCAGGAGAGCGGTTGACGATCAGGTTGTTGAAGTCTTCGATCGAGATGAGATTGCCATTGTTTTCAACTAAAATTGGGTAGGTATAAGCCTGCTCGCCTGATGCTGGAGGACCGCCAACAAGGCCTCCAACGGCGACACTATTTTGGGACTTGACTGCGTTGAGAACGTCCTCGGCAGTGAGCTGATTAGCGGCAAGCTTCTCGGGATCGACAAAGAGCCAGTACGCAGGATTGGCTCCTCCGAAAACGGTGACCGTGGCAACACCCTCTACCCGTGAGAGGGGGTAGTAAAGCTGCTCATACACGAGTCCGTTTAAGTAAGCAGCATCAAATTGCCCTTCGGTTGAGCTGATCTCATAGGCAAGCAGAATGGAGGGGTTGCTCTGTTTGACCGAGACTCCGGTAGCAGCCACCTGCTTAGGCAGCTGTGGCTGGGCCAGGGAAACCCTGTTCTGCACATTCACCTGGTCAATGTCGATATCAGTTGTCTGGTCGAAATAGACATTGATCGTGCTGCTGCCCGTCATGTCGCTGTTCGACGAGATGTAATTGACCCCAGGCACGCCGTTGATCTGCTGCTCCAGAGGATTGGTGACGGCTTGCTCGGTGACTTCGGCATTCGCTCCGCCGTACACCGCAGTGACTTGGATCAGAGGATTGGCGATATTCGGCAGGTTGGCGATCGGCAGGGTGGGGATCGCGATGACGCCAATCAGCACAATCAGAATGCTGCAGACCGTTGTCAGGACTGGGCGCTTGATGAAGTTGTCAGAGAAGGACATTGCGCTCAGTTCCTTCCCTTGCTGACCTTCACCGGCATGCCACTGCGCAGTCGGCTGGTGTTGCTCACTGCTACTTGATCCCCGGACTGAAGACCCGACGTCACGGGATAGAGGTTGTCTTGCAGATCCCCCAGTTCAACCTTGGTCTGGATCACGATCGGTGTGTCTCCAGGCAGCCGCTCCAGCGTTGTCAGCGCTTGCTTGGAGGCATGCGCGGAGGCTTTGATCGCCGGCAATGCTTTTTTAAGGGGAACCAGCCGATACACAAAAGGCTGCTGGGCCTGCATCATCACGGCCTGCACCGGCACCGCCAGTTGTTGTTGTTCGCCAGTAATGATTTCGCTCTTGACGTACTGGCCTGTTTTCAGCCGTCCGGTGAGGTTAGGAAAGGTGGCTTTCACCATCACCGTGTTAGGTGCGTTCTTGCTGCCGGGAAGACCGAAGTAGGGGGAGATAAAGGTCACCTCACCGCTCCCTTTCACGGGGGGATCGGTTTGGGACGCCACCTTCACGGTCTGGCCAGTTTTGACAGCATCGGCCTGTGATGCCGGAATTTGCATCAGCGTCCAGAGCATGGTGTTGTCGACGATGCCTGTGATGGACTGGCCAGTTCTGACGTAATCGCCAAGCTTCACGGTGTCGAGATCGCCGACGATTCCATCGATGGGTGATCGCACATATTTGTATCCGAGTGTGGCTTCATCGGCGAGGGCCTGATCCCGTGAGGCGATTGCCTGGGTGACGTAGCGATCCCGTTGTTTGGCGGAGGCGGCACCTTGCTGGTAAAGGAACTCGTAGCGCTCCGCATTTAGCCGGTCGGTGCGGGCCTGGGCTTTGGAGGCGTTGAGGGATGCACTTTGCTGCACGTTGTCCAGCACCAGGATCGTTTCACCGGCTTTGACGCGCTGGCCTTCGCGGGCCACGATCTTCACCACGCGGCCTTCACTTTCCGGTTTGAGTGCCACGTTGCTGGTGGATTCCAGCAGGCTGATGGCCTGAAGTCTTGGTTGGAATGTGGCCGTTCTGATCCGGGCGGTATTGACCGACAGGAGGGTTTTGTCGTGCTGGTGATGACTGCAGCTCGCAAGCACGATCACGGATGGCAGCAGGGCCAAGACCGGGATTTGGCGATGCATCATCACTGGTTTTTTCAGACCCTAGGTGGGGTTTTGGCTTCCAGTCTTTTTGGTTAAGGTCACCTCACCCAGTCCCACCAGGCTCAGGAGAGCTTGGTGATGCCATCGCCGATGGCGGAGTAGCAGTTCTGCAGTTGTTTGTCGCTGATGCAGAGCGGTGGCAGAAGGTACACCACGTTGCCAAGGGGCCTGATGTAGACGCCATCTTCAAGGCAAAGACGCTGCAGCTGGCGGCCCACAGGATTGAGATAGTTGGTGCTACCGCAGTCGAGCTCGAATGCGGCCATGGTGCCGAGACAGCGGACTTGTTTCACCATGCTGTGGGCTGTGAGTGCTTCTAGATGGGGTCTGTGTCGGCCTTCAAAGTGGAGGAAGCGCTCGGGGTGTTGTTCCAGCAGGTCGAGGCTGGCGAGTGCAGCCGCACAGCCAAGTGGGTTGGCGGTGAAGCTGTGGCCATGGAAGAAGGTTTTCAGTGGTTCTTCGCTGATAAAACCGGCAAAGATCCGCTCGCTCGCAAGGGTGCCGCCCATGGGCAGGAAGCCGCCGGTGAGGCCTTTGGAGAGGGCCATCAGATCCGGCTGAATTCCCGCGCGTTGGGACGCAAACAGGCTGCCTGTACGTCCGAAGCCCGTCATCACTTCATCGGCGATCAGCAGTGTGCCCCGGTCCCGCACGCGTGCCTCTACAGCCCTTAAAAATTCAGGCCGAACCATGCGCATCCCAGAGGCGCCTTGGATCAGCGGCTCCAGAATCACGCCAGCAGTGGGAACCGCCAGGGCGTCGTCCAGCTCGTTGAGGGCTTGGGTTTCCCGCGTTTCAATGTCGCTGTCTCCCCAGTGGGTATGGGGCCAGCTAATGCGGGCCACATCAAACAGCAGTTCGTCATAGGCCTCGGTAAATACCGAGCGGTCCCCAACGGCCATGGCTCCGAAGGTGTCGCCGTGATATGCCCCTTCGAAAGCCACGAGACGGCGGCGGTCACTGCCTTGGTTTCGCCACCATTGCCAGGCCATTTTCAGTGCCACTTCCACGGCAGTGGATCCGTTGTCTGAAAAGAAGAGACGGTCCAGGCCGCTAAGGGCTGCCAATCGGGTGGCGAGTTGCTCGGCAGGTTCGTGGCTGAAGTTGGCGAAGATCACCTGCTCCATCACCTGGGCCTGAAGGCCGACGGCCGCTGCGATCGATGGTTCGCTGTGGCCGTGCAGCGTGACCCACCAGCTGCTGATCGCATCAATCAGACTGCGTCCATCGTCCAGTTGCAGCACACAGCCGTCGGCGCCGCTGACCCGAAGGGGCTCAGGATGCAGGGCGACCTGGGTGGTGGGGTGCCAGAGGTGCGGGTGCCAGGGCATCCAGGCAGGTTGCGTTGGTGAGTTCAGATTTGCAGAGTGGCTGCAGTAATCGCCGCATCGTCATGGATGCCGTCTTGCATCATGCGTGTCGATAGGGCGCACCTCGCTGATGCCATCGCTGGCTTTAGGCACAACAGATTTGGAGGCAATCTCTGCTGACCTTGATCAGGCCTTGTTGCAGTGGTGGGAGAAGCATGGCCGCCGCGATCCGGCACAAAAACCCTGGATGTTCATGCCTGATGGCGCATGGCCCGAACCCCAGCACAGCCTTCCTCCATATGGGGTTCTGGTCGCTGAGGTGATGCTCCAGCAGACCCAGCTACAGGTTGTGCTTCCTTACTGGCGGGCCTGGATGGAGGCCTTCCCGAGGCTCGAGGTCTTGGCTGAAGCGGATGAACAGGCGGTGCTGTTGCGCTGGCAGGGGCTGGGCTACTACTCCAGGGCTCGTCGTTTGCTTGCAGCAGCTCAGCAGTTGTTTGCAGAGTTGAGGTCAGTTGGTGAGGCCGATCCTCAGGCTTGGCCTCACCAACTGGATCGCTGGCTTCTGCTGCCCGGCATCGGTCGCAGCACCGCGGGTGGCATCCTCTCTTCTGCCTTTAATAGCCCCCTGGCGATTTTGGATGGCAATGTGCGCCGGGTGCTGGCCAGGGTGATGGCCCACTCGCACCCGCCGATGCGCCATCAAGGGCTGTTCTGGACTTGGAGCCAGTGCCTGATCGCTGCGGCGCCGCAACGAGCCAGGGATCTCAATCAGGCCCTCATGGATTTGGGCGCGACTCTCTGCACGCCGCGTCATCCGGCCTGCGCTTCATGTCCGTGGCAATCGGCTTGCGCTGCGTACGCTTCGGGCAGCCCTGATCATTACCCCGTGAAAGAAGCTCCCCGCGATGTGCCCTTTCAGGTGATCGGTGTGGGTGTGGTGCTCAATCAAGCTGGCCAGGTGTTGATCGATCAGCGTCTTAATGAGGGCTTACTGGGGGGGATGTGGGAATTCCCCGGTGGCAAACAGGAGCCAGGCGAACGGATTCAGGCCACGATTGCCCGTGAGTTGATGGAGGAACTGGCGATCGAGGTCACGGTGGATCAGGAGCTGATTTGCGTGGATCATGCCTACAGCCATAAACGGCTGCGTTTTGAGGTGTACCTCTGCACTTGGTGCTCAGGTGAGCCGCAGCCCTTGGCCAGTCAGCAGGTGCGATGGGTGCAGCCCCAGGAGCTCGGGGCCTATCCCTTCCCTGCTGCTAATGCCCGCATCATCGCGGCGCTGATGACCCATCTCGGTTTGCCTGCGTTGGATCAGTCCGTCTCGGGTTGAGTGGTTTGCGCAGTTGGCAGTTGTCGCACTGCTAGCCAGGCTGCGGGAAGTTAGATGCCAGCTGATGGCAAATCGTGCGGTCTGTGCCCCATGGGTGCTGTGTTTGGGGGAAGCACTGGTTGATCGTCTGGGGCCTTTGGGCGGTGATCCGGCGACTGCCTCACTGTCTGACTGCGATGATCGCCTCGGCGGTGCCCCTGCCAATGTGGCCTGTGCTCTGGCCCGTCTCGGCACCCCTGTGGGCTTCCTCGGCCGGCTTGGCGACGACGATATCGGTGCCAGTTTTAACGAGTTACTGCGGGATCGTGGCGTTGACCTGAGGGGTGTTCAGGCCGATACCGTCCGCCCCAGTCGGGTGGTGCTGGTGCGCCGGGATGCAACTGGGGAGAGGGTGTTTCAGGGCTTTGCCGGGGATCAGGGCGAGGGTTTTGCTGATCAGGGTCTTGATTGCCAGCAGCTGTCGTTGTCCTGGCCTGCGTTGGCGTCAGCTGCTCGCTGGTTATTGGTCGGCACGATTCCGCTGGCGACGCCTGAGTCAGCGGAAACCCTCCAGTGGGCCATTGAGCAAGTGGATCAGTCGGATCTGCGTTTGGCCTTGGACGTCAACTGGCGGCCCACGTTCTGGGATCCAGCCGCCGATCCCTCTGCAGGACCTTCACCTCAGGCTTTGGCCTCAATGGCGCCTTTGCTCGATCGGGCTTCATTGATCAAGCTGGCACGGGAGGAAGCGATCTGGGTGTTCAACAGCGACAACCCTGAGGCGATCAGCAAGTGTTTGCCTACCCACCCCGATGTGGTGGTCACTGATGGCGGTCATCCCGTGCAGTGGTGCATCGCTGGCCACGTTGGTGCGATGGATGTTCTGCCCCCGCCAAGGGTGGTGGATACCACCGGTGCTGGGGATGCATTCACAGCAGGGCTGCTGCATCAGCTTCTCGCTCTTACACCCTCGGGTGGTGCCCCTCTGGATCTGTCTGCAGCTTTGGTTGAGGAAGTGATCCGTTATGCCGCTGCCTGTGGTGCTTTGGTCTGCGCTGGTGCCGGTGGTATTGACCCTCAGCCGTCGGCGGCTGACGTGGAGCATTTCCTCCAGCAAAGTGCAGCGGTGGTCTCTGGACTGCGCTGAATCAATCGATCAAGCACTTCATGAGCTGGGTGGGTGAAGGACGGCAGTCCTTCCTTCCCCTGGCCCATGCTCCAATTTGAGCGTCCAAGCGTCCTGACAGTTCAGCTTGAGACGCTCTGGCCACTCCACGACGAGTAGGGCTCCCATCGCTAGAGCTTCCTCTTCTTCCTGCAGAAATAGATCATTGGCCGATTCAGGGCGTTCAAGCCTGTAGAGGTCGAGATGCACCAGGGGGGGCTGACCTTGTGGGTAGTGCTGGGCCAGGGCGAAGGTGGGGCTTGTGATCGGTTCGTGGATGCCAAGAGCGAGAGCGATGCCTTGCACCAGGGAGGTCTTGCCGGCACCGAGTTGGCCCTGAAGCAGCAGGACTGTCCCTGCCGAAAGCTTGCTGGCAAGATCACGCCCCAGGCGGTGGGTGGCCTCTAGGTCGTCGAGGATCCAGCGGTTGTCTGTAGATTGGGGATCTGGCGAGCCCGAAGCCTCGGCGACTCTGCAGAGATTTCCGTTCACGTTCTCCCCAGGGAGCTTTACAACCATGGTGGCAACACCCACGGCAACGACCGGCCTACAGGTCGCTGATGACTATGTCGTTGCGGATCTGAATCAGGCTGATTTTGGTCGCAAGGAGCTCGACATCGCCGAGACCGAGATGCCCGGTCTGATGGCGCTGCGCACCAAATACGGCACTGAGAAACCTCTCAAGGGTGCTCGCATCGCCGGCTCTTTGCACATGACCATTCAGACGGCTTGTCTGATGGAAACCCTGGTGGAACTGGGCGCTGAGGTGCGCTGGGCTTCCTGCAATATCTTTTCGACGCAGGATCACGCTGCTGCTGCGATGGCAGCCCGCGGCATTCCAGTGTTTGCGGTCAAGGGCGAGACCCTTGAGGAGTATTGGGCTTATACCCACCGCATCCTCGAGTGGGGTGATGGCGGCAGCCCCAACATGATCCTCGACGACGGTGGCGACGCCACCGGTCTCGTGATGCTGGGCAGCAAGGCTGAGCAGGACATCAGCGTGCTCGACAACCCTTCCAATGAGGAGGAGACCTTCCTGTTTGCCTCGATTAAGAAGAAGCTGGCTGAGGATTCAAGCTTCTATTCACGAACCAAGGCCCAGATTCAGGGGGTGACTGAGGAAACCACCACTGGTGTGGCTCGGCTTTACAAGATGCAGAAGAGCGGTGAGCTGCCCTTCCCGGCGATCAACGTCAACGACTCGGTCACCAAGAGCAAGTTCGACAACCTCTATGGCTGTCGCGAGTCGCTGGTTGACAGCATCAAGCGTGCCACCGACGTGATGGTTGCTGGCAAACAGGCTCTTGTGGTCGGCTATGGCGACGTGGGCAAGGGCTCAGCCCAGTCTCTGCGCGGACTCGGTGCCACGGTTTGTATTGCTGAGGTCGATCCGATCTGTGCCCTGCAGGCTGCGATGGAGGGCTATCGCGTTGTCCGTTTGGACGATGTGGTCGATCAGATGGACATCTTCGTCACCGCCACCGGCAACTTCCAGGTGATCCGCAATGAGCACTTGGTGCGCATGAAGGACGAGGCCATCGTCTGCAACATCGGTCACTTCGACAATGAGATCGATGTTGCCTCCCTCAAGGAGTACCAGTGGGACAACATCAAGCCGCAGGTGGATCACATCACCCTGCCCAATGGCAATCGCATCATCCTGCTTGCCGAGGGTCGTCTGGTGAACTTGGGCTGCGCCACCGGCCACCCCAGTTTCGTGATGAGTAACTCCTTCACCAATCAGGTGCTGGCCCAAATCGAGCTGTTCACGAAGGGCAGTGAGTACGGCAAGGAGGTCTACGTGCTGCCCAAGCACCTCGATGAAATGGTGGCTCGTCTTCACCTGGATCGCATCGGCGCCAAGCTCAGCGAGCTGAGCAAAGAACAAGCTGACTACATCAATGTGCCCGTGGAGGGACCCTTCAAGCCCGATCACTATCGCTATTGATTACTGCAGCCCAAAGCGGTTTGCTTTGGGTTTTTTGTTTGGCCAGGTCGTTTGAGCGGCCTGGCTTTTTTGATATGTCAGGGTCTAAGCCATGGCATATCTCATGATCTGGCGGGAATGGGTCGGGCTGGCACGTGATCCCGTGATCCGGCGGCAGTGGGGAGCAGCGATGTTCGCCGGCTTCTTTGCATTACTGCCTTTGATCCTCTCGGTTGACCTCTATATCGACGACATAGAGCGGGCTATGGATGGCAGCCGTGGTTGGGTTCGTGTGGGTCGGCCGCTTGCGGACACCCTCGTGGAGTGGCTGAATTTTGGGTCGCCGGCGACGGCGGTGGCTCCGCTTTACACGCTGGTGGCGATTGCATTCCTCTCCAGCGTTGGCGTGGCCGTTGCTCGTGTTCATGGCATCCGTTCACCGTTCTGGACGGCGATCGCCAGCCTGCCGCTGATGGCCCAGCCCTACGCGTTGCAGGCCATGTCTTACGGCTTTGACGCGCTCTTTATGGCAGCGGCTTTGGCTTGCTCCATAACGGCCGCTTTGTTGGTGCATTTTCGTTTTGCTTGGTCAAGGGTTGCAGCAGCCCTTGTGCTGCAGCTGTTTGCCTTCAATCTCTACCAACCGGGAGCCAACGGCTTCCTGATGATGACGGGGTGTCTCTGCATCGCGTCGGTGCTCGGCCTCTTGAATCGCCCTTGGCAGGTGCTCTCCCTGCGGTTGCGCCTCATCCTCAGTGCTGTTGTTTATGCGGGTGGTTATGGCCTCTATCGGCTGTTGTTTTCCCTGCTGTTTGAACACAGGCTGAATCGCTACGCCAGCAGTGCTGCTGAACTGAAGCCTTTGGATAGTGCTCTGCCGATGGCATTGAGTACGTCGGTCATTGAGCCTCTGCAGCAGCTGCTTGCGGATTTTGGTCGCTGGCCTCTAGTGCTGCCTTGTTGTCTGTTCATCTGCACCTATGCATTGCTGGTGCGGCAGTGGCGCTCATGGCGTATGGCGTTGGCAGTTGGTGTGGGATTGTTCCTGGTCTTGTTGCTGTCGCCAGGCGGGATGCTCCTGTTGAGGGAGTCATTCGTTCGCCATCCACGGGTGCTGCTTTATCTCGGCCCGTTAGGCACCTGCCTCATTCTTCAGATCGTGGTGATGTCGCGCTCAATCGGTCGTCCTTTCTGGAGCCTGGGCATGTTGCCGTTGATCTGGCTGATGGTGGTTGTCTCTTATGCCTATGGCCATGGGTTTGCGGCGCAGGCCCGTTTCGAAGAAGCACGTCTTTCACGCATCGTGGCTGCTGCTTCTGCCCTGCAGAGCCGTGACATGGAGCACCCAGTGCGCTTTCTGGTGGTGGACGGCACGATGCCCCGTTCGCCGGTTTTGCAGAACACGACCCGCAAATTTCCCTTGATGGATCGGTTGATTCCTCCGCTTCTGGATGGCAATCAAACCTTTTCCTTTAGTCAGTTGCGGCTTCATGGTCTTGATCTTGAAAAACGACGGCCTGAGGAGCTGGAGGGTGGATGGCCAGCTGGCTGTGAGCCCTCGCTGGATGCGATCTGCTCTTCGGAGTTTTCGCTTCAGCGGGTCACTGATGACACCTTTGTGCTCCAAATTGCCCCGGAGCGGTCGGCTCTCTAGGCCAGCTGTGAAACACTGACCACGCCTTCACACCTCTTCATGGGACTGTCGGAACTGATCACCCAGCTGCCTGAGCTGATTAAGCAGGCGGTGGCGGTCAACCCCTTGGCTGGATATGGGGCGATTTTCGCGGCGATGTTTCTCGAGAATCTGTTTCCGCCGATTCCTTCTGAGCTGATCATGCCCCTAGGGGGATTTCTGGTGCAGCAAGGCCAGCTGCAGTTTGTACCAGTGGTGTTCGCTGGTCTGCTGGGAACGGTGCTTGGTGCCCTCCCCTGGTACGGCATCGGCCGCGTGATCAATGAAGAGCGGATTGAGCACTGGTTGGAGCGGCATGGTCGCTGGATCGGTATCAGCCCTGCTGAACTGGCACGTAGTCGCCGCTGGTTCAATCGCTTTGGTACGGCCCTTGTGTTTTGGGGTCGCCTGGTGCCTGGCATCCGCACTCTGATTTCAGTGCCGGCAGGGATCGAGATGATGCCGATGGCGCCATTCCTGATCTGGACGACTGCCGGCAGCTTGATCTGGACCTTGCTGCTCACCCTCGCAGGATTCCTGCTGGGGGAGAGCTATAGCAACGTCGAGCTTTGGATCGAGCCTGTCTCCAAGCTGATCAAGGTTGGCCTGGTGATCGTTGTTGTGGCTGGAGGCATCTGGCTGGGTCTGCGCATCTGGCGCCGTCGTCGCTCTGCCGATTGATCCAAGGGGAAATCCCCCCTTGGATCACACCAGCAGCGCCTGCCGCTTGATCGCGGTGCTGGTCAGAACGGAACTTCCTCGTCGCTGGGGCTGCCACCACCGAAGCCGCCGCCGCCGTAGTTGCCCCCACCTTCATTTTCGCGTTTCGATCCCAGCAGCTCAAGTCTGTCGACCCGCACCACCGGCTTGCTGCGCTCCTCTCCACTGTTGCGATCGGTCCAGCGGTCAAGCTTGACGCTGCCGATGATGCCAAGCAGAGAGCCTTTCCTGACGTAGTCGGCGGCCACCTGGGCTTGTTTGCCCCAGATCTCAAGGTTGAACCAGTCCGGCTCGTCGTCGCGACTGCGGCGGTTAACGGCCATGGTCAGGTTGGCAACCATGCTTCCCGACTCGAAGTAACGCACTTCGGGGTCGCGGCCTGCACGGCCCACAAGGGTGACTGAATTGACGCCCATGGATTCCTCCTCTTCGTTGGTTCATGATGCGCCACGGTTTTCGTGGCTGCCTTCAAGGAGTTCCACCCTCCTGTCCGGATGTCTCAAAAGGTCCCAGAAAGGTTGGGGAAACGCCCCTATGATTCGCCGAACCTGAGCCTTGTTCCGTGCTTTTTCGTCGCTTCCAGCTGTCCCGCGACATCGGCATCGACCTTGGCACCGCCAATACTCTGATTTACGTTTCCGGCCGCGGCATTGTGCTGCAGGAACCCTCTGTGGTGGCCCTGGATTTGGAACGGGGAGTGCCTCTGGCCGTGGGTGATGAGGCCAAGCTGATGCTCGGCCGCACCCCAGGCAATATCAAGGCCGTCCGGCCCCTGCGCGACGGGGTGATCGCTGATTTCGATGCGGCTGAGCAGATGCTCAAGACCTTTATCCAGAAAGGCAATGAAGGCCGAGGCATCGTGGCCCCCCGTCTGGTGGTTGGTATCCCTAGTGGCGTCACCGGTGTAGAGCGCCGCGCTGTCCGTGAGGCGGGCCTGGCCGGTGCGAGGGAAGTGCATCTGATTGATGAGCCTGTAGCGGCTGCCATTGGGGCTGGTCTGCCCGTGACTGAGCCTGTGGGAACGATGATTGTTGATATCGGTGGCGGCACCACCGAGGTGGCCGTGCTCAGCCTTGGCGGCACCGTGCTGAGTGAGTCGGTCCGCGTCGCGGGGGATGAGATCAGCGATTCGATCGGTGTTTACCTGAAGAAGGTGCACAACTTGGTCGTTGGCGAACGCACTGCGGAGGAGATCAAGATCCGAATTGGTTCTGCCTTCCCAGACAACGAATTCGACCAGACGGTGATGGATGTGCGCGGTTTGCATCTGCTCTCTGGCTTGCCCCGCACGATTCAGCTTCAGGCTGGTGATCTCCGCGAAGCAATCGCCGAGCCCCTTAACGTCATCGTTGAGGCTGTGAAGCGCACCCTGGAGCGCACGCCACCCGAGCTGGCTGCTGACATCGTTGATCGCGGCATCATGCTGGCCGGTGGCGGTGCGCTTGTGCGTGGCATCAGTGATCTGATCAGCCACGAGACTGGGATTTTCACGCACATCGCTGAGGACCCTTTGCTGTGTGTGGTGAACGGATGCGGTCAGGTGCTTGAGGACTACAAGCGTCTTCAGCGGGTGCTTGATACTCCCGAATACGTGCGCAACACCGTGACGGCCTGATCGGATGGCGGCCTCTCAGTGGCCAGCCGGTCCCCGTTGGCGTGGTGGGCGTCGGCTTTGGCCATGGCTTGCACTCTTCGTCGTTTTAGCGCTTGTCCGCTGGAGCAAGGGTGCTGGTTTTGTCGATGCCTATGCCTTGCTGAGTCGGCCGTTCTGGCCTGGTTCGGCTCAGAAGGAGTGGTTGCAGTCAGCAGGAACACTGGAGCAGAAGGCCCAGCTTGAGTTGCTCCGTCAGGACAACGCCCGCTTGCGCGATTTGCTTGAGCTCAACCGTGGTTCGGGGGATGGTCAGGTGGCGGCGGCAGTGATCTCCCGTAACGCTGCAGCCTGGTGGCAGCAGCTGGAACTGGGGCAAGGTGCAAGCGCCGGCCTTGCGAGTGGTGATGCGGTCATTGGCCCAGGAGGCCTGATTGGCCGTGTTCAGAGCGTCACCCCCACCACCGCCAGGGTCAAGTTGTTGACAGCACCTGGCAGCAAAGTGGGCGTTTGGGTGCCTCGTACGCGCCAGCACGCATTGTTGGTCGGGGTTGGCACCGCCCGGCCGCAGCTGCGTTTCATCGACAAGGACATCAAGGCGCGGCCCGGTGATCTGGTCAGTACCTCTCCAGCAAGCACCCTGCTTCCTCCCAACCTTCCGGTTGCTGTGATCCAGTCGCTCAACAGCCGCGCCGTGCCAGCACCGAAAGGGGTGGTGCAGCTGATCGCTGCTCCTGAGGCGGTGGATTGGGTGCAGGTGCAGACCCGCTGATGGCCCGTTTGCATGCCCAGCCGATCTGTGTGGCTTCGGCTTTGGCTATCCCCATGCTTGTCCTCGCCCAGCCGGCTTGGCTCACTCTGTCTGGAGTGGGTCCGAGCTGGGCGGTGTTGTGGTTGCTGCCTTGGGCCCTGGTGGATGGACCCATTTCAGGCGCGATTGCGGGTGCGGCCATCGCCCTGGTCCTTGATGGCCTTGGTGTTGATGGCCTAACCCAACTGCCGGCCCTGGTCTTGTTGGGGTGGTGGTGGGGCCGATTGGGACGTCGGGGACGACCGATTCAGCGCAGTCTCAATCTTGGCTTGCTGGCCTGGATCGGGGCCATGGTGGTTGGTGTCAGTCTCTGGCTGCAGTTGCGTTTAGTCCAGGGGCTCGATGCGCCATTGCTGCAGCACTGGGCCTGGCATCTCTGTCTTACCCAGGCCGTGATCACTGGCCTGCTCGCACCGATGCTCTCCTCGTGGCAGCTGCTGGTTTGGCGACGGCGCTCTCGGGCATGAGCGGTCACCATGACGGCATGCAAACGCTGAGGACGATGCACTGGGATCGGCGACTTCGGATGACGCTGATCGCGGCTGCTCTAGCGGGATCCTCCCTGATGGCAATCGGTTGTCGACCCCAGCCGCGAGCAGACCAACCACTTCAGCTGTGGACATTGCAACTGGCGCCGAAATTCAATACCTATATGGACGCCGTGATGACGGCCTGGACGTCCGATCATCCCGATGCGCCTGTGCGCTGGACTGATCTTCCCTGGGGTTCGGTGGAGCGCAAGCTGCTGGCGGCTGTGTTTGCTCGGACTGCTCCTGATGTCGTGAATCTCAATCCCCCTTTCGCGGCCAATCTCGCCAGCAAAGGAGGACTGACCGACTTGACCCCGTTGTTGCCTGAGGGTGCTGCAGATCGCTATTTGCCATCCGTTTGGAGAGCGGCTCGCGATCCCCATGCAGGACAGATCGCGGTGCCTTGGTATCTCACGGTGCGGCTGAATCTGGTGAATCAGGGCTTGCTGCAGCAGGCGGGGCTCAAGCAACCGCCGCAACGTTGGAAGGATGTGCCCGCTTTCGCCCGCGCTATTCGCGAGACAACTGGGCGCTATGCCCTGTTTGTCACCGTGGTTCCAGATGACTCTGCCGAGTTACTCGAATCGCTGGTGCAGATGGGAGTGACCTTGCTGGATGGTCGGCAACGTGCCGCCTTCGCAACGCCTGAGGGGAGGCGTGCCTTTGCTTTCTGGGTGGATCTTTACCGCCAGGGTCTTCTACCCCGTGAAGTAGTCAGTCAGGGCCAGAGCCGTGCTGTTGAGCTTTACCAAAGCGGCGCATTGGCGTTGTTGGCCAAAGGTCCGGAGTTCTTGCGCAGCATTCAGACCAACGCACCCCAGGTGGCGGCTGCGACGAGAGCTCATCCACCTCTCACCGGAGCTGATGGCACTGCCAATGTGGCCTTGATGACTCTGGCGGTTCCCCGCCAGAGTGCTCGGCCCCGTGAGGCCCTGGCCCTGGCGCTCTTCCTCACCAATGGGCCCAATCAGGCCCGTTTTGTGCAGGAGGCACCGGTGTTGCCGTCGTCGCTGGAGGCCCTTGCTGAGGTGCGCGCCCAGTTGGAGGCGGCCAGTCCGGAGGGTTCTCAGCAGGCCCAGTTGCGTGAAGCCCGCCTGTTATCTCTCGCCACCCTGGAGCGGGCCCGGGTGTTGGTGCCCTCTTCGCCAGGGATCAAGCGCCTGCAGAGCATCATCTACACCCAGTTGCAGCGGGCGATGTTGGGCCAGATTAGTAGTGATCAGGCCGTGGAACAGGCTGCGCTGGAATGGAATCGCTACGCCGAAGCCCGCTGGCCAGAACATTAAGAGAACCGAAAGTCTGACGGTCCTGCGGGGATTACTCCCGGTTTTGTCTTCGCGGAAGGGTAGGGTTGCGATTCTTCATGGCGGCGGTCGCATGGCCGAGTACGGGTCCTCCAACCCGAAAAGCAGCGAAGCAGCGAAATCCCACGCTCCTGAATCGCCGCAAGCCACGATCCTTGTGGTCGACGACGAGCCCGCGGTCCGTCGCGTACTGGTGATGCGTCTCCAGTTAGTGGGTTATCGGGTGATCTGCGCCGAAGACGGCGAGCAGGCCCTGGAGATGTTCCACAACTAGTCGCCAGATTTGGTGGTGCTCGACGTGATGCTGCCCAAGATGGATGGCTTTGCGGTTTGCCGACGTCTGCGGGCTGAGTCGTGTGTGCCGATCATTTTTCTCTCGGCTCTTGAAGCGATTTCTGAGCGCGTAGCTGGTCTTGACCTTGGCGCTGATGACTATCTGCCGAAACCTTTCAGTCCCAAAGAGCTCGAAGCTCGAATTGCCTCCATCCTGCGCCGGGTCGGACGTGGTTCCGCCACAGCAGAGCCTCGGGAAATTCCTGTAGGCCAGGGCGTGCTCCGGGTGGGTGATCTGGTTGTTGACACCAATCGCCGCCAGGTCAGTCGCGGCAGTGATCGCATCTCGCTCACCTATACCGAATTCAGTCTGTTGGAGCTGCTGTTCCGCGAGCCTGGCAGGGTTGTTCCCAGGGCTGAGATTCTGGAGCAGCTCTGGGGTTATCCACCTCGTCGGGCGGCGGATCTCCGCGTCGTTGACGTCTACGTCGCCCGTTTGCGCGGCAAGCTTGAGCCGGATCCGCGCAATCCTGAACTGATTCTCACTGTTCGAGGCATTGGCTATTCCTCCCAACGCATGGGTGAATTGCCTCAGGTTGCCGTCAACGCCTAGCGATTGTCTTCGCTTGGGCCCCTGCTCGGGCAGGATGGCGCCCGACTGACTGCTTCGTTGTGTCCGATCTGCGCGAGACCCGTCTTGAGAAGGCGAATGCCCTACGCGAGATGGGTCAGGGGCCCTATGCCCTGCGCTTTGCACCCAGCCATCGCACCATTCAGTTGCAGAAGGATCACGCCGATCTCCCAAAAGGAGAAGAGCGTGCGGTTGAGGTGGCTGTCGCCGGTCGGGTGATGACCCGAAGGGTGATGGGCAAGTTGGCCTTTTTCACCCTCGCCGATGAAACCGGAACGATCCAGCTTTTCCTAGAGAAATCATCCCTCGGTGATGCTTTTGCTCAGATCACCAGCTTGGTGGATGCTGGTGATCTGATCGGTGTGGAGGGCATCTTGCGCCGCACTGATCGCGGTGAGCTTTCGGTGAAGGTGAGCGGCTGGCAGATGCTCACCAAGGCGCTGCAGCCCCTGCCGGACAAGTGGCATGGCCTGGCGGATGTGGAGAAGCGTTACCGCCAGCGTTATCTCGATCTGATCGTCAGCCCCCAGTCGCGTGAAACTTTTCGGCGACGTGCCCTGCTGGTGAGCGGCATCCGGCGTTGGCTGGATGAGCGATCGTTTCTGGAGATCGAAACGCCGGTGTTGCAGTCGGAGGCGGGTGGTGCGGATGCACGCCCCTTCATCACTCACCACAACACGCTTGATCTTCCCCTTTACCTCCGCATCGCCACTGAGCTGCATCTCAAGCGACTGGTCGTTGGTGGCTTCGAGCGCGTCTACGAACTCGGGCGCATCTTTCGCAATGAGGGAGTTAGCACGCGTCACAACCCTGAATTCACAACGGTGGAGGTTTATCAGGCTTATGCCGATTACAACGACATGATCGAGCTCACCGAGGCGATGATCGCCACGGTGTGTGAGCAGGTGTGCGGAGACACCAAGATCAACTACCAGGGCACGGAAATCGACCTCACTCCGCCCTGGCGTCGCGCCACCATGCATGAGTTGGTGCACCAGGCCACGGGGCTCGATTTCAACACCTTCTCCGACCGGGCTGCGGCCGCAGCGGCAATGGAATCGATTGGCTTGGTTGTGCCTGAGCAGGCAGACACTGTCGGAAGGCTGCTGAATGAGGCATTTGAGCAGAAGGTGGAAGCGACGCTGATCCAACCCACCTTTGTGACGGACTATCCGATCGAGATCTCTCCGCTTGCGCGCAAGCACCGCAGCAAGCCTGGTTTGGTGGAGCGTTTTGAGCTTTTCATCGTTGGTCGTGAAACTGCCAATGCATTCAGTGAGCTGACCGATCCACTCGATCAGCGTGAACGTTTGGAGGCCCAGCAAGCGCGCAAGGCAGCTGGAGATCTGGAAGCCCAGGGCCTGGATGAGGACTTTGTGAATGCCCTTGAGATCGGCATGCCCCCCACCGGAGGCCTGGGGATCGGGATTGATCGCCTCGTGATGTTGCTCACGGATAGCCCCTCGATTCGGGATGTGATCGCTTTCCCTCTGCTTCGTCCGGAGAGCCGTACTGACGTTTCATCCCCTCAGCATGGATAATTAAGGTTCAGTGGCAGGGTCCTCTTCCAATGAGTGGTGAGCGCGTAGGTTTCCGCTTCAAGCACGCCGATGCGGTGGTCAAGCGCAATCCCCAGGGGCGGTCGCGCCGGGGTTGGGTGATGGAGCCGGTTGAGCAGACCACCAGTCGTGGCACCAAGATGCCCGCCTATCGCATCCGCTGGCGCGATAGCGAGCGCCCTGAGATCGTGCTTCAGCACATGCTGATCGCCGATCCGGATCCCACTCCGCCGCCCGAGAATGTGAGTCTCGAGCCCCCCGCTCCCAAGGCCTGAGCACGATCAGATGAGGCCGTTTTTGCGCCTCAGCTGCTCGAGTTCCTGTTCGGCTTCAAACAACGCCCAGTCCTCATTGAGTGATCGATCAGGGCTGGCTTTTTGATCGTCGGCCATCAGTTGGCTGAGTTGGTGTTCCACCGTTCGGAAGTTGGTTCCGAGCGTATCCAGTTCACCCCATAGCTCACGGCCCTGTGCCATCAGGGTCTGAACATGTTGATCGGCTCGCTCTGCTAGTGGCTGGGCTCCGGCATCACGAGCTCTTTGGCTGCGTGCGTTCCAGTCACGAACGTCGCTGGCCAGGGCTAAAAGTTGGCGGCGCAGGTCTTTTGCTTGATCCTGCAGTTGTGTGAGGCGGGTCTGAAGGCCACGCTGGCGGTCCTGCAGATGTTGCTGCTGCAGCAGCACGTTCTGGTGAGGATTGGCGCGCAGAAAGGCATCCAGTCGTTGCTCGAGGCTGCGCTCGAGTTCATCAAGCCAGGAGGGTGCCATCAGTCGACGGAGTCGGGGCTGGCGTCGGGGGCTCGTGTGATCAGCGGTGCTTCGATCTCCTGTCGCAGTGGGGTGATTGCTGCATCACGGGAGCGCAGCAGCAACTGGGTCAGTCGGGCGACAGAGCCTTCACCCAGTTCAAGTCCGCCCAGGCGTTCAAACGCCTGCGCATAAAGGAGCTCAAGGTCTTCGATCAGCGTCTCGCGTTGGCTGCGGATCGTCTGGCGCTGTTCTTCTCTGCTCATAACGTCATTCTGCTGGTGTCAGCAGATACAAGGACAGGCTTTCGTCCGGATCATGCCAGCGATCCAGCATGCGCCAACCTGCTGCAGCCGTCAGTGTCCTGGTCATGGCGGGGTTGTACTTCAGGCTGTATTCGGTCACCAAGGGTTCCCTGGCCCTGAACGACCAGGATTGGTTGGCAATGGTCACACTCTGTTCACAACGGCTGACCAAGGCCATTTCGACGCGATTGTGTTCCGGTTGCCATTGGGCTCGGTAGACGAACTGGTCGGGTTGGAAGTTTGCGTTCAGGTCGCGATTGAGGCGATGCAGGAGGTTGCGGGCGAAGGCGGCAGACACTCCCGCTGCATCGTCGTACGCCGCTTCCAAGACCGAAGCTGGTTTGGGGTGATCGAGGCCCAGCAGCAGTGGACCACCGTCCAGGATGTGACGAAAGCGGCTGAGGAGTTGCACGGCCTCTGTGCGGTTGAAATTGCCGAGGGAACTGCCCGGGAAAAAGCCGAGTCTGCGCTGGTTGTTGAGCAGCGGATCGGGGGGAAGCGCTGTCAGTTGGCTGTGGTCGCAGCAGATCCCGAGCATTGGAACCTGGGGGTGGAGCTGCTGCAGGGCCTGGGTGGCCTGGCTGAGATGGTTGGCGCTGATGTCGAGGGCCACATAGGCCGCTGGTTGAAGGGCCCTGAGCAGGGGGCCCACTTTGCGGGCACTGCCCGCACCGAATTCCACGATCACGCCGGGTCCAAGGGCTGCGGCAATCGCATCCGCCTGCTGTTCAAGCAGAGCGATTTCCGTCCGAGTGAGTCCGTATTCGGGCTGTTCACAGATCTGGTCAAATAGCCGGGATCCTTCCGCGTCGTAAAGGAGCCAGGCCGGAAGTTGCTTGGGTTGGCAACGCAATCCCGCCTGCACCAGCTTCAGCATGTCGGTGGCGGGGGGATGGAGGTCGATCAGCGTGATCGGTGCTGTTGTGAGGGCGTTTGTTGCCTTCGTGCTGCCACGAGTAGCGGACCTGGTCATGGTTATCGGGCGAGGCGAATGCCAGCTGCCATCCAGCGGCTCGCTGGGGCAAAGAAATTTCGATAGGTCAGACGGGCATGGCTCGTTGGGGTGAGCTGGCTACTGCCGCGCAGCACGAATTGGGAGGTCATGAATTTGCCGTTGTATTCCCCCACTGCACCTGCTGCTGGTTGAAAGCCGGGATAGGGACGGTATGGGCTGGATGTCCATTGCCAGAGCGTGTCGTGGCTTTCTTCCAGGGCATCTCCATGACTGCGGGCCGCTATTTCCCATTCCGCTTCGCTTGGAAGCCGCAAGCCAGCCCAGCGGGCAAAGGCATCCGCTTCAAACCAGCTGAGATGGCGGACCGGTTGGTGGGGATCCAGCGGTTGGCGACCAGCGAGGGTGAATTCCGAACTCCAGGCTGCGTCGGGGTGGTCCTGGCGCCAGTAGCGGGGCGCTTGCCAGCCCCGCTGCTGGCAGATAGCCCAGCCTTCGCTCATCCAGAGTTCAGGACGTTTGTAGCCGTCATCGTCGATGAAGTGTTGGTAGGCGTCGTTGCGCACCAGCTGGCTGGAGATCGCGAACGGTTCCAGCCAGACCCGATGACGGGGGGCCTCGTTGTCGAAATGGAAGGCTCTAGGTTCGATTGCGTCGCGGCTGGCACCGATTTCGACTAACCCACCTGGATGCTCGAGCCAGCGGCACGGCGCTGAGCAGGTGGATGATGCAGGTTCCCAGCTGGCGTTATAGCTCGGTTCAAGCGGCTGACGGCTGAAGCCGTCGAGCAGATCCATCAGCAGCAGCTCTTGATGCTGTTGTTCGTGCTGCAATCCGAGTTCGATCAGCTCGCAGTAACGAGGATCTTCCCCCTGGTTGAGAAGTGCTTCAAGGGATGCATTCACCCGCTGGCGCCAGTGGGTGATGTCCTTCATGGGTGGTCGGCTGAGTAAACCGCGATCAGGGCGGGGTTGACGCGGTCCGACGGTCTCGTAATAGGAATTGAACAGATACCCCCAGCGCGGATCCGCACTGCGGTGCTCCGGTTGGAAGGGTTTCAGGACGAAGGTCTCGAAGAACCATGTTGTGTGCGCCAAGTGCCATTTGGGTGGACTGGCATCTGCCATTCCCTGCAGGCAGAGATCCTCTGGCTCCAAGGGGGCGATCAGTGCTTCGCTTTGATGGCGCACCGTCAGCAACCGTTGCAGCAGGGTGCTGGAGGGCATGGCCTGAGATGTGTTGGGGCAGACCCTAGGGAGATCCTGTCAGCCCTGCAGACCCCCACACATGGCGGTGAAGCCATGACAGTGCCCCTAGCATCGGCCCACTGCTGGGGAGGCGATGGTGATCGGGTCTGTGCTCGCGGAGCGCTACCGCATCGATCAGCAGCTCACGTCGGTTGATGCGGCCGATCACACCGCATCGCAGGGTCTGCTCTGGCGAGGTGCCGATCTCTTGGCTGCGGAAGCACCTGTGGCCCTGCGGCAGCTGTTGTCGATCTCGTCCCAGCAGCGGTTTCGCTCGCTCTGGCCGGCGATGCAGCAAGTTCTGCATCCTCAGATACCTCGTTTTGGCGGTTTGTTTGAAGAGGAAGGTGCCCTCTGGCTTGTGCGTGAGTGGCAACAGGGAAGCACCTTCGATCAGATCCAGAAGCAACGAGCAGACCGTCAACTCGTGTTCGGCCCTGGTGAAGTCCTGTTGTTGCTGAGGCAGCTACTGCCAGCGCTTGCGGTCCTCCATGCCGAGGATCTGGTGCATGGTGATATCAATCCCAGCAACTTGCTGCGTCGGGATCAGGACGGCATGCCGGTGCTGCTCGATTTTGGGCTGCTGCAGTGCCAGCGAGCCCAGCCAATGTCTGGGGCAACGGCTGCTTTTGCACCCCAGGCCCAGGGTCGCGGCGAGCCTGCAGCGGCTTGGATGGATTTGCACGCCCTTGGGGTTACGGCCCTGGCGTTACTGACTGGTCGTAGGCCGGAGCAGCTGCTGGATCCCGTTGGTCAGGCCTGGAGCATTCCCGACGGTTTGGGTTTGGGTTCGAACTTTCGCGAGGTTTTACACCGCCTGTTGAGCGAGCGTTCGGGTGAGCGCTTTGAGCGAGCGACCGAAGCTCTGCAGGCGCTGCAGGCGGTCGTGATGCCTGAGACCACCGGACCAATCGCGCGGGCTGAGCGCACCTTGGTGCTGGCGCCGGCAACTGTGCCGGAGCGCGAGAGTCCTGTCACATCCCCTGATCTGCCGCGGTTGGATCGAGGTACGCCTGAGGAAGACCGTGATTCGTCAGGAGCAGCAGCCCCTGATGGGGGTCGGCGTGCCCGCCCCCGTGAGCATGAACGTCAGCAGGCGGCCGAAGGCCGGCTCTGGCCTGTGGTGGTTGCTTTGCTCATGTCGGCTGTGGTTGGAACGGCCATCGGTTGGTTTTTGTTGACCCGGGGCACGACACCTGGTGCGGCTCCCTCCACCGATCGCGATCTGATCGGTCGGGCCCCGCAGGCCAGTCTTCCGCCTGCGGAAGTGGATCAGCGCCAGCAGTTGCTCAGTCGTCTTCGGGCTCTGCAGGTGGATCGCAGTTGGTTCCTGAAGTTGGTGGATGACAGCCTGCTGGCTCGCTATCCCGAGCGCAACGGTCGTCTGCCTGGGGATGCCCTGGAGGATGCGCCCTTGCGCCGGGTCTGGAATGAGTTGGCGGAGGAATGGCTGGCCAGAGTCGAGCAGTTGCCCCCTGTGTTGCGGGCGCGTCTCGGACGCCTCAAGGCGGTTGACTGGCGCAAGCAGCGTGATCTGCTCACCGAGCAGGGGGTGGATACACAGGTGGTGGAGCAGTTGGTGACGGCTTCGGCACAGAATCTCCTGCCTGGGGTGGCGATGGGAACCAAGCCCCCAGAGCCCTATCGCCAGTTGTGGTTTGCCGCGGCGATCCGCAGTCTCGAGAATGTGCGCATCGAAACCCTCACGGCCCGGCCACGGCAGCCCACGGTGCTGTCCAGCCGCGTGCAGGCCGGGGGCGCTCGGTTGATCTCGATCAAGGTGCCGCAGGGCCGACGGTTAGTGCTGGGCATCAATGGCACGCCGCTGATGCAGATGACTGTGTACGGAGCCAATGGAGATGTGGCAGCGCAACGGGGTCCGCTTCGGGTGGTGACGCTCCCGCCGGATGCGGGATCGCCCGTTCAGGTGCTGGTGACCAATGAAGGGGTGTCATCCGGGGTGCTCACCCTTTCGTGCCGTGCGGATTGGCCTGCGCCCAAGCCCTTGCCGGCTGTCGATCCTGATCCCATTCCTGATTCAGCCACCGGCGTTAGCGGCGCCATCGATGCGGCGCCTCAAGCTCCGGGCCCGCGTCCCGCCATGGCTCCACCGCTTGATCCCGTTGAGCCTGCTCCTCCCGTCGACAGCACTCAGCCTTGAGACAGGCCGGTGGAGCACTGTTTCGTGTGGTAGATGCGTTGAATTAGTAACGCGACAGTGCTGCTTTTGTTTCTTTCTTGGTCTGTTTCTCTTTCTCAAAGGCCCGCTTGTCGTGCAGTTTGCGTCCTTTGCCGAGGCCGATGGTGAGCTTGATCCAGGACCCTTTCAGATGCAGGTTGAGGGGGATCAGGGTGAGGCCCTTTTGGTCCAGTTGAATGCGTAGTTTGTCGATCTCACGCCGATGAGCCAGAAGTCGGCGCACGCGCAGGGGGTCGTGGTTGAAATAGCTGCCTGCGTGGGTGTGCGGAGAGATGTGCACGTTGTGCAGTTGCATCTGGCCATTGCGGATCAGACAGAAGCCATCTCGCAGGTTGCTCTGTCCGGCCCGTACCGATTTCACTTCGGTGCCCAGTAGTTCGATCCCGGTTTCCAGAGTTTCAAGGATGTCGTACTGATGCCGTGCAAAGCGGTTGTCAGCCAGGATCCGTGGCTTGTCGTTGGCATCCTTCCCGCTGTTTCCCCTGCGGCCCGGGCCTTTTGCCATAACGCTGCGCTGTTGCCGCTGCTAATCACGAGCCTAGAGGGATCCTGACTCCCATCCAACCTCTGGGCTCGGTACGCTCGTGCCATGGCGATCGAGTCTTCAGCTGCCAGATCCAAGCGACCGCGACGGGAGTTGAAGGATCCGTCGCCGCTTCTGTCACCGGAACGCTCTGCCCAGGAGAGTGCTCCTGGCAGGGAAGACAGCCTGCGGCCCCGCCGCCTGAACGACTACATCGGCCAAGCGGAGCTCAAGCAGGTGCTTGGCATCGCTGTGCAGGCCGCGAGTGCCCGCGGCGATGCCCTCGACCATGTGCTGCTCTACGGCCCCCCTGGCCTGGGCAAGACCACCATGGCTCTTGTGCTGGCTGAAGAGCTTGGCGTCCCCTGTCGGATCACTAGCGCCCCGGCTTTGGAGCGACCTCGCGACATTGTGGGCCTGCTGGTCAATCTGCAACCAAGGGAGTTGCTGTTTATCGACGAGATCCACCGGCTCACCCGCGTGGCGGAGGAGCTGCTCTATCCGGCAATGGAGGATCGCCGCCTCGATCTCACGGTTGGAAAGGGCAGTACTGCCCGCACGCGAACCCTCGATTTGCCTCCCTTCACCCTGGTCGGGGCGACCACCAAGGCGGGTTCTCTCAGTTCCCCCTTGCGGGATCGCTTTGGTTTGTTGCAGCGGCTTGAGTTTTATGGGCAGGAGGATCTGGAGGCGATCGTTGAGCGGGCTGCCGGGCTGCTTGGCCTGAGCTTGTCGGCCCATGGCTGCACCGAAATCGCTCGCCGCTGCCGGGGAACGCCGCGGATTGCGAACCGTCTGCTGCGGCGTGTGCGCGACGTGGCCAGTGTGCGAGCAGTATCTGTCAACGGTGGCTCAACACCGCCCGATGGCTCTGTGTTGATCGACGCCGATCTGGTGGACGAAGCCCTGAGCTTGCACCGGGTTGATGGTCGAGGCCTTGATGCCAGTGATCGCCGCCTCTTGGAGCTGTTGCTGCAGTCCCATGGCGGAGGTCCGGTGGGGCTCGATACCCTTGCGGCCGCTCTGGGGGAAGACGCCACCACCTTGGAAACGGTTGTGGAGCCTTATCTGCTCCAACTCGGATTTTTGCAGCGCACCCCCCGTGGCCGGGTCGTGACGGTGGCCGGTCGGCGCCATCTCGGCTGGCCAGCGGTGGGGGAGCCCACTGTGAAGGATCCCGCTGTGGAGGATCCCGCTGCATGAGCCGGCTTCCCTGCGTGCTGTTGGTGCTGATGGCTTGTTGGTTCTTCCCGATGGCCTTGCCGGCGGCCGCTTTATCGGCCACCTCAACGGATCAGGCCCTGTTCAAGCAGGCGTTGGTGGCCAGTCGCAATGGGGACGCATCGCAGGCCTTGTTGCTTTGGGACCGCTTTCTCACAGACCATCCGCAGGATGCGGCGGCTCTGAGCAATCGCGGCAACGTTCGCCTTTTGCTGGGCGATGCCGAGGGTGCGATTGCAGACCAGACCCGGTCTATGGAGCTATCCCCCGAGGAGATGGATCCCCATCTCAATCGCGGCACTGCAGAAGAAGCGCTTCGGCAGTGGGACGCCGCGGCAGCAGACTATCGCTGGATCCTTGCGCGAGATCCTGCTGAAGCGTCCGCCCTGTATAACCTCGGCAATGTGCTCGGCTCCCAGGCAGTTTGGGACGATGCGGCCGAGCTTTACAGCCAAGCATCCTTGGCGAGACCAGGCTTTGCCATGGCCCGCTCTAGTGAGGCGCTGGCTCGGTACCAATTGGAGCAGTTCGATTCGGCTGAGCGGGAGTTGCGCAATCTGATCCGCCGTTACCCACTGTTTGCGGATGCTCGTGCCGGCCTCAGCGCTTTGCTGTGGCGACGCGGCCAGCGAGGTGAGGCTGAGAGCCATTGGGCAGCCGCGGCAGGTCTGGATCCCCGCTACCGCGAGGCGGAATGGCTGCTTGAAATTCGGCGCTGGCCGCCACAACCGACGGCTGATCTGATGGCCTTTCTCAGATTGGAGGTCCCATGAGCGAACTGGCCAGCACGGGTTGGAGCCAGGCCCTCGCCCAGCATCTTCCCGACTTGCTGGAGTTGCGTCGCCACTTGCATGCCCATCCTGAGCTCAGTGGTGAGGAGCATCAGACCGCTGCCCTTGTGGCAGGTGATCTGCGCGACCATGGCTGGAACGTGCGTGAAGGTGTGGGCCGCACCGGTGTTGTGGCGGAACTCGGACCCTCCGATGGGCCAAGGATCGGCTTGCGGGTGGATATGGACGCGTTGCCAGTGGAGGAACGCACCGAACTCCCCTACGCCTCACTCCGCCAGGGCGTGATGCATGCCTGCGGCCATGACCTGCACACCTGCATCGGTCTTGGGGTCGCTCGCCTGCTTGCGGCTTGTCAGGTGCATCAGCCCCTTCCTCGCGGGGTGCGTCTTTTATTTCAGCCAGCGGAAGAGCTGGCCGAGGGTGCTCGATGGATGCGTGATGACGGGGCCCTTGAGGGGCTTTCAGCCCTCTATGGCGTTCATGTGTTCCCCACCCTTGCCGTTGGTTCGATTGGTGTTCGCAGTGGCAGTCTCACCGCCGCCGCCGGTGAGCTGGAGATCATCGTCATGGGCGAGGGTGGTCATGGTGCCAGGCCTCACCAATCAGTGGATGCGATCTGGATTGCCGCGCGGGTGGTGACTGGCTTGCAGGAGGCCATTAGCCGTCGTCTGGATGCCTTGCATCCTGTGGTGGTCAGCTTTGGCAAGATCGACGGCGGTAAAGCCTTCAACGTGATTGCCGATCGGGTGCGATTGCTCGGTACCGTGCGTTGCCTGGATGTTGACCTCCATAACCGCCTGCCCGCTTGGATTGAAGAGACGGTGCAGGCAATCTGTTCCAGTTTCGGCGCCTCCGCCGAGGTCACCTATCGCTGCATTGCTCCACCAGTGCACAACGATCCCGGACTCACCGATTTGCTGGAACGTTGTGCCATTGATCAGCTTGGTCGGTCCCAGGTGATCCGTCTGGATCAACCATCGCTCGGTGCGGAGGATTTTGCGGAACTGTTGAAAGATCTTCCCGGCAGCATGTTCCGGCTTGGAGTGGCGGGCCCCGAGGGCTGCGCCCCGCTTCATCACGGTCGTTTCTGCCCAGAGGAGGGCAGCTTGGAAGTTGGTATTCGTGTGCTCACTGCCACGCTGTTGGCCTGGATGACGGACCTGAACCCATGACCCTTCGTCAGGCCATTCCCGCACATATCTGGTTATCTCTGGCCGCCCCGTTGTTGGTGTTGCTTGGCATCGTGGCTCTGATCCAGCGTCAAGGTACCGACCGTCTGCAGGCGCTTCCTGCCATCCTGGTGGGCATCGGTCTGGTGATCAGCGCAGTGGTCGGACGGCGTCGCCGGCGCTATCGCCTTTTGATGGCCCTGCGCAGCACGCGAACCGATCGCCTTGATTCAGACGATGCGCAATGACCTCCACACCGGATGAGCCCAAGCCCCTCCCCGATCCGCAGGCTTTGCGCCAAGCGATCGGTTCTGGGGATCCGATGCGAGCTCTGCCTGCGCTGGCTCGATTGAGAGCGGTGCCTGATGAAGAGACGGAGTCGGTGGTGGTTCCCCTGCTGGTGTTGGGTTCGGAGCAAGCGGCGTTTGTGGTGCGATCGCTCAGTTGCAGCGGGCTCGGTCTTCGACGCAGTGAGCAGGGCTGGCAGGTGCTCTCTCGCCTGGTTCGAGATGACGAGGATGCCAACGTGCGCGCAGAGGCTGCGAATTCACTGGCCAGCTATGGCGTCGAACGGGCCTGGCCACTGCTGCGCGACAGGTTTGCCGCAGATGATGCCTGGTTGGTGCGTTGCAGCATCCTGTCGGCCTTTGCTGAGCAGCCGCAGATTGATCCCGCCTGGTTGCTGGAGCTGGCTCAGCTTGCGATTGAGGATGCCGACGGCACTGTTCGCGTCGGCGGCGCCGAAATCCTTGGCCGGCTTGTCCATGACGGAGTTGCCCAGGCGTCCACGGCCCGTCATTGGCTTCAGTCGCTCCAGAAGGACGGCGATCATCGCGTGGTGGCTGCTGCTCTAAATGGGTTGCAGCCTTGAACTGAATGTCGTTGCTAGCTTTCGAGCAACACTAGGGGTGCCTGCTCTGTTGTCTCAACAGAATGGGCTGAGATCACACCCTCCGAACCTGATCCGGGTCATGCCGGCGCAGGGAAGTGACCAAGCGTGATCACCGGTTTGCCGACCCCTGGGCGTCCCATCGCTCTTTCATCATGCGTGCTTCCTGGGTTCAGTCCCGTCGAGGACAGTCCAACGTGTCCCAGATGCATTTCGCCCGTCAGGGCCTGGTGACCGAGGAAATGGTCTATGTGGCCAGGAGGGAGAACCTGCCTGAGACCTTGGTCATGGAGGAGGTGGCCCGGGGGCGGATGATCATTCCCGCCAACATCAACCACGAAAATCTTGAGCCGATGGCGATTGGGATCGCCAGCAAGTGCAAGGTGAATGCAAATATCGGCGCCTCTCCCAATGCCTCGGATGCCGAGGAAGAGGTCAAGAAACTGAACCTGGCGGTGAAATACGGTGCCGACACCGTGATGGACCTGTCCACCGGCGGCGTCAATCTTGATGATGTGCGCACCGCGATTATCAAGGCTTCACCCGTGCCGATCGGCACCGTGCCGGTGTATCAGGCCCTGGAGAGCGTGCATGGCTCGATTGAGAAGCTTTCGGAAGATGACTTCCTGCACATCATTGAGAAGCACTGTCAGCAGGGCGTCGATTACCAGACGATCCACGCTGGTTTGCTGATCGAGCACCTGCCCAAGGTGAAGGGTCGCATCACGGGGATCGTCAGCCGCGGCGGCGGAATCCTGGCCCAGTGGATGCTGTATCACCACAAACAAAACCCGCTCTACACGCGCTTCGACGACATCTGCGAGATCTTCAAGCGCTACGACTGCACCTTTTCGCTTGGTGATTCTCTGCGTCCTGGCTGTCAGCACGACGCCTCCGATGCGGCCCAGCTTGCTGAGCTGAAGACGCTGGGTGACCTCACCCGTCGCGCCTGGACGCACGACGTGCAGGTGATGGTGGAAGGTCCGGGCCACGTGCCTCTCGATCAGATCGAGTTCAACGTCAAGAAGCAGATGGAGGAGTGCAATGAAGCCCCCTTCTACGTGCTCGGTCCTTTGGTCACCGACATTGCGCCTGGTTATGACCACATCACCTCCGCGATCGGTGCTGCCATGGCTGGCTGGCATGGCACGGCGATGCTCTGCTATGTGACCCCCAAGGAGCACCTTGGTCTACCGAATGCAGACGATGTGAGAGAGGGGTTGATCGCTTACAAGATCGCCGCCCATGCCGCTGATATTGCTCGGCATCGCCCCGGTGCCCGTGACCGTGATGATGAGCTCAGCCGGGCCCGCTATGCCTTCGATTGGAACAAGCAGTTCGAACTTTCTCTCGACCCTGAGCGGGCCAAGGAATATCACGATGAAACCCTGCCCGCCGACATTTACAAGCAGGCGGAGTTCTGCTCGATGTGTGGGCCCAAGCACTGCCCGATGCAGACCAAGATCACCGATGCAGACCTCGAAGGTTTGGAAGACGTGCTCAAGGCCAAGGGGGCTGCAGAGCTGGTGACTGTGAAGCAGGACAAAGCCTGAGCGGACTGGTGTCTTAGGACGGACGACTCCTTTGCGCTGATCGTCTTTTTGCCCCGGTGGTGACACCGGGGTTTTTTGTGTTGTGGACTGCTTCTTTTGGGTGTGCTGGCAGACCAGTTCTGCCTCGCTGCGCATGCGATGCGTCTTGCTCCAGGGGCCATGCCATGCAAAAGCCCCCCGTTAGGAGGGCTCGGACGCTTGGTTGAATGGACCCGAAGGTCATTCCTATCTCAGTCGAGGATCAGCCCAGCAGAGCTTTCGACTTGGTCACCACGTTGTCCACGGTGAAACCGAATTCCTTCATACAGGTTCCGCCGGGTGCCGAAGCGCCGAAGCGGTGCATGGTGACGCTGTCGCCATCGAGACCGATGAAGCGATGCCAGCCGAAGGTTTCGGCGGCTTCGACCACGATCCGTTTGCGCACGGCAGAGGGAAGCACCTGCTCCTTATAGGCGTCGCTCTGTTCGTCGAACAGTTCCACACAGGGCATCGAAACCACGCGTACTTTGCGGCCCTCGCTGCTGAGCTGTTTGGCGGCCTGAACGCAGAGGTCCAGTTCGGAGCCTGTGCCGATCAGGATCAGCTCAGGAGTGCCGTCACAGTCCTCGAGGATGTAGCCACCGAGGGCCACTTTGTCGATCGAGGAGTTGGCCTGGTTGGCCATGTTCTGGCGGCTGAGGCACAGGGCGCTGGGGCGTTTGCGGTTTTCGATCGCCAGCTTGTAGGCACCGCTGGTCTCGTTGCCGTCGCCTGGACGGAACACCAGCATGTTCGGAATCGCACGAAGCGAGGGGATGGTCTCAATCGGTTGGTGGGTAGGACCGTCTTCGCCCACACCGATGGAATCGTGGGTGAGCACGTAGATCACACCCAGCTCACTCAGGGCTGACAGGCGCATGGAGCCGCGCATGTAGTCGGCAAACACCAGAAATGTGCCGCCGTAGGGGATCAGGCCACTGTTGTGATAGGCAATGCCGTTCAGGATCGCGGCCATGGCGTGTTCACGCACACCGAAGTGGAGGTAGCGCTTCTCGGGGCTCTCGGGTTGGAAGGAGCCGGTTTCGCCCTTGATGTCGGTGTAGTTGGAGTGGGTGAGGTCGGCCGAGCCACCAATCAGTTCGGGAAGGTTGGGGCCGAGGGCACCAAGGCAGATCTGAGAGTGCTTGCGGGTTGCCAGTCCGCCGTCCTCAGGGGTGTAGGTGGGCAGATTCTTATCCCAACCCTCGGGGAGTTCACCCCGGAGCATCCGCTCGAAGACTGCGGCCTCAGCTGGATATTGGGTGCGGTAGGTGGCCAGGGTTTGGTTCCATTCGGCCTCGAGGCTGGCGCCGCGCTCGATGGCCTGGCGGAACTGGTCATAGGCCTCTTGGGGGACTTCAAAGGCGCCGTAGTTCCAGTTCAGCTGCTGACGGGTCAGGGCTGTTTCGTCTTCTCCCAGAGGGGCACCGTGCACACCTGCGGTGTCGCTTTTGTTGGGTGAGCCGTAGCCAATGGTGGTGGTGACCTTGATGATCGAAGGCTTGTCGGTCACAGCCTTGGCGGCTTCGATTGCCTTGGTGATGGCATCCACATCGGTATTGCCTTCGGCCACATGCTGCACATGCCAGCCGTAGGCCTCGTAGCGCTTGAGAACGTCTTCGGTGAAGGACACGTCGGTGCGTCCGTCGATCGTGATGCTGTTGTCGTCGTAAAGAGCGATCAGCTTGCCCAGCTTCAAATGTCCAGCCAAGGACGCGGCTTCCGATGCGACGCCTTCCTGGTTGCAGCCGTCACCCATCACCACATAGGTGTAATGGTCGACAAGGGTTGAACCGGGTTTGTTGAATTTGGCAGCGAGATGGGTTTCGGCGATCGCCAGGCCCACTGCGTTTGAGATGCCCGCACCGAGAGGCCCGGTGGTCACTTCCACACCCGGGGTTTCAAAGGTTTCAGGGTGTCCTGGGGTCTTGGAGCCCCACTGGCGGAAGTTTTTGATGTCTTCAATCGACACCGAGTCGTAGCCGGTGAGGTGCAGCAGCGCATAGAGCAACATGCAGCCATGACCCGCGGAGAGCACGAAGCGGTCGCGGTTGAACCATTTGGGGTTCTTGGGGTTGTGCTTCAGGAACTTGTCCCATAGCGCATAGCCCATCGGAGCGCAGCCCATGGGAAGGCCGGGGTGACCGCTCTTGGATTTGTTGATGGCGTCAACGGCCAGCATGCGGATGCTGTTGACGCAGAGCGTGTCGATAGAAGCGGGCGCGGCGACCATGGCGTACGAGTGGAGAAGCGGTAAAGAATGCCGTCAGTCTGAAACAACGGGTCGGCGGCACGAAAGCGTGCCACCTATCGGCTGGTTCAGCGCATGCGACGGAAGGCAAGGCAGACGTTGTGGCCGCCGAAGCCGAAGGAGTTGGAGAGCACGGTTCCCAGTGTGTGCTCACGGGCCGTGTTGGGCACGACATCCAGATCACAGTCGGGATCGGGATTGGCGTAGTTGATGGTGGGAGGCACCACGCCGTTGCGGATTGCCAGCACGCTGGCCACCGCTTCGATGCCGCCGGATCCTCCTAGGAGGTGGCCTGTCATCGACTTGGTGGAGCTCACTGGAATTGCGAGAGCACGAGAGCCAAGGGCGCTCTTGATCGCAGCGGTCTCGTTGCTGTCGTTGGCTGGGGTGCTGGTGCCGTGGGCATTGATGTAATCCACGGATTCAGCACTGATCTCTCCGTCCTCAAGGGCGAGGCGGATTGCTGCTGCACCACCAACGCCACCGGGGGTCGGTGCGGTGATGTGATGGGCATCGCATGTGGTGCCGTAACCCACCACTTCGGCCAGTACCGTGGCGCCTCGAGCCTCCGCGTGGGCCAGGGTCTCGAGGACCAGCACGCCGGCTCCTTCGCCAATCACAAAGCCGTCGCGTTCTTTGTCGAAGGGTCGGCTTGCTGAGGCTGGGTCATCGTTGCGGAAAGACAATGCCTTGGCGCTGGCGAAACCAGCCACTCCAAGTGGCGTGATGGCGGATTCAGCACCACCGCAGATCATGACGTCGGCCTTACCTAGCTGCAGCAGCCGGAAGGCATCGCCCACTGAGTTGGAGCCAGCTGCACAGGCGGTAGCAACAGCTGAACTGGGACCTTTGGCGCCAAGGGCGATCGCCGCCAGGCCAGTGGCCATGTTGGGAATCATCATGGGCACTGTGAACGGACTGACCCGTCCAGGGCCCTTGCCGTCAAGCACATGGGCCTGAGTCTCCATCGTGAGCAGCCCACCCACGCCCGATCCGATGCTGACACCGATTCGATCAGCATTGGCCTCGGTGATCTCGAGGCCGGCATCAGCAACAGCTTGTTTGGCTGCCACCACACCGAACTTGCAGAACCGATCCCAGCGCTTCGCTTCCTTGGCTTCAAGGAATCCAGTGGGGTCAAAGTCCTTGACCTCTGCAGCGAACCGACAGGCATGAGCTGACGCATCGAACAGGGTGATGCCCGCTACGCCATTGCAGCCCGAAGCGAGACCGTTCCAATAGTCGGAAACGGTATTGCCAATCGGTGTCACCGCGCCGAGGCCGGTGACCACAACGCGTTGAAGACCCTTCACCATGCCAATCCTCAGGCCTGCTTGTCTTCGATGTACTTGACGGCGTCACCGACGGTGGTGATGCCCTCAGCAGCTTCATCGGGGATTTCGATGTCAAAGGCCTCTTCCAGGGCCATCACGAGTTCAACTGTGTCGAGGGAGTCGGCGCCGAGATCGTTCTGGAAATTCGACTCCGGCTTGACCTCGCCGGCATCGACGCTGAGCTGCTCCGCCACGATCGAACGGACTTTTTCTAGGATCGCTTCCTGGGACATAGCCGTGAAGACGGGACGACGCATCTTACGGGCTGGCCTCAGTGACCCCTGCTTTTGGCCCCCTCTTCAAGCCCCCACTGTCGTTAACAACGGTGAAGGCCCCAGCGTGAGTGTGGTTCAGCTGCGTTGATGGCGGGTACGTTGGCGCCAAGCCATTTGTTCAGGACCGGACGCATGTCCCACGCCGTCAAGATCTACGACACCTGCATCGGCTGCACACAGTGTGTGCGTGCCTGCCCTCTCGATGTTCTTGAGATGGTGCCCTGGGACGGTTGCAAGGCCGGTCAGATCGCTTCATCTCCTCGCACTGAAGATTGCGTCGGTTGCAAGCGTTGTGAAACCGCCTGTCCCACGGACTTCCTCAGCATCCGTGTTTATCTTGGTGATGAGACCAGCCGAAGCATGGGCTTGGCCTACTGATCACTTCTGAAAAGCAATAAGCTCAGCCCGGCTTCAGCCGGGCTTTTTTTGTATGTGCGGAATCGTTGCGGTGATCGGCTCTAGGGACGCTTCCCCGTTGCTGTTGGAGGGTCTGCGTCAGCTGGAATACCGCGGTTATGACTCAGCCGGTGTGGCCACCGTTGAGAACGGTGAGCTGCACTGCGTTCGGGCCAAGGGCAAGCTGGTGAATCTCACTGCCCGTGTCGACCAGGAGGGAGCCCCTGGGCTGTGCGGCATCGGTCATACCCGCTGGGCGACCCATGGCAAGCCGGAGGAACACAACGCCCATCCCCATCGCAACGGTTCCGGACGGGTGGCGGTGGTGCAGAACGGCATCATTGAGAACCACCGAAGCCTGCGGGACGAGCTGACAGCGGCTGGGGTGGTTTTTCAGTCCGAGACCGACACCGAGGTGATTCCCCATCTGGTGGGAGCCGAGTTGGACCGTCTTGTTGCTGCTGGTGAGCAGCCCAGTGGTGCCCTGTTGCTCACTGCTCTTCAAGCGGTATTGCCCGCACTGCAAGGGGCCTATGCGCTGGCAGTGGTTTGGGCGGAGGTGCCTGGGGCCCTGGTGGTGGCGCGCCGCGCCGCGCCGCTGCTCATCGGCCTGGGGGAGGGGGAATTCATCTGCGCCAGTGATACGCCTGCGTTGGCCGGTTTCACCCGCACGATTTTGCCGATGGAAGACGGGGAGGTGGCTCTGCTCAGTCCTCTCGGCATCGAGCTCTATAACGCGCAAGGAGAGCGCCAGCAGCGCACGCCCACCGTGCTCAGTAACCAGGAGGGAGTGGCGGATAAGCGTGATTTCCGCCACTTCATGCTCAAGGAGATTCATGAGCAACCGGAAACAGCTGAACTGTGGGTGGCACGCCATCTACCTGCTGGCTTAACGGCCGGCAATCCTGTCGCCTTGCCCTTTGATGAAGACTTCTATGCCGGGGTCGAGCGCATCCAGATCCTGGCCTGCGGCACCAGTCGCCATGCTGCCCAGGTCGGGGGCTATCTGCTGGAGCAGTTCGCTGGCCTCCCCACAAGCGTTTTCTACGCCAGTGAATTTCGCTATGCCCCGCCTCCGTTGGCACCGAACACCCTCACGATCGGCGTCACCCAGTCGGGTGAAACAGCCGACACCTTGGCTGCTCTGGCCATGGAGTCGGACCGTCGTGCTGGCCATCTAGATCCTGCCTATGCCAGCCGCCAGTTGGGGATCACCAATCGACCGGAAAGTTCCCTGGCGCGCCAGGTGGACGCGATCCTCGACATCGGCGCCGGTATTGAGGTTGGTGTGGCTGCCACCAAGACTTTTCTCGGCCAGTTGCTCGCTTTTTACGCTTTGGCGTTGGCCTTCGCAGCCCGTCGGGGTCATCGCAGCGATGCGGAGATTCATGATTTGGTACAGGAGTTGCGCCAGCTTCCGACCCAGTTGCGTCAGCTGGTCGATGCGCACGACAAGCAGTCAGAGGCGCTTGCCCACCGTTTTGCAGAAACGCAGGATGTGATTTTCCTCGGTAGGGGCATCAACTATCCGATCGCTCTGGAAGGTGCTCTGAAGCTCAAGGAGATCAGCTATATCCACGCCGAGGGGTATCCCGCCGGAGAGATGAAGCATGGTCCGATTGCTTTGCTCGATGCCCATGTGCCCGTAGTGTCGATCGCAGTGCCCGGGAGTGTCTTTGAGAAGGTGCTTAGCAATGCCCAGGAAGCGAAGGCCAGGGATGCGCGTTTGATTGGTGTAGCTCCTGAAGGCCCGGATACTGAGTTGTTCGATGATCTGCTGGCAGTTCCCAAGGTGAGCGAATGGATCAGTCCCCTGCTCACCGTGGTGCCGATGCAGTTGCTCAGCTATCACATCGCTGCGCATCGCGGCCTCGATGTGGATCAGCCCCGCAACCTGGCCAAGAGCGTCACGGTGGAGTGATCCAAAGCGGGTTCAGGCGGCTTTTTCGCTTGGATCTAGCTGTTGATCACTGCGCCCATACACATCGTCGAAGCGCACGATGTCGTCTTCGCCGAGGTACTCGCCGCTCTGCACTTCGATCATCTCCACAGGGATGCGTCCGGGATTGCTGAGGCGGTGGTGGCAGCCCATCGGGATATAGGTGCTCTGGTTTTCGCCCACAAGTTGTTCATCGCCGTCGCGCTCCACCAAAGCTGTACCGCGCACGACGACCCAGTGCTCAGCTCGGTGATGGTGCATCTGTAGTGACAGGCTCTCGCCTGGCTTCACGGAGATGCGTTTGACTTGCCAACGGCTGCCCTCCATCACGCCGGTGTAATGGCCCCAGGGTCGGTAGATCTTGCGGTGGGCCTTGCCCTCGGGGCTGCCGTCAGCCTCCAGTTGGGCGACCACTTTCTTGATGTTCTGGGCCTGATCACGATTGGCGATCAGCACGGCGTCATCGGTTTCAACCACAACAAGGTTCTCGACCCCTAGGCCCACCACGAGACGGTGCTCGCTGCGTAGGTAGCAGTTGCGGCTGTTTTCGCTGATGACACGGCCGCGCAGCACGTTGCCGTCAGCGTCCTTGTTGGAGGTGTCCCAAAGGGCGCTCCAGCTCCCCACATCACTCCATCCAGCATCGAGGGGGAGCACGCTGCCCAATTGGGTCTGCTCCATCACTGCTACATCGATGGCCACCTCGGGGCAACGGGCGAACGCATGGTGGTCGAGGCGACGGAAGTCAAGGTCGGGATGGTCTTGCTCCAGTGCCGACCTGCAGCAGCTCACCACCTCGGGGGCGAGTCGTTCCAGTTCCGCCAGCATGGCGCTGGCCCGGAATAGGAACATGCCGCTGTTCCAGGTGAAGCGGCCGGTGGTGAGGAACTGCTCAGCGGTGGCTTGGTCTGGTTTTTCTACAAAGCGTGCAATTGGGGCTGGGCTCAGAGTTCCTGCTTGTAAAGGTTCAGTGGCTTCGATGTAGCCGTAGCCGGTTTCGGGTGCCGTGGGCACGATCCCAAAGGTCACCAATCGGCCAGCCTCCGCTGCGCTCCGGCCGGCTTGAACCGTGGCGCGAAAGCGCTCGCCATCACGGATGACGTGGTCGGCTGCGAGCACTAGAAGCAGCGGGTCTTCTCCCTTGACCGTTGCCTGCAGGGCGGCGATGGCGACGGCGGGTGCGGTGTTGCGACCCATTGGTTCCAGCAGGATCGCACCAGGTTTCACGCCGATTTGGCGCATCTGCTCGGCCACGATGAACCGGTGGTCGTCATTGCAGATCAGCAGCGGATCCTGCAGATCGTCCAGCCCCTCCAGGCGTTGCTGGGTCTGTTGCAGCAGGGTCTCCTCACCGCTGTCCCCCAGCGGCCAGTACTGCTTTGGGTAGCTGGCGCGGGAAAGAGGCCAGAGACGGGTTCCTGTGCCTCCGCAAAGAATCACAGGGATTAAGGGGGTGCTCACCGAAGCCTGGACGCGTGATGGCTCGATCCTGCCCCACGTCCCTATCGCTGTCAGCCCTTGGAGGTCAAAGCTCCAGCAGTCCCGGTGGCGGGGTGAGCAGCAGCCAGCCCTCCTTGAGGTGCACCTCCGGCACAATCGCTTCCACGAAAGGGATCAGGAGGCGGCGTCCATCGTCCCGTTCAATTTCCAGCAGGTCGTTCCCGGCGCTGGTGAGGTCGGTGACGGTGCCAATCACCGTGCCCTCGGTGCCGAGACGGGCCTCCAGGCCCACCAGGTCGAGGAGGTGGAACTCACCCTCAGCCAGTTCGGGTCGGTCATCGGCTGGTACGACAAGGCTTTGCCCCACAAGGGCTTCGGCGCCGCTGCGGTCATTGATGCCTTCAAAACGCACCACGAACAGGCTCTTCCCCGGCAGCTGACGGCCGCTTTTGAGCTCCACTGGCTTGGGCGGGTTGCCTTTGGCTTGCAACCAGCGGGCACCGGGTTCCGTGAAACGCTCCGGGAAATCGCTGGCGGGGTTAATGCGCAGCTCCCCTCGCAGGCCTTGAACGCCTACGACCTTGCCAACGGTGAGCCATTCAGCCGGATCGCTTGAAGTGGTGGTGCCGTGGCCGGCCATGGCCGCTCGTGCAGAAGTCTGTTGATCATGGCGTCACGCGATACTGAGGCTCTGATCATTTTCCTGTCATGGCCACCAGTGCTCCGATCCTTCCCGGCGCCACGGTGAAGGTGGTGGATGTCACCTCGATCTACAACGGTTACACCGGGTTTGTGCAGCGCATCAGTGGAGATCGCGCTGCGGTGCTGTTTGAGGGCGGTAACTGGGACAAGCTCGTCACCCTGCGTCTGCGCGATCTCCAGGCCGGCTGATGGACAAGACCACCATCCGCGGGCGCCTGGCGCGGGTGGTGCTCGACTCCGACACAACGGCGGGTCGTCTTTACAACCTTGTGGTGTTCGGGGCCATCCTGCTCAGTGTTGTGGGCTTGATGTTCGAGCCCGCACCACTTTTGCCCGGGTCAGTTCAGGGTGCTGTTCCCGCTTGGGTCGATCTGATCGATCGCATTGCCTTGGCGGTGTTTGCGGCTGACTTAGCCCTGCATCTGATGGCCAGTCCTAGGCCATTGGCTTATTTGCGGAGTTTCTATGGCTTGATCGATCTCTGCGCCGTGCTCTTTTTTGCAGTGCCCCAGATCAGCAGTGGTTTGGTGTTGTGGGTGTTCAAGTTCGGCCGCATTCTGCGGGTGTTCAAATTGCTGCGCTTCATGGATGAAGCCCGCGCTCTGGGCGCGGCGCTTCGGGCCAGCGCCCGTCGCATCACTGTCTTCATCCTGTTTGTCTTGATCCTTCAGGTTGTTTTGGGCTACGTGATGGTGGTGGTGGAGAGTTTTCACCCCGAAAGTCAGTTCCGTAGCGTTGCCCAGGGGGTCTATTGGGCGATCGTGACCATGACCACCGTTGGTTATGGCGACATCGTGCCCCAGACGGCGCTGGGCCGAATCCTCGCGGCGTTGGTGATGCTGCTTGGCTTTGGGATCATTGCCATCCCCACGGGCATCGTCACTGTTGAGGGTCTGCGTCGGTCCGGAGCTCGAGCAAGCTTGCAGGCCATACGCTGCATTGACTGCGGTCAGGTCAGTCATCGCAACCGTGCTCGCTTCTGCGATCGCTGTGGAGCAGAGTTGCCGAAGCGTGAACGAGCCGAGCATCAACGCTCGGCTCCGTCTCCCTCAACGTTTTGAAGGGCCGCCTGAGCCGCCTTCTGCTCTGCGTCCCTGCGGGAGCCGCCCCATCCTTCAGCCAGCGTCTTTCCCTTCAGTTCAACCTGGCAGTGGAAGCGGCGTGGGTCGCCATGGCGTCGACTGGTTTCAAGGCTGTTGTAGACGGGCAGCCCTAGCTTGCGGGCTTGACTCCACTCCTGTAGGGCGGATTTGGCATTGCCCTTGTGAGGGTCAGCCAGTACCGCAGCACTGGTGCGCTGCCAGTGCGGTGTGAGCCAGGCATGCACCGGTTCTAGAGACCCCCAGGCTTGATAGATCGCGCCGATCAGGGCTTCGCAGGCTTCCGCCCGCAGCGTGGCTTGGCCGGCGTCATCTCCCCTGGCCTTGGCGCCGACCACAAGCATTGCGTCGATCCCGATCTGCTTTCCAAGCTGCGCTAGCCAACGGTCGCTAACAATCTGGGCCCGGAGCGCTGAACGTTCTCCCACGGGGAGCTGGGGGTAGTGCTGTTCGATGAATTCACTGGCTGTAAGTCTCAGAACCGCATCGCCGAGAAATTCCAGGCGTTCGTGATGGATGGCTAGTCCCGCTGATGTGTGGGTGAGGGCTTCATCCAGGAGGGACAGGGTGCGGGGTTCATCCGGGCTGTCGGCGGTGTTCACGCCCAGCACCTCGCAGAAGCAGCGAAGTTGATCGCTGCGTGATGGGGTGGGGGTGGAGGCAGTGGCCAGATCGATGGGCACAGTTCAGTTTTGCTGTTCTGCTTTCGCAATAAGGGTTAGAGGCTTACGCCCAGTTGCCATGCCATCAGCCTGCCTCTCTCATCCTCCGCCAGTAACGGCACCATCCAGTCACACTCGACCTCAACAGCTACATCCCTTCAAAGATGTTCAATGCCAAGTGCCAGCCATGCCTTGATAGCTATCAGCGTCGTTAGCCCTTAGTGCCATAAGCAGCTCCTGAAACAGAGCGAGCGTCATCTGATTGTCGAGGGTCATTGGTAGGAGGCAACTTCCTAAAGCATTGCCCGCTGCAACAAAAACACCGCGCGTGATCAACGCTTAGGCATGTGCTGCTTCTTTTCTTTCTCTTTCATCGTTGGTTTGAAACTGGCTTTTGATGTTGATCCTGGGGGGGTATAATGCAAGGCTATTCTGGCCCAACGCAAATGTACTGGAGGGGCTGTCCTATGCACTTTTGGCAAAGATCAGCATCCGGGGCATAAAATTGCAATTAAAAAGAATGACTAGTGTCATCAAAAACCAGCCAACTCTTCCCTTTTTACGCTCCGTAGTCGATGAGATGTGCAGCTTGATCCTCTCTCAAATGGATCAAATCCAAAGCCACCGATATGAAATTACTTGGAAACCAGACGGTAGTCCAGTGACCAATTCGGATGTGTTGATAGAGAATTTAATTCACGGCTTTTTAAGAGAAAAGTTTCCTGGCATTGCGTTTGCTGGAGAAGAGAGTTATTCACAAACTGATGCTGCTCATGAGGAAGGCTATTACGCTATCCTCGATCCAATCGATGGTACTGAAAATTTCTGTTCTGGCCTCAAAATTTGGGGCGTTTCTTTTACTCTTTGGCACAGTCGCAAGCACCTGATCAGCCTACTTTTTCTGCCTGAGCTTGGTGACCGCCTAATGACCGGCGACGTTATACGCCCTGTTCACTCACGAATCAACGGGTTTTCCTCCTCAATGTGTCAGGAGATACTGGATGGGATGGGTGACGCCGAAGAAAGCAGGCTCATGGGGTGTGCAGTTTTCAATATGTACAGCGTGATCACCGGAAGCTTTGCCAGATTCAGCAATCCACGTGGCGCCTACGCGTGGGATCTTTTACCAGGGTTAATACTAGCCTTGGAGCACTGCTGCGAAGTACATGTCGATGGAAAGCCCTATCAAGGACACTTTCTCGAGCCATCTGGAAGATATCGGGTCGATATTCGGCACAGATACGATCTTCATTCTAGGTAAGGGGCCCTCGGTTGATGAAATTAATCCAGAGGTCTTCGCCAACTCTATGGTGATTGGCATTAACGATGCTGAGCGAATTGTACCAGTTGATATCTCTATTTTCCATGCTGATTGGGTAAAGGAATCAGTAGCTAGCAATGGATACAAATCACGTTTGTATGTTTGTCCCCCTGGATTTACCCCATTACGGGGAGACGTCGTGAATATGCCATGTACTCGATCTTCAGGGAATGAAAGTGATGTGATGATGCAGCGCTTGCTTACTGAAGATCCCTCCGAAAGCTTTGTGATAGAAGAAGTATTATTTCTTTCCGCTCTTCGCCTTGCCAGAATTCTTGCAGGAATTCGCAAGAAGCCACAAACAATATATATGGTGGGATTCGACTTTACCCCTGATAAGGGATACTCAAAATCTATTGAACGTGATTACGCGCCCAACAGCCCCGAGGAACGTGCTCTTGCCATATCGCCTCAAGAGTTTTACTTTGTTAATTCTCTGTACTTGTTGCGAGATTCGGAACTGATTCTCAAGCATGTGGGGTCGCGTAAGTTTTCTGCTCTATCTACTGGAGAACTAAATGATCAGTTTCTCCCAAAAAATCCAATCAATGAAGAACATGAACTTGGCCCTCGAGTAGTGGTTACTGCTGAACTGACCACTAACCACTTTGGCCAACGACACCGATTAGAAAGGATGATCCGAGCGGCACGAGCGGCTGGGGCTGATTATGTCAAGGTTCAAAAACGCAACGTAGAAACCTTTTACAGCCAAGAACAACTGGATGGGAAATACAAATCACCGTTCGGATCAACTTTTCGAGATTACAGAAATGCTCTTGAGTTGGACGAGGAAGATTTTTGTTATATTGACAAACTCTGCTCACAGCTGGGAATAGGTTGGTTTGCCTCCGTTCTTGATGAACCTTCGTATCACTTCATACAGCAGTTCAGTCCAGACTTAATCAAGATCCCCAGCACCATTTCAGAACATAATGATTACCTTAGCTATGTAGCCCGGCATTACACTGGGAGTGTTGTGCTCTCTACTGGTATGACCGATATAGCCTATGAAAAGTATATTCTGGAGACATTTACAGAATGCAACAAGCTTTACCTGATGCAATGTAATTCAGCCTATCCCACTCCCAAGCATCACTGCACCGTTGGAGTCATTCGACACTATCGTGATCTCAGTTATCGGTATCCCTATCTTGTTCCTGCCTACTCGAGCCATGACACTGGTTGGTTTGCATCTACCATGGCGGTGGCAGCTGGTGCTCAAATGGTGGAGAAGCACGTAAAACTGGGAAATACGGAGTGGGCTCACTATGATTCTGTAGCTCTAGATTTGACGAAAGAAGATTTTAGAGAGTATGTTGAAAAAATTAGAGAGGCAGAAATAGTTCTGGGAGTTGAAGATAAAAAAACAAACTCAAGTGAACACCATAAGTACTCGAAGAGGTCGAGATGAATATGCTCAATGCAAAAATATGGGCAATCGTAGCTGCTCGAGCAGGATCAAAAGGGCTATTAGATAAAAATGTGCGAAATCTAGCGGGAAAGCCATTAATAGCCCATGCAATAAATTTTGCGGTTCAAGCCAATATTTTTGAGAAGATACTGCTGTCTACTGATTCTGACCAATATGCAGAAATTGGGCGAGAGTATGGAGCATGGGTACCTTTCCTGCGTGGCTCGCATGCAGCACAGGATGACAGCATGGAAGAGCATGTGTTGAAAGATCTCGATGAAAAACTTAAGATTCACAATATAAGTCCGCCGGATATAATTGTTTGGCTAAGGCCTACGTTTCCATTCAGATCAACTGATGATCTAACAGAAGCCGTCTCAATGTTAAACAAAGATATTGATTCTGTAAGAATGGTAACCACGGGTGAGCCACGCCTTTACGAAGTAAGAAACGGTTTTCTATCGCCTTGTTTTGACGATGGTGGACGCTCTATGATTCGTAGGCAGGAGTTTCCGCCTACATATAAGGTTTTTCATACGGATATCTTTTGGTATAAAAATATTGTTAAAGGGGAGCTATTCTTGGGAGAGCGTATCCTTGCTCTTCCGATTCACAGGCTCTGTGCCATGGATATAGATGGGATTGATGATTTTGAGATTGTGGATGCCTTAATTGCATCAAAAACTCCACTTATCGAAAAGTATGTTAGCTAATAAACAGAAGGAGGCTGACGTAAACCACTGAAGTTCCTACCTGTTGGAACTGTCCGGGTTCAACTCGATAGTCATGAGAGCAGGGTTGGATCTTCTTTGATGCCTGCCTTCTAATAGCGATGCATCTGCTTCTTCTGACGTTCCTTCACTTGTACAAGCAGTTTTTGATGGAAAACGAGAGCGATGCTCTGCCCCCTCCTCAACTGGTCGGCATACTTCTGGGGCACCTCAGTACTACTCCAAATATTCTCTGGCCCCTCAGCTCATTGGCACCCAGCTGATCCAGCAACCTGAGAGAGATCAGGCCAAGGGATCGGCACCGACCATCAAGTCATCATTGAAGTCCTGATCGAAGTCAGATTCAGCCTGGAAATAAGCATCTGATCCGCTGGAGACGTAACCGCCACTTGCTATGTAAGTCCAATCGCTGTTGTGCTGAGCAATCCAGAGCTTGCCGCTGGAGTGCTCCCAGGCTGAAGCATTGACCCCATCGAGAGTTTCAGCACCCCGCAGCGACCAGCCAGCCCACGTGTTATCTCCCCATTGGGTGCCATTGGCAGCAGTGATCGATGAGGATTGACCTGCGGAATTCTGGGCGTAACCGAATCCAGAGGAATCTTTCAGCAGATTGATTGATCCTCTTAGATCATCTACATCCCAATCACTGAAGGAGAAGGATTCGATGCTCTGCAAAGTGTCACTTCCATCTCTTCCACTTTGCTTATCCGTGATCTGAATAGCAGCACCTGAGTGATTGATCGTGTAGTCCTCAAGCTTGCCTTTAAAGACAGCAGCATCTCTACCAGCTCCACCATCAATCACATCATTGCCCTTCTCACCAGTAAAGGTGTTATCCGCAGTATCACCAATCAGCTGATCGTTGTAATGACCACCAATGACGTTTTCAATCTTGTAAAGTTTGTCGTTACCAATTCCCGCCTTGTCGCCTCCATGGGTTGAGGTTGCAGTGGCTTTGGAAAGGTCAACCGTGATGTCATCGGTGGCTGAAGTGTATTTAACGGTGTCAACACCTGAGCCGCCGTCATAGACATCATCACCAGCACCATCGCCGCCGATAATCAGGTCATTGCCTGCGCCAGCTTCTACTTTGTCGTTGCCAGAAGCGGTGTAGATAATGTCATCACCAGCCAAACCGGAGATCGTGTCATCGCCAAAGCCGCCGCGCCTTGGTTTTCACAGATCCCAAGGGCATCGCCAGCTCTTCTGCAATTTGCTGCTGGGTTTTGCCGTGTAGGTAGCACTGCTCAATAATCAAGCGCTGTTTGTTGCTGAGCTTGGCGAGGCAGAGCTGCAGCTTGGCGGCGCGATCACTGGATTGAACGTCCGATTCAGGTGATGGCGTTTCCTGTTTGAATTCGCCGCGCCAGCGCTCCAGGATCGAGCGGCGGTTCTTGGTCTGATTGAGCCGATTCAGCGCCATTGAGCGCGTCATCAGCAGCAGATAACTGCGCAGGCTGCCTTTGTCTTCCTTGTACTTGTTGCTGCGCCACAGTCGTTCAAAGACATCGTGGGTGAGGTCTTCTGCCTTGGCTTGATTTTTTAAATAGGTCTTGGCCAGCCGCAGCACAGCTTCCGCATGCTCCTGAGTACGACTCCTGCCGTAGGCCAATGAGTTTGTTGTTTGGAGCTCCCATGGCCCGCTGGGCGCATTGCCTTCCGCTCCTTCTTCAATAGGTCAGATCTGTGACGAGTGCCAACTGGCTTAAGCCACCCTCTTGCGGTCCTGACTTTCTATTAGGTCATTAAGCATGTTCACGAGGCCTTCCTGGTAGCTAGTCCCATAGCCTCCATCAGCCAGAGCGGCGCGGATCATCGGCTTAGAACCTTCCTTGACAAAGAAGGTGATCGAGGCGCGGCCAACGCGGCTGGCCTGTGTGGAGTAGTGCTCAGAGAACGCCATAGAGATGATTGCTTTAAGGACTAGCCGCTTGGACATATCCTTTGCAGCCGACTACTACTGCTGGATTCAAAAAGCCAAAAAAGCCGGTGCTGTCGTATTTAAAAATCCCACCACTGGCGTGGATCTGAAAGACCCAACGCTTTGCGTGGTGGTTGGTTGAAAGCAGGGCATAAGCCGGGTTCTGTTCTCCTTCCTTTGGAAGGGGGCGGTCATCTATCTGGGATCGCCGTTGCCGACGACCTCTAGCGGCGCACTAAAGCGGAACGGGGTAGATGGCCAACCGTCGTTCCTCGGCCTTGCTCCCGGCCGGGGTTTACCGAGCCAGCACCTCTCGATGCTGCTGGTGCGCTCTTACCGCACCTTTGCACCCTTGCCTGTGCCGGCGAACCGGCCATCGGCGGTGTGTTTCTGTGGCACTCTCCTCACGGTCACCCGCACTGGGCGTTACCCAGCAAGCCTGGCCATCGGGGAGCCCGGACTTTCCTCAACCAGGCCCATGTCTGCCCGAAGGCAGGCATGCCCTGATCGCGACCACCTCGCCTGCTTTCAAACCCCATAATGGCTGTTAATGGGGCTGTAGCTCAGCCGGATAGAGCGACGGTTTCCTAAACCGTAGGTCGTGGGTTCGAGTCCCGCCAGCCCCGTGATGATTGCCTTGTGATCCCGTAGCCGCCACTACATCTAGCGGGGTGGCGTTCCCTCACTCTGTCGCTAGCGTTGTTGTAGTGAACCCGGTTCCATGACCCAGCTTCACGATCTGCGGCTCCGACTTTTGGTGCAGCAGGAAAGCGAGCGCATCGCTGATTCCCAGCCCACAGACCTCGATCTCTCAGTCGTTCAGGCCCGCTGCCTGTGCTGGTTAGCGCTTTTGGCCGAAGCCCATGAAGATCAGGCCAGTGATGCGGAACGGCGTGGTGATACCGAGCAGGCCATGGGATGGTTTGCCGATTCGATGCGCCTTCGTGACGTGATCCAAGTGGTGTCGTCGATTGAGATTCCTCTTCCGGCCATGTCTGATCTCAGAGATGAGGACGGTGGCGATGGTTTGTCTGATTTCCCGTCGGATTCCGATGGATTTTCCGGGGAGCCGCCTCTGGCTGCTTAACCAGATGTCATGATGGGGATTGATCTTGAGGGTCTGACGTGCCTGAAGAGCCCTGTCAATGCCCTGACTGCCAGCGCTTCTACCGCGAGCACGATCGCCTGATTCGGGAATCACCGACTCTGCGTCAGCAGCAAGAACTCAGTTGGGCTGCTCTTCAGGCCTTCCGCACGCTCTCCGGTCGTGTGCTGGAGGATCTTCAAAAGCAGCATGGAGCACGTCCGGCTGAAGCTCAGACCCATGCAACTCCAGTGGGCCCCACCGAGGAGCCAGCAGACGCCCTGCATCAGGCCATGGCTGATCTGGAAAACATCAACGCTCACCTGTTCTCGATTGAGGCGTTGATGGAACGCATCTTCGACGTGCGCGTACCTGAAGCGATCGAACAGAAGTTCCGTGAACTGGCTGGCGAGCTCGCCCCTGATCCTCTGAATGCAGATCGCCTGCGCTTGAATCGTCTGCTGCACCAGACGCCTGATCTGCCTGATCGCAGCTGATCTGATCCCATTGGATCTGAGCGCTCTGAATCACAGATCGGTCTCGATCCATCCACCAATGAGCCTGCGAGGGGCTTTTCAGCTGAGTCTTGATCCTTGGCTTAAGAGTTGAAGTTGGAGCTGACGCGGATGATCACCTCGCTGAGGTGCTCCGATCGCCAGCATCCAGGACGACTGAGGAGTTCGATTAGCGCACGTCGCAGGTGATATCCACTTTGAGTGGCTTCACCTTCCAGATGTGGTCGCAGTATTCCTGGATCGAACGATCGGAGGAAAAGAACCCGCTTCGAGCGGCATTCAGCACAGACATCCGATTCCACTGACTGCGATCACTCCATGCCTGGCTAACGGCATCTTGGGCCCGTAGATAGTCAGCGAAGTCGGCCATCACAAAGAAGGGGTCGCTGTTGCTGAGGTTGTCGATGAGGGGCCGGAACAAGTCGGCGTCGCCGTTGCTGAAGTGGCCGGTCTGGATCAGATGAATCGCTTCCGAAAGCTCGGGGCTTGAGTCGATCACCTCCCATGGGCGATAGCCACTGCGTTTGAGTGCAGCGATTTCCTCAACCGTCTGACCGAACAGGAAAAAGTTGTCCGCACCGACTTGGTCGCGGATCTCGACGTTGGCACCATCGAGGGTGCCGATGGTGAGCGCTCCATTCATGGCAAACTTCATGTTGCCGGTGCCTGAAGCCTCCTTGCCGGCGGTGGAGATTTGCTCGGAAAGGTCGGATCCTGGGTACACCTGCTCGCCCAGTTTCACGGTGTAGTTGGGGAGGAAGACCACGCGCAAACGGCCATCCATGTCCGGATCAGCGTTCACCGTTTCGGCGATGCCGTTAATGAAGCGGATGATCAACTTGGCCATGTAATAGCCCGGAGCAGCTTTGCCCCCGAAGATCACGGTGCGAGGCGCCATGCCGTCGGCCTGGCCGTTCTTTATCCGCAGGTACTGGGTGATGATCTGCAGCGCATTGAGATGCTGGCGCTTGTATTCGTGGATCCGCTTCACTTGCACATCGAACAGGCTGGCGGGATCCACCAAGACGCCTGTATGGCGATGGATGTAGCTCGACAGTTTGCGCTTCACGGTCAGCTTGGTGTTGCCCCACTGCTCGAGGAAGCCGCTGTCGTTTTGATGGGCTTCCAGCTTGCGCAGGTTCTCCATGTTGGAGATCCAGTCGCTACCCACGTGTTGCTCGAGCAGGGAGGACAGGGGGGGATTGGCCAGGGCCACCCAGCGCCGTGGTGTAACGCCGTTGGTGACGTTGGTGAACTTCTCGGGCCAGAGGGCGGCGAACTCTGGCAACAGTTGGGTGCGCACCAGTTCGGAGTGGAGTGCGGCCACACCGTTCACGTGGTGAGCGCCAATGGTGGCCAGGTGGGCCATGCGCACGGCCTTGCCGCCGTCCTCATCAATGATGGACAGCTTGCGGATGATGGCGTCATTGCCAGGGAAGCGCAGGCGCACTTGTTGTAAGAAGCGGCTGTTGATCTCGTAGATCAGCTCCAAGTGGCGGGGTAGGAGATTGGAGAACAGGTCTAGGTCCCACTTCTCAAGAGCTTCGGGCAGCAGCGTGTGATTGGTATAGGCCACTGAGCGGGTGGTGATTTCCCAGGCCTTCTCCCAGGTTAGGTGGCGATCGTCGATCAGTAGCCGCATGAGCTCGGCCACGGCGATTGCGGGGTGGGTGTCATTGAGCTGCACCGTCCAGTAGTCGGCGAAGTTCTCCACGGCCAGCCCGCGCTGATCAAGGCTGCGTAGCATGTCCTGTAGGGAACAGCTCACGAAGAAGTGCTGCTGCTTCAGGCGCAGGCGGCGGCCTTCATCCGTGCCATCGTTCGGGTAGAGCACCTTGGAGAGGGTTTCGCTACCAACCTTCTCTTCCACGGCGCCGTAATAATCGCCGATGTTGAAGGCATAGAAGTCGAAGCTTTCCGTGGCATCAGCGCGCCAGAGACGTAGGCGGTCGCAGGTGTTGACCCTGTAGCCCAGCACTGGTACATCGTGGGGCACTCCAATCGCGTGCTCTGCCGGAATCCAGCGGGAGCGGTAGTTGCCCTTGTCGTCGGTGTAACTCTCGGTGCGGCCACCGAAGCCCACAAAGCAGGCCTCGTCCGGTTGGGGTAGTTCCCAGGGCCATCCGCCTTTCAGCCATTTGTCGGTGACTTCGACTTGCCAGCCATCACGGATCAGTTGGTCGAAGATCCCGAATTCGTAGCGAATGCCATAGCCCGTGGCCGGCACCTGCAGGCTGGCGAGGGATTCCATGTAACAGGCGGCCAGTCTCCCTAGCCCGCCATTGCCCAGTCCGGGCTCCTCCTCGACGTCAAGAATCTGCTGCAACGACTCAACCCCGAAGCGGCGCACCGCTTCCTCCGCTTCCTGCTGGATGCCCAAATTGAGCAGGTTGTTGTTGAGTTGTGGACCGATGAGGAATTCCGCAGAGAGGTACGCCACCGTTTTTTGCGGTCGAGCCCTGATGGCCTCCAGGCTGGCCAGGTACCGAGTCATCAGTCGGTCGCGCACTGCATAGCTCAGCGCCATGTAGAGGTCATGGCGGCTGGCGGTCGGCGCCAATTTCCCGAGCGTGAAAAACAGGTGCTCGGTCATGCCAGCGAAGACGGCGTCGGCATCCAGGCCGGCACGTTCAGGGTCGGCGTAGCAACTTGGGGTCGGCAGACGTAGATCGAGGGGCTCGGAGATCGTCATGGTTGGGAATATCACTTGGTCGAGAGATGACCCAAGTGTGAAGGCCCTGGACGATGCCTGCTTCAGACGGTGCAGGAACTGTGACCGAGTCGTGAGTATCTGGCCCAGGCATCTTGTCCACTGTGCGGAACGGAGCCATGGTTGATTCGTCTCCCTGGGCTGCCCATCGAGAGCAGTTGGCGGCCAGGACTTCCCTTAATCTCCCAATCATTCAGGAGTCTTTCATTGATGTTGATCCCGCTTGAGCTGGCCCAGCTCTCGGCGCAGCTGAGCGATCTCAGCAGCCACGACATCGAGGTCGCGGAGACGTTGATCGGGGTGATCCGCTTTCTGCTCATCTTCGTGGCGGCCCGCACACTGGCAGAGATCCTGGTGCGGTTTCAGTTGCCCACGATCTTGGGGGAACTGGTCGCAGGCGTGATCATTGGTGCGTCCGGACTCCATTTGGTTGTGCCTCCGGAAACCCAGGTTCATCTCAGTGAGGGTTTCAATGCCCTGATCGCTGGCTTGGCTTCGATTCCACCGGAATCGATCCCTGAGATCTACAACGAAACATTCCCATCGCTGCAGGCGGTGGCCACTCTCGGCCTGTACGCCCTGCTCTTCCTCACCGGTCTCGAAAGTGAGTTGGATGACTTGGTGGCGGTTGGCGGTCAGGCCTTCACTGTGGCGGTGGCCGGTGTGGTGTTGCCCTTCGCCTTGGGTACCGCCGGTCTGATGGTCTTCTTCGATGTCGATCTGATCCCGGCGGTCTTTGCAGGTGCGTCGATGACTGCCACCAGCATTGGGATTACTGCCAGTGTCTTCGGTGAGCTGGGTTACCTCAAGACGCGAGAGGGCCAGATCGTGATCGGTGCTGCTGTGCTCGATGACATCCTCGGCATCGTCATCTTGGCGGTGGTGGTATCACTGGCGGCCGGCGGTTCCTTTTCAATCGCACCGATCCTGAAGCTGGTGGCGGCAGCGATCATTTTTGTGGTGGCTGCCGTTGGCCTCAGCCGCACCGCAGCACCAGCCTTTGACTGGTTGATCGACCAGCTCAAAGCCCCAGGCGAGGTTCTAGTGGCTTCCTTTGTGATTCTCTCTTTCAGCTGCTTCGCCGCCACGGCGATTGGTTTGGAAGCGGCATTGGGAGCCTTCGCAGCCGGTCTGATCCTCAGTGGGTCGAAGCACAATCACGCGATTCAGCAGGCAGTGCTGCCGATCGTCACCCTCTTCGCCACCATTTTCTTCGTGTTGGTTGGTGCTGGGATGGATCTCTCAGTGATCAATCCGATCGATCCCGCAAGTCGTTCGGCACTCGTCGTTGCAGGTTTCCTCCTCGTGATTGCCATCGTTGGCAAGATTGCGGCCGGCTGGGCTTTTGTGAGCGATCAGCCCACGAAGCGACTGGTGGTTGGCCTGGGAATGATGCCCCGAGGCGAGGTGGGCTTGATTTTTCTTGGCTTAGGTACGAGCGCTGGGTTGCTCTCCCCTTCGCTGGAGGCCGCCATCCTGTTGATGGTGATTGGCACCACTTTTCTGGCTCCGGTCCTGCTGCGGCTGGTACTCGGTGGTGACAAGCCCGACGGTGGCGACACAGTCGATGACACGGTGGCCGCTGATCCCGTCGGCTTGGTCTAATCCTCAGCGCTCATCTTGCTGTTGGCTGCTCGCCACCAGCAGAAACAGGCTCCAACCCACGGTGATCAGTGCCAGGCTGGAGCCCCACCCTGGCCCAAGGGTCCAGCTGAGCAGCAGCTGCACGCCTAATCCGACAGCGAGAGCTAGCAGCAGGCTGCTCGCCAAGAGTGCCACCTGTTGCCAGCGGCTATTGAGTGGGCCATCAATCAGGCTGGATTCAAAGCGGCCGAGTGGCCTGCTCAGAGGGAGATACAGAGCTAACGCCCAGAACAGCGAGCCTCGCAGGATGGCCGGATCGTTGAGGGGGCCATAGCCAAGGGTGAACGCGTCCACGGCACAAGTGCTGGAGAGGCTCTATAGCATCACTGCCCCAGGTGGGATCTGACGTGACCATGGCTCCAGAAAGGGTTCCGGATCAAGTGCACGACCTTGCTGGCGATGGTCACCATGAGGATCTGGTCAGCCTGCGCCTGCCGGATGTCCGCCGCGATCCCTGGTCTCACCTCGGCCATGCGGTGCATTGCCTGTGTTGTGGCCCGAGGGATTCAGAGCTTGCAGGAGCTGCGGCACAGAATCCTGCTGTGCTGTTGGTGCATGGCTTCGGTGCCTCCACCGACCATTGGCGCCATAACGTTCCCGTCCTCGCTCGAACACATGAGGTCCATGCCCTGGATCTCCTTGGCTTTGGTCGCAGTGCCAAGCCGGCAGGTCTCACCTACGGCGGTGCGCTCTGGCGTGATCAGCTGATCGCCTACATCCGCGAGCGGATTGGCCGTCCCACCGTGATTGTGGGTAATTCTCTCGGGGGCTTTGCGGCTCTTGCCGCCGGTGCTGCCCTTGGTGACGACTGCGCTGGTGTGGTGCTGCTGAATGCGGCCGGCCCCTTCAGCGATGAACAGAGGCAGCCCGAGGGGTGGGGTGCGATTGCCCGTAAGACCATTGGCATGGCCTTACTGCGCAGTGCCTTGCTTCAGAGGGTGCTGTTTGAAAACATGCGTCGACCGGCCACGATCAGGCGCACCCTGAATCAGGTGTATCTCGACCCCACCAATGTCGATGATGAGCTGGTCGAGGCGATCCGGGTGCCCTCCTGTGACCCTGGGGCGTTCGGGGTCTTTCGCACCGTCTTTGACATCCCCAAGGGCCAGCCGCTGGATGCGTTCTTCTCCCAGCTGCAAGCGCCGCTCTTGCTGCTTTGGGGCATCCGCGACCCCTGGATCAACGCCGCCGGGCGGCGAGCCAGTTTTCAGCGCCATGCGCCTGCGGCCACCACTGAAGTGGTGTTGGAGGCTGGTCATTGCCCCCATGACGAGGTGCCAGAACAGGTGAATCGGGCAATGCTGGACTGGTTGCAAGGTCTGTCATTGGAACGAACGGCCGCGCCACACTTGGATGGCCCAAGCTGATGGCCATGACGCTGATCCAGCAGTCCCTGCCCTATCCCCACTGGGAGTTTGTCCATCCCAGCAACGGTGATCGCCTGCGGATTGTTCCTGAACGGGGCGGATTGGTGACCGCGTGGTGTTGCGATGGTCGGGAGTTGCTGTATTTCGATCAGACCCGCTTCGCCGATCCTGGCAAGAGCATTCGGGGTGGCATTCCGGTGTTGTTTCCGATTTGCGGCAATCTTCCCGGGGATATGCTTCCGGTGGATGGGGTGAATCACACCCTCAAACAGCATGGCTTTGCCCGGGATTTGCCCTGGCAGCTCCAGCTGCTTGATGATCAGAGCGGTATTCAGCTGACGCTCACGGATACCGAGCAAACGCGAGCGGCATTTCCCTTCCCGTTTCAGGTTGTGATGGCGCTTCGGCCGTTAGCTCAGGCGCTGGAGATCAGAACCACGGTGACCCATACGGGCAATGGCTCTGGGGTGATGCCTTTTAGCTTCGGTCTCCATCCTTATTTCAAGGTGACTGATCTGGGCTGTTCCCGCCTCGAGGGCCTGCCCCCTCGCTGCCTGAATCATCTGGAGATGGCGGAGGAGGACACGGCCTCGCAGCTGGCCCGCCTGCCTGAGGGTGTGGATTTTCTCTGTCGCGACGCAGAGGGTCCGGTGACTCTCATCGATCAACGGGCTGGCATCAAGGTGCAGCTTGAGCAGCCTGCACCGATGGACCTCACCGTGATCTGGACTGAGCCACCTCGACCCATGATTTGTCTGGAGCCTTGGACTGGACCTCGGCAGGCGCTGCTCAGTGGTGACTGCAAACTGCAGCTTGCGGCAGGTGAGAGCCTGGAGCTTCGCTGCACCTACAGGGTCAGTGGAGGTTGAAGGCTCAAGCGATGGTGACAGGTTTGGCCACGCCGGGTAGGCGGCCGCGGCTGAGTTGCAGGCGGGGATCGAACTGGCGCTTCACCGCTTCGATCAGGGGCCGTGATGGGGCATCCGTCCATGCCGGCAGCGTTTCTTCTGGAGGCTGGCTGGCGGGCTGAATCAAAACGCTGAGCCGGCCGCCCAGAGCTTCCACGCGCCTGCGCAGGGCCTGCACCTGCGCCCTTGTGCTCGCTTGATCACTCCAGGCATCGCCGCATCCAGCCCCTGCAGCTAGGAGCCAATGCCAATCTCTCAGTGCTTGTGTTTCCCGGCTGCTGAACAGAGCTTGCGCTTGGCTGGGAGGCAGGCTGATGCGCAGCAGCCACTGCTGAGAACCTTGATCGCCTGCGTCAGTTGGTCGTGCCGCAGGCGGTGGCAATGGTCCATCCCAGGGGTGTCGTTCCGCTTTCAATCGGTGGGACTCTGCGAGCGACTCGAGGCGGTTGAGCTGGTCTGTGACCGCTGCATCGCTGACGCTCGCAATCCCCGCTTGGATGCCTAGCCCCTGGATGGGATCTTGCTGCCAGTTGAGCAGTTCCAGGGTGAGAGTGCTCGCGACCACCTCCGCTCGCCAGGCTTCGAGGGCATCCAGATCCCCCTTTAGGTTGAGGAGGGCCCGCGCTGGTCGAATCGGCTGCACCCTCAGGGTGAGTTCGCTGATCAGGGCAAGGCTGCCCCAGCTGCCGCAGAGCAGGCGCATCAGGTCGTAGCCAGCCACATTCTTCACCACCCTGCCGCCGGCATGCGCTTCGACACCGTCACTGCGGATCAGGCCGATGCCGATGATTTGATCACGCACACCAAGATGCCGATGGCGCAGCCCCCCTGTCAGACCTCTAGCCACCAGCCCCCCCACCGTGCCGGCTGTCGTGGGCTGGTGGCTACTGCCCCAGGGCCAGTCGATGGGCAGCCACTGGTTCTGTTCCGCCAGCACTGCTTGCAGATCCGTCAGGCTCAGGCCTGCCTGCACACTGATCGTGAGGTCATCAACGGCATGGTCCAGCACTGTGTTGCACTGGCGCAGGCTGATCAGAGGGGACGGTTGCAGGGCTGCTCCCCAGTGCATCCGGGTGCCCAGTCCGGAGGGGATCCAGGGGCTGCTGGTGGCATAGAGCTCTCGCACCATCGTCTGCAAGTCCGCCAGGCTGTCGGGTGTCAGCGGTGTTGGCAAAGCGGTGGGTTCGTGGTGAGCGGCGGAACGGCTGATGGTGCTGGGGTGGTGCGGAAGATGATCGTGCCATGACCTCGCCTGTGCCACCGCGGCAAGCTGGAACGATCGTTGTCATCGATGATGATCCCACCGGATCTCAGACGGTGCACAGCTGTCCGTTGCTGCTGCGTTGGGATGTCGAGACGCTGCGGCGTGGTTTGCGCCACCCTTCGCCGTTGTTGTTTGTCCTGGCGAACACCCGGGCTCTGACGGCCCCAGAGGCAGAGGCTCGAAATCGGGAGATTGTGGTGGCTTTGGCGGAGGCGATGCAGTTGGAAAACCTGGCTGCTCAGGAGGTGTTGCTGGTAAGCCGCGGTGACTCCACGCTGCGGGGCCATGGGGTGCTGGAGCCACAGGTGCTGGCACAGGAATGGCAGGCCCGCTTTGAACCTGTGGATGCCACCCTTCATGTCCCTGCTTTCCTTCCGGGGGGACGCACCACCATCAATGGTGTGCATTTGCTCCATGGTGAGCCTGTACATACGACGGCCTTCGCTCAGGATCGGCTGTTTGGTTACAGCACCAGCGATTTGGCGGCTTGGTTGGAGGAGAAGAGCGCCGGACGGATCTCGGCAGCTTCCGTGGTCCGGCTGGATTTGGAGCTTTTGGATGGCGCCGCTGCTTCCGTCTGTGCTGAAGGGGGTCCCTCCGGCTTAAGGGCCTTGGTGGCTCGGCTGACTGGGATGGAGCACAACCGTGCGGTTGTGGTGGATGCGATTCGGCCGGAACAGTTGCAGGCACTGGGAGTGGCGGTGCGCCAGTTGCAAGGTCGCAAACGCTTTTTGTTCCGCTCTGCTGCCAGTTTGCTCAATGGTCTGGTGGATGGTGGCCCTGAGCCGTTAGGGCCGCAACCGATGGATGCAGTCGGGCTAGCCGGACTGCGACGGGTCGCGTCAGGACCCAATGGTGGCGCACTTCCAGGCTTGGTCTTGCTCGGTTCCCATGTGCCTTTGGCTGATCGGCAGCTTCGGCGATTGCTGCAGGAGTCAGGCTGCCTTGGTGTGGAGCTTCCTGTCGCCAGGATTGCCCGTGTGTTGGATGGGGGGCAGGCCGAATGGCTGCTGGCTGACCTCGAGGCGGAATGGAGAGATCAGTTAGAGCAGATTTTGCTCTCGGGGTGTACGCCGGTGCTCTACACCAGCCGTGGTGAGTTGCACTTCGGCGCAGGAGAGGCCGCCGCCGCTCGCAGATTGCACTTCGGGATGGCTCTTGCCCGATTGATGGGGCGCCTGGTGGCCGCCGTGGCAAACCAGCTCGGGTACGTCATCAGCAAGGGGGGCATAACGACCGGCACTTTGCTGGCAGAGGGATTGCAGTTGCCTGCCATGCAGCTGGAGGGCCAGCTCTTGCCAGGGTTGTCGCTCGTGCGTCCGATGAAGGACGGGGCCTCCAGCGCTGTCGCAGGTTTGCCGATCGTGACCTTCCCTGGGAATCTTGGTGATGACAACACCCTTTTCGAGGCCTGGAGACTGATGCAAGGCGACGCCTAAACCACACCTTCAGTCTTGGCTCCGATCAGGGAGGCTGAGCGGGCCAGCAGTTCCATCGGGTGGTTGACCACCGCTGTGTGACTGGTGGCAGGTAGATGACGCCGCAGCTGCAGGCTGCAACCGATGTTGGCGCTGGCGATCACACTGGCGCCGGTGCCGCTGAGATCAGCAGCCTTGATCCGGCCCAGTTCGGCGGCTTCATCCGGCTGAACCAGGTTGTAGATGCCGGCGCTGCCGCAGCAGACGCCTGCCTCGGTGGCTTCGCGCAGTTGGAGGTGGGGAATGGTTTCTAAGAGCTGGCGAGGCTGATGGCTGATGCCTTGGCCGTGAATCATGTGGCAGGCATCGTGATACGCCACCACGAGCGGTTGATCGGCACTGGCCCTTTGCCCGTTGGCATGGGACAGAGGTTGCAGGGATTGCTGGAATGGCTTGGAGAGTCCCTTGGTGAAGAGGAACTCGTGAACATCTTGAACCGGGCAGTGAAAGCCATCGGCTTGAGATCCACCGTCCAAGATTTCTGAATAGGCCTTCATGGTGTGGCCACAGCCGGAGGCAGCCACCAGCACGGCATCGAGTGGTGGATCGATCTGGTCGCTCGTGAAGCTCTCCACCAGGGCGCTTGCCAGATCTCTGGTCTGTTCCATCTGGCCTTGGTGATGGCTCACCGCACCGCAACAGCCTTGATTGGAGGGGATCACGACTTCGTAGCCATTGGCCTGGAGCACAGCCACGGTGGCCGCATTGACTGCCGGGTCAAAACAGCGTTGAACGCAGCCAAGCACTAGGCCTACACGACCGCGTTGCTCTCCCTGGGCCGGGTTGATGTGAGGGAACTGATCGCGGAAGCCTTCCTCTGCCAACTTGGGCAGGAGCGACTCCATCGCTTCCAGCTGCGGCCCAAGCAGGCGCACGAAACCGCTGCGGCGCATGAGGTCTTGGATAGGAGTGCCGGCGTAGGCCCGGAGGGGAGTGAGCAGGGCCCGCAGGCGTTTCGGATAGGGCAGCACCTGCAGCAGCAGTTGGCGAAAACGGGTCTGCCAGCAGCTGCGCAGTTCGGGTTTGTTCAGCTGGGGACGGGTGGCTTCGATCAGTTGGTCGTAGCGCACTCCCGATGGGCAGGCGCTGACGCAGGCGAAACAGCCGAGGCAACTGTCGAAATGGGAGGCCACAGTGGCATCCAGCTCCAGTTCCCCGGCGTCAATCGCTTTGAGGGTATGGATGCGGCCGCGGGGAGAGTCCATCTCCGTTCCCATCACCCGGTAACTGGCGCATGTCGGCAGGCAGAAGCCGCAATGCACGCAGGGGTCGGAGGGATCAGAGCTGGCCATAGTTCCATTCTGATGGGCTGGGCTGGATCTCTGGGCGTTGGAGCCGCTGCGAGAGGGTCTGGTGGTTGATTTCCCTCAGCTGGTTCACGACCTCTGGATGGCACTGTCCATGCAGTTTTGGCTTGCGATTCAGTCGGAGTGGGGCGCTGAGGTAATTGACGATCAGGGCGCGGCGTGTGGCTGCGGAGCGATTGCTTCTGGATCCATGCAGCGTCCATGGCGTGTGCACGGTGCCATCCCCGAAGGCCATCGGTGCCGCCACGCTGGGCTTGGCCTGGGACAGTCCGGTCGGAGCGGTTCTGGCGGGTTGCGGTTGTGATATCAGACAGTGGTTCTGACTTCCCGGCACGAATTGGATCGGTCCGTTGCTGGAGTCGATCGCCTGCAGCGGCAGCCAGAGGGTCAGGGCGGCCAGCTGATCCGCTGGGATGTAACGGGCGTCCTGGTGCCAGGCGGTGCCAGGGTCTCCGGGTCGTTTGTTGTAGAGCGTCACCGCCAGCAGCTGCAGGGCGGTCTCATCGAGACCGCAGCATGCTTGAAGCCTTGTGGTCAGAGTGGGCTGCTGGAGCAGGGCCGTCAGTTCGGGTAGGTCATCCTGCAGAAACCAGAGCGGCACACCTACGCTCTGCCATCGTTCGGCCGCCTTCAAGATCTTCGGGATGAGTGCAAGCAATTGGTTGCATGCTGCGCCATCGAGGAGTTGGGGCACCAGCGCGAAACCATCGCGTTCAAATGTGGCGTCAGCCAGTTGCATGGCTCAGCAGATAGAGCTTCATGGACCAGGTGCCATCGCTATGGGGGCTCAGTTTGATGTGGCTGAATCCTTCGGTATGGCCCGGTGCCACCTCTTGATGCCAGTTGTGATGGCGGCGACGGCAGTGCTCGATTGCCGCTGCAGGGCACCAGGGAGCCAGGGTGTGGAGGAGGGCCTGTACTTCCGGAGCATCAGCGGCGCTTCCTCGTTGCAGTCGTCCGGCAGGGAACAGTTCAAACCCGAGTTGGTCGAGGCCTTCTCCCCCCCAATCGAGGGTGGCTGACCAGCAGAGGCTGGCCTGATTGAGCAAGCGATGCAGGCCTGGCGTGCACAGATCAGAAGCCTGCTTCTGCAGCCAGGACCATTGGTGGGGTCCGGTGAGGTTGAGTCGGATCCTGCCTTGCTGATGGCTGGGACGGCCTGGGAAAAAACCGCAATGGCTGATGCCCAGATCACCTCCGCCTGGCTCCGGTATGAGCCAGGTGGTCGTCAGGCTTGGTAGCAACTGTCGGCGCGCTTCCAGCACCCCTTGCTGGCGTGGTCCGCGGCGGTGATCCAAACGGAAAAACACACCAGGGGCGTCTCGGAAGGGATGGTCGAATTCAAGCCAGGGTTCCCGCAGCACCCCCTTTGCCCCTCGCAGGGCACGGTCGATGCGTGCGCAGACCTCTTGCCATTGCTCCCACTGCTGGCGTTGGCCAGGCGGGGGAAGGGGGACTGATAGATCCATGCCTCTCTCTGGATCGTTGAGGCGGTATTCGCATAGAGCGACCGCGCCGATTGGTGGCGTCAGACGTAGCAATGCAGGTGCGTGTGTCTGCGATGAAGACGTAGGAATCCTCCCAGTACCACCCGTTGGCTCGGGCCGCCTGTGGGACACACCCGATGTCGGTGGTAGCCGGCGTTGAACAGCAGCAGTTCTCCAGGGTTCAGTTTGACCTGATCGCCACTGGTGCTGATCTGCAACTCGCCGCCTGTAGTGGCTGAATCCACGCCATAGAGAAAGCTCATTTGAAAGCGTGGTTCGAAGGCTGCAGGCAGCAGGGTTCCATTTTCAATCAGGTTCACAGGATTCCAGTCCCGTTCGCAGTGTTCGGGGATGCCGCCTCCGTTTGCCATCTCCCGCAGAGCCCAGCCCGGAACACGCGTGCCATCTTCAAGTTCGAGCTCCTTGAGCGGTGTGCCGAAGTGATCGCTGAAGAGAGTTGCGATCGGTTGAAAGAACAGCTCCTCCATCTGTTGCAGCAAAGGCATGGGCTGCAGCGCCAAAGTGCCGCGGTAGCGATCTGGGGCCGTACCCACGCAGCTGCGTGGCAGGGTGCGGCCCCAGGGTGTGGTGGCCCAGGCCTTGTCGTGACTCGGCACTCTCAGTTGTCGGCAGAGCTCGGAGATGGCGAGATGGTCGAGCTTGGGATGCCAGCGGGTTAGTGCCAGATCCCCCGCCAGCACGGCCTCAAGGGCTGCTGAGCGTGTTGGGATCGGGGCTGACATGACTGGTGAAACGTCGCGGGCGGGACGCCTCGTTCAGAATCGGTTGATGATGGCGTCGGCGAAGCCGCTGCAACTCACCGGCTCCACCTGAGGTTCCATCAGCCTGGCCAGGTCGTAAGTGACCTGCTTGTCGGCGATCGCGGTGCTTAGACCTTTGGTGATGAGGTCCGCGGCTTCCTGCCAACCCAGGAACTCCAACATCATCACGCCACTGAGGATGACGGAACCGGGATTGATGCGGTCGAGGCCGGCGTGTTTCGGTGCTGTGCCGTGGGTGGCCTCGAAGATGGCCGCTGTTTCACCGATGTTGGCACCGGGGGCCATGCCAAGCCCCCCCACCATGGCCGCGGCGGCATCGGAGATGTAGTCACCGTTGAGATTGAGGGTGGCGAGGATCGAATACTCCTGGGGACGGGTCTGGATCTGCTGGAAGATGCTGTCGGCGATGCGGTCATCGACCATCACCATCTGCTTCCACTTGCCGTTTCCGTGGCTGGAGCCAATGGCGTCGATCACGCTCTGCACTTCGGCGTCGATGGCGGTTGTCTTCTCAGGGGTGAGGCTGTCGTAGCCAGGCTCAATCATGCGGGCATTGGCCTGCACGCTCAGGTTTGGATCTTGTTCGAGGTTGCCGAGGATCCAGCTCTCCCGTTCAGTGATGCACACATCGCGGAATTCACTGGTGGCAAGTTCATAGCCCCAGTCGCGGAACGCCCCCTCGGTGAATTTCATGATGTTGCCCTTATGCACCAGGGTGACGTGGCGCTTATCGCCCTGGAGGCGCAGGGCGTGCTGAATCGCCTTGCGGATATGGCGCTGGCTGCCGTGCTTGCTCACCGGTTTGATGCCGATGCCAGAACCCACAGGGATCTGGCGTTTCCCCAGCTTGCCGTTGGCGGGAATCACGACGTCGTTGAGATGTTTGCGGAGCTCTTGCCCGACAGGATCATCGGCCTCCCATTCCACCCCCATATAGATGTCTTCTGTGTTTTCCCTGTAGACGATCACGTCTAGATCCTGAGGACGCCGGTGTGGGCTAGGGGTGCCCGCGTAGAAGCGGCAAGGGCGCACACAGGAATACAGATCGAAGATCTGACGCAAGGCCACGTTCAGGGAGCGGATGCCGCCGCCAACAGGTGTGGTGAGCGGGCCTTTGATCGCTACGCCATAGGTACGGATCGCTTCAAGGGTGTCCTCCGGCAGGTATTGATAGGTGCCGTAGAGGTCGCAGGCCTCATCGCCTGCATAGACCTTGAACCATTCGATCGTTTTGTTGCCGTCATAGGCCTTGGCTATGGCGGCATCCAGCACCTTCTGGGTGGCCGGCCAAATGTCCACGCCGGTGCCATCGCCGCGGATGAAGGGAATGATCGGGTTGTCGGCTACCACTGGCTGGCCGTTCTCGAAGCGGATTGGCGTGCCCTGAGTGGGGGCGGTGAGCTTCTCGAACTGGGCCATAGATGGGGTGTGCCGCATGGCGACGTTGTGCTGGGGCGAGCCTATGACTCGGGGGGGATCCCTAAAGTTCGATCTGATCCGCCCCCACGACCCATGGCCAAACCTGCAGGTGTTTGGGTGGTGGCTGCCTGTTTCAACGAACAGGCCGTGATCACCCATTTCATTGAACGGGTGTTGGCAGTTCCGGGTGTGGAGCGTTTGGTGCTGATTGATGACGGCTCTCGCGATGGCACCGTCGACCAGATTCGAGCCTTTCAGCGGCAAGACCGGCAGCGCGAGGGTGATGGGGCAGTGACCCTGTTGGAACTCACTCGCAACTTCGGCAAGGAGGCGGCAATGCTCGCGGGTCTCGACCATGCCTGTGGTCAGTGCTCTGCAGCGGTGCTGATCGACTCCGATCTTCAGCATCCACCTGAGTTGATTGAGGGGATGATCGAGGCGTGGCGTGAGGGTGCGGAGGTTGTCACTGCCGTGCGTGATGACCGGGATCAAGAGTCACGCTTGAAGGTGGCCAGTGCCTCATGGTTCTATCGGGTGTTCAACAAGCTGGTGGATTCGATCCAGTTGAAGGAAGGGGCCGGTGATTTCCGCTTGCTTGATGCACCGGTGGTGGAGGCGCTCACCAGTTTGCGTGAGTCGAGCCGCTTCTCTAAGGGCTTGTTGCCTTGGACCGGGTTTCGCAGTCTGGAAATGCCCTATCAGCGGGTGAGTCGCAGCGGTGGCACCACCTCCTGGAGTCCCCTCAAACTGTGGAGCTATGCCCTTGACGGCATCTTCTCTTTTTCGGTGCTGCCGTTGAAGGTTTGGAGCGGGATCGGAATTGTGGTTTCCCTTCTGAGCTTGATCTATGCCCTGGTGATCGTTCTCGACACCCTGTTCACGGGAGTGGATGCCCCAGGTTTCGCCACGCTGATCGTGGCGATTCTCTTTCTTGGCGGGATTCAGCTGATCGGCATCGGTGTGCTCGGTGAATACATCGGTCGGATCTATGTCGAGGCGAAGGCTCGTCCCCACTACTTCATCCGCACCATCCACCGAGATGGCTGAGTGGGGTTGGCGATGGTTTCAGTTGGCTGTGCCTGTGGTCTGCATCAACTGCTGAATCGCTCTCCACTCCCGCTGTCGCCAGGGGGAGCTGGCGAAAGGAGCTGAGACGGCAAAACCGGCAACGTTGAGATCACAATCAAGCGGGGCACCAGGGTGCACGAGCAGCTGCGCTGGTGTCTGCAACCTGTCGTCAGGGAGCTTGCGGCTGCACAGCTCCTGCCAGCAGGCTTGCAGCGGTGCCCCACTCATTTGGCCTGTGAAGAGCACTCCGGCAAAGCTGCTGTTGCTGGCAATGCCCTGTCGGCGCTGTCGTCTGCTGGCTTTTGCGTTGAGCAGTTGCAGCACGCTCCACTTGAGTAACCCTGCGCCGCGGATGGCGTCCCACCAGCAGCACAGGGGTAGCCCTGTGGGCAATGGTTCGGCGGTGCTACGCATCCAGGTGATCCGCTGCTCAGCGGCGAGGCTGAGCAGCGTGTCGTGAATGAGGGGCACCAGATGGATGTGTTGGTGGCCGTCGAGGGCAATGGCATCGGATCCACAGAGTTGACGGAAGCGTTGGATCTGGGCTGAGATTTCGAGGCGGAGTTGTGTTGTCACGAGGCGGCGGCGACGATGGCTCCGCGGCAGGAGCGATAGAAGCAGCCATTGTCCGAAGGAGAGATTGAAATGGCCGTGGTTGTTGACCAGGTCTGGAACGGCATCGCATGGCGCACTCGACGGCCCTTCAGTGAGGCAGAGATGGAGGCAGAGCTGCTGGTTTGGTTTCAGGGTGGCGAGTTGATGCCAGCGCTCCAGGGCTGGCCTTGTTTCCGGACCGTTGACTAGCAGGCTGGCACCATCCAGCTGTCCGGCTTCGATCAGGCCCAGGATTGCTTCGTTGGTGGCCTGACTTAGTCCGAGGTCGTCGGCATGCAGGCGCGGTCTCTGGCCATGGCTTCGCCGTCGTTGACTGAAGCGTGCCGCTCTCGACCAGATCAGAGCATTGAGCACCGTGGGAGTGAAGACAAAAATGGTGTCCAGCACTGCTATCGAGGCGTTGGTCCCGATCAGGGTTGCCAAGGTTGCTGCGGGCAGTGCAAGCGGTAGCAGTCCGCAAACGGTGAGATTGATGGCGTACTGCACCACCAACCAGCGGCGGGCGAACCGGGCCCCGCCTGTCTCCGGCCGGAAGGTGAAGCGGGCGTGGCCTAGATATCCCGTCAACGAGGCCGCCAAGAACGCCAGAGGATTGGCTAGCCAGATGGGCATGGCCCATCGCAGTGCAATCAGCACGCCGTAATGCACAGCAGCGGCAACGATGCCCACCATTCCGTAAAGGCTGAGGCGGGTGCTGATCGAGCGGAAAGCCATGGTCTGAACACCTCGGTCGCAACCGTAACGGCCGCTGGCAGACAGACCAGGAAGCATTCATCCTTACCGATAGGTGATTGGACGGTGGTGTGAACGCAGCTGAAGCCATTCACAGCGTGCCTCAGGCCCAGGCCTTGGCTTCATCGGTGACCTTGGTGCGTCAGCACTTCCCTGCTGCCAAGCCCAACCTTCGGCCTTGGCGGGACGACCCTCAGACCCGTCAGTGGACCGAGCAGGAAACCCTGGATTTCTCCTTCCATTTCCCCGGCTGGAGTCCCCGGCTGGAGTGCCGCAGCCTGCTGTTGCAATTGCGCCTACAGGCCGATCCGCGAAAGCAGAGTTCACCCCTTCTTGGTGTGCTGATGCGAGGAATGACCTACGACGGCGAACGCTGGCGCCTGGCCACCGTCGGGGACTGGCAGCCCAGTGGACGGCACCTGCCTCAGCCCGATCAGGTGCTGCATCTACAGCAGATTTGTCGTGATTTGCATGCTCTGTTCAGCACCGTCTCGTAACCCTTCGCAACCCCTGAGGCCCTCAGACCGGAGAGGGCTTTTATGGTTCTCGTCTGTGCTACGCCTTTCTTACCCATGTCTGTCGCTCTTGCTGCCCAGCTCCGTGAAGGCACCAAGAAGTCGCACACCATGGCCGAAAACACCGGCTTTGTGAGCTGCTTCCTCAAAGGTGTTGTTGACAAGGGCAGCTACCGCAAGTTGGTGACTGACCTCTACTTCGTGTACACCGCCATGGAGGAGGAGATCGGCAAGCTGGAGGACCATCCCGTGGTTGGTCCTGTGGCGATGGAGCAGCTCAACCGCCGTGAGTCTCTTGAGCAGGATCTGACTTACTACTTCGGCGAGGGCTGGAAGGAACAGATTCAGCCTTCACCCTCTGCTGCCGCTTACGTCGAGCGCATTCACGCTGTGGCCAAGGAGTCCCCTGAACTGCTGGTGGGACATCACTACACCCGCTATTTGGGTGATCTCTCTGGTGGTCAGATCCTCAAGAACATCGCCCAGAAAGCGATGAATATGAAGGGCGACGACGGCCTGCGCTTCTACGTCTTTGAGGACATCGCCGATGAGAAGGCCTTCAAGACAACCTATCGGGCCACCATGGACGAGCTGCCGATCGACCAGGCCACGGCCGATCGCATTGTTGAGGAAGCCAACCATGCCTTCCACCTGAATATGAACATGTTCAAGGAACTGGAGGGCAATCTTGTGGCTGCGATTGGCAAGGTTCTGTTCGGCTTCCTGACCCGTCGTGAGCGCACAGGGAGTACTGAGGCGGCTGCGGCTTGATTCCTCTGGATTGAATCCACCCCTTCTGTGATGCAGTGCTGATTGCTAACGGCTCTGAGCCCTCAGGCGTTGGCCTTTCTCCGATCAGGGTTCTGGTGCCAGGCACCGGAACCCGTTTTCGTTGTGGTGGTTTGAGTGTGGCCATGCAGACAGCCCGTCTGCTTTCCACATTGCGTCCCACTGAAGTGGTCACCTATCGCCAGCGGCAGGATGATCATCCTTTTCTGGATGACCTGCTTCGGCAGGAGAAGGCTCCAGGCTCCTCCCTCTGGCTGGTGAGCTGGGGTTTTGATGTGCCGGTGCTGTTGCGGCGGCTTCGGGGGCGTTCAGTGATTTATCAAGCCCATAGCAGCGGCTATGGCTTTGATCTGCCGCCAGGGGTGCCTGTGCTCGCGGTCAGTCGCAACACTCTCGGCTACTGGGGGGATCGCGCCCCAAGAAACCCTTTGTTTCTGTTGCCCAATGCCCTGGAAGCTCAGTGGCTCGAGCGAGGAGATCGCTACGGGGCCGGTGGCCCAAGGGTGATTGATGTACTGGTGCAGCAGCGTAAGAGCAGTGATTACGTGCTCAAGCAGTTAGTCCCAGCACTGCGTGCTCGTGGTTTGCGGGTGGAGGTGCAGAACGGCTGGGTGGAGGATCTGGTGGATTTGTTCAACAGTGCCAGCGTTTATCTCTATGACTCCGCAGAACACTGGCGTGCTGCTGGTGTGAGTGAGGGTTTCGGCTTGCCGCCTCTTGAAGCGATGGCCTGCGGTTGCGTGGTATTCAGCAGCCTGAATCACGCCCTCGCCGACACCCTCACCCCTGGTGAGCTCGGCCATCAGATCGGTTGCGGCAGCCTTGAGCATGATCTGGAGAGGATCTCTGCTGCTGTGGCAGATCAGGCTGCTTGGCGCTGCTCCGGGCCTGCACTTGATCAATTCCTCATTGCTTATTCGGAATCGGCCCTCAAGCAGCGTTGGCAGGCGTTGCTGGTCACGCTGGATCGATTGTTGCCGGCCCTGCAGCAGCAGTCGGTGTTGCGCTCTCGTCCGCTCTGGCGTCTGCGCTTCAGTCGTCAGTGGCGGGGGTTGAGGCGGGTGGTCAATCGGTTGCCTGGCTGGCCTGTGGGGCGGAAACCCTGAGGGTGCGAGCGGTCTAAGGTCATTTCATCTGAATTCTGACTGCCTTGTGAGCTGCAAGGTCAGTCTCTGACGGCCTTCATGCCCTTGCAAAGTCAGACCTGGAGCAATCTCAGCCAGCTGCTTCGCGAGTTGCCACGACGGCGTCTTCGGTTGTTGGTGATCGTTTTGATTGCATCCCTGTTTCAGGGTTTGCTGGATGTGTTTCTGGTGGCGCTGCTGGCGCGTCTTGTTGGTCTACTGGCGGGAGCGCGATTAGAGGATTATCTGCCAGGCATCAAGGTGTTCGGCGGCGGTTTGCTTGATCAATCTGGTTGGTTGGTGGCATTGCTGATCGGTTCCTTCTGGTTGGCATCGGGGATCCGTTTTGCTGTGGCATTGATGCAAAGCCTGCTCAGTGCTGAGGTTTGGAATGATCTTGTCAACAAGGTGTATGACAATCTGATGCGTCAGAAGTATGGGTTCTTTATTCGTCAGCGCACGGCTAATCTGTCTGAAAAGTTTAACCGTATCCTCAATAGTGTGTCTACGGGAGTGATTAGTCCGATCATTCTGATCGCGGGCAATGTGGTTTCGATTAGTTCGCTTTTAATCGGCGTAGTTTTGGTGCTTGGCACGAAGGCATTGGCTGTATTTGCTTTGATGCTTCTGGCCTATGTGTTGGCTTCTAAGATTATTACTCCCTATCTACGCCTTGCCACGAAGCAGCGTATTCGCTATGGGCGAAGGATTAATCTGTTGCTGATGGAATCTCTGCGCTCGATGCGTGAGGTACAGCTTTATTCAGCTGAAAATTATTTTGTTTCCCGATTTGCTCGCGATGGCGTGATTGCCAAGCGCTACGACCGTATCGGTCGTTTGCTCCCAGATGTGCCGCGACTCGTGATCGAACCGGCTGGCATCACGATTTTGTTTGTCGTCGGAATCGTTCCTGCTTTGCTGAGCGGTGATTCCCAGGGAGTCAAAAATGCCATTCCTGCGCTGTCGGCGGTGCTTGTGGCATTGCTGCGTATCTCTGGGCCATTGCAGTCGATGTTCCGCAGCATTAATCGTCTTCGCGGAGGACTGCCTGAGATTGCCGATGCCCTCGAGCTTCTTAGTCTCAAGCCCGAGCGCTATCTGATCAGTTCCCCAGGAGTACCCACTCCCGAGGGTGTGATGCCCCGTCGTTATATCCAGCTCAAGGATGTGAGTTTTGCCTATGCGCCAGATGCCAACCCTGTGATTAGCAGCATCAATCTCTCGATCCCAATCGGTGCCCGGATCGCCTTAGTTGGTCGCACTGGTAGTGGCAAGACCACGCTCGCGCATTTAATGCTGGGACTGTTTCAGCCCACCTCAGGCCAACTTCTACTCGACGGTATTGAAGTGACTGATCAGGAGGTTCCTGCATGGCAGGCCAATTGTGCATTTGTTCCTCAAACGATTCGTTTAATTGATGGAAGCATTCGTGACAACGTTGCCTTCGGATGCGACAGCGACACGATTGATGATGATCTTGTATGGAGTGCTCTGGAGGCTGCTCAATTTGATGAGTACGTCGCGGGTATGACCTATGGCCTCTACACGATGATCGGAGAGAACGGCATCAAGTTGTCTGGAGGCCAGCGTCAGCGGCTCTCGCTGGCTCGTGCTTTCTTCCGGGGTGCCAAGGTGTTGGTGCTGGATGAAGCCACCAGTGCTCTTGATAACAAGACTGAGCATGATGTGATGCAGGCTCTCGATATCGTCGGTCGCCGTTGCACCACGATCGTGATTGCCCATCGTCTCTCCACGGTGAAAAAGTGCGATCTGATTTATGAGATGGCAGCAGGTGAAATCATTGCAAGCGGTGATTTTCAGCAGTTGCAGGAACGTTCTTCTTCGTTCCGTGAGATGGCCTTGATTGAGGGCGAATAAGAGAGCAATGGCGGATTTCATCGTTCTCGCCACTGCAGACTGGGACCATCCGCTCTGGACGAACAAGCAGCACACCGCACTGTCTTTGGCGGAGGCTGGACACCGCGTGCTTTATGTGGAATCGCTCGGCATTCGCCCGCCGCGGGTGGGCTCTGCTGATCGCACACGCATCGTCCGGCGTCTTCGGCGATTGCTGCAACTCCCCCGTCAACGGCGTGAACGGCTGTGGGTGTGGTCGCCACCTGTGTTGCCTGGTGGTCACAGCGGCACGGCTCTCAAGCTCAATCGCCAGTTTCTGCAAGGCGGGCTCGAGTTGGCTTGCCGTTGGTTGGGCTTCAGCAACCCGATCCTCTGGACCTACAACCCCCTCACCACCCTTTATCTCGACCCCGAGAGCTTCGCGGGCAGCGTGTATCACTGCGTTGATCGCATTCAGGATCAGCCCGGGATGCCCGTGGCCCGCATCGAGGCCAATGAGCAGGCTCTGTCGCGTGCTGTGGATGTGGTGTTTGCCACATCGCCGCAACTGCAGATCAGTCACAAGCACTCGAACCACCACACCCTGTTGTTTGGCAATGTGGCGGACCACTCCCATTTCAGTCGTGCCCGCCTGGGCGATGACAACCGTCCTTGGCTTTGTCCTGAGCGACTTCAGGCGCTCCCCCGGCCGAGGCTTTTGTTCATGGGGGCGATCGATGCTTACAAGCTCGATCTGGTCTTGCTGCTTCAGCTCGCCCAGCGCCACCAAGAATGGACGTTTGTGCTGATCGGCCCTGTGGGGGAGTGCGATCCCTCCACTGATGTGGCTGCGCTGAAGGCTTGCCCAAACGTGGAGTTGGTGGGATCTGTGGCTTACGGCGAGTTGCCTGGCTGGCTGGCGCATGCCGACCTGGCTCTGCTGCCGTTGCAGCTGAACGGCTACACCCGCCACATGTTCCCGATGAAGTTTTTCGAATACCTCTCGTCGGGCCTGCCGGTGGTGGCCACCGCGATTCCGGCACTTGATGCTCACGGTGATGTGGCCTGGCTGTGCCCGCCTGAGACAACGATGTTTGAGCAATCGATCCAGGCGGCCTTAGCAGGAGACGGTCCGAGCCTCCAGCAGCGTCTGGAGCGGGCGGCAACCCAGACCTATGAAGCGCGCACCGCTTCGATGTTGGCCTATTTGGATCGTGTGGGCCTTCTGGCGGAAGCCCAGCGCAATCAATCTGATCCGCTGGGCATCGAGCCTTCGTTGCTTCAGCGTTTAGGGCTCTTGGTGAGAGGCCTTGCCAGTCGGGTGTTGGTGGCCATCAGTCATCGCCTGATGCGTGCCGGCCACCCTCGTGCTGCAGTGAAGGTGCTGCAGGGGCTAGCCAAGAGCCGATGGGGCGATTGCCTTCTGAAAGGAGGGCTCGTGTTACCGCTCGTGCGCTGCGGCGAGTACCGCCAGGCCAGGTTGGTGATGGAGCAGCTCTGGCATGGCTATGGCCATGTGGGGGAGCTCAAGCAGCTGTTGTTTCGCCGTGGCAATCGCCCATCGGAGCGTTATGAGCAGGTGTTGCTGTTTGAGGAACTGGTCACCAGCACGGTGCTCCCTCTCTATGCCCTCAACTACTGCCAGGTGGTGTTGGCGCATCGCTGTGTGGATGTGAAGGATGAAGTGCGCATGCGCCAGTCGGCCCTGGCGATTGCCGCGATGGCCTCCGCTCTCGAGCAGGATCCCGGCACACTTCTGTGCTTGCGCTCGAATCGCCGTAACCGCAGCAAGCTGTTGGTGTCGTGCTACGCCACGCTTCTGCGCTTACAGCTGGGGCTGCAACAGTTTGACGACCTGGCGGTTCTGGGCCGGCGCTGCCTGGACTGGGCCGAGCGGTTGGATTTGGAAGCGATTGATGCCGATACCTCCTACCGGCTTACCCGCAACATCCTGCGGGTGTTGTTGATCAACGTGTTGGAAGCGTGGACTCAGCGTGATTCCGCGCTGATGCAACGCACAGCACGCGTGATTGAGCGCGTGCACCACCACTGCCATCGCGGCCTGTTTGACCAGCAATCGGCCCAGGAGAATCACCGCGGTTTTGCCGATGCTGTGTTGGAGAGAGTCCAGCGATTGGAGCAGCTTCAGCACCAGAGCGATGCTGTAAGAGCGGCTGAGGAGGCGCTGCCCAGCCTGATGTTGCTCATGCTCAAGAGTGAACGGGAGCTGGCCAGTGAAGCGATTCGTCAGGAGCGTTTGAACCATGTGTTGCCTCTGTTCAGGCCCTATCTCGCTGGAGTGCCGCTTTGAGTCCCCCGAGGCGCGTGGTGCTTTACATCGACAGCCTCAAACTCGGAGGGGCCGAACGAGTCACCCTGACCTGGGCCCGTTGGCTGCATCTGGCGGGATGGCAGCCCTTGGTGCTGACCCGCAAGCCCCTCAGCTGGGATTTTTATCCACTGCCCGCTGGCGTGGTGCGGGCGGTAGAGCCTGCGGATGCCTCCTGGATGCGGCGGTTGGGCCTGTTGGCATTCCCTTTCCGGGTGCTGCGTCTGCAGCGCTGGCTGGATGATCAGAACGTGGGGCTTGCGATTGGCGTCACGTCGCTTCCAGCCATCAAGTTGCTCTTTGCAGCGCGACTGTTGGGAGTGCCTTGTGTGGTGTCGGAGCGCAACTATCCCCCGCTGAAGCGGATTGGACGGCTCTGGAGTGGGCTGCGCCGGCTCAGTTATCCCTGGGCGGCTCTCCACCTGGTTCAAACCCGTGCTGTGGGGACGTGGATGGCAGCCCATCTGGGCGCCCATCGCCAGTTGTTGCTGCCCAATCCCGTGCAGTGGCCTTTGACCCGTTTCCATCCCAGCCTTGAGCCTCAGCACTGGCTTGCCGCTAGGGGCTGCCAGGCCTCCGATCCTTTGCTGTTGGCTGTGGGAACCAAAGCGGATCAGAAGGGTTTCGATCGTCTGGTGCGTTGGTGGATGTCTCTGGCGCAGGCTGATTCGCGGCTGCAGTTGGTGATCGTGGGCTTAGATGAAGCTCCGTATCATGGCCGCGATCAGCAGGCGGATCTGCGCACGTTGCTGGTTGATCAGCCTGATCTGCAGGCGCGGTTGCATTTCCCTGGCCGAGTCGGCAACTTGGCAGATTGGTACGCGCGAGCTCAGCTCTTCGTGCTCTCCTCCCGCTACGAGGGGTTCCCCAATGTGTTGTTGGAGGCGATGGCTGCGGGGTGCTGTTGCGTGGCCGCCGATTGCCCTCAGGGGCCTGCTGATCTGATTCAAGACGGCGTGAACGGTCGTTTGATGCCTGATACGGCATCTGATGCCCAATGGCTGCAGGTGCTGACGGGCTTGTTGGCGGATGCTGGGGAGCGGCAACGCTTAGCCGCGCAAGCGGTGGACGTGCGAAAGGTGTATGCCCCAGCGGCGTTGCAGCAGCGGTTGATGCAAGCTCTTGAACGCGTGATGCAGGAGGCGGCAGCGAACTGACATGCAGCAAGCCGCGCATGAGAACGCCGATGACCTTTGGCTGGTGTTGCCTCACTTGGGACCTGGAGGAGCTCAGAAAGTGGCGTTGCTTGCGGCCGGCTTTTTTATGGCCAAAGGCTGGCGCGTGCGCCTAGTGACCATGCTGCCCGGTCCTGCCCAAGCCCATGCGATCCCAGAGGGGCTGTTGGTTACCGATCTTGCGCCAGCGGTGGATGCCCTCTGGAAGCGGGATCACTGGAATCGTTCACTGTTGGCGCGTGGTCGCCGCTTTCTGGCCCCGAAGCGACGGCTGCATCGCTTGCTTGCACGTCTTTTGATGGGGCCTCTGCTGGGGGTGCTGGAGCCAGTGCAGCCCGGCCAGCGCCACTGGCGCTCTCAGCTGCTGCGCTGGTGTGTGAATGGGATTGACGGCCCGCCCTCCTGGGAGCTGGAGCGGTTGCTGCATCGCCACTGCCCCACACGGGTGGTGTCATTTCTCAGCCGCACCAACATGCGGATCTGCAGTGCCCTGTGGTCGCGAGATTGTCATTTGGTGGTGTCGGAACGGAATGACCTCCGCAAGCAACAGTTGCCGTTCCCCTGGCCGCGCTTTCGCCGCTTGCTCTACCGAAGGGCGGACGTGCTCACGGCCAACACGGCTGGGGTGATGGACAGCCTGGTGCCGTTGTTCCAGGCCCGTCAGTTGGCGTTACTTCCCAACCCGCTTCCCATGCCGGTGGTGCCTGCTGCGGTGGGGTCGGCTGGAGATCGCCAAGGGTTTGTGACCGTGGCGCGGCTGGTGCCGCAAAAGGGCATCGATGTGCTGATTCGCGCTCTAACTCAAACCGCTGGCGCGGCGCGGAACTGGACGCTGACCCTTGTGGGGGATGGGCCGGAACGGGAGGCGTTGGAGCAGCAGGTGCAGCAGGCCGGTTTGCAGGAGCGGGTGCAGTTCCTCGGTTTTCGCTCGGATCCTCAGACGTTTCTTCTGCAGGCCGGCGTGTTTGTGTTGCCCTCCCGCTTCGAGGGCATGCCGAATGCTTTGTTGGAAGCGATGGCCGCGGGACTTGCGGTGGTGGTGACTGATGCGTCGCCCGGGCCGCTGGAGGTGGTGGAGGACGGTGTCAGCGGATTGGTGGTCCCCAGCAATGACCCGTTCGCCCTGGCCGAAGCCCTTGATCGCTTGGGTGCTGATCCCGAGTTGCGGGAGCGCTTAGGTGCTGCGGCGCGAGACACCTTGCGCCAGTTGGATTGGCCTGTGGTCGGTCCGATCTGGGAGTCGTTGGTGGATCAGCCATGACCCTGCAACGGTTGCTGGTGTTTGCCCCCACCCGCCGGGCGGCATCGGAAACCTTCGTGCGCGCCAATCTGGCGGGGTTGCCGTTCGAGGTGCAGGCCTACTTCGGTGATGAACGCCCTTGGAACCAACCGGCTCGCCTGGCCTATGGCCTGGCGGTGCTGTTGAGCAAGGTCTGCACGCGCCTAGGGCTGTTGCGCCTGGCGGGTTGGCCGGCAGCCATGGTGGCTCGAGGCTTGATCGCCCGCCATCGGCCCGATCTGGTCTTGGCGGAGTTTGGTTTCCATGCCGTGCGGGTGATGGAGGCGGCCCCGGTGATGGCGGTGCCCCTGGTGGTGCATTTCCGCGGCTCGGACCTCTCTGCGCAGAGCAAACTCGGTGTGTTACGCGGCCGCTACCGCCGCTTGATGGGTTTGGCGGAAGGATTGATCTGTAAATCCCAGCCCATGGCCGAGACACTGCAGGCGTTGGGCGCGCCTGCAGATCGCATCTTGATCAGTGCATCCGGAGCGAATGCCCACCTGTTCCACAGCAGTGAGCCGGCAGTGGCGCCTCCTGTCTGTCTATCGGTGGGGCGCTTTGTGGCCAAGAAGGGCCCGTTGCACACGATCCGTGCCTTTGCTGCCCAGCCTCATGGCCAGCTCTGGATGGTGGGGGAGGGGCCGTTACTGGCGGAAGCGAAAGCCTTGGCGGAGCAGCTGGATCTGGGGCCGCGGATCCGTTTCCTCGGTGTGCACAGTCAGGCTGATGTGGCGGTCTTGATGCGGCAAGTGCGGGTGTTCGTCCAACATTCCCTGGTGGCAGCGGATGGCGACAGTGAGGGCAATCCCGTGGCGGTGATGGAAGCGCAACTCAGTGGTTTGCCGGTGGTGGCCACGCGCCACGCCGGGATCCCTGAGGTGGTGATCGATGGCAAGACCGGCGTGCTGGTGGAGGAAGGCGATGTGAGGGGAATGGCCGCGGCGATCGAACGGTTGCTTCAGGATCCAACGTTGTGCGCCCAGTTCGGCGCTGCAGGCCGTTGCCATGTGGAGCAGGGGTTCACCCTGGAGCAGCATCTGGAGGATCTCAGTCGCTTTTTGATCCAGACCCATGCCAAGGCGGAGAGGGTGGCATGAGCGGCGGCAAACAACGGCTTCTTTTGATCCGGGGCTTGGGTCATAGCGGCACCACGATTCTCGACTTGGCCTTGGGTGCCCATCCCCAGATCACGGGGCTGGGTGAGGCGGTGCGGTTGCTGGAGAAACCTGCAGCCAAAGACAGCCACCGTGGGCCCGCCCAGTTGCGCGGGGCTCTGCGTTATCAGCGCCAGTGCACCTGCGGCCTGGTGGCAGATGCCTGCCCAGTGTGGGGGCCGATCCTGCGCTGGCTCCCCGCCCATGACGATCAACCCCTACCCGCGAAGCTCAAGCGTTTGCTGGCGGCGCTCGAACCCTCAGCGGCTGGTCCAGGAATGAATTCATGGGTGGTGGAGTCGTATCAAGACGATTTCGTGCTGCCCTTGCTTGAGGATCCGGCTCTGGAGATCCGGGTGATTCATCTCACGAGGGATGTGCGCAGTTGGGTGCATTCCCGCTCTCGCGATGGTCGTCAAAGGGGTCGCTGGCTGCCTGGTCTTCAGCCTTTGCTGCGCTGGTGGCGTCTCAGTGCACGCCATGAACGGCAGCTGCAGAGGTGCGGGAAGCCAGTGTTCCGTCTCGGCTACGAGGAGCTGGCCCTGCGGCCGGAGCAGAGCTTGCGTCGCCTCTGTGACTGGTTGGAGCTGGATTTCGCTCCTGCGATGCTGGCTCCGGTGGCTCAGTCGGGTAGCCACATCCTCTCTGGCAATCGTGTGCGCTTCGATGCCGAGAAAGGGGCGGCGATTCACTACGACGCTGCTTGGATGAGCCATGGGGCCGGGATCGCTCAGCTCGCCTTGGCCTGGCCACCGCTAGCTGCCCTCAATCGGCGGCTGGTTTACTCCGCTTCTCGCCGGTAGATGTGGCCGTTGCTGACGGCGGGATCGAAGTTATAGATCTGCCGGTAGCCACTGAGATCAATGCCGTATTTCTTGAGCTTCTTGCCTGAGTCGAGATCCAACAGCAGGTCTCCCGGCTGCGCTTGATAACGCTCGCCCCGGCCGATGCCATCGATCACCTTGCTGAGGCCAGTATCGGGGTCGAGGTAGATCAAGCGGTCATAGGGGAGGGTGCGCAGGTAGTCGGAGTGTTTGAACCACGACTTCGAGAAGATCAGGTTTACCGGCTCACCGCTCCTCCTGGTCTGGCGCGCCAGGACCTGGGCTTGATCAAAGGTGGCGCGCCAGGAGCGTTGGGTGTTGCGGATTGAGGTGAAGCGCTCTTGGAAGTGATGGGCGAAACGGTGTTCCACCGCCACGATCGAGAGGCTGAGGCCCATGCCGATGGCCCCGGTGATCCTGCGGCTGGAACGGCTCAGCAGCCACGGGCTGATGACCACGGCCCAGATCATCAGCAGGTCGATCACCGCCACCAAATTCACCGGCAGCGCCATATAGCTGGTGCTTTTGAATCCCACTAGGGCCCATAGGGCCAGGGCATAGGCGAGGGCTCCGAGATTGAGGCCGTCGATCACCGAGAACGAGAAGTCGCTGCGCTGGCGGCTCCACTGGACCAGACGCACCAGGATGAACATCAGCACCACAAAGGTGCGGATGTCGAGCTCAAAGGCGGAGAACCGCAGGCTGGAGTCGTAGCGCTGAACGCCGAGGTAAAGGCTCGGCAGCAGGCTCAACCAGGTGGCACTCGCCAGAAAAAAGGGCACCAGGCAGAGCAGGTTGAGTTCCAGTCGCCTCTGATTTGTCCATTGGCGTGGTGGATGGGTGAGCAAGGATGCCATCGCTGGCACCACGAACAACACGATGGCGGTGTCTTTGAGAAAGCTGCCGATCAGGGCCCAGATCAGGGCCAGTAGGGCGGAGCGACGGTCTCCTGTTTGGCGATGCTGAAGCCAGTGAAAGGCGAACAGCGCCAGCAGCAGGCTGAGAAGCCTTTCGCTGTAGATGAACTGGAAATAGTTGTAGGCCGCTGAGCTGGTGAACAGATAAAGACTGCAGCCGATCAGCAGGACTGCGGGAGCCTTGGCAGCTTGAGGTTTGGTGGGCCTGAGGCTTTGCTGCACCACGGCCACGCTCATGCCAATGGTGGCCACGAGTTCGGCGGCACTGATCAGTGCCCACACCTTGGGATAGGGCGTGAACCAACTGAGGATGTGCAGGTCCTGGTGGGAGAGGGGAAAGAAGCGGAAGTCGTTGCGGCCCATCGCTTCACCGATGAAGCTGGGCCGTGGGCCGAAGTTGTCGATCAGCAGCCCGTTATGGATGTCGTCGAACCAGGTGACGATCTCCTTGTAAAACCAGCTGCTCTCGCTCACCATCAGCAGCGCGTAGACGGTCAGCAGACCGCAGGCGATCGGGTGGCGAAGGATGAACCTCCAGGCCTGGCTGAGCAGGCTGTTGGGATGGCTCGATGCCTGTGCTGGAGCAGGAGCTTGATTGATGGCCAGAATCAGGAGGCCGATCAGAAGCAGCAGCACCACCAGCCAGAGTTCGTGGGCCAGGCCGTTGTAGTTCTCCAGTAGTGCAGATCCTTCGGGGAGCAGGGGATCAGGGAGTTGCAGACGGTGTTGCACGAGCCAACTGCACAAGCCAAGCCCGATCAGCAGAACTCCGCCGGAGATCCCCGCCAGCCAAAGCATCAGCCGGTTCACCATGGCCATCGTCATGGCTGAATCCGGAAAATGCGGCCGTTCTTCTGGCCGTTGTTGTCTTGGTAGAGCAGTTGGGTGGGCCAGCGTTCGAGCAGCGGTTGAAGCGTGCTGGCGTCTTTGTCGATCGTGAACAGCAGATCGCCCACTTGGGGTGTGTAGGGCTCGCCTTTGCCCGTGCCTTCCTCGACGCTGAAGCGGTTGCGCTGCGGGTCGAATTCGATCAGGCGATCAAAGCGAAGGCGGCCAAGGTGGCGTTTGGCCGAGAACCACGATTGTTTGCTGTAGATCAGGTTGATGGCTTCGCCCCGGGTGCGGATCGGAGCAGTGGTGGCATCAATGGCTTGGTATGCCTCCAGCCACGACTGTTGACGCACCTTGATGGTGCTCACGCTGGCCGCGACGTTTGGTGGCTGGAGGTGGTCGAGACCGATGCTTCCCAGCACGACCGCCGATCCGACAGCACCAGCCAGCCTTGCTGAGCTGCGACGCTCAAGTGCAGGGCTGATCCAACAGGTCCAGATGAAGCAAAGATCCAGCACCGTCACCCATTGCACGGGCAGGCTGAGGTACTTGTGCGACTCAAAGCCGATCAACACCAGTAAGCCGGCGCCATAACTCAGAGCTGCCAGGTTGAGACCATCCAGAAGGGTGACGCGGCTGCGCCCCAGGCTGATGGACGCGGCGCGAACCAGGCAAAAGCCGATCAGACACCAGAAGCGCCAGTCGGGGGCGAACAGGAAGCCCTTGTTTTTGTTGTAGGAGCCCTTGTTGGCAAAGGCGCTGGGCAGCAGGGAGAGCACCACATAGGCCAGCAGAAAGATCAGAGCCAGGGAGCAAAGCCAGAGCTCGAGGCGATAGGCCTCTACCCATTTCGCTCGTGAGCTGCTGGTCCAGCTGGGACGGCCCTCCACCAACCCCAGGCTGCCAGCGATCAGCATCACCGCGGGCGGCACCACGAACAGCACCACGGCGATGTCTTTGATGAAGATGCCAATGAGACCGAAAAGTAGGGCGGCATAAAACGAAGCCTTGTCGCGGTGCTGGTGATGGTGCAGATAGGCGCCGCAGTAGAGGGCAAGGATGAACGTGAGGAAGCGTTCGCAATAGGAGAACTGAAAGAAGGCCATCCCGGTGGCGGGATGGAATAACAGCAGCAAGCTGGTGATCAGCAGCAGCGCCGGAATCTGGGTACGTCCACTGAGCCTGCGTACAAACCGGGCACTCACCACCACGATGGTGAACAGCTCAGCGGCGCTCACCAGCATCCACATCTTCACGTAACCGGTGAACCAGCTGAGGATGTGCAGATCTTGATGGGCGAGCGGGAAGAAGCGGTAGTCGTCGCGTCGCATCGTTTCGCGCAGGAAGTCGTGGCGGAACGAGAAGTTGTTGAGGAGATGCTCTTCGGGGATGTCCTTGAACCAGCCCACCAGTTCGGGATACATCCAGGTGGTGCCATGCACCATCGCCACCGTGTAGCCGGCGAACAGAGCGAGCACCAGGGGGTGCTGACGGGTGAAGCGCAGTAGCTGGTTGGGCCGCGATGTTTGGTCGGTTGTTCCTAGGGAATGCTCTTGCTGATGCTGGGCACGGCGGATCAGCACCACCAGCGTGAGCACACTGAGGGCCAGCAGCGCCAGAAACAGGTCGTGGGAGGTGGCTTGGTATTGCTTGAGCAGCGTTTTACCCGCGCTCACCTCTGGTGAGGGCAAGAGATTGCGGTGTTGCATCAGCCACAGCCAGCCGCCGAGCCCTAGGCCGATCAGCACGCTGGCGATGGTATTGATCCAGGCCAGAAGGGGCAGCGGCCGACGGCTGTCGTCAGTGTTCATCGATGGTTCAGTTGATCTCAAGCGCGGGCATTGCTTTCACCACGTCATCGATGGCTTTCACCTGGGTTAGGAAGGCCTCCAATTGCTCCAGGGGCAGGGCACTGGGGCCATCGCAGCGAGCTTTGTCTGGATTGGGATGGGATTCCAGGAACAACCCCGCCAGGCCCACGGCCATGCCCGCTCTGGCCAAGTCCATGATTTGGCTGCGTCTGCCACTTGAGGCGGCACCACCTGGGTCGCGGCACTGCAAGGCATGGGTCACGTCGAAGATCAGCGGCAGGTTGCTGCAGCACCGCTTCATCACCCCGAAGCCGAGCATGTCGACGACGAGGTTGTCATAGCCGAAGTTGCTGCCTCGCTCGCAGATCAGCAGCTGCTCGTTGCCGCATTCCCGAAACTTCTCAACCATGTTCGCCATCTGCGATGGGCTGAGGAACTGGGGTTTCTTGATGTTGATCACTGCGCCGGTGCGGGCCATTGCCTCCACCAGATCGGTTTGGCGAGCGAGGAAGGCAGGCAGCTGGATGATGTCGCAGATTTCAGCGGCTGGCGCTGCTTCCTCTGGGCTGTGCACATCAGTGATCACCGGAATGCCATGGGTGTCTTTCACCGCCTGGAGAATCTGGAGACCGTCCTCCAGGCCCGGGCCCCGATAGGAGTGAATCGATGAGCGGTTGGCTTTGTCGTAGGAGGCCTTGAACACCAGGGGAATGCCCAGGGCTTGGCACACCGATTTGTAGTGGCCGGCCACATCAACAGCGAAGTCGCGCGACTCCAACACGTTGACTCCACCGATGAGTACGAAAGGTGCATCGTTGGCGAAGTGGATGTTGCCCAACGCAACGCTGCGGGCGGCCATGGGGGTGGAGCTCAGGTGGATTGAAGCCTAGGGCTGGCCCCTGGAGCGGCTTTAGGCTGCCTCCATTGGCCCTGGTGCAGGCGAATGGCGATCGCTCCGATCCCGATTTTTATCGGATACGACCCGCGTGAGCGTGCGGCCACCAATGTGCTGATTGACAGCCTGTATCAGCACAGTTCGATGCCACTGGCGATCACGCCGCTGGTGACCCCGCAGCTGGAGGCCCAGGGGTTGTATCGGCGCGAGCGCGATCCAAAGCAGAGCACGGCCTTTTCATTCACCCGTTTTCTGGTGCCCCATCTGATGGGCTACCAGGGCTGGGCGCTGTTCATGGATTGCGACATGCTTTGCCGCGCCGACATCAAGGCGCTCTGGGATCAGCGGGATGACCGCTACGGCGCCATGTGTGTGCAGCACGAACATGTGCCTGGGGAGACGGTGAAATTTCTCGGGGAGGTGCAGAGCGCTTACCCCAAGAAGAACTGGAGCTCGTTGATGCTGCTCAACTGCAGCCGTTGCACCAAGCTCACAGTTGATTATGTGAATTCTGCCTCTGGTCTGGAGCTGCACCGCTTTTATTGGCTGGAAGGTGACCATGAGATCGGTGCTCTTGATGGCGGTTGGAATCACCTCGTTGATGTGCAATCACCACCAGAGACCGAGGAGGCATCGCCGATGCTGCATTGGACTCTGGGTGGACCCTGGTTCCGAGAGCAGCGCACGATGGGAGGTCCCTTGGCGGCTGAGTGGTTTTCCGCCAGAGATGACGCCATGAAGCTGTGGGACTGATGACGATTCAGCGTTCTGTGGTCGCGGTGCCGGCGCGGTTGGCCTCCTCCCGTCTGCCCGACAAGGTGCTAGCCGACATCGGCGGCAAGCCGATGATTCAGCGGGTGCTGGAGCAATGCGCCAAGGCCAATGGGCCTGCGGCTGTGGTGCTGTGCACCGATAGCCAGCGTTTGCAGGCTCTGGCAGAAGGCTGGGGTTTCCCTGTGTTGATGACGTCAGAAGACTGCAGTTCCGGCAGTGAGCGGATCGCGTCGGTGGCTGATCAGCTGGTGGCGATGGCTTGGGGTGAGGTGGCTGATCGCTGGGATCTCCCCACTCGAGCTGAGCGTTTGGTCAGCACGGCGGTGATCAATGTGCAGGGGGATCAGCCGTTCCTTGATCCTGAGGTGGTCAGTGCGATGGCGACCGAATTTGTGCGGCTCGATCCGGTGCCAGCCGTTGTCACACCGGTGTACCGGCTTAAACCCGACACCATCCACAACCCAGCTGTGGTGAAGACCCTATTGGCCCATGACGGTCGGGCTCTCTACTTTTCACGCTCCGCCATCCCTCACGTTCGCGATGTTGATCCCGCCGCTTGGCATCAGCACACCCACTACTGGGGCCATGTGGGCATGTATGGCTTCCGCGCCGATGTACTCGCTGCTTGGGATCAGTTGCCTGCCTCGCCTCTTGAGGATTTAGAGCGGCTTGAGCAGTTGCGCTTGATCGAAGCAGGTCACACGATCGCTACCTTCTCGGTGGAAGGCACGTCGCTGTCGGTGGATACTGCGGAGCAGCTGGAGCAAGCCCGGCAGATGGCGGCTCACGGCTGAGGACTCAACCTTTGCACCAGCGGCTGGTGGTGGGCCACAGGTGATTGAAATCGAGAGCGGGAAGCACTTTGGTGGCCCTTTGTAGATCCTTGGCCTGGAGCTTGCCTATCTGGGCAAGCAGGTCATCGGGGATGACCGTGGCCGTGGCACTCACATTCACCTTCTCAGTCCACGCCGGTTCCTGGTAGGGGATTGTCAGATAGCGGCAGAGGTCGGCGTAGGTCTTAGGGGTGAATAGGGTTTCGAAGAGACCGATGAAGCAGTGCTCTAACCCGAAGGCTTGATCGAGTGCATCGAGGGTCTGGCCGTAGTTGCTGCGTAGACCTCGCCCTTTGGCCACTCTCTTCCGCAGGGTCTCCACTTCCAAGCCGGCATCTCGGAGTCCTTGCTTGCGCAGTTTCATGCGCTGACTGGAGATGATGCGCTCGATTGGATCGCGCATCAGGAACACCGGTTTTACGGGAATGCCACGCTGCTCAAAGCTGGTTTTGATCTCTTGCAGGGTCTCTGCGCTGAGCAGGGCATAGGAGGGGGTGATGTCGCCAGTGAGGTGGATCTGAGCTCCCCTGAGGTTGGGGCGCGTCAACAGCCAGGCGAAATAGTCGGTGTAGCGCTCGGGGTTGTGGATGAACCACTGACGCAGCCAGCTGCGGGGCTGAATCCAGGTTTTGGGTTGGTTGGGCTGGATCCGGATGTTGCGGAATCGGGCCAGTTCCGGCACGGTGCGAGCGTCGTGGACGTGATATTCCTTCAGGCAGCCGAAATCTGCATCACGGCGGCTGTGCAGTTGTTGATACAGCCAGGAGGTGCCGGCCTTCTGGGCACCGACCCCCAGCAGAAAGACGCCTGGTGTCTGTGGGCAACCGTCAGTCATTGCGGTCTCTCCAGCCATTGTGGCTTAGTTCTTTCCAGAGCCCTTTCGCCTTGAGGATGTACTCGGCCAGCTCGCGAACGGCCCCATGGCCGCCGCGGCTCTTGAGTACAGCATTGGCTTGATATTGAACCGCGCGACAGGCATCTGATGGGGTTAGCAGTAGCCCCACTTGATGGCGAACGGCCAGATCATTGAGGTCATCTCCGATAAAGGCCGTGACCGCGGCGGTGACATTGAGCTGCTTTTGTAGTCGCTCGAGGGCGGCGGGTTTGTCTTTGATGCCCACCATGCAGTGGTTGATCCCCAGCTGCCGTGCTCGTACTTCCGTGGCGCCGCCTTTGCCGCCACTGAGGAAGGCCAATTGCAACCCGGCTTGTTGCAGCAGGCGGATGCCCAACCCGTCTCGCACGTCAAAGCGTTTTTGCAGCAGACCGTTGGGATCAAACCAAAGGCCGCCGTCGGTGAGCACACCGTCCACATCCATGACCAGTAGTTCGATCTGGCTCAGGGCTTGGCGCTGGCGTCGCCATTGAAGGGAGCGCAGCAGTGCTCTCATCAGGCCAGCCCTGCCTGCACCAGGTCATGGAGGCGAAGCAATCCATCTAACGTGCCGTCAGGATGCACCACCGGCAGCACCGAAATCGGTTTGCGGCGGTTGTGCTCCATCCGCTGAATGGCCTCGACCGCCATCAACTCGGCCGTCACCGTGATCGGATCGACTGTCATCAGGTCTGTGGCCTTGAGGCTGGCCCAGGCATCACTGCTGTGATCTCGCAAAGCTCGGCGTAGGTCACCGTCCGTGATCAGGCCCGCCAGACATCCAGGCTTGGTGGGATCTTCGACCCAGCCACTGCCAATCGCTCCCTGGGTGAGCTGGCTGATCACCTCCGGTAGGGGGGTTGTGGGTTGCAGGGCGGGAAGTTTGGTGGCCGGCACCATGAGATCTGCCACGGTCATGGTGAGCTGCTTGCCAAGCGAGCCCGCTGGATGGTTGATGGCGAAATCGGCGGGCGAGATACCTCGCCGTTCCATCCATACCGCCGCAAGGGCATCACCAATCGCCATGGCAACCGCCGTGCTGGCGGTTGGGGCGAGGTTGAGGGGGCAGACCTCTCGGTCCACGACCGCCTCCAGCACCACATCGCTGCCACGCGCTAGGGAGGAATCTGCCCTGCCTACAAGAGCGATGCGGGCGGTGCCTCGGCGCTTGAGATGCGGGAGGACCTCGAGGAGCTCGCTTGTTTCTCCGCTGTTGGAGAGAAGTAGGCAAACATCGTCAGGAGCGACCACCCCGAGATCCCCATGCAGGGCATCGAGGGGATTGAGATAGAGGGCCATGAGGCCGATCGAGGAGAAGGTGGCGGCGATTTTTCGAGCAACGATGCCACTTTTGCCCACGCCGGTAATCACCAGCTTCGCTTTGCGATCGGCGCACTGCTCCAGAAGGTTCAGCGCCTGTTCCACCTCATGACTGCTGAGACGATCGGCAGCGGCGGAGATAGCGGCTGCTTCCTCTTGCAGGCAGCGGGTGAGGGCAGACAACGGCTAATCAGCGGAGCTTCCGTTGATTCTGGGCCCTGGAGGCAGCCTCTAGGCTTCTGATCAGCTCCTCTGTGATCGTGAACCAGGCTCTCAAGTCTGTGGCCAGGGAGTCTGGGCGGACCAGTTGGGTGTGGGGTCATCGCTGAATGGGATTGCGTGCTCTGCTGCGGCTTGCCTTGGGCTGCCTTGCCCCGCCGCGCAGACCACCGCTGGTGCAGTGCGCATTGGCCGGCACCGGTCCCCGTCGCTTGATTGCTTATCTCACCGGAGGGTCTCAGGGTTGGATCCTCGACTTCCTCTGGCGTGATCTCACCGCCACCAGCGTTTGGCGAGATGGCGAGGCCCCTGAGCTGCTGGTGGCCTCGGATCGCAACAGCCTGGCGTCAATGATGGAGGGCGCGGATGCCTTCGTGTTGGTGATGTTCCAAGGGCATCTCCCGCGCTTGTTGCGAGACGGCATTCCAGCGGAGCGCGTGATCCTCTACATGAGTCATGTGCGGATCGGTCTTGGTCTGCCTGATCTCAGTCGTCTGCATGGGGTGCTGGCGCTCAATGCCCATGAGGAGGCGTTGCTCAGGATGCAAGGGGTGGAGTCAGAGCGCTTGCATCGCTTTCCAGCCGGTTACGACCCCCGTTTGTTTTTCCCTGGCCGGCCCCTGGCCCAGCGTCGCTTTGATGTGCTGTTTGTGGGTCGTTACGTAGGTTCCAGCAACAGCAACTACCACCAGCGCAAGCGCTATGCGCTGCTTTGTGACCTGATTGGTCTGCTCAGCCACCAGGGCCTGCGTGTGGCTGTGCTGGGTAATGGTTGGCAGGCCTGTGAATATCCTCTGCCTGCTGCGCTTGAGCTGATCGATGCTCCCCACAGCGACTACGGCGCGGTTTATCGCCAGACCCGTCTGGTCTGCTCGGTGTCGGCCCAAGAAGGGGGGCCTGTGTCCTTTCTGGAGGGTCTGGTCAGTGGATGTTTGATGCTCTCAGTGGCCACAGGATTTGCCGCTGACTTTCAGTCCGGTGTGGATGGCATCTGGCATTTGCCACTGAAGGCAGAGGCGCCGCTCTGGTGCGAGCAGATTCAGGCCTGTTTGCTGGCTGCCCAAGCCGATCCAGACTTGGGGAGTGGAGTCTGTTCCCCTGCACGCCAGGCTTTTCTGGAGGCGGCTCAGTTTGAGCGTCTGGCTTTGCAACTGCGCCAGCTCTGTGATCAATCCTTGATAGGAGGCAGCATGGAGCGATCGGATGGCTGATCAACCGCCTGTGCATTTGCCTGGCATCCCGGAGAGCGTGCTCGACGCCTTACAAGAGCAAGCCCGTCTTCTCGGTGGTTTACGTCTGGCTTTAGTGGGGGGCGCTGTGCGTGATGCTCTGTTGCATCACCACCACCTTGAACCATGGCGGAGCCTCCCGGACCTTGATCTGGTGGTGGAAGGCTGCAGTGAGCAATTGGCGACCTCTCTGCGTCAGCGCCTCGGCGAGGCGCGGGTGTCGGAGCTTCGGGTGCATGGCAGTTTCGGCACGGTCGAGATGGTGCTGGATGGAGTGTTATTGGATCTGGCCCGTGCCCGTCGTGAGTGCTATCCCGCGCCTGGGGAGAATCCGTTGGTCGAGCCCGGGCTGTTGCGTGATGACCTGGCCCGCCGGGATTTCACCGTGAATGCGATGGCCCTCGTGCTGCCGCTGCCAGAAGCTGAACCGGAGTTGCTTGATCTCCATGGCGGTCAGAGTGACTTGGCAATCCGGCAGCTGAACTTCCTACATGCAGGAAGTGTGCAGGACGACCCCACCCGGGTGTTCCGAGGAGCGCGTTATGCCGCCCGTCTCAACTTTCGCCTGGCGCCGCAGGCGGTCGAACAGCTGCAGCGCACCGTGGCGGAGTGGCCCTGGTCCTGGCGCCCTGGAGACAGGCCTGATGCTGTGCCGCCGGCTCTCGGCACGCGCCTGCGCATGGAGCTTGATGTGTTGTTTGGCCGCGAACCCTGGCGTCAGGCGCTGATGCATTTGCAGAGCTGGGGCGCTCTGACTTTGCTGGATTCGCAGTTGCAGAGCGACGGCTTGTTACTGCGGCGTTTGCACAGGGCCGATCGTTTGGGGTTGCCGTTGTTGTGCGTGTTCGTCGCTGCTAGCCAGACCCCTCTGGCCCTGGCCCAGCGCCTGCAACTGCCCCTGCAACAGCAACGCTGGCTCGAGCAACTGAAGCACTTGCAAGACTGGTTGACGCTGGAGGTGTTGCAACAGCCTTGGCAAGGCTGGAGCGCTGCGCAATGGAGCGAAGCGCTGGAGGCGAAACCGTGGAGCCCGGAGGTGGTTGCCTTGGAGGTGGCCCGGGCTGGAACGTGCTGGCGACCGTTGCTGCGTTGGTGGGGGCGCTGGCGCCATGTGAAACCGCCGCAGACGGCCCGGGAGTTGATCGCATCCGGCTTGCAGCCTGGCCCTCAATTGGGGGAGGCGCTGCGTCGGTCTCGTTTGCAGCGATTGGAGGCGATGCGATGACGAGGCCATCGCGCCCTGGTCTGCTGCGTTGGGGGACGAGTTTGGTGGTGCTGATCGGCAGCGCCTTTGCTTTGAGAGCTCTGGCCCTGATTGATTCCACTGGCTTGTGGAGCGACGAGCTTTACACCATCGGCAAGAGTTTTCAGCCCAGTTATGAGGCTTTGCTGGCGATGCTCCGTCAGGACACGCATCCCCCCCTCTATTACACGTTGATCTGGTTATGGGGCCAGTTGCTGCCGCCTTCAGCGGTCACGCTTCGCCTCTTTTCTTGGCTGGCCTATGTGTTTGGGGGTTTGGTGATCACGGCCCAGGCAGGCGCCTTGGCTCGCCAGCAGGCATGGGCAAGGCCACGGTTGGCGCTGGCCGCGGCGGCTCTGATGGCTTTTTGCTCTCCTTACCCCGTGCGTTTTGCAATCGAGGGCAAGGGGTATGCCCTGTTGGTGTTGCTCGTGGCCCTGGCCTGGTGGTGGCGTCAGCGCAGCCAATGGCTGGCCTATGGCCTCAGCGTGGCCTTGGCGGCACTCACCCACTACTACGGTCTGTTTCTCTTCGCCGCCACCGTTTGCTGGGACGCCTGGCAGCGACGGCCCCGTGCCGCCTTCTCCGCAGCCTTGGCACTGATTCCTGCGCTGGTCTGGATGCTGCAGGCATCGACCTATCTGATGCGCAGTGGCACAGGTGCCTGGATCGGTCGACCGGATTTCGCTCTCCTGGAAGACACCCTGGCTCGAGCACTCGGGTTCTGGCCTCTGCCCAAACTTGCCCTGTTGGTGCTTGCGGCTGCTGTGGTTGCCTGTTGTGGATTGCAGCGAGAGCTGGCTGATCCGAAGCAGGAAAAACACGCTGGGCAGAAGATCGACTTAGCGGATTCCAGCGGCTTGATCCCCTCAATGTTGATGGTGGTGGCTGTGCTGATGATCTCCTTCTGGAAACCGCTTGCTTTCAGCCGTTATTTCGTGGTGCTGTTGCCGGCGTTCGTGCCCTGGCTTGCGGTGCGACTGGCGGCGTTGCCGTTCAACGCTCGCGGCCGCGTTGGCGCCTCTGTAGTTCTGGGGGCCTTGTTGTGCAGTTGGTGGTGGCACAGCTTCTCTGAGTTGGATCCGTCGCTGAATGGCCATGGAGCGAGGGAAGCCGATCAGTTTCAACTGGTCAGTCGTGCTTTGGCTGAAGAGTCCCATCGCTTCTCCCGGCGCGAGCGGCTGTTCAACCTCAGTGACCAGATGGAGGTGGCGGCTGGTCGGATGGCCCAGCCCGCGCGCTCCTGGGGTGGGACTTCAGAATTGGATCAAGTGCTGGCCTCAGATGCATTGCCTCACCACCTCTGGCTAGCAGACAGTGGAGATGCCAAGGGGGCGCGGCCGCGGCTGACCGTGTTGCGCAGGCGGGCTGAAGGTGCTGGCTACCGGTGCCAAACGGCAGAGATCGCCGACGTCGGTGCCTCGCCCTATGCCCAGGTGCAGCGTTGCCGCCTGGTCACACCTCTACATTCAGAGCATCGCTGACGATGCCGGAAGTGACGCCGCCGCTGCGCCAGCAGTCCCAGAAGCCTCGAGTGCTTTACATCACGAGTCGAGGCCACAGCGGTTCCACGCTGTTGTCGTTGCTGGTGAGTGGTCACAGCCAGGTGGTGAGTGCCGGTGAGCTGAAGATGCTCACGAATCCAGATCCCACGAGGCGTTTGTGTAGCTGCCATCGCTTGGCGCCGGATCAGTGCCCCTTTTGGAGCCAGGTACAGCAGCACGTGATCGAGGCAGTGGGTCGTCCTTTAGATCAGCTTGTGCTCGGGGATGACGGGGATGATGCCACATTCCTCCGCCACAACCAGGCGTTATTCACTGCGATCGCGGCGGTGAGTGGTATCGGATTGATCGTTGATTCCTCCAAATCGCTGCCGCGACTGTCGCGCCTGCTCGACGCCAACGCTCAGGGCGCTGATTTTGTCTTGTATCCAGTGCATCTTCATCGCGGTCCCTTTGGCTCGATGAACAGTGCTCGGAAACGTGGAGATCAGCTCAGGAGCGCGGCTTACAACTACACCCGCTTGTTTTTTCTCACCCGTGAAAGGCTGCATGGTGTTCAGGCGCTCAGGGTGTATTACGAGCGGCTCGCTGCACAACCGCGTGAAGAGATGGCGCGGGTGATGGAATGGCTTGGGCTTCCTCTTGAAGAGGGGCAGTTCCAGTGGCGCGATGGGATTCGCCGTGACATTCACGGCAATGACATGCGGTTTGGTCATTCCGATCAGATTCGGCTGGATCAGAGCTGGCGCCGGCAACTCTCGTTCTCCCAGAAAATGGGGGTGTTGGTATGGACGTTGCCTGTGCGTCTCCGTTCCGCCTGGTTGTTTCGGAGGCTGCGGCTCTGGATCAAGCCGGGGGTGTCTCCCTTCCCTTGAGCGACCAGCCCTGTTCAGGGTTGGCGTTCATAAATGGCTCCGTAGTTCATCCCGGGCCGGAAGCGATAAACCTCTGCGTAACGGCTACTTTCGTCTCCCAGCACCGTGAGCTTGCGTTTGTCGATGTTGGCCAGTAGATCCCCAGGCTGGGGTCGGTATCGCCTTCCACGACCGATGCCATCCACCACGGAATAGGTGCGGGTCACTGGGTCGAGTTCGATCAGCCTTTCATAGGGAAGGCGCTCATATTCGGCACGTCCGAACCAGGTTTGCATGAAGATCAGGTTGCGCGGTTCTCCGGCTCTGCGCCGTTCGTTGAGGAGCGCTTCCAGCTCTTCGAAGGTGGTGCGCCATTTCTGCTGGTTCACCTGAATCTTGCCGATCCGTTTGCTGAAGGTTTGCGCTTGCCCGCTCTCCAGCGCCAGCACCCCGGCACTGAGGGCGATGCCAAAAGCACCCACGAAGGCTGGTGTGGTTTTGCGGTGCAGCGCCGGTGCAGCCCATCGGCTCCAGATCAAAGCCAGATCCAGCACGGTGACCAGCTGCACTGGCAGGGTCCAGAAGCTCTCGTAGGGGTAGCCCACACTGATGAATAGCGCGGCGGCGTAAGCCAGAGCTCCGAGGTTGAGTGCATCAAGCAAGTTGGCCTTGCAGCGGTCACGCACGATCAGCAGCCAGCGAGTGAGGCTGAACAGGGTCAGCGCCAGTAGGCGCCAATCAGCGATCAGCGTTAAGCGATCGCTGTTGGCAAAGCCATGGCTTCCTCCATACAGGCTTGGCAGCAGGCTGAGCACCAGGTAGGCGGCGATGGTCACGACGCTGAGACCACACAGCCACCACTCCAGGGAGTAAGACTGTCGCTTCCCAGTATCTCGCCCGCTGGCAGCCAGCATCAGCGTGAAGATCGCAGGCGCTACGAACAGAATGACGGCGATGTCTTTGACGAACAGCCCCACGAGCGCACAGCCAAAAGCAAGCGCGAAAGAGTGGCGACTTTCAGTGCGTTGATGCTCCAGGACCGCGCAGATGAACAGGCTGAACAACAGGGTGAGCAACCGTTCGCTGTAGATCAGTTGGAAAAAGGCCCAGCCGGTGGCGGGATGGAACAGCAGCAGCAAGCTGATCAGCCAAAGCTGTCCAGGCGATTCGCTCCCTCCGCTCAGTGTGGTCACCGCTCGGTTGGCCAGCAGCGCGATCGCCACCAGTTCCAGGACGCTCACCAGGCTCCATACCTTCACGTAGGGCGTGAGCCAACTGAGGAAGTGCAGGTCCTGGTGGGCGAGCGGAAAGAAGCGAAAGCTATTGGCCCGCATCGTTTCATTGATCAAGCCATCGCGTAGCTGGAAGGGGTTGATCAGTTGGCCGTTGTGGATGTCTCTCAGCCAGCCCTGCAATTCCGGGTAGAAGCCAGAGGTGTGTTGCACCATCACCACCCCGTAGGCGATGAACACGATCAGCAGCAGCGGGTGGTGGCGACACCAGCGCATGGCTTGTGTGCCCAGCGGCTTGTGTTCCTGAGATGGCTGATGTGCGCTGTCTGCTGGTTGGCTCAGTGCCCATACTAAAAGACCCATCAGGCCTAGACCGACGCTGGCAAATACCACTCCATGGGAGAGGTTGTTGTAGTTGCGCAGCAGCTGTTGACCTGCCGAGGAAGTCGGTGAGGGAAGCGCGCTGAAGCCAACCATCAGCCCAACCGTGATGGCAATGGCGGTCAAACCAATCAGCCCGCAGCTCACCACCAGCCAGCGCATGGATTGCGGTGGTTGCAGCGAAGGAGGAATGTGCACAGAAAGCCCTTTCGTGCAGCCTGGGTGAGCAGGAGGCTACGCCGGGTTCCACTGCGGGGCATGAGCGATAGCCTCATGCCATGAGTTTTCTCGCCGGCCTCAATGATGCCCAGCGCCGGGCGGTCGATCATCACGAGGGGCCGCTGCTCGTGGTGGCGGGAGCTGGTAGTGGCAAGACGCGGGCCCTTACCCATCGCATTGCCCACCTGATTGGCGAGCATGGCGCCGATCCGGCTCAGATCCTGGCAGTCACCTTTACGAATAAGGCGGCCCGGGAGATGAAGGAGAGGCTGGAGCTCTTGCTGGCCCAGCGTTTGGCCCAGAGTCAATTTGGGCAGCCCTGGAGCACCCTGCCGCCAGTTGAGCAGCGCCAGCTGCGCTCCCGTATCTACAGGGAGGTGACCAAGGAGCTGTGGATCGGCACCTTCCATGCCCTCTTCGCGCGCATGCTCCGCTTCGACATCGACAAATTCAAGGATGTCGAGGGGCTGAGCTGGACCAAGCAGTTTTCGATCTACGACGAGGCCGATGCCCAGAGTCTGGTGAAGGAGATCGTCACCCAAGAGCTGCAGCTCGATCCCAAGCGCTTCGAACCCAAGAAAGTGCGCTGGGCGATTAGTAATGCCAAGAACCAGGGCTGGCTGCCGGATCAGTTGGAGGCCAATGCTGAGGGGCAGCGCGGCAAACTCACTGCCGATGTCTACCGTCGCTACCGCAAGGCCCTCGCCGCCAACAATGCCCTCGATTTCGATGATCTTTTGCTGTTGCCGGTGCAGCTGTTGCAGCAGAACGAGCAAGTGCGCGCCTATTGGCACCGTCGCTTTGCCCATGTGTTGGTGGATGAGTATCAGGACACCAACCGCACTCAGTACGACCTGATCAAGCTGCTGGTCACCGATGGAAAGGATCCCCAGGTCTACGACAACTGGGCGGGACGCTCAGTGTTTGTGGTGGGTGATGCCGACCAGAGCATTTACAGCTTCCGAGCTGCAGATTTCACGATCCTGATGGGTTTCCAGGACGACTTTGGTGACAAGGCGCCTGATGACGCCACGCGCACGATGGTGAAGCTGGAGGAGAACTATCGCTCCACCGCCACGATTCTGGAGGCGGCCAACACCCTCATAGCTAATAACAGTGAGCGGATCGACAAGGTCTTGCGGCCTACCCGTGGCGAGGGCGAGCTGATCACCCTCACTCGCTGTGATGATGAGATCGCCGAAGCCGAAGCGGTCGTACACCGGCTCAGAATGATGGAGGCAGCCAACCCCGACTTGCGCTGGGGCGACATGGCCGTCCTCTATCGCACCAATGCCCAGTCTCGGGCGATCGAGGAATCGCTGGTGCGCTGGCGGATTCCCTACGTGGTGGTGGGTGGTCTGCGCTTCTATGACCGGCGCGAGATCAAGGATGTGCTCGGTTACCTGCGCCTGCTGATCAACCCGGCCGATACCGTCAGCCTGCTGAGGGTGATCAACGTGCCCAAGCGAGGCATTGGCAAGACCACGATCCAGCGCTGCACTGATGCTGCCAATCAGCTGGGCATTCCCCTTTGGGATGTGGTCAGTGATCCGGAAGCAGCACGTTCGCTTGGTGGTCGCTCTGCTCGAGGGCTGCTTCAGTTTTGTGAGCTGATCAACGATCTCAAGCAGCACATCCACGACACGATGCCGTCGGAGCTGATCCAACAGGTGCTTGAGAAGAGCGGCTACGTGAGTGAGTTGATTGCCGAGGGCACCGATGAGGCTGAAGAACGCCGCCGCAACTTGCAGGAACTGGTGAATGCCGCTCTCCAATACCAGGAAGAAAACGACGAGGGTGATCTCGAGGGCTTTCTCGCTTCTGCTGCCTTAGCCAGTGATGCTGACAGCAAGGACACCGAGGCCGATCGCGTCACCTTGATGACCTTGCACAGCAGCAAGGGCCTGGAGTTTCCGGTGGTGTGCCTGGTGGGGTTGGAGCAGGGCCTCTTCCCCAGCTATCGCTCCCTTGATGACCCCGCCTCGCTTGAAGAGGAACGTCGCCTTTGTTATGTGGGTATCACCCGTGCCAAGGAGCGCCTATTCCTGTCGCACGCCAGCGAACGGCGCCTCTGGGGTGGGATGCGCGAACCAGCTGTGCCGAGTGTCTTTCTATCTGAGTTGCCAGAAGCGCTGGTGCAGGGAGACCTCCCTCGGTCCGGTGGAGCGGCGATCCGGCGGGAGCAGCGCTTGGAGCGGCTGACCCGCGTTGATCGGTCCAAACCGGGTAGTGCGCCTGCCAATGCAGTGCGGCGCCGACAGGCCGGTCCTGCCCCTGGTAAGAGCTGGGCTGTGGGCGATCAGGTGAGCCATGCCAGTTTTGGCGTCGGCGAGATCACCCACACCTTTGGCAGCGGTGAAAAGGTATCGATTGCGGTGAAGTTCCCAGGGATGGGGCCCAAAATTCTTGATCCGCGTTTGGCTCCGATTGAGCCGATTTAGGGAGAAGCCAATGGCACGGCGCGGGGTGATGGGGCGGATGATCGGTCGCCTACTTGGCCGTCGCCCAGCACCTGAAGAGCTGTGTTGCAAAGACCCCTGGGTCGGGGTCGACGGCGGCAATGGTTTCGGCGGTCAGAAGCTGTTGCGCTCCCAGCAACCCTTGGGTGTTGCCGCGGCTTCTTGCACCGATCTGTTGCGGGATGTGCAGCTGATTACCCGTTACTGCTGCATCGAGCAGCCCTATTGGGCCGCTTTCCTTCGCCATTACGCATCACTTGGCGTGCGCCTCATGCATGTGTGTGTTCAGAGCGAAGCAGATGAGCAGGTGCTGCGACACATGCCCACCCCGGATGGGTTGATCTGTGAGGTGCATCGGTTTCCCGCCAGCTTGACTCCCGCGGCTGCATTGAAAACCCTGGATCTGCAGTTGTTGGCCTCTCGGGCACCGTTCACCTTGCTGGTGGATGCTGATGAGTATCTGCAACCTTTGCGCACCGATGTGTCGATCGAGCAGTTGTTTGCCTTGTTCCCAGATGTGGCCCAGCTGTTTTTGCCTTGGTTGATGCACCCGTTGGTTGATGCTGCCGATGCTCAGCGGCTGGGTTTTTGGGGACATATCGGCAAGCCCCTGGTGCGTTCAAACCGGATGGCCTCGATTGCTTTCGATCACGGATTTGCCGTGGATGATCCTCAGGCCAGCCATCGTCAGGCTTCTGCGCCTGTGGGCCTGTTTGGTTTGGCATTGACCCATCGCTGGGCCCGTAGTTTTCGCGATTGTTTGCTCAAAACACTCTTTAACCGGTTTGAGGATGCCAAAAGTGCCGATTGCGATCGGGCACTGGCATTGATCAATGCGGGTGAATTGCCAATTCGTTTGCGCCTGTTGGCTTACCTCTCGTTGCAGCAGGGGTATCTACCGGTGCTTGATGGTGTGGCTGGCCAGGTGGAGGGCGATCTGGAAGAGCTGATCTTGCGACGGTGGATTTCACTGCAGCAGGAACAGTTGTGCCGAGCGCTTTTTAATCGCTATCGGGAGCTGTTGCGCTCCTCTTTGCCCCAGTTGCCCGTTTACCCCGCAACGTCGTTATTGGTGTTGGCGAAACTTTTGCCCAGTCTTGACGCGTTGGAGGAGGGGCAGCCGGGTTAGTCGTCTCAGCGGCAGGTGTTGGCTTGCAGCCAGCGGGCGTGGGGCCAGAGGTCGAGCACTGTGTTCCCGAAGCGATCGATCATCGCTTCGTACACATCCCGGTAGGCGAGGGCCACTGTCTGCTCCAGCATTGGGCACAGATTGGCCTGCTTCGGGGAGGCGTTGACCCGTGTCTTGAATTGGGCGGGTGGTAATTCAAGATTCAGAAATTTCCGCAGTCGGATGTGTGCTTCGGTGGTGAAGAGCTGTTCGTAGAACTCCACGTGAATGCGGTCGCTGGTAAAGCTCTGCTCCAGTGCCTTGAGGGTTTGGTGGTATTGCGTTTTGGCGGCAAAACGGGGGTGGTGATGGAGCACGGCCAAAGCCGTTTCTTCATGGCGGTAACCACAGAGCTGAGGGAAGCGGTTCTGTCGCCGCAGCATGCGTAGCTGTGACCAGATGCGCTCTACCGGATCGCGCAGCAGCAGAATCACTTTCACTTCGAACCCGCCAGCTTCGAGCAAGCGGCGCACCTGCCGAAATTGCCGGCTGTTGAGCTCTGCGTAATGGGGGGAGAGATCGCCAGTGGCCTGCAGTGTGGGATCATCGGCGATCAGGCCACGGAAGTAGTGGAGGTAACACCGCGGATCTTCCCTCATGCTCTGCAGCTTCTCGATATCGGTGAGTTGCTCGAATGTCGTGGTGTCGAACTGGCTTTGGCGGTTGAACCATCCAGGTGCGGACGTTGAGCGAGCGGCTTGGAGGTTTGGGAAGGCTTTGTACTCCTTGCAAAATCCGAAATTGATCTCTTTGCAACGGCTCAGTTCCTTGTGCAGCCAGCTCGTGCCCGCTTTTTGTGCCCCCACCCCAAGGATGAAATGGGGCTTTCGCGGGCGGTGATGGCTTCTAGGCACGGCGTTGGCTCCCTCGTCGAAGGGGGAATAGGCTCCGCTCAAACCCTGCGTTTTGATGGCCTTGAGCAGCAAGCTGTACGCCTCTGGGTACTGGCCTGTTCGGGGTAACCAAAAGCGCTCGGGTTCTCACTACACCACTCTGCTTCCCCAGACCCTGCGGCTGATTCAAGGCGAGCAGTTGGTGTTCTACTCCTCGTCTGAAGAGATCCTCAGTCTGGTGGAACAGCTGTGTCGTCAGCACGGGATTGTGTTGCAGGCGGAGCTGCGGTCATTGCACAGCCTTCCTGCTTGGTCGTTGGCGGAGCGTCTGATGCAGGGCTGTCGGGCCATGCAACTGGATCTGTTGGAGAAGCCTGCAGCGTTTGGGGCCGAAAAAGCTGTGATTCATTACTGGCGCGATTACAAGGGCGCCGGTGCGGAGGTTCTCCGCCAGATGCTCACCGTATGGCTCAGCAAGATTGATCTGATCACAGCGCTGGCCTCAGAGGTCGACCACGACCACTTGGTGTGGATTGACGCCACCATTGCGCGTTTCAATGGGCGGCGATCGAATTGGCGTTTTTGGTTGAGTGCTGATCACCCTGATCGCTTTTGCCATTACGGCAGTGAGATGCGGCGATATGGCCGCCACCTGCCTTTAAATGCGTCGTACCTTTCTGGCCCCAGGCTGCGTTGGAGTGCTCTGCAGAAATTGTTCAACGTCATGGCGGAACGGGCTGCACTCATGCCCTATGGCCACGATGAAGAAACAATTCTGGCGGAATGTGTGCAGCACTCGCCGGATTGGTTCCAACGTATTGGCATCCCATACACCCGTCTGGCGGGGAGGCCCTTGCTGCAGGCGCAACTGAAAAATCGCCTTCTGGCCTGCCATCCCCGGGCGTGTCGCTAAGCCCGGGCGATCGCTGTCCATCCCAGGTCTTGCAGCGTCGCTGCCGCTGAGGCAGAGCAACTCACCAGCAGGGGGCCGCAGGTTTGGGGATCGATCAGTAAATCTTGGATCGCTGGTTCGAGGTTGTGGCTGATGTCTTGACCCTCGCGCAGCACGCGAACGCTTGTACCCAAGCTGGCTAAGGCTCGGCGGTTGGCGGGGGCCAGGGTGCTGGTGATCCCTTGCGCAAGGCATTCAAGGGCGCCGGCGAAACTCGGTATCTGATCCACCAAGAGGTTCACGCTGATGGCCTCACTGGCAGCCACCATTTCATTGAGATGGCCCAGCAATCCGAAGCCGGTCACATCTGTGCAGGAGTGAACGGCTTCTGGCTGCTGTTGGCTGAGGGCTAGTAGCTCGTTGAGCCGGGGATGCTGGCTGCAGCTCAGTTGTTGCAGGGCGGAATCAAGATGATGGGGTGCGCAGCGGCCTTGCATGGCTGCTGCAAATAGAACGCCACTGCCCAAGCTGCGGCTGAGCAACAGCAGATCGCCACGCTGGATCGGCCCTTTGCGCCAGGGGACCTGGCCTGAAGCGGTGCAGCCGCTGACGCTGAGGCTGAGCTGTAGATCCAGCGCCATTGGAGGATTGGAGGCTTGGCGAGACTCCATGGTGTGGCCGCCAATCAGGGTCGCTCCTTGCTCTGCTAGGGCTGATTGGATCCCTTCCAGGGTTTGGCTGAGCAGGGTCACCTGCTGACTACTGTCCACGGCAGGCACGGTCACGATGGCTTGGGCTGTGGACACTCGAGCCCCAGAGGCCCAGAGATCGGAGCAGGCATGAAGGGTTGTGAGGCGCCCGTTGAGCCAAGGATCGGCAATCAGCGCAGGGAATCCATCCACGGAGCTGAGCAGCGTGGTGTTGGTTGCTGTGGTTCCCAGGGTCTGGGCGTCTTCCGGTTGTTGGCTCAGCTGGCCTACACCGGAGCATTGTAGGGCTTGCTCAAGCGGGGCTGCGGGCAATTTGGCGGCACAACCCCGGCACGCCATGGCTGCGTTTTGGGTTGTGTTGCGACTGTGCGCTGCCATGGAAGCATCAGGTTGCAGTCGTTTCAGGAAGCGATGGTCGAGATGGCGTTTCCATCGCCACAGCCAGGGATGGGGCCCGAACAGGAATGGCCCCCAAAGCATCCAGGCGGAGGGGCGTCTCCGATCAACGGCACACCCCAGGAGCTGGAGTGCCCGGCGCTGGGGTGTCCACGACAAGGGCCGTTGGTTGTGGCTGAGTCGTTCGAGGTTGCGAGCTAGGGGCTTGGCTGCGCGCACAGCCCACACCCCCGATGGCGGTCGTTGGTTTCCGTCGATCACGGCGGAATCACCGGCAGCTAGCAGCTGGGGGTGGCCTACGACCTGAAGGCTGGCATGGGTGCGGACCCTCCCTCGGGCGTCGCAGGGGAGCCCGCTCGCTGCCAGCCAATGGGGTGCATGGCTACCGGTGCATAGCAGTGTGCTGCTTGTGTCAGGAGCTGTGGTGCGTTTGATCACGATGCCGGCCTCGTCCAGGCGTTGCCCCATGGAGGGGCGAAGCTGATGCTCTCCGATGTACAAGTGCAGGCGACGACCGGGCCAGCGGCGTCGCAACGACAGGGCTACTTCCACAGCAGCGAGGCCAGCCCCGACAATTTGGAAGGGATCTGCAGCCGCGTTATTGGCCTCAGCATCGGCGATGGCGATGGCTTCTAAAGCTGGTTGAAGAGGTTTGATTGGGATGGCGTGCCGGAACCCTTGCGGATTGGTGATCGCGCCCACATTCAGGCTGAGTCGATCAAAGGGCAGGGCCGGGCGATTGAGTAGGAGGAGTGTCCCGTCAGGATTCAGCCCGGTGATCTTGGCTTGAATGAAGGCGACTCCTGCCTGTTGTGCCAGCCAGCGAATGTCGATGCTGATGCCGTTAAGAGTGTTGAGGCCAGCGATGTATGCCGGCACCAAGCCTGAATAAAGCGAGGCACTGGAGCTGCTGACCAGAGTGATCAGTCCCTTAGGTCGCTTAAGTGGCTGCATGGCCCAGCGTTTCAGCAGCAGGGCATGGCTGTGGCCACCGCCAGCCAGAATTAAATGGTCAGAAGCCAAGGCTGAACTGTGCAATCCAGCGCAGTTCGTCGAAACTTACAACCTCATCATTTTCAACGAAGTGAACTCCGGCGGTTAAGCGCAATGGAATTTCGCCTGTGATGTTGCTGGACACCCCAAATGTTGCCCTGCCAATGGCATATTCGACAAAAGTTCCCCACCATTCATTGACGACCAAGCTCACAGATCCGATGGGACCCCAGCAGAGGTTTTCATCAATCTGAGCCACTTTGCGGTTCTGTTCCACCGGCATACAAGTGAAATTGAAGAATTCATCTTTGTCAGTCAGACTGGCGAAACGACCGGTTCCGAATCCGCCGTTGGCGATGAAGAGGGGATAGTCCTTGCCGTTATGGCCAAGCCACCAACCTTTGGAGGCCATCAGATAGAGGTTGCGGCCAGTGTCGGTGTTGTCATCCCACTGAATCACTTGTTCGCCACCGAAAGCGATCCCACTGGTATCACCGATGGAGCGGGCGATGCGAAATCCTGAGCTGACGCCATCTTCAATGCCAGTGCTGCCGCCGGGAATGTCTGGGTTGTTCTGGAGGCTGCGGAAGGAGGTGTTGAGGGCAACACTCCAGTTCTTGGTTTGAAGGATATTGGCGTGAATAATGGCCCAACCATCAAGATTGCCAGAATCTCTGGCTGGGATAAACGGATCACCAGGGTTGCGACCATTTTGATAGTCGTAGCCCAGCACCGACACATCGCCAAACCAGCGCTGGCTCCAGCGGAAGCCGTTGGGAATGCGCAGGCTGATGTCAGGTCCAACTAAGCCATCGCCATAGGCAATCGAACGGTTGAGCGCTTGAAGGGGAGCCGGCGGTGGTGGGCCCGGCACCATGCGGGCTGGCATGGCAGCTTCCTGCGCGATCACCTCCGATGGTGGCCCTTCGCTTGCGCTAGCGGTGGAGTCGCCTGGCGGCTCAACACTTTCAACTCCAGCGATCGTGTCTGCTGCTTCAGGCGCGATTGGAGCAATCGTGTCTGGCAGCACCTCCCAGACGATGGAGCTGGTTGGGCCGTTGTTGGCTCCATCAGCTGCGACGGATGGGTTCTTGGGTAGTTGCTCCCACACCACCTCTGTTGAGCGCGATGGGTTGGTGGTGGAGGGATCTGAAGACTCTGCATCTGGCACCACCTCCCAAATAATCGGTTGGGGTGCACTGGGCTGTGGTGCTTCTTGCGATTCAGAGGGACTGGGCTGGATGCTGTTAGCTCCACCATCGTCTGAGGGCACCAGGATCTGAAGCTGATCTGCCTGCTCTTCGCTGACTGGTTGCCAAATTACTTGGTCTTGTGCCTGCCCATGCAATGGCGCTGCGATTACGAGAGGCGCTAGGCCGGCGAGCAGCCATAGGCGCTTGGGATTTGAGATGGGGTGAAGCGAAATCATGACGCCTTCCGGTAGCCATGGGGATTGGCCGATTGCCAGGCCCAGCCGTCGCGGCACATGTCGGCGAGGGACCGTTTGGCTCTCCAACCGAGCACGTTGGCGGCTTTCTTTGGGCAGGCCTCCAGCTTGGGCACATCGCCGGGGCGGCGTTTCACCACCTCGTAAGGGATGGTGATGCCTGTGGCTTTCTCAAAGCCATGCACCACATCCAGCACACTCAATCCCTTGCCAGTACCGAGGTTGACGGTGAGGCTAAGGGGGGCATCTGATTGCAGCAGATGATTGATGGCAGCTGCATGCGCTTCTGCCAGATCCATCACATGCAGATAATCACGGATGCCGGTGCCGTCGGGGGTGGGGTACTCGTTACCGAAGACCCTCAGTTTGTCCATTCGACCTGCAGCGATCTGGGTGATGAATGGGAAGAGATTGTTTGGGATCCCAAGGGGGTCTTCACCAATGCGCCCGGAGGGATGGGCACCCACTGGATTGAAGTAGCGCAGGGACGCTACGCGCCATGTGCCCGTTTGGGCGAGAGCAGTCAGCATCTGTTCTACGGCCCTCTTGGTCTGGGCGTAGGGGTGAATGGGGTTCGTGGGGGTCGTTTCGGTGAGAGGAAACGTTTCTGACTCTCCGTAAACAGTGCTGGTGCTACTGAATACCAAGGTGCGGCAGTCGTGAGCGTCCATGGAAGCGAGCAGGGCGCACGAGCCCCCCACGTTCACATCCCAGTAGCGCAGTGGATCGGCAACAGATTCAGCCACGGCCTTGAGGCCGGCGAAGTGGATCACAGCCTCGATCGGTGCTCCCGCAGCTTTTGCATCGGCGAATAGCTTCTGAAGTAATGCGGGATCGCGCAGATCACCTTTCACACACTCCAGCGACCGTCCGGTCAGCTCTTGCACGCGTTTAAGCGCCACGGGAGAGCTGTTGGAGAAGTTGTCGAGAACGAGAAGGTCGTGTCCATTCTCAAGGAGTACCACGCAGGAGTGGCTGCCGATGAATCCGGCACCGCCGGTGATAAGAACATGGGCCATGGAAGTATCAAGCCTCAAGCTCAGGGTCCAGGAGAACCCATCCAGCCAAGGGCCTACCCTGGAGAGCCAGCTGTTCACTCAGCTGACGCAGTTGTTCGCGTTTGGCAGCTCCGGGCGCGGTCAGCAGCAGCTGGGTATTGGCATTTCGCGTGGTGAGCAGATCCCGACTCACGATTAAGTCACGTTCAAGGCCAAGAGAGAAGTTCAGTTTTGATGCAAAGTAATCGAGCACAGACGTTTCGATGTCTCCAACCGGAATCAAGGCGACTGATCCACTGCCAATTAGGGGGCCCTCAACAAGCAATTGGATCTCAGAAGCCCAGGAGTCACCGGAAATCCCATTGTGATAGGGAAGGCGTTCAAGTAAGGGACCGGGTAAATCGCGCTTCAGTTCGTCAAGGCTGTAAACCCTGCCGCTTTTACGATCTACCATCAGAGCAACTCCACTGCCGAGAAACAGGCCTGTCAATAAGCCAAAAGCAAGGTTGCGACGTTTTCGTGGACTTACCGGATTGTCGAGGAGTGTGGGTGTGGAGATCAACTCCCAGGGACTTGTTGAACGGGCTTGCTCGAGCTCAAACTGTTTGAGTTGGTTTTGCAGAGTTACCATCGTTGCCTCATCTCGAAGGGCCTGTTGAGTGAGTTCGCGATGGCGGGCTACAACATGCTTGGGGCGGTTGAGTGCAGTGAGATTAGCTCTTTCAAGATCCAGCTCACCATTTAGTAGTGCAATAGTTTGCTGATTGATGTATCTGATTAGGCTTTTCCGCTCGCGATTTAACTTCTGCACTAAGGGATCATTTTCATTGAACCGTGAACGGTATTCGGCGAGTTTAGTTTCAACAGTTGTGAGCTGGTCGAAGGTTGACGATTTATCTGTAAGTGATGCTAGTTGAGAGGCAAAATAAAGAGACCCGCCTCCTGCTTTGGAGGCTTGCTGGATTTGGATTTCTAGTGCTTTTACTTTCTGCTGAGTGGCGGTGCGCTCAGCTTCGATGCTGCCGCCATTGCCGGTAACTTTTTCTCCTGAACCTTCTGTTGCGCCAGCACCTGAAACATTGCCAGCAAGAGGTAGACCATCAATTATTCCAAGGCCATTTTCATAGCCATAATCAAGAGCAGCCTGAGAACTTGCATCTGCTTTTGGTTTAATTAGCGAGATCTGTTCTTTCAGATAGATAATTAGGTTGTTAAGTTCGCGTGCTCGACCTCGGTTGGAGTAGCTCTGATAGGCTTCAGAGATCATTTTGGTAATCGGAAGCACTAACTCTTTATTATGGTCTCTAAATTCAACGCTAAGAACAGTAGTTCCTTTTTCTTCTTTGACAGTTATAGCAGATTTTGACCATTTATGAAAGCGCATTCCTTTGGCATCTTCAGATGATTTGCTTGCTTTAACAGCCTCAAATACAGGTAGAAGAACTGAGGGACTATTGAGGATCTCTACTTCGGTCCCTATCGAATCGTTGCTACTATCATTTAGTCCAGCAATAGCTGCGATTGTTGGATTAGAGGCGAGTAAGGAGGCAACGCCGCTTCCGGCTGACTCCCCAGCTAGCACTATTTTGAATTCACCTTGATAAACCGGTTTGGAACTAATCAAGTAGAGGCTAGATATCATTAGCCCTAAAACGCCACCACCCAGAATCCAATATTTGCGTCGCAGCATTGCAGCAGCAGCATTTTGCAAATTTATCTCATCATCAGTTCTGGCAAGTTGTTGAACTCTTTTGTCCGAGGGGGATTGGGATGTTGTCATGGCTGGATCAGCTTATTTGAAGATGCTGTAGATGGAATAGACTCCCAGTGCAGGCGAAGTGATTTCGTTGAGAACACTTAAGGTTGCCGAAAGTGGGGATTCGTTAACACGCACCACATCGCCTGCCATCAATATTGGATTTTTATAGGAACCTGCAGAAGTTGTGCCTCCTACAAAAAAACTACGCTTGTCGGTGCTGCCGTCACGATTAAAACGAATAAACTCTACCTGGCCGCGTAAGACTTTTTGGCCACCAGCAGATGCAAGAGCTTGGTCAAGGCTGGCTCCCTGTGGTAATATTTTTGAGCCTGGATCGCGGACACGGCCTGTAACATATACTTGAATAAAATCAGGACTTAAATTTGTTTGACCTGCTTTGATGATCTGTTCGCGAAGTTCGACAGGAGATCTGCCGACGATAACAGTATCGCCATCGAAAAGACGGATATTTTGAGAATCATTTCCCTCCATAATTACGCTTAGAAAGTTAAGATGTGTGCGTATTTTGCCTCCACCACTGCTTAGGGACCGTTTTCGAGTAACAGAAACTTTGCTCAACTTAGAGAATGGAGTAACGCCACCAGCAGAACGCAAAGCATCAAAAACGGTTGGCAGCCTTAAGCCTTCATTAATTCTTACTCCACCAATTTTGAGCACTTCTGTGCCAGCCAAGGCGGCATCTGCTGCTGTTTTAGAAACGTTTACTATGCCAGTAGAGAGGTTAATTGAATTTGGCTGGGACATAGCACCTGACGGTACATTGCTAGTAGTAGATTGCTGCCCAGTGAGGTAATAAAAACCGGGACGATGCACTTCACCGCCGATGTAGACACGAATAGGCCTGTAGGCGACTGGGCTCACGTATACTTGGGGATCACGAACGAAAGCACTGAATTGTTGAGTTAAAAAATTCCGCAACTCTTCCACAGTTAGTGATTCTACGTAGAGAGATCTGATCCGTGGTAGATAGAGTGTCCCGTCAGGGCCAATTGTGAAAATGCCCGAGTACTCGGGTATGTCTACTAGTTCAACGACTAATGAATCACCAGGCCCAAGTATATATTCGTCGTTAATCGGTGAAGCAGAATGAGGTCTATTCGGGAAATTTCCAGCGCTTGGAAGTCCTTCCACTGCCTCTGCTTGGACAGGCTTAAGCATTGAAGTGGTACCTAAGGCAACTCCAGCAAGCAAAGCAATGCGTATGTAGAGCTGCACAGGCTTTAAGAGGTAGCTTCTCATGTTTCGAAACTTACGCCAAATAGCGAGGTTCGCTGGCCGTCAGTGGTCAGGGCATGGAGTGGATTCTTCCAGCAAGGCGATCGAATCATTTGCAGATTGAACTGATTTGGATCTGAGCAAACTCTCGTGATCAGCCCTGACCGACCTTTCCGTAGCGTATATGGCACTATTACGTGTCAGTTGCGTTGCTTATGCCTTTGGCCATTATGATAATTACTCATTGCAAGTCACTAGAGACTTTCCCAGCTATGAGCTTGAAGGGTTGTCTTTGGCAGAGCCGTGGCAAACTCTTTCAGAAACGTCATGGTTTCGACGGTTGACCTTTTCTTCCGTTTGCTGTGACAACAGACACTTTCCTAGTGTCTGTACGTTGTTATCCCCTCTAATTCTCCCCGAGCCTTCGAAGCGTGATGAAGACAAAGACAGCCTTAATCACAGGTATTACAGGACAGGATGGTAGCTATTTAGCAGAGTTACTTTTAGAGAAAGGATATAAAGTTCACGGCATTAAGCGTCGCTCTAGCAGTTTTAACACTACTCGGATTGATCATCTTTATCAGGATCCCCATGAAAAGGATCCCAGCCTAGTGCTTCACTATGGCGATCTTACTGACAGTACAAACCTCATTCGCATTATTCAGCAGGTCCAGCCTGACGAGATTTATAATTTGGGTGCTCAAAGCCATGTCGCCGTTAGCTTTGAAGCACCTGAATATACTGCTAATAGCGATGCACTTGGTACTCTACGTATATTGGAAGCAGTTCGAATATTAGGACTTTCTGATAAAACTAGAATATATCAGGCAAGTACTAGTGAGTTGTACGGCTTAGTGCAGGAAGTGCCACAGAAAGAAAGTACTCCCTTTTATCCACGTAGCCCATACGGGGTCGCCAAGCTTTATGCATATTGGATTACAGTAAATTATCGGGAGTCTTATGAAATGTATGCCTGTAATGGGATATTGTTCAATCATGAGAGTCCAAGGAGAGGTGAAACTTTTGTTACTCGAAAAATTACACGTGGCTTGGCCAGGATTGAAGCAGGACTGGATGAATGTATTTATATGGGTAACCTTGATTCCCTCCGCGATTGGGGACATGCTCGAGATTATGTAGAGATGCAGTGGCGAATGCTCCAGCAAGAATGGCCACCTGAAGATTTTGTGATCGCTACTGGTAGGCAAGAGAGCGTGCGACGCTTTATTGAATTGGCAGCACTTGAGCTTGGTTGGGGTTCAATTCTATGGGAAGGGAAGGACTTAGATGAAGTTGGCAAACGAAGTGACACAGGTGAAGAAGTTGTAAAAATTGATCCTCGATATTTTCGACCTGCTGAGGTAGAAACACTACTAGGAGATCCAGCTAAAGCTCGCGAAAAGTTAGGTTGGACTCCTAATACAACTTTAGAGCAGCTTGTTTCAGAGATGGTAGCTTCTGACTTAGATGAGGCTCGGAAGGAGGCCCTTTTAAAAAGACGAGGTTATTCTGTTGTTGGAGCAAGGGAGTAATTATTTCACGTCCTTCTAAAAAATATAAGTAATTCTATTATTGCATATATTTTCCTTTTATGGTTGACTATTGTTTTTTTTGGCTGTTAGAAGTCAGTATTTAAGGCATTGCCCTTAGGCGTTGGCGTATTCATTGGGCTGTGATAAAATTATATCATTCTTTTGATCTCTTGTTGCATGATTTTAGGCCTCATGCATTTCTATGTGCGCACTTTGGGAAAAATTAGAACAAGCTTAACTCGTTGTCTGCGCTAATCAATAAGCAATGAGAGAATCTATGCAACACCTAGAGCGCTCAGAATCAACCCTTGGCTTGTTGGCATCTATTTGGCACCATCTCAGCCGTCGTCGACGTATTCAATTTGCAATGCTTTCAATCGTAATGATTGTAAGTGCTGCTGCAGAGTTACTGTCCTTAGGCGCAGTGCTGCCCTTTTTGGCCTTGCTTAGTGAGCCGGATGTCCTTTTGCAACGTGCTGATGTCCAGGACTTGGTAAGTTTAATTGGCCTAACCAGACCCAATCAATTACTTTTATTTGCAACCCTTATTTTTGCCTCTACTGCTGTATTCGCAGGATGCATCAGACTTCTAAATGTTTGGCTCAATGGTCGACTGGTTGCAGCGGTTGGGTCAGATTTAGGCCATGATGCTTATAAAAAAACTCTTTATCAGCCCTACGAAGTCCACATACGGCGAAACAGTAGTGAAGTGATCACTAGTATATCTACCCAAGTGGATCTGGCTGTCTCAGCTCTAAATGCTTCTCTTCAACTAATAACAGCATCTATAATTGCCACTGCTCTTATAGTTGGCCTATTGCTAATTGATGCTCAAGTTGCTCTCGCAACTACGATTGTTTTTGGTTGTGCTTATATGGTTTTAGCCTTTGTGGCACGTCGAGAATTAAGGAGTAATGGTCATAAAATTGAAGAGACATCTGCTAAGCAACTAAAAGCTCTTCAAGAAGGCTTGGGTGCGATTAGAGACGTTCTTTTGGATGGCACTCAAGATGCATATTTGAAATCTTATGGATATGCTGATCGTCCTCGTAGGCAGTTTCAAGCCAAAAATGTTTTTATAGCCTCCTTTCCTCGTTATGCATTTGAGGCTTTATGCATGGTTTCAATTGCAATCCTTGGTTTCCTCCTTGTTCTCCAAAGGGGAAGTGGAGCATCTGTCATACCACTTTTAGGCTCGCTTGCTTTAGGAGCTCAACGCCTGCTTCCGGCTTTGCAACAGATTTATAGTGGGTGGGCAGTTTTAAAATCCTGCTCTGCAGCAATGGCAACTGTGCTTGAAATGCTCTCTCTGCCTTTGCCACTCCGTGCAGCTAAAGCAAACACTATACAGCTTCAAAATAAGTTGATATTCAGGAATGTAGACTTCCGCTATCACCCTAATCAAAATTATATACTCCATGATCTCAATTTAGAAATTAAATCTGGAGAAAGTATTGGATTTATAGGTAGTACTGGTTCAGGAAAGTCGACAACCCTGGACCTTATAATGGGATTGCTTAAGCCCACCTCTGGTTCAATTTTGGTAGATGGTGTTGATCTCTATGATTCTGCTTGTCCTCAACTTCTCTATGATTGGAGAGCTTCCATAGCCCATGTACCACAGTCAATTTATCTTGTCGATAGCTCCATTGCAGAGAATATTGCTTTTGGTGTACCTAAACACCTTGTCAACTTAGAGCGCGTACGTAAGGCAGCCGAACAAGCCCAGATATCAAGTTTTATCGAGAGCTGTGAGTATGGTTACGATACTGTAGTTGGTGAACAGGGTATACGATTAAGTGGAGGGCAGCGTCAGCGCATAGGTATAGCTAGGGCGCTATATAAACAGGCTAGTATTCTAATTTTTGATGAGGCTACAAGCGCACTAGACAATAGAACTGAGAGGCTCCTTATTGAATCTTTGAGTAAGCTTAAGGAGCAAATGACAATAATTATGATTGCCCATCGCCTAACCACAGTAGAGAATTGTGATCGCCTTATTCACCTTGAAGAAGGTAAAATAACTGATGAAGGCCCACCCTCAAAAGTCCTTCAGACTTAAAGGTTTATTAGTAATCTTCCATGCCTTTTAATTTCTTACTATGATTTTATGCTATGTTAGGTGCCTCTGCTTGGATCTAATTGTTTTCTTATGATTATGCTTTCAATGGTTCCATTCAGCTCTCTCCTTTAAAAATAGGCTTCTCAGAATAGCATTTCGCTTATTATCCTTATGACCAGTGCTCATGCTGTCGAAGCTCATTTCTGTGAGCATATTTCTGTCATCAAATCCACTCTTGATCTATCTCTGGAACCTCTCTTACAGTTCTCATCCGTTTTAGTCAGCTCACTTGAAAAAGGCGGTACGATATTTGTATGTGGAAATGGTGGTAGTGCGTCCGACAGTCAGCATATAGCGGCTGAACTTCTGGGAAGATTTTCTATTAATAGACAACCATTAAGAGCAGTATCCCTAGCATCAGATATCTCATCCATCACTTGCATTTCTAACGATTTTTCTTATGAGGATATTTTCTCGCGTCAAGTAGAGGCTCTTGCGCGACAAGGAGATGTTTTATTTGCAATTTCCACTTCTGGAAATAGTTCCAATGTAGTAGCTGCTATACAACAGGCTAAGTCTATGGGAGTATCTTCTCTGGCATTTCTTGGCAAAGATGGGGGTGTCTGTAAACCAATTGCTGATTACTCAATAGTTGTTCCAAGTTATTCAACAGCAAGAGTCCAGGAGACACACATTTTATTGGCGCATATCCTATGCGATATGATAGAAAAAAATCTAGGCCTAGTCTCTCATGAATAATTCGTTACCGCATTGGGAAATTGTGCATACCATAATTTTCGACTTCGACGGGGTATTCACCGACAATAAAGTTTACCTAGATCAAACCGGTGTTGAATCAGTAGCGTGTGATCGATCTGACGGGTTAGCATTCGATATTCTACGGCGTTTTTCAGTCATTAACAATTGGATCCCTGACTGTTTTGTTTTATCGAAGGAATCAAATCCCGTCGTGCAGAAAAGGTGCCAAAAACTAAACCTTAAATGTTTTCAATCTGAGAGCAATAAGTTTGATTTCGTCTGCAGCTATTTAATAAATCACTCGAAGACTCCCTTGGGCACTATCTATCTTGGCAATGATCTAAATGACCTCTCAATTATGTTGAAAGAAGGAATCTTCTCTGTTGCTCCCCAGGATGCACATCCACTGATCCTTCAGTATTGTGATTTAGCGATAGATAAGAATGGTGGAAACGGCTTTGTCAGGAGTTTTGTTGAAAAATTAATAAAACTTAGTGATCTCAGTGTCGATGAGGTTTGCGCGCTGTCTTGACATCTGGGCGTGTCATCGGTTTAAATTAAGTAAACCAATTTGAATGCATGGGTATCACGATCATTGCTGAAGTAGGGATCAACCATAACGGTGATCTTGATATTGCAAAGGAATTAGTGAGCGTAGCAGCAGCAGCAGGTTGTGATGCAGTTAAGTTCCAAAAGCGTGATATTAATCTAGTCTACGGTGAGGAGTTTTTGAGTCAACCAAGAGTGAGTCCTTGGGGAAATACTCAAAGGGATCAAAAACAAGCACTAGAATTTGACAAGGATAATTTTCAAGCAATATCTCAACACTGTAAAGATCAAAATATTGACTGGTTTGCATCAGCATGGGACCTAGAAAGTCAAAAGTTTTTAAGATATTTTAATTGTAAGTACAATAAAATTGCCTCTGCAATGCTCGTCTATGATGATCTCCTAAAGCTTGTTGCAGACGAAAAAAAACATACCTTTATTTCTACTGGCATGAGTACCTATGACGATATTCAAAATGCGGTTGATATTTTTCGAGCCGCTAATTGCCCCTTTGAACTAATGCATACAGTTTCTACATATCCAATGCGGGATGAAGATGCCAATCTTCGCATGATACATACTTTGAGAGAGCGATATCAGTGTAATGTAGGTTACAGTGGTCATGAAGTTGGGTTGGCAGTCTCGTACGCGGCATCAGCCATGGGAATAACTTCACTTGAAAGACATATTACGCTAGATCGTGCAATGTATGGCAGTGATCAATCTGCATCTATTGAGCCTTCTGGTCTTACCCAATTGGTCGGTGCAGTCCGCAAGATTGAGAAAGCGATGGGAGATGGTAAGAAACGAGTTATTGATGCTGAGGTTCCTATAGCAGCAAAACTTCGAGGTCACCTTGAGCTAGAAGCAAATCATTAATGATCTATGGTAAAAATAATAGCTTTAATACCAGCAAGGTCTGGATCTAAGGGTGTACCAAATAAAAATGTTAGGCTTCTCGGGGGCCGTTCCTTGCTCGAATGGTCAATAGCAGCATCTCTAAAGAGTCGTCTAATTGAAAGGACAATCGTTTCTACTGATTCTCCAGAGTATGCTTCATTATCAATAGGTTTAGGCGCAGAAGTTCCATTTATTAGGCCTGCAAGTATATCGGGTGATACTTCTACAGATTATGAATTCATAAAGCACGCCCTTGAATGGCTTGACGCCAATAATACATTGCCTGAATACATCGTTCATATAAGACCAACCACACCTTTTCGTAATCCCCGCGTAGTTGATGACGCAATAGAAGCTTTTATTGAATCAGAGCAAGCAACTGCCCTTCGTTCAGTTCATTTAATGTCTGAGTCTGCCTATAAAACGTTTGAATTATCTTCGGACGGAAGATTAAAGAGGCTTTTTAGCGAAAGTACACAATTAGATATGGCAAATAATGCTCGACAAGTGTTCCCCGATACTTATTCTGCAAATGGCTATGTCGATGTGTTATCTGTGAGCTTTATCCTGCGCAATAAAATAATTCATGGAGACTATGTCCTACCTTTTCTCACCCCGCCAGCTCCTGAGATCGATACAGAAAGTGATTTTGTCGGCCTTGAGCAACTGATCGAAATAGACCCTAGTATATCGTCATCTATATTTGGGCCGGATTGAGAATGTCAGATCATGTTTTCTCCGTCAATCCTGTAGTAGTCCCTACTGTTCATACAGATTATCGTCTTATTAAAACAGCTATACCAGCTCCTGGAACTGTTGAACTTCTCGAGCGCTTAAATCAAGTGGAATCTCGTTCAATGCATGGCCAACTCCCTATTGTTTGGGCCAAGGCTAAAGACTCTTTTGTTGAAGATATTGCAGGCAATCGTTGGATTGATTTCACCTCAACAATTTTTGTAGCTAACGTTGGTCATTCCAATGAGCGAGTCTCTGCTGCCATTAAATCTTCTTTAGATCAACCTCTATATAGCTGTTATGCTTATTGCAATCCTATTCGAGCAGCTTATCTTGAAAAGTTAGTTTCATTTGCTGGTACACCCTTTGAGAAAGCATTTTTGCTGTCTGCAGGAACTGAAGCGACAGAGGCAGCACTAAAACTCATGCGCATGCATGGACAGCGCTCCAACAAGCGCCGAAAGGGGATAATTTGTATAGAAAATAATTGGCATGGGCGAACTCTTGGTGCTCAGATGATGAGTAGTAACTTCAAACAGCGTGATTGGATCGGCTATCAGGATCAAAATATACATCATATCCCATTTCCTTATCCATGGCTTGTGGATGAAGGTTGTGGGGAAGAGTTCTTACAGAGAGGACTGTCTCATCTTCTCGATCAAGGAATCGATATAAGCAAGGACATATCTGGTTTTATGCTTGAAACCTTTCAAGGCTGGGGTGCTGTATTTTATCCTCATGATTTTGTTAAAGCTATAGAAGCTATATGTAAAAAATATAATATTCTATTGACCTTCGATGAGATGCAATCTGGATTTGGACGTACAGGCAAAAACTTTGGTTACCAACATTATGATGTTATGCCAGATTTGATTTGCACAGGAAAAGGAATGGGAGGAGGAGTACCTTTGTCTGGGGTGATTGGACGCGCTGATGTCATGGATTTACCCGATATAGGAAATATGAGTAGTACACACTCGGCTAACCCACTTGTATGTGCTGCTGGTTTAGCTGTTATAGAGGAGCTTGAGGCTCGTGATTTAGTGAATGAGGCGGAGCGTAAGGGGAATCTGCTTTTTCAGGGTTTACGATCTCTCCAACGCCGTTTTCCCGACCGCATCTCGGAAGTGCTGGGTAAGGGCTTAATCGCAGCCATTTTGTTTCGTTCCCCTGATACTGGTGCTGCTGATAGTACATTTACAAGCCGAGTCGCTGAGCGTTGTATGCAAAAGGGTTTGCTTGTTGTACATACTGGCCGTGAGTCTATCAAGTTAGGCCCACCTCTTATTATTCAGGATGATGCTTTACTGGAAGGAATTGATGTACTCGCAGATGCTATTGCTGAGGAGGCATCAAAATGATCACATCGATTCGACATACTGGACTTGTGGTTAACGATCTCGACAAAGCATTGCGTTTTTGGTGCGATATTCTTGGCTTTACTATTGTAAAACAGATGACAGAATCTGGTACTCATATTGATTCTATGATGGGTTTATCAAATGTGAATGTCACCACTGTCAAATTATCAGCCCCTGTCAGTGGTCAGATCGAATTGCTTAAATTTCATTCTCATGATAACGCCACTTTTTGGAAAGGAACACCCTACTCAATTGGTTTGACACACATAGCCTTAACAGTTACTGATTTAGATAGCTTGGTTTCAAAGCTTCGAATGGAAGAAGTGATTTTTCCCGCGCCCCCTCAGTACTCTCCAGATGGACTTGTTAAAGTGATTTATGCGCAAGGTCCTGAAGGAGTGCTCCTTGAACTTGTTGAATTACTAAAATCATGACACAGTTAGTGCGGCTACTCCAGGTGTATATTTCAATGTACTTTCCCAAGTCTGAGTCTCCCAGCCACTTAGTGAAGGACAAGATGATACTCCAGAAAATTAAACTATATGATTTAAGATTAACTTACAACCATCTCACCCCCCACATGTTTCTATGTTTGGCAATTCCAAGTACACCTCTATAAGTTTAATAAGGTTGAATCATGGCTAAAGAAATTGGTTTTATGCAAGGTCGCCTTTCTGATCTTGTAGATGGCAAAATACAAGCATTCCCTTGGAAGTCTTGGCGGGATGAATTCATCATCTCAAGAGATATTGGCATCTCTCTTATGGAATGGACTTTAGATCAAGATTATCTCTATCAAAACCCATTGATGACACTCGATGGCCAGCAAGAAATTCTTTATCTGTCAAAATGTTATGATCTGGCGATCCCTTCTTTGACTGGAGATTGCTTTATGCAAGCACCGTTCTGGAAGTCTAAAGGGGTAGAACAGTCTGAGCTCATAAAGGATTTTTTTTCAATAGCTCGCGCTTGTTCTAAGCTAGGAATTCAACTAATAATTATACCCCTAGTTGATGATGGTGCTATCAATAGCTCAAAAGAGGAAGATTTTTTTGTTGAATTTATGGTAAAATATGAAGATTTTTTCAAGGCCCAGGGTTTACGCGTTGCATTCGAAAGTGATCTCCCTCCTAAAGAATTAGGTCGCTTTATTAGTCGCTTCCCTCATCATTCTTTTGGGATCAATTATGACATCGGTAACAGTGCCTCTCTTGGCTATAATCCCGTCGAGGAATTGTCTACATATGGAAAACGAGTTGTGAATGTACACGTAAAGGATAGATTGTTGGGTGGAACTACTGTTCCATTAGGCTCCGGGAATGCTGATTTCAATCTAGTTTTTCTAGAGTTGGCTAAGATAAAATATCATGGCAATTATATACTTCAGACTGCTCGTTCAATAGATGGTGATCACGCTAACTTAATCTCTCAGTATTTTAATTCAATCTCTAGTTTGCTCGTATCCTCCAAGGCTTTTTAATTATAATAATTATGGCACCTCCCTCTGATGTACTCACTCCCAAAAAAGTCGCCTTGGTTACTGGTTCGAGCCAAGGTATCGGATATTTTATTGCTAAAGAACTGCATACAGAGGGTTATGATGTTGTCTTAAATGGTCGCCAAAATACCACTCTCCAACAAGCAGTCCGTTCTCTCCCAGGCTCTGTCGGATATATTGCGGATGTTTCTGTCCCTAATGAAGCCGAAAGATTAATCACTCATATTAAGCGGCAATTTGGCTGTCTTGATTCTCTAGTTTGCAATGTTGGGAGTGGTCGCTCGGTCCCACCTGGTGAGGAGAGTTTTGATGAGTGGAAACGAGTATTTGCCAATAACTTTCTGTCTACTACAAATGTTGTCGAAGCTTCAATTCCTCTTCTAACCCAATCAAATGGGTCTATAGTCTGTATTTCCTCAATCTGTGGGCTAGAAGTTGTTAATGGTGCACCTGTAACTTACTCCTCAGCAAAGGCCGCATTAAATGCGTATGTCCGTGGTATTGCTCGGCCCCTCGGCGTAAAGGGTGTTCGAATTAATGCTATAGCACCTGGAAACATTCTATTTGAGGGTTCTATCTGGAGATCTAAACTTAAAGAGAATCAAGTCCATGTTTATGACATGTTAAAAAAAGAAGTCTCTTTGAATAAATTCGGATCTCCCGAAAATATTGCTCAGCTTGTTCATTATCTTCTCTCTCCAAAAGCAGATTTTGTTACTGGCGCTATCTGGACTATTGATGGTGGGCAAACTAAGTCCTAATCCCTCACCTATTCAAGCTATGCTTAAGCCCTTTGATCTGCGTGGTAAAACAGCTCTTATTACTGGAGCTGCTGGTCTTTTAGGAATGCAGCATGCTGCAGCTTTACTGGAGTGTGGTGCATGTGTAATCCTTACTGATGTTTCTCACAATGCACTTGATCAAGCACTCTATAAACTAAGACTCGAATTTCCTCAAGCTAAGATCTTATCTTTTCTAATGGATGTGACCTCTATTGATTCAATTATATCCGTCCAGCAAAAAGTGGAAGGACTTACCCTGACTATTAATATACTTGTAAATAATGCTGCTATTGATCCCAAGGTAAAAGCAAATGATCTAATTGAAAATACATCCCGTTTTGAGTATTTCCCGAGGGAGCAGTGGGATTCACAAATTGCGGTTGGATTAACTGGATCTTTTCTATGTAGTCAGATTTTCGGTCATCAAATGGCATTAAGTCCAGATGATGGAGTTATTTTAAATATTGCCTCCGATTTATCTATAATAGCTCCTGATCAACGTTTGTATCAACAATCTGACGTAGAGGAGCAAAGGCAAGCCGTTAAGCCTGTGACTTACTCTGTAATTAAGACAGGACTAATTGGTTTAACTCGATATCTAGCTACTTATTGGGCCGATAAAGGTGTGCGATGTAATGCATTATCACCTGGTGGTGTATTTACCGATCAAAACAAAGAGTTTGTTACTCGTTTATCTTCGCTAATTCCTCTTGGTCGCATGGCCCATAATAGTGAATATAGATCTGCTATACAGTTTTTATGCTCAGATGCCTCGTCTTATATGAATGGGCATAATATGATTATGGATGGAGGTAGGAGTGTCTGGTAACTAGTGTCTATACGTTATCTCATCTAGATCCTTAGGAACATTCCATCTTCTTTTACTCTTTTCGATTATCTTAATTATAAAATTATTTATCTATTATGGACAATCCAACATTAGATTCTTTTATCGGTGCCCATTCTGGTGAGCCTGCTTTAATTGTTGGAGGCGCACCTTCGTGGGCTAATTATTCATATAGCACATTTAATGGAGTTATATTTTCTGTTGGCGATACTCCCTTAAGAGCCCAAAACTACTTCAAGACAGATTACTGGGTATTTGCTAATCCACATTGGATTCGACCATGGTTGACTGAACACGCTGCTGCAATAAGGGCTATTTCACCTAAAAAGGTATTTGTCGGTTTGTCGACGTTTGCCTTTCAAGCACCTAGATCAATTTCTCGTAAATTACTAATTTCTTATTCCTACTTTGATGGAAACCTTATTTACTATAACCATCATCTAGAGAATTCATTATCTTGCCCGAGGAATAAATCATTAGAATCTATAGAGAAGGCACGAGCTTTGCTTGGTATTCAAAACTCACTTCAATCATTACTCTCCAAGACATATGGCTACAGAAACACCTATTCAACCGGCGCTACAGTCTCTCTGCATGCATTAGCCCTCGCAATCCTTATGGGGTGTAACCCCATTACTATTATTGGCGTAGAAATTCCTTCCTATCAGAAAGAGTATATTTACAAGGATCTATCCGACAATTCCGTGCATCTTTATGGCTCTTGCGGACCTTATTACAATCACGACAATATATTTTCGAAATCCAAAGCTATTTTGCGTACCTCATCAAGGAATATTTTGACAATTCTTATCAATCAAGCTATCCGTTACTTGCCTGAATTTCCTTTAATTAAAAAAACTGAAGCATCAATCTTCATGGCTGATCGTGATTCGATCAAAGCTGACTTTGAGTATCTTGCATCATTGCACATCTCCTCGGGTGGCACATTGTACAATTGTAGTCGTGGATTACTAGATGAATTAGATAATATTATCTCTATCGATTGCCCTTAGTCCCTAAAAACTAACTTCATTTTATCTTAAGGCAAGAACCTTGCACTCTAAATATTGCTGCTAAATCCTTATTATCCCTACACTGCTGCTCAATATAGCGAATACTTATTAGATAAGTTTACAAGTAACTATAATCCAACACCCTCTTGAACTCTTGCCCCCCTACCCCTTATATCTAATCAATCTCAATAATTTTTTACTAACTCCTGATTCTACCTAACACTCTAAAACTTTCTCACTAGAAGAAATAGAATGAGCATGTCACATCTTTCTTGCTGTTTTCCAATAGCACTACACATCATTGGTTGTGTCGCTACAGCATCCTCACCTAGCTTCTCCAGAGAAGCAGTCTTCTATATAGCTAATAGTGTATTATGGTATTAGTTACGTTTCAACGATGCGCCAAAAATTTGACTATATACCTGTAATTAAAAATGCTTTTAATCAGCCTTGCTCATTTCGTTTCATTTTATATTAAAAAATATCTTTAGTCATGCGAATCCTTTTGACTGGTGGCAGTGGGCTTGTCGGTTCAAACATACTCGAAATTAGTGGTAATCATTCCCACGAAATCCTTGCACCAAGACGAACAGACTTAGACCTAACTCAATACTCATCAGTACTTAAATATATTTCCGATTGCAAACCTGATATTGTTGTTCATGCCGCAGGTCGAGTTGGCGGTATTCAGGCTAATATAGCCTCTCCCGTAGACTTTTTGGTTCAAAATATTGATATAGGCAAGAATATTATCCTTGCTTCACACTCATTGGGCATTAATAGATTCCTAAATATAGGCAGTTCGTGTATGTATCCAAAAGGTCGTCAAGATCCACTTACTGAAGATATGATACTCGCTGGTGAACTTGAGCCTACCAATGAAGGATATGCCCTGGCCAAAATAATGTGCCAACGTCTCTGTCAATATATATCTAGGGATCCCAATTATCAGTACAAAACGATTATCCCTTGCAACATATATGGTAGATATGATTCTTTCCTCCCTCCTAAGTCGCATCTTATTCCAGCAATAATATATAAAATACATAAAGCAGTCCAATCTGGCGTTCAAAATATTGAGATATGGGGTGATGGACTCGCCAAGAGAGAATTTATGTATGCGACAGATTTGGCCAATTGTATATTTGAATGTATTGATCGATATGACTCATTACCACCTTTGATGAACATAGGCTTAAGTGAGGATTTCACGATCAACCATTACTATGAAGTAGCTGCGGAGATAATCGGCTTTGATGGTTTCTTTGTTCATAATACTGACATGCCAGTAGGCATGAGGAGAAAAAAAGTTTCAACCAATAAACAGATTGCCTGGGGCTGGCGTCCCATGTTTAGTTTAAATGATGGTATAAAATTAACTTACGAATACTTCCTTTCCACCATTAACGGATGACCTTCAAATTCCCCTTGGCACTCTCGACTTGGGATTCAGATGAGATCAATGCAATGAAGCGTGTTATTGATTCTCGCATGTTCACAATGGGCAATCATGTTGAGCAGTTTGAAAAGTCATTTGCACAATATATAGGTAGTAAATATTGTGTCATGAGTAATTCTGGCTCCTCAGCGAATCTGTTGATGGTGGCAGCATTATTTTTTACAAACGAGAATCCACTAAAGCAAGGTGATGAAGTCATTGTACCTGCTGTTTCATGGAGTACTACCTACACCCCATTGCTACAATATGGGCTTAAGCTTAAATTTGTTGATATTGATTTGGAAACATTAAACTATGATCTTGACCAACTAGCAAATGCTGTTTCAGAGAACACACGTTTAATTATGTGCGTAAATCTTTTAGGAAATCCAAATAATTTTTCGGTTATTGAATCAATAGCCTCCAATGTTGGAGCCATCCTTATTGAAGATAATTGCGAATCCCTTGGGGCAACATATAAGAATCAAAAAGCAGGCAGTTTTGGTATAATGGGATCATTTAGTTCATTCTTCTCCCATCACATTTCGACAATGGAGGGTGGACTTACCGTCACCGATGATGAGGAGCTATATCACATAATGAAATGCCTCAGAGCCCATGGATGGACACGTAATTTACCCCGTCATAATCAATTATGCCAAATAAATGATCAGGATCCCTTTATGGAATCTTTCAGATTCATACTTCCTGGATATAACCTCCGCCCACTAGAGTTATCTGGTGCGATTGGTCTGGAACAATTGAAAAAGCTTCCAAAGATTGTACTGGAACGTCGTGAAAATGGAATTAAGTTTCAACGTAAACTCCAAAGTCATCCAGATTTATTAATACAAAAAGAAATAGGTCAGAGTAGTTGGTTTGGCTTTAGCCTCACTATCCGTCCTGGTTCAACGGTTAGAAGAAAGGACTTGCTAGATAAACTAAATCTACTTGGATTCGAATGTCGTCCTATAGTTGCTGGAAATTTTACAAGGAATGATGTCATGAAGTATTTTCATGCCGAGGTTCCAACAGCATTACCTAATGCCGACCATATCCACAACTATGGTTTGTTCATCGGTAATCATCATTTTCCACTTGACGACGCGATATCTGAGTTGTCAAACTTGTCATTTGTATGATATTAATGAGCTGCTTGTCAGAATTACGTCATCATAGTCTTTTGCTTGTAGCATTCACCAAGTACTGCTTTCCACCTCTTTTGCTACCTACTTCAAGACAAAAATCCTCTTTCCTAGATTAATGCAGCCCCTCATCGATATCTAATCTTTTAGGTTTCTCTACATCAAGATTTTGAAATTGAACCATTGTTTTATTCATCCTTGTTATGCTTTTACCTTACTCTTTTGCCTGGACTTTGTGCGGACTTAGTATATTTTACCCACGTTCTCATTATCTCAATATACTCACAAGTCTTGTTTTCTTCTTCGTTTATGGCTCCTCTATCTTTCTAGGCAGTGATTTTGAATCTTATCAATTAATATGTTCTAATAATCTTGTTCTTGCGGATTGGGGCTCCTTGTATTCGTTGGGAAGTTATATGGTAAATCTTTCTCTTCTCGACTGTTTATCTTACAGGGTTCTTTACCTGTTCTTAATTTCGCTGCTGATATTTTATATTTCCACACGTCATTATTTTCCACTTCTCTTTTCTTCACTCTATTTCCTTATTCTATATGTTCCATCGTTCGGTCTTCTAAAAGAAGCCTTATCACTTACCTTACTCCTGTTGTTTTTAACAACTCAAGTTTCTTGGTGCTCTGCCTTAGGTTTCCGAGAACCTTCAAAGTTCATTGCAGATTTTAGATATGTCATATTATTTGCAGCATTTTTTGCCCACATTCCCTCCTTTTGCTTCGCATTATTCTTCTATATCAGCCTTTCATTATTCAACAAGCTCCTTACTAAGAAATCTGCATCTATATTGTTGTTTTATTCTGCCCTACGTTTAAGGGCATATCGATTGATGCATTCTATTCCATACATAATCCCAGTTCTTTTTATACTATTTCTAGTATTTGTCGTATTTTATGCACGCTTTTCTACTTCCATTGCGACTTATCAATCATTAAGTTTTGGCGCTAGTTTCTTTGGTTTCGCCGAAAGACTTATTATTTCACTCTTGGTTTGTTGTGCACCCTTTTACCACGAAAAAAAATTCTATATAATTGCTTCTATTCTTATTGTTTTGATGTATGGATTCTCCATTTTGTTTGGTTACCAAATTCTAGCAACCAGAGGTACCTCACTTGTTGTCTTTCTGCTGCTTCTCTTTGCCCTAGCGAGGTCCTCTTCACTAAAAACCAAATTTTCTTTTGCTCTATTCGTTTTTCTTCCTGCCATGCTCTCTTTTAATATAGTTTATAGTAATGAGCATTTAAAATATTTCCCTTATCATTCCATATTTCTTCTTTCCTAGCATCATATTCTCTATGAGTAACCACTCTCTTCTATTGTTTGCCAATAACATCCATTCAGGCGGCGCTAATATCTTACTGGGTTCCCTTTTGACCTCTCTAGATGTAAATAGCTGTATTTCTAGAATTCTGGTTGTATGCGACAATCGTTATATTCCCCCTGCTAGCCTTACTTCAAAAATAGTTTTTTACCCAATCAATCCTTCACTCCCTAATCGTATTTTCTCCTATTATAGTATTTATAGAATCTCTCGCTATTATGATGTATGTTTGTGTTTTGGAAATCTACCGCCGATATTAAAGCTTGACTGTAAAACAATACTGTATCTTCATAATTCATTGCTTGTTTGTTCGCTGCTCAAATTATTCAGCAGCCGCTTAAAAATTATTCCTAGGTTGTTATATGAACGAATCCACTTCGCTTTCTTTTTGCGAAATGCTGATCAAGTCTTTGTCCAATCAAAGACGATGTTTAATATTTTCAAGAAAGCGTATCCTAGATTCTTCAATCCAGTCCATCTCCGACCTTTTATTCCATATATGCATGTTTCTCAATCTAATTCCGAATCTTTAAACTTGGTTCCATCAAAAACCAAAAGTCATAGTTTTTCTTTTTTCTACCCTGCTTCTGGTGAGTATCATAAGAATCATCTTAATCTCCTTATTGCGTGGAAAATTTTATCCAGTTATGGCCTTAACCCCTGCCTATATTTAACTGTTTCACGAATTGACTACCCAAAATTATTCAAGCAAATATCCGATACATCTTCATCCTCTGATTTAAATATTGTCAATTTAGGGTCTATTTCAAGATCCGACGTACTATGTTATATGCAGCTTTCTGATGCTCTTATATATCCATCTACTACAGAGTCTTTCGGCATGCCCTTAGCAGAGTCAAGTTTGGAAAAGCTACCCATCCTTTCCTCTGATCTTGACTACGTCTATGATGTCTCAATTCCCTTTGACACCTTTAATTCATGCTCCCCACTCTCTATTGCTCACTGTGTAATGCGCTTTCTTAAGCATAAACCTTCACCTCCTTTTATTATGGATACCTCAGATTTTATTTCAACTCTTTTTCACCCATGAAAACTCTCATTCTGGGTGGCTCCGGACTTATCGGATCTACAATATTATCTTTTTTTGCTGACCATAATATTTACGATCTTCACACAATCTGCAGAAAACCAGATATTCTTGCTCGGCGGCTACCTGATCGAATCAGGTCTGCTCAACTTGATGCTACTAACTTTAATCAGCTGCGAGACTATCTTAAATTCAATTCCTTTGACGTTGTTATTAACTGTGCCGGATTAACTAAGCATTTACCAAACTCCAGTCTTACTGAATACGCTTGCCCAGTTAATTCATATTTACCACATTTTCTTGCCAATAACTCTATAGAATTTGGCTTTCATCTTATACATATTTCTTCTGATTGTGTCTTCGCAGGATCACGTGGTGATTATTCTGAGCTTGATTCTCCTGATGCGTTAGATGTCTATGGTAAAAGTAAGCACTTAGGCGAAGTATCCAACATTCCCAATGTGCTCACCCTGCGTACCTCAACAGTCGGACATGAGCTTTCTACCTCTTATGGCTTGCTGGAATGGTTCTTGAGACAAGACAAATGTAATGGTTTTAAAAATGCTTTTTTTTCCGGGCTTACTACCTTAGAACTTTCTCAATTCTTGCACACTTATCTCCTCTCTAAATCACGTGTCTCAGGTCTGTTAAATCTCGCCGGACCAAAAATTGATAAATTCACTCTATTAGATATAGTCAAAAACGTTTACAATCGAGACATTTGTATTCTGCCCGACTCGTCCGTTTCTATCGACAGGAGTCTAAACTCCAAGCGATTGCAAAGTTTGTTGTGCTACAATCCTCCTACTTGGCTAAACATGATTAAAGCCATGCATGCTCACCATAACGACGATGGACACAAAGCAATTTTCTAATTCAGTCTTTTTGATTACTGGTGGCACGGGATCTTTTGGTAGTACATTATTGAATAGATTAGTTAATGATTATGATGCTTCCGAAATTAGAATTTTTAGTAGAGATGAAAAAAAGCAAGATGATCTACGCAACAGTATAAATACTAGCAATGTATCTTTTTATCTTGGTGATGTTCGTTCATTTGATAGTTTGTACGATGCCGTCAAGGGTGTCGACTATATTTTTCATGCCGCAGCTTTGAAACAAGTTCCCTCTTGTGAATTCTTTCCATCACAAGCTGTTCAAACCAATATTCTTGGAACTGAAAATTTACTTAGAGCAGTCTCTGCCGTTGGTGTTGCTAAAAGTATGGTTCTACTCAGTACAGATAAGGCAGTTTACCCTATTAATGCCATGGGTCTATCTAAAGCTATGGCTGAAAAAATTCTCATTGCACATTCCCGTCACCATCAATCTGATAGAACAATATTTAATTCAACTCGATATGGAAATGTGATGGCATCAAGAGGTTCGGTTATCCCATTATTTACCTCCCAGATCCTCAATGGTCAGCCTCTAACCATTACCGACCCTAAAATGACCAGATTTCTAATGTCCCTTGATGACTCTGTAGATCTCGTACTCCATGCAATGGCCAATGGAGGCCAAGGTGATCTGTTTGTCCAAAAATCACCAGCAGCTACAGTTGAACATATTGCCAATGCATTGAAAATTATTTTTGACAAAAATGTTCCACTTAAGGTCATTGGAACTCGCCATGGTGAAAAGCTTTATGAAACCCTAGTCTCTAGAGAAGAGATGGCAAAGTCGGTAGATATTGGTCGCTATTATCGAATTCCCCCTGATACACGTGATCTTAATTATAGTTCTTATTTTAGCGATGGTTCTTCATCGTTAGACCCAATATCTGACTACACTTCTCACAATACAACACGCTTAGGTATTGACTCTCTTGTAGACCTGCTATCATCTCTTCCATTCATTAGGTCTCTTATTTCATGAAAAAAATACTTACTATCGTAGGAACACGCCCTGAGATTATCAAGCTTTCCCGCGTAATCTCTGAATTTGACAAATTTACTGACCACACTTTAGTTCACACAGGTCAAAATTATGATTACGAACTTAATCAGATATTTTTCGATGACTTGGAGCTTCGTCAGCCCGATCATTATTTAGACGCAGTCGGTGATTCTGTAGCAGAGACAATTGGCCTAATTATTGCTAAAGCCGATAATATTATGGACCAAGTTAAACCAGATGCTATTCTCCTTTATGGAGATACAAATTCCTGCCTTTCAATTATACCAGCAAAACGTCGAAAAATACCTGTATTCCATATGGAGGCTGGCAACCGTTCTTTTGACCAACGCGTTCCTGAGGAACTCAATCGTAAAGTTGTAGACCATCTTTCTGATGTAAATCTTGTACTTTCTGAACATGCAAGGCGTTATTTGATTTCTGAGGGTATTCGACCTGAGACTATATTTAAGACAGGATCTCACATGAAAGAAGTCTTAGATTTTTATATGCACAAAATTAATTCTTCAAACATACTTCGCGAACTTTCCCTTTCCTCTGATTCTTACTTTCTTGTTAGTCTTCACCGAGAGGAAAATATTGATTCACCTTCTAATTTAGCTATGTTGTTATCTTCGCTTAACTCGATCGCTTATAAATACAACCTCCCAGTTATTGTCTCTACTCATCCACGAACTAAAAAAAAGCTTCTTTCTTGCAATACTGATCTAGAACTCAGTCCATTAATTCGTTTTTTAAAGCCATTTGGTTTCACCGACTATATCCAACTTCAGCAGTCTGCTAAGCTAATAATATCCGACAGTGGAACTATTTCAGAGGAAACTTCTCTTCTCAACCTGAAATCAATCACAGTCCGTTCAGCACATGAGAGGCCTGAAGGAATCGATTCAGGTACGTTATATCTTTCCTCCTTAGACCCAGACTCCGTTTTACATAATATATCAGTTGTTTTATCCCAATCTTCTTCTATTCAATCAAGAATCGGCACCGTTTCTGATTATCATTCTGAAAATGTCTCTAAAAAAGTGCTCAGAATTGTTCTAGGTTATATTGACTATATCAATTTTTATTGTTGGCATAAATAAGTTATTCTAGGCTCTTTATTAGACTTGTTATTTTTTCTATGTTCTTTTCTTTGCACATAATCGCTTTATAGTATTCAATGCATCTTAGAGAATATTCTTTGTAGTTGATCTTCACTTCTAATATCTTCTTTTCGATCTCCGCACTGCTTTCGGTTTTCTTTAAGCATACCCCTATTTTTTCTCTGCATATTATCCTGCTTATTGGATTTTGCTCATGGTCATCGCTAAAGAATATTATTGGTGACCCAAGTGATATAGCTGTGGCTATTCTGCTGGGGAATGCGTATAGAGATGATTTCCTATTCAGTGACACAAATGTAATCGGGTTTTCGGTTAAGTAAGTATGCTTTAGCTCTTCCAGTGTCATGTACTTGCATATTCGCACATTGTTTTTTTGTTCCTTAAACCTCGAGTTCAATCTTCTTGCATGTGTTCCACGCAAGTATAAATTTATCTTCTGATCAGTATTTTTGGCGATTGTGCTAAGTAAGTCTATTGAATCTTCCGGCATGTGTAATATCCCAAAGTTTCCTATGCAGTAGATAGGGTTCCTCCCACCTTTTTCTCTAGATCGAATGGGTACTTCCTTTACTTCTACGCTTTCTGTTAAGCTCCAGTTCCAAATCGTTATTATATTTCTTTTTGGTACGTCGTAATTCTTGTTTATGACTTTGCTTATGCTTTCTGAGCAAGTTATCACAGCGTCGAAAGAGTTGTAGGATATGCTGTATATTCTCTTTGTGACTCTATATATTAGCCTTAGCATTGCATTTGTTTTTGTTAGTTCTTGCACAATGTCAGGATACAGGTCGTGTATGTAGGCGATTGACCTTCGCCTTTTGCGTGAAACAAGGTTGCGGCAGGCTATCAGAATTGCGAACAGCGGTATGTTTATTGGTGGCGAAGAGTGTATTATATACGTGTTTCTAGGATGCCTTTTTAGCATTACGTATGCCCAGCAGCCTCCTGCATATGCTAGAAATTTTATTATTTTAAGTCCTTTGCTCTTAGTTTTGGCAAATGGTATCGGCAGTAGCCTTGTGTATTTATTACCCTCCCTTTTGAATAAACTTGTTTTTTTGGTTAATGTTTCCCTAAGTTCCGAGGGTAGTATTAGTGTAATTTCATTCCTTTCTGATATCTTTTCTATAATGTCAGCATTCAGTGCTGAGGTGGCGTCAATGCTTGGTGGGTAGCTATCGCTAATGAATACAATTCTAGAATTGTCCTTTTTTTCAATACTGCTCATGATATTTGCCGAGCTTTTTTCTATCTTATCATGACTTCGAACCTCCTAGTTGTTTTCTTGGTTCTTTCTTTCTTTTCTGATGTTGAGTTTCATCCCGCCTTCTTCTTCCCCTGTGTTCTCATTGTTGATTCTTTGCTTCTACAGGATGTCAGGCGTCCCTGCTTTGAGATTGTTTTATCCAAATCAAAAGTCTTAGATTCCTTTCGTCCAAATTTTAGTACAAGCTCACTATGCTCTTCCACATTGCTTTGAGTACATTGTCCCATGGCAAGTCGGCTGCCTCCTTCAACCTGAAGTCTTCGAGATTGCTGTGATCGGTTATTTCGTGAGTAAGATCATGCCCCTTGCGGTTTTGCCACTGGGGCTGAGCCTGCTCTTGTTGCTGGTTGGGTTAATCGCTCGATGGCGCTGGCCTGTGATCACCGCTGTGCTGCTTTTGTGGTTCTTTTCCCTTGGTTTTGTCAGCCAGATGTTATGGCGTTGTTTGGAGTCACCCTGGCAGCGCAGACGTGTAGAAGCAGTGTCAAATGTAGATGCCATCGTCGTGTTGAGTGGTGGACTTCACCCCGCACTTGGTTCGGCTCGTTTTAGCGAATGGCAGGATCCTGATCGGTTTCTGGCCGGTTTGGAGTTGTATCGGGCTGGTAAGGCGCCGCTATTGTTTTTCACTGGCGGAACCAGCCCGTTTCGACCTGGGCAGCCCCTGGAAGGTCATTTGTATCGGAAGGAAGCCGAGAGACAGGGTATTTCATCAGATTCAATCGTGGTGACCTCAGCCGTTGTTAATACCGCAGAAGAAGCTTCCCAGATTCGAAATCTCTTCGAAGCGAATGAGAGTTCCACGCCGACATTCCACGCTAATTCTGCACCTCCCAAGATTTTGCTTGTCACGAGTGCCTTTCACATGAAACGAGCGCAGCGAGTGTTTCAACGCCAGGGTCTTGGTGTTCAGCCTTTCCCTGTAGATTTTCAATCCCGTGCAGGTTGGGCCGGTCCTCTTTGGCGTGATCCTACCCAGTGGTTCCCCAGTGCACACGCCTTAGATGAAAGCTCCCGCGCTTTACGGGAGCTGCTTGGACGTTTGGTTTATAGGGTCTGGTAATGAGTCCCTTCTTTTAATCTGCCAAGCAGAGTGGTGGTTACCGCTTTCTGCTCCTTGAGAACACTGGCCAAGGCTTCGAGCCGATTCAGTTGCCTATACAGACTCTCAAGTCGTTATCCAATTTTGGTTTTTAAGTTTTTCATATGCTTTAGTTTTGATTTTAGCTACGATATTTGTCTTTTCTATAAGTGGCGATCTGGTCGCTATTTAAGGTGTTTCCAGTTGTAGTTGTAGTGGTAGTGGTGTATAGGCTTTTTGCTGTCTTCATGTTCTGTCCATTGCGGTAGTGTTTTGATTTGTTGAGGTTTAGTTGTTCGCAAAGACAGTGGTTGCTTGTTACTAGATTTCTTTTGGATCGAAATCAGAAGCTCCACCTAAATCCACCGTTGTAGTTGATGGATTGGGTGCTAGCTGGTGAAATCTGACCAAGGCCATTGAAGTAGAGCGAGAAGCGGTTGTTGAGTGCGACGTCTAGGCCGAGCCCAACGTTGAACCAGGAGGTCGGTGCCGGTGTGCCATCCACCGTGAAGGAGCCCTTTGGAGCCGAGCGGAAGCTGGCGGTGAGGGCCCGGTTGGTATCACCGAGATCCCAGGCATAGCCGAGGCTGATTCGGGGGATGAAGGTGGTGCTACCGGTCTTAAAGGGTTGCTTGAAGGCGATGGCGAGTTCGAGTGGAACGGAGTTGTAGGTGGCGGCGTCGTACTTAAGGGAGTAACTGGCTTTGCCTGGATCGTCGGTTTTGATCAGGGGGTTACCGGGCTGGATATAGGCGCGGTTGTTGGTTGTCGTGCTCTCGGAGTAACTCGCTTGGTTGAGCTGCAGCCAGCTGAGGCCGAGGCTTGGGGTGAGGCTGCCCTGGTTGCCGGTGCTGATCAGATGACTGAGGCGGAGGCTGCCGCCGATGGCGGTGCTGCTGGAGGAACCTTCCTCGGTGGAGGGGTAGCCCTGGATGTTGACCTGACGGGTGGTGTCGGTTGCGAAACCACCAGCGGAGAAGGATCCAGTGAGCCAGGTGGAGGAGGACAGGCGCTGCTTGGCATAGAGCATTCCGCTCCAGCCCTCGGTTTTCCCGAAGGTGGTGGGTTCATCGGTGGTGGTCCAGAGGTTGTCAAAGCGACCAGCGATACCGATCAGGGTGTTGTCACCCACGAGGGTGTCAGCACCGACGGAGGTTTTGAAGGCGGAGGTGTTGTAGCCGGCTTTGGCTGAGCTACCGCTGCCAGGTGTTGATGCATCGGAACCCCCGGCTTCCACCCATGTGCGCCACTTGCCGCAGTCGCTTGGATCACCCGTATAGGTGTCACCAGGCTGGAGAGTTTGGACGTTGAGGATGCACCGCTGCAGCTGTGAGAGAACAGCGGAATCAAGGCTGGTGTTGACTTCTTGCTGGAAGGCCTGGCCAGTGGCGAGAGCCACTTGCGGGAAGGCAGCGGAGGTGGCACCAGAGAGCTGACGGTAGAGCTTGTTGAGCTCGCCTTTGGTCTCCTTGGCAAAGATCAGCGCAGCAATGGCGTTGAAGTCTGCTGTGCTGCCAGCGGCTTGGATGGTGTTGACGGCCTTGCCGACGGCGGTGGAGTTGGGATCCAGTCCGCCTGGTGCATAGTCAACGTCGTAGTGGAAGGCGAGATCAGTGTTGTTGTTGGTGAGCTCGAAGTCAAAGGAGGCAACGGCTGATTTGGGAGCGATCAGCTTGAGATCACCGATGGTGATGCCTTCTTGGGCATTGATGATGCCTTCTGAGACGAAGGATCCAGGCATGGCCTGACCGACCTGGTTGGCGAGGAGTTCAACGGTGCCGTTGAGATCAGCGCGGTAGTGGGTGGTGAGGTTGTCAGTTTTGCCGGAGCGGAGAACGAGGTCTGCCTCGTAGAGGGAGGTGTGGGTGGTTCCGTAGTTGGCGTAGACCTTGAGATCACCGATGCGGTACTCACCGCCGGGGTTCACAACGCCACGCTGATAAAGGGTGACATTGCCATTGGCTAGAACGAGGTTCGACTCGAGGCGTGCATCCGGGGCGTTGTAGATGTTCTTGGTGAGCCCTGGAATGATGATGTCTCCAGAGATTTCGCCGTAGTTTTTGATTTCATCCGGACCACCTGGGCCTCGAATGGCTTCACCACTGCCATCACTGCCGCCAATGATGGTGCCGTAATTGGTGACGCGTTCAACGGTGTTTGTGGGCAGCACGATGGCGGCCGCATCGCTGCCAGTGCCACCTTGAATGACAGCACCAGCTTCATTGACAACGTTCAAGTTGCCGCTGATGGCGCTTGTGCTCTTGGTGATGCCAATGCCACCTTCCCCGCTGGAGATGATGACACCGGTGTTGATCACTTTCACTTCACCGGCACGTGCACCGAAGTATTGACGTTCGTCATACGTGAATTCATCGGTGTACTGGACCGTATCGGTGCTGCCTTCAGTGATGTTGCTCACCGTCCCATCAGGGTTTTGGTAGAGGTAGGCGCCGCCTGTGGCTGTTTGGAAGAGCAAGGCCACAGCGTTCTCGCCGGTGGCGCTGATCGTGCCTGAGTTGTTGTAGGTGAGGTTGCCTGATGTCCCGCTTGGGGTGCTCAAGGCTTTATGGGCACTGGCCTTGTTGACGCCGCCAAAGACGAAGCCACCACCACCGGCAAGACTCTGAGCCACGACAGCATGGGAGCCTTTGCCGCTAGTGCGGATGGTGCCGGTGTTGGTGAGCCAGATGTTGCCAGAGCTGGAGTCTTTATTGGTGTTGTTGAGACTGACCACTCCCGAGGAGGAGCCGCCGACACCACCACCACCACCGATGCTTTGGATCAGCATGCCAAAGCTGTTGTCACCGCTGGTTGTGATCACACCACTATTGGTGACTCTGATGTCACCTGCGGTTGTGGAGCTGCCGCCATGGTCAGCAGCGGAGAAGCTGACGCTGCTACCTCCGGTGGTGTATCCACCACCACCGCCGATGGATTGGAGCACAACGGCAGGAGAGAAATTGCCGCTGGTTGAGATTCCAGGCACTTCGGTGGCCTTCACGCCCGTTGCTGTGTTTTCCGTCACGACGCCTCCGGCTGCATTGCTCCACGTGATGCCGCCTGCGCTTGCATTGGCATTGAGGGTGCCGCTGCCGCCGCTGCCCAGCTGCACGGTCCCAGTGGTGGATGCGGCAAACCCGCCGCCTCCGCCGATGGTCTGAGCCATCAGTGCCGGGCTGGTACTACCAGTGCTGAACAGCTGTGCACCGGAGTTGATCGTGAGCTCGATGGCAGCGGCGGATGTGTTGCCGGTGTTGGCGACCGAAGAGGTGCGGCCGAGGCTGAGGTTTCCTGCCACGGTGTCGACGCTGCCGCCACCGCCGCCGACGGTCTGGGCGATCAGGCCAGGGGCATGACTGCCAGCGGAGCCCACCTTGTTGTTGATCGTGAGCGTCAGCGCTCCTGCGCTGCGATTGCCAAGGCCTTGTCCGCCAAGGATGGCATTGCCGCCGATGGCGCCAGCGACACCACCACCACCGCCGATTGCTTGAACGATGGCACCGGCGCCGCGATCACCAGAGCTGATGAGGTTGGAATCGATGGTGAGATTGAGGGAACCACCTGTGCCTTCCGGAGTACCGAGCAGGCCGGATGTACCGCCGAGGTTGGCGTTGCCGCCAACGTCGCCAACGCGGCCGCCACCGCCGCCAATGGATTGGAGCATCAAGGCTGCCGCATCGGTTCCATTGGTGGCGGCATTGATCTGACTGCTGAGACTGAGATCAGCAGCGGAGGATGTGCCGAGGTATCGGCCGCCCAGTTGGGCATTGGCACTGGTGCTGCCGGTGTAACCACCGCCGCCACCAATGGATTGATAGGAGAGGCCGCTGGATCCTGCACCGATGGTGGTGATGGCGCTGTTCCCTCCGGCCGTGAAGCTGATCACACCGCCCGAACCTTGGCTGCCTTCTGTTCCACCACCGAGGAGAAGATCGCCGCTGCTGGTGTCGGTGCTTGGGAAGACCAGGCCACCGCCGCCGCCGACGGACTGGAGCACAAAGGCGGGTGATTGCGCGCCTGTGGTGATGATTGAACCGTTACCGCCGTCAGCGGCGAGGTTGAGGGAGACGTTACCGGCATCACCAGTGGCGCCGTTGGCACCGAGGGTGACGCTGCCGGCGGCGGTGCCAGCGCGTCCACCACCGGCGCCGATTGACTGGGCAAAGATGCCGATGGATTGTGCACCGGTGGTGCTGATGGTGCCTGTGCTGTTGACGGTGACGTCAGCTGCATCGCCGTTGGCGAGGTTCGATGCGCCCATGGTGAGGAAGCTTGTGGAGGAGCCCACGACACCACCGCCAGCACCGATGGATTGGACTAGCAGGCCGTCGCTGCCAAAGCCCGTCGTGAGCACATCAGCGCTCAGGTTGAGCTCAACACTGCTGCCATCAAGGTTGAGACTGTTGATGGCACCGGCGCGGGCGTTGGCAGAGGGCAGAGGTGCATAGCCACCACCACCACCGATGGACTGGGCGAGCAGAGCAGGGGAGAGATTGCCTGTGGTGGTGAGGTTTCCGGTGATGGTCAGGTTCAGGGCGCTGGCCTTGTTTTCACTGGCGTTTTCGCCACCGAGCGTGATGGATGTGGCGGTGGCGTTTTCGAGGCCAAATACAGCACCACCACCACCGGCGATGGATTGGGCGACGATCGCTGCTGAATTGCTGCCGACAGTCGTGATGGCTCCGGAGTTGGTGAAGGTGATGGCAGCGCTGTCGTTGTTGCCGATCACCGAGCCGCCGAGACTGACGGCGTTGCTGCCAGCTGAGGTGGTGTAGAGACCGCCGCCAGCAATGGACTGGAGGATCACACCGGTGGAATTGAGACCGGCGGTTTTGATCTCACCGGAGTTGGTGAAGGTGATGGCGCCTGAGCGGCTATCGCCAAAACCGCTGCCGCCTGCTGTGACGGAGGTTGGAGCACTGCCGATGAGGGCTCCACTGCCACCGATGGATTGGATGGTGAAACCAGGAGAGCTGATGCCGATGGTGGTGATGGGAGCAGCGCTGGTGGCTGTGATGGCCCCACCGCGGACATCGCTGCCGGCAGCTGAGGTGCTGCCGGTGGTGACGCTGCCATCGACGGCACCAAGGAGACCACCACCACCACCGATGGACTGGAGGACAACACCGGGGCTGTCAGCACCACCGGTGGTGATGCTGCGGGAGAGCTGGGTGTAGTTGAGGGAGCCAGCGGAGGCGTCGACATTGGCTTGCTGGGTGCCACCGATGGTGACGTTGCCGCCCACATCAGCGACGATGCCGCCACCGCCAGCGATGGACTGGAGAACGGCTCCAGGGCTGGCAGCGCCGGTGGTGAGAATCTCAAAGGGGAGGGTGAGTTCGAGGTCAGCGCTGGTGGAGGTCCCGGTGGTGAGGCCACCGAGTTGGACGGTGCCAGCGGGAACGCTGCCGATCCAGCCACCACCGCCACCGATGGATTGGTGGATCACGCCAGGTGAGAATTGCCCCGTGGCTTGGAGAATGCCACCGCCTTCGATAAGAGTGAGTTTGCCGCCGGAGCCGGCGGTGCCGCTGCTGCCACCACCGAGGATGACGGTACCGCTGCCGTTGCTGTCACCAAGGCCGACCATGCCTCCGCCACCACCGACGGATTGCATCAGGTAAGAGGGTGCGTAATTGCCTCTGGTTGCAATCGTTCCACCCGTGTTGTTGATGGTGACATTGCCAGCATTGCCGCTGGCTCCGTTAGCTCCAAGGGTGAGAGAGCCGCTGGCACTGCCGATCCGACCACCACCGGCGCCAACGGATTGGGCGACCACACCGATGCTGTAATCGCCTGTGGTCTGAATGGTTCCGCCGGTGTTGTTGAGGGTGACGTTGCCGGCATTACCGCTGGCATTGGCGGCTCCCATCACAAGGCTGGTGCTGCTGGCTCCAGCGCTACCGCCACCACCACCAATTGATTGAGCAACGATGCCTTCTGAGTGTTTGCCGGTGGTGATGATCGTGCCTTGTTGGGTGATGAGCACATCGGAAGCATTGGCGATACCGCCATCCATGCCGATGCGCATGATGTCTCCGCTTTGGGAGGTGAAACCGCCGCCGCCACCGATGGATTGGGCAATCACCCCTTGCGATTGCACGCCCGTGGTAACCAGGTTGCTGGCACTGCTGAAGTAAAGATCAATCGAACCGCTATTGCCGATCATTTGGCCACTGCCACCCAGTTCCACAGCAGCTGAATCACCACTGCCGTCGCCACCGACGTAACCGCCGCCACCGCCAATGGTTTGGGCGATTACTGCTGGGGAAGAAACACCTGTGGTTTGGATCCTTGAGTTGCTCTTGGAGGTGAGGCTGATCGATCCGGAGCTGGTTTGGCCAACTACATCGCCGCCAAGGCTGACGGAGGATTTGGAGGTGTAGGCAACGCCGCCGCCTCCGCCGATGGATTGGAGGATGAGGCCCGGTGAGTTGAGTTTCTGCGTTGAGATATTCCAGCGCTGACTGATGGCAGTGACATCACCGGCTGAGGTGTTGCCTGTGCTGACGGTGCCGAAGTTGATTTGATCGCCATCCACATTAGCGGCGAGACCACCACCACCACCGATGGATTGCATCACTACACCGGGGCTGTTGATGCCTTTGGTGAGAGCAGTGAAGGGTCCGTTGAGGGTGATGGCACCAGCACGGAAGCTACCGGTGCCCGAGCCGCCGAGAGTGGCGTTTCCGCCGATGGAATTGACTGAGCCACCACCACCACCGATGGATTGAATCACCAGAGCAGCGGAATCATTGCCGAGGGAGGTGAGAGAGGCACCGGCATTGCTGACCACGCGAATGGCACCGCCATCTCCTTTGCTGACACCAAGGCTGTCGAGGCCGAGGGTGGCGTTACCGCCAACAGTGCCAAGACGGCCACCACCACCACCGATGGCCTGGACAAGCATGACCGGGGATGTGGAACCTTGCGTGATCAGGTCACCTTCAATATCAGCCAGAACTGTTTGTTCAACCGGTTGAATTTCGCAAGACCCGAAGCGACAGGCGATCGGCATTGGCAGATTGCTCGAACCGGTGATGCCGACGGAGGCAGCATTGATGTAAGCCCCTAACCAGCCATTAGTTGTTGCATTGCCTGCAAACCCGCCGCCGCCGCCGATGGTCTGAACGACAAAAGCAGGGCTGTTATTGCCGCTGGTTTGCAGGGTTCCACTGACATTGGAAGTGATTGGTCCGCCTGTTGCTATCCCCGTAAAACGTACATTTTTTGTGTCGGTGAAATATTTCCCGAAAGTAAATCCGCTGCCCAGCATGGATTGTGTCCTGGAAGTTACTAATCCCCAGCCACCGCCTCCTCCAATCGACTGCAGGATGGCAGCCGCTGAGCGCTCTCCAGATGTTGAGATGACGCTGCCACCTTTGGAGTTGAAGTTGATCGAGCCTGCGGAGGCTTGAGTGTTGCTGCTGGTGCCTGAGTCGTAGCCGAATTGAATTAGGCCAGCGTAGGCATCATTCAACGATTGGATGGAGCCTCCTCCTCCCGCAATGCTTTGCATGAGCAGTGCTGGCGATCCCAGGCCGGTCGTGGTCAGGTTGGATTGATTGTTGACTGTAATGTTGCCTGAATTGGCAGATCTTCCATTGATCCCACCAAGAAGGAATAGAGGAGTTGATTCGTTCCCGTTCCGGTTATCTGATTTTTCCCAGTTGATGGCCCCTGAGCCGCCGCCACCGCCGATGCTTTGCGCGATGAGGGCGGCTGAGTTATTGCCAGTTGTGGTAATAGCGCCTTTGTTGTCAACTGAAATATCGGCAGAGTTGTTTGAGCCTGTTGAGTTAGTGGCGCCTAGGAGCATTCGATAATCATTTGCTGTGTTGATGCCTAGGAAGCCGCCACCGCCACCGATGGATTGGGCAAGGATTCCTGTGCTGTTGCTGCCGAAAGTTTGAATCGCACCATTCGTGCTGACTGCAACCGAATTCCCTTGGTTGTTGCTTGCGAGTGTGCCGAACGAACCAATGTCAACTTGGCCGTCAGCCTGGCCGATCCAGCCACCACCACCACCGATGGACTGCGCCACTAAGGCAGGGGAGTTGTTGCCTGTTGTTTGAATCGTCCCGTCTGTGGAGACATTGACCTTGCCTGCGCTCGATGTCTGCGAGGCGCGGGACTGTATCGATCCAACGCTGACAGCGCCTGAAACAATGCCGACGAGCCCACCGCCACCGCCGATGGATTGGGCTAGCAGGCCGCTGGAGTAGATGCCTTTGGTGCTGACATTGCCGGTTTGCTTGATTGTCACATCGCCTGCGCTGGTGTCTCCTCGTCCTTGCAGAGTTCCGATCCTTGCAAATTTGTGAGAGTCACCAGTGGCACCACCGCCACCGCCAATCGATTGGGCGACAAGGGCTGGGGAGTTGATGCCTAAGCTAAACAAATTAACTTTGCTGTTAATGGTGATGGCGCCACCTTTTCCACCATTGGCTTGGATTGAGCCGAGGAAGGAGTAATTGTTTCCTTGGTCGAGTAGGAGCCACCCTCCACCATCGCCAATGCTTTGTGCAAGAACTACGGACGAATTGTCGCCTTGTGTGTAGTATTGCTCGGCGTTGATTGTGATATTGACGGCATTGGCATTGCCGCCTCCACCTATGCCAACTGTTTTATTTTTGACGATCATCGCGTCGACTCGGTCCAGTTTTCCCAGCGATTTGAAGTAGTTACTGTCACCAGCAGCTTCTTCATTGATTATTTTTTCCCAGTCTTCGTACCAATCGATAGCTGTCTTTTTCTTATCGATGCCTTGTGGACCTTGGCTTCCGAGAAGAGCAGCGCTCAATCCGCCTTTGGCAGGCGTGATGTCTCCTAAGAAGCCACCACCACCACCGATGGATTGAGCAATCAATGCTTGTGAACCTATGCCTTTAGTGGTGATGTCTCCCTTGGTGTTAATGGTGATTGTGCTGCCGGCATTGCCTTCAGTATTCGTGCTGGCATTGCCAAGCCAGAAGAACTTTGGATCAGATGCCACTGGTGCATAGATGCCACCGCCACCAGCCGATTGCACAAGAATCGCCGGTGCAGCAGCTCCAGTTGTCGTGATGACACCGGTGTTGTTGACGGTGACTGCGCCACCGGATCCATCGGAGCCGCCGACGTTTCCTACTGATATCAGATTCTCCCCTTTTGTTACCGGTCCTGTGAGTGCCTGTCCTCCTCCATGGCTGACAGCTGCAAGACCAATTGATCCGTCACCAAGCGTGTTTAGTACGGCTGTATTGGTGACAGATACATTGCCTGCTGTTGTGTTGCCTTTGGTGTTGGCACCAACCAACAGATCGCCACCGATTTCAGCGATGAATCCACCACCGCCGCCACCGCTGACAGCAGTGATAGCAGTTGCCGCTTCACCTGAGGTGGTAATAAAGCTACCAGTATTTTCAACAGTGACGTTGCCGCCACTGGCGTCAACGGTGAGATTTTGTGCGCTCATTCCCATGTTTGCCAGGGCGGTCGATGTCCCGAAAATGGTTCCACCACCTCCTCCCAAGCTCATGATGTTGATGCCTGTGGAGCCATCACCCGTTGTTGAGATGTTGCCGCTATTGCTGAATGTGATGACGCCACCACTACTGTTGCCAGCCATGTCTTTGGCGCCCATCCGTACCGAATTTGCTTTGGCGCTCACGGCACCACCACCACCGCCTACGGTTTGCACGCGGATGGCTTGCGAATAATTTCCTGTGGTGGAGAGATTGGCTGTGTTGTTGACGTCGATGTTGCCACCAAAGCCAACAGAGCCATCTTGGCTGCCCAGGCGTAAGTTGCTGTTGCTTGCAGATTGGAGGTCCGTCCAGCCACCGCCACCACCAACACTTTGGATCAAGAGAGCTGGAGCACCTCTTCCCGTGGTTGTAATGAAATCACCTGTATTTTTAACGGTGATGTCTTCTGAACCTGAGTTAAATGCTTTGTGACCAGAGAGGAACAGGCGATAGCTCCCTTCAGTATCGGTAAGCAAATCCCCCTTTAATTGAGCATAGGCGTTGACACCGCCACCGCCACCCACGCTTTGTGCAAGCAATCCAATGGAGCCTCGACCCGTTGTGCTGATGTTTCCGGAGTTTGTGACGGTAACTTTCCCACTGGTGGAACTGGCTGTGTAAAGAGAGCCCAGGAACATTTGGCTGATGATTCTTGCGCTGAGGAAACCACCACCCCCAGCAATTGATTGGGCAAGGATGCCACCGGAGCCTGCCCCTGTGGTGCTGATATCTCCGCTGTTGTTAACTACAACATTGCCAGCATCGCTAGAAATGAATCCATTTGCTCCGAGTGAGATTTTTGCTGCATTCATGCTGCCGGCATAACCCCCGCCACCGCCGATCGATTGTGCAACCAAGGCGGGTGAAATTTCCCCCTTTGTAGTGATTGAGGCCGTGTTTGTGATCTCAATATTCCCGGCATTGTCCATGTCTCCATAGACATCGGGAACGACAGAACCTTGTTTGTCCCATTGATAGGCGCCACTTCCCATATGCCCTTTCCATGAGCTAGGTGGTGTTCCTGTGAATCTATTTTCTCCGATGAAACCACCACCACCGCCAATTGACTGTGCTGCGATACCAGGCGAGCTGTTGCCTTCTGTGTAAATAGACTTGCCAGTATTGATAAGCTTAACCAGGCCGCTGGTCGCACTGAGCGTACCGTTTCGGCCTGTGAGTCCGACCTGAACATTGCCGTAATACTGATCGGCACGACCACCTCCACCAGCAATCGATTGAAGTAGGAGAGCTGGTGCATCAACTCCCTTGGTGCTAATTGACCCAGAGTTTGTTACGTCTACAGATCCCGAATCACTCTGTCCAGACCCTTTGGCAATCCCCAACTGAAGGGTGCCAACTTTATTGCCAATCAATCCGCCGCCGCCGCCAATGGATTGAACAGTAATAGCCCCTGCACTCAATCCAGTAGTTGTGATGTTGGCTCTGTTGATGACGTCAATGTTTCCGCCTTTGACAGTTCCATATGGCGAGAGCGATCCGACTTGGACGGTTGTATCTTCTGCTGTGCTCCCTGCCAGCCAACCGCCACCACCACCGATGGATTGGATCAGGATGCCTCTGGCATAATCGCCTTCAGTTGTGATGAAGTTGCCGGTGTTGCTTACCGTGATATCTCCTCCTGAGCCATTGCCGGTTGTACTCGCTCCCAATTGAAGATTGGATGCGAGCTCCTTTTGGTCCAGCCGGCGCACGTTGCCGCCACCTGCACCAATCGACTGCACAACCATCGCAGACGAAGAGATGCCTTTGGATGAGAGATTGCCCGAATTGGTGAGGGTGATTGATCCGCTACGTGCACGAAGAGAGCCGTTATCACCCATTTGCAGAGTTTGTGTGTTGTCAGCCTTCGCGATTTCATTGTTTAGGGTGGCGTAGCCACCGCCACCACCGATGGACTGCGCCATGATCAGGGGTGATGTAACCCCTGTAGTAGAGATATTTCCACTATTTTTGATATTGATATTGCCTGCTATGGAGTCAATTATATTGTCACCCCCCAGCTGAATTGTCTCATTGCTGGTGAGGCTGACGACACCACCGCCACCACCAATACTCTGAACAACAAGGGCCGCTGATGCACCGCCTGTTGTGCTGAGCAAGCTGGTATTGGTGACGTTGACATTGCCAGCGTTGATGTTCTTCAGATTAGTACCTCCGAATGTCACCCCATCTTTGGAAGAGCCAATGAATCCACCACCGCCGCCAATGGATTGAGCCAGGATTGCCGTTGAACCAATCCCTGACGTTTGGATCGACTGTCCTGTTGAAGAGAGAGTGATGCTGCCCGCTGTACCTAACGTATCGCTAAGGCCATTCACTGCTCCAAGTGTCGCTTTTCCGCCTGAGGACCCGGCAATGTATCCGCCTCCGGCTCCAATCGACTGAATAATGATTCCACTCGAATAGTTCCCATCGGTTTGAACAAGGTTCGTGTTGGTGACCTTGATGTCACCTGATGCTGCAGCGGCAAGATGGTTTTTAGTGCCAAGCGCAAGATCTCCAGCGGCGGAGCTAATCACGCCGCCACCGCCTCCGATTGTTTGGGCCGTTAGGGCTGCGGAGAATGCACCGGTGGTCCAGAGGATTGCCTTATTTTCCACAGTGACGTTGCCGGAGTTGGCGCTGCCGCTGTTGTTGTTAATGGCGCCGATTCGTGTTTCTCCCAAGCCACTTGCATTCAGCAAGCTATAGCCACCGCCACCTCCAATCGATTGCGCGACTAAAGCAGGTGAATAATTCCCTTTGGTAGTAATTGCCTTGGAAGAGTTGTTGACTGTGACGGCACCTGCGGTTGCGTTGAGCTCCCCGCTGCTGCCAAACGTAATTTTGTATTTTTTGTCACTGCCTGTTTGAGCCAAGTATCCACCACCGCCAGCTAGGGACTGTGCGAGGAGGCCTGCTGACCCGACCTTTGTTGTGCTGAGATTGCTTGTGTTGCTGACCGTGACATTGCCGGTCGTGATGACTGGGATATCTGCTGACTCCGCTGCAGTGGAAATAGAGCCCATTCGCACGGTACTGCTCGCACTGGTTGCGGAAGAGCCACCACCACCACCAATGGATTGAGCAATGATCGCTGCAGAGTTGACTCCGAATGTCGCGATCGTTGCCTTGTTGGTTACTTTGACATCGCCGGCAATGCTCGTGCTGTTGCTTGCAATCGTGCCGCCCATCGTCGCAATATTGCCAGTCTGTGTGCCGGTGAAGCCGCCACCTCCGGCAATTGCTTGCGCCAAGATTCCTGTTGAGTTGTCTCCTTTTGTTTGGATAGTTGTGTAGTTGATATTGGCCTCGATCGACCCGGCATTGCTACTGCCGATTTGTGTGGCGCCGAGTGTTGTATTTCCTCCCACATTTCCAATCCAGCCACCACCTCCACCGATGGTTTGCATCACGAGTGCTGGTGAGTCATTCCCTTCTGTGGCTACTGCTTTGCCAGATCCAGTAAAGGTGATCGAACCGGCGTTGGCAGTTCCTGGCCCTGAGCTTGTCATCCCAAGTGTGGCGTTTCCGATGACTTCAGCTCCAAAGCCGCCACCTCCGGCGATCGATTGAATCACCATGGCGGAAGAGTTCTTTCCTTCAGTGACGACATTTCCTGTGAGATTGGCCACAACATTTCCTGCGCTGAGATTGCCGCTCACTTGCTTGGCTCCGAAGTTGGCATCTCCTAGTGCACTTCCTGTGTAACCACCGCCGCCACCGATCGACTGAGCCGTCAGCGCTGATGCATAGTCTCCTTGGGTGTAGAGAATGGAGCGAGCGGTGACCTGCACATCGCCTGAGCTGGCACTGCCAGAATTGTTCAGGCTTCCAAGTTGTGTTGTTCCATTCCCGCTGGCTGTTAGCAGTGAGAATCCACCACCACCACCAATGGATTGAGCCACAAGTGCGGGTGAGAAGTTGGCTGATGTTGCAATTTGAGCACCAGTGTTGTTGACATTGACGTTCCCGGCTTTGGCATTGATCGCTCCATTGCTGCCAAAAGAGACTGAGTATTCTTCGTAATCACCAGTTTGTGAAATATAGCCACCACCGCCAGCAATGGACTGGGCAATTAGACCTGCTGACCCTACTGAACTTGTGCTCAGGATTCCCTTATTAGTGATCTCCACATTGCCTGTTGTGATTGTTGGCAAACTCCCCGACTCTGTGGCGGTGGAGATGCCGCCTAAGCGGATAGCGTCTCCCTTGCTCGTGGCCGATGCACCGCCCCCACCGCCGATGGACTGGGCAATGATTGCTGCCGAATTGATCCCTGAAATGTTATCGGTTCCAGCTGAAGTGATGATTATGGCGTTATTCGTCAGCGTCACATCGCCTGCGTTGCTTGTGCTATTGCCCGCAATTGTTCCACCCAGATTCAGAACGCTACCTTTTGTTGATCCGGTAAATCCACCACCTCCAGCGATGGCCTGAGCCAAGATGCCGGTGGAGTTTTCTCCGATGGTCTGAATCGATTTGTAATTGATGCTTGCCTGGATGGAGCCTGCATTGGCACTGCCAATCTGAGTGGCTCCCAGCGTTGCATTGCCGCCCACATTTCCGATCCAACCACCACCACCACCGATGGTTTGAAGAACAATCGCCGGGGCATCGATGCCTTTGGTCACCACCAGTTCTCCAGAACCTAAGAAGGTCACTGAACCTGCGTCGGCAGCACTGCTGGCTGTGCTTGTCATGCCGAGAACGGCATTGCCTTTCACTTCAGCACCAAATCCACCACCACCTGCAACCGACTGAACCACCAGTGCAGCCGAGTTTTGCCCTTCGGTGATGGCGTTGCCCGTAAGTTTGGCGTTGATGGAACCAGCGCTGAGGTTGCCTCTCACCTTGGAGGCGCCAAGGGTGACATTGCCGAGGGCATTGCCGGTGACTCCACCGCCGCCGCCGACTGACTGAATCACCGCAGCGGTGGAGAAGTTTGCTGCTGTACCGATCGTGCTGGTGCTCGTCAGCGTGACATTGCCGCCTTTGAGGCTGGTGCCAGCTTCACTACCGAGCTGGGCATTGGGTGTGCTGCGCAGCAATGACCAACCACCGCCACCACCGATGGATTGGGCGACGAGGGCGGGACTGTAGGCACCCACGGTGACAAGAGACCGACCGGTGTTTGTGAGCTTGACGTCACCTGCGTTGGCGGAGGTGAGGTTGCTCCCCGCGAGAGTGACGCTGTAGCGGGCAAGGGCGTTCGTCTCAGCGATGTATCCGCCGCCGCCTGCGATGGATTGAACCATCAGGGCTGGGGAGCCATTGCCTGCGGTTTGGAGGATGCCCCTGTTGGTGACGGTGACGTTTTCAGCGTTGGCGATGTTGCCAGCGCTGGCACCGAGTCTGCTGAGGGTGCCAAGGGACTTGGCCGCTGCACCACCACCACCACCGATGGATTGGGCGAGGAGTGCAGCTGCATTAATACCGGTGGTAGTGATGTCACCGGTGCTTGTGACGTTGACAGTTCCACCGGAGGCGTTGCCAACGAGGGAGCCGCCGAGGATGACGGCATCACCGACGGAGAGTCCAGCCACACCACCGCCACCACCAATGGATTGGGCAAGCAGACCGATGGAATTGTTACCGGTGGTCTGGATCAGGCTGGAGCTGGTGACGTTCACAGCACCAGCGTTGGCGCTGCCGGTGCCGCTGGCACCCATCGTGACGTTGCCTGTGACTTCAGCGCTGGCACCACCACCACCACCGATGGACTGGGCAAGGAGAGCGGGTGAGCTCAGCCCTTTGCTGATGAGCAGTTTTGCGCTGTTGCGCACGGTGACATCACCACCATTGGCGGATGCGCCGATGAGGTTGACAGCACCGAGGTTGAGGCTGGTGCCGATGTCGCCGGCACGGCCGCCACCGCCACCGATGGATTGAACGTTGATCAGAGGGCTGAAGTTGCCGCTGGTTTGAACAGAGCCGGAGTTGATGAGGTAGACCTTGCCTGCGTTGTGGCTACCAGAACTGCTGATGCTGCCGAACTGAGCCGAACCGTCGACTTGTCCGGTATAGGCACCACCACCACCGATGGATTGGAGGCTGATGCCTGGTGAGGTGTTGCCTGTGGTGGTGATCACAGACCGGTTCATCACAGTGATGTCACCGCCATCCATGGGAGCAGCACTGTTTTGAGCGCCGAGGATCAGATTCCCTTCGACGGGTCCGACCCAACCGCCACCACCACCGATGGATTGAGCGGAAAGTGCCTGGCTGTAATCGCCTTTGGTGGAGAGTATTTTCCCCAAGTTATTGATTCTGATGTCACCGCCAGAGAGATCGGCAGAGGCTGCGGCATCAATGCTGCCGATGGTGACCGAGCCACCAGAGGTCTGGGCGATGCGACCGCCACCACCACCGATGGACTGGGCGAAGATCGCGGGGGAATAGCGGGCGAGGGTGATGAGGCTGCCTTCGTTGCGTAAGCCCATGGCCTGGGCGGATTGGAGCCCAGCGGCATTGCTTGAACCGATTTGGACGGTGCCCTTAGCGCTGTCAGCGGAACCACCACCGCCACCGATGGCTTGATAGAGGATCGCGGGGGAGAACTCCGAGTTGGATTGGAGGGTGCCGGTGTTGAAGAGTTCGGTTTTTCCAGAGCGACCGGTGGCGCCATTGCTGCCGAGGGTGGCGTTGCCAAAGCCAGATTGGACATCACCACCACCACCAGCGACGCTGTGGAGATAGACGGGGATGGAGGAGCTGCCAAAGGTGAGGATGTCGCCGCTGTTGCGCAGGGTGACGGTGCCTGAGCCACCACCTGAACCGCCAGACCCGCCGAGGCTGAGGGTGCCTTGATTGATGTTGGCGGTGGCGCGTCCGCCACCGCCACCGATGGATTTCGCGACGACGCCATAGGAGCCGGTGCCATAGGTGGTGATATTGCCGGCGTTGGTGAGTGTGACGTTGCCCGCACTGCCGCCTTTACCACCGGATGCACCGAGGCTGAGGGAGTCTTGGCTGCTGCCGATGTCGCCACCACCACCACCGATGGCGAGGGCAAAGACACCGATACCGTTGTCACCACGGGTGACGATGTCAGCACCAGCGTTGTTGGTAATGGTGATGTTGCCGGAATTACCGCCGGATCCGCCGGATCCGCCGAGAGATGCACTCATGGCAGCAGTGCTGGAGAGGGAGCCACCACCACCACCGACAGACTGGGCATAGATGCCGTAGGCAGCATTGCCGCTGACATCGATGACCCCGGAGTTGGTGACGGAGACGTTGCTGGCATTACCACCGTCGCCGCCGGAACCGCCAAAGCTGATGGAGGCATCAGTGCCTGCGCTGGCGCTTGGGGTGGCGATGCTGATACGACCGCCACCTCCGCCAACCGATTGGGAGAAGACACCATGGGATTGGCTCCCCTTGGTGATGACGATGCCGTTGTTCGTGACGGAGACATTGCCGGCACTGCCGCCGCCACCGGCGGTGCCACCGACCTGGAGGGTGCCGCTGATGGTGTTGCCTTCTGCGGATGAAGGCGTGGCGAGGGAGGCTTCACCACCACCACCACCGACGGACTGGGCGTAGATGGCAATGGCGTTGGCGCCTGTGGTTTGAATGTCGGCGGCATTGGTGATGGAGACGCTGCCGCTGTTGCCGCCGGAACCACCTGAGCCGCCGATGGTTCCGTTGAGGGAGATCTTGGAGGAGGAGGTGCCGCCAACAAAGCTGCTGGAGCTACCACCACCACCGCCGACGGATTGGATGTAAAGGGCTGTGGCGTTATCGCCAGACGTGAGGATGGTGCCGTCTTGGATGTTGATCGACACGGCACCGCTATTGCCGCCGTCTCCACCGCTGGCACCGATGCCAACGTTGACGCTGACGTCACCGCCTTGAACGTTATTGACGTTGCTGCCAGCGCTACCGCCGCCACCGCCGATGGACTGAGCCATCAGAGCGATGGCGTTGTTACCAGTGGTGGTGATGATGAGGTCATTGGCGTTCAGGCGGACCGAACCGCTGTTGCCACCGCCACCGCCAGCTCCGGAGACACCGGCTGCGAATCCACCGAGCTCCGCCTTGGTGGTGCTGTTCGCGGCTTTGTTGTGGATGGAACCACCTTGACCACCACCACCACCGATGGACTGGAGCAGGATGCCTTTGGCCGACTCCCCAGTAGTGGAGACGCGCAGGGCTTTCGCGCGATTGGTTGTGAGAGACACGTCGCCTGCGGTGGATCCGCCACCGCCTTTGCCGCCCATCGCGAATGTGGCGGAAGCGGAGTAGGTGGCGTTGCCGCTGTTGGTCGCGGTGTTCGTGATAGAGCCACCGGCGCCACCACCACCACCCACGGACTGGAGAAAGACACCTGTGGACTGGGTGCCTGTGGTGACGATGTTTCCAGAGAGGCGAGCGGTGATGTCATCGGCTTGCCCGCCAGCGCCGCCATCCCCGGCCTTGGTGCCGTCTGCACCAAAGGAGAAGTTGGAGTTGACGTCTGTTGCAGAAGGAGATGCATTGGCGGTGATCGAACCGCCCTGACCACCCCCACCACCGATGGACTGGAGGAGGACGCCGTAGGCGCCGTCGCCTTTGGTGATGAAGGTGCCATCAGCAAAGAGGTTGACAGCGCCAGCCCCACCACCGGTGCCGCCGGCACCACCCATGGCCATTGAGGCGGAGACGTTGCCACCAGCAGCGCCGGTGTTGATCGAACCTGCTGCACCACCACCACCACCGACGGACTGGAGGAAGAGTGCATGAGCGCCATCACCACCGGTTTGAATGGCGAGATCAGCGAGTTGGCTTGATCTGCCAAGGGTGACGGCGGAAGCTCTGCCGCCATCTCCACCAGCTTTGGTCAGACCACCGGAAGCTCCCATTTGGAAGGACGTCTGGGAGTTCCCTGATGAGGTTTTGGAGCTCAGAACAGAGCCGCTCTGACCGCCGCCACCGCCGATCGACTGGAGCAGGAGACCATGGGCGCCAGCACCGGTACCGGTGCTGGCATTACCGGTGACGATGGTGAGGGTCTTGGGCACGTTGATGTTGACACGACCGCCGGAGCCACCGGAACCGCCAGCACCACCCATGCTGACCGCTGTTGAGGCCTGCATCTTGGCGTTGCCTGAACCCTTTGCTGTACCAGTGACTGAGCCGCCAACGCCGCCACCACCACCAATCGATTGGGCGAAGTAGCCGATCGAGTTATCGCCTGAGGTTTGGATCGCCCCGGAGATACTGCCTTGAACGGTTTGTCCCCAGGAGCCACCGCCACCCGCAGCACCAATCGGCACGGTTGCACCCATCGTGAAGCTTGCATTCGCGCTCTTGGCGGATGCCGAGGCGTTTGAGGTAACGGAGCCACCTTGACCACCGCCACCACCGATGGACTGGAGGAGGACGCCGTAGGAGGCATCACCTTGTGTGATGAAGGTGCCGTCGGCGTAGAAGTTGACATTGGAAGCGGAACCACCGGAACCACCGGTGCCGCCCATGGAGAAGGAGGCGTTGAGGTTGCCACCGGAGGAGGCGTTGTTGACGAGGCCGCCGGCACCACCACCACCACCGATGGACTGAAGGAAGACGGCATGGGCGTTGTCGCCCTTGGTTTGGATAGCGAGTTCCGCAATCTGTGAGGAGAGTCCGAGGGAGACGGAACCAGCGGAACCGCCACCACCACCCTCTCCACCTTTCGAGGCGGATCCACCCATGGAGAAGGAGGAGTTGGAGGTGGTTGTGGCTGAATTGGCACCGATGATGGAGCCGCCTTTACCACCACCACCACCGATGGACTGGAGGAGGAGACCATGGGCACCGGCGCCAGCACCACCAGCACCGATGCGACCGATGGAGGTGGAGGCATTAGCAGCCGTTGTTCCACCTGTGGTGATGGTCAGCTTTTGAGGAACCTGGAAGCTGACGGAACCTGCATTGCCGCCTTTGCCGCCGGAACCGCCCATGCCAAAGGTGGCTGAGGCGGCAAACTTGGCCTCCCCTTCTGCAGAAGCGCTGTTGGTGATGGAGCCACCGGCACCACCACCACCACCGACGGACTGAGCAAAGAAACCAACGGAGCCAGCACCTGTGGTTGCAATGGCGCCAGCAATGGAGCCGTTGACGGAACCTGCATTGCCACCACCACCACCGGAAGCACCTTTGCCAATGGCGGCACCAAGAGTGAAGGATGAGTTGGCGGTTTTGTTGCCAGTGCCTGCAGCAACGTTTGAGGTAACGGAGCCACCTTGACCACCGCCACCACCGATGGACTGGAGGAGGACGCCGTAGGAGGCATCACCTTGTGTGATGAAGGTGCCGTCGGCGTAGAAGTTGACATTGGAAGCGGAACCACCGGAACCACCGGTGCCGCCCATGGAGAAGGAGGCGTTGAGGTTGCCACCGGAGGAGGCGTTGTTGACGAGGCCGCCGGCACCACCACCACCACCGATGGACTGAAGGAAGACGGCATGGGCGTTGTCGCCCTTGGTTTGGATAGCGAGTTCCGCAATCTGTGAGGAGAGTCCGAGGGAGACGGAACCAGCGGAACCGCCACCACCACCCTCTCCACCTTTCGAGGCGGATCCACC